>NZ_JAUTDN010000037.1 GCF_030646155.1 Conexibacter sp. CPCC 205762
CGGCCGCATGCACCAGCTTGACCGGGAACGACGAGCGCCGGCCGAGCAGCTGCGCCGCCGGCAACATCAGCACCCCAGCGCCACCGGCACCAAGGAAGAAGAGATTCTGCGCGCCATCGTCGAGGAGGCCGGCGACCGTCTCGCGAAGGGGCGCGGCGAGCGCGACGACACCTCCTTGGATCGAGCGGAAGCGGTCCTCGTCGAAGTTCAACATGCGGGTCCTCGTGTCATCCCGCGAGCGCCCAGCCGTCGTCGGCCGGGGACAGGAGCCGACGGCGGCCGAGGTCCGGCCGCCGGCGGCCGGGCGCCCGCGGTGGGTGGTCTTCATCTCTCGCGTTCGACATCAACTTGTCGGACGTCTAACGTGGCGAGAAGATACGACCGGTGCCGCGCCGCTGTCAAGTCCCTCGGGCGAAATTTTGTGTTAGACGTCCGACAAGTTGCATTGGGTCGAAGAGAGGGCGGTGCGCTGACCCCGCGCACCGCCCTCGCCCATCCGCCGCATCCGCGCCCACCGCCGCATCCGCCGCCCGCCCCGGCGGGCGGGCGGGCGGCAGCACCGCGTCAGTAGCGCACGATCGAGCGGACCTCCTCGGCGATCCGCTCGACGCTCGGCAGCCAGGCCGCTTCGAGCACGCCGGCGTAGGGGACCGGCGTCTCGTCGGAGCTGATCAGCCGCGGCGGCGCGTCGAGCAGCTCGAAGCCGTCCTGCAGCACGTGCGCGATCAGCGTCCCGCCCCACGAGGCGCCGGCCGAGCCCTCCTGCACGACGACGAGGCGGTTCGTCTTCTCGACCGATCTGCGGACCGCCGCGTGGTCGAACGGGACGAGCGTGCGGGGGTCGATCAGCTCGACCTCGATCCCCTCCTGGGCGAGCGCGTCGGCGGCGCTCAGCGCGCGGTGGCGCATCTGCTGGGTCGCCACGACGGTGACGGCGTCGCCTTCGCGCACGAGGTCGGCGACGCCGAGCTGAACCGGCTCCACGACGTCGGGCAGCTCGCCTCTCATCCCGAACAGGCCCTTGTGCTCGAAGTAGAGGACCGGGTCGTCGTCCTCGACGGCGGCCCGCATCAGCGCGTAGGCGTCGGTCACCGTCGCCGGCACGACGACCTTCAGGCCGGGCGTGTTGAGGAACCAGTTCTCGGCCGGCTGCGAGTGCTGCGCGGCGAAGCCGGTGCCGGCCCCGTTGGCCATGTGGATCGTCACCGGGCAGTTGACCTGACCGCCCGTCATGTAGCGGTACTTCGCCAGCTCGTTGACGATCCCGTCGAAGCAGACGGCGGCGAAGTCGGCGAACATCACCTCGGCGAGCGGGCGCAGGCCGCGGATCGCGGCGCCGATCGCGGTCCCGACGATCGCCTGCTCGGAGATCGGCGTGTCCATCACGCGGTCGTCGCCGAAGCGCTCCCAGAGGCCGGTCGTCGTCTTGAAGGCGCCGCCCGCGCGGGCGACGTCCTCGCCGAACAGGAAGACGTCCTCGTCGGCGGCCAGCGCGTCGGCGATGCCGCGCGTGATCGCCTGTCTGTAGGTGACGACGGTCATGCGTAGACGTGCTCCAGTCGGGTTTCGGGATCGGGATCGGGCCACGACTGGGCCCGCTCCAGCGCTGCCTCGACCGCCTCCTCGGCGGCCGCTCTGATCGCGTCGAGCTGCTCCTGCGCGACGCCATCGGCCAGCAGCGACCGCTCGTGCAGCACGATCGGATCTCTCGCCAGCCACGCCTCCAGCTCGCCGTCGGGCCGGTAGGCCGCCGGGTCGGCCCGCGAGTGGCCCTTCTGGCGGTAGGTCATCATCTCGATCAGCGTCGGCCCCTCGCCGGCGCGGGCGCGCGCGGCCGCCTCGGTGACGGTCGCGTGGACGCCGAGCACGTCGTTGCCGTCGATCCGGATGCCGGGCATGCCGTAGGCGGCGGCGCGGTCGGCGAGCACCTCGATCGGCGTCGTCGTGTGCAGCGGCGAGTACTCGCCGTAGAGGTTGTTCTCGCACACGAACAGGACCGGCAGCTTCCAGATCGAGGCGAGGTTGAGCGACTCGTGGAAGGCGCCGATGTTGGTCGAGCCGTCGCCGAAGAAGCAGACGCTCAGCTCGTCGGTTCTGCGGTATCTGGCGGCGAAGGCGACGCCGACCGCGACCGGCAGGTGGCCGCCGACGATCGCGAACGAGCCGAGCGCGCCCTTGTCGACGTCGGTCAGGTGCATCGAGCCGCCCTTGCCGCCGCAGAGGCCGTCGGCCTTGCCGAGGATCTCGCCGAACGATCTGTCGAGCGCGACGCCCTTCGCCAGCACGGCGCCGTGGCCGCGGTAGGTGCAGGTCATCTGGTCCTCGGGCCGCAGCGCGTGCAGCGTGCCAACGGTGACCGCCTCCTGGCCCTGGCAGAGGTGGGTCGTGCCGCGCACCGAGCCGGTCGCGAAGAGCCGGTGGCAGGCGTCCTCGAAGAAGCGGATCTCGTGCATCGCGCGCAGCATCTGCAGCTGCGCGTCGCGGTCTGGCGGGGTCATTGCTCCTCCTGGGAACGGCCGGCCGCGCGCTCGTGCGCACGGATGAAGTCGCGGAAGCGCTGGATCTCCTGGATCGGGTCGCAGTCGGAGCAGCCGGGCCGCTCGTCGTGGACGTACTCGATCTCGACCCAGCCGTCGTAGCCCTGACGGGCGAGCACGTCGAGGATGCGGCCGACGTCGGTGACGTTGTCGGCGAACTTCGTCTGCACGAGCCCGCGCGCGCCGCCGCGGACGTGGACGTGGCGGGCGTGCGCGAGCAGCGGCTCGACCTCGCGGTCGGGGATCCCCTGCACGTTGAAGTGGCCGTAGTCGAGCGTCAGCTCCAGGCCCGGCACCAGCTCCAGCAGCGCCGCGGCCTTCGCGGGCGTGTCGATCACGCTGCCGGCGTACGGGTGGGTGCTGACGATGTGCGGCTCGACCGAGCAGCGCAGCCCGGCCGCCCGCGCGACCTCGACCCGCCGCTTGAGCCCCTCCGCGGCGCGCTCCAGCGCGGCGCGCCACGGCTCGCCGCCGAAGACGAGGCCGGGCAGCAGCGTGACGCCGCCGGAGCCGGCGCGGCGCGCGAAGCGCGTGAACGGCTCGAACAGCGCGTCGGCCTCGGCGCGCTGGGCCGGATCGGGATGGTTGACGGCGAGCGGCGCCAGCTCGGCGCTCATGACGCAGAAGGTGTCGGCGGCACCGAGGCCGCGCGCGCCCAGCTCGCCCGCGACGCGCTCGCCCCAGCCCTCCGGGTCCTGCGCGATCAGCTGCGGCGTGCGCGGCGACCAGCCGCCGTAGAAGGCCATCGAGACGCCGTCGAGGTCGAGCTCCCTGATCAGGTCGAAGACGAACTCCGGCCTCAGGCCGGGCCAGGTGAAGTCTGCGCTGGCGAGCTTCATCAGGGTCTCCGTCTCCTCCGTTCGATGGGAATGCACAGGATCGCGCACCGTCATCCTACAATCGTTTCCAGGAACATTCCCAGTTGGCATTTGCAGGCCGCCTCGGCTAGGCTGGAAACGTTACCGGAAGCGTTGTAGCGATTCTGAGGAGAACCCGGAGTTGTCGTCTTCACCTGCACCGGCCGGCGTCGAGCTGACGCCCCGGCTCACCATCAGCCACGTCGAGACGATCCCGATCCGGGTGCCGCTCGGCCGCGTCTACCGCGGCAGCCACTACCAGATGACCCACCGCTCGACGATCGTCACGCGCGTCCACACCGAGGAGGGAATCGTCGGCGAGGCGTACGCCGGTGACGAGGACGCCGGGCTGCTGGAGATCGACGCGATCATCCACCAGGAGATCGTGCCGGCGCTGGTCGGGCAGGACGCCTTCGCGGTCGAGCGCTGCTGGGAGCTGGCGCGGCCCGCGACCTTCGACATCCTGCGCGACCGCCGCCTCGGCCTCGTCGCCTGCGCCTGCATCGACGCCGCCATCTGGGACGCGATCGGCAAGGCGCTGGAGCAGCCGCTGTGGCGCCTCTGGGGCGGCTACCGCGACACGATCCCGATGATCTCGATCGGCGGCTACTACGACAGCCCGCTGACCGTCACGCAGCAGGTGCAGGAGCTGCGCGAGCGCGGCCTTGCGGGGATGAAGTTCAAGGTCGGCGGCCGCACGCCGGAGGAGGACGCCAAGCGCTTCAAGGAGGCGCGCGCCGCCGCCGGCGCCGACTTCGTGCTCGCCGCCGACGCCAACCAGGGCTACAGCGTCAGGGACGCGATCCGCTTCGCCAAGCTCGTCGCCGACGACGACCTGCTGTGGTTCGAGGAGCCGTGCCAGTGGCACAACGACCGCCGCGCGATGCGCGACGTGCGGATGGTCGCGGGCGTGCCCGTCTGCGCCGGCCAGAGCGAGTTCTCCGCCGGCGGCTGCCGCGACCTGATGGTCGAGGGCGCGATCGACGTCTGCAACTTCGACGCCTCCTGGTCGGGCGGCCCGACCGAATGGCGCCGCGTCGCCGGCATGGCGCGCGCCTTCGACGTGCAGATGGGCCACCACGAGGAGCCGCAGTGCTCCAGCCACCTGCTCGCCTCGATCCCCCACGGCGGCTACGCCGAGTGCTTCGACCCCGACCGCGACCCGATCTGGTGGAACCTGATCGCCAACCGGCCGCCGCTGGTCGACGGCGCGATCGCGCTCCCGACCGGCCCCGGCTTCGGCTGGGAGCTGGACTGGGAGTACGTGGATCGGTATCGCCTGCCGAAGCCGTAGCATCGACAGCTTCATGGCCCGGGCCCGGACGAACATGCGCGAAGTGGCCGACCTCGCCGGCGTGGCGATGTCGTCGGTCTCGCGCGTGCTGTCCGGCCACCCGGACGTGAGCCCCGCGATGCGCCAGCGCGTGATGGCTGCGGTCGACTCGCTCGGCTATCAGCCCGACCTGCTGGCGCAGTCGCTGCGGCGCAGAGAGACGCTGTCGGTCGGCTTCGTCGTCGGCGACATCTCCAACCCGCTGCAGTCGCAGATCGCGCTCGGCGCCGAGACCGCGCTGCGGTCGCGCAACTACTCGATGCTGCTGACCAACTCGGAGAACGAGCCGGCGCTCGACACGAGCCACATCCGCCTCTTCCAGCAGCGCCGCGTCGACGGCCTGCTGCTGTCGCTGGCGGCCGAGGACGACCCGCAGACGCTCGCGCTGCTGGGCGCGGTCGAGACGCCGATCGTGCTGATCGACCGCGAGCTGCGCGGCGACGTCGGCCGGCGCGCGAGCGCGGTGCTGTCAGACCATCGCTCCGGCATGCGCGACGCGGTCGGCCACCTGCTCGACCTCGGCCATCGCCGCATCGGCATGATCCTCGGACAGCCGATGCGCTTCTCGCGCGAGCGGCTGGAAGGGCTCAAGGACGCCTACGAGGCGCGCGGCCTGGCGCCGACCTACGCCGTCGTCGAGGGTCAGCTGGAGCCGCGCCACGGCCGCGCCGCGACGCAGACGCTGCTCGACGCCGCCGAGCCGGCGACCGCGCTGGTGGCCGGCGGCAACCAGCTGCTCAACGGCGCGCTGGCGGAGATCCAGCAGCGCGGCCTGCGCGTCGGCGGCGACCTCTCGCTCGTCTCCTGCGACGAGATCTCGCTGACGCAGCTCTACCAGCCGCCGATCGCGGTCGTCCGCCGCGACACGCGCGCGCTCGGCCGCCGCGCCGCCGAGCTGCTGCTGAGCCAGCTCGAGTCGCAGGAGGAGGGCGACGACGGCCGCATGCGCTCGACGCGCGCGCCCGAGACCGTCCTGCTGCCGACCGAGTTCGTCGCGCGGCCGAGCTGCGCGCCGCCGGCCGCGCCGGCCGCCGCCTGACGCCGCGCCGCGACGCGCGCGCCGCCCGCCCGACGCATCGCGGCCCCGAGCGGGTACTCCGACTGCATGCTGCTGGGGATCTCCGACTCCGACGCGCCGACCGTCACCGAGCGCCACTGGCCCGGCCTCCGCGTCTCGCACGCGCGCGTCGTCGTCCCTTACGACGTCGCGACGACGAGCGGCACGGCCGGCACGCGGCGGCGCGAGCGCTTCGAGGCCTACCGCGCCAATGCGGCTGCGGCCGGCGTCGAGCTGCTGGTCGTCTTCGCCCCCAGCGCCGACCTGCGCGCCGGCCCCGCGCGAGCCGCCGTCGCCCCGACCGCGGACGCCTACGCGGCGTCGGTCGCGGCCTTCCTCCAGCGCTACCCGGAGCAGCGCACGCTCGCGGCCTGGAACGAGCCGAACAACCGCGACGCGCGCCGCTACCCGCTCAGCGGCGACCCGCGGCTGGCCGCCGACTACTGGCTGCGGCTGAACGAGCTGGCCGGCGACGGCGACGGCGCGACCGTCGTCGCGGGCGGCTTCGCCGGCATCCCCGGCGACGACCGCTATGTCCACGCCTACCAGCGCCACCTGCAGAAGGCGCACGCGACGCCGACGGTGTGGGCCTTCCACGACCACGGCGACGTCAACGCCTTCCAGGAGCACGGCGACACCGCCGCGCGAATCGCACGCGAGTACCTCGGCGCGCTGCGCGGCCGCTGGGGCGAGGCGCGGATCTGGATCGACGAGGTCGGCGCGCGCTACCGCGACGCCCGCGGCGTCATCTGGGGCGACGGCTCGCAGGCGCGCGCGACGCAGTTCCTGCTCAGCCTCGCGACGCTCGACCAGCGGATCGAGCGGATCTACTACTACAACTACTCCAACCAGTGCGCGCAGCCGAGCAGATGCGCGATCCAGGATCGCGGGCTGGTGTCGCCGAACCCCTTCGACGGCGAGCCGCCCGACTACGACGCGGCCGACCGGCGCCGCGCCGCCTACGACGTGATCGCCGGCCGCTAGGGCCGTCGGCGCAGCCCGTCGAGCACGATCCCGAGCAGGTGCCGGGCGCGCGCGTCCCACTCCTGCTCGGGCAGCCGCGAGAGGTAGCCGATCAGCACGATCACGTCGCGCGCGTCGACGTCGGCACGGATCGACCCGTCGGCCTTGCCGGCGTCGAGCAGCAGCGTCAGCGCCGCGCCGATCGGGCCGAGGCTGTGGTCGGTGAGGTCTCTCCAGAGCGCGACCTCGACGGCGGCGATCACGCCGCGCTTGACGCGCGCGTAGTCGGCGATGCGGTCGAACCAGCGCGCGAGCGCGACGAACGGCGGGTCGATCTCCAGCAGCCGCGGCGCCAGCGTGACCAGCTCCTCGACCTCGCTGCGGTAGACCTCGGCCAGCAGCGCCTCGCGCGTCGGGAAATGGCGGTAGAGCGTGCCCTGGCCGACGCCGGCCCGCTTCGCGATCGCGTTCAGCTTCAGCTCCTCGTCACCGCCGTCGGCGACGGCGGCGCGCGCGACGGCGACGATCCGCGCGCGGTTCTCGGCGGCGTCGGCGCGCGTCAAGCGGACACCTGTCCGCTATGCTCGTTGAAGGAACCGGACACGTGTCCACCTTACAGGAGGCCCACCATGTCAGCGCACCAAGGCAGCAGCGACGCGACCCCTGACGCGGCCGCAGCCACCCCCGACGCGCTCGCCGGCAAGGTCGTGGCGATCACCGGCGCCAGCAGCGGGATCGGCGCCGCGACCGCGCGGCTGCTGGCCGCGCGCGGCGCGACGGTCGTGCTCGGCGCCCGCCGCAGCGACCGGCTCGACGCGCTCGCCGAGCAGATCCGCGCCGACGGCGGCAGCGCCGCGACCTGCGTCGTCGACGTCACCCGCCGCGACGACCTCGAAGCGCTCGTCGCGACCGCCGTCGAGCGCGGCGGCCGGCTCGACGTGCTCGTCTCCAACGCCGGCATCAGCAGACTGAGCCCGCTCGCCGACGGCGACCTCGACGGCTGGGACGCGATGATCGACGTCAACCTGCGCGGCGTGCTGCACGGCATCGCGGCGGCGATGCCGCTCTTCCGCAGACAGGGCGAGGGCCACCTCGTCACGACCGTCTCGACCGCGGGGCTGAAGATCGTCCCGACCCAGAGCGTGTACGCCGCGACGAAGAACGCCGTCCGCACGCTGCTGGAGGGGCTGCGGCAGGAGTCGACTGACGGAGCCCTGCGGACGACCGCGATCTCGCCCGGCTACGTCCGCACGGAGCTGGCCGACTCGATCGAGGACGAGACCGCGCGGGCGCGCATCAAGCGCGACATGGAGACGCTCGCGATCGCGCCCGAGGCCGTCGCGCGCGCGATCGCCTTCGCGATCGAGCAGCCGCGCGACGTCGAGATCGGCGAGCTGACGATCCGCCCGGCCGTGCAGGGCTAGCGGCGTCAGTACATCAGCAGCCCGCCGCTGACGTCGAGTGTCGCGCCGGTGATGTACGTCGCGTGCTGGGAGGCGAGGAAGACGACGGCGCCGGCCAGCTCCTCCGGCCGCGCGAAGCGGCCGAGCGGGATCTGGTCGACGAAGCCGTCGATCTGCGCCGCCGGCAGGCCGTTGCGCAGCATCGGCGACTCGACCATCCCCGGCGCGACGCAGTTGACGCGGATCCCGTCGGCGGCGAAGGTGCGCGCCATCCCGCGCGAGAGCGAGACGACGCCGCCCTTCGTCGCGGCGTAGACGGCCGAGCCGCCGAAGCCGCCCGACTGCCATCCCTGCGAGGTGAAGTTGACGATCGCGCCGCCCTCGCCGCCGGCCCGCATCGCTCTCGCGCAGGCGCGGCCGAGGAAGAAGGTCGCGCGCAGGTTGACCTGCTCCTGCAGCTCCCAGTCGGCGGGTGTGACGTCGTCGAGGTCGGCGACGCGCTTGATCACGCCGGCGACGTGCGCGAGCACGTCGAGCCGCCCGGTCGCGGCGACGGCGCGCTGCACGAGCTGCTCGATCGCGTCGAGGTCCCGCAGGTCGGCGCTGAGCGCGACGTGGCGCTCGCCGTTGCCGGGCAGCCCGGCGACGACGGCGCGCACCGCCGCCTCGTCGAGGTCGACGGCGACGACGCGCGCGCCGGCGGCGGCCAGCGCCGCCGCCACGTGCCGCCCGATCGCGCCGCTGGCGCCGGTCACGAGCGCCACGCGCCCGTCGAGCCCCGCGCCGAGATCCCAGCTCACGACGCCGCCGCCTCGCCCGCGCCGGCCGCCGCCGCGTCGCCCGCTTCGCTGACGCGCTCCAGCCTCCCGCTCGCGGCGCTGCGATACGCCGCGTCGAGCAGCTCGACCGTGCGCGCGGCCAGCTCGCCGGAGGAGTGGTTCTCGACCTCGCGGCCGAGCGCGAGGTCGATCAGCGCGTTGGGCGGGCCGTCGCAGTCGTAGGCGCCGTCGCCCTCGCGCACGTCCAGTCTCACGTCGACCCTGCCGCCGTCGGTCCACAGCCAGGCGATCTCGCGCTCGACGTCGAGCTGCAACTGGCCCGCGGAGCCGATCGCACGGACCTCCAGCTGGTGCTTGTTGCCGCCCGCGCCCTCGTGCGTGGAGCCGCCCGCGACGGTGCCGATCGCGCCGCCGCGGTAGCGCACCGCGAGCGCGTCGTGCAGCTCGACCGGCGCGCCCAGCGGCGCGCTCATCAGCGCGAACGCCGACTCGCCGCGCAGCCCGGTCAGCCGCAGCGCCAGCCCCAGCGCGTGCGACAGCTGCGCCTGCGCGTAGCCGCCGCCGGAGAGGCGCGGGTCGGTCCAGGTCGCCTGCTCGGGGACTGTGTCGGGCGCGGCGTCCGGGTAGGCGCCGGTGTTCGACAGCAGCTCGCGCGTGACGCTCGCCATCTGCACCGACACCTGCTCGACCTCGCCGATGCCGTGCTCGGCGACGAGCGCCTGCAGCCCGCGCACCATCGGCTTCCAGTTCCAGCCGAAGGCGACGACCATCTCGCGCTGCAGGCGCGACGCGGTGTCGACGAGGTCCCACGCGTCGGCCGGGTCGATCGTGAACGGCTTCTCGACCAGCACGTGCGCGCCGGCCTCCATCGCCGCCTTCGCGTGCTCGTGGTGGAGCCCGGTCGGCGAGGCGATCAGGCAGACGTCGACGCCGGCGTCGAGCACGTCGCGATAGTCCTCGCTGGCGACGGCGAAGCCGTAGCGGTCGCGCACCCGCGCGAGCTGCTCGGCGCCGCGCCGCGAGACGCCGACGAACTCGACCTCGTCAGCCCGCCGCGCGAACGCCGGCAGGTGCGACGACAGCGCCCACGAGCCGGCGCCGATCACGCCCAGCCGCACTCTCCGCCTCATGGCACACCTCCACCGGGAAGGCGAGCCGCCAGGCGAGCGTTCCCGACGGAATGCGAGGCTTCTTGCCGAGTCATTCCGCATCCTCTCATCGGTCGAGCCGGTAGCGCTCGACGACCGTCTCGTCGACCTCGATCCCGAGGCCGGGCCGCTCGCTCGACGGCAGCGCCCAGCCGCCGGCCGCCGGCGCGACGAAGGTGTCGCCGGCCAGCTCCTGCTGCATCGCGTTGGCGTGCGGCTTGAACTCGAGCTGGTGGGCGTTGGGGGTCGCCCACGACAGCGCGAGGCTGGCGGCGTGCACGATCGCGCTCGACCACGAGTGGGCGTTGACCTGCGTCCCCGCCGCCTCGGCCGCGCGCGCCGCGCGCAGGAAGCCGCTGATCCCCTCGGCGCGGCCGGGGTCGATCCCGGCCACGTCGCAGGTGCCGGAGGCGACGATCCGCTCCAGCCCGCGCACGTTCCACTCGCGCTCGCCGTAGGCGATCAGCGTCGTCGTCTTCGCCCGCAGCGTCTCGTAGCCGGCCGGGTCGTCGGCGCCGAGCGGCTCCTCGATCCAGTGCAGACCGAACGCTTCGAACGCCCGCGTCCGCGCGACAGCCTCCGCGACCGACCATCTCACTCTCACGCCGAGGTCGACCATGATCTGCGCCTGCGGCCCGAGCGCCTCGCGCAGCGCGCCCACGAACGCCACGTCGCGCTCGTGCGAGAAGCCGAGGTTCGCGTCGCCGCGCTTGCCGAAGCCGACCTTGGCGCCCTCGGCGCGGCCGTCGACCCACGCGGCGATCTCGCCGACGAGGTCCTCGATCGCGACGTGCGTCGCGTGCGAGGAGGCGATCGCCGGAAGCCGCTGCTTGGCCGGCCCGCCGAGCAGGTCCAGCAGCGGGCGGCCGAGCAGCTGCCCGCGCAGGTCCCACAGCGCGATGTCGAGCGTGGCGATCGCGAACGAGGCGATCCCGGCGCCGCCGTACCACCAGGTGTGCTCGCGCAGCGAGCGCCAGATCGCGTCGACCGCGACCGGGTCGCGCCCGACGACGAGGTCGCCGAGCCCGCGCACCAGCTCGGCGGTCGCGCGCGAGGCCTCCGGCCACATCGTGACCGCCTCGCCCCAGCCGACCGCGCCGGAGGAGTCGACCACGCGCACGAGCAGCAGGTGGCGCTCGGCGCCGTGGTCGTTGGGCTCGGGATAGGCGACCGGGATCGCCTCCACGGACACGACGCTCATTCGCGCGTGAGCCGCAGCCGCAGCTGGTCGAAGGAGACGGCGAGCGCGAGCAGCGTGCCGCGCGCGACGTCCTGCCAGAAGGAGTTGACGCTCAGCAGCGTCAGCCCGTTGTTGAGCACCGCGATCACGAGCAGGCCGAAGAGCGTGCCGACGATCGTGCCGCGGCCGCCGGCCAGCGACGCGCCGCCGAGCACGACCGCCGTGATGACTGACAGCTCCAGCCCGTTGCCGGCCTGCGTCGAGGCGGCGCTCAGCTGCGAGACGTTGATCAGCGCCGCCAGCGCGACGAACGCGCCCGACAGCAGGAAGCCGATGAAGATCAGCCGCCCGGTGCGCAGGCCGGTCAGCCGCGCGGCGACCGGGTTGGCGCCGATCGCGTACATCGAGCGGCCGATCACCGTGTAGCGCATCAGGACGTAGAAGCCGATCACCACGACGGCGAAGATGATGACGGGCAGCGGGATGTCGAAGAAGGGACGCGAGGTGCCGAGCGTCGAGAAGCCGTTCAGCGGCAGCGTCTGGCCGTCGGCGATCACGCGTGCGAGGCCGGCGAAGGCGGCCAGCGTCGCGAGCGTCGTGATCAGCGGGTTGACGCCGATCACCGTCACGAGCGTGCCGTTGATGCAGGCGACCAGCAGCCCGGCCGCGACGGCGGCGACGATCCCGAGGAAGATCCCCTGCTTGTCGGCGACGTAGGCCATCACGACGCCGCAGAACGTCAGCGCCGAGCCGACCGACAGGTCGACCTGGCCGGAGACCATCAGCAGCGTCGCCGGCGCGGCGATGATGCCGGTGATCGCGGCGGCGGTGAGGATGTTGAGGAAGTTGTCGTAGTTGAGGAAGAACTCCGACTTGATCGAGAAGAAGATCCCCAGCGCGAGCAGCAGCAGCACCAGCGGCGCGATGTCGGGCAGCCGCGTCAGCAGCTCGCCGGGTCCGCTCTTGCGCGCGGTCGGCGCGGGCGCCCCGGGCTCGGTCGCGGCGGCCTCGCCTGTCGTTCCGACGGGGGTCACCCGCCCACCTCCTCGGTCAGTCTCTGGGTCGTGATCTGGTCGGCCTCCAGCTCGGCTGCGACGCGACCGCGCGCCATCACGATCGCGCGGTCGGCGAGCTGGACGACCTCCTCGTAGTCGGATGTGGCGACGAGCACGCCGACGCCGCCGGCGGCCAGCTCGCGGATCGCGCGGTAGATCTCCTGGCGCGCGCCGACGTCGACGCCGCGGGTCGGCTCGATCAGCAGCAGCACGCGCGATCTGCGCTCCAGCCAGCGGCCCAGCAGGACCTTCTGCTGGTTGCCGCCGGAGAGCGTCCCGAGCAGCTGCGCGGGGTCGTTGCGGGAGCGGATCCTGAGCGCCTCGTGCCAGCGGCCGTAGGCGCTCGCCTCGCGCGCGTCGGAGATGAAGAGGCCCTTCGTGCGCATGCTCCACCACGACGGCGCGGCGAGGTTCTCGGCGACCGAGCGGACGAGGAAGGCGCCCTCGCGCTGGCGGTCGGCCGGCAGCAGGCCGATCCCGGCGGCGATCGCGTCGGCCGGGTCGCGCAGCTTCGCTCTTCTGCCGGCGATCTCGATCGCGCCGCGGCTCAGCGGCCGCAGCCCGAAGGCCGCCTCGGCGACCTCGGCGATGCCCGAGCCGAGCTTGCCGTAGAGCGCGACGACCTCGCCGGGGCGGACGTCGAGCGCGACGTCGTCGAAGGCGCCGTCGACCGACGCGCGGTCGAACCGCAGCACCGGCGCCGGCGAGACGGAGGCCGGCGCGGCCGGCCGTCTGACCTCGCCGATGTCGCGGCCGACCATCGCCGCGACGAGGTCGGCGCGGCCGAAGTCGCCGGCCGGCCCCTCCAGCGCGACGCCGCCGTCGCGCAGGACGGCGACCCGGTCGGCGATCTCGGCGACCTCGTCGAGCCGGTGGGTGATGTAGATCAGCGCCGTGCCCTGCTCGCGCAGGCGGCGGACGAAGCCGAACAGCCGCTCGGTCTCCTGCGCGGAGAGGGCGGCGGTCGGCTCGTCGAGGATCAGGCAGCGCGCTCTGTCGGAGAGGGCGCGCGCGATCTCGACGATCTGGCGCTCGCCGACGGGCAGCGTGCCGACCGGCGCGTCGACGTCGAGCTCGACGCCGAGCTGGTCGAGCACCTCGCGCGCGCGGCGGCGGATCTCGTCCCAGCGGACGAACGGGCCGCGCGTCGGCCAGCGGCCGAGCGAGATGTTCTCGGCGACGGTCAGGGTCGGGGCGTCGGCGAGCTCCTGGAAGATCATGCGGATGCCGTGCTCGCGCGCGCTCAGCGGCGTCAGCGCGGCATGCGACGCGCCGCCGACGATCACCTCGCCCTGATCGGGCTGGTAGTCGCCGGCGACGATCTTGACGAGCGTCGACTTGCCGGCTCCGTTCTCGCCCAGGAGGGCGAGCACGGAGCCGCCGGGCGCGTCGAGGTCCACGCCGTGGAGGACCTCGACGCCGCCGAACGCCTTCCGGATCCCGCGTGCCTGGAGCAGGAAGGGAGCTGAGGTCATCGCGCGCTCAGCAGTCCTTCGGCGCGTAGATCTCGTCGACGTTCTCGGCCGTCACGAGCGTGTGCGGCACGAGCAGCTCCTCCGGGATTCTCTCGCCCTTGACCGCCTTGATCAGGTACGGGATGCCGATCTCGCCGTAGCGCTCGGGGAAGTAGCCGGTGTCGGCAACCCAGTTCGGGTTCGTCTTGATGCCGCACCACGACGACGGGTCGGCGCCCTGGCCGGAGACGTAGATGTCGCCCTCGCGGCCGGCCGTCTTGGCCGCCGCCAGCGCGCCCAGCACGCCGTCGTCGTTGAGCGCCACGACGACGATCTTCTTCTGGCCCGGGAGCGTCGTGAGCGTGTCCGTCATCTTCGTGCGGGCGGTGTCGGTGCGGTCGGCGTCGAGCACCTTCTCGTTCTTCAGCTCGCCGGGGCAGACCGACTGGAAGCCCTTGCGGTAGCCGCCCATCCGCTGCGCGGAGGCATCCGGGGAGGCGGTCGACTCCAGCGACACGTAGGCGTCGTAGTCGCAGTCCCATCTGTCCTTCGCGAATCTGCCCATCGCCTCGCCGGCGATGAAGCCGGCGTACTCGTTGGCGGCGCCCGAGAAGGCGACCTGGCACGGCTTCTGCACGATGTCGACGGCGATCACCGGGCCGTCCGGGCCGGCGGCGCAGATCGCGCCGGCGAGCTTCTGGTCGACCTGGAAGTTGAGGTAGCCCTGCACCCCCTGGGTCTTGAACGACTTCGCGCAGTCGAGCGCCTTCTGGCCGTCGAGCTGCGAGTCGCAGACGACCAGCTCGGCGCCGGCCGCCTCGGCGTTTCTCTTCATGCCGTCGGTGACGAGCTTGGAGAAGGGGACGGAGTCGCCGAGCGCGATGAAGCCGAGCTTGAGGCCTCTGCCGCTGCCGGCTCTCGGCACCTCGAAGTCGACGATGCCCTCTCTCGAGACGGCGGGGGTCTCGGCGGCCGGCGCCTCGCTGGCGCTCGTGTCCGCCGGCGCGGCGGCGGCCGAGGTGTCGGCACTGCTGCTGGCGCCGTCGTCGTCGCTGCTGCCGCAGGCGGCGACGCCGACGACGAGCGCGGCGCAGGCGCCGAGCGCGACCGCGGCGCGGCCGAGCCGGTCAATCAGTTCGCTCACTTCTCTCCTCCTCGAAGAAACGGTGGCGGGCACGGGGGTTCCCACACTCGGTTGGAAACGTTTCCACAAACGTATCCCGTTGTCAATCGCCCGTGTCAACGGGCGTCAGTCGAGGTGCCAGACCTGCTCTGCCCAGCGCAGCTCGCCGGCCTCGTCGGCGAGCGCCTCGATCACGTCCTCGAACCACTCGCCCCAGCGCGCGTTGACCTCGGTCGCGCCCATGCGGCCGAAGGCGGTCGCCGCGTCGGGCTCGCATTCGCAGTAGGCGTAGACCTCCCGCCCGCGCCGGAAGAGCGTGTAGTTGGCGATCCCCGAGGCCTTCAGCTCTGCGACCATCTCGGGCCAGATCTCGTCGTGCCGGCGGCGGTATTCCGCCTCCATCCCGGGACGCAGCGTGAAGGTGAAGCAGCAGCGCTCCATCATCTCTCCTCCTCAGTCAGCCTGGAACCGTTCCCGGGATCGTAACGGGCCGCGCTTACCGCTCACCGCACCAGCTGTCAGCGGATCAGTCCCCGAGGAGTTCGGGAGATCGGGGGGCGGCTATCGGCTGACCCGCATGCTTTTGGCACGTTTCCGTCGTGTGAACGAGCGAAATTGCGCCGCTGCGGAGAAGCGGAAACAGGTGTGTACGACGAACGGTAGTAGGGGTATGGGCCGCACCCTCCCGGTGTCCAAACGCAACGCGAAATTCACGCTCCTCCCGGACTGGAGAAGCAATTGACTCACCTGAGAGGATCATCGGCGTCCCAGCCCGGCCTTCCCCACGCCGGGCACATCCGCATTCCCCTGGGAGATGGTCTTGCTCCATCGAAGGTTGGCCGCGTTCGCGGCGATCGCCGCGCTGCCGCTGGCAAGCGCGAGCGCCGCGCAAGCGGCGACGCTGACGGTCGACGATGACCGCGCAGAATGCCCCGCGGCGACGTACACCTCGGTCCAGGCGGCTGTCGATGCCGCCGCCGCAGGCGACACGATCACGATCTGCCCCGGCAGCTACGTCGAAGGCAGCGGCGCGCCGAACACCAACGCGCTGACGATCGGCAAGTCGCTGACGCTCAAGGGCGCCGGCGCCGATCTCGTCTCGATCTCGCCGCGCGTGACCGCGCAGACGGGCTCCTCGATCGCCGGCACGGCGACGGACATCCGCGCCGGCGTCGGCAGCATCGTCTCGGTGATCGGCACGCCGACGTCACCGCTCGACGTCGCGATCTCCGGCATCACCGTCGACGGCCAGAGCCCTGACGGCCGCGGCGTCGCGTCGCTCGCCGGCATCGTCTACCTCGACGCGAAGGGCTCGATCGAGCGCAGCCGCGTCACCCACATCGTCACGTCCGAGGGCGCCGAGGCGTACAACCGCGTCGGCGGCTGGCGCGGCGCCCTGCCGGGCTACGGCATCGTCCAGACGAGCGCCACGCTCGTCGGCATCCCCGGCGAGCGCCGGCTGGCGATCTCCAACACGCGCGTCGACAGCTACAACCGCGCCGGCATCCTGATCGACGGCGCCTCCAACGACAGCGCGCCGTTCGCGCCGTCGGGCGTCACCAACAAGGGCGTCGTCAGAGGCTCGCAGGTCGTCGGTCGCGTCGAGTGCGCGAACTTCGAGGCCGACGGCAACTGCTCCAACGTCGGCCTGCTGATGACCGGCCCGCTGTTCGGCCAGGACGGCATCCGCGTCACCAACAACAGCCGCGTCGAGGTCGCCGACTCGCTGATCTCGCAGAACCTCGTCAACGGCGCCGGCGCCCCGGTCCGCCCGACGTGGGACTCGAGAAACGCCGTCTACACGACGCAGACGACCGACAACGCCAACCTCCGGCTGGCCGCTGGCATCCGCCTGCTCGGCGCCTCGCTGACGAACTACTCGGGCGCCAACGGCCAGACGATCTACTCGTCGGCGACGCGCTCGAACATCACCGACAACGCCTACGGCGTGCTCAACCTCGCCGCCGACGGCACGACCGACGTCAGCGGCGACCCGACCTCGACCGGCAGACTCGGCAACGTCTTCCGCGCCGAGAGAAACTGGTGGGGCCTCGGCTACTACCGCAGCAGCAACGCCGGCCCGGAGATCGCTCCGGCGGCGAACACGCCGTTCCCGGAGAACCCGGTCAACGGCGTCTCCACCGCCGACGGCACGGGCACGACGTCGAGATCGGTCGACTTCTTCCCGTACCGCAACGGCATGCAGGGCGACGGCTTCAACGGCCAGTACACGGTCCTCGACGCGCCGCAGGCGGTCGAGGACGCGTTCCCGACGGTCGCGCTCAGCGCGCCCGCCAGCGGGCTGCGCGGCACCGCCGTGACGCTGACGGCCGACGCGAGCGACGACTTCGGCGTCCGCTCGGTCGACCTGTTCGACGGCGCGACGAAGCTGACGACGCTCAGCGCGCCGCCCTACACGGCCTCCGTGACGCTGCCGGCCGACGCCGTCTGCGGCAGCACGCGCAGCTACACGGCCGTCGCGACCGACTCGCTCGACCAGCCGTCGACGAGCACGCCCGTCGCGGTCGCCGTCACCTGCCCCGACGACAGAAGAGGCGGAGACAACCCGCCGCCGCCGGCGCCGCCGACGGTCGCGTTCGAGAACGCCCCGAGAACGCTGTCGAAGGCGACGAAGGTCAACTTCGCCGTCACCGCCCCGGCCGGCTTCGCCTCGGCGCAGCTGCTGCTCGGGTCGCGCACCGTCTGCACCGTCACGAAGGCGCCGTTCAGCTGCACCGTCACGCCCACGGGCGCCGACGTCGGCAGCCAGACGCTGCGTGTCGTGGTGACCGACGCGAAGGGCTCCTCGGCCCAGGCGGCCGTCACCGTCACGGTGCCGAAGTTCGCCACCAAGGTGACGACGAAGGTCACCAGCAAGAAGGCGAAGGGCGGCAAGGTCAAGCGCACGATCCGCACGACCGTGGCCCGCCCCAAGGGCGTCACCGCCAAGCAGGCCTGCACCGGCGCGCACGTGACGCTTGTCGTCAAGCGCGGCGAGCGCACCGTCATCAACCAGCAGGTCCGCCTCACCGGCTCCTGCACGTTCACCCGCTCCGTCACGGCCCCGCGCCGCGGCGGCGCCTTCAGACTGAGCGCGAAGTACAGCGGCAACGCCGTCCTGCGCTCGGCCAGCACGAGCCGGAGGTTCACCTGATGTCGTCCCGTTCCCGGTTCCGCAGGGCGCTCGCGATCGCGGCCGCCGGCACGCTGGGGGCGCTCGCGCTCCCGGCCGCCGCGCTGGCCGCCGATCAGTGCACGCCTGACGGCGTCACCTACGACACGAACGTCCTGACCTGGGACGACTTCTTCAGAGCGAACCCCAGATACAGCGACGCGATCGTGCCGTTCGCCGCCGGCGCCCCCGGCCGCTCGACCGGCAAGAACACGACCGCGAACATCGACCGTTACTTCCAGGCGGTCACCAACCAGATCAACAACGACCCGGAGATGCGCGAGCGGGTCGCGGTCAAGGAGGTGATGTTCGGCAAGTCGGAGCTCGGCAACAGAGGCGTCAACGGGCGCGACCTCGGCTTCTGGGTCGTCTCGACGCCGCAGAACATCGCCAACTTCGAGGACGACGGCGCCTTCTGGGCCGACGTCCGCGACGGCAGACGCAGCGAGGCCGAGGGCCTGGCGGCGATCCGCACGCGACCGGCGATCGGCTGGGTCACGGCGACGCCGCACGGCAACGAGCCGGCGGCCGGCGAGGCGATCACGCGTCAGCTCTACGAGCTGGTCGCGCGGACCGACTGCGCCAACCTGAGACGGCTGCAGAACCTCGACGTCGTGCTCGACCCGGTGCGCAACCCGGACGGGCGCGACAACAACGTCCGCACGACGTCGTGGGGCTTTGACCCCAACCGCGACTTCGGCGTCCGCAACTACGTCGAGAACGGCAGCTTCCTCCCGTACATCGCGAGATACCCGGGCCTGTTCTTCATCGACGCCCACCAGCAGGGCGCGGGCTACTTCTTCCCGCCCAACGAGGATCCGGTCCACCACGAGATCTCGAACTTCGCGCTCGACTTCATCCAGAACAGAATCGGCCCGAAGCTGCAGCAGACGTTCAACGACCAGTCGTCGCAGTACCAGAACTACAACTCGTACGACATGTTCACGCCGGAGTACGGCGACACCGTCCCCTCGCTGCTGATGGGCGCGGCCGGCATGACGTACGAGAAGGGCTCGGACGAGAACTACGGCAAGCAGGTCTACGACCACTACCTGGCGATCGACACGACGATCAACCTGACCTCCAACGACAAGGTCAACCTGACGCGCAGATGGGTCGAGCAGTGGGAGGAGGCCAGACAGCAGGGTGAGAGCTGCTCGCTGCAGGAGAACAAGCTCGTCTCGCCGCTGCACGAGTCGATCCTCCAGCAGCCGCAGGGCAAGGTCTGCGGCTACTTCTACCGCCCCGACCTGCACGAGGGCGACGTCGCGCGCCTGATGAGAGCGCTGCGCGAGGTCGGCGTGCACATCTACACGCTCGACCAGGACACCGCCTCGCTCGGCATCCACACCTACGGCATGCCGACCGGCATCGGCAGAGCCGGCATCCTGCCGAAGGGCACGCTCTGGATCCCGATGAGCCAGCCGCAGAAGCACTGGCTGCAGGCGATCCTCGGCGAGGACCCGTTCATCCCGTACAACTACTACTACGACGTCGTCACGTGGTCGTTCGGCATGCAGCGCGGCCTCGCGGGCGACGGTCACCTGACCGAGCAGATGCCGGCCGGGACGCCGATGACCGAGGTCGACAACGTCAACTTCGGCTCGGTCCCCGCCAGATCGACCGTCTACGCGTTCGACACCGACTCGATGGAGGCGCTCGCGCTGGTCGTCGAGCTGCTGGACAGAGGCGTCAACGTCTACCGCGCGACGAGCTCGTTCGACGCCAACGGCGTCCACTACGAGTCGGGCGCGGCGCTGGTCGACGGCGCCTCGCTCGCGAGCAGCGGCGCCGACCTGTCGGCGCTGGCGACGAGACACAGCATCCCGGTCACCGGGCTGGCGAACTACCCGGTCGCGCGCAAGCAGCTGAGAGCGCCGAAGATCGGCGTCTACACGACGCTCGCGACCAACCCGACGAACCCGCTCAACCTCGACGCCGCCGCCGTCAACAACGGCACGGCGACGAGAGCGAACAACGGTCAGTGCCCGACGGAGACCGGCAACAACGCCTCCGCGTACTGCGAGGCGATGTTCGTGCTGACGCAGAAGGACAGACTGCCGGCGTCGATCTTCGTGCCCGTCACGTCGACCGACCTGGCCGCCGGCGCCGTCACCGTCGGCAACGGCTTCACCGCCCTCGTCAACCCCGCCGGCACGATCGCCGCCGGCGCGGGCGCGACGGCGCTGCAGACGTTCGTCAACGACGGCGGCATCTACGTCGGCTACAACGCGGGCGGCGCGACGTCGGCTCGCAACGCCGGCGTGACGACGCTCAACACGGCCTCGATCTCGGGGCTGAACACCCCCGGCTCGACCTTCGACGCGAGCTTCGACACGACCAGCCCGGTCGCGTGGGGCTTCGACGAGGGCGGCTGGATCTACCGCGATTCGACCAGCAACCCGGTGTTCGACAGAGCGACGCTGGGAACGGCGACCGCCGCCGTCTCCTACGCGGGCGCGCCGATGCGCAGCTACGGCTTCTCCGTCAACGCGCTCGGCAGCGGTCAGCTCGGCGGCCGCCCGGCCGTCGTCGACCAGCCGTTCGGCTCCGGCCGCGCGGTCATGTTCGGCTTCAACCCGTTCTACCGCTCCTGGAAGGAGCAGGACGAGCGGCTGGTGCTGAACTCGGTCCTGTACCCGCTCGGCGCGGCGCTGCCGGCCACGGCGGCCTCCCGCGAGACGGCCAAGCCGGCCGCCGAGCAGGTCAAGCCGGCGGCGGCTCCGGTGGCGGCGAAGAAGCTGCCGGCGGTCACGTCGCGCCCGACGAAGAAGGTCGCGTCGATCGACAAGCACGTGATGATCCGCGTCACGCGCAAGCAGGGGCCGAAGCTCAGAGCGGCCGTCAAGACGGCCAAGCTGAGCAAGTCGGTCCGCAAGCGGGTCAGCTACAAGGTCACGAAGACGACCGTGACGCTGACCGTCAAGAACGTCCGCACCGCTGACGCGCACGAGCGTCAGATGTGGGTCGCCCGCATCATGGGCGGCCTCAAGCAGCGCGGCGTCCAGGCGAAGATGGCGCAGCTCTAGCCAGCTTCCGCATTCCCCGCATCCGCGCCCGTCGTCCCGGCCTCTCTGAGGTCGGGACGGCGGGCGCAGTGCGTTTGACGAGAGGATCCGCCGCATGCATCCCGATTGGCTCGGCAGCCCGCAGCACTTCGTCGGCGGCGCGTTCGCGGCAGCGCTGGCGATCGTCGTCGCCGCCCGCCTCGGCGTGCGCGGCCGGCTGCTGCTGGCGGTGCTCGGCCTCGGCGTCGCGATGACGGCGGAGACCGTCGTCGAGCTGGCCGAGTACGCCTTCAGAATCGCGCACGCGACCGCCTACTACGACACGATCGCCGACCTCGCGGCGACGCTCGCGGGCGCGCTCGCCGGGGCCGTCGCGGCGGCCTTCGCGGTCAGCGCGCGCCGGGCCGGCGCGCGCTGACGCGGGGTCGCCCGTCGCGGCTCAGCCGGCGCTGAGGACCAGCAGCAGGTCGCCCTGCTCCAGCCGTCTGCCGGAGGCGGCGGCGAGCCGCTGGACCGTGCCCGACAGCGGTGCCGTGATCGTCGACTCCATCTTCATCGCCTCCAGCGTCGCGACCGGGTCGCCCTCGCTGACGACGTCGCCGGCTCTCACCAGCAGCGTGACGATGCCGGTGACCGGCGCCGGCACCTGGCCGGGGTCGCTCGCGTCGGCGCGCTCTATCTGCTCGCCGGCCGCCTCGACCGACCTGTCGCGCACCTCGATCGGCCGCAGCTGGCCGTTGACGCGCACGAGCACCGTCCGCATGCCGCGGTGGTCGGCCTCGCCGATCGCCTCCAGCTCGAACAGCAGCGTCACGCCGGGGCCGAGCTCGATCGCCAGCTCCTCCTCCTCGCGCAGGCCGCGGAAGAACTCCGGCGTCGGGATCAGCGAGACGTCGCCCCACTCGGCGCTCGCCTCGGCGAACTCTCTCGCGGGGCCGGGGAAGAGCAGCTCGGCGAGCGCGGCGCGGCGGTCCTCGCCCGGCGTCTCCAACCGCTGCGCCAGCTCGCCCTCGATCGCGAGCGGCGCCGGCGCCGGCCCGCGGCCGGCGAGCGCCAGCTCGGTGAACGGCTGCGGGAAGCCGGCCGGCGGCGTGCCGATGCCGCCGCGGAGGAAGTCGATCACCGAGTCGGGCAGGTCGAACGAGCCCGGTCTGCGCTCCAGCTCGTCGAGGTCGATCCCGGCCGAGACGGCGAACAGCGCGAGGTCGCCGACGACCTTGCTCGACGGCGTCACCTTGACGATGTGCCCCAGCAGCGCGTTGGCGCGCTCGTACGCCAGCTCGACCTCCTCGAACCGCCCTCTCAGGCCGACCGCGTCGGCCTGCTGGCGCAGGTTGGAGATCTGGCCGCCCGGCATCTCGTGGCGGTAGACGCGGCCGGTCGGCGCCTTCAGGCCGGTCTCGAAGGCGCCGTACATGCCGCGCACCGCCTCCCAGTACGGCTCCTGCGCGAGCAGCGCGTCGAGCGACAGGCCGGTGTCGCGGTCGGTCGTCGCGGTCGCGGCGACGATCGCCGCCAGCGACGGCTGCGAGGTCATCCCCGCCAGCGGCGCGGCGGCGCCGTCGACGGCGTCGACCCCGGCCTCGATCGCGGCCAGGTAGGTCGCGAGCTGGCCGCCGGCGGTGTCGTGCGTGTGCAGGTGGACCGGCAGCTCGAACTCGCTCCGCAGCGCGGTCACGAGCGTGCGCGCGGCCGGCGCCCGCAGCAGGCCGGCCATGTCCTTGATCGCGAGCACGTGGACGCCGGCCTCGACCAGCTGCTCGGCGAGCTTGAGGTAGTAGTCGAGCGTGTAGAGCGTCTCGCGCGGATCGGAGAGGTCGCCGGTGTAGCAGAGCGTCCCCTCGGCGATCGCGTGCGTCTCCAGCGTCGCCTCGATCGCCGCGCGCATCCCCTCGACGTCGTTGAGCGCGTCGAAGATGCGGAAGACGTCGATGCCGGCGGCCGCCGCCTCGGCGACGAAGGCGCGCACGACCGGCTCCGGGAAGCGCGAGTAGGCGAGCAGGTTCTGCCCCCGCAGCAGCATCTGCAGGCAGACGTTCGGGACCAGCTCGCGCAGTTGCGCCAGCCGCTCCCACGGGTCCTCGTGCAGGAAGCGCAGCGCGACGTCGAAGGTCGCGCCGCCCCACACCTCCATCGACAGCAGCTGCGGCAGCTCGGCCGCGAGGTGGGGCGCGACGGCGAGCATGTCGTGCGTGCGCATGCGCGTCGCGAACAGCGACTGGTGGGCGTCGCGCAGGGTCGTGTCGGTGACGGCGACCGCCTGCTGCGCGCGCAGCGCCTGCGCGAAGGCGCGCGGGCCCTGCTCGAGCAGCCGCTGGCGCGAGCCGGCCGGCGGCTCGCCGCCGGGCGTGGCCGGAAGCTTCGCGCGCGGGTCGCCGCTGAGCGCGTCGGTCGCACGCTCGTGGTTGACGGTCACCTCGGCGAGGCGCGAGAGCAGGCGGCTGGCGCGGTCCTGCCCGGGGCCGGCGGCCGACAGGTCGGGCCGCTCGTCGACGAAGGTCGTGTGGGTTCTGCCGGCGAGCACGTCGGGGTCGTTGAGCAGCGCCAGCAGGAAGCCCTGGTTGGTCTTGACGCCGCGCACGCGCAGCTCGGCGACGGCGCGGCGGGCGCGCGCGACGGCGGAGTTGAGGTCGCGCCCGCGGGCGGAGATCTTCACCAGCAGCGGGTCGAAGAACGGCGACACCTCGGCGCCGACGAAGGCCGAGCCCTCGTCGAGGCGGACGCCGGCGCCGCCCGGCGAGCGGTAGGCGGTGATGCGGCCGGCGTCGGGGCGGAAGCCGTTGGCCGGGTCCTCGGTCGTGACGCGGCACTGCAGCGCGACGCCGCGCTGTCTGATCCCCTCCTGCGAGACGCCCAGCTCGGCGAGCGTCGCGCCGCCGGCGATCCGCAGCTGCGCGCGCACGAGGTCGAGGTCGGTCGTCTCCTCGGTGACCGTGTGCTCGACCTGGATCCGCGGGTTCATCTCGATGAAGGCGTAGCGGCCGCTGGCCGGGTCGAGCAGGAACTCGACGGTGCCGGCGTTGACGTAGCCGACGTGGCGGGCGAACTTGACGGCGTCGGCGCAGATGCGGTCGCGCAGTTCAGGGTCAAGGTTCGGCGCCGGCGTGATCTCGATCACCTTCTGGTGACGGCGCTGGAGCGAGCAGTCGCGCTCGTAGAGGTGGACGACCTCGCCGGTCGCGTCGGCCAGCAGCTGCACCTCGATGTGCCGCGGGCGGATCAGCGCCTGCTCGAGGTAGACGGTGCCGTCACCGAAGGCGGCCTCAGCCTCGTTGCGCGCCTCCTCGACCGAGGCGGTCAGCTTCGACGGGTCGGTCACGAGCCGCATGCCGCGCCCGCCGCCGCCGTGCGAGGCCTTCACGAAGACCGGGAAGCCGATCGACTCGGCCGCCTTCATCGCCTGCTCGCCGTCGGCGACCGGCTCCGACGCCTCCAGCACCGGCACGCCGGCGGCGATCGCCGCGTCGCGGGCGCGCGTCTTGTTGCCGGCCAGGCCCAGCACCTCCGGCGGCGGGCCGACGAAGACGATCCCGGCGGCGGCGCAGGCGCGCGCCAGCTCGGGGTTCTCCGACATGAAGCCGTAGCCGGGATAGATCGCGTCGGCGCCCACCCTGACGGCGAGCGCCACGGCTACCTGCGGGTCGAGATACGTGCTGACCGGATGACCGGGCGTGCCGACCTCGTACGCCTCGTCGGCCTTCAGGCGGTGGACGGAGTCACGGTCCTCCGGCGCGTAGAGGGCGACGCTGCGGATCCGCAGCTCGTTGGCGGCGCGGAAGGCGCGAGTCGCGATCTCCCCCCGGTTTGCGACCAGCACTTTCTCGATCATGCGGCGGATCATGGCGCTTTGCACGTGGAAATGGACTTCCGCAAACGCGCTCTGACCGAGGTGAAAGTCCGGTGACGATCTCGTGTCTTTTGCCGTTTACCAATTGACTTTTGCGTAGTCGTCGGCATTATTGCGGGCATGGAGATGCTGGACGCCACCGTCGCGGCCGTCACGGAGCGGATCGCGGCACGCAGCGCGCGCTCGCGCGCGGCCTACCGCGACCGTCTGCAGGCCGCCCTGATGCAGGGCCCGGCGCGCGGCGACCTCGGCTGCGCGAACCTCGCGCACGGCTTCGCCGCCTGCGGCGCGGAGGAGAAGGCGCTGCTGCGCACGACCCCGCGCGCGAACGTCGCGATCGTCTCCGCCTACAACGACATGCTGTCGGCCCACCAGCCGTACCTCACCTACCCGCAGACGCTCAAGCGGGCGGTGCTGCAGGCCGGCGGCGTCGCCCAGTTCGCCGGCGGCGTGCCCGCGATGTGCGACGGCGTCACGCAGGGCCGCGCCGGCATGGAGCTGTCGCTCTTCAGCCGCGACGTGATCGCGATGTCGACCGCCGTCGCGCTCGCGCACGACATGTTCGACGGCGCGCTGCTGCTCGGCATCTGCGACAAGATCGTCCCCGGGCTGCTGATCGGCGCGCTCTCGTTCGGCCACCTGCCGGCGCTGCTGGTGCCGGCCGGGCCGATGTCGTCGGGCCTCTCCAACAGAGAGAAGGCGCGGATCCGCCAGGAGCACGCGAAAGGCAACCTGACGAGAGACGACCTGCTCGAGGCCGAGTCGGCCGCCTACCACTCGCCCGGCACCTGCACCTTCTACGGCACCGCCAACTCGAACCAGCTTGTCGTCGAGGCGATGGGTCTGCAGCTGCCCGGCTCAGCGTTCGTCAACCCAGGGACGGAGCTGCGCCGGGCGCTGACGGAGGCGGCCGGCCGCCGCGTCGCGCAGATCACCGCGCTCGGCGAGCAGTACACGCCGATCGGCGAGATCGTCGACGAGCGCGCGATCGTCAACGGCGTCGTCGCGCTGCTGGCGACCGGCGGCTCGACCAACCACACGCTCCACCTCGTCGCGATCGCGGCCGCCGCCGGCATCCGGCTGGAGTGGGGCGACTTCGACGAGCTGTCGCGCGCGGTCCCGCTGCTGGCGCGGATTTACCCCAACGGCGCCGCCGACGTCAACCACTTCCACGCCGCCGGCGGGACCTCGTTCCTGATCGGCGAGCTGCTCGACCGCGGCCTGATGCACGAGGACGTCAAGACGGTCGCCGGCCCCGGCCTGCGCCGCTACGCCTCGCGGCCTGAGCTGGGCGGCGACGGCGAGCTGCGCTTCGAGCCGGTCTCGCGCGCGGTGCTCGACGCCTCCGTGCTGCGCCCCGCGCGCGACCCGTTCAGCGCCGACGGCGGCCTGCGGCTGCTGACCGGCTCGCTCGGCCACGCGGTCGTGAAGGTCTCGGCGGTCGCGCCGGAGCACCGCGTCGTGCGCGCCCCCGCGCGCGTCTTCGACGACCAGGCGCACCTGCTCGCCGCCTTCGACCGTGGCGAGCTGGAGGGCGACATGGTCGCGGTCGTCCGCTTCCAGGGCCCGCGCGCCAACGGCATGCCGGAGCTGCACAAGCTGACGCCGGTGCTGGGGATCCTGCAGGACCACGGCCACGCGGTCGCGATCGTCACCGACGGGCGGATGTCGGGCGCCTCGGGCAAGGTGCCGGCGGCGATCCACTGCACGCCGGAGGCGCGCGACGGCGGGCCCTTGTCACGCGTGCGCGACGGCGACCTGATCGAGCTGAACTGCGACGCCGGCACGCTCGACCTGATCGGCGTCGACCTCTCCACGCGCGAGCCGCTCGACCACGCCGCGCCGGCCGGCGCCTGGGCCGGCACCGGCCGCGACCTCTTCGACCGCTTCCGCGATCTCGTCGGCCGCGCCGACGAAGGCGCCTCCGTGATCGGCGGCGTCACCGTGTCAGAACCGACCACCCCCGTCGCCCCGATCGGAGTCCACGCATGAGCGCCGCAGCCGTCGCCGTCGCCACCCTCGACAGCGTGCTGGAGCGCGATCCGGTGATCCCGGTCGTCGTGCTCGACAAGGCCGCCGACGCGGTCCCGCTCGCGCATGCGCTGCTGGACGGCGGGATCGGCACGATCGAGCTGACGCTGCGCACCCCGGCGGCGCTGACCGCGATCGAGCGGATCGCCGCGAAGGTGCCGGAGATCGCCGTCGGCGCCGGCACCGTCCTGTCGGCCGAGCAGGCGCGCGACGCGCAGCTCGCGGGCGCCTCGTTCCTCGTCACGCCGGGCGCGACGCCGACGCTGCTGGACGCGCTGGAGCAGGTCGGCGTGCCGTTCCTGCCCGGCTGCGCGACCGCCTCCGAGCTGCTCGCGCTGCACGAGCGCGGGATCAGACGGGCGAAGTTCTTCCCGGCCGAGACGGCCGGCGGCACGGCCGCGCTGAAGGCGCTCGGCTCGGTCTTCGACGGCGTCCGCTTCTGCCCGACCGGCGGCATCACGCCGCAGACGGCGCCGGCCTGGCTGGCGCTGGACAACGTCGCCTGCGTCGGCGGCTCGTGGATCGCCCCGCGCGCCGAGATCGCCGCCCACGAGTGGGACGCGATCGAGCAGCGCGCGCGTGAGGCAGTTGCGCTGCGCGCCGCCGTCTGACGCGCTGGCTGAGCGTGCGCGAAGCCGTCCGCACCTATAGTTGGCGGATGGCAACGGAACGGGACGGCGCGGTCGGGCTCGGCGACGTCCTCAGCGTCGTCCGCACGCACGGCCCGCTGACGCGCGCTGACGTCGCGCTGCGGACCGGCCTCGGCCGTTCGACCGTCGCGCTGCGGCTGGAGGCGCTCGCCGAGCGCGACCTGATCCGCCCTGCCGAGGGCCGGCCGTCGACCGGCGGCCGCCCCGCCTCGACGTTCGCGTTCAACCCGTCGGCGGGCGTCGTGCTGGCCGTGGAGCTGGCGGCGACGAACGCCCATCTCGCCGTCACCGACCTCGACGGCACGGTGCTGGAGGCGGCCGACAGCGCGATCGCGATCGCCGACGGGCCGAGCACGGTGCTGGCGATCGTCGAGCGGCTCGGCGGCGAGCTGCTGAGAGCGCTCGGCGGCCGTCGCCGGCGCAGACCGCTGGCGGTCGGGATCGGCGTCCCCGGCCCGGTCGAGTACGCGACCGGCCGCCCCGTCAGCCCGCCGATCATGCCCGGCTGGGACGGCTACGACATCGTCGGCAAGCTGGCCGCCGCGTTCGACGCGCCGGTGCTGGTCGACAACGGCGTCAACCTGATGGCGCTGGCCGAGCACGCCGACCGCTGGCAGCAGGCCGACAACCTGCTGTTCGTCAAGGCCGGCACCGGCATCGGCTGCGCGATCGTCGCCGGCGGCAGGATCTTCCGCGGCTCGCAGGGTGCGGCCGGCGAGATCGGCCACATCGCCGTGCGCGATCACGACGACCTCTGCGTCTGCGGCAACGTCGGCTGCCTGGAGGCGGTCGTCGGCACGGTCGCGCTGGTGCGCGGCGCACGCGCGCGCGGCTTGGAGATCGACGGCCCGCGCGACCTCGTCGAGCTGGTCAAGCGCCACGACCCGGTCGCGGTCTCGCTGACGCGCGACTCCGGACGCGTCTTCGGCGAAGTGCTGGCGGCCTTGGTCAACGCCCTCAACCCGGGCGTCGTCGTGCTCGGCGGCGAGCTGGCGACCGCCGAGCCGTTCTCCGCCGGCCTGCGCGAGCTGGTCTACCAGCGCGCCGCCCCGCTCGCCAGCCAGCACCTGCAGATCGTCCCCAGCCAGCTCGGCGACCGCGCCGGCACCCGCGGCGCGGCGATGGTCGCGATCGAGCACGCGCTCGACGTCGCCGCGCTGGCGGCTTAGCGTCGCTGCGGCCCGCTCAGCCGTCGAGCATCCAGGCGACGAACGGGGCCGGAACCGCCCACACGTCGCCGCTCGTGTCGATCAACCCGCGAGTTGCGAGCACGCCGGCGCCGAATGCCGCTCGGACGGTCTTCGCCTCCTGCCGCCAGCCCGCGTCGACGTACTTCCCCTCGAATCCGAACGCACCGAGACGCGGGCCGCAGAAGTCGACCTCCTTGCTGGAGGTGCGCTGGTACATGACGTCGCTGAACTCCGCGTAGCCGCCCGGCCGCTCCCGCTCGACGCTGCGCAGCAGCGCCAGTCCGAGCTGCTGCTCGGTGAGCACCGAGCTGTCGGGCTCGAGTGCCGCGCCCGGGCTGCGCAAGGCGGCGAGACGAGCCATCAGCGGATCGACGAAGTAGTACTTCGCCTGCGAAGACAGTCTCGGGAGATCGCCCTCGCGCCGATGGCACGGCCAGACGAGATAGGAGAAGACGAGATCCTGCAGCCGCGCTCTGGCGGTGTGCGGGCTGTCGACCGCCATCTCCTCACGCACCGTCGAGACGGTCAGCGGACTGGCGAGGTTCTTCGCCAGCCGCGCGAGCAGCGCCTGCGCCTGCGCCCCGCTCGTGCCAGCTCCGCGCAGCGCGTCGCCGGCGGCGACGTCCCACAGCGCACGGATGAAGTCGTCCTGCACCTCGCCGAACCTGAGCTGGTCGGCGACCGCGCGCGGGAAGCCGCCGACCCGCAGGAACAGCTCCCACGCGGTCAGCAGCGTGTCCGTCCACGGCAGCAGCTCGATCAGCGCCAGGTCGACGTCAGCATGGAGGAAGTCGCGCGGACGGACCGGCTCCAGCTGCGGTACGTCGTCGATGCCGATCGCCCTGCAGAAGCTGCGGAAGCCCATCGGCAGCAGCAGACGATCCGGCTGCCTCGCCGAACCGAGCCGACCGGCGAGCTGCTTCTGGGCGGTTGCCAGGTCGCGGGCCGAGGACCCCGTGAGGACGACGCAGTCCTCGCCGAAAGCCGTATTGTCGCGGAGCCACTTGATCGCTTCCGGCCACGCCGGCACGCTCGTGATCTCGTCGAGAAACCAGTACCGCGGCCCGTCCACGCCACGCGTGAGCACGTCGCGACCAGCTCTGACGAGCCGCTGGAGATCGCCTCTGGCGAGCTCGTCGCAGGCGAAGTGCACGATGCGCCGCGGCTCGACGCCCGCAGCGAGCAACCGAGCGATCTCCCGTTTCAGCTCGACGCTCTTGCCGACACGGCGCGGCCCCCGCAGGACGTAGAGACCATCTGGTTCGACGTTTGCCAGCGGCGCGGGGTCGTAGTCGAGGGGCGCAGCCGCGAGACGGCGCAGGTCGCGATCGTCTCGGGCCCAGTCGGGGTCTCGCCACCACGGGTTGCCCGCCGCAAGCATGCGAGTGAGCTGCCCTTCGTTCATACACGACAGATTAGCGCAAGGATGCAGAAAAACTATGCTTTTTTTGCGCTTGACCGCAGATACAAGATATTTCCTGTGCAGAGCCGTCCGGTCTCAGCCCGCCCGCACCACGCCGCGCGCGCCGGCGAGCACGGCGGCCAGCAGGGCGAGCTGGAGCAGCGGCGCGAGGCGCGGGGCCTCGGTGACGAGCACGCCGCCGGCAGCCGCGCCGGCGATAACGCCCGCGAGCAGCCGGCCCTGCTGGGCGACGTGGCCGAGCGGGCGGCCGCGCACGAGCGCGGTGACCGCCGTCGTCAGCGTGCCGGTCAGGTAGGTCGTTGACAGGCCGGGGACGCCGAAGCGCAGGATCGCGCCGCTCTGCAGACCCAGCGCGACCGCGGTCAGCGCCAGCAGCAGCACCTGCGTCAGCTCCGCCGACGGCTTCCCGCCGGCGATCTGCCAGGCGACCGCGAAGACGGTGAACAGCGCCAGCTCGACCGTCAGCGCGCGCGTGACGGCGCGCGGCCAGAGGCCGTCGTCAGGGCGCGGCGCGCCGGCCAGCCGGGCGCCGAGCGCGACGCCGGCCGCGAAGCTGACGATCGCGGCGCCGGCGTGCCACGCAAGGTCGGCGTCGCGCGTGCCGGCGGAGAGGCCGAGCAGCACCATGTTGCCTGTCATCACGCTCGTGAAGGCGCCGCCGAGCGCGAGGAAGCCGACCGCGTCGGTCGCGCCGCTGAGCACCGCGAGCAGCGTCACGAGCAGCTCGCGGCGGCGGCGGTGGTCGGTCGGTGCGGCGCGCTCCACGTCGGACAACGTAGAGCGCGCGGCACGCGGGCGTCGGGCTCGACGGGCGGCGCGCGGCGAGCGCGGGCGGCGTGCCCGGCCCGCGGCGCCCGCGCGGACGCACGCCGCGCGGACGCCGCCCGCGCGGCTCAGCGCCGCTTCGCGACCGCCTGCTTCGCCTTCGCGCGCGTCAGCGTCACCGTCACGACCTTTCTGGTCGTCGCGCCGCCGCTCTTGACGGTCAGCGTCAGGCGGGCGTTGGCGCGGCGGCCGGCGAGGCGCGCGGCGGCTGCCTTCGTCAGCCGCAGGCGCACGGTCGCGCGCTTGCCGGCGGCGACCCGCTTCGGCGCCAGCACCGTCGCGGTGTAGCGCTTGCCGCCGATCGTCAGCTTCACGCGCGCGGCCGCGCCGAGCGTGCAGGCGGCGCCCTGCGGGCAGCTGACGGTCGCGACCGTCGCCGTGCGCGCGGCGCCGACCCGCTGTACGCCCTTCGGCAGCGCGAACGCAGGCTTCGCCGCGCTCGGCGTCGGCGTCGAAACCGGCGGCTGCGGCTGCGGCGCCGGCGGCTGCTCTGCCGGCGGCGGCGTCGGCTCGGGGTCTCTGCGCGGCTCGCCGATCGCGAGGTCGAACGAGATCGGGTCGAACGACTCGCCGGCCGCGTAGCTGCCGAAGACCGCCGCGCCGTCGGCCGTGAGCACGGTCGGTGCGGCCGCCCAGGCGAGGCCGGCGGCGGTGCGCGCCGGGCTGACGCCGGTCAGCTCGATCCGCACCAGCGCGACCTGCGCGTACGTTCTCGGTGTCGGGCTGTCCATCGTCGCGCCGACCGCGTCGGCGTAGAGCGTGCCGACGCCGTCCTGCACGACGACGCGCAGCCCCGAGAAGCGCGTGTCGAGCTGCGGCGTCGTGTTGCCGGGCACGTGGTAATCGTGGCCCCAGAAGCGGACCGCGCCGTCGAGCTGCACCTCCAGCCGGCCGCTGGCCGGGTCGTAGGAGCCGCCGCGGACCGGGAAGCGCAGCGCCTCCGAGCCGGCGTTGCGGCCGTTGCAGAGCGTCCCGGCCGCGAGCGTGCCGGGGACCTGCGTCGCGCCGCCGGAGACCTCGATCGCGCCGCGCGCGACGGTGCCGACGACGTAGCAGCGCCAGCGCTCCGCGATCCCCCAGTCGACGTGGCCGCCGCCGAACGTGACCGGCTGCGTCAGCGCGGCGGCGACCGTCAGCGTCACCGCGCGCGTGAAGACGGTGCCGACCTCGTTGCGCAGGCGCGCGCGGAACTGCGTCCCGCTCATCGCGACCGACGGCTCGTTCACGGTCAGGAAGCCGCCGTCGACGGTCAGGTCGCCGGAGTCGGCGTCGACCTCGCGCCAGAAGCCGCCGACCTTCTGCTGCCAGGAGATCGCGGGCTCGGGGTTGCCGCTCGGCATCGCCTTGAACAGCGCCGGCGCGCCCTCGAGCACAGAGACGCTGTCGGGCTGGACGTTGACCGACGGCGGCGTGCGCACGTCGAGCGTCGCGCGGGCGCTGGCGACGGCGCCGACCGCGTTGGTCGCGATCGCGCGGTACTGGCGGCCGCCGTCCTGCGCGCCGGCGTGGATCGTCAGCGTCTCGGTCTGCTCGCCGCTGACGCCGTCGGCGGCGCTCAGGTCGGCCCATGCGCTCGCGCCCGGCACGCGCGACTGCCACCGCACGGCGGGCGCAGGATCGCCGGCGACGGCGACCGTCAGCGTGGCGTCGGCCGTCTCAGCGCCGGCCGGCAGCGCGACGTGCGCGTCCTGCGGCTGGGTCGGGAACGACGGCGTCGTCGACGCGTAGGCGAACGCGGCGGCCGAGGCGCTCGCGTCGTCGGTCACGACGAGGTCGCCGGCGCTGGTCGTGCCGGGCAGGAAGGTCGCGTAGTAGGTGATTCTCGGCAGCTGCGGCAGCGCGAAGGCGTGGCGCAGTCTGCCTCTCTCGATCCGCGTCACCTGCTGCAGGCCGTGCGAGGCGAGGAACAGCGTGTCGCGCTCGTAGTCGGCGGCGATGAAGCCGGTGTCGAGGCTGCCGAGGCCGTTGGGCGACGGGATCGAGATCGCCGGCTCGGCCGTGCCGAGCGCCGGCGCCCAGACGTAGCCGCCGAGCGGCATCCAGACGACTCTGTCGGCGTTGATCGCGTAGAGGCCGCCTCTCGTCGGCACGAGCTTGGAGGCGGTCACGCCCGGCGCCTGCGCGAGCGCCTCGGCGACGACGCCGTTGGCGGTCAGGTGGAGACGCTGGAGCTGGCCGAACCAGGTCGCGACGACCATCGAGCCGCCGCTGCCGTCGGGCACGACCGCGAGCTGCTGCAGCAGCGGCGCCGGCAGCGTGTTGGTCTGCCGCACCGAGCCGAGGTTGGAGGCGGTCCAGACGCCCGCGACCTGTCTCACCTGCCACAGCTGCGAGTCGCTCCCGACCGCGCGCGAGACGAGATAGCGTCTGCCCGTCGGGTCCCAGGCGGCGCCGCCGACGTTGCTGGAGGCGACGATCGCGCTGTCGTTGACGGTCTCCTCGACCCAGGCGCTCGTGCCCGTGTCGAAGCGCCGCGCGCGCAGGGTCGTGTTGGCGCCCGATCTGCCGCTGAAGACGGTGCCGCTGGCGGGGTCGACGGCGACCGAGCTGAAGGCCCCGCTGAAGTCGCTCGTGAAGCTGCCGGGGACGAGCGAGAAGTCTCTGCGGTCGATCACCGACAGGCCGACCGGGCCGAGGTGGATGCCGATCAGCTTGCCGGGGTCGGCGAGCGGCAGCGTCCAGCGCGGTCTCGCCGCGGCGGCCGCCGCCGTCAGCGCGGTGCGCGTGTACCCGGGCGCGGCCGGGTCGGCCCACTGCTCGCCGGCCGGCTTGCCGCCCGGTCCGTCGTAGCCGAACGAGACCGCGTCGAGCACGGTGCCGACGGTGTACGTGAAGACGCTGCTGCCCTCCAGCGTCATGCGCGCCGGCAGCCCGCTCCAGCTGGTCGTCGTCGCGTCGACCGCGGGGGTCGCGTCCTCGGTGTCGAGGGCCGCGACGTTGAGGTTCTCGAACGGTCTGATCTCGCCGCCCTCGATCGGCCGGCTCGCGACCGTCGCGTAGAGCGAGGAGCCGTCCTCGGTGATCTCGACGCGCGGGTTCGAGAGCGTCAGGTCGAGCGCGCAGGGGCGCGTGCCGCCCTCGCCCTCGCAGTGGCCGAGGAAGACGACCGTGCCGCCGAATCTGACGACGGTCGTGCCGGTGTCGGGCTCGTAGGAGCCGCCCGTGACGGGGAAGTGGAAGGTGCCGTCGGCGTTGCGCGTGACGCCGTCCGAGAGCGTCGTCCCGGCCGGGCCGATGTAGTTGCGCCACGACTCCTTCAGGCCCCAGTCGAGGCCGGCGCCGCTCGTGATCGCGGTCGGCGCCGCGCTCGCGGGCGCCGCGCTCAGCAGCAGCGCCACGACGAGCGCGACGAGCACCGCCGCACCCGTCCGTCGCCGTCCCGGCGACCCGTCTGACCGTCCGTGCATCCCGTCCCGTCCTGTCGTATTAGGGCGCCCTAAAAGGACGCGATGGCGCGAGGTTAGCGCGCTTTCGTCAGGTATGCCTTACGTACGCCATTTGGCATCCAAACAGCGCATCGCGACGACCCGGTTTGCGAAGCTGCCGCGACGGCGACCGTCATCGCTGCCGATTCCGAGGCTCAGGAGGGCGTGCATGACGAGGCAGGGGCGCTGGACCCGGGTAGCGGTCGGACTGACGCCGGCCGAGCGGCGCCGCGCCGGCGCGCTGGCGGCGGCGATCGCGGCGCTGCACCTGGCCGGCTTCGGGATCCTGCTGCTGCTCGTCGTGCCGCACGGCTACGCGCTCGGCTCCGGCGTCTTCGGGCTCAGCGTCGGCATCACCGCGTACACGCTCGGAATGCGCCACGCCTTCGACGCCGACCACATCGCAGCGATCGACAACACGACGCGCAAGCTGATGGGCGAGGGCCAGCGGCCGCTCAGCGTCGGCTTCTGGTTCTCGCTCGGCCACTCGACCGTCGTCTTCGCGCTCGGCGTGCTGGTCGTGCTCGGCGTCCGCGGGCTCTCCGGCGCGCTGTCGGACGACCACTCCTCGCTGCAGCGCGCGACCGGGCTCGTCGGCCCGGTCGTCTCCGGCAGCTTTCTCGTGCTGATCGGGCTGCTGAACCTGGCGCTGCTGGCCGGCCTGGTCGCGATCTTCCGGCGGATGCGCGCCGGCGCCTGCGACGAGGCCGAGCTGGAGCGGCGGCTCGAGCGCCGCGGCGTGATGAACCGGGTCTACGGCCGCGCGACGCGCGCGATCCGCAGACCGTGGCAGATGTACCCGCTCGGGCTGCTGTTCGGCCTCGGCTTCGACACCGCGACCGAGATCGGCCTGCTCGTGCTGGCCGGCTCCGCGACCGCATCCGGCCTGCCCTTCTACGCGATCGTCTGCCTGCCGCTGCTGTTCGCCGCCGGCATGTCGCTGCTGGACACGATCGACGGCGCCTTCATGAGCTTCGCCTACGGCTGGGCCTTCGCCAGACCGGTCCGCAAGCTCTTCTACAACATCGCCGTCACCGCCCTCTCGGTCGCCGTCGCGCTCGTGATCGGCACGCTCGAGCTGCTCGCCGTGCTGGCCGACAAGCTCGGCCTCAGCGGCGGTCTCTGGGACCTCGTCGCGCGCGTTGACCTCGGCCTCGTCGGCTACCTCGTCGTCGCCCTCTTCCTGCTCACCTGGCTCGCCGCCGTCGCCGTCTGGCAAATGGGCAGAATCGAGGAGCGCTGGAGCGCGCGGCTGCGGTGAGGCGGCGCCGCGGATTTCCGGCCCAGAACGACATCGACCCGCTCCGGAGAGCGGGTCGAGCGCGGGTAGTGAGCCCGGAACGGCTGATAACCATCTTGGATTCTAGCCATGCGGGGGCGCTTCGCAACCTCGCTCTGACCGGCGGCCGTGAGGCAATGGCGAGCAGTGACCCTCGCGGGCGCATGATGATCGCGCCCCCTCGGGATGGCCGCCGGCCAGCAAGGATTGGCGGAGGGCGGGAGACTCGAACTCCATCCGAGGCACTACCTCGGACTCCCGGTTATCAGCCGTTTGCGCCGTCCTCGGCGCTTCACCCTCCGTCCCCAAGGACTCTACGGGCCGACGCGCCGATACACCACCCACTAGATCAGTGAGTTTTGCTCGTCTTTTCTAGGATCAACGATGAAGCGAGCTCAGTTCGCTGGCCCTGCTCACATCCCCGCCAGCTTCGCGGCCGCCTTCGCGAGAAGGCTGGTGCGGGGGCTGGTGGAGGCGGTCTCGCGGCGGTCGGCGGTGCGGTAGAGGGCGTAGACGAGGTTGGCGCCGATCCAGCGCAGCGGCTCGGGCTCCCAGCGGCGGGCGTCGTGGCCGACCCAGGGGAGCGCGGTCGCGTCGCTGTCGCGGCCGAGTGCGAGGTCGGCGAGCGTGCGGCCCATCAGGGCGCTGGTGGTGACGCCGTTGCCGACGTAGCCGCCGGCCGTGCCGAGGCCGGTTGCGCGGTCGAGGCGGACGGTCGCCGACCAGTCGCGCGGGACGCCGAGCACGCCGCACCAGGCGTGCTCGACCGGGACCGCGGCGGCCGCGGGGAAGAACTCGCGCAGCAGCCGCGTCAGCTGCGCGATCGTCTCGGGCTGGGTCTGGCCGAGCGTGTCCGTGCGCGAGCCGAAGCGGTAGGGCACGCCGCGGCCGCCGAAGGCGATCCGGTCGTCGGCGGTGCGCTGGGCGTAGATGTAGGCGTGCGCCATGTCGCCGAGCAGTTCGCGACCCTCCCAGCCGATCTCCGCCCAGGCCGACTGCGGCAGCGGCGCCGTCACGACGATCGCCGAGTTGAGCGGGAGCCATGCGCGCTTGCGGCCCTTCAGCGAGGCGGTGAAGCCCTCCAGGCAGGTCAGCACGATCGGCGCGCGCACGACGCCGCGATCGGTCACGGCACGCGCCTGACCGGCGCCGCCGGCCGCGCCCGCGCCCGCCGGCTCCACCGAGCGCACCGTCGTCGACTCGACGATCCGCACGCCCAGCCGCTGCACCGCGCTCGCCAGCCCCTGCACCAGCTTCGCCGGCTGAATCCGCGCGCAGTGCGGGCTCCAGGAGCCGATCGAGCCGCCCGCGACGCGGATCCGCGCGGCCGTCTCCTCAGCGCTCAGCTCGACGATGTCGCCCGGCTGGTCGTAGCCCCAGGCGCGCTCGTGCGCGATCGCCTCGCGCAGCCGCTCCGCCTGCGCCGGACTGCGCGCGACCTGCAGCACGCCGTTGTGGACGACGTCGGCGTCGATCCCCTCTCGCGAGCAGACCTCCAGCACGTCGCCGATCGTGCGGCGCATCGCGTGCTGGATCGCGATCACGGAATCGCGGCCGTGCTCGGCCGACAGCTGCTCGCGCGGGGCGGTGAAGTGGTCCGACAGCCAACCGCCGTTGCGGCCGGAGGCGCCGAAGCCGCAGAACTCCCGCTCGACCACGAGCACGTCGAGGTCGGGCTGGGCGCGCTTGAGGTGGTAGGCGGTCCAGAGGCCGGTGAAGCCGCCGCCGACGATGCAGACGTCGGCGGTCATGTCGCCGTCGAGCGGATCGCGCCGGGCCGGCAGCGCCGTGCTCGCGTACCAGAAGGAGACGCCGCCGTTGCGCAGCGCGCTCATGCCGTCGCCTCCGCCGCCGCGACCTCGCCGACACCCCAGCCGTACGCCATCTTGTGCATCTCCAGGATCAGGAACGACTCGGCGCCGGTGACGCCGTCGATCGTGTGCAGGCGCCGCGTCAGCAGCTCGCCGAAATGGGCCGAGTCGCGGCAGATCACCTCGACCAGCACGTCGTAGCCGCCGGCGACCGAGGCGACGTACGACGTCTCCGGCAGCGCGACGATCGCGGCGCAGACGCCGTCGAGCGAACCGGGCCGCACCTTCACGCCGATCATCGCCATCAGGTCGAAGCCGATCTTGAGCGGGTCGGCGATCCCGACGACCTGCAGGATCCCCGCCCGCTCCAGCCGCTGCGCGCGGTAGCGCACGACCGACTCGGAGACGCCGAGGTCGGACGCGATGCGGCTGTACGGCCGGCGCCCGTCGGGCTGCAGCGCAGCGATCAGCCGGCGGTCGACATCGTCAAGCCGGACTTGCTGATTCTGCGCTTCAGCGGACTCGATATTGCGAACTCCTCGATCCATACAGCAGTTTCTACCCGTATCCGCGAACGGACGCAAGCTGCCTGGCGCAGCGGGGTATCGTCAGCGGCATGAACGACGAGCAGATCCAGCAGCAGATCGAGGCACTTGAGAGCGAGCGGCTGAGCATTCGCGAGCGCGAGGGCGCCAGCGATCCCGACCTCGCCGCGGACCGCGTCCGGCTCGAGGCGATCGGCGTCGAGCTCGACCGCCTCTGGGACCTCCAGCGCCAGCGCCGCGCGCTGCGCGACGCCGGCGGGGATCCCGACCAGGCGGTCGAACGCCCGGCCTCGACGGTCGAGAGATACCTGCAGTAGCCGCTCAGCCGGCGACGAGGCCGCCGTCGATCACCAGCTCGGTGCCGGTGACGAAGGCGGCGTCGTCGGAGGCGAGATAGGCGATCGCCTTCGCCACTTCCTCGGCGCGGCCGAGCCGGCCCATCGGCTGGCGCGCGACGAGCGCCGCGCGCGTCGCGGCCGGGTCCTCGGCGGCGTCGATCAGGCGGCCGACCCAGGGCGTGTCGACCGTTCCCGGGCAGACGCAGTTGACCCGGATCCCGTCACCGACGTGGTCGATCGCCATCGCCTTCGTCAGCGCGATCACCGCGCCCTTGGAGGCGCAGTAGGCGGCGCGGTTCTTCAAGCCGACCATCCCGGCGATCGAGGCAGCGTTGACGATCACGCCGGAGCCGCGCGCGATCATCCCGGGCAGCAGCGCGCGCGAGACGTTGAAGATCCCTCTCACGTTGACCGCGAAGACCGCGTCCCACAGCTCCGGCGGGGTGTCGACCACGTTCTGCGTCGAGCCGGTGCCGGCGACGTTCGCGAGACAGTCGATCGGGCCCACCTCCGCAAGCGACCGCGCGACCGCCTCGGTGTCGGTCACGTCGACCGTCACCGCAACGCCCTCGCCCGCGGCCCGGTCCAGCCCGACGACCTCCCACCCGCGCGCCGCCAGCTCCAGCGCCGTCGCACGGCCGATCCCGGATGCGGCGCCCGTCACCAGCGCGACTCTCTGCGTGTCCATCGACTCTCCTGTTGGTCCTGGCGTCAGCCGCCGAAGGGATGTGACGGTACGCCGCTCGCGCCGGGGGCGTCGTGCGCGAGCAGCGCGCCGGCGTGGGGCTCGCCGCTCGGCGCGCCGTCGGCGGCCGTGGTGATCCAGAGGCGGCCGGCGCCGAAGGCGCAGCTCGTCACCTGGCCGGCGCCGGGGACGGGCAGGCGGCTCAGCTCGCGGCCGTCGGGGGCGAGGCGCGTCAGTGCGCCGGCGCCCCAGAGGGCGAGCCAGATCACGCCGTCGGCGTCGACGGCGAGGCCGTCGGGGATCGCGTCGGCGAACGTCGCGAGCGTGCGCGGCGGGCCGAGCGTGCCGGCGCGCGCGTCGGACGGCGCGGCGGTCAGCTCGCGCGTGCCGGAGTCGACGAGGTAGAGCGTGTCGTGCCGGGGGCTCCAGCCGATCCCGTTCGCCATCGCGAGGCCCTCGCGAGCGGTCGTGACGGTGCCGTCGGGGTCGACGCGGAAGAGCGCGCCGTCGGGCCGGCCGGCGCGCGAGGCGCTGCCGATCCAGAGGCGGCCGCGCGCGTCGCAGGCGCCGTCGTTGAGGACGAGGTCGCCGTCGGGCGGGAGCAGCTCGATCGTCTCCTCGGTCCTGCCGGCGGGATCGAGCAGCAGCAGCGCGCCGTCGACCGCCGCGACGTGGCCGCCGCGTCGCCGGGGGACGACGAGGCTGAGGCGGGCGCCGAGCGTGCGCGGCGCCCGCGGGCCGTCGGCAGGATCGAAGCGGTGCCAGGCGCCGGCCTCGACGTCGACCCAATGGAGGAGCTGCTCGCGCGCGTCCCAGACCGGGCCCTCGCCGAGCCGGGCGGGGCCGGGGTCGGCGATCGTCACGCGCGACGCCGCTGCCGTCATCGCGCGGCGTCCTCGGCGGACGCTCCGGCGAGCCCTGCGAGCCAGCCGGCGGCGACGCGCTCGACCTCCTCCGGCTGACAATCGCCCGCGCCGCCCGCCCACACGGCGGCGCTGGCGAGGTCCTTCGCGCCGCTGCCGGTGAGGATCACGACGACGTCGGCGTCGGCGGCGAGGCGGCCGGCGGCGCGGTCGGCGGCCGCGGCGGCGACGCCGGTCGCGGCGGCCGGCTCGACGAAGACGCCTTCCAACCGCGCGAGCTGGCGCTGGGCCTCGAGGATCGCCGCGTCGGCGACGGCGCTGCCCCAGCCGCCGCTCGCCCGCACGCGCGCGACCGACGCCCCGCCGTCGGGCGGGGCGGGCAGCTGCAGGCCGGAGATCGCGGTCGTGCAGCGTTCGACGCGCGGCTGGTCGAGGCGGCCGTCGAGCGCGAGCGCGATCGGCGCGCAGCCATCCGGCTGGGCGACGACGACGCGCGTGCCCGCCGCGCCCGCGTCGGCGAGGCCGCGCGCGACGCAGACGCTCAGCCCGCCGCCGCCGGTCGGCACGTAGACGACGTCCGGCGGGTCGGCCTCCGCCAGCTCGTGGCCGATCGTGTCGGCGCCGCGCATGCCGTCGGGGTTGAGCGCGTTGGCGGTCACGCCGAGGAAGAGGTCGTGCTCGGCCGCGAGCGCGCGGACGGTCGCGAAGACCCGCTCGGCGGCGGCCGCGCTGCCGCCCGTGCCGATGTCGGCGACGCGCACGACGGTCGTCCCCACGGCCTCGATCGGGACGAGCTTCTCGCGCGTGATCGTCGGCGTCGCGAACAGCAGGCCGGGCAGGCCGGCGCGCGCGCCGTAGGCGCCGAGCGAGGTGCCGGCGTTGCCGGAGGAGGTCGCGATCCAGCCGCGCTGCCCGCGCTCGCACGCGAGCGTCAGCGAGAGCGCGGCGATGCGGTCCTTGTACGAGCCGGTCGGATTGACGTGCTCGCACTTCGCCCGCAGCCGCGGCAGCCCGATCGCGGCGCCGAGTCGCGGCAGCGCGACGGTCGGCGTCGCGCCCTCGCCGAGCGTGACCCATTCGCCGGCGACCGGCGGCAGCAGCGCGGCGTGGCGGGCGATCCCGGTCATCGCGCGGCCTCCTCGGGGGCGGCGGGCGCGGGCGTCGCGGGTGGCGCGGGCGGCGCGGCGAGCGCAGGCGGCGGCGCGATCAGGGCGAGCGAATCGCCCGCGGCGACGCGCGCGTCGCGGCGCAGGAACATGACGATCCCGTCGCGGGGCGCGACGAGCCGCTCGCCCTCCCACATCTCGCCGAGCAGATCGCCAGCTCTGACGTGTGCGCCCGCGTGTGTGCGCGTGATGAACAAGCCGTCAGCATGAGCGATGAGCGAGGCGTCGAGGTCGCCATCGCCGCCGCGGATCAGCCCGCGCGGGCAATCTCTGGGTCTGTCAGACCCGGAGATTGCACGTTCGGCGGGAAGCATTCCCAGCGACGCGAGCGCCCGCAACGTCCCGCCGACGAGCGCGTCCAGCTCGGCGCCGCGAACCTCGCCGCCGCCGCCGGCCTCGGCGTAGATCGCCGGGATGCCGAGCGTCGCGGCGGCCGAGAGGGTGCGGCCGGGGCCGATCGCGTCGTGGGCCCAGGTCAGCGGCGCCGCGAACGCCTCCGCGGCCGCCCGCGAGCGCGCCGCGACGGCCGCGTCGCCGCCGGCGAGGAAGCCGCAGAAGAGCGGCATCGCCCCGGCGCGACCAGCCGAGTGGAGGTCGATCAGCAGGTCGGCGCCGACGAGCACGTCGCGCATGATCGCCGCCGCCAGCCGCGCCGTCGGCCCACCCGCGGCGTCGCCGGGAAAGGCCCGCGCGAGGTTGCCGCCGTCCGGCTCCGCGCCCGCCGCACCGCCGCCCGCCGGATCCGGCGCGCGAGCGGCGTCGGCGAGCGCGGCCTCCGCCGGCGTGCAGCGCGCATCCGCCGCATGTGCGAGCGGGTTCGCGACCGCCAGCGCGCGGATGCTGCCGCGCAGCTCGCGCCCGCGCAGCTCGGCGACGATCCGCCGCACCGCCAGCACGCCCTCCGGCTCGTCCCCGTGCACGCCGCCGAGCAGCACGACGACGGGACCGGCGCCGCCGCGCAGCTCATCGACGGGCAGCGTCGCCGCGCCGGCCGCGACCGCGTGCCGCGTCAGCTCGGCCGTGCGTGGCGGCGCCGTCATCAGCCCCGCCGCACCCGCGCGACGGCCTCGACCTCGACCGGGGCGCCGAGCGGCAGCGCGGCGACGCCGACGGCGGAGCGGGCGTGGCGGCCGGCGTCGCCGAGCACCTCGTGGATCAGCTCGGAGGCGCCGTGGGCGACCTCGGGCTGCAAGGTGAACTGCGGCGCGCTGGCGACGAAGACGGTCAGCTTCGGCACCGCCGCGATCTGCTCCAGCGAACCGGCCGCGCGTGCCAGGCGGGCGAGCACGTGGGCGGCGGCGCGACGGGCGCAGTCATAGCCGACGGCGACGTCCGCCTCCGACGTCAACGGGCCGGTGTGGAGCAGTCTGCCGTCGACGAACGGGACCTGGCCGGAAACCCACAGCAGGCCGTCGTCGTCGGCGACCGGCAGATGCCAGTCGAGCACGGCGTCGGGGGCGGGCAGGTCGAGGCCGAGCGCGCGCAGGCGCTCAGTCGGGCTGGTCACGTGGGGACTCCTGTGGTGGTGAACGGATCGACCGCGGCCGGCGCGGTCGTGCGCGGCAGGCGGTACGGGTCGGCGGGGCAGCAGCCGGGCGTGTCGACCTCGATCGCCGCCGCGGCGACCTCGGCGTACGGCGCCCGCCAGGCGACCGCGCCCTTCAGCGCGATCATGCTCGCGCGCGCCGGGTCGATGCCGCACGAGGTCAGCTGCTCGAGGTGGAAGGGCGGCGTCGCGCGCTCCATCGCCAGCACCGTCACGCCGGCGCCCTCGACCTCCAGCACGGCCGTCGCGCCCATCGAGAAGCGCTGGCCGGTCATGTAGCTGCCGCCGGAGGTGTAGTCGCCGTCGCCGAGCCGCACGACGCGCGCGCGCAGCTCGACCGGCGGGCCGTGCAGGTCGTCGGTGTGGCCGCCGAGCGCGAGCGACAGGACGGTGCCGGCGCCGGCCGCGTGCGCCGCGCGCACCGCCGCGGCGTCGACGACCGTCACGATCGCACCGCGCGCTCTCGCCGCGACCATCGCCGCCAGCAGCGCGGTGCCGTCGCCCGGCCCGCCGCCGCCGACGTTGTCGGCGAGGTCGGCGAGCACGACCGGCCGCGCCGCGCTCTCCAGCGCCCGCGCGACCGCCTCCGCGGGCGGCGGATACGACCCCGCGAACGCGGGCAGCGCCGCCTCGACGTCCGCGAGCGTCTCCGCGACGACCGCCCGCGCCGTCTCCAGCGCGCCCGCCGGCGCCGTCACCGCGACGCCGAAGCCGGCGCGCGCGACGTCGCTGTAGGGGAAGCCGGGCAGCAGCGAGACGCGCAGCGCGCCGGCCGCGGCGGCGCGCGCCTCGGCGCGCGCGAGCAGCCCGCGCATCGGCTCGTCGTCGGTCCCCTGCGCGACCGGCGAGGTCAGCGCCGGCAGCTTGCCGTAGGCGGTCACCGGGACGCCGCCGCGCGCCGTGTCCGCGTCCGCGTCCGACGCCTCGCCGGCCGCAGCGCCCACCGCGCTGGCCACGATCCCCGCCGCGTCCCGTCCGCACGCGTGCATGTCGACGTGCGGGTAGGTGCGGTAGCCGACGATCGCGTCGCACAGCGCGGCAGCCTCCGGCGACAGGTTCGCGTGCAGGTCGAGCACGGCCGCCAGCGGCACCGCGCCGAAGCGCGAGCGCACGCGGCGGAGCGTCTCGGCCTCCATGTCGGACGCGCCGTCGGCGACCATCGCGCCGTGCAGGTTGACGAGCACGGCGTCGCAGTCGCCAGCGGACGCCAGCGCGTCCTCCAACCGCTCCAGCAGCGCATGCGTCGTCTCGGCGTCGGGCGGCCCGCCCGGCCAGGCGCCGGCCGACAGCACGCCGACCGGCGAAAGCCCCGCGTCCGCGAGCCCGTCGAGGAAGCCGCCGATCACCGACCCCGTCCCGCGATGGTGGCCGAGCAGCGCGTCGCCCGAGACGAGCTCGAAGCGCTCGAAGTCGGCGAGCGTCGTGACGCGGGCGGAGTACGTGTTCGTCTCCTGCCAGATGCCGACGAGCGCGACCCGTGCCACCGCCGTCACCGCCTCAGAGGATGCCGTAGCGCTCGAAGGCGACCGACGCCTTCATGCCGTTGGCCAGCTCGCGGCGGACGTGGTTCTCGCCGCTGACCTTCTCCAGCGCGAGCGCGATCACGCGCTCCTCGACGTCCTGCGGCACGACCACCAGCCCGTCGGCGTCGCCGACGACGAGGTCGCCGGAGTGGATCGTCACGCCGCCGCACTCGACCGGCTCGTCGGCGGTCACGACCTCGTCGCGGCCGAGCGAGTCGGCCGGGCAGAGGCCGCGCGTGATCGTCGGGAAGGCGAGCCTGTTCAGCTCGCGCACGTCGCGCGTGCCGCCGTCGATCACGGCGCCGCGGCCGCCGGCCGCTCTGATCGCGGTCGCCAGCAGCCCGCCGAAGAGGCCGGAGGAGTTGCGCCCGCCGGCGTCGATGAAGAGGACGTCGCCGGGCTGCAGCGAGTCGATCATCTCCAGCAGCTTCGCGTACGGCTTCTCGGGCCGCTCGGCGACCGCGATCGCGCGCGTCGGCCGCAGCCGCCCGACGAGCACCCAGTCGCCCTCGACGACCGGTCTCAGCTCGCTGCGGATCACCTGGTCGGGCAGCCCGATCGTGTCGAGCACGTCGGAGACGACCGCCGAGTAGAGCTTCTCCGCCAACAGGTCGTAGTCAGCGCTCATCAGTTGATTCCCCGCGTTTCATTCAGGTGTGGTGGGTTCGGTGGTGTCACCAGATCGACCAGCCGCCGTCGACGACGAGATCGGCGCCGGTCACGAACGAGGCGTCCTCTGAGCAGAGGAAGCGCACGGCCGCGGCCAGCTCCTCGGGCCGGCCGACGCGGCGCAGCGGCGTCGCCTGCGCGAGCTGCTCGCGCACCGACGGATCGATCGGCGCGTCCTCGACCGGGAACATCCCCGGGCTGACGCTGTTGACGGTGATGTTCCAGCGGCCGACGGCGGCCGCAAGCTCGCGCGTGAGCTGCTTGACGGCGCCCTTGGAGGCGGCGTAGGCGACCTCGCGCATCGGCCCGCGGTCGCCGGCCGTCTCGCCCGGCACGAGCGGCTCGTAGTGCGCGTTGTTCAACGCGACCGAGCCGTAGACCGAGGCGATGTTGACGATCCGCCCGCCGCCGCGCTCGCGCAGCAGCGGCAGCGCCGCGCGCGCCAGCTCGAAGCCGGCGCTGACGTTGGTCGTGAGGACGCGCTCCCACGCCTCCTCCGGGTAGTCGAGCAGCGGCGCGAGCGCGGAGACGGCGGCGTTGTTGACGAGCGCGTCGAGGCCGCCGAAGCGCTCGACGGCGGTCGCCAGCAGCCGCGCGCGGTCGGCGCCGTCGGTCACGTCGGCGACGACCGCGACGACCGGGGCGACGCCCTCGCGCGCGGACAGCGCGGCGACGGTCGCGTCGAGCCGCTCCTGCCGGCGGCCGGCGATCACGCAGGCGGTGCCGGCGGCGCTCAGCGCCGCGGCCGTCGCGCGGCCGAGCCCTGTCGCGCCTCCGGTGACGATCGCGACCCGCATCAGAAGACGATCAGCCCTCGTGCCAGCTCACCCGCGGCGAGATCGGCGAACGCCTGGTCGGCCTCGTCGAGGGGGTAGCGGCGCGTCACGAGCCGGTCCAGCGGCAGCCGGCCGGCGAGGTGGAGGTCGACGAAGCGGGGGAAGTCGAGCGGCGGGTTGGAGGAGCCGTAGACGGAGCCGACCAGCGTCCGCTCGCCGACGAGCAGCTGATGCGGCGGCAGCTCGATCGGCTTCGTTCTCGTCGGCGGGTTGCCGAGCAGCACGCAGGTGCCGCCGACGGCGAGCGCGGCGAACGCCTGCTCGACGGCGGTCGCGTCGCCGACGGCGACGATCGCGTGGTCGACGCCGCCGGGCACGAGCGCCTTGATCTGCTCGGCCGGGTCGCCGGCGGAGGCGTCGACGGTCAGCGTCGCGCCCAGCTCGCGCGCGTAGTCGAGCTTGGCGGCGCGCGTGTCGACGCCGACGATCGGCGTGGCGCCGGCGACGACCGCGCCGAGCACGGCGCTGAGGCCGATCCCGCCGCAGCCGAAGACGGCGACCGACTCGCCGGCGCGGACGCGCGCGGCGTTCAGCACGCCGCCGCAGCCGGTCGTGACGGCGCAGCCGACGAGCGCGGCCAGCTCCAGCGGCATCGCGTCGGGCAGCTTGATCGCGCCGCGCGCCGGGATCACCGTGTAGGGCGCGTAGGTGGCGGGGCCGTAGTGGTGGACGGGCTCGCCGTCGCGGTGGAAGCGGGGCGTGCCGTCGATGCCGCCGCCGAACGGCGGCGGGTCGAGGCAGACGCCGGGCTTGCCGGCCTGGCAGGAGCGGCAGCGGCCGCAGCCGGGCGCCCACGAGATGATCACGCGATCGCCCGGCGCGAGCCCGACGACGCCCGTGCCGACCGACTCGATCGTGCCGGCGCCCTCGTCGCCGAGCACGAGCGGCAGCGGCAGCCCCTCGTGGCTGCCGTCGACCGCGTGCAGGCAGCTGTGGCAGACGCCGGAGGCGGCCATCTGGATCCGCACCTCGCCGGCCTGCGGCGGGTCGACGGTGAGGCGCTGGATCTCCAGCGGCCGGCCGGTCGCGACGAGCACCGGGACGTCGACCTCCAGCGTCGTCCCCGCCGTCTGCGACGTTTCATTAAGTGAAACGCTCATCTCAAAAACACTCTACCAATCGATCTCGGTGATGACAATTGAGTCGCGCATCAGCGCATCGTCCAGCCGCCGTCGACGGTCAGGACCTGACCCGTGACGAAGCTGCTCTCGGGCGCGCAGAGGAAGACGACGGCGCCGACGAGGTCCTCCGGCAGGCCGCGCCGCGGGATGCTCTGGAGCGCTGCCTGCTCGGCCGCGAGCGCGTCCTGGTCGGGAAACTGCTCCAGCTCCGCCTCGGTCCGGATCGCGCCCGGCATGACGCAGTTGACGCGGATCCCGGCGCCGCCGGCCTCCCGCGCGAGCGCCCGCGTGAAGCCGAGGATCCCGGCCTTGCTGGTGACGTAGTGGAGCGCGCCGGCGGCGCCCAGCTCGACCGTCACGCTGGAGACGGTCACGATCGCGCCGCCGCCCTGTTCGAGCATCTGCGGGTGGACCGCCTGCGCGCACCACAGCAGGCCGTCGAGGTTGGCGCCGAGCACGCGCCGCCACTCGTCCGGATCGATCTCCGTCCAGGCGACGCGCGCGGTCGCGGCGGCGTTGGCGACGAGCAGGTCGACCGGCCCGAGCTGCTCGCGTGCGTGCGCGGCGAACGCCTCGACCTGCGCCCTGTCGCTCACGTCGCCGCTGACGACGGCCGCGCGGGCGCCGCTCGCGCGCAGCTCGCGCGCGAGCGCCTCCGCCTCGGCGGCGTCCTGCGCGCCGGGCCGGTGGTGGATCGCGACCGCCGCCCCCTCGGCCGCGAGCCCGCGGCAGAGCGCCGCGCCGATCCCGCGCGCGGCGCCGGTCACGAGCGCGACCCGCCCCGCGAGGCGCCCGCCGCCCGCGCCCGCCGCGCCCGCGCCTGCCGGCGCTGCCGCGCTCATCTGCCCGCCTCCCGCGCCAGCCGCGCGCGGATCTGCTGCACGTTCGCGCGCCCGCGGGCGGCGAGCGTGCCGCCGTCGAGCGGGATGTCGGCGCCGCTGATCCAGCCGGCGTCGTCGCTGGCGAGGAAGGCGACGAGGCCGGCCGCGTCCTCCGGCTCGCCGAAGCGGCCGAGCGGGATGCGCGCGTTCTCGGCGTCGATCTCGGCCTGCGTCAGCGCGCCGAGCATCGGCGTGCGGACCGAGCCGGGACGGATCGTGTTGACGGTGATCCCGTCCGGCCCCAGCTCCATCGCGAGCGAGCGCGAGAAGGCCTCCATCGCTGCCTTCGAGGCGGCGTACGCGGCGTAGCCGGCGGTCCCGCCGGCGGCGTTGTTCGACGACCAGTTGACGATCCGCCCGCCCTCACCGGCCGCGACCATCGCCCGCGCCGCCGCGACGTTCGCGCGCACGACGCCGTGGAAGTTGACGCCGAGCACGCGCTGCCAGTGCGTCTCGTCGGCGTCGAGCGCCAGCCCGCCCTCCAGCACGCCGGCGGCGACCGCCAGCAGCCACGGCGGCCCGAGCCGCTCGACAACCTCGGCGACCGCGGCCTCGACCGACGCGGCCGAGCCGGCGAGGTCGAGCGGGAGCGTCATCGCCCCCGCCGCGCCCGCGGCCTCCAGCTGCTCGGCGAGCCCGGCCAGCCGTTCCTCGTCGCGGTCAGCCGCCGCGACCTTCCAGCCGTCGGCGGCCAGCCGCAGGGCGGTCGCCCGCCCCATCCCGCTGGCGGCGCCGATCACGAGCGCAACGCGCGGTCGCACGTTCACGCCTCGACCCGGTCGCCTCCCCTCGGGCGCAATCGCCTGCCCAGGTAGCTCGCCTCCTCGGCGAGCGCGGCCGCGACTCTGGCCGCGTCCTCGCGTGAGAGCCGCACGGCGGGAGCGCTGACGCTGATGCCGGCCGGCACGCGCGCGCCCGGGAGCGCGATCGCGACGCAGCGGGCGCCCTCCTCGTTCTCCTCGTCGTCGATCGCGTAGCCGTTGGCGCGCACGTCGGCGAGCGAGGCGACCAGCTCCTCGGCGGAGGTGACGGTGCGGGTCGTCAGCGCCGGCATGCCCGCGCTGGCGACGATCCGCCGCACCTGCTCCTCCGGCAGCCCGGCCGCGATCGCACGGCCCAGCGCCGTCGAGTGGACGTAGTCGCGGTCGCCGCGTCTGGCCGCCAGCCGCATCGCTCTGTGGCTCTCGACGATCTCCAGGTAGAGCACGCGGTCGCCGTCGAGCACGCCGAAGTTGACGGTCTCGCCGAAGCGGTCGCGGAAGCGCTCCAGCACCGGCCGCGCCCGCGCCGACAGCAGCTCGAAGTGGCGCTGCTGCGACGGCAGCGCGACGCCGAGCGTGTAGTCGCCGCCATCGGGATCCTTCTCGACGTAGCCGCGCGCCTCCAGCGTCGCGAGGTAGCGGAAGACCGACGACTTCGGCAGTCCGGTGACCTCCGCGAGCGTGACGAGCGACACGCCGCCCTCGGCACGCTGAAGCGTGTCGAGGATGTCGGCGACGCGTTCGACGGCGCGGACCGAGTACCGGCCGCTGCCCTCGCTCGCGTCGTGTGCGGGCTCGTTCACATCTGCATCGTCGCTCACGCGAGCGGATGGGAGCACCAATGCCTCCGATCTCCGTCGACCTTCGGGACGGGGAAACCCGCCCGGCAGTCGTCTTGAACCTTCCAACAACGGGTCGCGAACGGGCAGCCCGGAGGGGGCTTGCGCGCTGACGGCACCGGTCCTTCGAGCACGATCCGCTCCGTCGCGCGGCCGGCCAGCGTCGGCACGGCCGAGAAGAGCGCCTTCGTGTAGGGATGGCGCGGGGACGCTGCCAGCGCCTCCGCGGGGCCTTCCTCGACGACGCGCCCGAGGTACATCACCGCGATCCGGTCGGCGACATGGCGGACGGCGTGGATGTCGTGCGAGATGAAGACCATGCTGAGGTCGAGCCGCGCGCGCAGGTCGTCGAGCAGGTTGAGGATCTGCGCCTTGACCGAGACGTCGAGCGCCGAGGTCGGCTCGTCCGCGATCACGACCGCCGGGTCGAGCGCGAGCGCCCGCGCGATCGCGACGCGCTGGCGCTGGCCGCCCGACAGCTGCCGCGGCAGCCGGTCGGCGACCGAGGCGCTCAAGCCGACCAGCTCGATCAGCTCGGCGACGCGCTGCTTGCGCGAGGACGCGGTCCCGACCTCGTGGACGTCGAGCGGGTCGCGCACGAGGTCCCCGACCCGCCAGCGCGGATTCAACGACGAGGCCGGGTCCTGGAAGACCATCGCGACCTCGCGCGCGAACAGCCTGCGGCGCTCGTCGCGGCTCATCGACCAGACGTCGCGCTCGCCGTAGCGGAGCGTGCCGCCGGTCGGCCGCTGCAGGCCGACGAGGACCTTCGCGAGCGTCGACTTGCCGCAGCCGGACTCGCCGACGAGGCCGACGACCTCGCCCGGCGCGACGCGGAAGTCGACCTGCTCGACGGCGTGCACGACCGCCTTTCCGAGCAGCCCCTCGCGCACGGGGAAGTGGACGCTGAGCTGCTCGCAGGCGAGGCCGCCCGTGCTGATCGCGGTCACTGCGTCACCGCCTCTCGTTCGCGGGTTGCCGGGACGACCGGGTGGTAGCAGGCGAGGAAGCGCTCGTCGCCGTTGTCGAGCATCGGCGGCGCCGCGACGCGGCATTCGGCCGTCTCGCGCGCGCAGCGGCCGGCGAAGCGGCAGCCGGACGGGAAGGCGGCCGGCGGCGGCACGACGCCGTCGATCTGCGCCAGCCGCTCGCGGCCCTCCTCGAGCGAGCGGATCGCGCCGAGCAGGCCGTCGGTGTACGGGTGGCCGGGCGCCTCCACGACCCGCCGCGCGCCGCCGGCCTCGACCAGCTGGCCGGCGTACATCACCAGCACGCGGTCGGCCAGCTCGGCGACGAGCGCGAGGTCGTGCGAGACGAGCACGACCGAGAAGCCCAGCTCGGCCTGCAGCTCGCGCAGCAGGTCGACCACCTGCGCCTGGATCGTCTCGTCCAGCGCCGTCGTCGGCTCGTCGGCGACGAGCAGCTTCGGGTCGCGCGCGAGCGCGAGCGCGATCAGCACGCGCTGGCGCTGACCGCCGGAGAGCTGGTGCGGGTAGGAGCCGAGCAGCGCGCTCGACAGGCCGACCAGCTCCAGCAGCTGCTCCGGCGTGCGGCGCGCGCCGCGGCGGCAGACCTGCCGCAGCTGCTGGCGGACCGTCATCCCCGGGTTGAGCGAGGAGAGCGCGTCCTGGTAGATCATCGCGATCTCGCCGCCGAGCAGCGCGCGGCGCTCGCGCGCCGCCATCTGCAGCAGGTCGCGCCCCTGGAAGCGGATCGAGCCGCTGACCTCGGCGCCGTCGGGCAGCAGGCCCATGATCGCCAGCCCGGTCAGCGACTTGCCGCAGCCGGACTCGCCGACGAGGCCGACGACCTCGCCCTCGCGCACGTCGAACGAGATCGCCGACAGCAGCGGCAGCGGGCCGTAGGCGTCCGGGAAGCGGACGGTGAGGTCGTCGACCTGCAGCAGCGCGCCGCGCTCGGGCGCGGCCAGCAGCTCGTCGAGCGGGCGCTCCCAGCTCTCCAGCCGCTGCCGGTCGACCGCCTCCTCGCCGGCCCCGCGCGGCGGCCGCGAGAGCGCGTCGGTCAACCCCTCGGCAAGCACGTTCAGCGCGAGCACGGCGGCGAAGATCGTCAGGCCGCCGAAGGTCGTCACCCACCAGCCGCCGGTGTACATCAGGTCCTTGCCCTCGGCGACGACGTTGCCCCACGAGGCGGTCGGCGGCTGGATCCCGACGCCGATGAACGACAGCGTCGACTCCAACACGATCGCGTCGGCGACGATCGTCGCGGTGAAGACGAGCACCGGCACCGCGCAGTTGACGGCGACGTGGCGGACGACGACGCGGACCTTGCCGCTGCCCATCACGCTCGCGGCCGCGACGTAGTCCTCGCCGAGCTGCTCGCGCACGTTCGCGTAGACGACGCGCGCCAGCTGCGGCGTGTAGATGACCGCGACGACGAGCGTCGTCGTCAGCACGCCGGCGCGCGTCACGGCCGCGACGCAGACGGCGATGATCACCGCCGGGAAGGCCATGAAGACGTCGAGGAAGCGCATGATGCCCTCGTCGACGAGCTTGTGCGAGGTCGCCGCGAAGGCGCCCAGCAGCGCGCCGAGCAGCAGCGCCAGCAGCGTCGCGCCGAGGCCGACCGCGATCGACACGCGCGTGCCGGCGATCAGCCGCGAGAAGACGTCGCGGCCGAACTGGTCGGTGCCCATCAGGTGGTCGAGGCTCGGCCCGGTCGCGATCGGGCCGGCGTTCGTCTGCGTCGGCGAGAACGGCTCGATCAGCGGCGCGAAGATCGCCACCAGCACGAGCACGACGATCCAGCCGAGCGCGATCCGCGAGCCCCAGCCGAGGCGGCTGAGGTCGAGTCTGCGGCCGCCGTCCCTGACGAGGCGGCGGGTCAGGTCCTGTCGCCAGCTCGGCAGCATCACGCCGTCCTCAGTCGCGGGTTGAGCAGGATCGAGAGCACGTCGACGACGAGGTTCACGACGATGAAGGCGAGCGTGCCGAAGAGGACGACGCCCTGGATGATCGCGAGGTCGCCGGAGTCGACGGCCGACAGCAGCAGCCGCCCGACGCCGGGCAGCGAGTAGATCGACTCGATCACGACGGCGCCGGAGAGCATGTAGCCGATCCGCAGGCCGAGCACCGTCATCGGCGTGATCAGCGCGTTGCGCAGCACGTTGCGTCCGATGACGACGTACGGCGGCAGGCCGAGGCCGCGCGCGGTGCGGACGTAGTCGCGCTCCAGCTCCTGCACGACGGAGGCGCGCACGACGCGCACGAGCGTCGAGCCGGTCGACAGCGCCAGCGCCGAGGCCGGCAGGATCATCGCTTCGAACCACGAGCCGAGGCCGGCGCTCATCGGCAGGTAGCCGCCCGAGGGCAGCAGCCCCAGCTCCAGCGCGAAGATCTGCACCAGCACGAGGCCGACCCAGAACGACGGCGCGGCGAGGCCGCCGATCGACAGCGCGCGGCCGAGCTTGTCGAACCACGTGCCGCGGTGGACGGCCGACAGGATCCCGAAGACGAGCGCGTAGACGACCGCCAGCAGCATCGCCAGCAGCGTCAGCTGGATCGTCACCGGGACCGCCTTCTGCAGCAGTGCGCCGACGTCCTGGCCGCTCGTCATCGAGACGCCCAGGTCGCCGTGCAGCAGGTCGCCGAGGAAGCGCAGGTAGCGCGTCGGCAGGGGGTCGTTGAGTCCGTTGGCGGCGGCGAACTCGGCACGCTGCTCCTTGCTGGCGAACTCGCCGAGGACGGCGGTCGCCGGATCGCCCGGCAGCAGCTGGACGATCAGGAAGACGATCACCGTCACCGCCAGCAGCAGCGGCACGACGATCGCGGCGCGCCGCAGGATCAGCCGCAGCGCGGTCATGTCGCGGCGACCTCCCGCTCCAGCCCCAGCCGCGCGACGAGCGCGGCGACGGCCGCCTCCTGCTCGGGGTCGCTCGGCAGCAGCGGCGCCGCCATCGTCGCCTGCGCGATCACGCCCTGAGCGACCAGCGCCGCCTTCAGCGCGCCGACCGCCTGGCCGGTGAAGGAGGCGTCACGGCGCGGGACCATGAAGATCGAGCGCGCCTCCACGAGCGTCTGCTGCGCCGTCGCGGCAGCCGCCCAGTCGCCCGCCTGCGCCGCCTTCCACAGCTCCGCGTAGGCGCGCGGAGCGACGTTGGCGAGCCCGCCGACGGCGCCGTCGGCGCCGCCCAGCAGCGCGCCGTCGATCGCCTCCTCGACGCCGGTCCAGCGGCGGAAGAACGGCAGCTCGCGGGTCGCGTCGTTGAGCAGCCGCGCGCGCGGCAGGTTGCCGGAGGAGTCCTTGATCGCATGCGCGATCCCCTCCTCCGCCAGCGCCGTCACGAAGTCGACCGAGAGCGTGTTGCCGTTCGTGCGGGTCGGCACCTCGTACAGCGCCAGCGGCACGCCCGCCGCCTCGGCGACGAGCGTGAAGTGGCGCCGCAGCTCGTCCTCGGACCAGGCCGACCAGGCCGGCGCCGAGACGAGCACGGCGTCGGCGCCGGCGGCCGCGGCGGCGCGCGCCTCGGCGGCTGCCGCGGGCGTGCCGAGCGGAGGCACGCCCGCGACGACCGGCACGCGGCCCGCCGCGTGCTCGAGCACGCGAGAGAGCACGACGGCGCGCTGCGTCTCGGAGAGGTTCCAGTTCTCGCCGGTCGAGCCGTTCGGGACGAGCCCGTCGAGCCCGGCGCCGACGAGTGCGTCGACGAGCCGGTCCAGCGAGGCGAGGTCGAGCTCGCCGTCGCCGTCCAGCGGCGTCACCATCGCGGCCAGCATGCCGGCCGGCAGCGCTCGCGCGAGCGCCTCCTGCGGAGCCGTCATGCTCACGCCGCCTCGAGGAAGTAGAGGCCGGTCGTGTTGATCGGCTGGAAGCCGCCGAGCGAGTCGCGCCAGGCGGTCGGCTGCGAGCGGTGGATCAGCGTCGGGCAGACGGCCTCGGCCGCGAGCAGCTCCTGCACTCTCGTCCACGCCGCCTGCTGCTTGGTCGTGTCGGTCTCGTAGAGCGCGCCGTCGAGCAGGCCCTGGACCTCTCTCTGCTGCGCGCCCTGCCAGTAGAGGAACTGTCTCGCGAACGCGCCGGTGTGGAAGTAGCGCAGCCACAGGTCCGGGTCCTCGCCGAAGACGCTGACGTCGCTGATCGTGATGAAGGCGCTGTAGTCGCCGGCCGAGACGCGCTCGAACAGCGCCGAGGAGTCGCCCATCCGCAGGTTTGCGTTGATGCCGGCCTTCGCCAGCTGCTCCTTGATGAACGGCCCCTGCTCGCCGATGTAGCTGAGCGAGTTGACCATCAGCTCGAAGTCGAGCCCGTCGCCGTGGCCGGCCTGCGCCAGCAGCGCTCTCGCGCGCTCGGGGTCGTACGTGTAGATCGTCGACGGTCTCGCGAAGGCCGGGTAGTCGGCCGGGATCATCGACTCGGCGACCGTGCCGTTGCCGGCGTAGACCGTTCTGACGAGCGCGTCGCGGTCGATGCCGTACATGATCGCCTGCCGCACGCGCGTGTCGTCGAACGGTCTTCTGCTGTGGTTGAACATCAGGATCGTCTGGTTGAAGCCCTTCTCAGACGCCGTTCTGATGCCGGACTGCTTGCCGAGCGACGGCAGGTCGCGGTCGGCGGGGTCCTCCATCACGCCGATCTCGCTCGCGCGCAGGGCGGCGAGACGGGCGCTGATGTCCTCCATCGCGCGCAGTCTGATCGTCGCGTAGGAGCCCTTCTTCGGCCCGTTGTAGCTGCCGTTTCTTCTGAGCGTGATGTGGTCGTTGGCGGCCAGCTCGACGAAGGCGTACGGGCCGGTGCCGACCGGTCTGGTCGACATCGCTCTGGCGTCTCTGGAGACGATCGCCTGCGGCACGACTCTGATGAAGATCAGGCGGTTTCTGAACAGCGCGAACGGCTGTCTGAGGACGAACTCGACGGTCGTGTCGTCGACCGCTCTCGCGCTTCCGATGAAGTCGAGGTACGAGATGAAGAAGGAGGCCGTCTCCGGGTTGCGGATCCGCTCGAAGCTGAAGACGACGTCGGAGGCTCTGACGGGCGTGCCGTCGTGGAAGGTCGCGCCGTCGCGCAGTCTCACGTGCCAGACGTTCTCTCTGACCTCCTCCGGGTCGGCGGCGGCGAGCCCCAGCTCGACCTCGCGCGTGACGGGGTTGAGGTCCATCAGGCCCTCGTGCACGTGCCAGCCGACCGTGTAGGTCGTGACGTCGACGCCGACGTGCGGGTCCATCTCGCGGAAGTTGTGCGAGAAGCCGCCGACGGCCTCCGCCGGCGCGGCCGCCCCGCCGCTGCCGCCGGTGCTCGCGCCGCCGACCGCCTCGCCGCCGCTGCCGCAGGCGGCAAGCGCCGTGCTCGGCAGCGCCACCAGCGCTCCGACCATCGCGCCGCGCTGCAGGAAGCTGCGGCGGCCGATCGCGTTGGGGTCCTCCGACCCGCTCACCCTCACCATGGATTTCCTCTCCTTTGGGGACTGGCGGCACCAGCACTTCACGCGGGGGGCGTTTCGCTAGGTGCAAACAGTGGTCCGCTCAGTGCGATAGATTGCCGCCACGAGAGAGACGTGTCAAGAATTTCACGAACTTTCTTGCCCGCTTGTGCCGGTGAATGAAACGGAGTGACGGTGACGGTGGATGAACTGCTGCTGCGGCGCGGCGTCGCGGTCCCGCTGCGCGACGGCGTCGAGCTGCGCGCCGACGTGTGGACGGCGGCCGGCGACGAGCGCCCGCGACCGGCGCTGCTGCAGCGGACGCCCTACGACCGCACCAGCTCGCTCGCCGCCTACGGCGCGCCGGGCCTGGAGCCGGCGGTCGCGGTCGCGCGCGGGTTCGCCGTCGTCGTGCAGGATGTGCGCGGCTGCTTCGCCTCCGGCGGCGAGTTCGCACCGTTCCAGCAGGAGGGCGACGACGGCGAGGACACGATCGCGTGGGTCGCCGCACAGCCCTGGTGCGACGGCCGCGTCGTCACCTGGGGCGCCTCCTACAACGGCGCGACGCAGCTGCTCGCCGCCGCCCGCCGACCGCCGGCGCTGCGCGGCGTGATCCCGTGGATGACCGCCGACGACTACCACGACGGCTGGACCTACCGCGGCGGCGCGCTCTGCCACGGCTTCGTGATGCGCTGGCTGCTGAACACGTTCGCGCCCAACCAGCTGGCGCGGCTGCGGCGCGAGCAGCCGGCGCTGGCGGAGCGGCTCGCGGCGGCGCTGGACCCGCTCGCCGACGACCAGGAGGGCGCGCTGCTGCAGTCGCCCGAGCGGCTCGCGCAGGCGCTCGCGCCGCTGACGCCGTACCTGCGCGACTGGCTCGCCCACCCCGCCCGCGACGACTGGTGGCGGCGCGTCTCCCCGCGCGAGCGCGGCAGCGAGATCGCCGTCCCCGCGCTCCACCTCGCCGGCTGGTGGGACATCTTCCTGCCGGGCACGATCGCCAACTACACGCGCCTGCACGAGCGGGCGCTGACCGAGCAGGCGCGCGCCGGCCAGCGGCTGATCGTCGGCCCCTGGACCCACGCCGCCCGCGGCGAGGCGGTCGGCGAGCTGCTGCTCGGCCGCAGAGCCGCGCGCGCCTGGCTGGACCCGGTCTCGCTCCAGCTCGACTTCGCGACCGCCGTGCTGCGCGGCGAGCAGCCGCCCGGCCCGCCGGTCCGGCTGTACACGCTCGGCGCCGGCTGGCGCGAGGAGCAGACCTGGCCGCCGCTGCGGATGCGCGAGCAGCGCTGGCACCTCGGCGGCGCGCCCGGCGCACCGGACGCCGACCCGCTCGACGGCGGGACGCTCGCGCTCGCGCCGCCCACCGCCGCCGCCGGGCCGAGCCGCTCCGCCTACCTCCACGACCCGGCCGACCTCGTCCCGACGATCGCCGGCGCGACGATGCAGCCGGGCGATGAGCTGAGCCGCGTCGCCGGGCCGCGCGACCGCCGCGCCGTGCAGGCGCGCGCCGACGTCGCCGTCTTCACGAGCGCGCCGCTGGAGCGGCCGACCGAGCTGACCGGGCCGCTGAGCGCGGTCCTGTGGCTGTCCGCGCCGGCGCCCGACTTCGACGTCGTGGCGACCGTCAGCTGGGTCGAGCCCGACGGCCGCGCGCTCCACCTCAGCGACGGGATCCTGCGGATGAGCTTCCGTGACGGACCCCAGGGCGGCGCGGCGCCGCTGCGGGCGGACGAGCCGCTGCGGGTGACGGTCGCGCTCGACCCGATCTCGATCGTGCTGCCGGCCGGGACGCGGCTGCGGCTGGAGGTCGCCGGCTCCTGCGCGCCCCGCTTCGCCCCGCACCCGGGTCTGCGCGAGCCGCTGCGGGTGCGGCTGCTGCACGACGCCGCGCACCCCTCCCACCTGCTGCTGCCGCTCGCATAGGGCGAGCGGCAGCGGGGCGGGCGCGCCGCGTCAGCGGAGCGTCACGGCGAGGTCGTCACCGTCACGTCGTTGCGGGTGCTGGCGATCTGGAAGCTCCAGGCCGTGCCCGCGTAGCCGTGGCTGATCTTCACGTAACGCTGGCTCAGCGCGAGCCCGCCGAACGTGTGCGTCAGGCGCGAGACGCCGCCGACCGTGGCGGTCGTCGCGGCGAACGTCCAGCCTCTGACCTCCGTCCAGGCGTGGCCGTCGGCGCTCGTCCACAGCTGGTAGTCGGCGCCGCTTCTGAGGTTGCCGCTGGTCGCGTCGCTGTCGCGGATGCTGACCGACGTGATCGTCTGCCCGCTTCTGAGCGGCACGTCGAGCGCGAGGCTGCGCTGCTTGTAGTCGATCGCGAGGTTGCTGTCGCAGGCGCTGTCCCAGCTCTGCACTCTGTGCGTCGCCGGTCTGTCGTCGAGGTCGGCCCAGCCGACCCGCAGCGAGCGCGGCGTGCCGGTGTCGGAGATCGCCAGCCGGTCGCCGTTGACGACGCCGAGCGCGGCCAGCGTTCTCGTCTGGTCGAGCGTCACGCCGGCCTTTCTGATCACCACCGGCGCGCTGCAGGTGACGTTTCTCGCGAGCGTCGCGGCGATCGACCCGAGCGTCGCCGCGGAGGAGCTGCCGGCGACGCGACCGCGCGCGTACGGCCACGGCCACTCGGCCGCGTCGGCACGCTGCACGAACAGCGTCGGCGTGCTCGCCGCGGTCGCCGCGGCGGCGGTCGCCTGGTCCTGGCATCTCGTCCCGGTCTCGTCCTGGAGGATGTTGTAGGCCAGCCGCGGCGTGCCGCTGGTCGGGATCATCCCGTACGTGACGAACATGCGATTGCCCGACAGCGGCACGAAGCTCGGGTAGGCGCGGCGGCCGACGAGCGCGCCGCTGGGGTCGACGAGGTCGACCGGGTCGTCCCAGTTCCAGCCGCCGTCGAAGGAGACGCGCGTCTTCAGCTTCAGCGTCGCCGGGTCGGTCTGGCCCATGATCAGCTTCGTGCCGGTGCCGCTGAGCGCGCTCGTGCAGGGCGCGACGGCGACGTCGTGGGAGATCCCGTTGAGGCCGGACCAGACGACGTCGGTCCAGGTCGCGCCGCCGTCGCCCGACCACGCCTGCCAGAAGCCGGTCGCCTTGCCGAGGTTGGTGTCGCTGCGCATCACCGCGACCAGGCGCCCGTCGCGCAGCGGGCGGATCGTCGTCTCGGTGACGTTGGAGGGGAAGTTGCCCCACGGGTTGGTGATCGGCGGGAGGCTGACCGGGTCGACGCCTATGCGGCGGTAGTCGGTCCACGTTCTGCCGTTGTCGAAGGAGCGCAGCACGCCCGCCTGCCACGGCTCGGGATCCTCCGCGCCGGTCGCCGTCGACGGTCTGTTGACAGCGCCCCATACGGGCATCAGCAGCGTGCCGCTGGAGAGCTGCACGATCTGCCCGTAGGTGGCGTTGAAGTACATCGAGGTCGGCAGCGAGATCGGCGTCGTCAGCCCCGTCCAGGTGACGCCGTCGTCGGTCGAGCGGCCGACGAACGTCTGCGACTCGCGGTCGCTGTAGTTGGTGTAGTTGACGCTCTCGGTGATCGGCGCCAGCAGCGTGCCGTCGCTGAGCGTGACGAGCCCGAGCGCGGCGTTGATCGAGCCTCTGTCGGCACCCGACACGGGATCTCTGTAGAGGCCCGACGGTCTGCGCAGCAGCGTCGGCGCCGACCAGCTCGCGCCCTCGTCGCTGGAGCGCGTCAGATACGCGCCGACGCCGGCCGCGCCGTCGCCGCCGTTGTTGTAGACGACGAGCAGGTCGCCGCCTCTGGTGACGGTCGTGCCGGAGATCATCGCGGCGGACGTGCCGTCGGTGATCCAGCCGTTTCTGACCGAGGTCAGGTTGGGCGCCGCGGCGGCATTCGCCGCCGTCAGCGCAAGGGTGGTCAGCACGGCAGCGAAAGCTGCCGCGCCACGCCGTCTGCGCACCACGGACATCACTCCTCTTCGGTTGTGGCTGACGTGTCCGTCAGCCGGCTGTCGGTCAGCCGCTGGCGTCACCGCCGTCGCGATCGCGACGGAGCAGGTTCGCGGCCAGGTAGCGCTGGTTGCCCAGCGCCGGGTCGAGGCTGTAGAAGACGGCCAGCACCGAACCGTCCTCCAACTCCGCGAAGTCGGGGTAGCCGGTCTGGTACTCGCTCGTCCAGCGGAAGCCCTTCGGGTCGATCAGCTCGACGTGGTCGACCCAGGTGCGGCCGCCGTCGTGCGAATGGGCGACGACCGTCGCCGGGCGCGCCCCGCCGCCGTCGGGGGCGTAGACGCGGTGGCCGAGCAGCAGCGTGTCGTCGGCGAGCACGTGCAGCGCCGGCGACATGCCGGTCAGGTCGAGCCGCTCGTAGGCGCTCCAGCTCGCGCCGTCGTCGCGCGACTCGCTGCGGTAGAGCCACAGCGCCTCGTCGCCGCCGACGCCCTGCTGGCGCAGGATCGCGACGAGCAACCCGTCGGAGAGGCGCGCGACCGAGGTCTCGCTGAAGCCGTCGACGTCGGCGTGGGGGCGGAAGTCGGGGTCCGCGATGTTGTCGAACAGCGGCTCGCCGCTGGCGTCGAGCGAGTTCGCGCGTGGGGCCGCGTAGGCGCTGCGCAGGCGCGCGTCGGGGTCGTAGGCGATCGTGGTCGTCCCGCGCGCCCAGGTGCGGCCGCCGTCGTCGGAGACGGCGACCGACGAGCGCCACCGCTCGCCCTCGCGCTCGCGGCCCCAGATCGGCACGAGCACGCGGCCGGGGTGGGTCTCGACGACGGCGCCGTAGGTGAGCGGCTCGAGGAAGTCGAGCTCGAGCGGGTCGCTCAGCTCCCACGTCTCGCCGTCGTCCTCGGAGCGGGCCATGTGCAGCGTCGCCTGCCGGTTGGCGTAGCCGCCGCGGATCCGCAGGCGGCAGAACGGCATCAGCAGGGTGCCGTCGCCGAGCCGCCGCAGCGCGACCTGCGTCAGCGCCGCCTCGTCGTCGTCAGCCGGCTCGACGACGATTGTCGGCTCGCCCCAGGTGCGGCCGCCGTCGCGCGAGCGGACGACGCCGACCTGCCCGCCCGGCATCCCGTCGGGCACGGTCGAGAAGCTGACCAGCAGGCCGTCGGAGGTCTGCGTCACGCCCGGGAACATCGCGGGCGTGCTGTCGAGCACGACCAGCGGTCGCAGGTCCCATCTCACGGAGTCACCGTCACATTCACGTCGTTGCGGGAGTTGATCACGAAGGTGAACGCTCTGTCGTCGTATCTCTGGCTCACCTTCACGTAGGGGTCGCTGACCGCGAGCCCGCCGAAGGTGTGCGTGAGACGGCCGCCGCTGACGGTCGCGGTCAGCGTCCAGCCGCCAACCGCCGTCCAGTCGTCGCCGTCGGGACTGCTCCAGAGCTGGTAGTCGGCCGCCGTCAGCCGCGTCGAGGCGTCGCTGTCGCGGAGGCTCAGCGACGTGATCTGCTGGCCGGCGGCGAGCGGCTGATGGACCGCCAGGCTGCGCTTCCAGTAGTCGAAGCCGAGCGTCGTCGCGCAGGCCGTATCCCACGATCTGACGTGGTGGTGGGCCGGGTACGTGTCGAGATCGGCGAAGCCGACCTCCAGCGCGCGGCCGCGCGGCGCGCCGGCCGCGGTGAGCTTGTCGCCGTTGACGACGCCGGCGGCGGCGAGCGTCAGCGCCGGGTTCAGCGCGACGCCGTTCTTGTACAGCGTGACCGGGCCCGGCGAGCAGGTCAGCGGCGAGACGGCGGCGGTCGCGAGCGAGCCGACGGTCGCGGTCGCGGCGGCGCTCAGCTGCTTGCGCCCGTACGGCCACGGCCAGTCGGCCGCGTCGGCGCGGCTGACGAAGACGTTCGGTCTCGCCGCGGCCGCCGCCTGCGCGTCGCTCAGCTGGTTCTGGCAGGTCGTGCCGGTCGCGTCCTGCAGGATGCTGTAGGCGACGCGCGGCTGGACGCCGACGAACGTGCGCGAGTAGGCGACGAAGACGCGGTTGCCAGGCAGCGGGACCATCGCGGCGTACATCGCGTAGCCGCTGGTCGGGCCGGGCGGATCGGTCAGCGTGACCGGGTCGATCCAGTTGGCGCCGCCGTCGAACGAGCTGCGGACGGTCATTCTCAGCGTGCTGCGGTCGCGGTAGCCGAGCAGCAGCTTCTCCGCCGTGCCGGGCAGCGAGGCCGTGCACGGCGCCGAGATCAGATCCTGCCCCTGGCCGATCAGCGACGACTGGACCGGCTCGCTCCAGGTCGCCCCACCGTCGCCGGACCACGACTCGTACCACCACTGGACGTTGCCGGCGAACTCGCTGTCGGCGCGCAGCACAGCCAGCAGGCGGCCGTCGCGCATCCGCGTCACGACCGTCTCGGTGACGTTGGAGGGGAACGGGTCGGGGTTGGAGACGCTCGTCGTCGGCGGGCCGCTGGCCGCGTCGAGGCCGATCGTGCGGTAGTCGGGCCACGTTCTGCCGCCGTCGAAGGAGCGCAGCGCGCCCGCCTCCCACGGCTCCGGGTCCTCGAGGCCTGTGGCGGTCGACGGTCTTCTGTCGGTGCCCCAGACGGGCATCAGCAGCGTTCTGTCCGGCAGCTCGACGACGCGCCCGTAGGAGGCGTTGAAGTAGCGCGCGTTGGGCAGCGCGATCGGCGTCGTCAGGCCGCTCCAGGTGACGCCGTTGTCGGTCGAGCGGGCGACGTAGGTGTCGGACTCGCGGTCGGTGAAGTTCGTGTGCAGCAGGCCTTCGGTGAACGGCATCAGGATCGTCCCGTCGCTGAGCGTCGTCAGCGAGTCCTGCGCGTTCATCGAGCCTCTGGCCCAGTGCGACGGGCTGCGGAACAGCAGCGGCGCGCCCCACGTTCTGCCGTCGTCGGTCGAGCGGGCGAGGAAGATCTGGGCGCCGGCGCCGCCGTCGGCGCCGTTGTTCCAGCTGACGAGCAGGTCGCCGTTGGCGGCACGCGTGGCGCCGGTGGCGAACGCGGCTCTGGTGCCGTCGTTGACCCAGCCGTAGCTCGTCTCGGTCAGTGCCGAGGTCGCCTGCGCCCCCGTCGCCGCGATCAGCGACGCCGCCGTCGCGGCGACCGCCGCGACGAGCATCCTGCGAATCCCCATCCCGCGCTCCATTTCAGTGTTTGAAACGAGTGTTTCGCTGCTGATCGCACGTTAGGGAGCCGCGCGTTTCATTGCAAGGGAGCGCGTCGTTTCAGTTCTGATCCAGCTCCCACTCGAGCGGATCGCCGCTCGCGAGGCCGGCCGCGCCCAGCTCGGCGAGCACGCCGGCGAGCGCCTCACGGCGGATCGTGCCGGCGCTCAGCAGGTGCGCGACGACGCCGCCGTAGGTGAACATCTGCGGCGGCTCGCAGAGCGCGTCGACGAAGGCGTCCTCCCATGCGCCGCGGGCGCCGAGCGCGCGCACGAGCTTCGCGCAGGCGGGGCCGGCGCGGTCGAGCCGGCGCAGCAGCGCGGCCGGGTCGTGGTCCTCGTCGTCGCCATACGCCGACGGCGGCGCCGGCAGCCCGGCCATCGCGGCGACCCACACCTCGATCGCCGTCACCAGCCGCCGCGCCATCGTCGCCGCGTCGGCCTCCTCGCCTTCGAGGCCGACGACGACGAGGCCGGGGCGGCGGCGCTCCCGCAGCCGCTCGGGCGCCAGTCCCGCGGCGGCGGTCAGCAGCTCGCGCGTGCGCGCGAGGTGATGGACGAGCAGGCGCTCGGTCGGGTCGCCGCCGCGACTCCCACGGCCCGCGCTCGCCAGCGGCACCCCGGCGCCCGCGGGCGCCGGGGTGCCACGCGGGATCAGCAGACCGGCCGGCGGGTGGAAGCGGATCCCGTTCGGCGCCGGCAGCGCGACCGGCGGCGCGGCAGCCGCCGCGAACCCGCGCGGCGAGACGCCGTACGCCCGCGCGAAGGCACGCGAGAAGGCGGCCAGCGAGCCGTAGCCGGCCACCGGCGCGACCTCCGACGGGCTCAGCCGCGCGACCCGCAGCTGCCACGCCGCCCGCTCCAGCAGCAGCCGCCGCCGCAGCGCGACCGGCGACTCCCCGGTCGCGGCGGCGAGCAGGCGGTCGAGGTGATCGCGCGAGAAGTGCGCCTGCCGCGCCAGCGCAGGGCCGTCGGCGCCCGGCACGTCGAGCGAGCCGAGCACGAGGTCGATCAGCTCGCGCAGGCGGTCCTCGGCCACCGCGACATCCTCGCAGGCGACCACCGCCGAAGTCTGCGGCGCAGCCATCGCATAGCGAGGACTCCGCCGCAGACTTGATCGATTTCGACCTCCGGCTCGACGCGCGCGGCGGCGGGCGCGACGATCGGGCGATGCCCTCATGGTCCGAGTTCGAGACGGCGGCGCCCGAGCTGGCCGCGCTGGTGCGCGCCCGCCTCGACGCCCACATCCACAAGACGCTCGCGACGGTCCGCCGCGACGGCGGCCCGCGCATCTCCGGCACGGAGACGAGAATCGAGGACGGCGAGCTGTGGATCGGCTCGATGTGGCAGGCGCTGAAGGCGAGAGACCTGCAGCGCGACCCGCGCTACGCGCTCCACAGCGGCTCCGACGACCCGCCCGGCTGGGACGGCGACGCGAAGCTGGCCGGCGTCGCGGAGGAGATCCTCGACGAGGCGATCGTCAGACAGCGCAACGGCGAGGCGGCCGCGCACGGCCCGAGCCACCTCTTCCGGCTCGACCTCAGCGAGGTCTCGCACGTGGCGCTGCACGCCTCCGGCAGAGCGATCGTGGTCACGAGCTGGACGCCGGCCGGCGGCGTCCGCGTGCTCGAACGGGCCTAGCGCCGGCGCGGCCGCCCGAGGCGGCCGCTCAGAGGCTGTGACGCTGCGTGCCCGCCCCCGGTTGCGGCGGGCACGTCCAGCGTCGGTTCTTCAGGCTCTCGCGAGCCCTACAGCACGCCCGCGCGGGCGGTCAGGTCGGTGCGCACCTGGCGGTGGAACTGGGCGCGCTCGACCAGCACCTCGGCGAGGCGGTCGGCGTCGACGTGGTACTCGCCGGCGGCGATCTGTCTGGCCAGCAGCCGCAGCCGCGAGGAGCGCGTGATGCGGTCCTTGCGAGCGACGGTGATGCGCTGGAGGCGGTCATTTGCAGTGACCATCATTGGTGTTCCCTTTCGAATCTGAGTTCACGGAGAGGAGCCGCTGCGCGCGTCTGGTGAGGACGCGGCGGCTCGTGAGGTGACTCAGAGAGAAGGGGGACCGCGAGCGCTGAGGTCCGACTGCGGCGTCGCCGAGTTGCTCCCGAAGGAGCACGGCGGCGCGGCGATCTCGGCCTGCGCGAGCTGCGCGCTGACCGAGCCGACGAGGATTGCGGCGAAGGCGAAGCCGGTCGGCGACGTGGAGCCCGCGGCGACCGCGGAGCTGGCGCCGAGCGACGAGCCGGGCGCGTCTATCGGCGAGACGGGTGGACCGCGGACGGACGCCGGCTCGTCGTTGAGGCGCTGCTTGCGCTCGAGCTGGGTCGCGATCGGCGCCGGGACCGTGCCGGCGGCGGGCGTCGGCACGGCGGACGACGTCAGCGCCGGAGCGCAGACGGGCTTGCCGTCCGCCGGCGTCGACGGCGAGTGGGCGGCGCGCACCTGCGCGGCCGCCGAAGAGGGGTCGGGCGGGACGATGCCGAGCGTGACGAGCGTCGAGTGGACGATCCGCCGCACCGCGGCGTCGCGCGCGGCCTGCTGCTGCTCGGGCGTGAGCGCGGGCACGACCGGTCTGTCGGGCTTCAGCTGCGGCGCGACGACGACCGGGTCGAGCGCCTGCTGCGGCGCGCGCGGGGCGCTGACGACCGGCGCGGGCGCGGCCAGCGACTGCTGGCTCTGCGCGGTCGCGATCGTCTGCGACGCGGGGACGGCCGGCGCGTCGACGACCGGCGTCGGCGCTCTCAGCGTGCCCGAGCCGCTGACCGGCTTCGGCTGCGCGACCGGCGCGGTCGGCACCGTGCTCGGGTTCGTGTCGGGCGTGCCGCGGACCGGCGTCGGACGCTCGGGCGTCGGCGTCGCGGGCTCGGCGGGCGTCTCCGGCACGGTCGGCTCGACCGGCGCCTCCGGGGTCGCGGGCTCGGCCGGCGTCTCCGGGACGGCCGGCGTCTCCGGCGTCGCGGGCTCGGCCGGCTGCTGCGGCTCGGCGGGCTGCTGCGGCTCGGTCGGCTGCTGCGGCTCGGCGGGCTGCTGCGGCTCGGTCGGCTGCTGCGGCTCGGTCGGCTGCTGCGGCTCAGTCGGCTGCTGCGGCTCGGTCGGCTGCTGCGGCTCAGTCGGCTCGGTCGGCTCGGTCGGCTGCTGCGGCTCAGTCGGCTCGCTCGGCTGCTGCGGCTCGCTCGGCTGCTGGGGCTCGCTCGGCTGCTGGGGCTCGCTCGGCTGCTGGGGCTCGCTCGGCTGCTGGGGCTCCGTCGGCTCGGTCGGCTGCTGCGGCGTCTCGCCACCGGGGGTGTCGCCGGTCGGCTCGCCGTCGGCGGGCGTCTCCTCGGCGGCCGGCGGCTGCGAGCGCGTCGGCGCTCTCGCGGCCGGCGCGGGCTGCTCGGCGGGGGCCGAGGCCGCCGGAGCGGGGGCCGGTGCAGCAGGAGCGGGGGCCGGAGCCGCCGGAGCGGGGGCCGGAGCCGCCGGAGCGGGGGCCGGTGCGGCCGGAGCCGGCGTTGCGGCGGCCGGGCCCGGCTCGGGGGCCGGCGCCGGGGCGGCAGCGGCGGGAGCCGGCTGCGGCGCCGG
>NZ_JAUTDN010000038.1 GCF_030646155.1 Conexibacter sp. CPCC 205762
CGCCGCCGCGCCGCCCGCCTCGCGCCGCCCGCGCCCCGCCGCCCCGCCCGCCCGCGCCGACGCCCACCGCGCCACCGCCCCGCCACCTGCCCGCGCCCCTTGCGTCGTCGGGCAAGATTGCGGTGTGGAGTCCGATCCCTTCCACGACTTCTTCCTCGCCTCGGCCGGCGCCGCGGGCGCGCTGATCGGGCTGCGCTTCGTCGTCGGCTCGCTGCTGCCGCTGCTGAACCAGCCGGGACCGGTCTCGGGCGGCCTGAGAGACGGCCGCTTCCTCGTCTCGCGCGCCTGGGAGCTGATCGGCGGCCCGACCGTCACGCTGCGCGGCGAGCTGCAGAAGCTGCTGCGCGCGCGACGCTAGGCGACGGCGTGCGCCCGCAGGTGGTCGAGCGCGCCGTCGAGCGCCGTCTCCAGCGGTTCGAGCGTGCCGCGCACCTGCGCCAGCAGCAGCCCGCCCTGGACCGCCGCCAGCAGCTCGGTCGCGTGCGCGTCGGGATCGGCGGCGCCGTCGACCAGGCCGGCTGAGCGCAGGCGCCGCACGCCGTCGGCGAGCAGCTCGGCCCAGCGCTCCCAGTACGCCGCGAGCTGGTCGCGCAGCAGCGGGTCGAAGGCGGCCGCCTCGGCCGTCAGCGACCCGATCGGGCAGCCGCGCACGCCGTCGACGCGCGTGTAGTGGGCGAGCACCGCCTCGCGCCACCGCTGCCACGACTCCCAGCTGTCGAGCCGGTCGAGCGCGGGCCGCTGGGCGTCGAGCACGCGCGCGCCCTGGAAGTCGGCGATCGCCCGCACCAGCTCGTGCTTGCCGTCGGGGAAGTAGTGGAACAGCTGGCTCTTCGAGGTGCTCGTCGCGCCGCGGACGTCGTCGAGGCTGGTGCCGCCGACACCGCGCTCGAGCACCTGGTCGGCGGCCGCGGCGACGATCCGCGCCCGGGTCGCGGCGCCCTTGGCGGTCAGGCTCATGCCGAGAGAGGATAGTGGACCGGTCGGTCCAGCGTGCTACCAATGGACCGCATGGTCCAGAAATCAGCAGCAGACACGAGCACGGCGAGCGCCGCGGCGGCCCCGGAGGCGGCGGCAGGCTCCGGTCGCCTCGCCGGCAGACGCGCGCTCGTCACCGGCGCGACGAGCGGGATCGGCCGCGCGATCGCGCTCGCCTACGCCGCCGAAGGCGCGACCGTCGCCGTCGCCGGCCGCGACGCCGGGCGCGGCGCGGCAGCGGTCGAGCAGATCGAGCGGGCCGGTGGCAGCGCGACCTTCGTCGCCGCCGACCTGACGACCGTCGCCGCCGTCCGGCAGCTGGCGCGCGACGCGCTCGCGGCCCTCGGCGGCAGCCTCGACGTGCTCGTCAACAACGCCGGCGTCTACCCGCCGACCGCGACCGAGACGGTCGACGAGCCGACGTTCGAGCAGGTGATCGCGACGAACGTGCGGGCGCCGTTCTTCCTTGTCCAGGCGCTCCTGCCGGCGCTGGAGGCGAGCCGCGGCACGATCGTCAACGTCGGCTCGTGGGGCGCCGCGGTCGGCCTTCCCGCCGGCGTCCTCTACGCCGCCAGCAAGGCGACGCTCGAACAGCTGACGCGCGGCTGGGCGGCCGAGCTGGGGCCGCGCGGCGTGCGCGTCAACACCGTCTCGCCCGGCATCACCGTCACCGACGGCACCGCCGCGATCGCCCCCGCGCTGGAGCACGTCGGCAGAGCGCTGCCGGCCGGCCGCCTCGCGCAGCCGCACGAGATCGCGAGCGCCGCCGTCTACCTCGCCGGCGACGAGTCCGCCTACGTCCACGGCGCGACGCTGCTGGTCGACGGCGGCGCGCTCAGCACGCGCGCGATCTGACGCAGCCGCCGACCGTGCGAATGGCGAAACCGTTCACGCCAGATGCACATGGGCTGCGAAGGAGTGGTCACCTAGGCTCGTTCGTGGTCATCGGCGTCGGCTGCATCCCCCATCGACGGCGCCGAACACACGAGAAGGAGCTGCTCTTGCAGATGCAGGACTACGCCCGCGCGGGCGGCACGCCCGCGCGGTCTCGTCGTCGTTCCCGCGCGGCGGCCGCCGCGCTCGGCGGTGCTGCCGCGGTGGCGCTGCTCGGCGCCGGCCAGGCGCAGGCGATCAACTACGTCCCGGCCTCCAACGGCGCCGTCTGGGGCGTCCACGACGCCGCCGCTCCGGGGCTCGACACCGGCTCGATCCGCGACGTCAGAAACTCCAGCGCGCTGATCGGCTTCGGCGGCATCCGCGTGCGGCTGGCCGGCTCCGAGCCGCGCTTCAACGGCGAGCTGATGCGCGGCTTCGGGCTGCGCTACGACGGCTACGAGGACTTCGCCTCCACCAGCGCCGCCGACCTCGGCGGCGTCTCGATCAGCCGGGCGATCCACGTCGAGAGATCGGCGACCTGGATCCGCTATGTCGACACGTTCACGAACACGACCGGCGGCAGCAAGACGATCGAGGTCGCCTTCGGCGGCCAGACCGGCTATGCGCAGACCTCGGCGAGCGCCAACGGCAGCAGCTCGGCGGCCAACCAGTCGAGCGTCGTGGCGACCTCCAGCGGCGACACGGCGCTGACGCCGGCCGACAGCTGGTCGATCGTCGCCTCGCCGCAGGCGGCCGCCTCCAACGCCAGCTTCAACGGCCCGGCCGGCGTCGTGATCGGCTCGCCGGCGCCGTTCGCCGGCGCGATGACGGCGGCGACGAACTTCTTCACGACCCCGTTCGACGGCTCGCTGATCACCAGCGGCCACCTCGCCAACTACCAGGGCTATCTCAACAAGCTGACGCTGAGAGCGGGCGAGACGAGATCGCTCGTCCACTTCGTCGCGGTCGGCCTGAGAGAGACCGCCGGGACGACCGGCCAGCAGGTCGACGCCGTCAGAACGGTGCTCAGCGGCCTCGCCGCCAACCCGGTGCTCGACGACCTGCCGGTCGGCACGCTCTGCACGATCGCCAACTTCAACCTGGCGGCGCTGACGATCCCCGGCTTCCTCGCGAGCGACTGCACGGGCGTCGCCTACTCGCAGGTCCCGACCGGCGGCGGCCCCGCCAGAACGCCGACGACCAGCTCGCCGTACGACGTCACCGGCAAGACGCTGAGCGAGCTGCAGGCCGACATGGAGGCCGGCGTGACGACCTCCGCGGAGATCACGCGCGCCTACCTCGACCGCGTCGCCGCCTACGACGTCGGCCCGTTCGGCTTCCACTCGCTGATCACCGTCGCGCCCGACGCGATGGAGCAGGCGCGCGCCGCCGACACGGCCCGCGCGCAGGGGAGAAGCGGCGAGCTGCTCGGCATCCCGGTCGCGGTCAAGGACCTCTACGACACGAAGGACATGCCGACGACCGGCGGCTCGCTCGTCTTCGACGGCTTCCGCCCGGTCCACGACTCGTTCCAGGTCGCGAAGCTGCGTGCGGCCGGCGCGATCATCTTCGCGAAGGCGAACCTGTCGGAGTACGCCAACTCCGGCTTCTTCTCGGAGTCCGGCTACGGCCAGGTGTGGAACGCGTTCGAGCCGTCGAAGTCGTCGATCGGCTCCTCCGGCGGCTCGGCCGTCGCGGTCGCGGCGTCGCTGGCGGCGGTCGCGCTCGGCTCGCAGACCGGCGACTCGCTGTGGGGCCCGTCGTCGGGCTCCTCGCTCTACTCCCTGCGCGGCACCGACGGCCTCGCCTCGACGTCCGGCGTGATGCCGCTGACGTGGGGCCAGGACTTCGCCGGCACGATCGCCCGCTCGGTGCCCGACCTGGCGGCGATGCTCGACGTCACGACCGGCACCGACCCGGCCGACGAGTGGACCGTCGAGGCCGACGCCGACGCGCGCCGTCCCGCCGACTGGCACGCCTCGCTCGACGCGAACGCGCTCAGCGGCAAGACGATCGGCTACTACGCCGACGCGTTCCCGGCCGGCTTCGGGATCGCGGCGACGCGTGACGCGATGGTCGCCTCGTTCGCCTGCTTCAGAACGGCCGGCGCGACGGTGAAGGAGATCCCGGCACCGCCGGCGGCGCCCTCCTCCGTGCCCGGCGACCGCGGCTACGAGGGCTGGGCCCGCTGGGTCGACGCCCACCCGGAGTCCGAGTACGACGACGCGGTCCAGATCATCGAGTCGCAGAGACGGCTCGCCTACTCGCGCAGCAGCGGCTACAGAGGCACCGGCCGGATGACGGCCTCCGAGGTCGCCGGCTGGAAGGCGTACCGCGCCGAGTACAAGGCGAGACTGGCGAGATGGATGGACGACAACGGCGTCGACGCGGTCGTCTACCCGGGCCTGCTGTCCGACATCGGCCTCAACGACACGGTCACGCCGAGCTTCGCCCGGATCGACCCGCAGTCTTCGGCCTCCGGCGTCCCGTCGGTGATATTCCCGGCCGGCAAGAACGACCACGACGAGCCGTTCAACCTGCAGCTGATGGGCCGGGCGTGGGACGACGCGAAGCTGATCGGCTTCGCCTACGCCTACGACCTCGTCCAGCACGGCCATCAGGAGACGAGCGAGGCGCCGCCGCTCAGATACGACCCGAGCGTGACGCCGAGACCGATCGTGATCGAGAGACTGGTGCCGTCGCAGACGACGCCGCCGGCGCCCGACCCGAACACGAACGTGCCGCTGCCGGCGACGCCGGCGCCGACGACCCCGGCCGCGAGAAGAGTCGCGATCAAGGTCGCCGTCGCGAAGAAGGCGAGCGTCAGAGGCGGCAAGGTCCGCTTCGTGCTGCGCAACGCCTCGAGCGCGAAGCTGACCGGCACGGTCACGCTGCGCGCGAAGGTCGGCAAGAAGACGGTCGTGCTCGGCAGCGGCAAGGTCTCGCTCGCGGCCGGCAAGCGCGGCACGCTGACGGTGACGCTCAGCAGGGCGGCCAGAAGAGCGCTCGGCGGCCGCGCGAAGGTGACGGCGACCGCGACCTACGCGCTCAGAAACGCGACCGGCGCGAAGACGACGAGAAAGGCGGCGCTGACGATCGCGCTGAAGTAGGCCGGCGGGTATGGTCGGCGGCGACGTGACGCCGCAGCCGCCGACCGATCCGCCCTCGCCCCGCGCCGACGCGCAGCGCAACCGCCGGAGAGTGCTGGAGGCGGTGCTGGCGTCGGCCGGCGAGGTGCGCGAGCTGTCGCTGGACGAGATCGCGCGCCGCGCCGGCGTCGGCCGCTCGACGCTCTTCCGCCACTTCGCCACGCGCGAGGAGCTGCTGCTGGCGGCGACCGCGCAGGCGATCGAGGAGGGGCAGCAGATAGCGCGCGCGGCGATCGCCGGCGGCGGCGGCGCGGCCGAGGTGCTGACCCGCCTCAGCCGCGACATCGCGCGGCTGGCGGCCCGCTTCGGCGTGCTGCGCGGCAACCGCGAGCTGGCGGCGCAGCTGATCGCGCGCGGCGAGGCCGACCCGCTGCTGGAGTGGGCGGTCGCCGCGCACGCGCGCGGCGAGCTGCGTCAGGAGCTGTCGCCGCGCTGGATCGCCGACATGCTGGTCGTGCTGGCGATGGCCTCCGCCGACCAGCTGCGCGAGCCCGGCAGCGACGAGGCCGAGGTCGCCGCGATGCTCGCGGCGACCATGATCGGCGCCTTCGTCGCCCCTACGGGCTGACCTCCGCCGTCGGCAGCGAGACCGCGACCCGCGTCGCCGTCGTCGTGCTGATCAGGTTGCTCGGCCGCACGTATGGCGAGTCGGTCGAGAGGATGTCGACGCGCGGCCGGTGGCCGGGCGCGAACGTCCACTGGCTGCCGTCGAGCTGGAAGCTGTACCGGCCCGTCTGCCCCGCGCCGACGCGGTAGACGCCGCGCGTGACGAGGATCCGTCTGCCGTCCGGCCCGACGTCCCACAGCCGCGCCGCCAGCTGGCCGTCGGCGCCGGTGTGGATGAAGTCGACCGTCACCGTCGGCATGCCGACGAGCGTGAACGCTCTGCTGCGTGACGGCCCGAGGCTGTTGATCGAGTTGAGCGGCTCGCCGGCGGCGACGACGCGGCAGGGGTTGGAGTTCTGCAGCGCCTGCGTGAACAGCTGGCCGAAGCTCGACCCGCCGGTGATGTTCGCTATGTCGATCGAGCCGTCGATCACGCCGGTCAGCACGTCGCCGAGCGTCCCGCCGATCGCCGGCAGCAGCGGGTCGTCGTCGAGCTGGCCGAGGTAGTTGAGCCCGGTCGAGGTCGTGCTCTGCGGCCAGACGGTGCTCCACGCCAGCGCGCCCGGGTGGGCGGCCGTCCAGCTCGCCGCCGTGCGCGGCGTCGGCACGTCCGGCCCGCTGCACGCCAGCGGGTAGAGCTTGACCGAGGAGGGCGCCGGCGCGCTGCCGCTTCTGCGCAGCTTCGCGTCGAAGAAGGCGGCGCCGTCGTCGACCAGTCTCGCGACCAGCGCCGATCTGTTGGAGGCCGGCATGTGGCCGGTGTCGGCGAGCGTCAGCGAGACGTCGGCGCTGGCGCTGGCGGCGCGCGCCTGGTTGTAGAGCCCGACGCCCTGCTGGGCGGTGAAGAGCGCGTCGGTCCAGCCGTTCTCGATCAGCATCGGCGCCGGCACGCCCGGGATCGAGACCGTGCCCTTGTGGGGGAAGGCGGCGATCACCTCGTCGATCGTTCTGCCCGTGTACGGCTCGCCCTGCAGCAGGCGCGTGTACCAGCCGGTCAGATCGGACTGCGCGTCGGCCCCGGAGGGCGCGACGTTGCCGATCAGCGCGCTGATCAGGTAGAGGAAGGTCGTGTACGACAGCTTCGCGACGCCGGGCGGCGAGGAGACGAGGCTGGCGCTCGGCACGACCGTGTCGTTGGCGCGGCCGTTGGGGATCAGCGCCGTGCCCAGCTCGGCCCAGCCCCAGCGCGGGTACGCGGCGGCGAGTCTGAGCGACGTGCCGGCCGGGCTTCTCCAGGCGCTGAAGCTGCCGTCGGGCAGCCGCACGCGATCCTTCAGGAAGGCCAGCTCGGCGGAGGTGCCGCCGCCGTAGGAGACGCCGGTCGCGCCGAGCGCGGCCGGGTCGGCGATCCCCTGGTCGACGAGCTTGCCGAGCAGCGTCTGCGCGTCGCGCGCCTCGTAGCGCGTGTCGTCGAGGTGGGTCCAGCCGCTGGCGCAGCCGGCGCTCGTCTTCGACGCCGCGCCGCACGAGTTGCCGAAGCCGCGCGCGGTCGGCGTCACGACGGCGTAGCCCTTCTGCGCGTAGAAGACGTTGTTGTAGTGGTACGTGAGCGCGCTGCTGCCGTCGGCTCTCGTGTCCTGGAACATCGCCTTGTCGCCGCCGAGGCCGTGCATCAGCACGATCGTCGGGAACGGGCCGTTGCCGCTCGCCGGCAGCGTCACGTCGACGTCGATCGGCAGGTTGTCGAACGACGGCACGCGCTGGTCGAGTCTCGTCGTCGGGCAGAACCGCACCCCGTTCTGCGCCGTGCAGGCGTGGCCGAACGGCGTCGGATCGGCGTTGGCCGGTGCTGCGCTGACCCCGAGCGCGCAGCAGCCTGCGGCGACGAGCGTCGCGAATCTCCGCATCTCTCCCCTTCTCCCCTTGCTGTCAGAAATGGAACGCGACGGTACCAGATAGCGCACTGACGGTGCCGATTTTCCGGTGCATCATTGAGGCGGTACTGTCTGTTGACCACGAGGAGAGGTTGGTCCGATGTCGTCGTCGCCCGCGCGTGCGCTCGCGCTCGCCGTTTCGCTGATCGCGTTCTGCGCGCTGCTCACCGTGCCGGCCGGCGCCGCCCGCATCGACGACGAGCAGCGCGCCGACGCGCATGCATCGGCGTTCACGACCTCGCCGGCCAATCTCAGGATCCCCGTGCGCGACCCCGCGCCGCCGGCCGGCGCGCAGGTGCTCAGATACAGATTCGGCCCGCTGACGATCAGACCGGGCCAGAACCTGATCGACATCGACCTGCAGAAGGAGCGGCCCAACGTCGACGGCTGGATCGTCGGCTTCCGCCCCGGCCTCGTCGACGCCAGAACCGGCAGAAGCCCGCCGGTGACCGAGGTCCACCTCCACCACGCGGTCTGGCTGGTCGACTTCCGCCCGACCTTCGCGGCCGGCGAGGAGAAGACCAACTTCAACGCGCCGGCCGGCTACGGCTGGCGCTACACGACCAGACAGTCGTGGCTGATCAACCACATGATCCACGACCTCGTCGCGCAGGAGCACAAGGTCTACCTCACCTACACCTTCTACTTCATCCCCGACACGGCGCCTGAGGCGGCCGGGATCAGAGAGATCCGCACGCAGTGGATGGACGTCGAGGGCGTCAAGCCGTACCCGGTCTTCAACGCGCTCAAGGGCTCGGGCACGAAGGGCAAGTTCACCTACCCCGACCAGGCCAGGAACCCGTATCCGGACCGGCCCGGCAACCCCCGCAACCAGTGGGTCGCCGACCGCGACGCGACGCTCGTGCTGGCCGCCGGCCACCTCCACCCGGGCGGTCTCTGGACCGACCTGACGGTCACGCGCGACGGCCGCACGGTGCCGATCTTCCGCTCGCGCGCGAACTACTACGAGCCCAGCGGCGCGGTCTCGTGGGACGTCGCGATGAGCGCGACCGCGCCCGACTGGCGGGTCCACATCCGGAGAGGCGACGTCCTCAGAGTGAGCGCCACCTACGACACGACGAAGGCGTCGTGGTACGAGGTGATGGGGATCATGATCACCGGCATCACGCTCGGCGACGAGGGCGGCGTCGACCCCTTCACAGGCAGAGTCGACCAGAGCGACTTCCTCACCCACGGCCGTCTGCGCGAGAACATCGACCCGGCCGCGACGCGCAGGGTCAACCCCGGCTACGCGAACTCGCTCAAGCTGAGACAGGGGCCGTTCACCTCGAAGGTCGTGATCCGCAACTTCGGCTTCGAGCAGGGCGACCTCGCGATGCCCGGCCGCAAGGGTCTGCCGCCGTCGGTCGCGCAGGGCAGCAGCATCACGTTCGTCAACCAGGACCAGCCGACGACCGTCCGCTTCCACACCGTCACCGGGTGCAGAGCGCCCTGCAACCGCGGCAGCGGGATCTCCTTCCCGCTGGCTGACGGCAGCGGCCTGTTCGACTCCGGCGAGCTCGGCTTCGGGCCGGCGATCAACACCTCGGTGATCAGCGGCGGCGGGGGCGAGCAGGTGGCCGGCTCACCGGTGATCGACGTGCCGGCAGGCAGAGAGCGGTGCGCCGAGGGCGGCCCGACCGGCCTCATCAACGCGGTCAGAACGGGCTGCATCGGGCGCGTCACGTGGAGAACGCCGAAGAACCTCAGACCCGGCACCTACACCTACTTCTGCCGCATCCACCCGTTCATGCGCGGCGCCTTCCGCGTCGTGCCCAGACAGCAGCTGAGGAAGTAGCGAAATGCACGCACGGAAGCTGATCGCCGCGGCGGCCGCGGCGGGCGCGCTGGCGCTGGCCGCGCTGCCGGCCGCCGACGCCGCGCCGAAGGGCAAGTCGGTCGTCATCCGCGACAACCGCTTCGCGCCGACGAGCGTGTCGGTCGCGAAGGGCGCGACGGTGACGTGGGCATGGCGCGGCAAGGCCGCTCACAACGTCCACGTCAGCAGCGGCCCGGCGCGCTTCACCAGCCCCAACAAGGTCAGCGGCAGCTGGTCGAGGAGGCTGACGAAGAAGGGCAGCTACGCGATCGTCTGCACGATCCATCCGGGCATGAAGATGTCCCTGACGGTCAAGTAGCGCCGACAGCGCCGCTTCGCGCGAACATTGCTCCTCCGACGTTGCACCTGAGGGAGGAGAGACGGGATGGCAGACCGCTTCGAGGGCCAGGTGGCGCTCGTGACCGGCGCGGCCGGCGGGATCGGTGCCGCGGTCGCCGAGCGGCTCGCGGCCGAGGGGGCGCACGTCGCCGTGCTCGACCGCGACGAGGCCGGCGCGCGCGCGACCGCCGCGCGGATCGGCGCCGCGGGCGGCAGCGCCTCTGCCCACCTCGTCGACGTCGCCGACGCGGCGCGGGTCGATGCGCTGTTCGACGCGCTCGCCGCCGAGCGCGGCCGCATCGACGTGCTCGTCAACAACGCCGGGATCACGCGCGACAACCTGCTCTTCAAGATGAGCGAAGAGGACTGGGACACCGTCCTCGCCGTCAACCTGAAGTCGGTCTTTCTCTGCTCGCGCGCCGCCCAGCGCACGATGGTGCCGGCGCGCGGGGGGAAGATCGTCAACCTCTCCAGCCGCTCCGCGCGCGGCGCTCGCGGCCAGGCCAACTACGCCGCCGCGAAAGCCGGCGTTCAGGGCCTGACGGCGACGCTCGCGACCGAGCTGGGGCCGTTCGGGATCAACGTCAACGCTGTCGCCCCAGGCTATGTCGCGACCGAGATGACCGATCGCACCGCGCGCCGGCTCGGCTTCGAGCCGGCCGATCACCAGGCGAAGGTCGCCGAGCAGATCCCGCTGCGGCGGGTCGCCGTCCCGGCCGACGTCGCCGCCGTCGTCGCCTTCCTCGCCTCCGACGACGCACGTCACGTCACCGGCCAGACGCTCTACATCACCGGAGGGCAGCGCTGATGGATCTGCAACTGACCGACGTCCAGCGCGACCTGCGCGACACCGCGCGCGCGTTCATCGCCAGAGAGGTGATGCCGCTGGAAGCGGAGGTGCTGCGGCACGAGCGGCGCGGCGAGAAGGGGATCGCGCCCGCCGAGCTGCGCGAGCTGCAGGCGCGGGCGCGCAGATTCGGCTTCTGGGGGATCGGCACCCCGGCGCGGTTCGGCGGCGCCGACCTGCCGGCCGTGACGCAGTCGCTGATCTGGACCGAGGTCGGCCGCACCTGCGTCCCGTTCCTGTTCGGCGGCGAGGCCGACAACATCCTCTACAAGGCGTCCTCCGAGCAGCAGCGGGAGTTCCTGCTGCCGACGATCGAGGGCGAGCGCACCTCCTGCTTCGCGATCACCGAGCCGGAAGCCGGCTCCGACGCGACCGCGATCCGCATGCGCGCCGTGCGCGACGGCGACGACTGGGTCCTCAACGGCGAGAAGACCTTCATCACCAAGGGCGTCGAGGCCGACTTCGCGATCGTGATCGCCGTGACCGACGCCGACAAGGGCCATCGCGGCGGCCACACCGCCTTCCTCGTCGATCGTTCGATGGGCTGGACCGCCGACCCGATCGAGACGATGGGGCCGTCGACGCCGGCCGCGATGGGCTTCGTCGACGTGCGCGTGCCGGCGCGCAACGTGCTCGGCGAGGTCGGCGAGGGCTTCAGCCTCGCGATGGAGTGGATCGGTCGCGGCCGCTACGTGATCCCGTCGCGCGCGATCGGCGCCTGCGAGCGGCTGCTGGCGATGGCGGTCGAGTACGCCAACGACCGCCGCACCTTCGGCAAGGCGATCGGCGAGCACCAGATGATCCAGCAGCAGCTCGCCGACTGCGAGCTCGACCTCGAACAGGCGCGCTGGCTCGTGCTGGTCGCCGCCTGGACGGTCGAGCAGGGCCGCGACGCCCGCCACGAGGCCGCCCTCTCGAAGCTCGGCGGCGCGACCGCCGCCAACCGCATCGTCGATCGCGTGATGCAGATCCACGGCGGCATGGGCTACACGGCCGAGCTGCCGATCGAGCGCTGGTACCGCGAGGCGCGGCTGTGGCGGATCTTCGAAGGGACCGACGAGATCCAGCGCCGCACGATCGCGCGCGACCTGCTCGCGGGACGCCGCCGGATCGGCGGCCACCTCGCCTGAGGCTGACGCGCCGCCTCGTCGCGCGGCTGCCGCGCCGGCGTCCGGCGGTCGCCGCTCACCTCTCGAGCGGTCTGCCGCCGGGCGCGACGAGGCCGGTCTCGTAGGCGTAGATGACCGCCTGCACGCGGCTGGTCAGGCCGAGCTTGCCGAGCATCCGCCGCACGTGGCCCTTGACCGTGCTCTCCTCCAGCTGCAGGTGGGTGGCGATCTCGGCGTTGGAGCGGCCGCCGGCGATCGCCAGCAGCACGTCGTGCTCGCGCGGCGTCAGCTCCTCCAGCGCCGGGTCGCCGGCGCGGGCCGGCGCGGCGGAGGCGAACTGGTCGAGCAGGCGGCGCGTCACCTCGGGCGAGATCAGCGCGTCGCCGGCCGCGACGGCGCGGACGGCGTCGACGATCCGCTCCGGCGGCGAGTCCTTCACGAGGAAGCCGACGGCGCCGGCGCGCAGCGCCTCGAAGACGTACTCGTCGAGGTCGAAGGTCGTGATCACGATCACCTCGACCTCGGCGAAGTCGCGCAGCCGCCGCGTCGCCTCGAGGCCGTCCATCCGCGGCATGCGGATGTCCATCAGCACGACGTCGGGGCTGCGGCGCTCGACCTGGCCGACCGCGTCGAGCCCGTCGACCGCCTCGCCGACGACCTCGATGTCGGGCTCGCTCTCCAGGATCATCCGCAGCCCCTGACGCGAGATCGCCTGGTCGTCGGCGACGATCACGCGGATCATGCGCGCGCTCCCGTCGGCCGCGTCCCGGCCGGCCGCGCGCCGGCTCCGCCGAGCGGCAGCGTCGCCCGCACCGACCAGCCTCTGCGGCCGACCGGCCCGGCCTCCAGCTCGCCGCCGACGAGCGCGACCCGCTCGCGCATCCCGGCCAGCCCGCCGCCGTGGCGGCCCGGCTGGCCACCGACGCCGTCGTCGTCGACCGCGACGAACAGCTCGTCGTCGCCGAAGTCGACGCGCACGACGACCTCGCTCGCGTGCGCGTGGCGGACGACGTTCGTGAGCGACTCCTGCACGATCCGGTAGGCGCAGGTCTCGACGTCGTCGGGCAGGCTGCGCTCCTCGCCTCGCAGCCGCAGGTCGACGTCGAGGCCGGCCTCGCGCGCGGGCGTCAGCAGCAGCTCGACGTGCTCCAGCCGCGGCGCCGGCGAGAGCGTCGCCGGACCCGACTCGCGCAGGACCCCGAGCGCCCGTCTCGTCTGCCCGAGCGCCTCGGTCGTCAGCCCGTGGATCCGCTCGAAGGCGGCCTTCGCGACCGGGTCGGGGGTCGTGCGGCCGGCGCCGGCCGCCTGCAGCGAGATCGCCGAGAGGTGGTGGCCGGTGATGTCGTGCACGTCGCGCGCGATCCGCAGCCGCTCCTCGGCGACCGCGCGCTCGACGTCGCGGTCGCGCAGCTCCTCGACCTTGCGCGCCAGCTCGTTCGCGTCGCGCGCGCTGATGCGGTAGGCGCGCAGCTTCTCGCCGACCAGCGCCGGCAGCATCCCGACGGCGAACGCGCCGATCAGGACGACGACCCACTGGCCGTGGGTGTCGAGCAGCGCGCAGAAGGCGAAGACGAGGCCGGAGAAGACGCCGAGCGTGCCGGTCAGCCGCATCTCGGCGCGGCTGGTCGCGGCGCCGACAAGCCCGAGCGCGACCAGCAGCGGGCCGGTCATCGGGTAGTTGAGGGTCGCGCCGAGCGCGGACAGCAGCAGCGCCGCGATCGCGGCGCCGCGACGGTCGACGCGCCGGAAGGCGACCGGCGTGCAGGCGATCGCGATCACGGCGATCCCGAGCAGGTCGACCGATCTCGGCGGCGTGGTCGACGTCGAGGTGCTCGTGCGCTCGACCCACTTGCCCAGCCCGACGCAGACGACGGCGCAGACGATCGCGGCGAGCACGTCGGCGCGCGCGGGCGGGGTCAAGCGGCGAGTCTCGGCCTGCACGCGCAACAGCCTAGCCCCGCTCAGGCGGCGGCCAACGGCCCGCGCGACGGTGGCGCGGCGGCGCGCTCGGCGGCGGCGGTCGCGCCGCCGTCGACGATCAGGTCGATGCCGGTCACGTACGACGCCTCCGGCGAGGCGAGCCAGTCGATCGCGGCGGCGATCTCGCGCGGGCCGCCGAGCCGTCTCAGCGCCGCGTGCGCGACCAGCTCGCGCACGGTCGGCTCCTGCGCGATCTCGGCGCGGCCCATCGGCGTGTCGATCAGGCCGGGGGAGACGGAGACGATCCGCGCGCCGGCCGCTCCCCAGATGTCGGCCTGGCGCCGCACGAGCCGGATCACCCCGAGCTTCGACAGCGCGTAGGCGATCTGCGGGTGGACGATCGCGCCGTTGGTCGCCGCCAGCAGCGAGTCGAACAACGCCGGGTGGTCGGGGTCGTCGAGCAGCGCCAGAACCCGCGGGGACGACGCAGATTCTGACGCCGCTCGAGCTTGGTGGCCGGCGATCGAGGCGACGCAGATCGCGACCGAGCCGGTCGTCGCGTACGGCAGGAATGCCCGCAGCAGCGCGTCGGTTCCGATCAGGTTGACGTCGACGATCGTGCGGCCGTCGGCCATCGTCGGAGAGAGGCCGGCGGCGTGCGCGAGCGTGCCGAGCGGGCGCTCGTGCAGCGTCGCGGCGAGCGCGAGCACCTCGCCGGGATCGGCGAGGTCGCCCGCGACCAGCTCCTCGATCGCGTAGCCGTCGGCGAGCAGCCGGCCGGCGACCGCGGCCAGCGGCTCGCGTTCGCGGTCGGCGAGGATGAGCGGTCCGCGGCGGCCCAGCCGGCGGGCGCATTCGAGGCCGATGCCGCCTGCGGCGCCGGTCACGACGTGGATGGGTGCGGAGGTGCTCATCGGGTGGCTCCTCAGAGTCCGGGGGAGGGGAGGTGCCTTCACACCGTCGCGCACCGGCGCCGTTCCCACCTCCTCCGAAAGGACTGATCGACCCGCCCCCGAGGGCGCACCCAAGACGCACCCTGCGGTCGTCGGCAGATGCGCCCGCGCAGTCCATCGTGGACGTCACCACCTCTCGCCCGTCCCCCGAACCGCAAGGACTCCTCTCCGATGGCCACCGCTCTCTACCGATTGGGCCGCGCCGCCTTCCGCCGCCGGCGGCTCGTGCTCGCGATCTGGCTCGTGCTGTTCGCCGGCATGGGCGTCGCGGCCGGCACGCTCTCCGGCCCGACCAACGACAGATTCTCGATCCCCGGCACCGAGGCGCAGCAGGCGATCGACCTGCTGTCCGAGCGGCTGCCGCAGGCCAACGGCGCCTCCGGGCGGATCGTCTTCGCCGCGCCCGAGGGCGAGCAGCTGACCGGCCAGCAGAGAACGGCCGTGCAGGAATCGCTCGCGAGGGTCGGCAGAAGCGGCGGCGTGCTCGCCGCCAGCGACCCGTTCGCGACCGGCGCGGTCTCCGAGGACGGCCGCATCGCGCTCTCCAGCGTCACCTTCAGAGACACCGCGCAGGACCTCGACAACGACACCCGCGCCGCGGTCGAGCAGGCCGCCGACGGTGCCAAGGCCGAGGGCGTGCAGGTCGAGTTCGGCGGCGACGCCGTGCAGCAGGAGGCCGGCGCCGGCGGGATCGGCGAGGTGATCGGCTTCGCCGTCGCCGCGCTCGTGCTCGCGATCACCTTCGGTTCGCTCGTCGCCGCCGGCCTGCCGCTGCTGACCGCGCTCGTCGGCGTCGGCATCGGCCTGCTCGGGATCACGACGATGACAGGCTTCGTCGACCTCTCCTCGACGACGCCGACGCTCGCGCTGATGCTCGGCCTCGCGGTCGGGATCGACTACGCGCTGTTCATCATCTCGCGCCATCGAACGCAGCTGTACGAGGGCCTCGATCCGGAGGAGTCGGCCGGCCGCGCTGTCGGCACCGCCGGCAGCGCCGTCGTCTTCGCCGGCGCGACCGTCGTGATCGCGCTCGCCGCGCTGACCGTCGTCGGGATCCCGTTCCTGACCGCGATGGGCCTCGCCGCCGCCGCGACCGTCGCCGTCGCCGTGCTGGTCGCGATCACGCTCGTGCCGGCGCTGCTCGGCTTCGCCGGCACGAAGCTGATGAAGGGCAAGAACTTCGAGACCGGCCCGCGCGCCGCGAAGCCGACGATGGGCGCGCGCTGGGTCGGCTTCGTCACCCGCCACCGCGTCCCCGCCGTGCTGCTGACCGTGATCGCGCTCGGCGCCGCCGCGATCCCGGTGCTGAGCATGCGCCTGGGCCTGCCGGACGACTCGACGGCGGCGCCGTCGCAGACCAACCGCCAGGCCTACGACCTGCTGACCGAGGGCTTCGGCCCCGGCTTCAACGGGCCGCTGACGATCGTCGTCGACGCGGCCAGAGGCGGCAGCGCGCAGCAGGCCGCCGACGCCGTCGCGGCCGAGTTCAGAGGCCACTCCGACGTCGCCGCGATCGGCAGACCGACGCTCAACAGAGCCGGCGACACCGCGATCATCTCGCTGACGCCGAGAAGCGGCCCGTCGACCACGGAGACGAAGGACCTCGTCGCCGACATCCGCGACCGTGCGGGCGCGCTCGACGAGCAGCTCAACGCCGAGATCCTCGTGACCGGCGCGACGGCGACCAACATCGACGTCTCCGACCGCATGGGCGCCGCGCTCGTGCCCTACCTGGCGGTGATCGTCGGGCTGGCGATGCTGCTGCTGATGATCGCCTTCCGCTCGCTGCTGGTGCCGCTGACGGCGCTCGGCGGCTTCCTGCTGACGATCGGCGCCGCCTTCGGCATGACGGTGCTCGTCTTCCAGGAGGGCTTCGCCGCCAGCCTGATCGGCGTCGAGCAGACGGCGCCGATCATCTCGCTGCTGCCGGTGCTGATCATCGGCATCCTCTTCGGGCTCGCGATGGACTACCAGGTCTTCCTGGTGTCGCGGATGCGCGAGGAGCACGTCCACGGGGCCGACCCCGACACCGCGGTGAAGGAGGGCTTCCGCCACGGCGCGCGCGTCGTCACCGCCGCCGCGCTGATCATGGGCGCCGTCTTCTCCGGCTTCATCCTGGAGGACGACGCGATCATCAAGTCGATCGGCTTCGCGCTCGCGTTCGGCATCCTCGTCGACGCCTTCATCGTGCGGATGACGCTGATCCCGGCGCTGATGAGCCTGCTCGGCACGCGCGCCTGGTGGCTGCCGCGCTGGCTCGACCGCGCCCTGCCGCGCGTCGACATCGAGGGCGAGACGCTGCGGACCGACCACGGCACCCCGGCCGCGGCCGGCGCCGCCCCCGAGAAGGCCGCGGTCTAAGCCGCGAGCGCCGCCGGCGGCACGACCATCAGGTCGCTGTCGCCGGCGAGCGAGCCGCGCCGCGCCCACACGCGGCGGGCGACGTCGGCCAGTCGCTCGCCGTGGTCGGCGGCGACGTGGCGCAGCCGCTCGGAGGCGTGGCGCTCGGTCATCGGCAGCTCGTGCGTGAGGACCGACTTCGCGCGCATCAGCGCGTCGAGGTCGCGCATCACCTTCAGCGGATCGAGCGCCTCGCGCTCGACCTGGGCCAGCTCGGCCCCGCGCGCGAGCGCCAGCTCCAGCGCCGCCGTCAGCTCGCGGTCGCCGAACGGCTCCGCCAGCCGCACGACGAGCGCGCGCGGCTCGCGCCGGTCGAGCAGCCGCGGGACGAGCTGCACGACGCGGCGCCCGCCCAGCGGCGGCAGCACGAGCGCGCAGAGGTCAGGACACAGCTCCTGCTCCAGCGTCAACGCCATCACGGTGTCCGGCCACGGTCCGAGCGCGCGAGCGCCGCTGGCGGCGATCCGCCGCGTCAGCGCGCGGCCGTGCTCGGGCTCGCGCGCGACGACCATCACGGTCGCGGTCTCGAGCGTGGTCTCGGACAGAGTCGTGTGGCGCATGAGCGTCACTGTCGCGCCGCCACGTCACGACTGTGTAACGGGACCGCAACAGCAGCGCTGCGATCCGGCTCGCGTATCGTTCGGCGGGCATGCCAGCGAACGCCGAGCGGCAACGGATCGGACGGGCCGCGGCCCTTGCGGCGGCCGTGGTCGCGGCCGCCCTCCTGAGCGCCTGCGGCGGCTCGGCGCTGCAGGTGCGCTCGACGCCGGAGCCGAAGTCGCCGGCCGACAGCACGGTCGTGCTCGACTGCGGCGGCTACAGCCAGGTCGCGCCGGTCCAGCTCGTGCTCGGCTGCCGCCGCCGCGGCTTCACGCTGGAGCGGCTGAAGTGGCGCGACTGGGGCCACGAGCGCGCGATCGCCGTCGGCCGCCTCGTCCCCGGCGGAGAGAGCCGCGGCGAGCGCGTCAGAGTCGAGGCGTCGGGGCGGATCCTGCGCCACGACGCGACGCTCGCCTACCGCCGCGTGACGGTGACGCTGGAGAGAGGCCGCGGCGAGCTGCGCTACGAGATGTACGACGGCTACCTGCAGGAGGCGGGCGACTCGTGAGCGCGCCGAGACCGCACGTGCTGTTCGTCGAGGACGACTCGACGATCCGCGAGACGACCGCGCTGCTGCTGGAGACGCTCGGCTTCGACGTGACCGTCAGCGCCGACGGGCAGGCCGGGCTCAACGCCTTCCGCGCCGGCCGCTTCGACGTCGCGCTGGTCGACGTGATGCTGCCGCGGATCGACGGGATCTCGCTCGTGCGGCTGATTCGCGAGAACAGCCAGGTCGCGGTCGTGCTGCTGTCGGCGCGCAGCGAGCCGCTCGACGTCGTCGCGGGGCTGGAGGCCGGCGCCGACGACTACGTCGCCAAGCCGTTCGACGGGCCGGTGCTGGCGGCGCGGCTGCGGGCGGTCCTGCGCCGCACCGAGCGGGCCGCGCAGGAGGACGGCGACGGCCGCGTGCTCGTCGTCAGAGACCTCGCGCTCGACCCCGAGGGGATGACCGCGCGCGTCGCCGGCGAGCCGGTCTCGCTGACGACGACGGAGGCGCGGCTGCTGACCGAGCTGGCCCGCAACGTCGGGATCGTGCTGAGCCGCGCGGTGCTGCTGGAGCGCGTCTGGGAGTACGACTGGGACGGCGACACGCGTCTCGTCGACGTCCACATCCAGCGGCTGCGGGCGAAGATCGGGCGTGACCGGATCGAGACCGTCCGCGGCGCCGGCTACAAGCTGCTGCCGTGACGCGACCGTGGCATTCGCTGCGCGCGCGGCTGGCGGTCGCGATCGCGCTGATCGCCGCGGCGCTGTCGGCCAGCCTCGGCCTCGCCGTCTACGACCGCACCGCCGGCGAGCGGCTCACGCGCGCGCGTGACGCGCAGGCCGACCGCGCGGTGCTGGCGGCGTCGCTGCTGCGCAGCACCGGGCAGACGCTCGTCGGCGCCGAGATCGACGCGCCGGGCGCGCCGATCGAGCTGCGCAAGGTCGTCCGCGACGGCCGCGTCGCGACCTACCGCGCGAGAGATCCGCGCCCGCTCGTGTGGGGCGGCGCGCCGCTCAGAGGCGACGGCGTCGGCGCCGGCGTCTACGTGCGCGAGTCGTTCGCGCAGGACGAGCGCGCGCTGGCGCAGCTGCGCGACACGCTGATCGTCGTCGGCGTCAGCGGCACGCTCGTCGCGGCGCTGCTCGGCGTGATCCTCGCCAGCAGCCTGTCGCGGCGGCTGCGGCGCGCGGCCGACGTCGCCGACCGCGTCGCCGCGGGCGACCTGAGCGCGCGCGTCGGCGCCAGCGGCGGCGACGAGGTCGCCCGCCTCGGCCATGCGGTCGACGCGATGTCGGAGGCGCTGGCGGAGCGGCTGCAGCGCGAGCAGCGCTTCGCCGCCGACGCCGCGCACGAGCTGCGCACGCCGCTGACGGCGCTGACGAGCGCCGCCGAGCTGCTCGACGACAGCCGCCCGGCGCAGATCGTGCGCGAGCGCGTCGCCGCGCTGCGGCTGCTCGTCGCCGACCTGCTGGAGCTGGCGCAGCTCGACGGCGCCGCCGCGACCGGGCCGCCGACGCTGGAGGCGGTCGTGCTGGCCGACTGGCTGCCGGCGCTCGTCGCCGAGCGCGCGCCCGGCGCGACCGTCGAGCTGGAGCGGCCCGCGACCGTGCTGACCGACCGCCGGCGGCTGGAGCGGATCGTCGGCAACCTGCTCGACAACGCCCAGCGCCACGGCGCCGCGCCGCTGCTCGCGCGCGTCGAGGAGGACACGATCGAGATCCGCGACCACGGCCCCGGCTACGGCGCCGAGTTCCTCGCCGCCGGCCCGCAGCGCTTCTGGACCGCCGGCCGCGACCGCGGCGCCGGCAGCGGCCTCGGGCTCGTGATCGCCGGCGGCCACGCCGCCGCGATCGGCGCCGAGCTGACCTTCACCGACGCCCCCGACGGCGGCGCCGTCGCCCGCCTCACCGGCCTCGCCGCCCACGGCGTCGCCGCGCCGGCCTGAGGAGCGGGTCAGCGCCAAGATCCCCCAGCCGGTCCCACACACGCGGCTGGAGCGGGAAGAGTCGCGATGTGGAGAGATGGTCGACCTCCCTCCAGGCTGGTGAGACGGAGCTGCTCGCCGGCTTCCCGGCGCCGGTCTACGTCGTCGACGGGGAATGGCGCCTGCTGGTGATCAGCGAGGAGGGCGCCGCGCTGGTCGGGCGCGTGCCGGCCGAGCTGGTGGGTCGCACGATGTGGGAGAACTACCCCGATCTGCGCGGGACGATCGTGGAGCGGGAGCTGACGCGGGCGCTGGAGCAGCGCGTGCCCGTCCGCTTCGAGCACCGCTACGAGCCGCTGGACCTGTGGTTCAGCGTGAAGGCGACGCCGCACCAGGACGGTCTGCTGATCGCCTACGACGACATCTCCGACCAGAAGCGCGCCGAGCGCCGCGCGACCGAGCTGGCGGCCGAGCAGGCGGCGCTGGCGCGGATCGCCGACGCGATCGCGCGCGCGGTGCCGCCGCGGCGGCTGTTCGCGATCGTCGCCGAGGAGGCGGCGCGGCTGACCGACATCGAGGCATGCGCCGTCGTCCAGTTCAGCGGGCCCGGCAGCGTGAAGATCGTCGGCATCTCCAGCCGCCACCCGAACCCGCTGCTGCCCAGCGGCGAGGAGGTGCCCGACCGCGGGCTGTTCGACCGTCTGCGCCGCAGCGGCGAGCTGGTCCACATCCGCGACGACGACGAGCGGCTCGGGCCGCTGATGCGCGAGTACGGCCGGCTTGCCTGGCTGCAGATGCCGGTCTTCGTCGCGGGCGGCCTGTGGGGCGCGCTGGTGCTGTCTACCAACATCCGCCGTGACGTCTTCGACGACCACGCGATCGCCCGTCAGCGCGACTTCGCGGAGCTGCTGAGCGTCGCGATCGGCAACGCCGACGCGCACGACAAGCTCGCGCGGATGGCGGCCAACGATCCCGTCACCGGCCTCGCCAACCACCGCGTCTTCCACGCCCGCCTGCGCGAGGCCGCGGCGGAGGCGACGCGTCGCGGCAGACCGCTGACCGTCGCCGTCTTCGACCTCGACCGCTTTCGCGATGTCAACGACCTGCACGGCCACCTCGCCGGCGACGCGATCCTCAGCGAGGTCGCCGCGCGCCTCTCCGAGCACGCCGCGCCCGACCAGCTGCTGGCGCGGATAGGCGGCGACGAGTTCGCGCTCGTGATGCCCGGCTGGGCGCCGGCGGCGGCACGGCCGATCGTCGAGCGCGCCTGCGCCGCGATCGCCGCGCGCCCGTTCGGCGAGCGTCGCAGCGAGCTGACGATCTCGGCCGGCATCGCCGACCTCGAGGCCGCCGGCCACGGCGAGCTGCTGTTCGCCTGCGCCGACGGCGCGCTCTACTGGGCCAAGCTCAACGGCCGCGACCTCGTCTGCACGTTCGAGCCCTCGATCGTCAACGAGCTGTCGCCGACCGACCGCGCCGAGACGCTGCTGCGGCGCAAGACGCTCGCGGGCATCACCGCGCTGGCGCGTGCGATCGACGCGAAGGACCCGACGACGCGCCAGCACTCCGAGCGGGTCGCGCAGCTGGTCGACCAGCTCGCGCGCGTCTGCGGCTGGGCGGAGCGGCGGATCCGGCTGCTGCGCGAGGCCGCGCTCGTCCACGACGTCGGCAAGATCGGCATCCCCGACGCGATCCTGCTGCAGACCGGCCGCCTCACCGCCGACCAGTTCGAGGCGATCAAGCGCCACGCGCCGCTCGGCGCCGACATCGTCGACGGGGTGCTGCTGCCGGAGCAGGTCGAGTGGGTCCGTCACCACCACGAGCGGCCCGACGGCGGCGGCTACCCGGACGGGCTCGGCGGCGCGCAGATCAGCTCCGGCTGCGCGCTGCTGAGCATCGCCGACACGCTCGACGTGATGACGGTCAGCCGCCCCTACAGCCGGCCGCTGCCGCTCGACGAGGCGGTCTCGGAGTGCGAGCGGCTGGTCGGCACGCAGTTCACGCCGGAGGCGGCGACAGCACTGCGCACGCTGCACCGGATGGGCGCGCTGGAGGACTGGGACGTGCCGCCGCCGGGCGGCGACGGCCGTCGCTGAGCGGAGGCGCTAGCGGCGCTTCTTGCGCTTGCGCCGCTGGCCGGCGCTCTCGCCGGCGGCGACCGCGTTCTCGTCGTCTTCGACGACGACGGCGTCGATCTCACCGCGTTCGCCGCGCGCCTCTTCGGCGGCGCGCACGCGCTGCTCGCGCAGCTCGGCGCTGCTCGGCCACGGGATCGCCTCGCCGCTCTGCCACGCCGGCGGCTCTCTCGCGCCGCCGACGCTCCAGAGCGTCAGCGCGAGCATCAGCAGCCAGTAGGCCTGCACGATCGGGATGTCCAGCAGCGGGAAGGTGAAGAGGACGGCGCTGATGCCGCCGAGGATCCCGAGGAAGCGGGACAGCAGGCCGGCTCTCATCGCCGAGACGGCGACGAAGCCCATCGTGATCGTGAAGGCGAACTGGGCGATCAGCACCGGGTAGATGCCGATGCCGAGTCTGCTGACGGCGCGCGCCTCCTCGAACGTCAGCGAGCTGTCGACCGCCCAGGTGTGCTGGCGGCCGGTCGAGACGAAGACGAGGACCGTCGAGGCGACGATCACGACCGCGCCGACGATCAGCAGCAGCGGGCGGATCAGCGGCGGGATCGAGTTGCGGTTCGCGGCCGCGCGCGCGAGGAAGTCGAGCACGTAGACGACCGCGGCGAGACCGGCCATCGACAGCAGCGTGCCGGCGATCAGCGAGGTGCGGTGCTCGTTGAACAGCATCAGCACGCTGAGGCCGTTGTCGGGCCGGCTGCCGCCGAGCGCGATCCGCGGGATGATCCAGCCGCCGAGCGTCAGCAGTGCGGCGATGCCGGCGGCGACGGCCACGCGCGGGCGTTCGCGGCGCTCCGCCTCGAGAAAGTCGTTCGTGGCCATACCGGCCACATGCTAACCGGGTGCTGCCCCCGGCGACGCGCGGTCGGCGCGGGGGTAGACTCGCGCGATGGGGAACGGCGCGATCGCCGTCTACGGCGCGACAGGCTTCACGGGGACGCTGGTGGCGCACGAGCTGCGCCGCCGCGAGATCGACTGCGTGCTGGCCGGTCGCGACGCGGCCAAGCTGGCGCGCCTGGCCGAGCGGCTCGGCGGCGGCGTGAGCACCCACGCGGTCGAGCTGGAGGACCGCGACGGGCTGCGCCACCTGCTCGGCGACCGGGCCGTCGTGATCGACTGCGCCGGGCCGTTCATGCGCTGGGGCGAGCCGGTCGCACGCGCCGCCGTCGAGACCGGCACCCACTACGTCGACACGACCGGCGAGCAGAGCTACGTCGAGCTGCTGCATCGCCGCTTCGGCGACGCCGCGCGCGCGGCCGAGGTCGCGGTGATCCCCGCGGCCGGCTTCGACTACCTGCCCGGCGACATGATCGCGACGCTCGCCGCCGAGGCCGCGATCGCCGACGCGACCACGGCCGCCGCCGACGCGACCGCGCCGGCTCCGCTGCGCGAGCTGACGATCGCCTACGCGACCAGCGGCGTGCGGCCGACCCGCGGCACGACCCGCACCGTGCTGGAGCAGGCGCGCGACGGCGGCCTCGTCTACCGCGACGGCGACTGGCGGCCGGCGCCGCTGCGCGTCAGACGGGCCCGCTTCGACTTCCCCGCGCCGCTCGGCTCGCAGCCGGTCACGCGCTATCCGTCGGGCGAGGTCGCGATCGTGCCGCGCCACATCCCGACCGAGCGGCTGAACACGCTGATGACGGTCGAGACGCTCGCCGGCGACCGTCGCCTCGCGCCGCTGGTGCCGCTGCTGATGCCGGCCTTCGCACTCGCGCTGCGGACGCCGCTGGCGGGCCTGCTGCACGCGGGCGTCGATCGCCTGCGCGAGGGGCCGAGCGAGGCGCAGCGGGCGGCCGAGTCGTTCACCGTCGCGGCGGTCGCGGAGGCGGCCGACGGGCGTCGGCGGGCCGGCGTCGTGCGCGGCGGCGACGTCTACGGCACGACGGCGGCGACGATCGTCGAGGCCGCGGTCCGCATGGCCGCGCCGGAGTTCTCCGCCCGCGGCGTGCTCGCCCCCGGCGAGGCCTTCGACCCGGCGAGCTTCCTCGACGCCGTCGGGCTGAGCTGGGAGCTGGAGCCCGCCTGATCCCGCCCGGCGCGCGCGCCGTCCCCGCGCGTGACGCCGGGCTCGCGCGACGCCCCGCGGGTGACGCCCGCCCCGCGCGCGATGCCCCGCCTAGAGCAGCGCGCGCACCGCGGCGGCGGCGTCGCCGTCGTCGGCGCGGCGGGCGGCCGGCAGCAGCGCGGCGAGCGCGTCGGCGGCCTCGACCAGATGCGGCGGCGTCGCGCTGTCGGTCACGACCGCGACCGGCACCGTCACGGCGCGCAGCTCGCGCCGTGTCACCGGCCAGCTGGCGAGCCCGCCGAAGTCTGCGAAGAAGGCGCGGTGCGCGGCTCTGACCGCTGCGCTTGCCCCAGGCCGTGCCGCCTCGACCGCCTGCGCCGGCCCGCCCTCACGCAGCGCGACCTCGAGCATCGCGCGCTGCTCCGACAGGACGCTCGTCGCGGTCTCGGAGAACTGGTGCAGCGGCGGCTCGACCAGCACCGCCGCGCGCAGCAGCCCCGGCAGCCGCACGAGCAGGTCGAGCACGACCAGCGCGCCGAAGCCCGCGCCGACCGCGACCGCCCCGCCCGCCGCCGCGTCGTCGCCGCCCGCCGCCCCGCCGCCGACGCCCGCCGCCGCCAGCACCGCGCGCGCGTCCTCAGCCTGCTCCTGCACGGTCGTGCGCTCGTACGGCTCGGGCGCGCCGCTGGCGCCGTAGCCGCGCCGGTCGTACGCGAGCGTGCGGGCGCTGCCGCCGAGCGCGGCGACCAGCTCGGCCCAGGCGCTCGAATCGGCGGCGAGGTCGTGCACGAGCAGCAGCGGCGTGCCCGCGCCGCGCGCGTCGAGCGCGAGCGCGACACCGGCTCCTTCGACGAACTCGGTCATGCGCCGGCAGCCTACGCCTCCGGGCCGGCGCACGCGGGGGAGTAGGATCAAAGGCATGGAAGGCTTCGGTGGACTCTTCGGCGATCCGGACGAGCTGCAGCGCAAGATGGCTGAGTTCGCGGATCAGATGCAGGGCGCTCAGAGACTGGCTTGGGCGGACAACGCGATCAAGCTCGCGGTCGACCTGACGGTGGCGGCGGTGAACCGCGTCAACATCCAGGGCTCGACGGAGGAGCAGGCGCAGCAGATCCGCAGCGTGATGGCGGTCGTCTTCCCGGAGGCGGTCACGCTCGTGCGCGAGGCGCGCATGGGCCTGCAGTAGCGCTCAGCAGCAACCCTACTCTCACGTAAGGGTAGAGTTGGATCCGTGCCCCGGATCCAACTGCCCCCTGCCGCCGTTCTCCGCGTCGAGCTGATCGCCGGCCTCGTCGTCGCGCTCGCGCTGATCCCGGAGGCGATCTCGTTCTCGCTGATCGCGGGGGTCGATCCGCGCGTCGGCCTCTACGCCTCCTTCACGATGGCCGTCGCGATCGCCTTCACCGGCGGCCGCCCGGCGATGATCTCGGCCGCGACCGGCGCGATGGCGCTGGTCGTCGTCTCGCTCGTCGACGAGCATGGGCTGCAGTACCTGCTGGCGGCGACGCTGCTGGCCGGCGCGATCCAGGTCGCGCTCGGAGCGCTCGGCGTCGCGCAGCTGATGCGGTTCGTGCCGCGCTCGGTGATGACCGGCTTCGTCAACGCGCTCGCGATCCTGATCTTCCTCGCGCAGCTGCCGTACCTGCGCGACGTGCCGTGGCAGGTCTATCCGCTCGTCGCGGCCGGGCTGCTGATCGTCTTCGGCGTGCCGCGGCTGACGCGCGCGGTGCCCTCGCCGCTGATCGCGATCGCGGCGCTGACGCTGTTCACCGTCGCGCTCGGCGTCGGCGTCCCGACGGTCGGCGACGAGGGGGAGCTGCCGAGCAGCCTGCCGCTCCTCGGCATCCCCGACGTGCCGCTGAACCTGCACACGCTGACGGTGATCGCGCCGTACTCGGTCACGCTCGCGATCGTCGGCCTGCTGGAGTCGCTGATGACCGCGCAGCTCGTCGACGACATCACCGAGACGCCGTCGGACAAGGGCAGAGAGGCGCGCGGGCAGGGGATCGCCAACCTCGTCACCGGCCTCTTCGGCGGCATGGCCGGCTGCGCGATGATCGGCCAGACGATGATCAACGTGCGCGCCTCCGGCGCCCGCACGCGCATCTCGACCTTCTGCGCCGGCCTCTTCCTGCTGATCCTGGTCGTGGCGCTCGGCTCGGTCGTCGCGGTGATCCCGATGGCGGCGCTGGTGGCGGTGATGATCCTCGTCTCGGTCTCGACCTTCGACTGGCACTCGATCGCGCCCGCGACGCTGCGGCGGATGCCGCGCGGCGAGACGGTCGTGATGCTCGCGACGGTCGCGGTCACGGTCGCGACCCACAACCTCGCGCTCGGCGTCGCGACCGGCGTCGTCACCGCGACGCTGCTGTTCGCCAGACGCGTCGCCCACCTGGTCGAGGTCACGAGCGTGCTCGACCCCGATGGCGGGACGCGCGTCTACAGCGTCAGCGGCGAGCTGTTCTTCGCCGCCGACCGCGAGCTGGTCGGAGCGTTCGACTTCGCCGGCGACCCGCCGCGCGTGATCGTCGACCTGTCGCGCGCGCATGTGTGGGACGCTTCAGCGGTGGCCGCCCTGGACGCGATCGAGACCCGCTACGCCGCCCACGGCACAACGGTCGAGGTGCACGGCCTCAACGCGCGCAGCACGCGCCTGCGCGAGCAGCTCACGTCCGCCGCCGACGCGCCCGCGCCCGACGCGCCCGCCCCCGACGCCCCCGCTGCCGCGGGCGCGCACTGAGGCGGATGCCGGAGGGCTTCCTGCAGATCGGCGAGGTCGCCGAGCGGGCCGAGCTGTCGCTGCGCACGGTCCGCTACTACGAGGAGCAGGGGCTGCTGACGCCGGCCCGCCGCTCCGACGGCGGCTTCCGCCTCTACACCGACGAGCAGGTCCAGCGCCTGCTGGTGATCAAGCAGATGAAGCCGCTCGACTTCAGCGTCGAGCAGATGCGCGAGCTGCTGACCGCCAGAGACGCCCTCGCCGACCCCGCCACCCCCGCCGCCGCCCGCAGCGAGGCCCGCGCCACGATCGCCGCCTTCGCGGCCGACGTCGCCACCCGCGTCACCAAGCTCCGCACCCGCCTCGCCAACGCCGAATCCTTCGCCGCCACCCTCCGCGCCGAGAGCGGCGAAGGCTAAGCGTCGCCGCGCAGGGCACCCAGCAGCTCCTCCGCGAGGTAGACCTTCCCCCATCTGCGGCCTGACATCTCGGTCAGGATCCCGTAGCCGACGAGGTCGTCGATCGCGGCGCGAGCGGTCGGGTTGCTGACTCCGAGCCACTGCTGCGCCTCTCGCACCGTCACGTACGGGTTGGCGGAGAGGCCGTCGAGCAGTTCGTACGTCGCCTGTCGCGCTCTGTCGAGGATCAGCTGCTGGCGGTAGTCGTCGAGCAGCGAGACGATTCGCTTCGCGTCTGCGACCGCTTCGGTCGCCTGCACCCGCACGCCTTCGAGGAAGTAGCGCATCCACCCGTTCCAGTCGCCGTGCGTGCTGACCCGCATCAGCAGGCGGTAGTAGTCGGTCCGCGTGCGCTCGAACCATGCCGACAGGTAGAGCAGCGGCTGTGACAGCAGACCGCGCTCGCTGAGGAAGAGCGTGATCAGCAGGCGGCCGACACGACCGTTGCCGTCGAGGAACGGGTGGATCGCTTCGAACTGGTAATGCGCCAGTGCGATCTGCACCAGCGGCGGGAGCGATTCGTCGTGCAGGAACAGCTCCAGGCGCTCCAGCGCGGCCTTCATCTCGAGCGGCGGCGGAGGCACGTAGCTCGCGCTCGCGAGCGTCGCGCCCGGCGGGCCGATGAAGTTCTGGCTGCTACGGAAGCCACCCGCGTGCTCACCACCCCGCACTCCGTCCATCAGACGCTCGTGCAGTTCGCGGATCAGACGCAGGCTCAGCGGCAGCTCGTCGATGCGATGCAACCCGTGTTCCAGCGCGGCGACGTAGTTCCGCACCTCGCGGACATCGGCATCGTCCTCGAACAGCTGCGTCTGGCCTGCCTCGGCGGCGTAGACGTCGGAGAGCGTGCTCTGCGTGCCTTCGATTCGCGAGCTGAGCACCGCTTCGCGACGCAGGTAGGGCTGGATCAGCAGGTGCGGGTTCGGCAGCAGCCGCCCGGTCCCGCTCAATTCGCCGAGCGCGCTCGACGCGCGGTCGAGCGACAACACCGTCTCCGTGTCGAAGACCAGCGTCGGCGGCAGCGGCGCGGGCAGGAAGGCGTCCTCGCCGCTCGTCGTGCGGACCAGTTCGCCAGGTGCGTCGGCGGTGAAGTCGGCCGCGTCCATCACTTCATGAAATCACGAGAACATGGGAGCTTTCAAACCAAACGCGGAAATTCTTTGAAAGCTCCTGCAGCTTTGCAGCCACCCCTTGAAAGCCCGATAGGAACCGCTCGCGATGGGCATCTTCATGAGTGACAGGCGCTCGGCGCCGCCTGCGACGACGGAGCGCCCACCTACGTCCCGATCCTGGAGGAGGGACCGATGGAAGCGATTCGCCATCCCGCCGCGCCGGCCCCGCGCAGCGGCACCGCCGATCCGACCGCGACGCGCGAAGCGAGCGCGCCGGTCGCGCAGAGCTGGACCGTCGCCGATCCGGCCCCGCTGGGGCTCGCCGCGTTCGCGCTGACGACCTTCGTGCTGAGCATGTTCAACGCCGGCCTCGTCGACAGAGCGGGGGAGCCGGTGGCGTATGCGCTCGCGTTCGGCTACGGCGGCCTCGCGCAGCTGCTCGCGGGCATGTGGGAGTTCCGCAACGGCAACACGTTCGGCGCCGTCGCGTTCACCTCCTACGGCGCCTTCTGGCTGTCGTTCTTCGCCTACGTGCAGTTCTTCGCCAGAGACGTCCCGGCTGCCGACGCCGGTCATGCGGTCGGGCTGTTCCTGATCGCCTGGGGGATCTTCACCGCGTACATGTTCGTCGCCTCGCTGCGCACCACCGCGACCGTCGCGGCCGTCTTCCTGGCGCTGACGATCACCTTCCTGCTGCTCGGGATCGGTCAGGCGGGCGCGCACACGTCGCTCGTCAAGGCCGGTGGCTGGGCGGGCCTGATCACCGCCGTGCTGGCCTGGTACGCGTCGTTCGCGGTCGTCGCCAACACGACCTTCGGCCGCACGCTGCTGCCGGTCGGCCCGTTGAGAGGGGAGTGAGGTACAACTGTCGCGGGCACGCAGGACCTCGAGAGGAGCGAGATGGCTGACACCACCGCAGGAGAAGGCACATCGCTCGAGCAGAAGCTCGACGCGATGCTGGAGATCGAGCGGTTCGACCCGGCAGAGCAGTTCAAGCAGCACGCTCTGCTGAGCGATCCGGCGATCTACGAGGAGGCCGCGCGCGACCCGCAGGGCTGGTGGGCCAGACAGGCTGAGAACCTGCACTGGGCCGAGCCCTGGCAGACCGTTCTCAACGACTCCAACCCGCCGTTCTACAAGTGGTTCGAGGGCGGCAGGCTGAACGCCTCCTACAACTGCGTCGACCGGCACGTCGAGGCCGGCAACGGCGGCCGCGTCGCGTACCACTGGCGCGGCGAGGAGGGCGAGGAGCGCGACGTCACCTACGCCGACCTCCACCGTGACGTGCAGCGCTTCGCGAACGCGCTCAAGGACCTCGGCGTCCAGCAGGGCGACGTCGTCGGCATCTACCTGCCGATGATCCCCGAGGTCGTCGTCGCGATGCTCGCCTGCGCGCGCATCGGCGCGCCGCACAACGTCGTCTTCGGCGGCTTCAGCGCCGAGTCGGTCAAGGAGCGGATGGAGTTCTCCGCGGCGAAGGTGCTGATCACCGTCGACGGTGCTCGCCGCAAGGGCAAGACGGCGCCGATCAAGGCGACCGTCGATGAGTCGATGGGCGACCTCGCCAGCCTCGAGAAGGTCGTCGTCGTCAGGCACACCGGCATCGACGGCGTGCCGATGCAGGACGGCAGAGACGTCTGGTACGACGAGATCTGCGCCGCCGCCGCGCCCGACTGCCCGGCCGAGCCGCTCGACGCCGAGCACCCGCTGTTCATCCTCTACACGTCGGGCTCGACCGCCTCGCCGAAGGGGATCCTGCACACGACCGGCGGCTACCTGACCGGCGCCTCGACGACGCACAGATACGTCTTCGACCTGAAGCCGGAGACGGACGTCTACTGGTGCGCCGCCGACGTCGGCTGGATCACCGGCCACTCCTACATCGTCTACGGCCCGCTCGCCAACGGCGCGACGTCGGTGATGTGGGAGGGCGCGCCCGACTACCCGCACAGAGGCATCTGGTGGGAGGTCGCGGAGCGCTACAGAGCGACGATCCTCTACGCCGCCCCGACCGCGATCCGCACCTTCATCAAGTGGGGTCACGACATCCCCGAGAGATACGACCTCAGCTCGCTGCGGCTGCTGGGCTCGGTCGGGGAGCCGATCAACCCGAAGGCGTGGCTCTGGTACCACGAGGTGATCGGCGGCGGGCGCTGCCCGATCGTCGACACCTGGTGGCAGACGGAGACCGGCGCGATCATGATCACGCCGCTGCCGGGGATCACCTCGACCAAGCCGGGCTCGGCGACGACGCCGTTCCCGGGGATCGCGGCCGACGTCGTCAGCGAGAGCGACGGCACGCCGGTCGAGTCCGGTCAGGGGCTGCTGGTGCTGACGCAGCCGTGGCCGTCGATGCTGCGCACCCTCTACAAGGAGGACGAGCGCTTCGTCGAGACGTACTTCTCCCGCTTCGGCAAGGAGACGTACCTCGTCGGCGACGCCGCGCGCAAGGACAGAGACGGCTACCTGTGGATCATCGGCCGCATCGACGACGTCGTCAACGTCTCCGGCCACCGCCTCTCGACGGCCGAGGTCGAGTCGGCGATCGTCGCGCACGAGAAGGTCGCCGAGGCGGCCGTGATCGGCCAGTCCGACGAGGACACCGGCCAGGCGATCGCCGCCTTCGTGACGCTGCAGGGCGACATCGAGGGCAGCGACGAGCTGACCGCCGAGATCGCCGCCGTCGTCGCCGAGCGGATCGGCAAGTTCGCCCGCCCGAAGCGGATCATCTGGGCCGACGACCTGCCGAAGACCCGCTCCGGCAAGATCATGCGCCGCCTGCTGCGCGACATCGCCGAGGGCCGCGCCCTCGGCGACGTCACGACGCTGCGCGACCCCAGCGTGATGGCCGCGCTCGAGTCGCAGATCCACGACGCGCAGAAGCAGGAGGGCTAGAACGACGACGGGCGCGCGGCCTCTCGGTCCGCACGCCCGTCGCACGTCAGCTGGGGCGCTGCCGGCGCGGGGGCGCCGGCAGCGTGTGATGCGTCGCGTTAGTTGATGCCTCTGTTGACGTAGGCCGAGACGTCGTCGATCTCCTGCTGGGAGAGCGAGTCTCTGAAGCCCGGCATGCCGCCGCCGCCCTCTTCGACCTGTCTCTTGGTCGGGTCGAACAGCTTCGCGTCGGCGATCGCCGTCAGGTCGGGGCCGCCGTTGCCGCCTCTGCCGTCGGCGCCGTGGCAGACGGCGCAGTTGTCGGCGAAGACGGTTCTGCCGGCGTCGGCGTTGCCGCCCGACGTGTTGGCGCTGTCGCCACCCGTGTCGCCGCCGGTGTCGTCTCTTCTGGCGGCCGCGTCACCACTTCTGTTGCCGGTGTCTCTCTCGTCCTCGCCGGCGTGCGTGATCGCCTCGCCGGGGACCTGGATGCCGTCCAGCTCGTTCATCTCGCCGTCGAGCGAGAAGACCCACAGGTTGGCACCGTGCGGCGCGCCGGCGAGGGCGTTGCCGCCGGCGACGATGGCGACCTTCTGTCTGCCGTCGACCTCGAAGACGGAGGCGGCGGCGTTGGCGCCGGCGCCGGTCTGGAAGGACCACAGCTGTCTGCCGGTGCGCGCGTCGAGCGCGACCAGGTGGCCGTCGTTCTTGCCGACGAAGACGAGGTTGCCGGAGGTCGTCGCCGAGCCGCTGTAGCAGGACTCGGGTCTGCCTCTCTCGTTCTTCATCTTGTACGACCAGACCGGGACGTTCGTGTTCGCGTCGAGCGCGGTCAGGTAGCCCGGGGTGTTGAAGCCGAGCGTGCCGAGGCCGCCGCCGAGGCTGACGACGCCGGGCGTGAATCTGCCGTTCTGCGGGGCCTGCGCGGACCAGCCGATGCTCTCCTGCCCGCACACGTAGAGCATGTTCGTGTCCGGGCTGTAGGACATCGGCGCCCACGTCGTGCCGCCCGAGGGCGCGCCGATCGTGATCGCCGCGCCGAACTCGGTGCCCGACGGCGTGTAGACGAGCGATGCGGGGTCGCCGTCGATCGGCCGGTTGATTCTGATCGTTCTCGCGTTCGGGATCGCCGGCGAGGTGCGGATCTGCTGCTCGAGCGCCTTGTACTGCTCGTCGGTCACTCTGTCGGGCATCAACATCGGCGTGGAGGGGATCCACTGCGTCGGCGCGGACTTGTTCTCGGGCGCCTGCGGGACCGGCGTCTCTCTGCCGGGGTAGATCGGTCTGCCGTCACGACGGTCGACCGCGTAGACCCACGGCATCTTCGGCGCGATCGCCGCGGCCGGGACCTTCTCGCCGTTGATCTCCGCGTCGTACAGCACGACCGGGCTGGAGACCGTGTTGTCCCACAGATCGTGGTGCACGAGCTGGAAGTGCCACTTGTATCTGCCCGTCGTCGCGTCGACCGCGACGATCGAGTTCGAGTACAGGTTGTCGCCGGCGCGCTCGGAGCCGTTGACGTCCGGGCCCGAGGTGCTGGTGCCGAAGATCAGGAGGTTGCGCTCCTTGTCGATCGCGGGCGCGTTCCAGAGGCCGGAGCCGCCGATTCTGGCGGAGTCGCCTTCCCAGGTCGGGTCGGCGATCGGGTCGTTGCCGTCACCGGTCAGCCAGAACTTCCACTTGATCTCGCCGGTCTCGGCGTCGAGGGCCGTCAGGCGGCCTCTGGCGAGGAACTCGGAACCGGAGTTGCCGATGTAGACGAGGCCTCTGTAGAAGAGCGGGGCCGCGATCGAGGTGGCGTTGTTCTTGTGCCAGTCGAAGACCTTCGACTCCCACTTGACCTTGCCGTTGCGGATGTCGATCGCCTGCACCTTGCCGTCGATCCGGGAGGAGTAGAGCGTGTCCGTGCCGTTGTAGCCCAGACCGCGCGACTCCCAGCCGCAGCAGACGGTGGTGATCTCGGGATCGAGGTTTCCGGGCAGCTTCCAGATGACGTCTCTGGTTCGAGTGTCGATCGCGAAGACGTCGTTCTCGCCCGTCGAGATGTAGAGGTTGCCGTTGACCGCGAGGATGTTCTCCTCGTGCGAGTACTTGGCGGCGGTGCCCGAGTCGAGGTCGAGCATGAAGTCGCCCTTGAGGTCGGCGACGTTCGACGTGTCGATCTGTCTCAGCGGCGAGTGGAACGTGTGACCGTAGTCACCGCCGGTGACGGGCCAGTTCGTGCCGGCCGGCTTGAACGGGTCGATCTCGCCCGCGGCCGGGACCGGATTGCTGTTGCTGGAGTCGACGCTCGACGTCGTCTTGCCGTCGTTCTTGTCGTCTCCGCCGCAGCCCGCCAGCAGCGCCAGCAGCGCCACGGCCAGCAGCGTCAGCAGGCTCGCGCCGAGGCGGCGCCTCGCCTTCCCGCTCGCGGGACTGCCGTTGCTCGATCTCTTCATCTCGTGCCCTCCCTGGACCCTTCGGACCTCTGTTCGTGCGCCCGCGACATAGGCGCTTGATGCGAAGGTACCTTAAATTTTGATACCACTGTTTACTGTCGATTGACGGCGCTGACATGGCGTCCGATCTGCCGAGCACGTAGGCTCGCTCTGCCGGGGCATGGCGCCCCGGCATGAGCCAAGGAGGGGAGATGGCCTACAGCTCCTACGAGCAAGCGTGCGCCGAGCACGGCTGGCGCGTGCCCGCGCGCTACAACATCGCGGCCGACGTCTGCGACAAGCATCCGCCGGACAAGCTCGCGATGATCCACGAGGACTTCCGCGGCGACGTGCGCGAGGTGCTGTGGGGGGAGCTGCAGGAGCTGTCCAACCGCTTCGCGAGCGTGCTCACGACCGCTGGCGTCGGGCGGGGCGACCGCGTCGCGATGCTGCTGCCGGCGACGCCGGAGACGGCCGCGGCCTTCCTCGGCACGTGGAAGTGCGGCGCGATCCTGCTGTCGATGTCGGTCCTCTACGGCGACGAAGGGATCCGCCACCGGCTCGCCGACTCGCGCGCGAAGGTGCTCGTCACCGACGCCGAGAACGCCGACCGGATCGACCGCAGCCTCGTCGAGCAGGTGCTGATCCTCGACCGCGACCTGCTCGCGACCGGGGCGCAGCAGTTCGCCGCCGTCGACACCGCCGCCGACGACCCTGCGCAGCTCTACTACACATCCGGCACGACCGGGCTGGCGAAGGGGATCGTCCACGCCCACCGCTACCTGCTCGCGCACGAGGAGTTCGTCTACTGCCACGAGGTGGAGGACGGCGAGCGCTTCCACGGCATGGGCGAGTGGGCGTGGGCGGCGGGGATCGCGCCGCTGCTGGGGCCGTGGCGCTACGGCGCGGTCCAGTGCGTCTACCAGCGCGAGGGCGGCTTCGACCCGGCCAAGCAGCTCGCCTTCCTCTCCCGCCACGAGGTCACCAACGTCTTCACGACGCCGACCGCGATGCGCTCGATGATGGCGATCGAGGACGCCGGCAGCAGGTATCCGCAGCGCTTCCGCCGCGTCTGCAGCGCGGGTGAGCCGCTGAACCCGGAGGCGATCCGCTGGTTCCGCGAGCAGTACGGCGTCACCGTGCTCGACTACTACGGCCTCAGCGAGTCGTATCCGCTCGTCGCCAACTACCCGTTCATGGAGGTGCGCGAGGGCTCGATGGGCAAGCCGGCGCCCGGCTGGGACGTGCAGATCCTCGACGAGGACGAGCGGCCGGTCGCGCAGGGCGAGCGCGGCGAGATCTGTCTGCGCGCCCGCTCCAACCCGCACTATCCGCTCGGCTACTGGGAGCAGCCGGAGGCGAGCGAGGAGACCTTCGGCGGCGCGTGGTTCCACACCAAGGACGCGGCTTCGCAGGACGAAGACGGCTACTACTGGTACGAGGGCCGCGCCGACGACGTGATCATCGCCGCCGGCTACCGGATCGGCCCGTTCGAGGTCGAGTCGGTCTGCCTCGAGCACGCTGCGGTCGCCGAGGCCGCGGTCGTCGCCTCGCCCGACGAGCGCCGCGGCATGGTCGTGAAGGCGTTCGTCGTGCTCGCCGCCGGCAGCGAGCCCTCCGACGAGCTGGCCGGCGAGATCAAGGCGTTCGTGCGCGACCGCCTGTCCGCCTACGCCTACCCGCGCAAGGTCGAGTTCGTCGACTCGCTGCCGAAGACGCTGACGGGCAAGATCCGCCGGATCGAGCTGCGCCAGCTGGAGGCGGAGCGGGCGCGCTCAGCCTGAGCCGCGGCGGCCGATCCGCCACGCCAGCTCGCCGACGGCGAGGCCGAGGGCGATGCCGAGCGCGCTCCAGCCGGCCCGCTGGAGCGCGATCGAGGCGCCCTGGTAGTCGACCGCGCTGACGGTCAGCAGGGCGGTCGGCGTCAGCAGCACGACGAGCCAGAAGTAGTTGCGCGCGTAGAGCGCGAACAGTGCGCAGGCGGAGATCCCCTGCGCGGCGACGATCAGCCACTGGCCGCCGACCGCGATCGTCACCAGCGCGATCGCGAGCGTGCCGACGAGCGTGCCGGCTGCGCGCTGGATCGCGCGCACGCGGCTGGAGCGCTCGTCGGGCTGCAGCACCGCCAGCGTCGTCAGCGGGATCCAGTAGCCGTGCTCCAGATCGAGCAGCTTGTAGACGAGCACCTCCAGCGCGACGATCAGCGCCAGCCGCAGCGCGTGGCCGCGCAGCCACGCCTGCGGCCCGAGCATCGCGGCGCGCATGCGCGCAGCGCCGGCGGCGGCCTGCTCGCGCCACGGGGGCGCAGGCGCGGGCGCGGCGGCGTCGGCGTCGAGCAGCGCGGCCTCGACCGCGTCCTCGTCGTCGCCGGAGCCGGCCAGCGCCAGCGTCATCAGCGCGACGCCGGCCGCCGCGCCGGCGAGGAACCAGAACGTCCGCTGGCCGACGTCGAGGCCCGACATCGGGACGCCGCCGGTGATCGTGAAGATCGCGCCGGTGACGAAGCCGGTGAGGCCGCCGTCGGGCCCGAGCGCGCGCAGCGAGGTCGCGGCCGCGACGAGCAGGAAGGCGACCAGCGCGGACGCGACCGCGCTGCTCTCGACGGCGCTCGCGAGCGTGATCGCGAGCGTGCACAGCAGCGACGCCCCGATCCCCCAGCCGAGCCGCTTGCGGACCCTCCCGCGCGGCACCCCGAGCGCGGCGTTGAGGCCGCCGAAGCAGGCGATCACGCCGATCGCCGGCTCGTCGAGCGCGATCCCGAGCGCCAGCGGCGCGCAGGCCGCGAGGCCGCCGGCGAGCCCGGCGCGCAGGTCGGTCCCGCGCCGCTCGACGGCGAAGGCGTCGGCCCAGACGGTGCTGGCAGCGTGCTCGCTCACGGCGCGGCAGGCTAGCGGGCGCGGCGGCGGGCGGCGTCGCGCCCGCGCACGGGCGCGCAGACGCGGGCGCGTCTAGGAGGCGGCGGGGATGACGGCGGGGGCGCCGGCGTCGGCCAGCACCTGCGGGATGACGATCGAGCCGTCCTCCTGCTGGCCGTTCTCCAGCAGCGCGATGATCGTGCGCCCGACCGCGACCGCGGTGCCGTTGAGCGTGTGCAGCGTGACCGGCTTCTTGCTGTCCTTCGGCCGGTAGCGGATGTCGAGCCGGCGGGCCTGGAAGTCGGTCGTGTTCGACGTCGAGGTCAGCTCGCGGAAGCGCTCCTGCCCCGGCAGCCAGCCCTCGGTGTCGTACTTCTTCGCGGCCGAGGCGCCGAGGTCGTCGACGGCGATGTTGACGACGCGGTAGGGGATCTGCAGGTCCTGCAGGATCGACTCCTCCAGCGCCAGCAGCCGCTCGTGCTCGGCGAGCGACTCGTCCGGCGTCACGAACGAGAACATCTCGACCTTGTCGAACTGGTGCACGCGGAAGATCCCGCGCGTGTCTCTGCCGGCCGAGCCGGCCTCGCGGCGGAAGCAGGGGGAGAAGCCGGCGTAGCGCAGCGGCAGCTCCTCCTCGGCGAGGATCTCGCCCGCGTGCAGCGAGGCGAGCGCGACCTCGGAGGTGCCGGCGAGGTAGAGGTCGTCGGCCGGCAGGTGGTAGATCTGCTGCTCGGTGTCCGGCAGGAAGCCGGTCCCGTAGAGCGCCTGCTCGCGCACGAGCACCGGCGGGATCACCGGCTCGAAGCCGCCCTCGGCGGCGAGCTTGCCGAGCACCCAGCGCACGAGCGCCAGCTCCAGCAGCACGAGGTCGCCTCTGAGGTAGGCGAAGCGGGAGCCCGACAGGCGCGCGCCGCGCTCCATGTCGATCCGGTCGCCCGCGAGCGCGAGGTGGTCCTTGCCGGTCTTGGTCGCGTCGCCGACCTCGCGCACGACCGTGTCCTGCGGCGCGGCGTCGTCCATCGGGACGTTCGGCAGCGTCAGCAGCAGCGCGTCCAGCTCGGCCTTGACGGCGGTCTGCTCGTCCGAGCGGGAACGGCCGCGGGCAGCCAGCTCGCTCATCTCGGTGTGCTGCTCGGGCGTCGGCGCGCCGCGCAGCGAGCGGCTCAGTCTGTTCTGCTCCGCCTGGATCTGCTCCAGCTCGGTCGTCAGCGCGCGCCAGCGCTCGTCGAGCGCGAGCAGCCTGTCGATCGCGTCGGCGGCGACGTCACCTCGGCGCGCGAGCCCGGCGCGGACCGCGTCGGGCTCTCTGCGGATCAGTCTGAGGTCGAGCACGGGGCCGCGACGGGAGAGACGCTAGTTGCCGCCGGTGTTGTCGCCGGGGTCGTCCTGCGTGACGTCGTCGCCGCCGGTGGTGCCGGTGTCGCTTCTGAGCGACGTGCAGGAGTAGCCGTTGGAGGCGTCGCCCGTGCCTTCGGGGCGGTCGCCGGCCTCAGAGCCCGCGTACTTGGCGACGAACTGCGCGACCAGCTTCGCGTCCTCGCCGACGATGATGTTGCCCGGCATGATCGCGCCGGAGAAGCCGCCGTTCTGGATCGCGTACAGGACGCGCTCCGTGCACTCGTGGCGGACGTTGAAGTTCGGGCCGTCGGTGCGCTCGCGCGTTCTGATGTTCGCGGCGGAGCCGTGGGTGCCGGCCTGCTTGAAGGTGTGGCAGCCGGCGCAACGCTCCTTGAAGAGCTGCGCGGGGCGATACTCAGACGTATCGCTCTTGGAGACCTCGATCTTCTGCTCGCCACAGGCGGCGAACGTGACGGAGGCCGCCAGCGCGGCGGCTGCGAGAGTGATCGACTTCGGAAGGCGCGTCATGCGGTCGGGGACTATACGGAAGAATCCCGCCGCGATGCCCCTCCACACCCCCTCGGCTCGCGAGAGCCGCCCGCGCGCAGGGCTTTCGGGCGCGCTCGCGCGGGCGTTCGCGAGCCTGCTGGCAGTCCTCCTGCTCGTCGTCGCCGGCGGCTGCGGCGCGCCCGCCCCCGTCGACGTCGCCGAGTCGCAGCCGATCGCGATCGCGATGTCCGAGTTCCGCCTGACGCCGCAGACGATCAGGCTCAACGGCGCCGGCCGTCGCAGCTTCGAGATCCGCAACGACGGCACGATGGTCCACCGCTTCGAGCTGCGCAACGCCGACAACACGCGGCGGATCGCGCTCGGCGCGCCGCTGAGGCCGGGGCAGTCGCAGACGCTGACGGTCAGGCTCGCCCGCGGCAGCTACCTGATGCGCTGCGCCCAGGAGCGCCACAACACGCTCGGCGAGCACGGCGAGCTGGTCGTCGGCTGAGGCAGCGGGAAGAGAGGGTCCCGGCACCGACCCTCTTGGTTGCCGCCGTTGAGGACGATCGCTTGAAGAAGATCGTCTCGGCCGGCGCCGGGACTGCTGGTGGGCTTCGCCGTCCGGCGGCGGACTCCTTCCGGGATCCGGGAGATCTCGCGCGTGCCACATCCGCGTCACCTCGACCGTGACGGCGCGCACACGACTTAGGTTGCCCTAAGTTATCTTCGACGTTCGCCGAAGCGTGTTTGCGCGCAAACTCTTTATTAGGCAGCCCTAATTAAGGACTTGGCGCTCAGAGCGCGCCGGCCTCGCTCGCGGCCCGCAGCGCGAGCAGCACGATCACGAAGCAGGAGATCGTCATCACGCCGATCTCGCGCCGCACGATCGACAGCACGACGACCCGCTGCTCCTCCCGCGGCAGCTCGCCGACCTCCTGCGAGGAGCCGAAGCCGCGCGCCTCCAGGATCGTCTCCGCCGAGCCGATCCGCAGCTGCTCCGCGATGAAGGAAATCGCCAGCGGCAGTACGCCGTAGAGGATGTGGAGGTCGCCGTCGGGGGAGTGGCCGAGCACCAGCAGCAGCGCCCCCAGCAGCACCTGCACGACGATCGACACCTGCGCCGCGCGCAGCAGCCGCCAGAAGACGAGGCTCGGCTGCACTCTCAGCCAGGCCCATCCACCGACGATTCCGGCGGCGAGGTTGAGGACGAGCAGGAGCACGCCGACGATCAGATGAACAGTGGGCATCTTGCGCCTTTCAGCACATGCAATTCGACACTTTAAGCACTAAGTAACACGTTGTTACAAGCTGTGCGGAACTGGTGATATAACCACGGCCTGAGATGTTGACTACATACGGCCCCGCCATCGTTTTCGTCGTACTGGGTGCTGTGATCGGCGCCGTCTTCGTGTCGGCCGGAACGCTGCTCGGTCCCAAGCGCGCGGGGTCGACTAGAGAGGCGCAGATCACTCCCTACGAGTGCGGCCTGCCCTCCGAGGTGAGAGGCAACTTCCGCTTCGGGATCAGCTTCTACCTGATCGCGATGCTGTTCATCCTCTTCGACATCGAGGTCATTTTCCTGTACCCGATCGCGGTGCAGCTGAAGGCCTTCGGCACCTTTGCGCTGGTGGAGACGATCGTCTTCATCGTGCTGCTCATGGTCGCCTTCGTGTATGTCTGGCGCCGAGGAGCGCTCGAATGGAAATAACGCGTGCAAAGCTCGGCCAGCCGTCCGTCGAAGGCGGCGGCGAAGAGTTCCGCATCCAGCAGCAGCGCGCCCGCGACATGCTGCGCGGCGACCTGACCGACGCCGAGCTGGAGGCCTACGTCGAGGAGCGCGTGCTCACGACGACGCTCGACAAGGTCACCGCCTGGGCGCAGGGCAACTCGATGTTCCCGGCGACCTTCGGGCTCGCCTGCTGCGCGATCGAGATGATGTCGCTCCCGGGCGCGCGCCTCGACATCGGCCGTTTCGGCTTCGAGGCCTTCCGCGCCTCGCCGCGCCAGGCCGACATGCTGATCCTGTCCGGCCGCGTCTCGATCAAGATGGCGCCGATCGTGCGCCGCATCTACGACCAGATGCTCGAGCCGCGCTGGGCGATCTCGATGGGCGCCTGCTGCTCGTCGATGGGCGTCTTCAACAACTACGCGATCGTCCCGGCCGACAAGTTCATGCCGATCGACGTCCACGTCCCCGGCTGCCCGCCGCGGCCGGAGGCGCTCGCGCACGCGATCCTGAAGCTGCGCTCGAAGGTCCAGGGCAACCCGCCCAGAGGCTGGCGCGAGCGCTACGAGGCGATCGGCACCGAAGAGGTCGTCGGCTCGGCCGACCGCCCCGGCGTCAACGCGATCAACGTCTTCCAGTCCGGGGAGACGCAAGGTGCCTGACGCGACCGGCCTCGAGCTGATCGCTCAGGAGATCCGCCAGCGGCACCCCGAGGCGATCCTCGACACCGTCTTCTTCCGCGAGGAGGCGACGATCGAGATCGCCCCCGCCGACGCGCGCGACGTGCTGATCGCGCTGCGCGAGCAGGGCTACGGCTTCCTCGCCTCGCTGCACGGGGTCGACTACTACCCGGATGAGCCGCGCCTGTCGGTCCACTGGCAGCTGCTCGACATGACCACCGTCGACCGCATCTGCGTCAAGACGCGGATGCCGGTCGAGGAGGCGCACGTCGCCTCGGTCGTCGACCTGTGGCCCGGCGCCAACCACCCGGAGCGCGAGGTCTACGACATGTTCGGCGTCGTCTTCGACGGCCACCCGGACATGCGCCGGATCCTGATGCCCGAGGACTACGAGGGCCACCCGCAGCGGCGTGACTTCCCGGTCGGCGGCGAGCCGGTCATCTTCACCTACAACGAGGACAAGATCCCGGGGTGGACGCGATGAGCACCGTCAGCGACTACCGCAAGCAGGAGGAGTCGGTCTCCTACTCCGCCGAGCCCGCCGGCATGGGGCTCGAGCAGGAGCTGATGACCGTCAACATGGGCCCGCACCACCCGTCCACGCACGGGGTGCTGCGCCTGATCCTGACGCTCGAGGGCGAGATGGTGCGCGACGTCAAGCCGGTCATCGGCTACGTCCACACCGGCATCGAGAAGACGGCCGAGCAGAAGGCCTACTGGAAGGTCATCCCGGTCGTCGAGCGGATGGACTACCTCTCCTACTACTTCAACGCCTACGCCTTCTGCGGCGCGGTCGAGAAGCTGCTGGAGTGCGAGGTGCCCAAGCGCGCCCAGTACCTGCGCGTGATCCACATGGAGCTGAACCGGATCATGTCGCACCTGGTCTGGCTCGGCACGAGCTGCATCGACCTCGGCGCGATCGGCATGTGGTGGTACGCCTTCCGCGAGCGCGAGGCGGTCCTCGACCTGTTCGAGATGTCCTCCGGCCAGCGCATGCACACGCGCTACTTCCAGGTCGGCGGCGTCATAGAGGACATCCCGCGCGGCTGGGCCGAGCGCGTGAAGAGATTCACGAAGGAGATGCGCAGCCGCTCCGAGCAGTACAGCGCGCTCCTGGACAAGAACGAGATCTTCCTGCAGCGCATGCGCCACACCGGCGTCGTCGACGAGAGAACGCTGCTCGGCCTCGGCGTCACCGGCCCGCTGCTGCGCGCGACCGGCAACCCGTGGGACCTGCGCAAGGCCGCGCCGTACTGCTCCTACGAGGACTTCAGATTCCGCATCCCGGTCGGGACCGAGGGCGACAACTACGATCGCTATCGCGTCCGCCACGCCGAGATCCTCGAATCCTGCGAGATCATCGACCAGGCGCTCGACGGCCTCCCCGAGGGGCCGCACATCACCGAGGACCGCAAGGTCGCGCTGCCGCCGCGGCACGAGCTGGCGACCTCGATGGAGGCGCTGATCCACCACTTCAAGCTCGTCACCGAGGGCTTCCGCGTCCCGCCGGGCGAGGTCTACAACCCGATCGAGTCGCCCCGCGGCGAGCTCGGCTGCTTCGTGCGCTCCGACGGCTCCTCCAAGCCGGCGCGCGTGCACATGCGCGATCCCTCGTTCGTCAACCTGCAGGCGACGGCCGACGCGACGCGCAACACCTACATCGCCGACCTCGTCGCGACGCTGGCGATGCTCGATCCCGTCCTCGGAGGAGTGGACCGCTGATGGCTGAGCAGTCTTCAGCCGTGGCTCGGTACGGCCACGGCTCGCGCATCCCTGGCTGGGACGACTCGGTCGATCTCAGCAAGGACCCGGCCGTCGTCCCCGACCCGGCCACGACGCCCGTCCCGGACGAGCTGCGCGCGCAGATCGAGGCCGCGATGGCGAAGTACCCGAACTTCCGCTCGGCCGCGATCCCGGCGCTGCACGCGGCGCAGGACCTGCACGGCTGGTGCTCGCCGACCGCGATCGAGCAGGCCGCCTGCGTGATGCGGCTGACGCCCGGCTACCTGACCGCCGTCGCGACCTTCTACGACATGTTCGAGACGAAGCCCGTCGGCCGCCAGCGGGTCTACGTCTGCACGAACATCTCCTGCTCGCTGCGCGGCGGCAAGGAGATGCTGGAGGCCGTCAAGGCCGCCGCCGGGGACGACCCGGACCTCAACGTGCGCGGCTTCGAATGCCTCGGCGCCTGCGACATCGCGCCGATGGCGTCGGTCAACGGCGAGTTCGTCGGGCCGCTGGAGCCGGCCGACGCCGAGCAGCTGATCGCGGACCTCAAGGAAGGCCGCGAGGTGCTCCCCGACAAGCAGCTTTCCCGGCGCGCCTGCGCCGACCCAGGAGCGAGATCCGATGGCTGACAAGCTTCTCTTCGACCGCATCGACGAGCCCGGCCTCGACACGATCGAGGTCTACAAGCGCCGCGGCGGCTACCAGCAGCTCGAGCGCGCGCTGAGAATGACGCCCGAGGAGGTTCTCCAGAACCTGCTCGACTCCGGCCTGCGCGGCCGCGGCGGCGCCGGCTTCGCGATGGGCAAGAAGGTCTCGTTCCTGCCCAGAGGCGGGATGGACAAGTACCTCGTCTGCAACGCGGACGAGTCGGAGCCGGGGACCTTCAAGGACCGCGAGCTGATGCAGAAGTCGCCGCATATGCTGATCGAGGGCATGGTCATCGCGGCGTACGCGGCCGGCGCCAACCGCTCCTTCATCTACATCCGCGGCGAGTACGAGCTGCAGGCGATGAAGCTGGAGGCGGCGCTGATCGAGGCGCGCGAGGCCGGCTACCTGGGCGAGGACATCCTCGGCTCGGGCCACTCGCAGACGCTCTACCTGCACCGCGGCGCCGGCGCCTACATCTGCGGCGAGGAGACCGGCCTGCTCGACTCGCTCGAGGGCAAGCGCGGCAACCCGCGCCTGAAGCCGCCGTTCCCGGCCAACCAGGGCCTCTACCAGGGCCCGACGCTGATCAACAACGTCGAGACGCTCGCGACCGTCCCGCACATCATCCGCATGAGCGGCACGGAGTACGCGAAGCTCGGCGTCGAGAACTCCGCCGGCACGAAGCTGATCTCGATCTCCGGCAACGTCCAGAGACCCGGCAACTACGAGATAGAGCTGGGCATGAAGGCCAGAGACATCATCTACGGCCTCGCCGGCGGTCCCGAGCCGGGCCGCGAGATCAAGTTCTGGTTCCCGGGCGGCTCCTCCTCGCCGGTGCTCAAGCCGGAGGACCTCGACCGCGGCTACGACTTCGACTCGATGGCGAGAGCGGGCTCGATGCTCGGCTCCGGCGCGATCATCGTCGTCGACGACTCCAACTCGGTCGTCGACGTCGCGCTGACGCTGGCGAAGTTCTACAGACACGAGTCGTGCGGCAAGTGCACGCCGTGCCGCGAGGGCACCAACTGGACCGTCAAGATGCTCGAGCGGATCCACGCCGGCGACGCGACGCCGATGGACCTCGACATCATCGCCTCGGTCCAGGACCAGATCATGGGCAACTGCCTCTGCGTCCTCGGCGACGCGATGGCGATGCCGCTCTCCTCGATGGTCGCGAAGTTCCGCGACGAGTTCGAGCAGTACATCGAGGACAAGCGCGCCGCCGCCGGTCTCGGCGAGATCCCCGAGCCGACTCCGATCGAGATCGCAGGAGCTGCCGCGTAATGCCCCGTCCCGAAGAGAGATTCGTCACGTTCTCGATCGACGGGCGCGAGGTCAGCGCCCCCGCGGGCGTGATGCTGGCCGACGGCGCCAAGTACGGCGACATCGAGATCCCCGTCTTCTGCTACGAGCCGAAGCTCGGCGCGCCGGTCGGCGCCTGCCGCATGTGCCTCGTGGAAGTCGAGGGCATACCGAAGCTGCAGACCGCCTGCTCGACGCCGGTCAAGGACGGCATGGTCGTCCACACGCAGACGCAGCGCGTGAGAGAGGCGCAGAACTCGGTCGTCGAGTTCCTGCTCGTCAACCACCCGCTCGACTGCCCCGTCTGCGACAAGGGCGGCGAGTGCCCGCTGCAGGACATCACCTTCGGCTGGGGCCGCGGCATCTCGCGGATGGTCGAGCCCAAGCGCCACTTCAGAAAGCCGGTCGAGCTGTCGCCGCTGATCGCGATCGACCGCGAGCGCTGCATCCTCTGCTACCGCTGCGTGCGCTTCTCGCAGGAGGTCAGCGAGGACTACCAGCTGATCCTCAACGAGCGCGGCGCCTCCTCGTTCGTCGGCACCTTCGACGGCCACCCGTACGTCGCGCCGTTCAGCGGCAACATCGTCGAGCTGTGCCCGGTCGGCGCGCTCACCTCGCGCGCCTACCGCTTCCGCGCGCGCCCCTGGGACATCGAGGGCTCCGGCTCCGTCTGCACCCACTGCCCGGCGCAGTGCAACGTCGAGTTCACCGTCCGCGACGAGCGCGTCCTGCGCGTGCTCGCGCGCGACAACCACGGCGTCGACGACGGCTGGCTGTGCGACAAGGGCCGCTTCGCCTACCAGGCGATCCACAGCGACGAGCGGATCACCGAGCCGCTCGTGCGCAACCCCGACAGCGGCGAGCTGGAGCCGGCGACGTGGGAGTACGCGCTCGACGTCGCCGCCTCCGCGATCGAACAGGCCGGCAGCTCGGTCGCCGCGATCGCCGGCGGCACGACGACCAACGAGGAGGGCTTCCTCCTCCAGCGGCTGGTGCGCGCGGTCGGCTCGGCCGACCTCGACTCGCGCGCCGGCCTGCCGCCGGTCCCGGCCGAGACGCAGCGCGCGCTCGCCGCGCCCGCGCTGCAGGCGACGATCCCGGACATCGAGTTCGCGCACACCGTGCTGCTGCTCGGCACCGACCCGATCGACGACGTCGCCTCGCTCGACCTGCGGATCCGCAAGGGCGTCCGCCGCAACGGCGTCAAGCTGGCCGTCGCGACGAGCCGCCCGAGCGCGCTCGACGCCAATTCGAGACTGTGGCTGCGCTACGCGCCCGGCGCCGAGCACGCCTTCGTGGCGGCGCTGGCGGCGGCCGTCGGCGGTGCCGACGGCGTCGAGGCGCTGTGCGAGAAGGCCGACGCCGACCCGAAGGCGGTCGCCGCGCTCGCGCAGCTGCTGCAGGACGGCGGCGAGGATGTCGTGATCGTCTGGGGCCAGCGCATCGGCGCCGCCCCGCTGCCGTCGCTGCTGAACCTGGCGGCCGCGCTGAGACTGGGCGAGCGCGCTGGCGCCGGCCTGATCGAGGTGCCGGTCGGCGGCAACGCGCGCGGCCTGCGCGAGGTCGGCGTCCAGAGCAACGCCGGCCCCGGCCTGAAGGACGCGAAGGCCGGCAAGAGCGCGCACGAGATCGCGCAGCAGGCGGCCGACGGCAAGCTGACGACGCTCTACCTGCTGCACGCCGACCCGGTCCGCGACTACGCCGACCGGCGGCTGTGGGAGCGCGCCCTGCAGGGCGCCGAGGCGGTCGTCGCGCACGCGACGCTGCTGAGCGACGCCCTGCGCGCGACCGCGACCGTCGTCTTCCCGGCCGAGTCCTACGCGGAGAAGGAGGGCACGATCGTCAACCTCGACGGCCGCGTCCAGCGCCTTCGCCCCGCGATCGGCCGGCCCGGCTCGGTCCGCGCCGAGTGGCAGGTGCTCGCCGACGTCGCCAAGCGCGCCGGCCACGACCCGCAGGTGCTGACCGGCCCGATCGTCACGCAGCAGGTCGTCGCCGCCGTCCCGTTCTACGGCGGCCTGACGCTGGAGGAGATCGGCGGCAAGGGCGTCCGCTGGCAGGAGCGCGACGCGGCCTCGGCCGCGCCGGAGGCGCCCGCCGGCCCGTTCGAGGCCGGCGAGCCGCTGGCCGCGCCGAGACCGAACGGCGCGCTGCGGCTCGGCACCTACCGTTCGATCTGGGCGGCGCCCGAGGTCGAGGTCTCGCCGGCGCTGAAGTTCCTGACCGCCAAGCAGCAGGCCGAGATCTCACCGGTCGACGCCGACCGCATCGGCGTCGACAACGGCGGCCGCGTGACGGTCAGCGCCGGCGACGTGAGCGTGCTGGCGAGCGTCTTCGTGCGCGGCAACGTCCCCGCCGGAACGGTCTTCCTCGCCGAGGCGACCGCTGAGCAGTCCGCGACCGAGCTGCTGGGCGGGGAGCCCGGGCTCGTGGAGGTCCGTCCCGCATGAGCAGTGTGCTGACCTTCGCCACGGTCGGGTTCGCCGAGGCCTGGTGGATCCAGATCATCAAGGCGGTGATCATCTTCCTCGTCGGCTTCACGCTCGTGCCGCTCGCCCTGATGCTGGACCGCAAGCTGATGGGTCGCATGCAGATGCGCTACGGCCCCAACCGCGTCGGCCCGTTCGGCGCGCTGCAGCCGATGGCCGACATCGGCAAGCTGCTGTTCAAGCAGCAGTTCCGCCCGAGAACGTCGGTCGGCTTCCTGTTCGCCGTCGCGCCCGCGATCTCGATGGTCTGCGCGGCCGGCGCCTTCGCCGTGATCCCGTTCGGCAACACCGTCGACATCTTCGGCAAGGAGGTCGGCCTCTACGGCATCGACGTCTCGATCGGGATCCTCTTCGTCTTCGCCTTCAGCGCCCTGTCGGTCTACGGGCTGATGCTCGGCGGCTGGGCGTCGGGCTCGAAGTACTCCTTCCTCGGCGCGATGCGCTCCGCCGCCCAGCTGATCTCCTACGAGGTCTCGATGGGCCTCTCGCTCGTCGGCGTCGTGATAACCGCCGGCACGCTGTCGCTGACGGGGATCGTCGAGGCGCAGGCGGGCATGTGGTTCATCGTCCCGCAGCTGGTCGGCTTCCTCATCTTCCTGCTGGCCGCGTTCGCCGAGACGAACCGCCCGCCGTTCGACCTCACCGAGGCCGACGCCGAGCTGGTCGGCGGCTACTCGACCGAGTACGGCGGCGGCCGCTTCGCCGCCTACTACGCGGCCGAGTACTTCCACCTCGTGATCGCCTCCGCGATCGCCGTGACGATGTTCTTCGGCGGCTGGATGCTGCCGTTCGGGATCGACCCGCCGCAGTGGGTCGACCCGATCGTCGTGATCGTCAAGACGGTGCTGGTCGTCTGCTTCTTCATCTGGGCGCGCACGACGTTCCCGCGTCCGCGCTACGACCAGCTGATGTCGCTCGGCTGGAAGATCCTGCTGCCCCTGGCCACGGCGAACGCGCTCGTGACCGCAATCCTCGTGGTGGTGACCCACTGATGGCCTGGACCCCCGGCGACGACGTCATCGCCGTTCAGCGCGCCCCGGAGCCCGGCGGCGCCGGCGGCGCCTACCGCGCCTTCGGCGAGACGCTCCGCGGCCTCAAGACGACCTTCGCCCGCATGCTGGAGAGACCGGTCGTCTACCAGTACCCGGAGCAGAAGCTGCCGGTCTACCCGCGCTTCCGCGGTCGCCACAAGCTGCACAGATTCTCCGACACCGGCCTGGAGAAGTGCGTCGGCTGCTCGCTCTGCGCCGCCGCCTGCCCGGCCGACTGCATCCGCGTCGTCGCGGCGGAGAACACGCCCGAGCACCGCGTCTCGGCCGGCGAGCGCTACGCCGCCGTGTACGAGATCAACCTCTCGCGCTGCATCTTCTGCGGCTACTGCGAGGTCGCGTGCCCGTTCGACGCGATCACGATGGGCCACGACTACGAGATGTCCGACTACAACCGCCAGGACCTCATCTTCACGAAGGAGATGCTCCTGGCCGAGCCGCTCGAGCGCACGCCGCTGCGGACCGAGGACGAGTAGGCGAACCTCATGTCCGCTGTCATCTTCTTCATCGCGGCGATCGGCGCGCTCGCGGGCGCGATCGGCGTCGTCACGCTCAGAAACCCCTTCTACAGCGTGCTGTCGCTGGTCGGCCACCTGATCTCGCTCTCAGCGCTCTTCCTGCTGCTGCGGGCCGAGTTCCTCGCCGCCGCGCAGGTGATCGTCTACGCCGGCGCCGTCACCGTCCTGTACGTCTTCGTCGTCTCCTACGTCGGCGACGGCACCGTCCCGCTCGGCCCCGGCGGCCTGCGGCTGCGCAACGTCTCGATGCTGTTCGTCGGGATGCTGTTCGTCGAGCTGGCGATCGCGATCCTCGGCTCCGGCCTGAAGGCGATCGACGGCAAGGGCGCGCCCTACGTGCTCGGCTTCGGCTCGCCCGAGTCGATCGGCGAGGCGCTGCTGACGAAGTTCCTGCTGCCGTTCGAGCTGGCCTCGCTGCTGCTGCTCGTCGCCGCCGTCGGCGCGGTCATGCTCGCGCGCCGTCGCGCCGGCGGCCGCACGCTGGAGGACATCGCCTACGACGACACGCGCTACATCACGCCGCGCACGCTCTTCTCCGGCACGATGGCCGAGGCCGTCGGCGCGCTGCACGCGCCGCCGGAGGACCCGCGCGAGACCGCGCGCCAGACGGCGCCGTACGTCCCGCCGTCCAAGCGCGAGCCGGTCCCGACTCCCGTTGCCGACGACGACGCCAAGGAGGACTGACCCATGGACATCGGTTGGTACCTGGTCGTCTCGGCCCTGATCTTCTGCATCGGCTTCGGCGGTGTGCTCACGCGGCGCAACCCGCTCGTGATCCTGCTCTGCCTGGAGCTGATGCTCAACGCCGCGAACCTGTCGCTGATCGCCTTCTCCCGCATGCACGGGAACGCGGACGGGCAGATCTTCGCGCTGATCGTGATGGTCGTCGCCGCCTGCGAGGTCGCCGTCGGCCTCGGCCTGATCGTCGCGATCTTCCGCCGCAAGCTGCCGATCGACGTGGATGAGCTGAAGGAGCTTCAAGGGTGAGCACTACGACCTGGGGCTGGCTCGTCCTCGCCTTCCCGCTGGCGGGGACGATCCTCATCGGCCTCGGCCACAAGCGGCTGGGGAGAGGGCCCGCCGGTGCGATCGGCACCGCGGCGATCCTGCTCGCCTTCCTGTCGGCGGTCGCCGCGCTCGTCTCGCTGCAGGACCACGAGAGAGAGCACCGCCAGCTCGTCTCCTCGCTGTGGGACTACGCCGTCACCGGCTCGATCGACGCGAGACTGGCGATCCTGGTCGATCCGCTGTCGGTCTTCATGATGCTCGTGATCACGGGCGTCTCGACGCTGATCCACCTGTACTCGACGAGCTACATGAAGAGCGACCGCGGCAACGCGCGCTACTTCGCGTACCTGAACTTCTTCGTCTTCTCGATGCTGGTGCTGGTGCTGGCGGCGAACTTCTTCCTGCTGATCGTCGGCTGGGCGTTCGTCGGCGCCGCCTCCTACCTGCTGATCTCCTTCTGGTACCGCCGCGAGACGGCGACCAAGGCCGGCATCAAGGCGTTCGTGATCAACGTCGTCGGCGACGTCGGCCTCGTGCTCGGCACCTTCTTCATCCTGCGCCACAGCGGCACGCTCGACTTCCTCGGCACCTTCAGAGCGGTCGAGGAGGGGGCGTTCGCGTCCCACAACGGGGCGCTCGTGGCCGGCTGCCTGCTGCTGCTCGTCGGCGCCTTCGCGAAGTCGGCGCAGATCCCGTTCCACACCTGGCTCCCGGACGCGATGGAGGGCCCGACGCCGGTCTCCTCGCTGATCCACGCCGCGACGATGGTGACCGCGGGCGTCTACCTGATCAGCCGCATGCACCCGCTCTTCGAGCACGCTCCGGCGGCCGCCGACGTCGGCGCGATCGTCGGCTGCGTCACCTTGCTGGTGGCCGGCACGATCGCGCTCGTCCAGACCGACATCAAGCGCGTGATCGCCTACTCGACGATGTCCCAGATCGGCTACATGATCATGGGCGTCTCGGCCGGGGCCTACGCGGCCGGCATGTTCCACCTGCTGACGCACGCCTTCTTCAAGGCGCTGCTGTTCATGGCGGCCGGCTCGATCATCGGCGCGATGGCGGGCGCCCAGTCGCTCGACAAGATGTCCGGCTTCAAGAGATCGATGCCGTTCACGTTCGGCTGCTTCGTCGTCGGCGGCCTCGCGCTGTCGGGCGTGCCGCCGTTCTCCGGCTTCTTCTCCAAGGACGAGATCCTCGCCTACGTCGGCGCGCGCGGCGACTGGTACGTCGTGCTCTACATCGCCGGCTACGTCGGCGCCTTCCTGACCGGCATCTACACCTGGCGGATGATCTTCCGCGCCTTCTTCAACAGACCGTCGCCGGAGGCGGTGGAGCTGGAGCACGGGCACATCGCCCACGCCGAGTTCCCGACCAACCCGGCCAACGGCGAGCGCGAGGACACCGAGGTCGGCTTCCCCGGCCCGGAGCACGTGGTCGCCGAGCGCGAGATCCCGATGAAGGTCGCGATGGGCCTGCTGGCGCTCGGCGCGACGATACTCGGGGCGCTGCAGATCCCGTTCGTCTCGCACGTGATCGAGAGCTTCCTCGAGCCGTCGTTCGAGGACTCGACGCTCTACAGCAGCATCCACCCGAGCGACGGGCTTGTCTGGTTCGGCATGATCCTCGGCACGGTGCTCGCGCTGGTCGGGATCGCGATCGCCCACTTCATCTGGGTCCGCAAGCCGGGCACGTCGGCCGCGATCCAGGCGCGCTTCAAGGCCGTCCACACCTTCCTGTGGCACAAGTGGTACTTCGACGAGCTGATCGACTTCCTGATCGTGCGGCCGTGGAGCGCCCTCGGCACCTTCTGCCGCACCTGGTTCGAGACGGTGATCGCCGAAGGGCTGCTGATCGGCGGCACGACCGGTGTCGTCAAGGCCGGCTCGCAAGCGGTCCGCACGCTGCAGACCGGCTTCCTGCGCTACTACGCCGCGCTGCTGCTGCTCGGCGGAGCGGGCGTCGTCCTGTACTTCCTGATCCAGAGCTCGTGAGGCAGAGCTGATGACTCTCTCGATTCTCATCTGGCTGCCGCTCGTCGTCGCCGTCCTCGGGGCGATCCTCGGCGCCAAGGTCGCGCCGAAGCTGTCGCTGGTCGGCTCGCTCGTCACGCTCGGGATCGCGATCTCGTTCGTCGTCCGCTTCAAGAGCGGCGAGGACGGCCTCCAGTTCGTCACCGACACCTCGTGGATCTCGACGCTCGGGATCTCCTACAAGCTCGGCGTCGACGGCCTCAACGTGCTCCTGCTGCTGCTGGCGGCCTTCCTCTTCGCGCTCGTGTTCGTCTACGCGAACCTCAGAGAGTGGGAGCGCCCCGGGCTCTTCTACTTCTGGCTCGGCGTCGCGCAGACGGCGGTGCTCGGCGCCTTCGTCGCGCAGGACCTGATCCTGTTCGTCGCCTTCTTCGACCTGATGCTGATCCCGTTCTACTTCCTGACCGGGATCTGGGGCAACGGCACGCGCGAGGAGCGCGTCCGCGGCACGCAGAAGCTCGTCATCTACACGCTCGTCGGCTCGCTGCTGATGCTCGTCGCGGCGATCGCGACCGGCGTCCTGACGGCCGAGCAGCACGACACGAGACTGAACTTCGCGATCTCGGCGCTGCAGGAGCTGCCGCTCTCGAAGGGCTCGCAGGAGTGGATCTTCCTCTGCTTCGCGGCCGCCTTCCTCGTCAAGATGCCGGCCTTCCCGCTGCACGGCTGGCTGCCCGACGGCTACAAGGCGATGCCGCTGCCGGCGCTCGGCGTCTTCTCCGGCGTGCTCTCGAAGGTCGCCGCCTACGGCTTCCTGCGGATCGTGCTGCCGGTCTTCCCGGACGCCTCGGTCCACTTCCAGGAGCTGCTGCTGCTGATCGCGCTCGGCTCGATCCTGTATGGCTCGGTGATGGCCTTCTCGGCGCAGAACGTGCGGCTCGTCGTCGCCTTCTCGTCGGTCGCGCAGATGGGCTTCATCACGCTCGGCATCTTCGCCCTCAACGAGGACGGGGCCCAGGGCGCGCTGCTGCAGATGGTCAACCACGGTCTCGTGACCGTGCCGCTGTTCTTCATCGTCGGCCTGCTGGCTGCGCGTGCCGGCGGCTCGGAGGAGATCAAGGACCTCGGCGGCATCGCCTTCCGCGCGCCGGTGCTGGCGACGCTCTTCCTGATCGTCTCGCTGGCGACGCTGGCGATGCCCGGCTCGGCCAACTTCGCGGGCGAGTTCCTGATCCTGCTCGGCGTCTTCAACGCGAAGGCCGCGTTCGCCTTCTTCGCCTCGATCGGCGTCGCGCTGGCGGCGGTCTACATGCTGCGCGCGTTCATCAAGTCGATGCACAACCGCGTCAACCCGAGCGTCGACTCGCGTGAGATCTCCTTCAGCGACCTCGGCGTGCTGCTGCCGTCGGTCGTGGTGATCCTGGCGCTCGCGCTCTACCCGCAGTTCGGCTTGAAGAAGAGCGAGCAGACGACGAAGCAGACGGTCGCGCAGGTGCAGGCGAAGACCGGTCAGCTGACGGCAGACAAGACCTCCGAGGAGCAGAGATGACCTCCGCGCTCACGCTCGCGGCCGCCAGAGGGCCGCACATCGACTGGGCCGGCCTCTCGCCGTTCGTCTCGCTCGCCGCCGGCGGCGTGCTGGTGCTGCTGATCGGCATCTTCCTCGGCAAGTCCGCGCGCAACGGCACGGCAATCCTGTCGCTCGTCTCGCTCGCCGCCTTCATCGGCCTGTCGGTGTGGCAGTTCGGCGAGAACAAGTCGATCGTCAGCGACGCGCTCGCGATCGACGACCTGACGCTGACGCTCGCGTTCGTGCTCGGCGCGACCGGCATCGCCGCGGTGCTGCTGTCGTGGCGCTCGAAGGCCGCCGAGGTCGCCGGCCACCCGGAGTACTACGCGCTGCTGCTGCTGTCGATCCTCGGCATGCTCGTGCTGATCGCGACGCAGAACCTGGTGACGCTGTTCGTCGGCTTCGAGCTGCTGTCGATCCCGCTCTACGTCCTCTGCGCCGCGGAGTTCCGCCGCGAGGGCTCGCTGGAGTCGGGCCTCAAGTACCTGATCGTCGGCTCGGTCGGCTCCGCGACGCTGCTGTACGGCCTCTCGCTGCTCTACGGCGCGACCGGCTCGACTGACTTCAGCGGGATCGCGAGAGCGATCGCCGACGACGGCATCCGCACCGACGTGCTGCTGCTGTCGGGCGTCGGCCTGACGCTCGTCGGCCTCGCCTTCAAGGCCTCGGTCGCGCCCTTCCACCAGTGGACGCCCGACGTCTACCAAGGCGCGCCGACGCCGATCACGGCCTTCATGGCGGTCGCGACGAAGGTCGCCGCCTTCGGCGTGCTGCTGCGCCTGTTCGACGTCGCCCTGCCGGGGATCTCGAACGAGTGGGGCCCGGCGGTCGCCGCGCTGGCCGCGATCACGATCATCGTCGGCAACGTCGGCGCGCTGGCGCAGACGTCGCTGAAGCGGATCCTCGCCTACTCCGGCGTCGCCCAGGCCGGCTACCTGCTGGCCGGCGTCGTCGTCGGCACGCAGCTGGGCGCGAAGGCGACGGTCTTCTACCTCGTCATCTACGCCGCGATGAACATCGCCGCCTTCTCGGTCGTGATCGCGCGTGAGCGGGCCTCGGTCCACGGCGACGAGATCTCCTCGTTCGCCGGCCTCGGCAAGTCGCAGCCGCTGCTCGCCTGGCCGCTGACGGTCGCCTTCCTCGGCCTCGCCGGCATCCCCGCGACGGCCGGCTTCATCGGCAAGTTCTACTTGATCGACGCGCTCGTCTCGGGCGGCTACGCGTGGCTCGCGATCGTGCTCGTCGTCGGCTCGATGATCTCGCTCGGCTACTACCTGAAGGTGATCGCGGCGATGTGGATGGGCGATCCGGAGCCGGCCGCCGCGGCCGCCGCGCCGGTCGCCGCCCCGGGCGCGCCGCCGATCATGGCCGGCGGCTCGCAGGAGGCCGACGAGCTGGTCGAAGAGCCGCAGCTGGAGCTGTTCGCCGTCGCCTGGCTGGCGACCGCGGTGATCGTCGTCTTCGGCATCGTGCCGCAGCCGCTGTTCGAGCTGGCCGGCAAGGCCGGCGAGTCGCTCGTCGGGATCTTCTAGCGCGCCTCGCGCAATCTCTGGGTCCCTCAGACCCGGAGATTGCGGGTCACCAAACAGGGATCTGGCAGGCGTCGCTGCGGCGGCGCCTTGTCTTTCGCTACATTCATCCCATGAGCGGACGAATCGCACGCGGACCTTCTCTCGTCGACCAGGCGATCGAGTCGCTGCGCGGCGAGATCGAGCAGGGCGTCTGGCCGGTGGGGGAGAAGATCCCGACCGAGCCGGAGCTGGTCGAGGCGCTCGGCGTCGGGCGCAACAGCCTGCGCGAGGCGATCCGCGCGCTCGTCCACGCCGGCTTGCTGGAGACGCGGCAGGGCGACGGCACCTACGTCACCGCCACCAGCGACCTCGCCGGCGCCGTCCGCCGCCGCGTCGGCCGCGCGCAGCTGCTGGAGATCTTCGAGCTGCGGCGGGCGCTGGAGGTCGAGGCCGCGCGGCTGGCCGCGCTGCGCCGCACCGACGCCGACCTGGCCGCGCTGGAGCGGCTGCTGGCGGCGCGCGAGGCGGCCTCGCACCTGTCCGACCTGGGCGAGTTCATCGAGCTGGACGTCGCCTTGCACCGCGCGATCGTCGACGCCGCCCACAACGCGCTGCTGACCGAGCTGTACGACGACTTCGCCACCAGCCTGCGCGACGCCGTCGGCTCGACCGCCGGCGCCGGCACGACCGAGGACCAGGTCCACGCGCACGACGCGCTCGTCGCCGCGATCCGCGCTGGCGACGCGATCGCCGCCCAGGCCGAGACCGCCGTCTTCCTCGACCAGCTGATCGACGAGCTGAGCGCATGACCGCCGTCGCCGCCCCGCCGCTGCGCGACAGGGAGCGCCGCGGGCGCGAGCGGGCGCTGCTGATCGCCGGCCTCGTGCTGGTCGCCGTCAACCTCCGCTTCGCGCTCACCAGCGTCGGCCCGCTGATCGACGACCTGCGCGCCGACCTCGGCGTCAGCGGCACGACGATCGGGCTGCTCAACACCGCTCCGCTGCTGATGCTCGGGCTCGTCTCGCCGCTGGCGCCGCGGCTCGCCGCCCGTTTCGGCGCCGAGCGCGTCGTGCTCGCCTGCCTGCTGGCGATCTTCGCGGGCGTGACGCTGCGGCTGCTGCCGCCGATCGCGCTGCTGTTCGCCGGCACGCTCGTCGCCGGCTGCGCGATCGCGATCGGCAACGTGATCGTGCCCGCGATCGTCAAGCAGCGCTTCACCGACAGAGCGGCGCTGATGAGCGGCGTCCACTCGGTCGGCCTCTCCGGCGGTGCCGCGCTCGCCGCCGGCCTGACGGTGCCGATCGAGCACTGGGTCGGCGGCTCCTGGCGCGTCGCGCTGGCGCTGTGGGCGATCCCGGCGATCCTCGCGGCGATCGTCTGGCTGCCGCAATTGAAGCCGTCGCCGGCCGTCGCCGCGGCGGAGCGGGCGGAGGCCGAGAGCGAGGCCGCCGCCGCGCCGCCGCACGGTCGCCCCAACCTCTGGCGCGACCGCCGCGCCTGGTCGGTGACGCTGTTCATGGGCCTGCAGTCGCTGATCTTCTACACCAACGGCGCCTGGCTGCCGGACATCCTGCAGGCGCGCGCGGGCGCGACCGACAGCACCGCCGGCGCGCTGCTGGCGCTGACGATGGGGATGGGGATACCGGTCGGCTTCCTGACCGCCGCGCTCGCCTCCAAGCTCGACGACCAGCGGCCGCTCGCGTTCGTCGCCGCGCTCTTCCCCGCCGCCGGCTGGCTCGGGCTGCTGCTCGCGCCCGACACGCTGACCTTCCTGTGGGCGCTGCTGCTGGGGATCGGCGCCGGCGTCGGCTTCGCGCTCGTGATGGCGCTGTTCCTGCTGCGCGCGCGCGACGTCGCGCACACCTCGGCGCTGTCGGGGATGGCGCAGTCGGTCGGCTACACGCTCGCCGCGCTCGGCCCGCTGCTGATCGGCGCGCTGCACGACGTGACCGGCGGCTGGGCGCTGCCGCTGGCGCTGCTGAGCACGCTCGCGGTGCCGGAGCTGATCATGGCGCTGCGGGCCGCCGCGCCCGGCTACGTCGGCGAGTAGGCGGCCTGCCATCCTGAGAGGCGATGGCCGCCTCGCTCCCCGCCGCTCCCGACGCCGCCGCGCCGCCCGCCGACGGCGCGCTCCCCGCCGCCGCGCTCGCCGAGCTGGGCCGGCGGCCGCTGGCGATCTACGTGCACGTGCCGTTCTGCGCGACCCGCTGCGGCTATTGCGACTTCAACACGTACACGGCCGAGGAGCTGCCGGGCGGCGTCGGGCGCGGCTCCTACGCCGCCACCGCGATCTCCGAGCTGCGGCTCGCGCGTGCGGTCCTCGGCGCGGGCGAGGCGCCCGTGCCGCAGGTCGAGACCGTCTTCGTCGGCGGCGGCACGCCGACGCTGCTTGCGGCCGGCGACCTGGCCGCGATCCTCGCCGCGATCGACGAGCAGTTCGGGCTCGCGCCCGGCGCCGAGGTGACGACCGAGGCCAACCCCGAGTCGGTCTCGCCGGAGAGCTTCTCGACCCTGCGCGCGGCCGGCTTCACGCGCGTCTCGCTGGGGATGCAGAGCGCCGTCCCGCACGTGCTCGCGACGCTCGACCGCACGCACACGCCCGGCCGCCCCGCGGCGGCCGCCGCGGAGGCGCGCGCGGCCGGCTTCGAGCACGTCAGCCTCGACCTGATCTACGGCACCCCGGGCGAGTCCGACGACGACTGGCGCGCGTCGGTCGAGGCGGCGCTGGCGGCCGGCCCCGACCACGTCTCCGCCTACGCGCTCGGCGTCGAGCCGGGCACGCGCCTGCACGCGCGCGTCCGCCGCGGCGAGCTGCCGCTGCCCGACGAAGACCAGCTCGCCGACCGCTACGCGATCGCCGACGAGCTGCTCGCCGCCGCCGGCCTGCGCTGGTACGAGATCTCCAACTGGGCCAGATCCGACGGGGACCGCTGCGCCCACAACCTCAACTACTGGCGCGGGGCCGACTGGTGGGGCGTCGGGCCGGGCGCGCACAGCCACGTCGGCGGCGTGCGCTGGTGGAACGTGCTGCACCCGAGCGCCTACGCGAGAGCGCTCTCGGCCGGCCGCTCGCCCGCCGCCGGCCGCGAGCTGCTCGACGCCGAGACACGCCGCTTCGAGCGGATCATGCTGGAGACGCGCCTGCGCGAAGGGCTCGACACCGCGCTGCTGCGCCCCGACGGCCTCGCCGCCGCCCGCCGCGCCGCCGCCGACGGGCTCGCCTCGCCCGAGGCGCTCGCCGCCGGCCGCGTGCTGCTGACCCGCGCAGGCCGGCTGCTCGCGGACGCGCTCGTGCGGGACCTGGTCGACTAGCGATCGCGTGAGCGAACCGTCTCGCGGCGCTGGACCCGATCCGATCCCGTTCGAAGACGACCCGGTCTGGTCACGGGATCGGATCGTGCCCAGCATCCACGATCCGGCCACGCTCACGCGACCGCTCGCGCACCTCGTACACGCAGGCGAAGTTGCCGCTCAAGATGTGCGCGACGCGTCTGACGTCGGCGTCCGGCAGCACCTCGCGCAGGAACGACAGCTCGGTCGAGCAGGCGTGGCCGTAGCGTCTGGCGACCGCGAGGATCGCGCAGTTGTGCTCGCGCAGCAGGAAGCCGGCGCCGTCCTCGGTCGGCTCGATGTCGGCGAGGTAGCCGTCCTCGTCGAGCACGCGCGCGACCTCGGCGACCGCGGCCGCGAAGCCGAGGTCGGCGACGCGCTCCCTCACACGCGCGACGCGTGCGTCGCGGCGGCGTTCGAAGGCGCGTCTGACGACGCCCGGGTCCTCCTCGGCGAGGTGGTCGAGCAGCTCCAGCGTCAGCTCGCCGTAGGCTTTCGGGAAGAGCGCCTCGGCGGCCGGCCCGAGCGCGTAGCTGCGACGGGGCCGTCCGGGGCCGGCGCGCTCGTCTCTGTGGACGACGAGATCGGCCGCCGCGAGGCCGCTCAGATGCTGGCGAACGGCGCTGACGGTGATCCCCAGCTCCTGCGCCAGCTCCTCCGCGCGCGCCTCTCCGCGCTTGCGCAGGGTGACGAGCAGCGCCCTGCGGGTAGGTGCAAGCTCTGCGAGGACTGGACCGAGCGCCGGTTGCATGTATGTTTGAACAGTAGCGACTGTCTATATCCGCCGAGGACCACGAAGGAGCCCTAGATGGCCTACGAGCTTCCCCCGCTTCCCTACGCCTATGACGCGCTGGAGCCCCACATCGACGAGGCGACCCAGCAGTTTCATCACGACAAGCATCACGCCACGTACGTCAACAGAGCCAACGAGGCGCTCGAGGGGACGGAGTGGGCTGACAAGCCGGTCGAGGAGCTGCTGAAGAACCTCGACAAGCTGCCGGCCGACAAGCTCAACGTCCTCAGAAACAACGCGGGCGGCCACTACAACCACACGCTCTGGTGGGAGTCGCTCTCGCCCGACGGCGGCGGCGCCCCGACGGGCGACCTCGCGGCCGCGATCGACAGCGCGTTCGGCTCGTTCGACGAGTTCAAGGCCAAGGTCGAGGCCGCCGGCGCCGGCCGCTTCGGCTCCGGCTGGGCGTGGCTCGTCAAGGGCGACAGCGGCCTCGAGGTCACCTCGACGCCGAACCAGGACACGCCGCTGGCCGACGGCAAGACGCCGCTGTTCGGCATCGACGTGTGGGAGCACGCGTACTACCTGAAGTACCAGAACCTGCGTCCGGCCTACCTCAAGGCCGTCTGGAACGTGGTGAACTGGGACAAGGTCGCCGAGCGCTTCGCGGCCGCCTCATGACCTACGTCATCGCGGAGCCCTGCATCGGGACGAAGGACGTCTCGTGCACCGAGGTCTGCCCGGTCGACTGCATCCACCCGACCCAGGACGAGCCCGGGTTCGCCGAGGCCGAGATGCTCTACATCGACCCCGAGGAGTGCATCGACTGCGACGCCTGCGTCGAGGCCTGCCCGGTCGACGCGATCTTCCCGGAGGACCTGCTGCCTGAGCAGTGGGTCGACTACGGGCAGAGAAACGCCGCGTTCTTCCAGAACTAGAGGAGCTGTCCGCACGTCGCTCTGGCAGTCAGAGCGGCGTGCGCTCCTCTTCCTCCAGCATCGCCCGCAGGCGCCTCAGCGCGCTCGCGATGCGGGACTTCACGGTGCCCAGCGGTATCCCCGTGTGGGCGACGATCTGACTCTGGCTGAAGCCCATGTGGAAGTGCAGCCGCACGACCTCGGCCTCGACCGGCGACAGCCGCGCCAGCATCCCGTCGACCAGCATCCGGTCGACGACGTCGGTCGACGGCTCGCGCTCCCAGCAGGTGACGCCGCGGTCCTCGGTCGCGTCGGCGGGGTCGAACGGCTCCGGCACGCGCCTGCGCAGATGGTCGATCGCGCGCGAGCGGGCGATCGTCGCCAGCCAGGTGCGCAGCGACGCCCGCTGCGGGTCGTAGGAGTCGCAGCGCAGCCATGCCTCCAGCAGCACCTGCTGGAAGACGTCCTCGGCCGCGTTGCGATCCCCGAGCGTGTCGGAGATCTCGGCGAGCGTGCGCGGGCCGTACTCGGCGTAGAGCGCGCGGACCGCGTCGGGGTCTCCGCGACGGAGGCCGTCGGCGATGCGAAGCTCGGTGGTTGACGGGCTGCTTCGGCGCATCGGGGGCATGTCCACTGTCGCAGCTCACGCGGCGGGCAACGGTATGGCGTCGGTAGGAGTTGGCGCGTCGACCGGGCTTAACCACAGAAACTTGGACAGACGTATCGGGTTTGACATGCATTCGGTGGGACGCTTAGGTTCCACTGGAGGAGATCCCCCCAATTGAAAGGACTCGTCATGAGATCGAGGTACGGTTGGCACGGCCGCCTCGCAGTGGCGATCGGCGTTGCCGCGACGGTCGGCGTCGTTGCAGCTCCCGCCAACGCGGCGACGACGGTCAGACTCAGCGGTGGCACGACCACGCTGAAGCTCGACAAGAAGACGGCGAGAGCGCTCAAGGGCGCTGGCATCACCGTCTCGGGTTCGACGAAGTTCAAGATCAGCGGTGGTTCGATCGACCCGGCGAACGCCAAGGGCACGATCGACCACAAGAGCGCGAAGCTGACGCTCAAGGCCGGCAAGACGAAGGTCACGCTCAGCGCGATCGTGCTTGACACGGCCAAGGGCACGGCGTCGGCGAAGGTCGGCAAGGCCAACCTCGCCTTCGGCACCGTCAAGGGCGGCAAGGTCACCCGCAGAGGCTTCGCGACGGACGTCTCCGGCGCCAAGCTCGGCCTCAGCAAGAAGGGTGCCGCGGCGCTCAACAGAGCGTTCAAGGTCAGAAGCTTCAAGGCCGGCACGGCGCTCGGCGTCGCGGCGATCGCGCCGACGTCGAACGAGATCGCGCTGGAGAGAGGCACGACCACGCTCACGTTCATCCCGCAGATCGTCCAGGCGCTCGGCGGCGCCGGCGTCGCGGTCGCGCCGATCGCTCCGGCGACGGCCGACCCCGCGACCGGCTCGTTCGCGTTCCCGATCAACGGCGGCGCGCTCGACACGAGAACGCTGTTCGGCTCGATCACGCACGACGGCGGCCTGAGCCTCGGCCCGGTCCCGCTGTCGAACCTGACGGTCAAGATCGGCAACCCGTCGGTGCTCGACACGAGCGTCGGCGCGATCGCCGACCTCGATCTGGCCGGCGTCCAGACGACGGTCGACCCCGCCACGCGCGCGGTCGGCGCCACGGGCGTCATCGTCAGACTGAGCCAGTTCGGCGCCACGGCGATCGGCGCCGTCTCGCCGTCGCTGGCCGGCAGACTCGCGGCCGGCACGCCGATCGCGAGCGGCTCGTTCAGCGCGACCGCGCGCTGATCGACAGCTGACACGCAGTCGTCGCAGCGCTGCGGCCCGTCCCTCGTTCGAGGGGCGGGCCGTTTCCGTTTCCGGGCTGCTCAGCCGCGCGGGACGGCCGCGCTGCCGGCGGCGGGCGCTGCCAGCAGCGCGCGCGCCTCGCCGAGCGCGCTCGTGAGCACGATCGCGTCGGCTTGCGCGAGGCGGGCGAGCGGGAGGGGCGCCTCCACGACCTGCCGGCCCGCCGCGCGCGCCGCGGCGAGCAGCCGCGCACGGCTGACGCTCGGCAGGATCCGCCCGTCGGCCGGCGCGGTCAGCAGCGTCTCGCCGGTCACCGCGATGACCGCCGCCCACGAGGCTTCGAGCACGTTGCCGGCGCCGTCGACCAGCAGCGGCGTCGCGTCGGCGTCGCCGGTCTGGTGTCGCGCCTCGGCGGTCAGCTCGTCGAGCAGGTCGCGGTCGAGCCACTTGTGCGCCCCGAGCCCGCCGGGGAGCGTGAAGGGGACGAGCGGGACCGGCCGGGTGCGGGGAGCGGTGGGGGCGGTGGCGACGGTCGTCGTCGCGTCGGCGGGGGCGAGCGCGATTCTGAGCCGGTGCGGCCCGTCCAGCCCTGATGCGGCGGCCGCGATCTCGTCGGCGAGCCCGTCGGGCAGCGTGAGCCCGTAGAGCGTTCGCGCGCTTGCCGCGAGCCGCGCGAGGTGCTCGCTCAGCGCGAGCGCAGCGCCGTCGCGCACGAGCAGCGTCTCGAAGATCCCGCGCGCCGGGTCGGGCCGGCGGCGCGGATGGCGGAGGGCGGGGGGTGGCAGGTCCGTGACCGCTCGGGTGGGGGAGGGGGCGAGCGTGCCGCCGATCGCGGCGATCAGCGGGCGCGCCTTGACGTGGCACTCCTCCAGCTCCGCGGCCGGGTCGGAGTCGGCGACGATCCCGCCGCCGGCGCCGAGCCAGAGGCGGCCGGCGGCGGCCTCGAAGGTGCGGATCGCGACGTTCAGCTCCAGTCCCGCGAGCGGGCTCGCGTAGCCGATCGCGCCGGTGTAGACCTCGCGTGCCGTCGCCTCCAGCGCGTCGATCACCTGCAGCGCATGGACCTTCGGCGCGCCGGTGACCGAGCCCGGCGGGAAGGTCGCGCGCAGCAGCGCGCCGTCGCCGACGTCGGCGCGGAGCGTGCCGCGCACCCGCGAGACGAGGTGCCAGAGGCCCGGATGCGCCTCGGCCTCCGGGACCGGCGCGGCGACGACCGAGCCGTAGTCGCAGACGCGCCCGAGGTCGTTGCGCATCAGGTCGACGATCATCACGTGCTCGGCATGGTCCTTCGGCGAGGCCAGCAGCCGCGCCCGCGCAGCGGCCGCCGACGGCCGCTCGGCGTCGCCGTCGCGCGCGATCGTCCCCTTGATCGGAGCCGTCTCGACCGCGCGGCCGCGGCGCCGCAGGAACAGCTCCGGCGAGAGCGAGGCGACTCCGCCGTCCGGCGTCGGGAAGAGCGCGCCGTAGGCCGGGTCGAGCCGCTCCTGCGCACGGCCGTAGAGGTCGATCAGGGCGTCGCCGGCGCCGGCCGCGGTCGCGTCGCCGGGCCACCCCGCCTCGAAGCGGAGGCAGATGTTCGCCTGGAACAGCTCACCGGCCGCGATCCGCTCGCGGCAGTCGGCGACCGCGGCGAGATGCGCGGCGGCGCCGTCCCCGGCGACGTGGAACTGCGGCGCCGCGGCCGCGCCGCGCTTTGTGTCAGGCGCCCCGCGGTTTGTGTCGGCCGCGCCGCGATGTGCGTCGGCTGCGCCGCGGTTTGCGTCACCCGCGCCGGCGAGGAGCGCGCGGAGGTGGTCGAGGCGGGCGGCGAGGGCCTGTTCGCGCGCGGGGCTGGCGAGCGCCTCGAACCACCAGCGGCCGGCCGGGTCGCGGTGCAGCAGATGGTCGTAGTAGGCGAGCTGGAACGGCGGCAGCGGGACCGGGCGGGGCGGAGGCGGAGGCAGCCGCTCGACCCGCCCGCCGAGCTGGAAGCCGAGCCACCCGAACCACCCGCCGCCGACGGCGTCGGCGGGTGGGGAGGCGTCGTGCGGGGCGGGGGCGCTGCCGGCGGCGTCGGCGGGTGGGGAGGCGTCGTGCGGGGCGGGGGCGCTGCCGACGGCGTCGGCGGGTGGGGCGGCGTTGTGCGGGGCGGGGGCGGCATCGGCGGGGGCGGCGGCGTCGGGAGCGAGCGGAGGCAGCGCGTCGAGCAGCGCGAAGGGGTCCTCGTCGGGGCCGGCGATGCGCAGCGGCGAGGCGCCGACGATCGCGCCGCCGCCGGCCCAGCGGCCGCTGAGCGCGAACGGCAGCGGCTCGTGCGCCAGCGCGCCCGCCGCCGCGGCGACGGACCAGTCGCCGGCGAGCGGCACGCGCAGCAGCCGCACGGCGTCCATGGCGAGGAGGATATGCGCCGCCCCGCCGCGTCGCTCCGTGCCGTCTCCGGCAGCCCCAGGCGACGTTCTCGCGAGAACCGCTCCAGCCGGCAGCACCGTCGCGCGGATACGTGCCGGCGCGAGCGATGCAGCCCGCGGCATCAGCGCGCGGTGAGGTGCCCGCGCTAGCGTTGCCGCGATGGCCGCGAACGCGCACAGCGGGGGCGAGGGGCTGGAGCTGCGCGGCGTCGCGCTCACGCTCGGCGGGCGGCCGGTGCTGCGCGACGTCTCCTGCGCTGTGCCGAAGGGAGCGGTGACGGTCGTGATCGCGCCCTCCGGCGCCGGCAAGAGCACACTGCTGCGCTGCTGCAACCGCCTGCTGGAGCCGGACGCCGGCACGGTCCTGCTCGACGGCGTCGACGTCGCGTCCGTCGAGGCGACCGCGCTGCGACGGCGCGTCGGGCTCGTCGGCCAGCTGCCGACGATGCTCCCCGGCAGCGTCCGCGACAACCTCGCCTACGGCTTGCGCAGCGGCGTCGACGCGGGCGGCCGGCGCGGCGAGCGCGCGGGCGGCCGCGGCGAGCGCGCGGGCGGCGGGCGCAGCGACGGCGCGGGCGGG
>NZ_JAUTDN010000039.1 GCF_030646155.1 Conexibacter sp. CPCC 205762
CGCCGCGCCGCCGTGCCGCTCCCGCCGCGCCGCCTCCGCCGCGGCCCGCCGCGCCGCCGCCCCGCGAGGCGGCTCGCCCCTACGCGTGCTCGCGCACCAGGCGCACGCCGCGTCCGGGCACGAGCGTCACGCCGGTCGCGCGGACGGGCTCGGGGCGGCGGACCGCCAGGCGGACGTCGGCGCGCGCCAGCACGCGCAGGATCGTCGCCATCTCGAACTGGGCGAACGACGCGCCGATGCAGCGCCGCACGCCGCCGCCGAAGGGCAGCCAGGCATACGAGGGCGGCGCCTCGTCGCCGAGGAACCGCTCCGGCCGGAAGAGCGACGGCGACGGGAAGACATCGGGCCGGTGGTGCGTGGTCGCTATCGAGGCGGTCAGCGCGATGCCGGCCGGGCAGTCGACGTCGCCGATCCGCGCCGGCTCGCTCAGCACGCGCGCGACGAACGGCACGACCGGCCGGATCCGCAGCACCTCCTGGCAGAGCGCGTTGACCCACTCGGCGTCGCCCTCGGCACCCGCCGCCCGCATGCGCGCGTGCGCGGCCGGGTTGCGCAGCAGCAGGTCGACCGCCCACGTCAGCGCTGTCGCGGTCGTCTCGTGGCCGGCCATCACGAGCGTGATCAGCTCGTCGCGCAGCTCCTCGTCGCCCATCGGCGAGCCGTCCTCGTGGGTCGCCTGCACGAGCATCGAGAGGATGTCGCGCCGCGCGTCGAGCACGGCGGCAGGCTCACGCCGTCGCGCCGCGACCTCCGCCCGCAGCAGCTCGTCGACCGCCGCCTGTCGGGCGAGGAACGTCTGCCGCAGCCGGATCGGCCCGAGGTCGAAGTTCGCCAGCGGCCCCCAGAAGACGACCCGCCGGCTCGACGCGACCAGCGGCGGCAGCAGCCGCCGCAGCGCGTCCTTGCGCCCCTCGTCGGAGATGCCGAAGACGACGTCGAGGATCACCTCCAGCGTCAGCCGCTCCAGCTGGTGATCGAGCCGGAACGGCCGTCCGAGCGGCCAGCCGGCGACCTCGCGCTCGGCCAGGTCGCGCAGCCGCTCGCCGTGGAACGGCGGCAGCAGCAGCTTGCGCTGGCTCATGTGCGGCGCGCGGTCGAGCGTCAGCAGCGACCAGCGGCCGAGCACGGGCGCCAGCGGTCTGTTCGCGACGCCGGCCAGGAACGACGACGGTCTGCCCGTCACGACCTGCCGCACCAGCTCGGGCGAGCTGAAGACGAGCGACGGCGCGAAGCCGGGCACGCGCATCGCGTACGGCTCGCCGAAGCGGGCGTGCGCGCGCAGCCCGGCGCCGATCGGGTCGCGCGCGATCTGCGCGATCTGCACCAGCGGCGGCAGCTTCGAGCCGCGCGCCGGCGCGCGCCGCGGCGGCGTCGGCAGGGCGGTGATGGTCGGATCGAGCGTTGCTGTGCCCATCCCGGCATCATCCCCCAAGCTGGCCAGCCAGCCAAGCGGGAACCCCCGCGTCGCCCCGAGCGGGCGCCGCGCCGTGCCGCGCCCGAGGCCCGTGCCGCGTCCGACGCCCGCGCCGCGCCCGACGCCCGTGCCGCGTCCGACGCCCGTGCCGCGCCCGACGCCCGCGCCGCGCCGGCCTACGAGATCTCCCGCAACCGCCCCGAGCGCACGTCCAGCACGAAGCCGCGCACGAGCGCCGTCTGCGACAGGAACGGGCTCGCCTCGACGCGCGCGATCGACTGGCGCACGTCGGCATCGAGGTCGTGGAACGCCTCCGCCGACCAGCTCGGCTTGATCCCCGTCTCACGCCGGATCTGGTCGCGGAAGGTGTCGTCGTCCAGCTCCTGCAGCTCGCAGTCGGTGTGGTGGATCAGGACGACCTCCTCCGTGCCGAGCTTGCGCTGCGAGATCGCGAGCGAGCGGATCGTGTCGTCGGTGACGACGCCGCCGGCGTTGCGCAGCACGTGCACGTCGCCCGGCGACAGCCCCAGCAGCGCGGCCGGGTCGATCCGCGGATCCATGCACGTGACGACCGCGACGCGGCGGCGCGGGATCGCGTCCAGCTCCGCGTGGGCATGGTCGGAGATACGGTCCTCGGCGCTGCGCAGCAGCTCATCGGTGACGCTCATGCGACCTCCGTCGTCGCGCTCGGTGGCGTCCCCAAAATAGAAGAAAAACGGGAGGCTTACCTGGCTTTGAACGGCAAGCGCGCGCGGGCGCGCGCACGCCCACGCGCGAGCGCCCAACCGCCCCAGGCGGCGCCGAGATCGATCGCGCCGGCGACGAAGAAGCCGGCGGGACCGGTCACGAGGCGCGCGAGTAGCCTGGAGATCATCCGCCCACGGTATCGTTCGCGGCCACATGCCTGAAGCCCTCAAGACCACCGTCACCGAGCTGCCCGAGTCGCGCGTCCGCGTCGAGGCGGAAGTCCCCGCCGCCGAGGTCGAGAAGAGTCTCGCCCGCGCCGCGAAGCAGCTGGCCCGCGACATGCGCGTCCCGGGCTTCCGTCAGGGGAAGATCCCCGCGCAGGTCGTGATCCGCCGCGTCGGTCGTCCCTACGTCCTCGACGAGGCGATCCGCAGCTCGATCAACGGCTGGTACTCCCAGGCCGTCGACGCCGCCAAGATCCACCCGGTCGGAGAGCCGGACGTCGATCTCGGCGACATGCCCGAGCAGGGCCAGCCGCTGTCGTTCAGCGTCGAGATCGGCGTTCGCCCGGTCGCGACGCTCGGCGACTACAAGGGCCTGGAGGTCGGCCGCCGCGAGGCGGTCGCCGACGACCACCGCGTCGAGCACGAGCTGGAGCACCTGCGCGAGCACCTCGCCAGACTCGAGACGGCCGAGCGCGAGGCGCGCGAGGGCGACTTCGTCGTCGCCGACTACGTCGGCTCGATCGACGGCGTGAACTTCGAGGGCGGCGAGGGGCGCGACCAGCTGATCGAGCTGGGCGCCGGCCGCCTGATCCCGGGCTTCGAGGAGCAGCTCGCCGGCGCCAGAGCCGGCGAGGACCGGATCATCAACGTCACCTTCCCGGCCGACTACGGCGCCGACCACCTCGCCGGCAGAGAGGCGCAGTTCGCGCTCACGGTGAAGGAGGTGCGCGAGAGAGTCCTGCCCGAGATCGACGACGACCTCGCCTCCGACGCCGCCGGCTTCGACACGCTCGACGAGCTGAAGGACGACATCCGCAGACGGATCGTCGAGCAGGACGGCCAGGCGATCGAGAACGAGTTCCGCGAGGCGGTCCTCGACGCCGTCGTCGCGCAGGCGACCGTCGACGTGCCGGACGCGCTCACCGAGGCGCGCGCGAGAGAGCTGTGGGACCAGACGGCGCTCACGCTCGCCCAGCGTGGCATCTCGAGAGAGGCCTACCTGCAGATGTCGGGCAGAAGCGAGGAGGAGATCCTCGAGGAGGCCAAGCCCGACGCCGAGCAGGCGCTCAAGCGCGACGCCGTCCTGGCCGCGATCGTCGTCGCCGAGCAGATCGAGCCGAGCGACGAGGAGCTCGCCGCCGCGCTGGAGCACACCGCGTCGCACGAGAGAACGACCGGCGCCAAGCTGCTGGAGCGCGTCAAGAAGCAGGGCAACGTCGACGCCCTCAAGGAGGACGTCGCGACGACGAAGGCGCTCGACCTGATCGTCGAGGCCGCCACGCCGGTCGCGAAGGCCGACGACGAGCCCGCCGACGCCGACGACGCGGCCGCCAGAAGAGCGCCCGCCAGAAGAGCGGCCAGAGCGAGAGCCGCGGCCAGAAGAGCTCCGGCGAGAAGAGCCGCCAGAGCGAGAGCGAGAAGAGCGGCGAGAGCCGACGACTGACGCGCTGCGGGCCACGCCCGAGCGCTTCCGCGCGCCGGTCCCGAGGGCCGGCGCGCCGGTCGCTGCGCGCCTGCGTGCGCAGCTTTGCGACCAACTCCTGCAGACCTGGAAAGCCGCTCGAAACCGGTTGCTAGACTCGCCCAACCGGACGGGCGTCAGAGCACTCGGCTCTCCCCGGAAGGATTCGAGCCGAGGAAGCGAAACAAAGCGAGGACTATGAGCCCCCTGGTACCGATGGTCGTAGAGCAGACGTCTCGTGGCGAGCGCGCCTTCGACATCTATTCGCGCCTCCTCAACGAGCGCATCATCTTCCTCGGCACGCCCGTCGACGACCAGATCGCGAACCTGATCGTGGCTCAGCTGCTCCACCTGGAGTCAGAGGATCCCGACAAGGACATCTCGATCTACATCAACTCGCCGGGCGGCTCCGTGTACGCGGGTCTCGCGATCTACGACACGATGCAGTTCATCAAGCCCGACGTGCAGACGATCTGCGTCGGCATCGCGATGTCGATGGGGGCCCTGCTGCTCTCCGGCGGCGCGAGAGGCAAGCGCATGGCGCTGCCGAACGCCAAGATCCTGATCCACCAGGTCTCCTCGTCCTTCCAGGGCCAGGCGACGGACATCGAGATCCACGCGAGAGAGATCATCGACATCCGTCGTCGCCTCGACGAGATCATCGCCTTCCACGCCGGCAAGCCGGTCGAAGAGGTCAAGAAGGACACCGAGCGTGACTACTTCATGAGCTCGGAAGAGGCGAGGGATTACGGGATCATCGACCGCGTGATCACGCAGCACTAAGGTATTCCGGTGCAGGTGCCGATCCCGGGGGAGTGACCGATATGGCGCGACCGACAGATTCCAACGAACAGCTTCTGTGCAGCTTCTGCGGCAAGTCGCAGCGGCAGGTGAAGAAGCTGATCGCCGGCCCTGGCGTCTACATCTGCGACGAGTGCATCGATCTCTGCAACGAGATCATCGATGAGGAGCTGACGGCCCCGCCGACCTTCGACATCGAGAACCTGCCGAAGCCGCGCCAGATCTACGACGTGCTCAACGAGTACGTCGTGGGTCAGGAAGCGGCGAAGCGCACGCTGTCAGTGGCGGTCTACAACCACTACAAGCGCGTGCAGATGATGCAGTCGGACGACGACGACATCGAGCTGCAGAAGTCCAACATCCTGCTGCTCGGCCCGACCGGCTGCGGCAAGACGCTGCTTGCGCAGACGCTGGCGAAGATCCTCAACGTCCCGTTCGCGATCGCCGACGCGACCGCGCTGACGGAGGCCGGCTACGTCGGCGAGGACGTCGAGAACATCCTCCTGAAGCTGATCCAGGCGGCCGACTACGACGTCAAGAAGGCCGAGACCGGGATCATCTACATCGACGAGGTCGACAAGATCGCCCGCAAGGCCGACAACCCGTCGATCACGCGCGACGTCTCCGGCGAGGGCGTGCAGCAGGCGCTGCTGAAGATCCTCGAGGGCACGACCGCCTCGGTGCCGCCGCAGGGCGGTAGGAAGCATCCCCACCAGGAGTTCCTCACCATCGACACGACGAACATCCTGTTCGTCTGCGGCGGCGCGTTCGCCAACCTCGACAAGGTGATCGAACGACGGGTGGGGGCCCAGGGCATCGGCTTCGGCGCCGAGATCAACGCGAAGGCCGACCGCGACCTCGGCAACACGTTCGCGGACTGCCTGCCGGAGGATCTCGTCCACTACGGCCTGATCCCCGAGTTCATCGGCCGCCTGCCGGTGATGTCGGCCGTCCATCAGCTCTCCAGAAACGAGCTGATGACGATCCTGACGGAGCCGCGCAACGCGCTCGTCAAGCAGTTCCAGCGCTTCTTCCAGTTCGACGGGATCGAGCTGGTCTTCGCCGACGAGGCGCTCCATGCGGTCGCCGACAAGGCGCTGGAGCGCGAGACCGGCGCCCGCGGCCTGCGCTCGATCATCGAAGAGGTGCTGCTCGAGGTCCAGTTCGAGCTGCCCTCCCGCCGCGACGTGAAGAAGTGCGTCGTGACCAAGGAGACGATCGAGAAGGGCCTCTCGCCGACACTCGTCACCGAGGCCGTCGACGACGACACCGGCAGCGACGGCCTGCGCGAAGAGTCGGCCTAACCGCCGCTCCCGCGCAGGCGCGCTATCGCCTGCAGCTCGCCGATGTCGGCCCGGTCCTTGGGCCGGCCGGCGGCGCGCTTCATCGCGATCAGATCGTCGATCGACGCCACGAGCACGGCAAAGGCGCCGAGGTCGTAGCGCTCGGCGTTCTGCCGCAGTCGCGCGTACGGCGGTGATCCGTCCGGTCTCGCGAGGATGTCGAACTCGCCGGCGCTCGTGTCCATCGTGAGCGTCTGCACGCGTCTCAGCGTCGCGCCATCGGGGACGAACGGCACGTCGTCGTCCACGCGCCGCAGTCTCGCCTCCAATTCGATGAGCGCGCGGCCGAGCACGGTCAGGTTGGCGTCATCGCGGGCGAAGCAGATGTCGAGATCGTGTGTGTTGCGCCCAGAGCCGTGGAGCATTGCGGCGACGCCGCCGATCACGACAAAGTCGACGCCATGTGTGGTGAGCAGGCCGAGGATGAAGCTCGGTCTGAAATCAGTCGAGGTCATCGCGCGGCACCCGTCTCGCGGCCGCGAGCATCGCGGCGAGGTTGCGATGAGACGCTTCGAACGTACGCAGCCGTTCCGCCGGCGACAGTCGCAGTCGGGCCAGGATCTGCGACTCGTCGACCTCGGGAAGCGCGCTGCGCTGCGTTGCGCGCAGCTCGATCTCGAAGCCGGCGGCGTCGAGCGCCCGCTGGACCGTCTCGAAGGTGGGGTTCGCGTCGGCTCGTTCGAGGCGGGCGATCACAGGCTGGGTCGTGCCGAGGCGCTCGGCGAGCTGGGCCTGGGTGAGGCCGGCGCTGCGGCGGGCGTCGCGAACGAGGGCGGCCGGTGTCATGGCGACATGCTCTCTCGGGGCAGGCATAGCGTCTACAGCATATGCCTTTGATGCAATACAAATGTGGCGAGAGGCACGGCAGAGCGGGAGCGGGCGGCGAGGTGCGGCGGCGCAACCGGGTCGGCCGGCGACCTGCGGCGGTCGAATCGGCGCGCCGCAATACACTTCCGGCCATACATGTCTGAGCTGGAGACCAAGACCCGTTACGACGCCGCCGAGGCCGAGCCGCGCATCCTGCGCCGCTGGCTCGAGTCCGGCCTCTTCCACCCCGAGCCGGAGGGCACGGCCGACGAGAACTACTCGATCGCCGTCCCGCCGCCGAACGTCACCGGCGCGCTGCACATGGGGCACGCGCTCAACGGGTCGATCCAGGACGCGCTGATCCGCTTCAACCGCGCGCGCGGCACGCGCGCCAAGTGGATCGCCGGCACCGACCACGCCGGCATCGCGACGCAGAAGCAGGTCGAGAGACGGCTCAGAGGGGAGGGGACCAGTCGCGAGGAGGTGGGGCGCGAGGCCTTCACCGAGCGCGTCTGGCAGTGGCGCGAGCAGTACGGCAACACGATCATCGGCCAGTTCCAGCGGCTCGGCGCCTCGCTCGACTACGACGACGAGCGCTTCACGCTCGACGAGCGCTACGTCGAGGCGGTCCTGAAGGTCTTCGTCGACCTGTACGAGAAGGGCCTGATCTACCGCGACAACTACATGGTCAACTGGGATCCCGGCTCCAGATCGGCGATCTCGGACCTGGAGGTCGAGGACCGCGAGGTCGTCGACACGCTCTTCTACGTCGACTACCCGCTCGCCTCCGGCAACGGCTCGATCACGGTTGCGACCGTGCGTCCCGAGACGATGCTGGCCGACACGGCGATCGCGGTCAACCCGAACGACGAGCGCTACGCCCGCCTGATCGGCGAGGAGGCCGTGCTGCCGCTCGTCGGCCGCCGTCTGAAGATCATCGCCGACGACTACGTCAAGCCCGAGTTCGGCACCGGCGCGCTCAAGATCACGCCCGGCCACGATCCGAACGACTTCGAGATCGGCCGCCGCCACGGGCTCGAGGAGCTGACGGTGATCGGCGAGGACGGCCGCATGACTCAAGGTGCCGGCGAGCGCTTCGCCGGCCTCCGCATCAAGGAGGCGCAGGACGCGATCGTCGCGGCGCTGCGCGAGGAGGGCGCGCTCGCGCGCACCGAGGAGTACCCGCACGTGGTGCCGTTCTCGCATCGCTCCGGCGAGCGGATCGAGCCGCTGATCTCGCTCCAGTGGTTCATGCGGATGGACGAGCTGGCGCAGCCGGCGATCGACGCGGTCAAGGACGGGCGCGTCAGAATCCATCCCGAGCGCTGGACCCGCGTCTACCTCGACTGGATGGAGAACATCCGCCCCTGGTGCGTCTCGCGCCAGCTGTGGTGGGGCCACCAGATCCCCGTCTGGTACCGCGGTGACGAGACCTACGTCGGCACGACCGCGCCGGAGGGCGACGGCTGGGAGCGCGACCCGGACGTGCTCGACACCTGGTTCAGCTCCGCGCTGTGGCCGTTCGCGACGCTCGGCTGGCCGCAGCAGACGCCCGAGCTGAGAGCGTTCTACCCGACCGACGTGCTCTCGACGGCGCGCGACATCCTCTTCCTGTGGGTGGCGCGGATGATCATGATGGGCCTCGAGTTCGTCGGCGAGATCCCCTTCAGAGACGTCTACATCCACTCCGTCATCCAGGCGCCCGACGGCCGCCGGATGTCGAAGTCGCTCGGCACCGGCATCGACCCGCTCGACGAGATCGGCCAGCACGGCGCCGACGGCGTCCGCTTCGGCCTGCTGGCGATGTCCTCCTCGCAGGACGTCCGCTACAGCGCCGAGAAGGTCCAGCAGGGCCAGCAGCTCGCGAACAAGCTGTGGAACGCCTCGCGGCTGATCCTCACGCGCGTCAGCGACGCGCCGCCGGCCGCCGCGCCAAAGCCGCGCGCCGTCGAGGACCGCTGGATCCTCTCGCGGCTCGCGCGCACGCAGGCCGAGGTCGAGGAGCGGATCGAGGCGTACGACTTCTCGCACGCCGTCCTGGCGCTCTACGACTTCGTCTACGGCGAGCTGTGCGACTGGTACCTGGAGCTGGTCAAGCCGCGCCTCTACGAGGCCGAGGGCGAGGAGCGCACGGACCTCGAGGCGACGCTGCTGCACGTGCTGACGGAGACGCTCCAGCTCGCGCATCCGGTGATCCCGTTCGTGACCGAGGAGATCTGGTCGCACGTGCCTGGCGCGAAGGGGCTGCTGGCGGCCCGTCAGACGACCCCCGCGGACGCGAGCGCGGCTGACCCCGGCGCCGACCGCGCGATCGCCGAGGCGATCGAGGCGGTGCAGGCGCTGCGCGGCTGGCGCGACTCGGTCGGCGCGCCGGCCGGCGCGCGCATCCCGGCGCGGATCGACGCCGACGGCTACGGCGAGACGGCCGCCCACGTCGCGCGCCTGTCACGGCTGGAGCTGAGCGACCCGGCGGAGTTCGGCGAGCAGCCGGTGGCGCAGGTGGCGATCCCCGGCGGCGCGGTGGCGATCTTCGCCAGCGACGCGGTCGACCTCGGCGCCGCCGAGAGAAAGCTGGCGGAGCGCCGCAAGACGCTGGAGGCGGAGATCAAGCGCTGCGAGGGCAAGCTCTCCAACGACGGCTTCGTCGCGAAGGCGCCGCCGGCCGTCGTCGACGCCGAGCGCGAGAAGCTGGCGTCGCTGCGCGAGGAGCTGGCTGCGCTGTGAGCGGAGCCTGGACCCTCGACGACGCCGAGCGCTACCTGCTCGGCCTCGAGCTGTTCGGCATGCGCTTCGGGCTCGACCGGATGCGCCGCCTGATGACGACGCTCGACCAGCCGGAGCGCCGCTTCGACACCGTCCACGTCGTCGGCACCAACGGCAAGTCCTCGACCGTGCGGATGATCGCGGCGATCCTCGAGCGCCACGGCCTGCGCGCCGGCGCCTACCTGTCGCCGCACCTCGTCTCGTTCACCGAGCGGGTGCGGATCGACGACCGCGACGCCGATCCGCAGGCGTTCGCGGCCGCCGTCCAGCGCGCCGCCCACGCGGCCGCGCTGGTCGACCGCACGCAGCAGGGCGACGACACCGTCACCCAGTTCGAGGCGCTGACCGCCGCCGCCTTCAGCGAGCTGGCCGCGCGCGCGGTCGACGTCGCCGTGATCGAGGCCGGCCTCGGCGGCCGCTGGGACGCCACCAACGTGCTGCCCAGCAGAGTCCAGGTGCTGACGAACGTCGGGCTGGAGCACACCCGCTGGCTCGGTCCGACGGTGCGCGACATCGCGCGCGAGAAGCTCGCCGTCGTGCGCGACGGCGCGACGCTCGTGATCGGCCCCGACCTGCATCCCGACGCGCTCGACGAGGCGCAGCTGGCGGCCGAGCGGCACGGCGCCAAGCTGATCCAGGCGACGGCCGAGCCGGGCGTCGAGGTCGCCGCGCCGGGCACCTTCCAGCGCCGCAACTTCGCGCTCGCGCGGACCGCCGCGGCCGCCTACCTGGAGATCGCCGGGATCCCGCTCGACCTCGCCGCCGTGCGTGCCGCCGCCGCGGCTGTGCTAGTCCCGGGACGGATGCAGGTCGTCGGCCATGAGCCGCTGACGCTGCTCGACGGCGCCCACAACCCCGCAGGCTTCGACGCGATCGCCGAGTCGCTGCCGCAGCTGACCGCCGGCCGTCGCCTCGTCGCGGTGCTGTCGGTGCTCGACGACAAGGACGCCGCCGAGATGCTGAGGGCGCTGCTGCCCCGCTGCGAGCAGGTCGTCTTCACGCGCAACCACAGCCCGCGCGCGCTGCCGCCGGCGACGCTGGCGTCGCTGGCGCGTCAGCTCGGCGGCCCGCCGAGCGAGCTGGTCTCCGACCCGCGCGCCGCGCTGGCGCGGGCGCGCGAGCTGGCCGGCGCCGGCGGCGTCGTGCTCGCGACCGGCTCGATCTACCTCATCGCCGACCTGCTGCGGCCCGCGGGGCAGCGCAGCGCCTCGATCCTCTGATGGCCGCCGAAGACCGTCCGCCGCCGAAGTTCCTGCCGATGATCGGCCTCGTCGCCGTGATCGTCGCGGTCGTGATCCTCGTCTTCTTCGCGATCGGCTACTTCTTCGGGAAGATGTTCCTGGCGTGATCGGCGCGCATCCGACGCGCCGCTTTGCAGGAGGTTCGCGATGGTCAGCGAATCGTCTGGATGCGCCTACGTGCTGCCCCCGCAACCGGACCCCGGCTAAACTCAGCCCGCACTCATGACCCCGTTCGCAATCTTCGGCATCGAGAACGACAGCCTCAACCTGGCTGTCAACCTCGTGCTCCTCTTCCTCATCGTCCTCTGGATCGCCCTGCTCTACTGGACGTTCGCGGACGCCCGGCGGCGGATCGAGGATCCGATGCTGATCGGCTGCGCGACGGCTGCGTCGCTGTTCCCGCTCGTCGGGACGCTCGTCTACATGATCGTGCGGCCGCCGGAGTACCTCGACGACGTGCGCGAGCGCGAACTGGAGATGCAGGCCGCGGAGGCCCGCCTGGCGCAGCTGGGCTACCACCTCTGCCCGCACTGCGACTTCGAGGTCGAGAAGGACTTCCTGCGCTGCCCGAACTGCATGCGCAAGCTGAAGGACCCGTGCCGCAGCTGCGGCAAGCCGCTCGACCCGATGTGGAAGGTCTGCCCCTATTGCGAGACCGAGGTCGAGTCGACCGCCGCCGCGAACCCGCGGCGCACGCGACGCCGGCGTGTCGAGGACATCGCCGAGCCGACGCAATAGCAGAGCAGCACCCTCCCGCACCGAACATTCCCAAGGAGCATTGCTACCGATGAGCCGGACCCTGATCCTGGTCAAGCCGGACGCCTTCGCACGTGGCCTGACCGGCGAGATCCTCGCCCGCTTCGAGCGCAAGGGCCTCTCGATCGTCGCGCTGGAGAAGCAGACGCTGACCGCCGCGACGGCCGAGACGCACTACGCCGAGCACAAGGAGCGCCCCTTCTTCGGCGAGCTGGTCGAGTTCATCACGTCGGGCCCGCTCGTCGCCGCCGTGCTGGAGGGCAACGACGCCGTCAAGGCCGCCCGTCAGATCATCGGCGCGACGAACCCGCTCGAGGCCGCCACCGGCTCGATCCGCGGCGACCTCGCGACCGAGGTCGGCCAGAACCTCGTCCACGGCTCCGACTCGGACGAGTCGGCCGCGCGCGAGGCCGCGATCTTCTTCCCCAACCTCTGAGACTCCTGCTCGCATCCCGCTCTCCCCAGCGGAGAGCGATCCTGACGCAGCTGGGCGTGCCGTTCGCGGTCCGTCCGGCTGACGTCGAGGAGCTGGCCGCCGGGGACCCGGCGGTCGTCGCGGTCGAGAACGCGCTGCGCAAGGCGACGGCGCTGGCGGGCGATCCCGCGGTCGTCGCCGCGGGGCAGACCATCCTCGGCGTCGACACGATCGTCGTGATCGGCGGCGAGATCCACGGCAAGCCCGACGACGCGCCGCACGCGCGCCGCACGCTCGCCGCGCTCGCCGGCCGCGACCACCACGTGCTGAGCGGCATCGCGGTCGTCGACCCGGCTGCCGCGACGCCCCGCACGGCGCTCGCGCAGACGCGCGTGCGCTTCCGCCAGCTCGACGACACGACGCTCGACTGGTACGTCGCGACGGGCGAGTGGGAGGGACGTGCCGGCGGCTACGCGATCCAGGAGCGCGGCGCCGCCCTGATCGCCGAGATCGACGGCGACTACCTCAACGTCGTCGGCCTGCCGGTCGCGGCACTGCTGGAGCTGCTGCCAGCGCTCTTGCAAGAAGCCGTCTGAAGCCGTGATTTGCAGCGTCTTCGTGCCAGCAACGGCACGATCGCGCCGTAGGCCGGGATCACGCGTCCGCTACACTCCCCGCCGGGACGGGGCCCCGCAGCCGACCGCCGGGATCCGGCGCACCCAGGGGCCCCCGACCGCGTTCCCCCTCCTTACCTCATGGGCATCTTCAGCTACTTGACCGGGTTCGGCGGCCGCGACATGGCCGTCGACCTCGGCACCGCCAACACTCTCGTCTACGTGCGCGGCCGCGGCATCGTGCTGTCGGAGCCGTCGGTGGTCGCCGTCGACTCGCGCTCCGGCGAGGTGCACGCGGTCGGGATCGAGGCGAAGCGGATGCTCGGGCGCACGCCCGGCACGATCTCCGCGATCCGCCCGCTGAAGGACGGCGTGATCGCCGACTTCGAGGTGACGGAGGAGATGCTGCGTCACTTCATCCAGAAGGTGCACCAGAACCGGTGGGCGCACCCGAGGGTCGTAGTGTGCGTCCCGTCGGGCGTCACCGGAGTCGAGAAGCGCGCCGTCGAGGAGGCCTGCCTGTCGGCCGGCGCGCGCCAGGCCTACCTGATCGAGGAGCCGATGGCGGCCGCGATCGGCGCCGGCCTGCCGGTCGGCGAGCCGACCGGCTCGATGGTCGTCGACATCGGCGGCGGCACCTCCGAGGTGGCCGTCATCTCGCTCGGCGGCATCGTCGTCTCGCAGTCGATCCGCGTCGGCGGCGACGAGCTGGACGAGGCGATCATCAACTACGTCAAGCGCGAGTACAAGCTGCTGATCGGCCAGCAGACGGCCGAGGAAGTGAAGCTGGAGATCGGCTCCGCCTTCGAGATGGAGGAGGAGGTGCAGGCCGAGATCCGCGGTCGCGACATGGTCTCCGGCCTGCCGAAGACGGTCGTGCTGACCAGCGAGGAGATCCGCGCGGCGCTCGAGGAGCCGATCTCGCAGATCATCGACGCGGTCAAGGAGACGCTCGACCGCACTCCTCCCGAGCTCGCATCCGACATCATGGATCGCGGCATCATGCTGGCCGGCGGCGGTGCGCTGCTGCAGGGCCTCGACGAGCGGCTGCGTCACGAGACGCAGATGCCCGCGCACCTGGCGGAATCTCCCTTGACGTGCGTGGCGGTCGGGTCCGGCCGTTCGCTGGAGGAGTTCGAAGCCATCCACCGCTCGCACAAGAATTCGAAGAACAACCGGCGCCGGCGCTACTAGATGGCCAGCCGCGCAGGAGCTTCAACCCCCTTGGAGACACGCGACCCGTGTATGACAGACAAGTACGCCGCCGACGAGTCACGCTCATCGTGCTCGTCGTGGTCTCCCTGATCCTCCTCACCGCATACTTCGGCGAGGACGAGGGCAGCCCGCTCCACGGCGTGCAGCGCGGGGTCATAGCGGTCCTGTCGCCGATACAGGAGGGCGCCAGCCGCGCGCTCAAGCCGGCCCGCGACCTGTTCGGCTGGTTCGGCGACACGATGGACGCCAAGAAGGAGCGCGACCAGCTCAGAGCGCAGCGCGACCGCCTGCTCAGAGACGTCGTCGGCCTCCAGACGGCGCAGGCCGAGAACAGACAGCTGCGCGGCCTCGTCGGTCTCGGTGACAGATACGACACCGACGCGTACACACCTGTCACGGGTCGTGTCACCTTCCGCAACCCGAACAACCTCTTCAGAGACACGATCGGGATCGACGTCGGCACCGGTGCGGGGGTCGGCGTCGGCGACGCCGTCATCTCCGGCAGCGGCCTCGTCGGTCACGTCAGCACCGCGACGGGGAATGCCTCGATCGTGACGTTGATCACCGACCAGAGAAGCACCGTCGGCGCGCGTCTGGCGCGCAGCCAGGACCTCGGGCTCGTGCGGCCGTCGCTCGGCGACCCGCTCGACCTGCAGATGAGCCAGCTGCCGCGCAGAGCGGAGGCGAGAGTCAACGACATCGTCGTCACCTCCGGCACGATCGCGACCAGACTCGACTCGCCCTACCCGCCCGGGATCCCGATCGGCACGGTGACGAGAGTCGATCCCGAGGAGCTGGCCTCAGACAACCGCATCCACCTGGCGCCGCTCGCCGACCTCCGCCACCTCGACTTCGTCCAGGTGCTGACCAACAGCGGCGCCGCCGGAACCGCCCGCGCGCAGGCAGGTCCATGAGCGAGACCAACTGGCAGCTCCCGCTGCGGCTCGCGGCGCTCGGCTTCGTCGCCGTGATCGTGCAGATCGCGGCCGTCTCGCAGGTGACGATCTTCGGCGTCAGCATCGACCTGGCGCCGCTGCTGGTCGCCTCCGTCGGGCTCGTCGCCGGCTCGCTGCCGGGCGCGGTCTTCGGCTTCGCGATCGGGCTGTTCGTCGACCTCGCGCTGGTGCAGACGCTCGGCGTGACCTCGCTGCTGTACATCCTGATCGGCTACGCCGCCGGCCGCTTCCGCGAGCTGCGCGACCCCGCCCACGGGCTCGTGCCGGTCTTCGTCGGCGCCGCCGCGACGGCGATCGCCACGGTCGGCTTCGCGCTGCTGCAGTTCCTGCTCGGCGTCGACGCGCCGGTCAGCTGGCTGCTGCTGCGCCAGGTCGTCGTCGCGATCCTGCTCGGCGCGCTGTTCGCGCTGCCGGTCCACGCGCTCGTGCGCCGCGTCGTCGAGGGCGCGCTGCCGGACGACCCGCGCCGGCGCCGCCGCCGCGCCTACACGACCGGCGGCCTCTCGCCGCTCTCGCGACCGTCGCAGGGGAGCCGCTGATGATCGATCCGCCCGATCAGCGTCCCGGCGGCCAGCTGTCGCCGCAGCTGGCGATGCGCGTCGCGATCCTCGGCGGGATCGCGTTGGCGATCTTCGCGATCATCTTCTTCCGCCTCTGGTTCCTGCAGGTGCTCTCGGGCGATCAGTACCTCGCGCAGGCGTCGAGCAACCGCGTCCGCGACGTGACGGTGCAGGCGCCGCGCGGCGAGCTGCTGGACCGCAACGGCACCGTCCTGGTCGAGAACCGCAACGCGGTCGCGGTCACGGTGGCGCCGCAGCGGCTGCCCGAGGACGAGGGCCCGCGGCTTGCGCTGCTGAGAAGACTGAGCCGTGTGCTGGGCGAGTCGACCAGGCCCGAGAGATGCAGACTGGGCAGAAGAACGTTCAGAAGAATGCCGCTGGAGTGCACGATCGACCAGCAGGCGGCGGTCACGCCGTATGCCGACGTGGTCGTCGAGCCGGATGCCTCGCGCCCGGTCTACTCCTACCTGGCCGAGCGCGCGGGCGAGTTCCCCGGCGTGGAGATACAGAACGCCTGGCTGCGCGAGTACCCGTTCAAGACGGTCGGCGCCCACCTCTTCGGGACGGTCGGCCAGATTGACGAGAACGGGCTCAGAGACGCGAACTTCAGAGGCGTCAGAGGCGGCTCGATCGTCGGCAAGAGCGGCCTGGAGTACACCTACGACAAGTACCTGCGCGGGACCAACGGCGCGCAGCGGATCGAGGTCGACGCGCAGGGCCGGCCGAAGAGAAAGCTGAGAGAGGTCCCGGTCGTGAAGGGCAGCGACGTGCAGCTGTCGATCGATTCGAGACTGCAGCGCGTCGGCCAGCAGGCGCTGGCGACCGGCATCTCGATGGCGCAGGCAAACGGCAACCCGGCCGACGGCGGCGCCTTCGTGGCGCTTGACCCGCGCAACGGCGAGGTGCTGGCGATGGGCTCCAACCCGACGTTCGACCCCAACGACTTCACCAGACCGATCCCGACGAGAGTCTACGAGCAGAAGTTCACCTCGGAGTCGGCCAACAGACCGCTCTTCAACCGCGCGATCAGCGGCGGCTTCGCGATCGGCTCGACCTTCAAGATCGTCACGGCGGCCGCCGCGCTCGCCTCCGGGATCATCACGCCGGGGACGTACTACAACGACACCGGCACGTGGAGAAGCGGCACGCAGATACGCAGAAACGCCGGCGGCGCGATATTCGGCTCGGTCAACCTGGAGAAGGCGCTGGCGGTCTCGGTCGACACCTTCTTCTACGACCTTGGCGCGAGACTGAACGAGGATCCGGCGACCCATCCGCGCGGCGGCGAGCTGCAGAGATGGGCGCGCGACTTCGGCTTCGGCGAGCGCAGCGGGATCGACCTCGGCGGCGAGATGAGAGGGGTCGTGCCCGACTCGAGATCGAGCGATGCGCTGAAGGCGGCCGAGCGCAGATGCCGGCGCGTCAGAAGAGTCGCGAACTGCAACTACGCCTTCCTCGACGACACTTGGACGATCGGCGACAACGTCTCGCTCGCGATCGGCCAGGGCGACTTCCTCGCCTCGCCGCTGCAGCTCGCGGTCGCCTACGGCGCGATCGAGAACGGCGGCACGATCGTGCGGCCGCACATCGGCATGTCGGTGCTGGACGAGGACGGCCGCGTGCAGCAGCGGATATCGCCGAGACCGGTCCGCAGAATCGACGTCCCGGACATCGACACGATCCGTCAGGGCCTGCTCGACTCCACGACCCAGTCCGGCGGCACCTCGGTCGACGTCTTCCAGGGCTTCGGCAAGCCCGTCTACGGCAAGACCGGCACCGCCCAGATCACCAACAGACCGGACCAGTCGTGGTACGTCGCCTACGTGCCCGACGCGGAGCGGCCGATCGTCGTCGCCGCGGTGATCGAGAACGGCGGCTTCGGCGCGCAGGCGGCCGCGCCGGCGGTGCGGCAGATCCTGTCGCAGTGGTTCTACGGCAGAGCCGGCGAAGCGGTCGCGGGCAGATCGGCGTCGTATTGAGCGCGACACCGATACAGCGCAGCGTCGAGCGCACGACCCGCGGCGGGTCGGGGCCGCGCCTGCTGTTCGACCCGCTGCTGCTGCTGGCGGCGATCGGCCTGGCGGTGATCTCGGTGATCGCGATCGGCGGCTCGACGCGCACCGACATAGCGGGCAACCCGAACTTCTACGCCCATCGGCAGATCGCCTTCGCCGTCATCGGCACGATCCTGATGGTCGTGATCAGCCGCTTCGACTACTCGCGCCTGCGCGAGTTCAAGATCGGCGTCTACGGCCTGATGATCGGGCTCAACGTGCTGACGCTGCTGCTGGCCGCGGCGACGCGCGGCGCGCGCAGCTGGATCGGGCTCGGATTCTTCAGATTCCAGCCGTCGGAGCTGGGCAAGGTGCTGTTGATCGTGGCGCTCGCCGGCTTCATCGTCGATCGCTACCGCCGCCTCGGAGAACGCGAGACGACGGCGCGGCTGATGCTGCTGGCGCTCGCGCCGGCCGCGCTCGTGATGGTGCAGCCGGACCTCGGCTCGGCCTCCGTCTACGTCGTCGCGGCGCTGACGATGCTGTTCATCGCCGGCACGCCGGGGCGCCACATCATGGGCCTGATAGCGCTGTTCGCGGTCTCGCTCGTGTTCGTGCTGGGCGTCGCCCCGGCGGTCGGCGTCGACCTGCTGAAGCCGTACCAGGTCGACCGCCTGACCGGCTTCCTGCACCCGAACGAGAGCAACAACGAGACGACGTACCAGCTGAACCAGTCGAAGATCGCGATCGGCTCGGGGGAGAAGACCGGCCGCGGGCTCGACAGAGCGACCCAGACCGGCCTCAACTTCCTCCCCGAGCACCACACCGACTTCATCTTCAGCGTCGTCGGCGAGCGCTGGGGCTTCGCGGGGGCGGCGGCCGTGCTGTCGCTGTTCGCGCTGCTGATCTGGCGCACCGTGCGGCTGCTGACGATGGCGAAGAACCTGTTCGGGACGCTGATCGCGGCAGGAATTCTCGCGATGCTGATGTACCAGCTTCTCGTGAACGTCGGAATGACGATCGGGATCATGCCGATCACCGGCGTCACGCTCCCGCTGATGAGCTACGGCGGAGCCTCCTACTTGACAACATTCATCGCTCTCGGCCTTCTCCAGTCGATCCACGTCCAAGCTCGGATCGCACAAGGATCGAAGGGCCGAGGGCTCGTCCTTTCATGAGGGAATGACCCAATCGTGAAGAAGCAAGTGCTTGTCAGCGTCGACCGCGGAGAGACCCGCGTCGCGCTGCTCGAGGCGACGGGAGACGTCGCCGCCCCGACGAGACCGGCGAGATCGGGTCGCCGGCGCCGCAAGCCGGCCAACCCCGCCGCCGGCTACCGCGTCGCCGAGCTGTACCTCGAGCGCCGCGGCGCTCGCTCGATCGTCGGCAACATCTACAAGGGCAAGGTCGACAACGTCCTGGCCGGCCTCGAGGCCGCCTTCGTCGACATCGGCCTGGAGAAGAACGGCTTCCTGCACGTCGACGAGATCGTGCTGCCGGGCGTCGAGGTCGCCAAGCGCGGCCGCGGCGGCGGCAGAGACGGCCAGAAGATCCACGAGCTGCTGAGACCGGGGCAGGAAGTCGTCGTCCAGGTCGTCAAGGACCCGCTCAAGACGAAGGGCGCGCGGCTCTCGATGGAGCTGACGATCCCGGGCCGCTACATGGTCTACACGCCGCAGGGCGAGGGCGTCGGCGTCTCCAGGCGCCTGCCCGACAAGGAGCGCGACCGGCTCCGCAAGGAGGCCGCGAGACTCGACCTGCAGGGCGGCGGCGCGATCATCCGCACGGCCGCCTACGGCGCCAGACGCGAGGACTTCGAGCGGGAGATGCAGTACCTCTTCAAGCTCAACGAGGTGCTCGGCAAGCGCGTCGAGGAGACGCAGGCGCCCGACCTCGTCTTCCAGGAGGCCGACCTCTCGATCCGCGTCGTGCGCGACGTCTTCTCCGACCACTTCGAGCGCGCCGTCGTCGACGACCCGAAGCAGTACCAGCGGCTCGTCTCGTTCTTCACGCGCACCGCGCCGGAGCTGGTCGACCGCGTCGAGCTGTGGGAGGAGCCGGCGCCGCTGTTCGACCGCTACGGCGTCGAGAGAGAGATCCAGGGGACGCTCACCAGACGCGTCGACCTGCCCAGCGGCGGCTACCTGATCGTCGACTACGCCGAGGCGCTGACGGTCATCGACGTCAACACCGGCTCGTTCATCGGCCGCGGCAGAGGCGCGCGGCTGGAGGACACGATCACGAGAACGAACCTGGAGGCGGCCGAGGAGGCCGTGCGCCAGCTGCGTCTGCGCGACATCGGCGGCATCATCGTCATCGACTTCATCGACATGGCCCGTGCGCGTAACCGCGACGCCGTGCTGAAGACGCTGCGCAAGGCGCTCGACGAGGACCGCACGAAGACGTTCGTCGTCGAGATCTCGCCGCTCGGCCTGGTCGAGATGACGCGCCAGAACGTCACCGAGGGCGTGCGCGAGATCATGACCCGCCACTGCCCGACGTGCGGCGGCGAGGGCGTGATCCGCTCCGAGGAGACGATCGCGATCGACTTCGAGCGCAGACTGCGCGACCTCGCCAAGGAGCACGAGTCCGAGGCGCTGCTGCTGCAGATCAACCCGCGCGTCGGCGCGATCTTCACCGGCAACGGCGCCCGCATCCTCCGCTCGCTGGAGGAGGAGACCGGCAAGTGGTTCCACTTCGAGGGCTCCGAGGGCCTTCCGCTGGACCACTTCGCGATCACCTACGAGGGCTCGCGCGACGACGTCGCCGAGCGCGCGCTGCCGTTCCGCGAGGGTGACGAGGTGCTCGTCTCGATCGTCGAGCCGCACATGTACAACGTCGACGACGCGGTCGCGAAGATCGACGGCTACATCGTCTCGGTCACCGGCGGCGGCCGTCATGTCGGCGAGAAGCGGCTGGTGCGGATCGACGAGGTCGGCCGCACGGCGGCGACCGCGACGCTCGTCGACGGCGGCCCGTCCGCCACGGCGGACAAGGAAGACGGCGGCGAATCGGCAGATGGCGTAGACTCATCTGCTCGGCGCCGCGGCCGCAGAGGCGGACGGCGCCGTTCCCGTGCAACGGCGGACTCTTCCGCTGCGACCGAGTGACCAGAGAATCCATGTACGCGATCGTGAAGACCGGCGGTAAGCAGTACCGCGTCGAAGAGGGCCAGTACCTCCTCGTCGAGCGCCTCGCCGCCGACGAGGGCGCCACGGTGCCGCTCCAGCCGCTGCTCTACCGCGGTGACGACGAGATCCTCGACGGCGACGACCTCTCGAAGGTCTCGGTCGAGGCGAAGATCGTCGCCCACGAGCGCGGACCGAAGCTCCGGGTTGTCAAGTTCAAGCCCAAGCGCGGCTACAAGCGCCGCAACGGCCATCGTCAGGATCTGACCAGAATCGAGATCACGACGATCAAGGCCGGCGCCGCCGCCAGAAAGACGGAGGCTGCGTAATGGCGCATAAGAAGGGCCTCGGCTCCTCCCGCAACGGCCGTGACTCGAACGCCAAGCGCCTCGGCGTGAAGGTGTTCGCCGGCGAGACCGTGTACGGCGGCGAGATCATCGTTCGCCAGCGCGGCACGAGATTCAAGCCGGGCGAAGGCACCGGCATCGGCAAGGACGACACGATCTTCGCGAAGGCGGCCGGCAAGGTCGACTTCAGAGAAGGCCGTCGCGGCCGCGTGATCTCGATCCTGCCGGTCGAGGTCGCCGCCTCTCCCACGGAGTAGCGACCCCGCCACATCAGCTTTGCGAAGGGCCCGGCTTGCGCCGGGCCCTTCGTCGTTGCGGGGCGCGGCGCTCGCCGGCGCGCGGGCCCTCAGCGCTCCTGCTCGGTCGGGCGGATCAGGATCTCGTTGACGTCGATGTGCGGCGCGCGCGAGACGGCCCACATCACCGCCTCGGCGACGTCGTCGTCGGTCAGCGGCGCGGCGCCCGGGGCGCTCGTGTCCCAGAACGGCGTCTCGACGGCGCCGGGGGAGAGCAGCGTGGTGCGCACGCCGCTGCCGTCGAGGTCCTGCCGGACCGCCTCCGACATCGCCGTCACCGCCCACTTCGTCGCCGAGTAGAGCGAGCCGGGCATCGCCTTGCGGCCGGCGACCGAGCCGGTCAGCAGCAGGTGGCCTCTGCTCTGCTTCAGCGCCGGCAGCGCGGCGCGGATCGTGTAGGCGGCGCCGAGCACGTTCGTCAGCACCATCGCTCTCCACTGCTCCGGATCGCCTTCGAGGAAGCCGCGCGGCGCGCCGAAGCCGGCGTTGGCGAAGACGACGTCGAGCTGGCCGAAGGCGTCGAGCGCGCGCGCGACGAGCGCCTGCTGCTGCTCCCACTCGGTCACGTCGGCCGGGACGGCGAGCGCGCGCTCGGGGCCGCCCAGCTCCGCGGCGAGCTGCTCCAGCGGCCCCTGCGAGCGGGCCGCCAGCACGAGCCGGTAGCCGGCTCTGGCGGCGTGGCGCGCGGTCGCGGCGCCGATGCCGGTCGAGGCGCCGGTGATCAGGAAGACGGGATCGGGCATGGATGCCTCCAAGGTCGGATGCCGTCGATGCTCCCCGATCGAGGCGGCGCGCGCTCGGCTCGCCCGCCGTCGACGGCGGTCGGACGGGTGACCGGTCGATCTGGACTCAGTCTGGAGTTGGGCTCGGTCGGGTAGCGGAAAGCGGCATGGACGTCGACGTCGCCGAGCAACGCCTTCGCAGCGCCGGCCTGCGCGTGACGGCATCGCGCGCCGCCGTGCTCGGCGTGCTGGCCGCCTCCGCGGACCACCCGCGCGTCGACCAGCTGATCGAGCGTGTCCGTGCGCGCGGGGTGAGCATGTCGAAGCAGGCCGCCTACGACGTCTGCGAAGCACTGCGCACGGCGGGCCTCGCGCAGCGGATCGCGCTGCCCGGCGCACCCGCCCGCTGGGAGGCGCGCACCGGCGACAACCATCACCACCTCGTCTGCCGCGTCTGCGGCGAGACCCACGACGTCGACTGCGCGACCGGCCGCGCGCCCTGTCTCGACCCGGCGACCGCCCCGCCCGGCTTCCGCCTCGACGAGGTCGAGGTGACGTACTGGGGCGTCTGCTCCGGCTGCCGCGCGACCGACCATCCCCCACGAGAGGACACGACCGATGAGCGATGACCGCAGAGTGCTGACCACCCGCCAGGGGCATCCGGTCGCCGACAACCAGAACCTGCGCTCGATCGGCGCGCGCGGGCCGGCAACGCTGGAGAACTACCAGTTCCTGGAGAAGATGGCCCACTTCGACCGCGAGCGGGTGCCGGAGCGCGTCGTCCACGCGCGCGGCGCGACCGCATTCGGCGTCTTCGAGGCCTACGGCACGGTCGGCGACGAGCCGATCGCCGCGCACACCCGCGCGAAGCTGTTCCAGCAGCAGGGCAAGCGGACCGAGGTCGCGGTGCGCTTCTCGACCGTCGCCGGCGGCCGCGATTCGTCGGAGGCGGTGCGCGATCCGCGCGGGTTCGCCGTCAAGTTCTACACGGAGGACGGCAACTGGGACCTCGTCGGCAACGACCTCGCCGTCTTCTTCATCCGCGACGCGATCAAGTTCCCCGACTTCATCCACTCGCAGAAGCCCGATCCCGTCACCTTCGAGCGGCAGGTCGCCAACCGCGTCTTCGACTTCTGGTCGCAGTCGCCCGAGGCGCTGCACATGGTCACGCTCGTGTTCGGACCGCGCGGGATCCCGGCCTCCTACCGTCACATGCAGGGCTTCGGCGTAAACACCTACAAGTGGGTGAACGCGGCCGGCGAGACGAAGCTCGTCAAGTACCACTGGCTGCCGAGACAGCCGGTCCAGTCGTGGACCGAGGATGACGCCGCCGTGGCGCAGGCGAGAGAGCTGGGCGTCCACACGAGAGACCTCTACGACGCGATCGCGCGCGGCGACCATCCGCAGTGGGAGCTGAACGTGCAGCTGATGGAGGACCGCGACCATCCCGAGCTCGACTGGGACCCGCTCGACGACACGAAGACCTGGCCGGAGCAGGACTTCCCGCTGCTCCCGGTCGGCCTGATGACGCTCGACCGCGCGCCCGAGAACTTCTTCGTCGAGAGCGAGCAGATCGCCTTCGGCACGGGCGTCCTCGTCGACGGGCTCGACTTCTCCGACGACAAGATGCTGGTCGGCCGCACCTTCTCCTACTCGGACACGCAGCGCCACCGCGTCGGCCCCAACTACCTGCAGCTGCCGGTCAACCAGCCCAGACACGCGGCGCACGGCGTCAACACCAACCAGCGCGACGCGCCGATGGCGTACGGCGTCGACGGCTACGGCGCCGATCCGTCGATCAACTACGAGCCGTCGCTGCGAGCGGGTCTGCGCGAGGCCGACGAGCCGGCGCAGCAGACGCAGGGGCCGGTGATCGAAGGGCAGCTGACGCGGGCGCGGATCGAGCGCACGAACGACTACCAGCAGCCGGGCGAGCGCTACCTGCTCTCCGAGCAGTGGGAGAAGGACGACCTCGTCGCCAACCTCGTCGCGAAGCTCGAGGAGTGCGACCGCGCGATCCAGGAGCGGATGGTGTGGCACTTCCTGCTGTGCGAGGACGAGCTCGGTGCGCGCGTCGGCGACGCGCTCGGCATCTCGGCCGACGACGTCAGGCACCTCCGTCCCGTCCCGACCCAGGGCTGGGGCCCGGTCGAGCAGGCACGGCTCGACAACCTCGGCAGAAACGGCCCGCGCGACGTCAGCCGCCTGGTGATGACCCATTGCGTGCCGAACGAGCGCATCGCGCTCGCCGACGCCGAGCAGCCGGCAGAGGTCTAGCAGCGACGCCCCGCGAGCTCCCACGCGCGTCGCGCAGCTCAGCGCGACGCCGTGGAACTCGCCCTGCGCAGCGCTGTGCCAGGATTGAGGGGTGCTTTCCGATCGCGCGAGAATCCACGTCCAGGCCGGCCGCGGCGGGGACGGCTGCATGTCCTTCCGGCGCGAGGCCGGGGTGCCGATGGGCGGCCCCGACGGCGGCGACGGCGGCCGCGGCGGAGACGTGATCCTGCTCTGCGACGACTCATTGCGCGACCTCCAGTTCTTCCGCCGCACCGCCCACTTCAAGGCCCGCAAGGGCGGTCACGGCCAGGGCAGACTGCGCCACGGCGCCGACGGCGACGACCTCGTCGTGAGAGTCCCGCCCGGCACCGTCGTCGAGCTGGAGGACGGCACCCGCCACGACCTCGTCGTCCCCGGCCAGCGGGCGATCGTCGCCAAGGGCGGCTCCGGCGCGCGCGGCAACAAGCACTTCGCGACGCCGACGCGGCAGGCGCCGCGGTTCGCCGAGAAGGCCCCCGCCGGCACCGAGGGCTGGGTCGAGCTGCACCTCAAGCTGCTCGCCGACGTCGGCCTCGTCGGCCTCCCGAACGCCGGCAAGTCGTCGCTGCTGAGCACGATCACGGCCGCGCGGCCGAAGATCGCCGGCTACCCGTTCACGACGCTCTCGCCGGTGCTCGGCACGATCCAGGCCGACGACCGCCAGCTCGTGATCGCCGACATCCCGGGGCTGATCGAGGGCGCCAGCGACGGCGCCGGCCTCGGCCACGACTTCCTCGCGCACGTCGAGCGCACGCGCCTGCTCGTGCACGTGCTCGACCTCGCGCCGCTGGACGGCTCCGATCCGTTCGAGAACCACGCGACGATCGAGCAGGAGCTGAAGGCGCACGACGCGCGGCTGGCGGCGCTGCCGCGGATCCTCGCGCTGTCGAAGTCCGACCTCGTCACGCCCGACGACGCCGAGGCGGCCGAGGAGCTGTGGCGCGAGCAGCTCGGGCCCGACGTGCCGATCATCCGCACCTCCAGCGCCACCCGCGACGGGCTCGAGGAGCTGCGCAAGGCGCTGCTGGCGCACGTGCCGATCACGCCGCCGGCCGAGGTCGCCGTCGTCGACGACCTCGCCGAGCACCGCGTCTTCAGACCGGCGAGACCGCGCGGCTTCACGGTCGAGGAGCTGGAGGAGGGCGTCTTCAAGGTGATCGGCGAGGGCGTCGACCGGCTCGTCGCCAGATACGACGTCGAGAACGAGGACGCGATGGCCTACCTGGAGATGCGGCTGCGCTCGATCGGCGTGATCAGAGCGCTGGAGGAGGCCGGCTTCATCGCCGGCGACGACGTCCACATCGGCGGGATCATCTTCGAGCTGGACCCGTCGTGAGCTGGACGCTGATCGGCGCGCCGCTCGACTCGGCGGCCGCGGGCGAGGGGGAGGAGCTGGCGCCGGCCGCCCTGCGCGCGGCCGGGATCGCCGCCGCCGTCGGCGCGACGAGCGACCGCGGCGACGTGACCCCGCTGCTGCGCCCGCCCGTCCGCGACCCCAGAACCGGCGTGATCGCCTACGCGGCGGTTCTCAAGGCCAACGAGGCCGTCCGTCACGCGGTCGCGGCCGTGCTGCGCGAGGGGCGCCGCCCGCTCGTGCTCGGCGGCGACTGCAGCTTCCTGCCCGGCGCGCTCGCCGGCGCCCGCGTCGCCGGCCTCGAACCGGGGCTGTGGATGGTCGACGGCCATCCCGACGCGATGGACGGCGACAGCTCGCCGACCGGCGAGGCGGCCGACATGGACTTCGCGATCTGCTGCGGCCGCGGCCCGGCGGCGCTGGTCGAGCTGGCCGCGCCGCTGCCGGCGCCGCTGCTGCCGCCGGCGCGCGCGGTCGTGCTCGGCCTGCGGCCGCGGGGGATGGACCCCGGCAACGACGAGGACCTCGCCTTGATGGACGAGACGGTCTGGTGGCGCGACGCGCCGGCGATCGTCGCCGCCGGCCCGCGCGCCGTCGGCGCCGAGGCGGCGGCGCGGCTGGAGGCGCCGCCCGCGCACGCCGACCAGCGCGCCGACGACGGCGTCCGCGCGGCCGCCTGGCTGCACCTCGACCTCGACGTGCTCGACGAGCGCGAGCTGCCGGCCGTCAGCTACCCGCAGCCGCAGGGGCTCAGCTGGGGCGAGCTGGAGCAGCTGCTGGAGCCGCTGACGGCCTCGCCGGCGCTGATCGGCCTGTCGGCCAGCGACCTGCGCGCCGACCTCGACCCGGACGGCGCCCACGCCCGCCGCGTCGTGGAGCTGCTCGGGCGGCTGCTGGCCGAATAAGCTCCCGGGTCGCTCATGGGCACCGTCGTCATCAAGCTCGGCTCCAGCATCGTCTGCGACGACGCGGGCCATCCGCGCCGCGAGGTGCTGGAGGAGGTCTGCGAGCAGGCCGCGACGCTGCACGGCGCCGGCGCCGACGTCGTGATCGTCACCAGCGGCGCGATCGCCCGCGGGATGGGCGTGATGGGCCTCGGGATGCGCCCGCGCGCGATCGACGAGCTGCAGGCCGCCAGCGCCGTCGGCCAGGGCCAGCTCTACCGCGTCTACGACGAGCTGCTGACGGGCAAGGGCGTGCCGACCGCGCAGGTGCTGCTGACCTTCTTCGACATCAGCGCCCGCACCCACTACCTCAACGCCCGTCAGACGCTGCAGCGGCTGCTCGACTGGCGCGTCGTGCCGGTCATCAACGAGAACGACACGACGACGACCGACGAGATCTCCTTCGGCGACAACGACTTCCTCGCCGCCCAGGTCGCGATCCTGCTCGGCGCCGAGCTGCTCGTGCTGCTGACCTCGACCGACGGCCTCTTCACCGCCGATCCGCGGCTCGACCCGAGCGCGAGAATCGTGCCGCTGGTCGAGGACTTCGAGCAGCTGCGCACGCTCGACATCCGCCAGACGACCTCGACGCTCGGCTCCGGCGGGATGCGCTCGAAGGTCGTCGCGGCCGAGATGGCGACCGCCGCCGGCATCCCCGCCGTCGTCGCCAACGGCCGCACGCCCGGCGTGATCGCCGCCGCCGCGGCCGGCGAGGCGATCGGCACGCGCTTCCCGGCGCGCGAGGCGTCGTACTCCAGCTTCAAGCTGTGGCTCAAGTACGCGAAGCCGTCGCACGGCGAGCTGGAGGTCGACGCCGGCGCGGCGCGGGCGCTGCGCGAGGGCGGCACGTCGCTGCTGCCGGTCGGGATCGTCGGCGTCAGCGGCAGGTTCGACGTCGGCGACGCGGTGCTCGTGCTGCACGACGGCGAGCAGGTCGGCAAGGGGATCGTCAACCTCGCCGCCAGAGAGCTGAGACGGGTCGCGGGGATGAAGTCGGCGCAGGCGCGCGAGCTGCTGCCGCGCGCCTCCGAAGAGGCGATCCACCGCGACTACTTCGTGTTGGACTAGGCGGCCGGACGCGGAGCGGTGGCGTGCCGCGTCAGTCGCCCGTGGCGACCGGCGTCGGCGTCAGCGGCCGGTGGACGGTCGCCGTCGGCGAGTTGTGCGGGTCGCGGATCTTCCATCGCGACGGGCCCAGCGGCCCGGTCGTGCCGCCGATGTCGCCGATCTTGCCCCAGGCGCCGCCGAAGCCGTACCAGGGCCGCGTGCGGACGTCGACGACCTGCTCCCAGGTGCGCCACTGCGGGCAGTCGGTGCAGGCGCTCGCGCGGTCGAAGATCGGCAGCTTGACCGGCGTGCCGCCGACCTTCGGCAGCGACTCGTAGGCGCCGGCCGCCCAGTAGGTCGCGTGGCTGCCGAGCGCGCTGTAGACGAACGGGTGCGTGCCGCCGTCGCCGTCGACCTTGCGGACCGACGCCCACGGCACGTCGCGCGACTCGTCGTGGGTGTGGAAGCGGACCGACAGCGGCGTCCAGCGGTCGCCGCCGTCGTCTCTCAGCTGCACGCTGATCCGCTCCCAGTCGCCCTCGTGCTCGAGATGGCTCGTGACCGAGCCGGGCCCCGGCGGCTGGCTGAGGCCGTAGAAGAACCAGTAGGTGATGCGCAGGCCGCCCGTGTCGGGGTCGCGCCCCTGCTCGACGTAGACCGGCGCGCCCTTCAGCGTCTCCTGCGGCCCGACCCGCTCGACCTTCGCCGGCGGCGTGCGCCAGGCGTTGTCGACGTCGATCGCGAAGCCCTCGCGCGGGCCGAGGCCGGGCGGGCGGTCCTTCGTGTCGAACGGGCGCGTGTGGTCGGCGGCGGTGATCGCAGGCGCACGCGGATCCTCGCCGCAGCCTCTCGCCGCCGGGTGGTGGGCGTAGGGGGCGGCGCCGGCCAGCCGCGCCGGGTCGATCGGCCGCACCGTCACGGCGTCGCAGCCGTCCTGCTTCCACACCAGCGTCGCGTGTCTGAGCAGCTCGTCGGCCGAGGTCGGCAGCGAGCGCTCCTTGCGGTGGAGGCTGACGAGCGGCGCGAAGGTCGCGACCGGATCGACCGCCTGGACGGCGGCACCGGCGCCGCCGCCGGGCGCCTCGGTCGCGCTGCGCAGGTCGGCCAGCAGCGCCCGCGCCTGCTCGCGGCCGTCGTCGTCGCCGCCGAGCCCGGTCGGCGCGCGCAGCACGAGCGCCAGCACGCGGCTGCGGCGTATCTCGGCGATGCGGTCGACGGGCGCGTCGGCGAACGGGTCGTCGGCGGCGCCGCGGCCGGGCAGCGGCGCGACGTAGACGCTGTCGGCCGTCTGGCCGACGTAGAAGCCGGCGATGCTCGACGGTCTGCCGTCGAGCAGCAGCGCGACCGGCTCCAGCCGCGGGTCGGCGTGGGTGCGCACGACCGCGAGCGTCGCGCCGCCGACGGCGAAGGCGGTCAGCAGCGCGGCGGCGAGCGCGCGCTTCTGGCCCGAGACGATCGCGAGCGTCAGCAGCAGGCCGGAGACGATCAGCACCGCCGCCGTCGCGAGCCAGCCGAGCGGCGCGTCGAGCGGCGGCGGCAGCAGTGCGACGACCGTCACGAGCGCGGCCAGCACGACGAGCCCGAAGGCGAACCAGAACCACGTTCTTGCGTCGCGGTAGAGCAGCAGCACGAGCAGCGCGGCGGCGGCCGTCGCGATCGCGACCGGCAGCACCAGCACGTGCAGGCCGACGATCAGCAGCAGCTGCTTCGGCAGCAGCGCGATCGCCTGGTCGGCCGGCAGCCGCAGCGCGTCGAAGCGGATCCACAGGACGGCGCCGCCGGAGAGCGTCGCGAGCGCGGCGAAGCCGGCCAGCGCGCCCAGCAGCTGCAGTGCGGTCGTCACGCGTCTGTCCACTGCTGCGAAAGTAGTCGATCGATCGGCCGGAGCGCGGCAGTTCGATCGCTCGCCGGGCGGCGTGTGAAGACCCCTGACATGGCGCGTGGGCGCTTCACCGCTCCGTCACAGAATTGGCCCGACCGCCTCATACCTTGCTGGGATGGACCAGGCTTACCGCAACACCGCGCGCGCGTTCGCGTGCGCAGCCGTCACCGTCGCCGGTGCGATCTCGCTGCTGCCGGGGAGCGCGGCGGCGAAGACACCCGCCGAGCGACAGACCTACGTCGAATCGGGCACGTACAGCGCCGAGCTGAAGGCGGCGATCGATCCCGCCAAGCAGTGGATCACGCGCCGCGCCGCCGCGAACGCGAAGCAGACGCAGGCGTGCGAGGCGGCCGGCTACCCGGTCGGCAGCGCCGATCCGGGCCCCGACCCGCAGGCCGACTACAGCGTCGTCGTCCCGGAGCCCGCGCCGGAGGCCGTCGCCGCCGTCCGGCTGACGCCGGCGAGAGCGCGCACCGCCGTCAAGCGGGCGCAGCGCTCCGTCTCCGCTGACCGCGCCCGCGTGCGCTCGCTGTCGCGCAGACTCGCTCGCGCTCAGCGCGACACGGCCGCGCTGCGCAGATCGCTGGCGAAGGCGCGCAGAGCGCTGAAGCAGTCCCAGCAGGCGCTCGCCGCCGCCAGAAAGGCGCTCGACAAGGCGCTCAGAACGCCGGCGCCCGGCGGCAACACGAATCCGGTCCCGACGACGCCCGCGCCGGCGACGCCGAAGCCCGACCTCGGCAACGACGTCCCGCCGATCGAGCAGCCGCCGGCGCCCGACCCGGACGTGACGAAGAAGTCGTGCGCGGCCGTCGAGAAGCTCGCGATCGGCTTCGACGCCGACGAGACGGCCTTCTCGAACTACCACGCGTTCGCGCCCACCGCGAACTACCAGGACCTCTTCTCGATCCGCAACCAGGCGCTCGGGACCGGCATCGCGCTCGGCCCGGTGCTGGAGCTGTACAGACTGGCGCGCAGATACGAGGTGTCGGTCTTCATCATCACCGCGCGCTTCGACCCGATCCTCGCCGACCCGAGCAACAGAGCGCTGTACGAGAGCGGCTCGCTCTGCAGAGCGCCGTACGACGCGATCGGCCTCTGCGGGATCGACCTGACCAGATACGACTACCGCGGCATCACGCAGAGAAACCTCGCCGAGGCCGGCTACACCGAGGTCGAGGGGCTCTACATGCGGCCCGAGAACGGCACCGACAAGGGCGTCGTGAAGGCGTCGCAGCGGGCCGAGCTGGAGCGCCGCCGCGGCTACGAGGTGATCGCGATGGTCGGCGACAACGGCAGCGACATCGCCGGCGGCTGGTACGAGAAGGGCTTCCGCATCCCGACGCTGGACTGACCCACCCAGGGCGGCCGGCTGGCATCCGGCCGCCCTATGCGGCACAATCGATGACGTGACGCACCCGCGCATGCACGCCGACCGACTTACGGACGCCCACCGCGTCCTCGTCGGCGTACGCGTATCCGGCTGAGCCTCGCGCTCGCCGCCCACGCGCCGCCGCCTCGCCGCGGCGGCCGCAGCCCCGTCTCGTCCGCGCCCGCGCGCGGATCCTCGTCTCGTCACCGAACCGCCCAGGAGCCCCAGATGCCGCGTCTCACGCTCGTCGTACTCACCACCGCCCGCACCATCGCCGGTCATGAAGGGAGCGCACGATGCGCGGCGCCGACGCCCTGACGAAGGCGCTCGAGCGCGAGGGCGTCGACACCGTCTTCGGGATCCCGGGCGGCGCCAACCTGCCGATCTACGACGCGCTCGTCGACGCCCGCATCCGCCACGTGCTGATGCGCCACGAGGCCGGCGCCGGCCACGCCGCGCAGGGCTACGCGCGCGCGACCGGCCGCGTCGGCGTCGCCTTCGCGACCTCCGGCCCCGGCGCGACCAACCTGCTGACGCCGATCTGCGACGCCTACATGGACTCGACGCCGACCGTCTTCGTGACCGGCCAGGTGCGGACCGACCTGCTCGGCACGAACGCCTTCCAGGAGGCCGACGTGATCGGCATGACGGCGCCGATGGTCAAGCACGCGATCGCCGTCCAGTCGGCCGACGAGCTGCAGCAGGCGATCCACGACGCCTTCCACATCGCCCGCACCGGCCGCCCCGGCCCGGTGCTCGTCGACGTGCCCTCCGACCTCGCGCGCGGCCCGGCGCGCGACATCGAGCCGCACGCGCCGCAGACGCCGGGCTACCAGCCGCGCACGAAGCCCAACGGCAAGCAGGTGCGGCTGGCGGCGCAGGCGATCGCGGCCGCGCAGCGGCCGGTGCTCTACGCCGGCGGCGGCGTCGTCCACGCCGAGGCGGCGGGCGAGCTGGCGGCGCTTGCGCGGCTGGCGCGGCTGCCGGTCACGACGACGCTGATGGGCCTCGGCGCCTTCCCGGCCTCCGACCGCCGCTGGCTCGGCATGCTCGGGATGCACGGCACGAAGACGGCCAACTGGGCGGTCGACGAGTGCGACCTGCTGATCGCCGTCGGCGCCCGCTTCGACGATCGCGTCACCGGCGCGCTGGACCAGTTCGCCCCGCACGCGAAGGTGATCCACCTCGACGTCGACCCGAGCGAGATCGGCAAGCTGCGCGCGGCGCACGTGCCGATCGCGGCCGACGCGCGGCTGGGCCTGGCGGCGATCGCCGAGGCGTACTCGGCGCTGCCGGAGCAGCCCGCGACGGCCCGGCTGGACGCCTGGTGGCAGCGGATCGACGCGTGGCGCGCGGCGGAGCCGTTCGACGTGCCGGCGCCCGGGTGGTCTGAGGGCAGCGGGCCGGGCGACGGGATCGACCCGCACGGCCTGCTCGACGCCGTCCAGGCCGCCAGCGAGGGCCGCGCGATCGTCGCGACCGACGTCGGTCAGCACCAGATGTGGGCCGCCAACCGGCTGCGCTTCGAGCAGCCGCGCCAGTGGCTGACGAGCGGCGGCCACGGCACGATGGGCTACGGCCTGCCGGCCGCGCTCGGCGCCGCCGCCGCGCGGCCGGGGGAGACGGTCGTCTGCGTCTCCGGCGAGGGCTCGCTGCTGATGAACGTGCAGGAGCTGGCGACGGCGGTCGAGGAGCGGCTGCCGGTGAAGATCGTGCTGATGCACAACGGCACGCTCGGAATGGTCCGTCAGCAGCAGGACATGTTCTGGGGCGGCCGGCGCCAGTCGGTCGACCTCGGCACGTCGCCCGACTGGCCGCTGCTGGCGCAGGCGTTCGGCCTCGACGGCCGCCGCGTGACCGAGCAGGAGGAGGTCGCAGACGCGGTCGCCGAGACGCTCGCCGCCGACGGCCCGTCGCTGCTGGAGGTGCGGATCGCGCCCGAGGCCGACTGCCTGCCGATGTTCAAGCCGGGCGGCCCCGCGCGCGAGATGATCGGCTGATTCCGGGACGGGCGTGCTGGCGCGGGTCGAGTACCCTGTTGCGATGGCCATCAGCACGCCCGTCACCTCCGTCGCCGACGTCTGCATCGCAGCGAAGGCCGCCGCGGCGCCGCTCGCGGCGCTCGGCTCGGACGTCAAGGACCGCGCCCTGCGCGCCATCGCCGACGCGCTGATCGCCCGCACGTCAGAGATCCTCGCCGCCAACGCGCTCGACCTCGAGGCCGGCCGCGCCAACGACATCGGCGCCGCGCTGCTGGACCGGCTCGCGCTGACGCCCGAGCGGATCGAGGGGATCGCCGCCGGCACGCGCGCGATCGCGGCGCTGCCCGATCCCGTCGGCGAGACGATCGACGGCCACCGCCTGCCCAACGGCGTCGACGTGCGCCGCGTGCGCGTCCCCTTCGGCGTCGTCGCGGTCGTCTACGAGGCGCGCCCGAACGTGACGATCGACGCCGCCGGGCTGGCGCTCAAGTCCGGCAACGCGATCGTGCTGCGCGGCTCCTCCAGCGCGATCCACTCAAACCGCGTGCTGGTCGAGATCGCGGCGCAGGCGGCCGAGGAGGTCGGCGTCCCGCAGGGCGCGATCTCGCTCGTCGCCGGCGGCGGCCGCGAGGAGCTGGCCGAGCTGGCGACGCAGGACGGCGTCGTCGACCTGATCTTCCCGCGCGGCGGCGAGGGGCTGAAGAACGCGCTGAAGGCGGTTGCGACCGTCCCCGTGATCTACGCCGCCTCCGGCAACTGCCATCTGTTCGTCGACGCCAGCGGCGACCTCGACGACGCCGAGGCGATCCTGCTCAACGGCAAGACGCAGCGCCCCGGCGTCTGCAACGCGCTGGAGACGCTGCTCGTGCATGCCGACGCGGCGGCCGCCTTCCTGCCGCGCGCGACGAAGGCGCTGGCCGCGGCCGGCGTCGAGCTGCGCGGCGACGAGCGCACGCGCGCGCTCGCCGGCCCCGGCGTCGAGATCGCGCCGGCCGGCGAGGAGGACTGGGAGACCGAGTACCTCGCGCTGACGATCGCGATCAAGGTCGTCGACAGCGCCGCGGAGGCGATCGCCCACATCGGCCGCTACGGCTCGGGCCACTCGGAGGCGATCGTGACGCAGTCGAGCGACTCCGCGCGCGCCTTCCAGCTCGGCGTCGACGCCGCCTGCGTCTACGTCAACGTCTCGACCCGCTTCACCGACGGGGGCGAGTTCGGGATGGGCGCCGAGATCGGCAACTCGACGCAGAAGCTGCACGCGCGCGGCCCGATCGGCGTGCGCGAGCTGACGACCTTCAAGTACCTGATCGAGGGCACCGGTCAGGTGCGCGTCTGAGCGCCGTCGCGCCGCTGTCGCAGATGCGCGTCGGCATCCTGGGCGGGACCTTCAACCCGCCGCATCTCGCTCACCTCGTCTGCGCGCAGGAGGCGCACGCGCAGCTCGGGCTGGACCGCGTCGTGCTGATGCCGGCGGGCGTCCCGCCGCACAAGGCGCTGGCCGACGGCGACCCGTCGGCGGAGGAGCGCTTCGCGCTCTGCCAGGCGGCGATCGCGGGCGACGAGCGCTTCGCCGTCTCGCGCGCGGAGCTGGACCGGCCGGGACGGTCCTGGACGGTCGATACCCTGCGTCTGTTGCGTGACGACAATCCGCAGGAGGAGCTGACGTTCATCGTCGGCGGCGACATGGCCGCGAGCCTGCCGAGCTGGCGCGAGCCGGAGGCGGTGCTGGAGCTGGCGACGCTCGCGGTCGCCGAACGCGTCGGCGCCAAGCGGGCGCAGATCGAGCGCGAGCTGGCGCCGCTGGCGGGCGCGGAGCGGATCAGGTTCTTCGACATGCCGCGCATCGACGTCTCCTCGTCGCTGGTGCGCGAGCGGGTCGCCGACGGGCGGCCGATCAGATATCTCGTGCCGGACGCCGTGCAGACGGCGATCGAGCGCGACGGGCTCTACCGTGGCACGCGGGGGGAGGTGACGAACATATGACACAACAGGAACTGACCGGAGCCGATCTGGCCGAGGCGATCGCAGAGGTCGCCGACGACAGAAAGGCGATCGACATCGTCGAGCTGGATCTGCGCGGGGTGCTCGGCTACGCCGACTACTTCGTGATCGCGACGGGTAACACCGACCGCCAGGTGAAGGCGCTGCACGACGCCGTCCACGAACGGATGAAGAAGGAACACGGCCTGCTGCCGCGCCGCGTCGAGGGACTGCCGCAAGCCCAGTGGGTCTTGATGGATTATCTCGACGTGGTGGTGCACTTCTTCACGCCTGACACGCGCGCGTTCTACCGGCTCGAGCAGCTGTGGGGCGAGGCCCCCGCCCGCGCGATCGGGTCCGGCGTGGCCGAGGCGTGAGCCGCCGCCGGTACTGACGAAGACGAGGAAGAGACGGGAGGCAGCATGGGGCGCAATCTGGCGAGCCTGTTGATCGACACGGCCGAGCGCCACGGTGACAGGATCGCCGTGAAGCTCGACGACGTCGAGCTCAACTACGCCGTCATCGCCGAAGGCTCCGCGCGCGTCGCGGGGATGCTGAAGGCGAAGGGCTTCCAGCCCGGCGACCGGGTCGGGCTGATGCTGCCGAACGTCCCGTTCTTCCCGCCGATCTACTACGCGATCCTGCGCGCCGGCGGGATCGTCGTGCCGATGAACGTGCTGCTGAAGGAGCGCGAGGTGAAGTACTACCTCGAGGACTCCGGCGCGAAGCTGCTGTTCGCCTGGGAGCTGTTCGCGGCCGACGCCGAGCCGGGCGCGGCCGCCGCCGGCGCCGAGTACATCCGCGTCGGCGCCGACTTCGCGCAGACGGCGTTCGGGCACGAGCCCGAGCACGCCGTCGCCGAGGTCGCCGACGACGACACGGCGGTGCTGCTGTACACATCCGGCACGACCGGCTCGCCGAAGGGCGCCGAGCTGTCGCACGGGAACCTGCTGGCGAACGTCGAGACGACGCTGCAGACGCTGATCCAGGTCAGCGAGGAGGACGTGATCCTCGGCGCGCTGCCGCTGTTCCACTCCTTCGGCCAGACCTGCGCGCTGAACGTCGCGACCGCCGCCGGCTGCGTGCTGACGCTGCTGCCGCGGTTCGACCCCGTCAAGGCGCTGGAGATCATCGAGCGCGACAGGGTGACCGTCTTCGAGGGCGTGCCGACGATGTACAACGCGCTGATCTCGGTGCCCGACGAGGTGCGCGCCAGATACGACACCTCGTCGCTGCGGCTCTGCGTCTCCGGCGGCTCGGCGCTGCCGGGCGAGGTGCTGAAGGCGTTCGACCAGGTCTTCGGCGCGAAGGTGCTGGAGGGCTACGGCCTGTCGGAGACCTCGCCGGTCGCCTCCTTCAACCATCCCGACAGAGCGCGCAAGGTCGGCTCGATCGGCACGCCGATCCGCGGCGTCGAGATGAGAGTCGTCGACGACCAGGGCAACGGCCTGCCGACCGGCGAGATGGGCGAGATCGCGATCCGCGGCCACAACGTGATGAAGGGCTACTGGCGCAAGCCGGAGGCGACCGCGGCCGCGATCAGAGACGGCTGGTTCCACACCGGCGACCTCGCCAAGGTCGACGAGGAGGGCTACTACTTCATCCTCGACCGCAAGAAGGACATGATCATCCGCGGCGGCTACAACGTCTACCCGCGCGAGATCGAGGAGGTCCTCTACGAGCACCCCGCGGTCGCCGAGGCGGCGGTCGTCGGCGTGCCGGACAGCGAGTGGGGCGAGGAGGTCGGCGCCGCCGTCGCGCTCAAGCAGGGCGCGCAGGCCGACGCCGACGAGCTGCGCGCGTACGTCAAGGAGCGCGTCGCCGCCTACAAGTACCCGCGCCGCGTCTGGCTCGTGCCGGAGCTGCCGAAGGGCCCGACCGGCAAGATCCTCAAGCGCGAGATCGAGGCGCCGGCGGAGCAATGAGCCGCGCCCGCACGTTGCTCTGCTACAGCGTGTAGGAGGACGGTCACCGCTGCTTCACAGCGGTGACCGTTCCGTGACACGCGCGTAACGCGCGCGTCACGGAATTGGCACGGCGGCGCGCTGTGATGCGCAGCGCCGTTCCAATCAATCAGGAGTTCCCCTCGATGTCCTCATCCTCGCGGCGGCGCCCCCGCGCCGCCCGCTTCGGCGTTCCGGCGCTGCTGGCCGCCGCCACCTTCGCGGGCGTGCTCGCGCCGGCGGCGTCCGCCGACCCGATCGACGACCAGATCGCCAACATCCGTGGCGCGATCACCGTGCTGAGACCGTGGGCGCAGCAGCCCGCGTGCAACCTGCCGCACCGCACCGCGCTGTGGGAGAGAGCGGTTCCGGCCGACCAGGGCAGCGACAAGCCGTTCATCTCGGCCCACCGCGGCTCGACCGCGTTCGCGCCCGAGAACACCCTCGCCGCGTACGAGGCCGGCCTCGCCTACGGCGTCGACGTGATCGAGGTCGACGTGCGCGTGACCAAGGACGGCAGATTCATCGCCTGGCACGACTCGACCGTCGACCGTGTCTCCGACGGCACCGGCGACGTCGCCGACATGACGCTCGCCGAGATCCAGCAGCTCGACGTCTCCGACTACGAGCCGTGGGCCGGCGGGCCCTTCAGAGGCTCGAGAGTCGCCACCTTCGAGCAGGTGCTCGCGCTCGCCAGAAAGGCCGGCGCCGGCGTCGAGGTGGACATCAAGACCGGCGACCACGGCCAGATCGCCCAGCTCGTCGACGAGTACGGGCTGACCGAGAAGTCGATCTTCAACAGCTCCGCGCTGGAGATGTTCCAGGCCGCGCCCGGCGCCAGAATGATCTACAACCGGGATCTCTGGGAGCCGCCGTACCTGATGAACGAGATCACCGCGATCGCGCGCGTCTTCGGTTCCAAGCTGGAGGAGTACACGGCCGAGTCGGTCATCGCGATCCACGACGGCTGCGGCATCGTGATGCCGCACGCCTACGACCAGGGCCCGGAGCTGGAGGGCGAGCAGTACCTCGCCGCGCGCGCGATCGGCGCTGACGGCGTGCAGACCAACCAGCCCGACGTCGTCGTCGCTGCGACCGGCAACAAGGTCGCCACCGCGCTGAAGGTCAAGCGCGCAGGCGGCGTGCCGCAGCAGGCCTGCCTCGTCAACCGCGGCAACGGCATGGGCTTCCCCGGCAAGACGCTCGTCGTCAGCGCCGGCGGCGCCCAGCTCGGCACGGTCACGACGGCCGCCAGCGGCTGCGCGACGCTGAACGCGGTCGCGGGCGTGAGCGACTGGAACGGCGCCGAGGTCCGCTTCGACGGCGACGCCGCCGTCTCGGCGACGCGCCTGCGCGTCGTGCGCGACGAGGCGGTCGTCGAGATCGCCGCGCCGGCCTTCGGCGAGCAGGCGCTCGGCACGCTCGGCGAGCCGAAGCCGGTCGTCGTCAGCAACCGCGGCGGCCGCGCGCTGGAGCTGTCGTCGCTGAAGCTCGGCGGTGACTCCGACGCCTTCCTGCTGTCCGGCGACACGTGCACGAACGCGATCGTGCCGGCCGGCGGCTCCTGCACGGTGCGCGTCCGCTTCGCGCCGCAGGCGCTCGGCGCCGCCGCCGGCACGCTGACGTTCGCCGGCAACCTCGGCGACGGCGAGCAGACGGTCGCGCTCGCCGGCAGCGGCGTCGCGCTGCCGGTCGGCGAGCCCGGCCCGGCGGGTCAGCCCGGCCCGGCCGGTCCCGCGGGCGAGGCCGGCCCGGCCGGTCCGGCCGGCGCGCGCGGGCCCAAGGGCAAGCCCGGCGAGATCCCGTCGGTGCTCGTCAGCTGCTGGTATGTGGCGAGAAGAAGAGGCGTCACCTGCCGCATCACGGTCGGCATCGGTGACGCTGCCGATGAGGTCGACGCAACCGCCGCCCGCGCGAGCGCGAAGCAGGCGACGCGCGTGAAGGCGAGCGCTCGCCTGCTCGGCCGCGGCGGCAAGCAGGCCGTCGCGAGCAAGAGCGGCCGCGGCGCCGTGACGCTGAGACTGCGCTCCAAGCAGGCGCTGTCGAGCAAGCAGCGCGTGCGCGTGCGCGTCGCCTCCGGCGATCACACCTCGACGTACACGGTGCTCCCCGGCAGACGGGTGCTCTGAGGCGCGAAGGGCGCCCGCCGCGGGGGAGGCGGCGGGCGCCCGACTCAGCCTCTGACCGGTATCGAGGGCGGCGCGCCGTCCTTGAACAGCGTCGCGATCAGGATCTCGATCTCGACCTTGCCGCGGTTGGCGGCGTGGTGGATCGTGCCGGGGCGCTCGACGATCCACTCGCCGGTGCGCACCTCGCCGCGCTGGCCGGCTCTGATCGTGCGCAGCGCTCTGTCGCCGCGGTGGACGGTGACGCTGCCGCTGACGACCCAGTAGGTCAGCGTCCCTCTCGCGATGTTCGCGATCTGCACGCCGGGATGGCGGTGGAGCGCCAGCTGGGCCCCGGGCTCGACCGTCACGCGGCTGAGGCCGAGCGTGCGGCCGGGCGCGCCGGGCGGGTCGACGTCCTCGGCCAGCACCGTCCGCACGACCGGCTCGGCGGTGGGCTTGACCGACAGCGCCAGCGCACTGGCGGCGGCGCCGAAGGTCGCGGCGAGAACGAGCAGCAGGGCAAGGCGCAGGCGTGCGGACACGGGCAGGGTCTCCTCGGGTTGGAACAGGTCCGTTCCCGTACATCGGCAGGAAGCGCGCGCGAGTGGAGCGCGGCCCGGCCGCCGCGCGCGATACCGTCCCGTGACGATGACCCGCGCCGTCCGTCAGATCGCCGCGCTGCTCATGGCCGCGCTCACCGTCCTGCTGCTGTCCGCGCCGACCGCGCTCGCCGCCGCCGGCGGCGGCTCCTCCGGCTTCAGCGGCGGGGGCGGAGGCGGTGGTGGCGGCTTCGGCGGGGGCGGCTTCTCCGGCGGGGGCGGCACGACCACCGGCGGCAGCCCGATCGTGATCCTGATCATCTTCCTGCTGGTCGGCGGCTTCTTCGTCGTCGCGGCGATCTCGGCCGCGATGCGGGTCCGCCGCTACCGCAAGCGGCGCGAGGAGCGGGCGCGCAGAATCGAGCTGGCGGCGGCTGTCGCGGCCGACGACGACCCGATGTTCGAGCCCGCCGCGGTGCGCGCCAGCGCCGAGCAGATCTTCACGGCCGCCCAGCACGCCTGGGACGAGCGCGACTACGAGACGCTGGAGCAGCTGCTCGTGCCCGACCTGATGGTCGAGTGGCGCCGGCGGCTGGAGGACTTCCGCAAGAAGGGCTGGCACAACCGCGTCGAGGTGCTGCAGATCAGATCGATCGAGTACCTCGGGCTGACCAACCGCGAGGGCCATCGCGAGGACCGCGTCACGGTCCGCATCTGCGCCCGCCTCAGAGACTTCGTCGTGATGCGCAACGGGATGGTGCTGAAGCGCAACGAGGAGACGAGCGACACGGTCGAGCTGACCGAGTTCTGGACGCTCGCCAAGCGCGCCGACGAGCAGGGCTGGATCGTCGCCTCGATCGAGACCGACGCCGAGGGCCAGCACGTGCTCGACGCCGAGATCGTCGCCTCGCCGTGGAGCGACGAGCGGCGGATGCAGGACGCCTCGCTGCTGGAGGTCGCCGCGCTCGACAGACTGCCCGAGGGCGTCTCGACCGCCGATGTCGCGAGACTCGACTACGCCGGCAACGGGCGCGCCGCCGCGCTCGACCTGTCGCTCGTCGACGGCCGCTGGGCGCCAGACGTGCTGGAGGCATCGGTGCGGCGCGCGGTCGCCGCCTGGGCCGAGGCGGTCGACGGCGCCGACAGCGATCTGCTCGACGTCGCCACGCCGGAGGCGGCGCAGGTGCTGCTGCACCCGGGCGATCCGAGCGGGCAGACGCGGCTCGTGATCCGCGGCCCGGTCGTGCGGCAGCTGACGATCGTCGCGCTGGACCCGGCGGCGCAGCCGCCGACGATGACGGTCGAGGCCGAGGTGCGCGGCCGTCGCTACATCGAGGACCGCGACACCGCCGCCGTGCTGCGCGGCAGCAAGCAGACCGAGACGACCGCGACCGAGCGCTGGACGCTCGCGCTCGCCGGCCCCGACGATCGCCCCTGGCAGGTGGTCGACGCCGCCGCCGGCGGGGTGACCGCATGACGCCGTTGCGCCGCCTCACCACGCTCGCCGTCGCCTGCCTTGCCGTCCTCTTCTGCGCCGGATCCGCGAGCGCCGCCGAGCAGACGCTCGGCGCGGCCGCCGCACCGAGCATCGGCGTCAAGCCGGCGATCGTCGGCGGGCAGCAGATCCCGGTCACGACCGCGCCGTGGCAGGTCTTCGTCGAGGCGACCGCGAGCAGAACGTCGGTCTACGACTGCGGCGGCTCGATCCTCAACGCGACGACGATCCTGACCGCCGCCCACTGCGTGATCGACCCGGCGACCGGCCAGAGATTCACCGCGGCGAGACTGACGGTGCTGGCCGGCACGGCGACGGCCGACGGCAGAAGCGGCGTGATGAGAGACGTCGCCGACATCCGCATCCATCCCTACTACCAGGCTGCCGCCGGCAGAGTCGCCCCCGACGACGTCGCCGTCCTGACGCTCAGCGGCAGCCTCGCCTTCAGCACGGCGATCCAGCCGATCGGCCTCGTCGCGCCCGGCGCCTATCCGGCGGTCGGCACGGCGACGACGATCACCGGCTTCGGCCGTCAGGTCGCCGGCGGGACGCCGGACAGACGGCTGTACGCGCTCGGCACCGCGATCGGCGACCCGCTCGCCTGCGGGGCCGACGCGAACGCGATCGTGCTGTGCGTCAGCAGCCCCGCGGGTTCGGCCTGCGAGGGCGACTCCGGCGGGCCGATCGTCGCGGGCGGCGTGCTGCTCGGCGTCGCCTCGTTCGTGCAGCTCGACGGGCCGACCGGCGAGTGCGGCGTCGGCTCGCTGAACGGCTACACGAACCTCGCCGCGCCTGAGATCCGCGCCTTCGTCGACGGCAGCAGCGCGCCGCCGCAGGCCCCGCGCGGCGGGCGCGACGTGAGCGCCCGCGGCGTCTTCCAGGCGCGCCAGGCGGTCACGTGCAGCGCCGGCACCTGGAACGGCGCGCCGGCCTTCGCCTACGCCTTCGTCGACACCGCCTCCGGCACGCTGCTGCAGCTGAGCGGCAGCGACACGTACAGCTTCACCGACGGCGACGTCGGCCGCACGGTCGCGTGCGAGGTGCGCGCCACCAACGCCGGCGGCACCGCGCTGACGCGCACGCAGGCGTCGCCGCCGATCGCCGTCGCGCCGGCGCCGCCCGCGCCGCCGGTCAGAAGAACGACGCCGCGCCCGTCGCTGCGGCTGACCGTCACGGTCCCGCGCGGCAAGGTCCGCAAGGGCGCGCGCGTGACGCACGCGATCAAGGTCGTCAACCGCGGCAACGCCGCCGCGCGCGGGGTCGTCGTCTGCGACAGCCCCGGCAAGGGCCTCTCCGTCGCGAAGGCGCCGCGCAAGGCGAGACGGGTCCGCGGGCGCGTCTGCGTGACGCTCGGGACGATCAAGCCGGGCGCCGCGCGCCGCGTCGAGGTGACGCTGAAGGTCGCCGGCCGCGCCAGCCGCGGCGCGCACGTCAACGCCGTCACGCTGAGCGCGGCCAACGCCGCCCGCAGAAGCGTCACCGCGCGCGTGATCGTGCGCTGACAGCGCGGCGGCAGCGGACCTCTGCGCGGACGCCTGTGCGCTGACACAACCCGGGCGTCTGCCGAGGAATAGGCAGCTTTGCGGCGAGATCGCGCGTCCTACCCGCCAGTTGCAGCGCTCCAAACGCATCACGTCAGGGCGCCGGGACGACGTTGACGCACCGATAAAAAGGTGTCGCGCGGGCCGTATTCTGCCGCGCCATGCACGAACCAAAGGCACGGATTCCGGGTCGCCGCACCGCGGTGGCGCTGGTCTCGCTCGCCGCCCTGCTGCTGGCTGCCCCGGCCACGCAGGCGAGCGAAGGAACGCTCAGACTCGGCCCGCAGACGGAGGTCGGCAAGAAGCCGGCGATCGTCGGCGGCAACCCGATCTCGATCACGCAGGCGCCGCATCAGATCTTCCTGATCGCGGAGGACGCCGTCACCAGATCCACCTACATCTGCGGCGGCTCGATCCTCGACAGCACGCATGTCGTCACCGCTGGTCACTGCGTCTACAACGCGAGAACGGTCAGACCGTTCGACGCCTCGGAGCTGACCGTCGTCGCCGGCATCTCCAACTTCAGAACGCCGGAGTCGACGAGACAGCCCTCGGGCGTCGCCGCGGTCCGGATCCACCCCGGCTACGCGTACACGGCCGAGAACGGCGGCGTCGCGCCCGACGACGTGGCGGTCCTGACGCTCAGCAGAACGCTCGACCTCAGCGGCCCGGCCGCGAGAGCGATCTCGCTCGTCGACGCCGGCGCCTACTCGCCGCAGGGCACGCCCGCCGGCATCAGCGGCTTCGGCCTGCAGGCCGGCGGCGCCGCCTCGCCCGACGGCCAGCTCTACGCGGTCGGCACGACGATCGGCGACCCGCTCGCCTGCGGCAGCGACGTCAACGCCGTCATCACCTGCATCGCCAGCCAGGTCGGCTCCGCCTGCGAGGGCGACTCCGGCGGCCCGCTGACCGTCGGCACCGTGCTCGCGGGCGTCGCCTCGTTCGTCAGCACGAACGGCCCGAGCGGCGAGTGCGGCGTCGGCTCCGTCAACGGCTACAGCAACCTCGCCGCCGGCGAGATCCGCGACTTCGTGCTCGGCAACGACGCGCCGCCGGTCGCCCCGCGCGGCGGTCGCGACGTCAGCGCCAGAGGCTTCTTCCAGTCCGGCAGCTCGATGGAGTGCTCGGCCGGCACCTGGAGCGGCGCGCCGACCTTCACCTACACGTTCGTCGACACGCGCAACGGCCAGGTGCTGCAGAGCGGCGCCAGCGCGACCTACGCCTTCACCGACGCCGACGTCGGCCGCACCGTCGCCTGCCAGCCGGCGGCGACGAACGCGGGCGGCACCGGCATCACGCGCACCGAGGCCTCGCCCGCGATCGCGGTCAACCCGAACCCGCCGAGAAGAGACCCGACGCCGACGCCGAACCCGACCCCCAGAAGACCGACGCCGACGCCGAGAAGACCGGCCGCGAAGAAGCCGTCGCTGCGGCTCTCCGTGAAGGCCTCGACGACGCGTGTCCGTCCCGGCGCGACGGTCACGTACACGATCAAGGTCGCCAACCGCGGCACCGGCCCGGCCGGCAAGGTCGTCGTCTGCGACGCGCCCGGCAAGGGCCTCGCCTTCTCCTCGCTGCCGAAGGGCGCGAAGAAGTCGCGCGGCAGCGCCTGCTGGACGCTCGGGACGCTCAAGGCCGACAGCAGCCGCACGCTGAAGGTGACGCTGCGCGTCTCCGGCTCGGCGAGCAACGGCGCGCTGCTGCGCAACGGCATCGGGCTCGCCTCCGGCAACGGCGGCAGAAGAGCCGCCTCCCCAGGCGTGCGCGTCGCCGCCGCCCAGCAGAGAGGCGCCACCAGACCCCCGGCGGTGACCGGGTAGTGATGGTCGACGGCGGTCCCGTGCAGGTCGTGCACGGGGCCAACGTCGCGCGGATCCTGTTCGCGACCAAGGCGACCGCCGAGCCGGGGCGGGGGAGGCTGCTGGCGCGGCTGACCCCGGTCGCCCCGCTCGGCGGCGGCGAGGCGCAGTACGCCGTCACCGGCCAGAAGGTCGTCGACGGGAGGCTGTACGTGCGGGTGATGCTCGCGCGGCGGCCGAACGGCAGCGCCGGCTGGGTCGCGGGCGACGACGTCGCGCTCGACCGGACCCGCTGGCGGATCGGGGTCGACCTGCGCGCCCGCACCGTCACCGTCGCCTACGACGGGAGACGCGTGAAGACGATCCGCGCCGTCGTCGGCAGCCCGTTGAGCCCGACGCCGCGCGGCAGGTTCGCGGTCTCGGAGCTGCTGCCGCAGCGGCCGGCGAGCGGCTTCTACGGCAGCCTCGTGATCCCGCTGACCGCCTATTCGGACACGTACACCGAGTATCAGGGCGGCCCCGGCCGGGTCGCGATCCACGGCCGCGGCGGCACGTCGCTGGCCGATCCGCTCGGCACCGCCAGCTCGCACGGCTGCGTCCGCATCTCCAACGGCGACGCCGACTGGCTCGCGCGGCGGATCGAGCCGGGCGTGCCGGTCACGGTCCGGTGAGCGGACGGCGGGTGAGCGTTGCCGGGGCCGCCCAGCCCCGGCAACGTTCGCTCACCACCCCCCGGCGGTTTGAGAACCCGCCTTGCGAGTCAGGCTCTCGAGCACGCGGATCGACCGCGCGGAATTAGGGTAGCCTAACTCGCGTGCAGTCGTCGTCACGCAGCGTGGGCCTCGCGATCGCCCTCGCGGCTCTCGCGCTCGCGGTCTTCCTCAGCCTCGCGCTCGGTGCCCGCTCGATCCCGCTCGCCGACGTGATCGGCGACCTCTTCCATCCGGACGGGTCGCAGGACGCGACGATCGTCCACGAGCTGCGGCTGCCGCGGACGCTGCTCGGGCTCGGCGTCGGCGCCGCGCTCGGGCTCGCCGGCGCGCTGATGCAGGCGCTCACGCGCAATCCGCTCGCCGACCCCGGCCTGCTCGGCGTCAACGCCGGCGCCGCCGCCGCGGTCGTGATCGCGGTCGGGCTGTTCGGGATCGGCGGGCTGACCGGCTACGTCTGGTTCGCGTTCGCCGGCGCGGGCGCCGCGGCGGTCGTCGTCTACCTGCTCGCCGCCGCCGGCCGCGGCGGCGCGACGCCGGTCCGGCTCGCGCTCGCCGGCACCGCCGTCACGGCCGCGCTGCTGGCCGTCACGCAGGCGGTCACGCTGCTCGACAGAGAGGCGTTCGAGACGTGGCGCTTCTGGTGGGTCGGCTCGCTCGCCGGCCGCGACTCGGAGACGCTCGCGCAGGTCGCGCCGTTCCTGATCGCCGGCGCGCTGCTCGCGCTCGCGCTCGCGCGGCCGCTCAACGCGCTCGCGCTCGGCGACGACGCCGGCCGCGCGCTCGGCGCCCACGTCGGCCGCACGCGCGTGCTCGGCGGGATCGCGATCACGCTGCTGTGCGGCGCCGCGACCGCCGCCGCCGGGCCGATCGCCTTCATCGGGCTGGCGATCCCGCACGTCGCGCGCGCGATCGTCGGGCCCGACCAGCGCTGGGTGCTCGCCTACTCGCTCGTGCTCGCGCCGCTGCTGCTGCTCGTCGCCGACGTGCTCGGCCGGCTCGTCGTCAGCCCGCAGGAGCTGCAGGTCGGCGTCGTCACCGCCTTCGTCGGCGCGCCGCTGTTCATCGCGCTCGTGCGCCGCAGACGGATCGCGCAGCTGTGAAGCGACGCGCGCAGAGCGTCCGGCCGGCGGGGGCACGTCTGTGAGCGTCGAGGCGCCGCGGATCCTGCCCGGCCGCGTCGTGCGCTCGCCGCGCGGGCGCGTGGCGCTGCGGGTCGAGCGGCGGCCGTTCGTCGTCGGCTGCCTGCTGGTCGTGCTGGTGGTGCTGCTGGCGATCGTCGGGATCGCGACCGGCGACTACCCGCTGTCGCCGCGCGAGGTGGTCGAGACGCTGCTCGGCGGCGGCGACCCCTCCAGCGCGTTCATCGTCGAGACGCTGCGGCTGCCGCGCGTCGTCTGCGCGCTGCTGGTCGGCGGCGCGCTCGGGCTCGCCGGCGCGATCTTCCAGTCGATCACGCGCAACCCGCTCGGCAGCCCCGAGATCGTCGGCTTCACCTGGGGCTCGGCGGCCGGCGCGGTGCTCGTGATCACCGTGATCGGCTCCAGCACCGGTGCGGCCGTCTCCGGCGGCGCCGTGCTCGGCGGCGTGCTGTCGGCGGTGCTCGTCGTCGGGCTCGCCTGGCGCCACGGGATCCAGGGCTACCGGCTCGTGCTCGTCGGGATCGGCATCGGGCTCGTCACGCGCGCCTTCACCGAGTACCTGCTGACGCGCGCGAGAGTCGAGGACGCCGCGCAGGCGGCCGTCTGGATCGCCGGCTCGCTCAACGGGCGCGGCTGGGAGCAGGTGCGGCCGCTGGCGCTGGCGCTGGTCGTGCTGGTGCCGCTGGCGCTGACGCTCGGCCGCACGCTGCGGGCGCTGGAGCTGGGCGACGACGCGGCGCGGGCGCTCGGCGCGCGCGTCGACTCCGGCCGGCTGGCGCTGATCGGCGTCGCGGTCGCGCTGACGGCCGTCGCGACCGCGGCGGCGGGGCCGATCGCCTTCGTCGCGCTGGCGGCGCCGCAGGTCGCGCGGCGGATCACGCGCGGCTCCGGCCCGGGGCTGCTGCCGTCCTTGCTGATGGGTGCGCTGCTGCTGGAGGCGAGCGACTGCGCCGCTCAGCGCGTCTGGCCGGCGCAGCAGCTGCCGGTCGGGATCGTGACCGGCGCGATCGGAGGCATCTACTTGGCATGGCTGCTCGCGAGCGAGTGGCGCGGAAGGAGGAGCGGATGACGGAAGCCGACGGCGGCGCGACGCCCGCGGAGGGCGGGAGCGACGCGCCCGCGCGCCTGAGCGGCAGCGGGCTGCGGCTCGCCTACGACGACCGGCTCGTCGTCGACGGGCTCGACGTGGCGATCCCCGACGGCTCCTTCACGGTCGTCGTCGGGCCCAACGCCTGCGGCAAGTCGACGCTGCTGCGGGCGCTGTCGCGGATGCTGAAGCCGCGCGGCGGCAGCGTCCTGCTCGACGGCGCCGACATCCGCTCGCAGCCGGCGAAGGCGGTCGCGCGGCGGCTCGGGCTGCTGCCGCAGAGCCCGACCGCGCCCGACGCGATCACCGTCGCCGACCTCGTCGGCCGCGGCCGCTACCCGCACCAGAAGCTGCTGCGGCAGTGGTCGCCCGACGACGAGCGGGCCGTCTCGGAGGCGCTCGCCGCGACCGCCACGACCGACCTCGCCGAACGGGCCGTGGACGAGCTGTCGGGCGGGCAGCGCCAGCGCGTCTGGCTGGCGATGGTGCTGGCGCAGGAGACGCCGCTGCTGCTGCTGGACGAGCCGACGACCTTCCTCGACGTCGCCCACCAGATCGAGGTGCTCGACCTCTGCGCCGACCTGCGCGAGCGCCACGGCCGCACGCTCGTCGCGGTCCTGCACGACCTCAACCACGCCTGCCGCTACGCGACCCACCTGATCGCGATGCGCGACGGGCGGATCGTCGCCGAGGGCGACCCGAGCGAGATCGTCGACGCGGCGCTGGTCGAGCGGGTCTTCGGGCTCGCCTGCCGCGTCGTGCCCGATCCGGAGACCGGCACGCCGCTGGTCGTCCCGGCGGCGCGCCGGTCGCGCGTGGGGTAGGCGCCGCTACGCCTTCGCGAGCGCGGCTCTGAGCTGCGGCACGGTTCTGCCGAGCGCGTAGGGGATGCTCGTGACGGTGCCGGCGGCGAGCGCCATCGCGGTGTCCATGTCGCCGACGATCACGGCGCCGCCGCGTCTGACGACGTCGAGCTGCTGGTACGTCGCCATTCTGTCGAGCGCGGCGACGGACGGTCTGTCGTAGCCGAGCACGAGCAGCGCGTCGACGTCGAGCAGGTCGAACTTCTCGGGGCTGAGGTAGGCGTAGAACTCGTCGCCGACGACGTCGGCCACCGCCGCCGGCTGTCTGAAGCCGAGGCTGGCGACCAGCCGGCCGCGCGCGTCAGTGTCGGAGAAGACCGACATCTGGCCGTCCGCGGTCGGGGTCACGACCATCACCGTTCTGCCGGCGAAGCCCGGGTTCTCCCTGCGCGTTCTGGCGAACAGGTCGTCGAGCCCGCTGACCAGTCTCTCGGTCTCCGCTCTCATCCCGAGCGCGGTGCCGATCTGCACCGCCTGCTCGGTCGGCGGCAGGCCCCAGGCGGGATAGCCGTCCGGCGTCGAGACGATCGGCGCGATCTGTCTGAGGCGGTCGTGGTCGGAGTCTCTGAGGTTCTGGCCGACGGCGACGATCAGGTCCGGCCGCAGCGCTGCGATTCTCTCGAACGGGATCTCCTGGCCCTCGAACAGCTCCGGTCTGGCGTCGCCGAGCGCTCTCAGGGACCACGGCCCGACGCCGCGCTTCCACTCCGGGATCCACTTGATCAGTCCGACCGGGACGACGCCGAGCGCGAGCACGGTGTCGTGGTCGTTGTAGCCGTAGACGACGACGCGCTCGGGCATCCGCTCGACGGTCGTCTCGCCGTATCTGTCGCTGACGGTGATCGGGAAGCCGCTGCCCTGCGGGCTCGTCGCGGTCGCGGAGGCGTTGGTGCTGCCGCCGTCGTCGTCGCTGCCGCAGGCGGCGAGGAAGATCGTGGCGGCGGCGCCGGCCGTTCCGGCGATGAAGCCGCGGCGGGTGGGGCGGAGTGTCATGCGTCGATCCAGTCCTTCGTGTCGTCGTACTTCCAGTAGCCGAGGATGTGCATCGCGGAGCGCTCGATCCCGCGCTGCTCGCGCAGGCAGTCGCGCACGGCCCGCATCACGCCCGACTCGCCCGCGCCCCAGACGTGGCCGGCGCCGTCGGGCAATGCGACGGTGCGCGCCGCGTCGGCGAGCGCGAGCGTCTCGCCGGCGTGCACGCCGCCGCGCTCCACCCAGGTGACGTCGAGCCGGCCGGCGCAGCGCAGCGGCTGGCGCTCGGCCGCGTTCTCGACCTCGATCAGCGCGATCGCGCGCTGGAAGGCGGGCAGCGTCTCGGCGATCGCCGCGAGCGCCGGCAGGCCGGTCTCGTCGGCGATCAGCAGGTTCCAGGCGGCGCCGTCGCCGTGCTCGTGGTGCCAGTGGAAGCGCGGGCCGGCGTAGCCGAGCCGGTCGCCGGGCTGGGCGCGGGCGGCCCAGCGGGAGGCGGTGCCGTGGTCGCCGTGGACGACGAAGTCGATCTCCAGCGTCGCGGTCGCGGGGTCGTGGCGGCGGACGGTGTAGTTGCGCGCGTGCTGCTCGGGCACGCCGTCGGGGAAACGCCAGCCGTCGGCGGGGAGGACGACCTCGGCGCCGTCGTCGGGCCAGATCAGCGTGACGATCTCGCCCGGCTGCTCGACCGGGAAGTCGGCGAAGCCGGGCGTCTGGAAGGCGATGCGCACCATCCGCGGCGTCAGCCTCGTGAGGTGGCGGACCGTGGCGACGCCTGTGCGCAGGGGAAACGGCCGCGGCGACGGTCTACGTCGCGCGGGCGCGGCGGGCATGGACAGAGGAGGACTCCTTCGGGACGACTTCTTAGGGCACCCTAACAGGTGCCTACCCGAAGGTTAGGTTGCCCTAACGCCGGATCCCCGTGAAGTCACTGGTCTGTGGGACCAGCAGCTTCACGGGGATCGGGCTCAGCGCGGGCGGATCGTAGTGCGGAGCGTGGTCGGGGCGCGGCCGGCGGCGGTGAGGCGGACGCGGACGGCGACGCGCGGGTGGGCGCCGCGGCGCAGGGCTCTGCTCAGCGCGCGCCGCGCGCTCGGCGTCAGCCGCGCCTTCAGCGTCGCCGTTCTGCCCGCTCTCACGCGCGCGGCGACGCGGCGCAGCTGCAGCGTCCGTCTGCCGCTTCTGAACGACGCGCCGGCGGTCGCGCGGCAGGCGACCGCGCAGCGGACGCGCACGACGACGCCGCCGTTGCGCAGCAGCCGCTGGGCTCTCGTCGCGCGCAGGCCGCCGCGGACCGGCGCGCTTCTGGCCGGGGCTCTTCTCGCGCCGCCGGGCGTCGTCGTTCTGCCGCCGCCGTCGCCGACCGGCGGCGGGGGCGTCGTGCCGTCGCCGCCGCCGGGCGGGGCGGCGGGAGCGCAGGGGACGGCGGTGCTGTTCTCGACGATCCGGTAGACGCTGCCGCCGCCCGCGGTCGCGTAGAGGCAGCCGCCGGCGTCCTCGCCGAACGAGGTCAGGCCCGGGATCGAGAGGCCGCTCTCTCTGACGGTCGCGGCCGCGCCGGGGCCGGGGACGGCGCTGCTCAGCTGCGGCTTGGCGTTGTCGCCCCAGATCACGCGGCCGAACAGCGACGGCAGCGACGGGTCGCGCACGACGTAGCCGGCGATCAGCGCCGCGTAGCCGTCGCTGTGGAAGAGGTCGAGCAGCGGCAGCGTGCTGCCGGCGAGCGGGCAGGGCGTCGTTCTCGAGCCGTAGGCGAAGCTGCCCTCGCAGGTTCTCCAGCCGAGGTTGGCGCCGCGGCCGCGGCCGGAGCTGACCGGCAGCCAGTCGATCTCCTCGGTCGTGCTCTCGCCGACGTCGCCGATCACGAGGTCGCCGGTCGAGCGGTCGAACGAGAAGCGGAACGGGTTGCGCAGGCCGTAGGCCCACACGAGCGCTCTCGTGCCGCCGGCGGCGGCGAACGGGTTGTCGGCCGGGACGCTGTAGGAGCCGGCGACGCCGCCGCGCGGGTCGAGCCGCAGCACCTTGCCGAGCGGGCTGTCGAGATCCTGTGCGTTGGCGCTCTGGGCACCGTCGCCCGGTGCGGCCCACAGCAGGCCGTCGGGCGTGAACTGGAGCTGGCCGCCGTTGTGGTTGGTCGGGCCGTCGGGGTGCGGGAGGTGGAGCACGAGCCGGCGCGAGGCCGGGTCGGCGGCGTCGCCGGTCGGGGCTCTCAGCTCCTCGATCCGGTTGTCGCCGCCTCTCTCGGTGAAGTAGACGTAGAACAGCCGGCTGGTCTGGAAGTCGGGCGGGAAGGCGATCGACAGCAGGCCCTCCTCGCCGGCGGTGTCGACGACGCCGCGGAGGTCGAGGAAGGTCGACGCGACGCCGCCCTTGACGACCTTCACGATCCCCGCCTTCTCGACCACGTACAGCCGCTCGCCGTCCCCGGGCGCGCCGCTGACGTGGACCGGGGTGTCGAATCTGGGGCCGATCGACTGCAGCCGCGGATCGGCCTGCGCCGCCGCCGTCGCGCCCGCGAGCGCGCAGGCGGCGAGCGCCGCCGTGATGAGGAGCTTCGAAAGCCGTCGCACGCAGGCGATCTTGCCGCGTTGGGCGGAAGCGAAACCGGGAGCCGCTCCGGTTCCGTCCGGCTGCGGGCGTAGCTTGGCGATCCCCGCGTGATAGCGCGGGACGTGGCGGTCAGCGAAGTCCGGTGAGATTCCGGCGCTGTCCCGCAACGGTGAAGCCCCGCCTCGACGGGGACGAGCCCGGTCGCCTGACCTCCCACGTGCGTTGAACGTCCTCGGCAGAAGGACCGCTCACGGCAGCTCGCGCGTGCTCGTCCACCCCTGGACGGCCCGCCGGCAGACCTGGCACTCCTCCCGCCGACCTGAAGGAGGCCCAGGTGCCAGGCAGCGAGCAGAAGACCTACACGATCGGCGAGCGCAGCTTCGTGCTCGACCGTGCCAAGGCCGAGGCGGCGCTGGCGGCCAAGCGGGTCGTCGGCGGCCGCGAGACGATGACGTTCAACCTGCTGCCGCTCAAATACGGCTGGGCGTACGAGCTGTACCGGACGATGAAGGCCAACCACTGGGAGCCCGAAGACGTCCAGATGGCGAAGGACATCGAGCAGTGGCGCGACGGGCGCGCGCTGAGCGAGATCGACCGCTGGATCGTGCGCATGGCGGTCGGCTACTTCTCCGCCGCCGAGGGGATCGTCGGCGACAACATCCTCCACGTCGTGCGCGAGCTGGTGACGGCGTCGGAGCTGAAGCTCGTGCTCGGCCGCCACGCGCACGAGGAGAACATCCACGCCGACTCGCTGCTCTACATGATCGCCTCGCTCGGGATCGACCCGCACGAGTGCGAGGCGATGTTCGACGACATCCCCACGATCGTCGCCAAGAACCAGTTCGTGACCGGCGTCTCCAAGCAGCTGCGGCGCGACCTCGACATGCAGGATCCGCGCTCGATCCAGCTGCTGGCCAAGAACGTCTTCGTCTTCGGCCAGTGCATGGAGGGGACGCAGTTCTACGGCCTCTTCGGGATGGTCCTGTCGCTCTACCGCCAGGGCAAGCTGCCCGGCATCGGGACGATGTTCCGCTACACGCTGCGCGACGAGTCCAACCACATCGAGCTGTTCCGGCGGCTGCTGCGCGAGCTGGTCGCCGAGAACCCGGAGATCTGGACCGAGGCCTTCAGACAGGAGCTGCGCGAGCTGATGGCCGAGGCGGTGCGGCTGGAGCAGGCGTTCATCGCCGACTGCCTGCCGGTCGAGGGCGTCGGCCTCAGCGCCGAAGAGTTCTCGCAGTACATCGACTACGTCGCCGACCGCCGACTGGAGGGCGTCGGGCTGGCGCCGCTGCACGGCGGCATCGAGAACCCGCTGCCGTGGCTGGCCGAGCTGATGGACGTCCGCAAGGAGCAGAACTTCTTCGAGGGACGCGTGACCGAGTACCAGAAGGCGTCGGCGCTGGCCGCCGTCTCCGACGACGAGCTGTGAGGAGACACCGATGCTGATCGAGTTCGACGAGATCCTGCGCGACCTGGAGCTGAAGCGGGCGGCGGCGCTGCCCGGCGACGAGAGCCCGGCGGTCGACGTCGCCGCCGCGCTGGCCGAGCTGGACGACGCGGCGCCGCTCGACCTCGTCGTCGTCGACGACGACGGCGGCGAGCGGCCGTTCGCGCCTGCGCTGGCGGCGGCGCTCGTCGCCGACGCGCTCGCGACGCTCGCGCTCGCGCACGGCGAGGCGAGCGCCGACACCGCCGCCGGCCGCGCGCTCGTGCGCGCGACGACGACCGCCGTGATCGCGCGCCTGGAGGGGACCGCGCGCGTCACCCACGCCGACCTCTCGACCGTCGTCGAGGCGGCGCTGATCGACGCCGGCCACTACGAGCTGGCGAAGGCGCTCGTGCTGCGGCGCGCGCAGCCGACCGCGACCGCCGCGCGCGCGACCGGCACGCTGCGGCTGATCCGCCGCTCGGGCGAGGTCGCGAGCTGGGAGACGGCCAAGATCGAGGTCGCGATCCGCAAGGCGTTCCTGTCGCGCGAGGCCGACTCCGAGCCGGCCGTCAGGCTCGCGGCGAGGGTCTCCGAGCGCGCCCATGCGCTCGGGCTCGCGTACGTGCCGATCGAGACGGTGCAGGACATCGTCCAGGAGGAGCTCGTGCTCGCCGGCCACATGCGGGTCGCCGAGCGCTACATCGTCTACCGCGCCGAGCGGGCGCTGCTGCGGGCGCAGCAGTCGGGGGCGGGCGACGACGGCGGGCGCGGCGGCGAGGGGGCCGCCGCGCTCCCGGCCGTCCCGGTGCTGGAGGCCGACGGCGGCGAGACGAGCTGGGACGGCGCCGACCTGCGCGCGCGGATCGCGTTCGCCTCGATCGGGCTGGAGCTGGAGAGCGACGCGGCCGAGCTGGAGCGCGAGCTGCGGCGCGCGATCCGGCCCGGGATCGCGCGCGCCGATCTGCGCAAGCTGATCGTCCTCAACGCCCGCGCGCTGGTCGAGCGCGACTCCGACTACTCGCGCTTCGCCGGGCGCATCCTGCTGAGCTTCGTCTACGAGGAGGCGCTCGACTGGTCGATCGAGCGCGACGGCGTCAGCGCGCTGAAGGCCGCGCACGAGCGGGCGCTGCGGCCGCTGCTGGAGCACGGCGTGACGATCAGGCGGATCGACCCACGGCTGCTCGCCTACGAGCTCGACCGGCTCGCCGCGGCGCTGGACCCGAGCGCCGACCTCGACTTCGACTTCCTCGGCCTGCAGACGCTCTACGACCGCTACCTGCTGATCGACAAGACCGGTGTGGCGCCGCGCCGGATCGAGGCGCCGCAGCTGTTCTGGCTGCGGGTCGCGATGGGCGTCTGCCTCGGCGAGCGCGACGACGACCCGGTCGCGCGCGAGCAGCGCGCGATCGACCTCTACACGGTCTACAAGCAGCGCCGCTTCTGCTCCTCGACGCCGACGCTGTTCAACGCCGGCACGCCGCACTCGCAGCTGTCGTCGTGCTTCGTCTACAAGATCGACGACACGCTCTCCTCGATCGTCGGCCGCGGCATCGCCGAGAACGCGATGTGCTCGAAGTGGGCCGGCGGCCTCGGCGGCTCGTGGACGGCGGTGCGCGGCACCGGCTCGCACATCGAGTCGACCAACGGCGAGTCGCAGGGCGTCGTGCCGTTCCTGAAGATGCACAACGACCAGCTCGTCGCGGTCAACCAGGGCGGCAAGCGGGCCGGCTCCGGCTGCGCCTACCTGGAGGTCTGGCACAACGACATCCGCGAGTTCCTCGAGCTGCGCCGCAACACCGGCGACGAGCGCCGCCGCACGCACGACATGAACACGGCGTGCTGGATCCCCGACCTGTTCCTGCAGCGGGTCGAGGCGCGCGGCCAGTGGACGCTGTTCCGCTCCAACGACGTGCCCGACCTGCACGAGAGCTACGGCGCCGACTTCAAGGCCCGCTACGAGGCCTACGAGGCGCGCGTCGACGCCGGCGAGCTGCACGGCGAGCGGATCCCGGCGCTGGAGCTGTGGAAGCAGATGCTGAAGCTGCTGTTCGAGACCGGCCACCCGTGGCTGACGTTCAAGGACCCCTGCAACGTCCGCTCGCCGCAGGACCACGCCGGCGTCGTCCACAGCTCCAACCTCTGCACCGAGATCACGCTCAACACCGGTCCCGACGAGACGGCCGTCTGCAACCTCGGCTCGATCGTCGTCGACCAGCACCTGACCGCGGCCGGCGAGATCGACCACGACAAGCTGCGCGAGACGGTCCGCGTCGCGGTCCGCGCGCTCGACGACGTGATCGACATCAACCTCTACCCGACCGAGCCGACGCGGACGGCGAACTCGCGCCACCGCCCGGTCGGCCTGGGGATGATGGGGCTGCAGTACGCGCTCTATCGCAAGGGGCTCGCGTTCGGCTCTGACGAAGCGGTCGCATTCGGCGACGAGCTGACCGAGGCGATCGCCTTCTACGCCTACGAGGCGTCGTCGGACCTCGCCGCCGAGCGCGGCACGTACCAGTCGTACGCGGGCTCGAAGTGGGACCGCGGGCTGCTGCCGCAGGACACGGTCGAGCTGCTGGAGCAGGAGCGCGGGGAGTCGGTCGAGGTCGCGCGCGGCGGCGTGATGGACTGGGCACCGCTGCGCGAGAAGATCGCCGCGCAGGGGATGCGCAACAGCAACGTGATGGCGATCGCGCCGACGGCGACGATCGCGAACATCATGGGCACCTCGCCGTGCATCGAGCCGATGTACAAGAACCTCTTCGCGAAGTCGAACCTGTCCGGCGACTTCGTCGTGCTGAACCCGTTCCTCGTGCGCGACCTGAAGGCGGCGGGCCAGTGGTCGCGTGCGCTGGCGGAGCGGCTGAAAGCGGTCGACGGCGACCTGGAGCAGGTGCCGGAGATCCCGGCCGCGCTGCGCGCGCTCTACCGCACCGCCTTCCAGATCGAGCCCGAGCGGCTGATCGACGCCGCCGCCCGCCGGCAGAAGTGGATCGACCAGTCGCAGTCGCTCAACCTCTTCCTGGCGGCGCCCGACATGAAGGCGATGAGCCACATGTACCGCCGCGCCTGGCGCGCCGGCCTGAAGACGACCTACTACCTGCGCACGCTCGGCGCGAGCGCGATCGAGAAGGCGACGGTGGCCGCGCCGGCGCTGGCAGAGGCTCCGGTGCAGGACGCCGCCGCGCTCGCCTGCTCGATCGAGGCGATGCGCAACGGCGAGGAGTGCGAGGCGTGTCAGTAGCGGCGCGTGAGCCGATGAGCCTGCCTGTCTTCGCCACGTCGCTGCACGATCGGATCGGCGACGCGCTCGCCCAGCTGGTCTCCGTGCTGGCGATCCCCGTCCTGCTGCTCGCGATCGCGGCGCTGCTGCTGTGCGCGGTCGAGTGCGGCCGTTACGCGACGGAGGCGTGGCAGCGCCACAGCCGCCGTCGGCAATGGCCGCTGAAGGCGCTCGCCGCGCGCGCCGTCGCCGCTCCCGGTGAGGCGTCGCAGCTGGCCGCGCACGCGCCGACCGCCTTCGCCGCGGACGCCGTCCAGCAACTCGGCGCCGCCGTCGCCTCCGGCCGCCCGCGCGCCGCCGAGCACGCGCTGACCGACTTCGAGCTGGCGGTCCAGAAGCGGCTCGACCGCACCCGCATGCTCGTCCGCGCGGGGCCGGCGATCGGCCTGATGGGGACGCTGATCCCGCTCGCGCCGGGGCTGAAGGCGCTCTCCGGCGGCGACATCTCGCAGCTCGCCGCCGACCTGCGGATCGCCTTCGCGGCGACCGTTGTCGGCCTCCTCGTCGGCACGGTCGCGTTCGCGCTGACGCTCGTCCGCACGCGCCTCTACAGCGAGGACCTGGCGGCGCTGGAGCGGGCCGCCGAGCAGCTGCCGGCGGGCGGCCCGGCGGCCGGGCCGGCGCTGGCGGCGGCATGAGCCGGATCGGCTTCGGCCGCCACGGCGGGCTCGACGACGCGGCCGGCGATCCGCTCGACGGTCTCGTCAACCTGTTCGACGTCGGGATCGTGCTGGCCGTCGCCTTCCTGATCGCTGGGCTCGGCCTGACCAGCACGCAGAGAAGAGCGGCGACCGGCAGACCGCAGCCGGCCGATCAGCAGCAGAGAAGCCTGCCGAGCCCGGCGAACGCGCCGCAGGCGACCGGCCGCGGCAGAGCGGTCGGCAAGGTCTACCGCCTGCCCGACGGGCGTCTCGTCTACGTCGAGGACGGCAGATGACGCAGCGAGCGCGCCGCTGAAGGCGCGCTCACGCCGCTCCGCGCAGGCGAGGTCGCCGCCCCTCGACCAGCCCGCCGCCGCCGGCCGCCAGCAGCATCGCCCCGGCGAGGCCGGTCGCCAGCCACGGGCCGCTGTCGCCGCCGGCGCTCGCGCCGCGCAGGCCGAAGGCGGCGGCGAGGTCGTCGTCGCCGTCGCCCGCGGCGCCCTCGCCGCCGATCACGAGGCCCTCGATCTGCTCGTCCTGGCCGCTGCCGGGGCCGGTCCGGCGGCCGTCGTCGCCGCCGCCTGCGCCGCTGCGGCCGGCGGCGCCCCGGCGGCCGCCGCGCTCGCGTCTGGAGCCGGTGTCGGTGAGCGCGCCGCCGCCGCCCGCGCGTCTGGGCGCGGTCTGGTCCGGCATCGCGCCGCCGGGCTGCGGCGCCGGCTCGCTCGCCGGCGGCGCGGCCGGCGTCTGCCGCTCGGGTCGCCGCTCGCGCTCGGCGTCCGGGCTCGCTGCGTTGTCGGCCGCGTCGCGCTCCTGCTCGGCCTGCGCGCGGGCGCGGCGGCGCCGTCTCTGCTCGACGCGCGTCGAGCGCACGCCGCCGACGGTGCTGCCCTTGCTGCCCTGTCTCGGGCGGCTGAAGTTCGGCGCGCCTCTGCCACCGCCGCCGGTGATGACGCCGCCGCCGTCGCCGCCGGTCCCGCCGCTGCCGCCGCCGACGCCGTCTCTCGGCTGCTCCGGCGTCGGCGCGTTGCGCGGGTCGGGGACGCGTCCGCTCCACTCGACGCAGCCGAACGGCAGATAGCGGCCGGAGTACGCCGGCAGCGTGTACGCCGTCATCCAGACCGGGTTGAGGTCGTCGCCGATCTCCCACACGATCCGGCCGTCGTCCTGCTGCAGCGAGGCGAGGAAGTCGAGGATGCTCGGGCCGCCCTCGTGCGGCCGCCACTGACCGGGATCCTGGTCGATCGCCCAGAGCCCCTGCGCGACCCACGCGGCCGAGGCGGAGTTGCCGCTCGTGTGGCCCGAGTACTGGAAGCCGCCGTCGGCCAGCTGGCGGCCTCTCAGCCAGGCGACGGCTCTGTCGACCGCCGTGCCCGCGGCGGCGTCGGCGGCGCCGGGCCCGGCGAGGCCGGCGGCGCGCAGCGCCTCCAGCGCGGCGCCGGTCATGTCGTTGTCGCCGGCTCCGCCGACGTCGATCGACGGCCAGCTGCCGTCGCCGTTCTGGACGCTCACCAGCCACGCGACGGCGCGGGCGATCAGCGGTGCCAGCGCCGGGTCCGGGACCGCCGACAGCGAGAGGATCGCGAAGATCGTCGTGTTGAGCGGGGAGGAGGGGAGTCTGCTGCCGACGGTGCGGTCGAACGAGCCGCTTGGCCGCTGCGCTCTGACGATCGCCTCGACGAGGTCGACGCTGCCCGCGAAGGCGCGCGGGTCGCTGCAGGCGGCGACGGCGACGAGCAGCGTCCGCTCGAAGTCGGTCGTCACCGTCAGCTGTCTGGCGGCGCCGACGATGCAGTCCCACGCGGTCGCGTAGCCGTCGGGCCGGTACTGGTCGCGCGGGTTGACGCCGGCCGAGGCGATCGCGAGCGCCGTCCACGGCGTCGCGGTGATCGGGTCGGAGGCGCCGCCCGCCTTCATCGGGTAGCAGCCGTCTCTGCGCTGGTGCGACTGCATGTAGCGGATCGTCTGGTCGAGCATCCGGCTGCGGACCGGGTCGTCGGACTGCGCCGGCGCCGGGGTGCTGCTGAGCGCGAGCCCGAGGGCGGTCGCGCTCAGCAGCGCGACGCCGCCCGCGCAGGCGGCAAGCGAGAGCCGGCGGCGGCGGCGCGCAGCGCGCCGCCGCCGGCCGGAACCGTCGTCGCGGCTACGGCCTGACGCCGACACCGTCGACGCTCACCGTGCCGCGCAGGACGCGCAGCTCGACCGTGCCGGCCTGCGCGCGCGCCGAGCCGAGGAGCGCCCGCGTCGCGTTCGCCCCTGTCCGCTGCAGCGTGATCGTGCGGGCCGTGCCGCCGCTGCGCAGCTCGACCTTCGCGGCTGCTCCGCCGCGCAGCAGCACGACCGGCTGCCCGGCCGCGAGCTTCACCCGCAGCGAGGCGCCGGCGCTGCCGCGCGAGAGCGTGCGACGCCAGGCGGCGGCGCTGTTGACTGCATTCCAGCGGCCGGAGCGGCCGATCGCGCGAGCACGGTCGTCGATCGGCGCCGGCACGCCGCGCCAGGCGCGGATCGCGGCGCGGTCACGCGCGAGGCGCCAGCTGAGGCTGCCGCCTCTGACCGGCGTCGGCGGCGTCACGCGGACCGGGGGCGTCTGCGGCTGCGGCTGCGGGCCGGGGACGACCGGCTGCGGCTGCGGATCGGTCGGCTGCGGCTGCGGGTCGGGACCTCTCGGCTCGGGCTCCGGGTCCGGTCTGGCGACGTTCGCCGGCCAGGCGCTCGGCGGATCGCCCGCGCAGCCGGCGCCGGCGGTCGCCTCGACGCAGACGTCGATGCTGTTGGAGGCGATCGCCGCCGGGCTGACCTCAGGGTCGTCCGAGAACGTGCGCGCCTTCAGCCGCTGCCAGCCGGCGGCGTGGAAGGTGACGGTCGCCGCGCCGTCCGCGCCGCTTCTGCCGGCGGTCGCGACCCCGGCGGGCGCCTGCGCGCCGCGCTCGGTCACGGCGCCGACGGTCGCGCCTTCGTACGGCGGGCCGCTCGTCTGGTCCTGGTCGGTGCTCGTCTCGGTCGCGGTGACGTCGACCGTCAGCGGCTGGCCGACGGTGACGGTCGGCCGCGAGCTGGCGTTCGGCGCGCCGAGCCACAGGAACGGGCGCCCGCTGAAGGCGTCGTTGACCCACAGCACGCGGTCACCCGCGGCAAGCGCGTACTGGCAGCCGCCGACGGGCGTGAAGGTGCCGTTGACGAGGATCCCCCACCAGAAGGTCGGCCCCTCGCTCTCGGGCCCGAAGCGCTTGACGAAGTAGTCGTCGAAGCCCGGGTACCACTGGCCGTCGAAGTCGTAGCCGAGCACGTCCATCGCATCGACGGTTGCGCCGGTCGGCGTCGCGCCCGGCAGCTCGTGCATGCCGTTGTTGGTCGAGTCGCATCTGCGCGGCTCGTCGTCCGACGACGATCTGACGATGCGGCCGTCGCTGCGCACGACGCCGTCGAAGATCGTCGCGTGGACGCCCTCGACGCGGACGTTCACGTCGATCGGCGCGGCGGTCGCCGACTGCGCGCAGAAGAGGGCGGTGAGGGCGACCGCAACGGTCGCCGTGGTACGTCTGAGCATGAGCCTCCTGCCCCGTTCCCCGAGGGCGTTGGACGGTGGGATCGGAGGCAGGTCTCCTGGCTTCCGAGCCTTCCCGTCGCGCCTTCCCAAGCCGTCGGCTCAGTGGCTGCGTCGTCGCATGCGACGGGCGTCCTCGGTCACAGTGGCGGGCCCGCGCCGGTCTCTCACCGGCTTCCCGAACCCCCGATCCATCGGTTGTGGCGCGGCAGCGTAGCGCACGACCGCGACCGGCGCATGTCGCTTGACGGGCACGCTAGCGTTCCCGGGGCTCACGAAAGCGGGGAACTCCGGTGTGAATCCGGGGCTGTCGCGCAGCGGTGTGGGAGACGATCGGATCGCAGGTCCACTGAGCCGGCCAACGGCTTGGGAAGGAGATTCGAGAGGACGATCCCGAGCCCGAAGACCCGGTGAGCGAATCCGCCTCGCGATCAAGGCGGCTGCCCTCACCGACCCGGTCGCCGGATCAGTGCGTGTCGCCGCCCCTGAAACAGGAGCAACGACATGCATCGAAGGGTCCCTGGGCCCTCCGTCGCGGCGTGCCTCGCGCTCGTCACGACCGTGGTCGCGTTCGCCGCCGCGTGCGCGCTGACCCCGTTCACGTCCGCGGCCCGCGCCGCGTCGGACGGCGACGTCGCGGCCGCCGTCGAGCACGCGGTCGACTGGTACCGCCAGCGCCAGCACGCCGATGGCTCGTTCGGGGTCAACAGCGGGCTCGACCCGGCCTGGGCGCTGCTCGGGATCGCCGGCGCGGGGCTCCATCCGGCCGACCTGCGGCCCGGCGGCGACCCGCTCGCGACGAGCGCGCAGGAGGCGCAGCTGAAGATCTGGACGATCGCGGATCCGGCTGACTGGTGGGCCTTCTCGACCGAGCAGGCGACCGACTGGGAGCGGGCGATCCTGCAGGCCCATGCGAGCGGCCTGCAGCCGACGCGGCTGTCGTCGCAGCGCAACCTGCTCGCCGGCCTCGCCGCCTACTACGTCGACGGCTGGTTCAGCTCGAAGAGCTCGGTCTTCAACCACACGATCTTCGGCCTGCTGGCGCTGTCCGCGCTCGATCTGCCGGCGCCGCTGCTGGAGCGGACGGCGCGCGTGCTCGACGCCAACCAGCACGACGACGGCGGCTGGACGAGCTACCCGTCGCCCGACCCGGTGACGCAGGCGAGAGCGAGCGACATCGACTCGACCGGCGCCGCGCTGGGCGCGCTCTGCGCCGCCGGCCGGCCGGCGAGCGACCCGGCGGTGGCGGACGGGATCGCCTTCCTGCGGGCAAGACGCGCGCCGAGCGGCGCGATCGGCAACGTCAACTCCACCAGCTGGGCGCTCGACGGGCTCGGCCAGTGCGGGGTGCGCCGCGGCGCGGCGGCATGGACGGCGGCCGACGAGACGACCGTCGACTGGCTGCTCGCGCAGCAGTCGACCGACGGCGCCGACAGCGGTGCCTGGCTGGTCAACGGCAGCGCGAACGAGTACGCGACCGCCGACGCGCTGCGAGCGGTCGGCGCGGCTGCCTTCGTCGTCGATCCGCCGGCGCGGGCCGTCGCAGGCGACCCGCAGGTGCGGCCCGCGCCGGCCGTCGCCGACGGCACTGTCGTGCCGGTCGCGCTGGTGATCGACAGCGGGCGCGGCATGCCGCGGCTGTGCGCGACCGACGCGCCCGTCGGCGCGACCGTCGCCACCGTGCTGGCGGCGGCGCGGGAGGCGTCGCGCCCCGCCGCGTGTGTGACCGAGCTGGTCGTCGATGGCGGGCTGGTGACGGGGATCGACGGCGCCCGCGGCGGCGGCTGGCAGGTGCGGCTCGACGGCGGCGCCGAGCAGCCGGCCGGGCCGCAGCCGGTCGGCTTCGGCCAGACGGTCGCGCTGCGGCTCGAGCAGCCTGACCCGGTCGCCTTCGACGCCGACCGGCTCGCCTTCGGGACGCAGCCGCTCGGGCTGCTGTCGGCCGCGCGGCGGCTGACGCTGCGCAACGCCGCGGCGACGCCGGTGACGGTGCGGACGCTGCGGCTGAGCGGCGCGCACGGCGACGACTTCACGCTCGTCGGCGACGACTGCCACGGCGAGACGCTCGCGCCCGACGCTGGCTGCACGGTCGGCGTTCGCTTCGCGCCGGCCGCGCTGGGGGCGCGCAGCGGGCTGCTGAGCGCGGCCGTCAGCGGCTCCGATTCGGCGCCGACGGTCGTGCTCACGGGGGAGGGCCGCGCGCTGCCGGCGGGGCCGCCCGGGGCGCTCGGTGCCGCGGGCGGCGACGGCGCCGCAGGGGAGGCCGGGCCGGCGGGCGCTGCCGGCGCAGCCGG
>NZ_JAUTDN010000004.1 GCF_030646155.1 Conexibacter sp. CPCC 205762
GCCCGCGAGCGCGCGCGGACGGCGTGGCGCGACGGTGGCCGGGCGCGGCACGGCCGGCGCGGCCGGCGACGCGGCAGGACGCGCTGCGCGCACGCCGCGCACGAGCGCGAGCGCCGCCTGGGCGCCGCGCAGCAGCAGCGCCAGCAGGCCGCCGACGGCGACCGACAGCGGCACCATCAGCCAGCCGCCGTTGCCGAGGACGCCCTCGAGGCCGGGCGGATGGCCGGCGGTCAGCATCCCCTCAAGCAGCTCCTGGCCCGAGTAGACCGCCGCCAGCACGAGCGCGGCGACCGCCCACAGCTTCAGCAGCCCGTGCCGGGCCGCGGCCGGGCCGGAGGCGGCAGCGCCGCTCGTCCAGGCGCTGGCGAGGCGCGTCAGGAACGAGCCGAGCGTGACCGCGCACAGCATCACCGCGACCGCCTCGACCGAGCCGAGGTAAGCGTGGCCCTGCTCCGCCAGCCGCTGCGAGGCGTCGGCACCGAACGCGAGCGCATAGCGCAGCTGGTGGACCGCGAGCGCGGCCAGCGGCAGCAGCGCCATGCCGCGATAACGGTGGAACGGGGCCGACATCGGCCGCCAACGGTACCGCTTCAGACGCTGCTGACGGGCCGGGCTATCCGGCTTGCAATACTCGATGGGTGAAGCCGCGCGTGCCCGTCATCGCCGCCCTGCTCGCGCTCGCCGTGCCCGGGGTCGCCGTCGTCAGCGGCTGCGGCGCCAGCGGCGAGAGCGACGCGACCGGCGCCCAGCTCGCGCCGCGGACGACGGCCGCGCCGCAGCAGCCGCAGTACGAGGAGCAGGCGGTCGACCAGCTCCAGCGCAACCCGACGGCGGTCGACCCGGACGCCGGCGTGCGCACGAACTTCGACCCCAACGAGGGCGCGCACGAGTCCGACCCGGCGAAGCTGGCGAAGCCGCTCACCGACGCGCAGATCCGCGCCGAGCTGGAGAGAAGCGGGATCCCCTCGGGCGATCGCGCCGCGCTGACGCCGGACGGCCTCGCGGTCGCGCCGCTGGGCGCGCCCGACGTCGTCCGCTCGATCATCTCGGCCGCCAACACGATCGCGCGGCTGCCGTACCGCTACGGCGGCGGCCACGGGACCTGGACCGACACCGCCTACGACTGCTCGGCGTCGATCAGCTTCGCCTTCGCCGCCGCCGGGCTGCTCGACCGGCCGCTCGTCTCCGGCGACCTCGCGCAGTGGGGCGAGGCGGGGCCGGGCAGATGGATCACGATCTACGCCAACGGCGGCCACGTCTACATGTACGTCGCCGGGCTGCGCTTCGACACCAGCGGCCTGCGCGTGACCGGCTCGCGCTGGCAGGCCGACCCGCGCAGCGGCGCCGGCTTCGCCGTCCGCCACCCGGTCGGGCTGTAAGGCGCTACGCGACGGCGCGCAGGTGGCGGCGGGCTCTGCCGTCGCCGTCGGCGGCCGCGGTCGCGTCGAGGAAGTCGTCGATCAGCGGCCAGGTCGTGCGCCGCGCGGCACGGCCGGTCAGCACGCCGAGATGGCCGCCGGGCGCGCTCGCGATCTTCACGCTCGGCGCGTTCGGCAGCAGCTGCGCGACGCGGTGGACGGCCTTCGCCGGCGCGATCCCGTCGCCCTCGCCGGCGATCGACAGCACCGGCGCCGTCACCGCCGACAGCTCGATCGTGCGGTCGCCGAGCACGATCCGTCCCTGCGCGAGGTCGTTGCGGCGCAGCAGGCGGTGGTAGATCTGGCCGAAGGTGCGGCCGGGATAGGCGAGCATCCCGCCCATGAAGCGGTCGACCGCCTCGACCTGCGCGAGGAAGTCGCGATCGTCGAGGTTGGTCGCGAGCGTGAACGGCTTCATCACGTACTTGTCGAAGCCGGCCAGCTGGTAGACGCGCTTGACGAGCGGCGCGGGCGCGCCGCCGAGCAGCTTGTAGGCGGCCGTGCCGACCGAGCCGCCGGCGAGGTTGACGAGCGGCCGCAGCGGCGCCACCAACGGCACCGCGCTGGTGTCGAAGGGGCTCGCGACCATCGCGATCGAGCGCACGCGGCCGGGCGTCTCGGCCGCGACCAGCAGCGACATGATCCCGCCGAGGCACCAGCCGACGAGCTGGACCTCGTCGGCGCCGGCATCGCGGCGGACGGCGTCGATCGCCTGCGGGATCACCTCGTCGATCCAGTGCTCGATGCCGAGGTTGCGGTCGCCGAAGTGGATCGAGCCGTAGTCGACGAGGTACGGGCGGTGACCGGCCGCGAGCAGGTGCTCGGCGACGCTGCAGCCGCGGCGCAGGTCGAAGCAGGTCGCGGGCGCGGCCAGCGGCGGCACCAGCAGGACCGGCGGCCTCGACGCCTCGGCGGCGGCACCGCCGGCCGGCTCGCCCGGACGCAGGAAGCGGCGCACGGTCCGCTGCGGGCCCTCGTCGACGATCGCCGACGGCAGCGGCCGCAGGTCGGCCAGCCCGCCGCGCATGACGCGGTCGAAGACGTTGGCGGCCGCGGCGCTGAGCTGCTCCGGCGTGGGAATCGGGTCCATCGCGCGGAAAGTCTGGCAGGCAGCCGCCGCGAACGCGAAGATCGCCGCCGCGCGGGCGCGCGGCGGCGCTGTCTCAGGCGGCGCGGGCGGCGACCGCGGCGTCGCCCAGCAGCAGCTCGACGACCTGCTGCGGCCGCTCGATCTGCGGGCAGTGGCCGGTGTCCTCCAGCAGCTCCAGGCGCGCGCCGGGGACCTCGCGCAGCACCCGCTCGGCGCCGCTGGCGTAGACCATCCGGTCGCGGTCGCCCCAGATCAGCTGCAGCGGGCAGTCGATCGCCGCGAGGTCGAGGCAGTCGCGCAGCTCCGGCAGCAGCTTGCGGCCGCTGGAGAGCAGCCGCGCGAGCGCCGCGCGGTCGGGATGGTGGCGTGCGAACGCGCGCACGACGCCCGGCTCGATCGCGCGCGGGTGCGCGAACGCGAGCGCCTCGTAGACGCGCCCGACGACCTCCTGCACCGCCCGCCCCGGCAGCGGCACCGGCAGCGCCAGCAGGCCGCGCAGCACCGGGTCGTGCTCGATGATGCGGAACCACGGCGCCATCTCGAGGCCGGCCGGCGCGAGCGCGACGACGCGCGCGACCTCGACCCCGCGCACGCTGCCGCGCTGCGCGAGCCGCAGCGCGAGGCAGCCGCCGAGCGAGTTGCCGACGACGACCGCGCGGCGGGCGCGGGCGCGACCGGCGCGACCGCGTCTGGCGGCGGCGCGTCTGGCGCGAGCGCGACCGCGCGCCGGGCGGATGTCGGCGGCCGCATACGCGATCGCCTCCGCGCCGAAGGCGTCGAGCTGCGGCAGCATCGGCCCGGCCGCGAGCGGGCCGGCGGTGCCGAAGCCCGGCAGGTCGACGGCGATCGCGCGGCGGTCGTGGCGCGCCAGCAGGTCGAGCACGTGGCGCCAGGTGTCGGCGCTGTCGGACCAGCCGTGGAAGAGCACGAACGGCTCGCCCGAGCCCTCCAGCTCGAGCACGCGCGTCTCGATCCCCGCGAACTCCATGCGGTGCTCGAACAACGGTTCCATGACGCCTCCTCCTACCCGCCGTGGACGGACTCTCCACGACAGATTGTGACAGACGTCACACTAAGACGAGCGGGTTCGCGCCGAGTTCGCGCGACGGAGCACGCGGGAGGACCCGCCCGCCGCCGAGTCGTCAGGGCGTACAGGCGGGTCCGATCCCGTGCCGGCACGGTTCGAGGGGGTGTCACCGTGTCCGGCGGTCGCGCACGAAAGACAAGTAGTGAGAGAAGCGGCGCTGCCACCCGCTGCACTCGACCTGGATCGCTGACAGGTCGAGCGAGCTGGAAGGTGGATCCGCGCTGGTTGTCTCGTGCTTCTCCCCTGCCTCGTCCTCTGCCGTGGCAGACCGTAACGCCGATAAACTGTCCCACGCACCAGGCTCATCCCCCTAGACTTTGGGAAAGTGGACCCTGGGGAGGGGGCAGATGCCGGTCGTGACTGCGTTTCGAGCGAGCTGTGAGAGCTATAAGGTGGGCCTGTGAGCGTGCCACAGGTTCGACAGGGCGAACCGGACGATCTCGCCGCGGCGCTGCCCCGCCGACGCACCACCGCGCACTCGCGCGACCAGGTGCCGCTGGAGCGCGAATGGGAGCTGGGGGCGCTGCGCGAGGCGATCGATGCCGCCTGCGCCAGCGTCGGCCGCGTCGTCGTGCTGGAGGGCGCGCCCGGCCTCGGCAAGACCCACCTGCTGACGCACGCCACCCGCCACGCCCACGACCAGGGGATGGTCGTGCTGCGCGCCCGCGGCGGCGAGCTGGAGCGGCAGTACCCGTTCGGCGTCGCGCTGCAGCTGTTCGAGCCGTACCTGACGACCGCTACCCCGCGCGAGCGCAGACGCGTGCTGGCCGGCGCCGCCGCCCACGCCGAGGCGGCGCTGAGCGGCAGAGTGCGGCTGCAGGACGCCTCCGGGCCGCCCGAGTTCCCGCTCCTGCACGGCCTCCACTGGGTCGCCGCCAACATCGCCGAGCAGCGGCCGCTGATGCTCGCCGTCGACGACGCCCACGCCGCCGACGACGCCTCGATGCGAGCGCTGCTGTACACCGCCCAGCGGAGCGAGGACCTGCCGCTGCTGATCGTCGTCACGACGCGGCCGCGGCAGAGCGGCGGCGACGCGCTCGCGACGCTGGAGACGCATTCGTCCGTGCGGCGCCAGCTGCTGCCGCTCAGCGCCGAGGCGACGGCGACGCTCGTGCGCGAGACGCTGCCGCAGGCCGACGACGGCTTCTCCGCCGCCTGCTGGGCGCAGACGCAGGGCAATCCGTTCTTCACGCGCGAGCTGATCGCCGAGCTGGAGCTGTCGCAGCTGGCGCCGATCGCCGCCAACGCGGACGCGCTCGCCGACCTCGGCCCGACGACGATCGAACGCGCGACGGCCGGGCGGCTGGAGCGGCTGGCGCCCGGCGCGGCGCCGCTGGCGCGCGCCGTCGCGGTGCTCGGCGACGACGCGCCGCTGGCGCAGGCGGCCGCGCTCGCCGGCCTCTCGCCGGCGCAGGCGCGTGCCGCCGCCGACGAGCTGGCCGGCGCCGACGTGCTGAGACCGGCCGCGCAGCTCGGCTTCGTCCACCCGATCGTCGCGCAGGCGGTCTACCTCGGCATACCGGCGGCGGAGCGGGCCCAGCTCCACCACGAGGCGGCGAACCTGCTGCGGCGCGTCGACGGCGAGCCCGAGCGGGCCGCGCCGCACCTGCTGAAGACGCTCCCGACCGGCGAGCCGTGGGTCGTCGACTGCCTCCACAGCGCCGGCCGGCGCGCGCTCCGCGGCGGCTCGCCCGAGGTCGCCGCCGGGTATCTGAAACGCGCGCTCGACGAGGCGCCGCAGCGCCCGCTGCGCGCCGAGCTGCTGATCGACCTCGGCCGTGCCGACGCGCTCGCCGGCAGGTCGACCGGCCCGCAGCGGCTGCGCGAGGCGATCGCGCTGCTCGACCAGCCGCAGGCGCGCGCCCGTGCGCTCGCCCAGCTCGGCGAGGCGCTCTACGCGGCCGGCGACAACGACGGCGCCGCGAAGGCGTTCGACGAGGGGCTCGGCCTGCTCGACGGCGCCGACCCGCTGCTGGAGGAGGAGCTGGCGGCCGGCTACATCAGCGCCGCGCGACTCGAATACCGCGACCACCCCGACGCCGCGACCCGCTTCAGAGACCTGCTGTCGATCTCCGAGGAGGCGAGAACGCCGGCGCAGCGGGCGCTGCTGGCGCAGCGCGGGGCGGAGCACGCGATGCTCGGCGACGTCCCGCACGCGCGCGTGCGGGAGCTGATCGTGCGCGCGCTCGACGGCGGGCTGCTGACCGACGTGACCGCCGACGGCACCGCCTACGTCGCGGCCGTCGCCGGCCTCCACTTCGCCGACTGGGAGGAGGAGGCCGACGCGGCGGCGGCGGCCGGGCTCGACGACGCGCGCACGCGCGGCTCGGTCGTCGGCTTCGCCGCGATGTCGACGCTGCGCGGCACCTCCCGCTACCTGCGCGGCGACGTCGTCGGCGCGCTCGCCGACCTCGAAGGCGGGCTGGAGCGGCTGCCGATCATGGCGGTCGTGCGGCCGTTCGCGCACGGCTACACGGCGCTCGCGCTGCTCGACCGCGGCGAGCCGGAGCGCGCCGCCGAGCAGCTCGCGCATGCGCCCGACAGACAGATGACGGCGGCCTTCACCTACAACTGGATGCTGTTCGCGCGCGGACGGGTCGCGCTACAGGCGGGCGATCCGGAGGCGGCGCTGAGAGTGCTGCTGGAGTGCGGCCGGCGGCTGGAGGCGATCCCGGCCTCGTCGCCGTGCGTGCTGCCGTGGCGCTCGGAGGCGGCGATCGCGGCGCTGAGACTGGCGCGCGACGGCGAGGCGCACGAGCTGGCGCACGAGGAGCTGCGGCGGGCGCGCATCTCGGGCGCGCCGCGCGCGCTCGGCACCGCCCTGCGCGCCGCCGGCCTGGTCGCCGGCGGAACTCCCGGGATGGCGCTGCTGGAGGAGGCGGTCGAGGCGCTCGACCGCTCGCCGGCGAAGCTGGAGCGGGCACGCGTGCTGATCGACCTCGGCGCCGCGCAGCGGCGCGCGCGCCAGCAGTCGGCGGCGCGCGACACGCTGCGGCTGGGGCTCGACGCCGCCTACCGCTGCGGCGCCGACGGGCTCGCCGCCAACGCCCGCGCGGAGCTGATCGCGGCCGGCGCGCGGCCGCGCCGGCCCGCGCTGGAGGGCGTCCAGGCGCTGACGCCGAGCGAGCGCCGCGTCAGCGACCTCGCCGCCGGCGGGCTGACCAACCGCGAGATCGCGCAGGCGCTGTTCGTCTCGACCAAGACGGTCGAGTTCCATCTCCGCAACGCGTACCTGAAGCTGCGGATCCGCTCGCGGCGGGAGCTGCGCCCCGCGCTCGCCGAGGACGCCGAGCGCGCGTAGGGCCGCGTCCGCAGCCGGGGCTAATGTCGAGCCGACCGATGACGTTGCCCGACGCGCAGGAACTGGAGCAGCAGCTGCGAGAACTGCTGGCGACCGTCGCCGACCGCGACCTCGCCGGCCTGCTCGACGACCTGCTCGGCCCCGCCAGCCCGACCTGGCCGCGCTTCCGCGACGCGCCGGCGGCGAAGCGCCTCCACCACGCGCGGCGCCACGGCCTGCTGGAGCACTCGCTGCTGGTCGCGCAGGGGGTCGCCGCGCTGGCGGCGATCTTCCCCCGCATCGACCGCGACCTCGCGCTGACCGGCGCCCTGCTGCACGACGTCGGCAAGCTCGACACCTACGTCGTCGTCACGCAGGCCGGCGAGGAGGGCGAGCGCGAGACGATCGAGCTGACCGACGCCGGCCGCCTGCAGGGCGAGATCGTGCTCGGCAGCGAACGCGTGCGCGCCGCGATCGGCGCGCGGCCGGGATTCCCGCCCGAGCGTGCCGAGCAGCTGCTGCACATCGTCCTCAGCCACCACGGCACGCTCGCCCACGGCAGCCCGGTCGTGCCGGTCACGCGCGAGGCGACGCTCGTCCACATGGTCGACAACATCGGCGGCAAGCTCGGCAGCTTCGATCGGCTCGAGCAGGAGCTGCCCGACGGTGAGCGATGGTCGGGGTGGGACCGGGCGATCGGCTCCAGCGCCTGGTTCCCACCCACAAAAAGCCGCAAATAGCGCGCGACATACGGCACCATCAGGAAGGCGGCGAAGCGCCGCTGACTACAGTGTCGCGACCACATGGCGAAGGACACCGAGAAGCTGATCCGCCAGCTCTCCCTCATCAGCTACCTGATGGCGGAGCGGCGGCCCGTCACCGCGCCCGAGATCCGGCGTGACGTCGAGGGCTACAGCGCGATGAACGAGGACGCCTTCGCGCGGCGCTTCTACGCCGACCGCTCGGAGCTGGAGGCACTCGGGATCCAGCTGTCGGTCGACAAGCCGGTCGAGGGCCTCGCGGAGCAGGAGAACTACTCGCTGCCGCCGGAGAACTTCCACCTGCCGGCGATCGAGTTCACGAACGAGGAGCTGGCCGGGCTGCACACCGCGCTCAGCCTGCTCGACGGCGAGTTCGCCTACGCCGAGCCGCTGCGGCTCGCGCTGCAGCAGATCTCGTGGGGCCGGCCGAGCCCGCTCGCGACCGCCGAGCAGAGCACGATCGCGCTCGGGATCACCGCCTCCGCCGGCGGCCACGACCTGTCGCAGCGGCTGGCGAAGATCGAGACGGCGATCTTCCGCCGCAAGACGATCGTCTTCGACTACTACACGATGCAGCGCGACGAGCTCGGCACGCGCAAGGTCGATCCGTATCAGCTGCTGTTCGAGGGCGGGCAGTTCTACCTGCTCGGCCGCGCGCACGAGCGCGACGCGATCCGCGTCTTCCGCCTCTCGCGGATCCGCGGCAAGGTCGCCTACGCCTCCAAGGCCGAGCACGACTTCCAGCGCCCCGACGACTTCGACCCGCGCACCTACGCCAATCGCGTGCCGTGGCAGTTCGGCGAGACGGTCGGCACCGCCGAGGTCTGGATCGCCGGCCGCATCGCCTGGCAGATCGAACGCCACTTCGGCCGCCACGGCGGCTTCCGCGCGCCGCAGGCGGGCGAGGGCGACGGCGACGACCGCGTCTTCGTGACCGACTACGCCAACGCCCGCCAGCTCGTCGCATGGGTGCTCGGGCTGGGCGAGAACGCGCGCATCCTCTCCCCCTCCGAGCTGGTCGAGGAGCTGGACACGCGCCTCGCGCTGCTGCTCGAACGGCATTCCGCGGACGGCCCTGAGCTGGCGCCGGCGGTCGCGCCGGTCGAGCGCGCCGCCGAGACCAACGGCAACGGCAACGGCCGCCGCGACGCCGCCGCGATCCGCCCCGAGCGGTTCGCGCGGCTGGTGACGCTCGCCTCGATCCTGATCACCGCCGGCCGCGCCGGCCAGCGGATCCCCGCCGCGGAGGTCTGCGAGCGGCTGCAGATCAGCGAGCAGGAGCTGAACGAGGACATCGGCGTGCTGAACGTCGTCAACTTCGGCGCCGGCTCCTACGTCCTCTACGCGGAGGTGCAGGAGGACGGCATGATCGAGGCCGACCCGGAGGCGTACGGCGATTCGTTCGCGCGCCCGGCGCGGCTGCTGCCGGTCGAGGCGAAGGCGCTCGTCGCCGCGATCGACCTGATCGGCGAGCACATCCCCGAGGGCTCGCTCGCGTCGGTCCGCGAGAAGGTCGTCGCGGCGCTCGGCGAGGACCCGGTCAGAGAGGGCCTCCAGGTCGCCAGAGTCGGCGGCGGCGACGCCGGCATCGCCCGCAGCGTCTCGACCGCCGTGCACGAGCGGCGGCTGCTGACGATCGAGTACTACAAGGAGAACGAGGACCTCTTCTCCGAGCGCACGGTCGAGCCGTATGCGCTGATCAACGGCCGCGAGGGCTGGTACGTCGCCGCTTACGACCCGGCCAGAGGCGGCGTCCGCCACTTCCGCCTCGACCGCGTCAAGCAGGCGACCGTCGAGGAGGCGACCTTCGCGCCGCGGCCCGAGGTCGACCCCTCGCGCGACGTCGAGGGCTGGCCCCGCACCGGCGAGGTCGAGGCGTCGAGGCGAGCGCGCGTGTGGATCTCGCCCGAGCGGGCCCGCTGGGCGCGCGAGGAGCGCGCCGTCGTCGAGGAGCTGGCCGACGGGGCGGTCGTCGTCGAGCTGAGCTTCGCCGGCGTCGACTGGCTCGTGCGCGAGGTGCTGAAGGAGGCCGGCGACGCCGCCGTGCTCGAGCCGCAGGACGCGCGCGACGCCGTCCGCGCCGCCGCCGGGCGCCTCACGAGGGTCTGAACCGACCTGACGGTCGGTCGCGATCGACTAGGCTCGCCGGCCATGAGCCGCCGCGACCTGATCCGCATGAGCGAGGAGGAGCTGGCCGCCTTCCTCGACGAGCAGCGCACCGTCGTCGTCGCCACCGTCGGGCGCGACGGCTGGCCCCACCTGATGCCGCTCTGGTACACCGTCCGCGACGGTGAGCTGTGGGCGTGGACGTACGCCAGATCGCAGAAGGTCAAGAACCTCGAGCGCGACGACCGCGTCACGCTGCAGGTCGAGGACGGCACGACCTACGACCAGCTGCGCGGCGTGATGGTGAAGGCGAACGTGCGGCTGCACCACGACCCCGAGCTCGTCACCGCCTTCGGGCTGGAGCTGTTCAGCCGCTACGGCGACGGCGGCGAGCCGGCGCCCGAAGTCGAGGCGATGGTGCGCGCGCAGGCGCCGAAGCGGGTCGCGCTGCAGTTCGTCGCGGCCGAGCCGCCGGTCACCTGGGACCACCGCAAGCTCGCCGGCGTCTACTGAGCGGGCGCTCCTGCACAGGAGCTTCCTCGCAACGTTGAAATCTCCCGGCCGTTAGGCTGGGAGAGCGATGAACGAACTACGGGGACTGATCCTGTCCGGGGGCAAAGGCACCCGGCTGCGGCCGATCACGCACACGAGCGCCAAGCAGCTCGTGCCGGTCGCGAACAAGCCGGTGCTGTTCTACGGCATCGAGGCGATGGCCTCCGCCGGCATCCGTCAGATCGGCATCATCATCGCCCCCGAGACCGGTGACGAGATCCGCGAGGTCGCCGGCGACGGCTCACAGTTCGGCGTCGAGATCACCTACATCCCGCAGGCCGAGCCGCTCGGGCTGGCGCACGCGGTGCTGACGGCCGAGCCGTTCCTCGGCGACCACCCGTTCGTGATGTACCTCGGCGACAACCTGCTGCAGGGCGGGATCGAGGACCTCGTCAGCGCCTTCCGCGCCAACGAGCCCGATGCGCTGATCCTGCTGACGCAGGTCGACGACCCCGAGAACTACGGCGTCGCGGAGCTGGACGGCGACAACACCGTCACGCGCCTGGTCGAGAAGCCGAAGGAGCCGGCGACCGACCTCGCGCTCGTCGGCGTCTACATGTTCACGCCCGGGATCCATGACGCGGCGCGCGCGATCGAGCCGTCGCCGCGCGGCGAGCTGGAGATCACCGACGCGATCCAGCACCTGGTCGACACCGGCCAGCGGGTCGAGCCGCATGTCGTGCGCGGCTGGTGGAAGGACACCGGCCGGCTCGACGACATGCTCGAAGCCAACCGGCTGATCCTCGACGCGCTCGAGCCGCGCATCGACGGCGACCTCGTCGACTCGACCGTCGAGGGGCGCGTGATCGTCGAGGAGGGCGCGACGCTGATCCGCGCGACCGTCCGCGGCCCGGCCGTGATCGGCGCCGGCGCGAGGCTGACCGACTGCTACATCGGCCCGTACACGGCGATCGACGCCGACGTCGAGATCCAGAACGCAGAGATCGAGCACTCGATCCTGCTCGCCGGCAGCTCCGTCCGCAACCTCGACGGGCGGATGGAGTCGTCGCTGCTCGGCCGCAACGTGCGCATCCATCCGGCGCCGCGTCAGCCGCGCGCCTTCCGCTTCATGGTCGGCGACAACTCGGAGATCGGGATCCTTTGAGCGCACGCCTCCTCATCACGGGGGCGGCGGGGATGCTGGGACGGGACGTCGCGGACGCCGCCCGCGCCGCCGGTCACGAGCCGCTCGCGCTGCCGCGCGCGGAGCTGGACGTGACCGATCCGGCGGCGATCGCGGCGGCGGTGCAGCGGACCGCTCCCGACGCGATCGTCAACTGCGCCGCCTGGACCGACGTCGACGGCGCCGAGCGCGACCGCGACGGCGCCGCGGCCGTCAACGCGACCGCGCCCGGCCTGCTCGCGCAGGCCGCCGCCGCGGCCGGCGTGCGGCTCGTCCACGTCTCGACCGACTACGTCTTCGCCGGCGACCGCGCGCCCGGCGCCGCGCCCTACGTCGAGTCCGACGCGACCGGCCCGCGCAGCGTCTACGGCGCGACCAAGCTCGACGGCGAGCGCGCGATCGCCGCCGCCGGCGGCTCGCATGCGATCGCACGCACCTCGTGGCTGTTCGGCGTCCACGGCCCGAACTTCGCGGCGACGATGCTGCGGCTGGCTGGGGAGCGCGACGAGCTGACGGTCGTCGACGACCAGATCGGCTTCCCGACCGCGACCGCCGACCTCGCGCCGGCGCTGGTGGCGCTGGCGGTCGGCTCGGCCGCGCGCGCCGACGGCGTCTTCCACCTCGCGGGCGGCGGCGAGCCGGTCTCGTGGAACGGCTTCGCGCGCGAGATCTTCCGCCAGGCCGGCGTCGACTGCCGCGTGCTGCCGTGCACGACCGCGGAGATGCCGCGGCCGGCGCCGCGCCCCGCCTTCAGCGCGCTCCTCAGCGAGCGCGCCGAGACCCCCCTGCTGCCGCCGTGGCAGCAGGGCCTTGCCCACTATCTCCACGCACGAGAGGTGCACGCGTGAAGCTGCTCGTCTGCGGCGGAGCCGGCTTCATCGGCTCCAACTTCGTCCGCATCCGCGTTCGTGAGCACGGCGATCAGGTCGTCGTGCTCGACAAGCTGACCTACGCCGGCCGCAGGGAGAACCTGCACGACGTGATCGACGACGTCCGCTTCGTCCACGGGGCGATCGAGGACCCGGCCGCCGTCGCCGACGCGATCGAGGGCGTCGACGCGATCGTCAACTTCGCCGCCGAGACGCACGTCGACCGCTCGATCGCCGAGCCCGACGCCTTCGTCACGACCAACGGCCAGGGCACCTACGTGCTGCTGGAGGCCGCCCGCAAGGCCGGCATCCGCTACGTGCAGGTGTCGACTGACGAGGTCTACGGCTCGATCGAGGAGGGCTCCTTCACGGAGGAGTCGCCGCTGCAGCCGTCCTCGCCCTACAGCGCGACGAAGACCGGCGCCGACCTGCTCGTGCTCAGCTACTTCCACACCTACGGGCTGGAGACGCTGATCGCGCGCGGCTCCAACAACTACGGTCCGTACCAGTACCCGGAGAAGCTGATCCCGCTGATGGTGCTGAACGCGCTCCACGGCGACAAGCTGCCGGTCTACGGCGACGGCATGCAGGTCCGCAACTGGCTCTACGTGACCGACTTCGGCCGCGGCATCGGCCAGGTGCTGGAGCAGGGCAGAGCGGGCGAGGTCTACAACGTCGGCGGACCCGACGAGTGCCCGAACATCGAGGTCGTCAAGCGGATCGTCTCCGCGACCGGCAACGACGAGTCGCTGATCGAGTACGTCACCGACCGCCCCGGCCACGACCGCCGCTACTCGCTCTCGTCCGAGAAGCTGAGAGGGCTCGGCTGGGAGGCGCGCGTGCACTTCGCCGAGGGCCTCCAGCAGACGGTCGACTGGTACCGCGAGAACACCTGGTGGTGGGAGCCGATCCGCTCCGGCGACTACCGCGAGTACTACGAGCGCCAGTACGGCCGCGCGCTCGGATAGCCCACCACTCGACTTTTCCTGACTTATCTGGCGCGCTCGCGTTCGCGCGAGTGCGTTCGTTTGCCTCGCCGAGTTAGACTGATGTCGATCCCAGGATGGCCAGTTCCGATCGCACCAGCCGCCGCAGCGCCATTCCGCGCGGGCGGCACGCCCCTCCACTCGAAGTCCGACTCAACCTCCAGCGCGAGCGCCTGTTCGAGGCAGCCGCGGCCGTCTTCGCCGAAACCGGCTACGCCGACGCCAGCGCCGAGTCGATCAGCCGCGCCGCCGGCATGTCGAAGGCGACCTTCTACGAGCACTTCGCCAACAAGGAGGAGTGCATCATCGCGCTGTTCGACTACGCCTGGGACGTGCTGATCGCACGGATCGTGCAGGCGGCGACGGCGGCCGGCGACGATCCGCTGCAGCGTCAGCGCGAGGGGATGAGAGCGTTCCTGATGGCTCTCGTCGAGTTCCCCAACGAGGCGCAGACGCTGCTGGTCGAAATCATCGGCGCGGGGCCGGCCGCGGCCCGCAGACGCGACGAGATCCTCGAGCGGTTCGCGCGCGTGGTCGATCGCGAGAACGAGCGGATGGCGCGCACGACCGGGCTGCCGCGCTTCTCCACCCCCGACGACGCGTTCGCGATCGTCGGCGCGATCGTCGAGCTGGCGTCGCGGCAGGTGCGGCTCGGCCAGCCGGCGCACCCGCTCGACCTGCAGCCGGTGATCGAACGGTTCGCGACCGGCCTGCTCGGCGGTCAGCTGCCGCCGCCCGCCGCGTGAGCGGCGACAATGACGGCGTGAACGCTGACGCCGCCGCCCCGTGCGGCAACGCGGCCGGCCCCGGCGGCGACGTCGCCGGCCTCGCGGCGCTGACGGCCGAGGTCGTCGAGTGCCGGCTCTGCCCACGGCTGGTGGCCTGGCGCGAGGAGGTGGCGGAGGTCAAGCGCGCGGCCTTCCGCGACCAGGAGTACTGGGGCCGCCCGGCGCCCGGCTTCGGCGATCCCGATGCGCGCATCCTCGTGCTCGGCCTCGCCCCAGCCGCCCACGGCGCCAACCGCACCGGTCGGATCTTCACCGGCGACCGCTCGGGCGACTGGCTGTTCGCCGCGATGTGGCGCTGCGGCCTCGCCAACCAGCCGCAGTCCGTCTCGCGCGACGACGGCCTGACGCTGCACGGCGCCTACGTCGTCGCGGCCGTCCGCTGCGCCCCTCCAGCCAACAAGCCGCAGCCGTCCGAGCGCGACAACTGCTTCCCGTACCTGGAGCGGGAGCTGAAGCTGCTGGGCGGCGTCGACACGATCCTCTGCCTCGGCGGCTTCGCCTGGGATGTGGCCCTGCGCCTGCGCGCCGCCCTCGGCGACCCGATCCCACGTCCGAAGCCGAGATTCGGCCACGGCGCCGAGCTGCTCGGCGAGCGCTTCGCCCTGATCGGCTGCTACCACCCGAGCCAGCAGAACACCTTCACCGGCCGCCTGACCGAGCCGATGACCGACGCCGTCATGCTCCGCGCCCGCGAGCTGGCCGGCCTCGGCGCCCCGGGCCCGGCGTAGCGCTCGAACATCTGTTCGCCAGCGAGCCGTCCGGTCGCTAGGCTCGTATCCGAGTCGATGGCCTCCTCCGCGAGAACAGCGCTGAGATCGTTCACGCCCGCCGTGCGGGAGTGGTTCATGCGTGCGTTCGCGACGCCGACGGAGGCGCAGGCGCAGGCGTGGCCGGCGATCGCGACCGGGGAGCACGTGCTGATATCGGCGCCGACCGGCTCCGGCAAGACGCTTGCCGCGTTCCTGTGGGCGCTCGACCGGCTGGCTGCCTCGCCGCTGCCGGAGGGTGAGAGACGGACGCGGCTGATCTACGTCTCGCCGCTGAAGGCGCTCTCCTACGACATCGAGCGCAACCTGCGCGCGCCATTGCAGGGGATCGCGCCCGACGGCGGGATCAGCGTCGCGATCCGCACCGGCGACACGCCGCAGAGAGAGCGGGCGGCGATGGTGCGCAACCCGCCCGACGTGCTGATCACCACGCCGGAATCGCTCTACCTGATGCTGACGAGCAGAGCGCGCGAGATCCTGACCGGTGCCGAATGGGTGATCCTCGACGAGATCCACGCCGTCGCCGGGACCAAGCGGGGAGCGCACATGGCGCTGACGCTGGAGCGGCTCGACGCGCTCGTCGGGGAGGCGGAGGGCCGCGCGGGGGTGCAGCGGATCGGGCTGTCGGCGACGCAGAACCCGCTGGAGGAGGTCGGCCGCTTCATGGTCGGCCCGCGGCGCAGATGCCGGATCGTCGACACCGGCGTGCGCAAGCCGCTGGACCTGCAGATCCACGTCCCCGTCGAATCGATGGTCGAGCCGGAGCAGACGCCCGACGTCGACCCGCTCGACCCGGTCGCCGGCGGGGAGGCGACGCGGCGCTCGATCTGGCCGGCGATCTACCCGGAGCTGCTGCGGCTGGTCCAGGAGCACCGCTCGACGATCATCTTCGTCAACAACCGCCGCTCGGCCGAGCGGCTGGCGCTGCGGCTGAACGAGCTGGCGAACGAGCCGCCGGAGGGCGAGGACGCCGAGGGTGAGGACGCGCGCCGGGCCGTGCTGGAGATAGCGCGGGCGCACCACGGCTCGCTCGCGCGCGAGGAGCGGCTGGTCGTCGAGGAGCAGCTGAAGGCCGGCGCGATCCCCTGCATCGTCGCGACCTCCTCGCTGGAGCTGGGGATCGACATGGGCGCCGTCGACCTCGTGCTGCAAGTCGAGTCGCCGAAGTCGGTCGCGGCCGGCCTGCAGCGGATCGGCCGCGCCGGCCACAACGTCGGCGACACCAGCAAGGGCCGCATCTTCCCGAAGTTCCGCGCCGACCTGCTCGAATGCGCGGTCGTCGCGCAGCGGATGCGCGAGGGCGCGATCGAGCCGACGGTCGTGCCGCGCAACCCGCTCGACGTGCTCGCGCAGCAGGTCGTCGCGATGGCGGCCGCCGAGGAGGAGCTGAACGTCGACGAGCTGTACGCGCGCGTCACGCGCACCCACTCCTACGGCGAGCTGGGCCGCCAGCAGCTGGAGAACGTGCTCGACATGCTCGACGGCCGCTACCCGTCGAGCGAGTTCGCGGAGCTGCGGCCGCGGATCGTCTGGGACCGCATCGCCGGCGTCGTGCGGCCGCGCAGAGGCGCCCGCCAGCTCGCCGTCACGAACGCCGGAACGATCCCCGACCGCGGCCTCTACATGGTCACGCTGCCGGACGGCCGCCGCGTCGGCGAGCTGGACGAGGAGATGGTCTACGAGGCGCGGCCGGGCCAGGTCTTCCTGCTGGGCGCGTCGAGCTGGCGGATCGAGGAGATCGGCCGCGACCGCGTGATCGTGACGCCGGCACCGGGCGTGCCGGGTGCGGTCCCGTTCTGGAAGGGCGACGGGATCGGGCGGCCGAAGGAGCTGGGCGAGGCGATCGGCGCCTTCAGCCGCTGGGCCGTCGAGCAGTCGGCCGAGAGACTGGCGGCCAGCCACGACCTCGACCCGAGAGCGGCGCGCAACCTGCTCGACTTCCTGCGCGAGCAGCAGGAGGCGACGCGCGTGATCCCGTCCGATCGCACGATCGTCGTCGAGCGCTTCCGCGACGAGATCGGCGACTGGCGGCTGTGCATCCTCTCCCCCTACGGCGGCCGCATCCACGCCGCCTGGGGACTGGCGCTGAGCGCGAAGATCCGCGACGAGCTGGGTCTGGAGGCCGACGCGATCTGGTCCGACGACGGGATCATCGTCCACCTGCCCGACGCCGACGAGCCGCCCGGCGCGGAGTTCGCGCTGATCGAGCCGGACGCGTTGGAGGACGCGGTCGTCGCGGAGCTGTCGTCGAGCGCGCTGTTCGGCGCGCGCTTCCGCGAGAACGCCGGCCGCGCGCTGCTGATCCCGCGGGCGTACCCGGGCAAGCGCACGCCGCTGTGGCAGCAGCGGCTGAAGTCGCAGAACCTGCTGGAGGTCGCCAAGCGCTACGGCGAGTTTCCGATCATCCTCGAGACCTACCGCGAGTGCCTGCGCGACGTGCTCGACCTGCCGGGCCTGCGCGAGCTGCTGACGCAGCTGCAGCGGCGCGAGCTGAGCCTGGTCGAGGTCGAGACGCAGACCGCCTCGCCGTTCGCCTCCTCGCTGCTGTTCGACTACGTCGCGACGTACATGTACGAGGGCGACACGCCCAACGCCGAGCGGCGCGCCGCCGCGCTCTCGCTCGACCGCGACCTGCTGCGCGAGCTGCTCGGCCAGGAGGAGCTGCGCGACCTGATCGACGCCGACGCGCTCGACCAGGTCGAGGACGACCTGCAGCAGCGTTCCGAGCGGACGCGCGCGACGACGAAGGACGAGCTGCACGACGTGCTGCGACGCGTCGGCGACCTGACGGCGGCGGAGGCGGCGCAGCGGGTCGCGCCGAACGGTCGCGACACGAGCGGCGCGGGTGCGCGCGACGACGGGCGCGACGCGGCGGCGGCCGCGGAGGCCTGGCTGGCGGAGCTGGAGCGGGAGCGCCGTGCGGTGCGGGTGCGCGTCGGCGGCGAGCCGCGCTGGATCGACGCCGCCGACGCCGGCCTGTACCGCGACGCGCTCGGCGTCGTCCCGCCGGGCGGGCTGCCGGAGGCGTTCGTCGCGAACGTGCCGGACGCGCTGCTGAAGCTGCTGCGCCGCTACGCGCAGACGCACGGCCCGTTCACGACCGACGAGCCACGCGCGCGGTTCGGGCTCGATCCGACGCCGGCGCTGAGAGCGCTGGAGCGCGACGGCGAGATCGTCCGCGGCGAGCTGCGGCCGGGCGGGATCAGCGGCACGCGCGAGTGGTGCGACTCTGACGTGCTGCGGCGGCTGCGGCGGGCGTCGCTCGCGGTGCTGCGCAGAGAGATCGAGCCGGCCGACCAGCGCGCCTTCGCGACCTTCCTGCCGTCGTGGCAGGGCGTCGACAAGCATCCGCCGGGCGGTGCCGGCATCGATCGCCTGCGCGAGCAGCTCGTGCCGCTGCAGGGGCTTGCGCTGACGCCGTCGGCGTGGGAGAACGAGGTGCTGCCGCGGCGCGTCGGCGCCTACTCGACGACCTGGATCGACCAGCTGTGCGCGAGCGGCGAGCTGGTCTGGGTCGGCGCCGGCGCGCTCGGCCGCACCAACGGCAAGGTCGCGCTCTACTTCCGCGACGACGCGGCGCTGATCGGCCCGCCGCCGATCCCCGGCAGAGCGCCGCCGCTCGACCTGCCCGAGCATCTCGCGGTGCGCGAGCGGCTGGCGCAGGGCTCGTGCTTCTTCACCGACCTGCTGGTCGACCTGTCGGTCTCGCCCGAGCAGATCCAGGAGGCGCTGTGGGACCTCGCCTGGGCCGGCGAGGTCACCAACGACGCCTTCTCACCGCTGCGCGCGCCGCGGATGACGCTGGTGAGAGCGCAGCGACGCGCCGCCGCGCGCGCCGGCCGGCCGGGGCGGTTCTCGTCACGACGCGGCGCCGGCCGGGCTGAGCTGCAGGGACGCTGGTCGCTGACGGAGCCGCTGTTCCGCCCCGCGCCGGGCGTGCCGAGCGACCCGAGCGCGAAGCGGCGCGCGCTCGGCGAGCTGCTGCTGGAGCGCTACGGGATCGTGACGCGCGAGCTGGTGCTGGCCGAGGGCGTGCCGGGCGGCTTCTCGGCGCTCTACCCGGAGCTGTCGCAGCTGGAGACGCTCGGCGTCGCGCGCCGCGGCTACTTCGTCGAGGGGCTCGGCGGAGCGCAGTTCGCGCTGCCGGGCGCGGTCGAGCGGCTGCGCGCACAGAGAGCGCCGGAGGAGTCCGCGCCGATCGTGCTGGCGGCGACCGACCCGGCGCAGCCGTTCGGGGCCGCGCTGCCGTGGCCCAAGCGCGACGGCGAGACCCGCCGGCCCGCGCGCGTGCCTGGGGCGACGGTCGTGATCGCCGGCGCCGAGCCGGTCGTCTACCTGGAGAGAGGCGGCAAGGCGCTGCAGGTGCTGTCCGCGGACGACGACGCGCGCGTGATGGCCGCGCTGCTGGCGCTCGCCGACCACACCCGCGCCGGCCGCATCAGACGGATCGCGCTGGAGAAGGTCAACGGCGAGTCGGTGATGGGCACCCGCTGGGAGGCGATGCTGGCCGAGGTCGGCTTCAGCGCCGGCCCGAGGCGGCTCACGCTGACGGCGTGAGCCCCGGTCGATCGCTGTCGATGGACGACAGCAATCGACCGGGGCTGGTTCGGACACCCGGCCGCGGGGCTCCAACGGCAGCGCCGTGGGCTCAGGCTGCGGCGGCGCTCGCCTCCGCCGCCAGGTAGACGTCGATCGCCTGGGCGTAGCCGTCGGCGATCTCGGTGACCGCCTGGTCGCGCGGGAGGCCGTCGTGGATCAGGGCGCCGATCGCTCTCCACCAGATCGAGCGGCCGATCGCGAAGCCCTCCCAGCCGCGCGCGGCGGCGGCGACCGCGAGCCAGTGCTCGACACGCGGCTGCGGGGCGTTGCGGCCGAGCACGATGCAGGGGACGCCGGCCTGGGCAGAGACCGCCTCGGCCTCGGCGACCGTCTCGAAGCCCTCCAGCTTCCACAGCGGCGCCTGCACGCCGGCGCGCTGGAAGGCGTCAATCGTCGCGATCGTCAGCTCCGTGCGCAGCTCCGCGTCGTAGCGGTCCCGATCGCCGTTGACACTGTCGAGCTGCGCGGTCGTCGGCGGCACGAGCAGCTCGAAGAGGAGGTCGGAGGGCCCGGCGGCGACCAGCTCCGAGACGGCGGCGAGCGTCTCGCACTGGCGCGCGTTGGCGGTCGCGTCACCGCCGGGGTTGCAGCGCACGAGCACCTTCGCGTAGGTCGGCGCGAGCGCCGCGATGTGGGCCGCGGCGTCGTCGCCGTACTCCAGCTCGAACTCGTCCTGGCCGCTCGCCTCGATCGCGACCGCGGTCGCGAGGCCGGCCGCCTTCGCGCGCGGCACGACGCCGCCGCCGTACTGCTCGTCGACGAGCACGCCCGCGACGCCGCGCGCAGCGGACGCGACCGCATCGCCCGCACCAGCGTCCGCCGCACCGCCCGCCGAGCGCGCGAGCCCGGCGACGGCGCCCTCGTAGATCACCTGCTTGGCATCCGGCAGCAGCTCGCCTGCGCGCGTCTCCTGCCCCGGCAGCAGCCCGCGCACGAGACCGGAGCGGTGGTCGAAGGCGAGCAGGAAGAGGGGAGAGTCGATCGCCATGGGTTCCCTTCGTGGAGACGGCGCGTGAGCAGCGCCGGTCGCTCAGAACGATTGATCTTGCTCGTTTTGAACCCTAGCCGATCAGGATTGCGCAGTGTAGGCTGTCCGCCATGGTCAAGATCACGTTCATCGGCGCCGGGAGCGTCGTCTTCACGCGGGAGCTGCTCGGCGACCTGCTCGCCTTCGAGGAGCTGGCCGACACCCACATCGCGCTCTACGACATCAACGCGGAGCGGTTGGAGACGGCGGCGGCGATGGCGCGCTGGACAGACGCCCAGCTCGGCGGCAAGGCGACGATCACGACCCACAGCGACCGCCGCGAGGCGCTCGACGGCGCCGACTTCGCGATCAACATGGTCCAGGTCGGCATGCACGCCTCGACGCTGCTCGACTTCGAGATCCCGGCCAGATACGGCCTCCGCCAGACGATCGGCGACACGCTCGGGATCGGCGGCATCTTCCGCGCGCTGCGGACGATCCCGGTGATGCTCGGGATCGGCGAGGACCTCGCCGAGCTCGCGCCGAACGCGTGGCTGCTGAACTACACCAACCCGATGTCGATCCTCTGCCAGGCGTACGCGGAGGGCTCGCCGCACAAGCAGGTCGTCGGCCTCTGCCACTCGGTCCAGCACACCACGCTGGAGCTGGCGAGACTGATCGGCGTGCCGTTCGAGGACGTCACCTTCCTCGGCGCCGGCGTCAACCACCAGGCGTTCATCCTCCGCTTCGAGCAGGACGGCGAGGACCTCTACCCGCGCCTGCGCGCGAAGCTCGCCGCCGACCCCGACCTGCAGCGGCGCGTGCGGATGGAGCTGTTCACGCGGCTCGGCTACTTCCCGACCGAGTCGAGCGAGCACAGCGCCGAGTACCTGCCGTGGTTCCTGCGCGACGACGAGCTGGTCGACCGCTTCCGCCTCAAGGTCGGCGACTACATCGAGCGCAGCGAGGAGAACCTCGCCGAGTACGAGCAGATCAAGAAGGGCCTCGCCGAGGGCGCGCAGTTCCCGCTCGAGCGCAGCCTCGAGTACGCCTCGCTGATCGTCCACGCGATGGTGACGGGCAAGCCGCAGGTGATCTACGGCACGGTGCAGAACAACGGCCTGCTCGGCGACCTGCCGGCGCGCTCGGCGGTCGAGGTCCCCTGCCTGGTCGACAGAACCGGCGTGCGGCCGACACCCGTGCACGACTACCCGTCGCACCTCGCCGCGCTCAACCGCAGCTTCCTCAACGTCGCCGACATGACCGTCCGCGCCGCGCTGGAGGGCCGCCGCGACCACGTCCTGCACGCCGCGATGCTCGACCCGGCGACCGCGGGGACGCTCAACCTCGACCAGACCGCCGCGCTCGTCGACGAGCTGATCGCGGCCCACGGCGATCTGCTGCCGGAGGGTCTGCGCGCTTGACCGAGCAGCTCGACGTGCTCGTGGTCGGGGACCTCAACCCCGACCTGCTCGTCAGCGGCGCGGACCTCGCGCCGCGCTGGGGCCAGGCCGAGCGCGACGCCGAGATGCGCCTCGTGCTCGGCGGCTCGGCCGGCATCGCGGCCGCCGGGATGGCGCGGATCGGCCTGCGCACCGCGCTCTGCGCGACGATCGGCGACGACGACTTCGGCGTCGCCGCACGGCGGATGCTGGTCGAGCACGGCGTCGAGACGACGGAGCTGACGACCGTCGCCGGCAGCCGCACCGGCCTCTCGATCCACCTGCTCGCGGGCGACGACCGCGCGATCTACACCGAGCGCGGCGCGATGGTCGCGCTGACCGCCGCCGACGCGACGGCCGCGATCGAGCGCCGCCGTCCGCGCCACGTCCACCTCGCCGCCGTCTACCTGCTGCCCGCGCTCGCGCGCGACGGCGGCGCGATCGTCGACGCCGCGCACGCGGCCAAGGCGACCGTCTCCGTCGACACCAACTTCGACCCGGACGAGCGCTTCGAGCTGCCCGCCTGGCTCACCAGCGCCGACGCGCTGCTGCCGAACGCGACCGAGGCGCTGCGGCTGACCGGCCGCGACGCGACCACGGCCGGCGACGACGCCGGCGCAGCGCTCGCCGCGGCCGCCGCCGAGCTGGCCGCCGGCGGCGCGCTCGTCGCCGTCAAGCAGGGCGCGCAGGGCGCGTTCGCGCTCGGCGGGGCGCGCCTTCCGTTCCCCGGCGACGAGCACGGCGACCGCGCCGAGATCGCGGTTCCGAGCGGGATCGCCGCCTTCGCGGACGCGGTCGGAGCCGGTGACAGCTTCGACGCCGGTATCGTCCGCGCGCTGGTCGACGGTCGTCCGCTGCGCGATGCGCTCGCCTTCGCCTGTGCGGCCGGCACGCTCTCCACCCGCGCCGCCGGCGGCACCGCAGCCCAGGCGACGCTCGACGAAGCCGCCACGCTCGCGAAGGAACTGCTCAGATGATCGCCGCGCTCGCTCCCAATCCCTCGATCGACCGCTTCTTCCTGGTCGCCGACCAGGTCCGCGTCGGCGCGATCCACCGCCCCTCGGAGCTGGTGAAGGTCGCCGGCGGCAAGGGGCTGAACGTCGCCCGCGCAGCGTCGTCCCTCGGCGGCGACGTGCGCGCGATCGCGCTGCTGGCCGGCCACGCCGGCCGCTGGATCGCCGACGAGCTGCTCGACAACGCGATCCGCGCCGACGTCGTCTGGACGACCGGCGAGACGCGCAGCTCGCTCTCCGCCGCCGACCCCGAGTCGGGCCGCCCGACCGAGTTCTACGAGCGCGGCGAGTCGACCGACCCGGCCGCGTGGGAGCGCTTCGCCGAGCGCGTCAGCGCGCTCTCCGGCGCCAGCTGGGCGTCGATCTCGGGCTCGCTGCCGCAGGGGATCCCGGCCCGCGCGAGCGCCGACCTGGTCGAGCGCGCCCGCTCGACCGGCGCGCGCGTCGCCGTCGACCAGGCCGGCGCGGCGCTGTCGGCGGCGCTCGGCGCGGCGCCCGACCTCGTCAAGGTCAACGCCGTCGAGGCGCGCGACCTGACCGGCCACGAGGAGCCGCGTGCGGCGGTGCAGGCGCTGCACGAGAGACTGACCGCCAGACGCGACGCGCTCGGCCTCGACGCGCCCGCGACGGTCGTCACGGCCGGCGAGGACGGCGCCTACCTGATCGCCCCCGACGGCCGCCTCTTCCGCGGCTCGCTCGACGTCCGCGGCCCGTTCCCCAACGGCTCCGGCGACTCCTTCCTCGGCGGCCTGCTGGTCGCGCTCGACGGCGGCGCGGACGCGCTCGTCGACGCCTCCGAGCGCTGGCAGGCGGCTCTGCCGCTGGCGCTCGGCGCGGCGACCGCGAACGCCGAGCGCGCCGGCGCCGGCCGGCTCGACCCGCGCCGCGCCCGCACGCTCGCCGCGCAGGCCGCGGTGCAACGCCTCTCCTGACCACCCCCGACGTTAGGCTTCGTTCCAGCATGAATCGCGCAGAACGCCTCGGCGGCATCCTCGAGCATCTCGCCGAGCGCGGCAGCGTCGACGTCGAAGACCTCGTCGAGGCGCTCGGCGTCTCGCCCGCGACCGTCCGCCGCGACCTGCAGACGCTGCACGAGCAGCGGCTGCTGGAGCGCACGCACGGCGGTGCGGTCGCGATCAACGGCCTCTACGAGCTGCCGCTGCGCTACCGCGGCTCGCTCAACCGCGAGCAGAAGCTGCGGATCGCCCGCGCGGCGGTCGCGCACGTCAGCGACAACGCGACGGTCGCGCTGACCGGCGGCACGACGACGACCGAGGTCGGCCGCATGCTCGTGCAGCTGCAGGAGCTGACGGTCGTCACGAACGCGATCAACATCGCCGCCGAGCTGGCGGTGCGGCCGAACATCCGCCTGATCGTCAGCGGCGGCGTCGCGCGCGCGGCCTCCTACGAGCTGGTCGGCCCGCTCGCCGACGACACGCTCGCGCAGCTCAACGTCGAGCTGGCGTTCGTCGGCGTCGACGGCATCAGCTCGGGCGCCGGCCTCACGACCCACCGCGAGGTCGAGGCGCGCACCAACCGGATGCTGATCGACCGCGCCTCGCGCGTGATCGTCGTCGCCGACGGCTCGAAGGTCGGAGCGACCGCGCTCGCGCGGATCCACGACCTCGCCAGAGTCGACGTGCTGATCACGACGAGAGAGGCCGACGCCGACGAGCTGCGCGCGATCGCGGCCGCCGGCGTCAGCGTCGAGACCGTCTAGGCAGCGGCCGGCTGCTCGCTCGGCTCGGCGGCGAGCCCGAGCGCCTCGCCGCTGGCGGGGTCGAAGAAGTACAGCTGCTCGTTGTCGACGCGCAGCGACATCGGCTGCTTGGCGACCGGCGCGGTGCGGCCGTCGAGCACCGCGACGAAGCGGGCGCGGGGCGCGTCCTCGACCAGCAGGCGCGTGGCGTGGACGTCCTCCTCCGCCGCCAGCACGGCGTCGCCCTGGACCGGCGTCGCGTCGAGGCCGAAGCTGACGTGGACCTCGTCGCCGAGGTGCTCGACGAGGTCGGGCACGACCTCGATCCGCGGCAGCGCCTCGTCGGCGCGCGGACCGTCTGCGGTGAAGGCCGCCGGGCGCACGCCGAGGATCACGTCGCGCGCGGCGCCGCGCAGCGGCGAGCCGTCGGCGAGCGGGATCGCGAGCCCGGCGAAGCGGACGCAGCCGCCCTCGATCCGCGCCTCGACCAGGTTCATCGCCGGCGAGCCGATGAAGGCCGCGACGAACAGGTTGCGCGGCCGCCGGTACAGCTCCTGCGGCGAGGCGCACTGCTGCACGACGCCCCCGCGCAGGACCGCGACGCGCGTGCCGAGCGTCATCGCCTCGACCTGGTCGTGGGTCACGTAGACGGTCGTGATGCCGAGCCGCTCGTGCAGCCGCGCCAGCTCGCCGCGCATCGTCGTGCGCAGCTTCGCGTCGAGGTTGGAGAGCGGCTCGTCGAGCAGGAAGGCGCTCGGCTCGCGCACCATCGCGCGGCCGATCGCGACGCGCTGGCGCTGGCCGCCGGAGAGCTGCGACGGCTTGCGCTGCAGCATCTCCTCCAGCCCCAGCATCCGCGCCGCGTCGGCGACGCGCTCCTCGATCAGCGCCTTCGGCGCCTTGCGCTGCTTGAGCCCGAAGGCAAGGTTCTCGCGCACCGTCTTGTGCGGGTAGAGCGCGTAGTTCTGGAAGACCATCGCGATGTCGCGGTCGGGCGGGGCGACGTGCGTGACGTCGGTGTCGCCGATCACGACCTGGCCGCCGGAGACGCGCTCGAGCCCGGCGATCATCCGCAGCAGCGTCGACTTGCCGCAGCCGGAGGGGCCGACGAGCACCATGAACTCGCCGTCGCGGACCTCCAGCGAGACGTCGTCGACGGCGACCACGCCGCCCTCGTAGACCTTCGAGACGCCGTTGAGGTGGATGGCACCCATCAGTTCACTCCGCTTTCAGTGCACGTGCACGTCATGACTACCCCTTCACCGCGCCCGAGGCGATCGAGCGCACGAACGTCTTCTGCGCCGCGAGGAACGCGAGCAGCACCGGCAGCGTCGCGATCACGTTCGCGGCCATGATCGCCGACGGGTTCTGCTCCGAGCGGCTTCTGAACGACGCGACGCCGAGCGGGAGCGTGTTGTGCGCCTCGCTGGAGATCGCGATCGCCGGCCACGAGACGTCGTTCCAGGTCAGCAGGAAGGTGACGACGGCGACCGTCGCCAGCGCAGGCCGCGCCAGCGGCAGCACGATCGTCCAGAGGATCTTCCAGCGCGAGCAGCCGTCCATGTAGGCCGCCTCCTCCAGCTCCGGCGGCAGCGACAGGAAGAACTGCCGCAGCAGGAAGACGCCGAACGGCGTCACCAGCGACGGCACGATCAGCGACCACAGCGTGTCGATCATGCCGAGGTGCTCGAAGATGATGAAGGTCGGGATCAGCGTCAGCTGGAACGGGATCACCATCGTCGCGAGCATGATCCCGAGCGTGATGCCGGAGCCGCGGAATCTCATCCGCGCGAACGCGTAGCCGGCCATCGAGCAGAACAGCACGTTCGCGACGACGCAGACCGACGAGACGATCAGCGAGTTGAGGAACCAGGTCGAGATCTCGGTGTCCTCGAACAGGAAGCGATAGCCGTCGAGGTGGAGCGAGCCGGGGATGATCGTCGGCGGGAACTTGTACAGCTGCTGGGCGCTCATGAACGAGGCCAGCAGCATCCACAGCAGCGGCGCCGCCAGCAGCAGCGTCGCCGGCGCCAGCGCCAGGTGCCAGGGGTCGAACGGCAGCCAGCGCCAGCCCTTCTTGACCGGCCCGGCGGCGACCGGGCGGGCCGGCGAGTCGAGCTGCTCGCGGCCGCGGCGGCGCGAGGCGACCGCGCTCATGCCGTCGCCCCCCTGCCGCGCCGCGAGACGGCGAATCTGCCGAGCCAGAAGGCGAGGCCGATGGCCGCCAGGCCGGCGACGACGATGTACGACGCGGCCGCGCCGGTGCCGTAGGCCGACTCGCGGATCGAGCGGTAGATGAAGTAGACGACCACGACGGTCGCGTCGCCGGGGCCGCCGGCGGTCGAGCCGTAGACGAGGTCGAACAGCTGGATCCCCTGGACCGTCTGCCACAGCAGCAGGAAGATCGTCACCGGCGCCAGCGCCGGCGCCGTCACCGCCTTGAACGTCCCCCACGCGCGCGCGCCGTCGATCGACGCCGCCTCGGTCAGCTCTCTGGGGATGTCCTGCAGCGCGGCGAGGAAGATCACGGCGCAGAAGCTGATGCAGCTGGTGCCGGCCCAGAGGCCCGCGAGCACGAGCAGCAGCAGCGCCTGTCTGCCGTCGGAGAAGAACGGCTGCGGCGCGATCCCGACCTTGTCGAGCAGGCCGTTGGCGACGCCGACCTGGTCGTCGAAGATGACCGAGAAGAGCACGCCCTGGACGGTCGCGGAGACGATCACCGGCACGAACGCGAGCGTGCGGTAGACGCCGATGAAGCGGACGCGCTTGTTCAGCAGCAGCGCCAGCCCGAGCCCGCCGAGGATCGACAGCGGCACGAACAGCGCGGTGTACGTGATCGTGTGCTCGACCGCGCCGCGGAACTTCTCGTCGTGGAACAGCTCTCTGTAGTTGTCGAACCCGGCCCACGAGGTCGTCTCGGCGATCGGGTCCTTGTCCTGGAACGACAGCAGCAGCGACCAGAAGACCGGCACGATCGCCAGCCCGACGATGATCACGACCGCCGGCAGCAGGTACAGCCAGGCCGAGGGCGTCTCGCCGAAGACGCGCTCGACCAGCCGGCGGTGGGGCGGCACGCCGCTGTCGCGGCGTGCCTCGTCGCCCCGGGGTCCTTGTGCGAAGACCGTCGACACGGTCAGTCGCCGGCGAGCGCCTCGTCCGCGCCGCTGACCGCCTCGTCGAGCGCGGCCTGCGGATCCTTGGTCCCGAGCAGGACCGCGACGATGCCGCTGCCGGTCGCCTCGGAGAGCTTCGGGTAGGCCTGGATCACCGGCCGCACACGTGCATCCTCCAGCGCCGCGACGAACGTGTCCAGCCCGACGCGCGACTGCGCCAGTCTTCTCCATATCGGCTGCTCGGCGGTGCTTCTGCGCAGCGGCAGCGAGCCGGCGTTGACGTCCCACTCGGCGTCCTGCTCGGGCTGCGTCAGCCACTGGACGAACTCCTGCGCGGCTCTCGCGCGGGCGTCGCCGTTGTCGAACAGCATCCAGGTGTCGGGACCGGAGATCGTCGTCGGTCTGTCGGAGAAGCTCGGCATCGGCACGACGCCGTAGTCGACTCTCGCCTGCTCGATCACGGGCAGCTGCCACGGGCCGGTCGGGACCATGCCCATGCGGTTGTTGTTGAACAGCGCGTACATCTTCTCGCTGCCCGCGGTCTTGTCGAGGTAGACCGACTTGTCGGCGACGGCCATGTCGTTGATCGTCGTGAACGCTCTCAGGCCCGACTCGCCGGAGAAGCCGGCCTTCGTGTTGTCCTCGGCGGTGACGTCGCCGCCGAGCTGCCAGATCATCGGCCACAGGCGCCAGACGGTGTCCTCGTCGCCGACGGCCGGCCAGCCGGTGCCGAACTGGCCCTTGCCGCTGTCGGTCAGTCTCTGCGCGATCTCGCGGTAGTCGTCCCACGTCCAGCCCGCTCTGGGCTCGGCGATGCCGGCCGCTCTGAACAGTCTTCTGTTGTAGACGACCGCCATCGAGTCGATCACGGCCGGGACGGCGCGGATCTTGCCGTCGACGGTGACCGCCTCACGCGCGGGCGGGTAGAAGTCATCCCAGTTCCAGCTGGCGTCTCTGACCGCGTCGGTCAGGTCGAGCGCCTTCGGGCTGCGCGCCAGCGAGGCGACGTTGGGACCGAACTGGTAGACGACGTCGGGGTACTTGCCGCCGGCCAGCGCGGCCGTCATCTTCTGGTAGAGGTTGTCGGACGGGGCGCCGACCTCCGCCTTCACGACGACGTCTCTGTGCGTCGCGTTGAATCTCTTCACGAGCGCCTCGATCGTCTGCTTGGCGGTCTGGTTCTGACCGTGCCAGAAGGTGATCTCGACCGGGCCGCCGCCGTCGCCGCCCCCGCCGCTGCCGCCGCCGTCGTCGGAGCTGCCGCAGCCGGCGACGACCAGCGCCACCACCGCCGCCAGCAGCGCCATCACCGCGATGCGTGCTCTGTTCCGTGTCCGCACTTGCACTCAGCCTCTCTCTTCTCCGCTCGACATGACCGGGCCGTCAGGGGCCGCACCCGGGTACCTCACGTCAGGACCTCGAGCTCCTCCTCGCTGAGGACCACCGATCGCGTCAGGTTCCGCGGCGTGTCGGGGTTGAGGCCCCGTGCTTCCGCGATCCCCAGCATCGCCCGCTGTGCCAGCACGAGCGATGCCATCGGGTCCAGCTCCGGCACCACCAGGTTGGCACCGGTGGAGCCGATCTGCTCGACGATGGCCGCGTCGAGCGCGGACATCGACCAGACGACCCGGCCGGGCGCAGCGACGCTGATCGGCCCGTGCCGGTATTCGAAGGCGTTGTAGGACTCGGCCCACGCCTGCGCCGCCTCGCGCAGCTTCAGCGCCGCCTCGTGCGCGAGGCCGACGGTCCAGCCGAGGCCGAGGAACGACCACTGCTCGACGGCGCCGGGATCGAGCGGCAGCGGCAGCTCCAGCGCACGCTGCGCGTCGTCGGCGGCGGCGAGCACCGCCTCGGGCTCGACCTGCGCGCGCAGCAGCGCCAGCGCGGTCGTCGCGAAGCGGGTCTGCACGACCGACCGCTCGTCGGCGAAGCCGAGGTCGATGACGGCGCCGGCGGCGGCGCCGACAGGCGTGTCGACGACGGCGGTCAGCGCGACGGTGCGCGCGGCAGCCGAGCGCTGCAGCACGCGCGTGACCTCGCTGGTCGTGCCGGAGCGGGTGATCGCGACGAGCACGTCGTAGCAGCGCGCCTCGGGCAGCTCCGACGCGGCGAAGGCGTCGGTCTCGCCGAGGCCGGCGCCCTCGCGCAGCGCGGCGTACGCCTGCGCCATGAAGAGCGACGTCCCGCAGCCGACGACGGCGACGCGCTCGCCGGCTGCCGGCAGCAGCTCGGCGGCTCCCTCGGCGAGCGAGACGGCCCGCCGCCAGTCGGCGGGCTGCGTCGAGATCTCGTCAGATGTGATGCTCATTTGTGAATGAATAGCTCAGTAAACGATCAAATGCAAGCATCTGATGCGTTCGCAATCGTCAAATCCCAGCATTTGCGAGGACGCGGCGGGCGTTGCCGGCGTAGAACGGCTCGAGCAGCTCCGGAGCCAGATCGAGGCCGGAGATCCGCCAGCGGCCCGACGGCCACGGTTCGGCGGGATCCCAGTGGTAGTGGAACTGCTCGTCGTCGCTCTCGGCGAAGCGCCAGTGCAGCTCGTACATCTCGCGCCGCGGCGGGAAGGCGTCGCTGCCGAACAGGACGCGCGTCGGGTGGCGCTCCAGCAGCCGTCTCGTCGCGCGCGGCTGACGGCCCAGCTCGGCGATCCGCGCGGAGACGTCGACGACGAGGTTGGGATGGTCGTCGAGCATCCTCCCCACACGCGCGAGGTCCTCGGCGGCGGAGGCCATGTGCGCGCCGATGAAGGTCGTGCGCGGATGGGCGGCGACGAGCGCCTCCAGCGCGTCGATCAGCGCGTCGTAGGAGGGCAGACCAGGTCTGCCGAACGCCCACTCAGGATGAGCGCCGAGCTCGTCCCAGCGCTCGTTCGCCTCGTCCACCGGCCACCAGAAGGCGACGGGATCGGCGGTGTGGATCAGCACCGGCAGCCCCAGCTCGCCGGCCGCCTCGAACAGGTCGAAGAGGCGCGCGTCGTCGGGCATCACGAGCCGGTCGTCGCCGTCTCTGACGCCGAGGCCGAGGTCCTTCCAGACCTTCAGCCCCTTCGCGCCGGCGGCGTGGGAGGCGCGCAGCGAGGCGACGAGCGCGTCGGAGGCGGCCGCCGCGGGGCGCGCCGCCAGCTCCTCCCAGGGCGCGTGGCAGAAGGTCGCGAAGCGGCCGGGATGGGCGCGGTCGTAGCGGTCGAGGTTGGCCTCCAGCTCCGCGCCCCAGCGACCGTCGAGGTTGACGATCGCGCAGACGTCGACCATCTCCATCAGCGCCAGCAGCGCCGGCACGTCGGCGATCGACCAGTCGCCGTCGCGCCCGACCCACGAGGACAGCCATCTGCCGAGGTGGTTGTGCGCGTCGATCGCCGGCACCGCGGCGCGCGGAACGAAGGTCTCCTGCACCTTCAGTGCGGTTCTGATGAGCGAAAGTGACTGTTTTGTGCTCATTCGCGCACACTACCGCTTGACGCACGCAATCTCACGCGGCATCCTCGGCGCGACGCCTGCCCCCAGCCGGTAACCAGCCCGGCGCCCATTCACGCCAGAGCAGCCGGCTCGAGGCGGGGTCGGCAGGCAGAAGGGGGATTCACGTGCGTTCACGCACTCGCCGGCTCCATCCGATCGCGCTCGCGATCGCCGTCCTCGCAGCGCTGCTCGCAGCCTGCTCGTCAGCGTCCGGGGCATACACGCTGCCGCCCGCCAACGGCCAGTTCGACTACCAGATCGGCGCGGCCTACACACCGGTGTCGACGGTCAGAATCGTCGACCGCGACCGCCTCGCCGCGCCCGTCAGCGGCAAGTACAACGTCTGCTACGTCAACGCCTTCCAGACGCAGCCCGACGACGCCACCTGGTGGACGAGAAACCACTCCGATCTGCTCCTCAGAAAGAACGGCAGATATGTGATCGACCCCGACTGGCCCGACGAGTACATCCTCGACACCTCGACCGCAGCCAAGCGCACCTCGCTGCTGGCGATCGTCGGCCCCTGGATCGACAGATGCGCCAGCGACGGCTTCCAGGCGGTCGAGCCCGACAACCTCGACTCCTGGACCCGCTCCAGAAGCCTCATCACGAAGGCCAACAACAGAGCGTTCGCGACGCTGCTGGCCAGCCGCGCCCACACCGCCAACCTCGCGATCGCGCAGAAGAACGCGGTCGAGCTGGCGTCGCAGAAGGCGTCGATCGGCTTCGACTTCGCGATCGCCGAGGAGTGCGAGGTGTGGACCGAGTGCGGCGACTACACCGACGCCTACGGCAACCAGGTGTACGAGATCGAGTACAACGACAACACCGAGGACGCGAACGGCAGAACGGTCCTGCCGATCAGCTTCTTCAGAAGCGCCTGCACGGCGCGGGGGGCGAGCATCTCGATCGTCTACCGCGACCGCGACGTCGTCGCTCCGAGCACGAGCGGCTACGAGTACCAGTGGTGCTGAGCCGCTGAGCCCGGCGCGGGTGTTCGCAGATCGTTCACCCGCGCCGCCCGGCGCTTCGTACTCTGTGGAGATGCCCGAAGGCGACACGATCCTGCGTGCCGCGCGGCGGATCCGGCCGGTCCTGGAGGGAGAGGTCCCGGAGCAGATCCGCACGCCGCACCCGCGCCACGCCGCCGACCGCTGGCCCGAGCGGCTGGACGGGCGGCGCGTGCTCTCGATCGATCCCTACGGCAAGCACCTGTTCCTGCGCTTCGAGGGCGACCTGACGCTCCACTCGCACCTGCGCATGACCGGCGCCTGGGCCGTCCACCCCGTCGGGGCGCGCTGGCGCCGCGCGCCCCGCCGCGCCTGGCTGGTGCTGCGCGCCAAGGGCCAGGAGGTGGTCGAGTTCGACGGGCCGCTGCTGGAGCTGATGACCGAGTCGCGCACCCGCTTCGACGCGCGCCTGCGGGCGCTCGGCCCCGACCTGCTCGCCGACGACTGGGAGCCGCAGCGGTTCCTGCGCAGACTGCGCGCCGACGACCAGACGCGCGGCATCGGCGACGCGCTGCTGGACCAGCGCAACGTCGCCGGCATCGGCAACATCTGGAAGGCCGAGGGCTGCTGGGGCGCCGCGATCGACCCGTGGCGGCGCGTGCGCGACGTCAGCGACGAGGAGGCGGTCGCGATCGTCGAGAACGCGCGGCCGCGGATGCTCGCCGCCGCCGTGCCGTCGAGCGGCGGCCGCGTCGAGCGCGGCGACCGCCACGTCTACAGACGCACGGGGATGCCATGCCCGCGCTGCGGCACGCGGATCAAGGCGCGCGGCCAGGGCGACGACAATCGCACGACCTACTGGTGCCCGGGATGTCAGCACTGAAGACCAAGCGCGTCGGCCACAAGGGCGCCGACCTGATCGCGCCCGGCAACACGCTCGCGAGCTTCGACGCCGCGCGTACGGCCGGCGTCGAGATGATCGAGTTCGACGTGCTGCCGGGGCTCGGCGCCGACGGCAGACCGGACCCGGCGCGCGGCCGCCTGCTGCTCGCGCACGACTACGAGGACGCCGCCCGCGCCGACGTGCTCGGCCTCGGCGACGGCCTCGCCCACCTCGCCGGGCCCGCCTTCGACGGGATCGAGCTGGACGTCGACCTGAAGATCCCCGGCTACGAGCTGCGCGTCGTCGACGCGCTGCGCTCCCACGGGCTCGTCGGGCGGACGCTGATCTCGACCACCTATCCGCAGTCGCTCGCGCGCATCCGCGCCTACGAGCCGGCGCTGCGGCTGGGCTGGTCGGTGCCGCGCGCCAAGCGCGACTACACGACCTCGGCGCTGTTGAAGCTGCCCGCCTACGGGGCGGTGCTGGTGATGCGCCAGGCGCTGCCGAGACGCGCGGTCGAGGCGCTGCGCGCCAGACGCTGCGACGCGCTGATGGTCCACTGGCGGCTGGTGACGCAGAGACTGGTCGACGAGATCGCGCGCGCCGGCGGCGAGCTGTACGTCTGGACGGTCGACGACGCGGAGCAGATCGCGAAGCTGGTGGCGATGGGCGTGACCGGCGTCATCACCAACGACCCGCGGTTGTTCCCGGCCGCCGGCTGAGCCGCCACGCCGCGCCCGCGTGACGACGTGGGGGCGAATTTCTTTGTGACGGAGTCGGCTGCCGGCGCGTAGTGCCGGTGTGAACGCCACCATGACCGCCACGCCGACGGCCGTGGACAGCTCTTGGGAGCGCTTCGAGGCGCTCTACCGCGCGAGTCGCGACGACGTGTACGCGTACGTCGCGACGCTGCTGCGCGACGCGGCGGCGGCCGAGGACGTCACCGCCCTCGCGTTCGAGCGCGCGTACCGCCGTCGGCGCACGTTCGACCGCCGGCGCGGCAACGAGCGCGCCTGGCTGTTCGGGATCGCGCGCAACGCCGCGCTCGACGAGCTGCGCAGGCGCAGACGCCACGCGACGCTCGCCGCCGACCCGGCCGACGAGCGCAGCGACGTCGCCGACGACGCGACCGACGCGGCGCTCGCGCGCACGACCGTCCGCGCCGCGCTGCAGACGCTCGATGCGCGCGAGCGCGAGCTGGTCGCGCTGAAGTTCCACGCCGGCCTCTCCAACGCCGAGATCGCGAAGCTGATCGGCGTCAGCGAGTCGAACGCCGGCACGCTCCTGCATCGCACGATGACCAAGCTGAGGAAGGCCTGCCATGCGCCGTCGTGAGCAGCTGGACCCCGTCGCCGCGCGTGAGCTGGCGGCGATCGACGCCGCGCTGCTCGGCAACCCGCACGGTGCGATCGCGCCCGAGGACGCCGAGCTGGCCGAGCTGGCGACGCTGCTGGTCGCCGAGGCGCCGCGCCCGTCGTCGTCCTTCACGGCCGCGCTCGACGCGCGCGTGGAGCGCAGATTCGCGGGCGCGGCGGCGCGCGACGCCGCGCGCGGGGCGGCGCCGACCCGCCCTGCCCGCGTGCGCCGCCTTCCGCTCGTCCCGGCCTTCGCCGGGGTCGCGCTCACGGCCGTGCTGGCGCTGCTGGTGGCGTTCAACTCGCTCGACAGCAGCGGCGACCGGCCGGCCTCCTCCGCGGGCAGCTCGAGCGCGCTCGACTCGTCAGCCGGATCGGGCGCGTCCGCTCCGGGCGAGGCGCCGGCGACCGCGCCCGAGTCGGCGGCGCCCGATGCCGACGCCGCCGCGGGCGCCGCCGCGCCCGACCGCGCCGCGCCCCCGGCCGACGCGACGGCCGGCCGCAAGGTCGAGCAGTCCTCGACCGTCGAGCTGGGGGCGCCGGCCGACAAGGTCGACGACGTCGCCCAGGGCGTGCTCGGCGTCGTCGACCGCGCCGGCGGGATCGTCGACGAGTCGACCGTCGCCACCCGCACGGGCGGCGGCGAGGCGCGCTTCCAGCTGCGGATCCCCGCCGCGAGACTGCAGGCCGCGCTCGGCCAGCTGTCGAGACTGCCCGACGCGCAGGTGCTGTCGCGCACCGACGACACGCTCGACGTCAACCAGACGTACGTCTCCGTCGCGCGCAAGCTGGACGGCGCGGAGGCCGAGCGCAGAGGCCTGCTGAGCGCGCTCGCGAAGACGAGCGACGCGGACGAGATCGACCGCCTGAAGGGGCGCCTCGGCAGCGTCGAGCAGCAGATCGCCGCGCTGCAGCGCAGCCAGCGCGCGCTCGACCGCCGCGTCGACTACAGCCGCGTCGACCTGACCGTGCGCGCGACCGCGGACGACGGCAGCGGCGGAGGCGGCGCGAGCTTCACGCCCGGCAGCGCGCTCGGCGACGCCGGCCGCGTGCTCGCCGTCACCGCCGGCGTGATCGTGATCGCGGCGGCGGCGCTGGTGCCGGTCGCGCTGCTGGCGCTGCTGGCGTGGCCGCTCGCGCGCGCCTCGCGCCGCCGCCGGCGCGAGCAGGCGCTCGACGGCGCCTAGGGGAAACCCCCCGAAACGCGGGAGATACGACGCCGCCGCCTCCGCGAAGGGGGCGGCGTCTGATACATACCTGGGGTGGCTACGAGCACCGAGGACACCGTCGCGCTCCTGGCGCGGGTGCCGACGTTCGAGGCGCTCGGCCCGGAGGAGCTGTCGCGCGTGGCGGAAGTGGCCGTCCCGCGCCGCTACGAGCCGGGCCGCGTGATCTTCCGCGAGAACGACGCCAGCGACACCTGCTACGTGCTCAAGCGCGGCCACGTGCGCGTGATCCGCGAGCACGCCGACGGCCGCACGATCACGCTCGCCAACTTCGGTCCCGGCGACATCTTCGGCGAGCTGGCGATGTTCGAGGACGAGCGCCGCTCGGCGACCGTCGAGACGCTCGACGAGGTCGAGGCGATCGCGATCCTCGGCTCCGACATGCGGCGGCTGATGCGCGAGCACCCGGACATCGCGGTCAAGCTCGTGATCTCGCTCGGGCGGCGGCTGCGCGCCGCCAACGAGCGCATCTCCAGCCAGTCGTTCCAGACCGTCCAGAGCCGCGTCGCGACGGTCGTGATGCAGCTCGTCAAGGAGGCGCAGGACGAGGGCGCCGGCAACCGCGACGTGCTCGTCTCCGCGACCCAGGCCGACATAGCGAAGCTGGCCGGCTCCTCGCGCGAATCGGCCAGCCGCTTCCTCGCCGTGCTCGAACGCGCGGGTGTGATCGAGCAGGGCCGGGGAAAGCTCACCGTCCATGACCCCTCGGCGCTCGAGCGCTATGTCTACTGAGAACGACGGCCGCGAGCTGTCGGCCGGCGGCGTCGTCGTGCGCGGCGACGAGGTGATCGTGATCGTGCCGACGCGGCGCGGCGCGCAGGGCCAGAGAGTGCTCGGCCTGCCGAAGGGCCACGTCGACCCGGGCGAAAACGCCGAGCAGGCGGCGACGCGCGAGGTGCGCGAGGAGGCCGGCGTCGACGCCGAGCTGGTCAGCAAGCTCGGCGACGTGCGCTACTTCTACCAGCGCGACGGCCAGCGGATCTTCAAGATGGTGCGCTTCTTCCTCTTCGACTACCGCCGCGGCAGCCTCGACGACCACGACGACGAGGTCGAGGAAGCGCGCTGGATGCCGCTGGCGGAGGCGGCCAGAGCGCTCAGCTACAGAGGCGAGCGCGAGATGGTCGAGCGCGCGCTGTCCGCGATCGCGCAGGAACGATAGGGTGGTGTCGCAGTGCGAGTCCTGAACTTCTACTCGGCCGTCTTCGCCGACCAGCTGCGGAACGGGCGCAAGACCGCCACGATCCGCCTCGGCGACAAGTCGCACAAGTACCACAAGAACGAGTGCGTGCTGGTGACGATCGGCTACCAGTACTCGCCCCGCGAGCGGATCTTCCATGCCGTGATCGACGCCGTCGAGGTCAAGCGCGTGCGCGACCTCAGCCCGCGCGACATCGAGCACGACAACCCGGAGTTCCGCCGCACCGAGGAGATGATCCATTTCCTCGAGCAGATCTACGACCGCACCGTCTCGCTCGACGACACGGTCACCGTCGTGCGCTTCTCGCAGATCATCGAGCGCCCGCCGACGATCCGCGACCGCCTGCACGGCATCGGCGGCGCGCAGAACTGATCGCTCTTGGCACTCCCCCGTTGGGAGTGCCAAATCCTCCTTTCCATTCCGTCCGCGGGTGGCTATAGTGGACGCCAGTTGGCACTCTCATGCCGTGAGTGCCAAGTCGTCACAGCGAACGCTCTTCCCACCCCGGAGGTTGCATCACATGTCGAAGCTCAAGCCCCTCGGCGATCGTCTGATCGTGAAGGCGGTCGAGGAGGAGGAGACCACCGCAAGCGGTCTCGTGCTTCCCGACACGGCCAAGGAGAAGCCCCAGAAGGGCAAGGTCGTCGCCGTCGGCGACGGTCGCTGGGATGACGAGGGGGAGAAGCGGATCCCGCTCGACGTCGCCGAGGGCGACGAGGTCCTGTACAGCAAGTACGGCGGCACCGAGATCAAGATCGACGGCGAGGACCTGCTGGTCCTGCGCGAGTCGGACGTCCTCGCCAAGGTCACGGCGTAGCAGCGCTCTCAGCGCTCCGCGGATCCAACAGGAGATAACGAACCAGATATGGCTCACAAGGAACTGAAGTACGACGCCGACGCCCGCAAGGCGCTCGAGGCCGGCGTCGACGCCGTCGCCAACGCCGTCAAGGTCACGCTCGGCCCGAAGGGCCGCTACGTCGTGCTCGACAAGAAGTTCGGCGCTCCCACGATCACGAACGACGGCGTCACGATCGCCCGTGAGATCGAGGTCGAGGACGTCTTCCAGAACCAGGGCGCGCAGCTCGTCCGCGAGGTCGCCACGGCGACCAACGACATCGCCGGCGATGGTACGACCACCGCCACGGTGCTCGCCCAGGCGATCGTCCGCACCGGTCTGAAGAACGTCGCCGCCGGCGCCAACCCGCTCGGCCTCAAGCGCGGCATCGAGACGGCCGTCGAGCAGGTCGTCGCCTCGATCGGCAGCCTCTCGAAGGAGATCTCCGGCAAGGAGCAGATCGCTCGCGTCGCGACGATCTCGGCCGGCGACGAGGAGATCGGCGAGGTCATCGCCGACGCGATCGAGAAGGTCGGCAAGGACGGCGTCGTGAACGTCGAGGAGGGCCAGACGTTCGGCATGGACCTCGAGTTCACCGAGGGCATGCAGTTCGACAAGGGCTACATCTCGCCCTACATGGTCACCGACCAGGACCGCATGGAGGCCGTGCTCGAGGATCCCTACATCCTCATCGCGAACTCCAAGATCGGCTCCGTCCGCGACGTGCTGCCGGTCCTCGAGGCCGTCATCCAGTCGGGCAAGCCGCTCCTGATCATCGCCGAGGACGTCGAGGGCGAGGCGCTCGCGACGCTCGTCGTCAACAAGCTGCGCGGCACCTTCACGGGCGTCGCGGTCAAGGCGCCGGGCTTCGGCGACCGCCGCAAGCGCATGCTCGAGGACATCGCGATCCTCTCCGGCGGCGAGGTCATCACCGAGGACCTCGGCCTCAAGCTCGAGAACACGCAGATCTCGCAGCTCGGCCGCGCCCGCCGCGTCGTCGTCGCCAAGGACAACACGACCGTCATCGACGGTGCCGGCGACGCCGAGGCGATCAAGGGCCGCATCAAGCAGATCAAGTCGGAGATCGAGACCACGGACTCGGACTTCGACCGTGAGAAGCTCCAGGAGCGTCTCGCCAAGCTCTCCGGCGGCGTCGCCGTCGTGAAGGTCGGCGCGGCGACCGAGACGGAGATGAAGGAGAAGAAGCACCGCGTCGAGGACGCGCTGCAGGCCACGCGCGCCGCCCTCGAGGAGGGCATCGTGCCCGGCGGCGGCGTCGCGCTGCTGCAGTCGGCCGACGCGATCGACCTCGACGGCATCACCGACGAGGACGAGAAGACCGGCGCGCGCATCATCCTGCGCTCGCTCGAGGAGCCGCTCCGTCAGATCTCGCACAACGCGGGTCTCGAGGGCTCGGTCGTCGTCAACGACGTCCGCAAGGCTGAGAAGGGCTTCGGCCTCAACGCCGCGACCGGCGAGATCGTCGACCTCGTCGCCGCCGGCGTCATCGACCCGGCGATGGTGACGCGCTCCGCGCTCCAGAACGCCGCGTCGATCGCCAAGAACATCCTCACGACCGAGGCGATCGTCGCCGAGGTGCCGGAGAAGGACGGCGGCGCCATGGGCGGCGGCATGCCCGACATGGGCGGCATGGGCGGCATGATGTAAGGAGGCCCCTGGCCTCTCTGGAGCAGCCGCTCCGCCAGCAGTCTCTCGAAGGGCCCGGCAACCGCCGGGCCCTTCGTCGTCCTAGGCGACGGTGACGGTGATGCCGGTGTCGTCGGCGATCGAGGCGGCGGGGGCCGTCAGCGGGAGGTCGGTGACGATGCGGTCGACGGCGACGGCGTCGCAGACGTGGACGAGGCCGGCCATCGAGAACTTCTCCGCGTCAGCGAGCAGGGCGACCTCGGCGGAGGCCTCGATCATCGCCCGCTTGATCGGCACCTCGACCATCGTCGAGTCCCAGATCGCGAGGCCGGCGTCGACGCCGCTGGTGCCGAGGAACAGCAGGTCGGCTCTCAGCTGGCGCAGCGTGCTCTCGGCCAGCACGCCGACGAGCGAGCGGTAGTTGCGGCGCAGCAGGCCGCCGGGCAGGATCAGCTCGATGTCGGCGTCGCCGACCAGCTCGTCGTAGACGGCCATGCTCGTCGTCACGACCGTGATCCTTCTGCCGTGCAGGTGACGGGCCGCCTGCAGCGTGGTCGTGCCGATGTCGATCATCAGCGTCTGGCCGTCCTCGACCAGCGCGGCGGCGGCCGCGCCGATGCGGTTCTTGGCGTCGAGCCGGACGACGACGATCTCGTCGAACGACTGCTCGCCGCTGACCTGGACGGCGCCGCCGCGGACGCGCTCGATGTAGCCCTCGCGCGCGAGCGCGTCGAGGTCGCGCCGGACCGTCATCTCCGAGACGCCGAAGCTGCGGGCGAGGTCGGCGACGTGCATCGGGCTGGTGCGGACGGCGCGCAGCATCTCCTGCCGTCGCTGCGCGGGGATCGTGTGGCGCTGGCGCGAGACGCTCATGGCTCGGAGGCTTGTATCAGAAAGACGCGCGGCCCCGGTCACCAAGGACCGGGGCCGCCGCGTCAGGCGTGGCCGTCTAGCGGACGCTGATCGGCAGCGTGCGCTTGCCGCTGGCCGAGACGGTCGAGCTGACCGTCTTGCCGTCCTTGCTGACGGTGACGACGACCTTCTGCGCGCGCGTGACGCGCTTGGCCGTCTTCAACGACAGCGTCACCGAGCCGCGTGCGCTGCGGGTGACGCGCTTCTTGCTGTTGGCGAGACGGGCGCTCGCCTTCAGCTTGCTGCTCTTCTTCGTCGCGCCCGACTCGCGCACGACGCACTTCACGGTGCGGCCCTTCACGAGCGTGCAGGAGACGGTGACGAGCACCTTGTCGCCCTTGGCGCCCTTCGGACCGGTGTCGCCCTTCGGCCCCTGCGGGCCGGTGGAGCCGGCCGGGCCGGCGGGACCCTGCGGGCCGGGCTGGCCCTGCGGACCCTCGGGGCCGGGAGCGCCGTCGGCGCTTCTGGCCGTGTAGCTGGCCGCGCGCGCCATGTAGTCGCCGTCGCCGCTGTAGCGGGCGGTGACCGTGTGGCCGCGGGGCGTGTCGATCGCGTCGACCGTCAGCTCGGCGCGACCCTGCGCGTCGAGCTTGACCGGCGCGCCGACGTCGGCGCCGTCGAGCTGGAACTGCACCGTGCCGGTCGCGGCGCCCGGGAACGGCGTCGTGCCGGCGACGCGAGCGCGCAGCTCGACCTCGGCCGGGCCGTCGGCGTCGGCGACCTCAGCCGCCGTCACCGTCAGCTTCGCCTGCGCCAGCGGCAGCGCCAGCGCCTGCACCTCGTCGGCCGGCGTCAGGTACGAGACGAGCGCCGTGCCGTCGGCGGCGAGCTTCGCGCGGCCGGCGGCGTCGAGCGGGATCGTCACGTGCTGCGTGCCGGCGGTGACCGCGATCTCCTGCGCTCCCACGACGCGCCCGTTCTGGTCGCTGCCCCAGACCGGGTAGCCGCCGTCGGTGACGGTGCAGGCGTCGAGGCCGTAGCTGGCGAGGTCGAGCAGCGACGAGGCCGCGTTCGGCAGCGCGCAGCTGCTGGTGTAGACCGGGATCGAGCCGGTCAGGCCCGACCACAGGTAGACGCGGGCCGTGCCCGAGCCGGTCGAGGTGACGTCGAGCTCGGCGCTGTCGGCGCCCAGTCTGACGTTGCTGACCGTGATGCTGTTGCTCGCCGGGGCGGGCGTGCGGCCGGCGATCGGGACGCCGTCCCGGGCCGACTGCGCGATCGTCTGCGGCGAGGTGGTGCCGTCGAGGTTGGAGCTGGAGACGATCGGCAGCGACGGAGTCGTCGGACGGCCGACCGGCGGCGTGTAGTTCGCCACTCTCGCGTGGCCCCAGCGGTACGGAGCGGCCTGCACGCCGTTGATCGCCGACCACGCCAGACGGGTCTGGTTGGCGTCGATGTGGCGCAGCGCGGTGGTGCCGGCGGCCGCGTTGTTGTCGTTGTCGTACGGCGTGATGTTGAGCGCCATCTTCTGCGGATCGACGGCGGCCGGGAGGTCGGCCATCGGGATCTTGACCTCGAGGTCGTAGCCGCCGCCCGCGTAGCTGTGGTCGGCGGTCGTCTCGTTCGTGCCGATCCATCTGGCGGTCGACTTGACCTCGACGCCGGGCGCGTTCGGGCCGTCTCTGACCGCGTCCGCGAGCGGGCCGGTCGAGTAGCCCTGGTGGTTGTCGGCGTCACGCGACCAGCAGGGGCCGTTGACGCCGTTGCCGTTTCTGCCCTCGGGGTCTCTCGTGTACGGGAAGACGCCGAGCTTGAACGTGTTGGCGGTGTCGAAGCTCGACTCGTTGGCGGTGCCGCGCGGGTCGATCAGGATCTCGACCGAGTCGGCCAGCCAGTGCGCGACGCACTCCGACGGAGTGACGGCGTAGCCCTGGTAGTCGTCCTGCACGTGGATCCAGAAGTAGAGCGCGTCACCTCTGTGCGAGACCTGCGCCCAGCTCGATCTGGCAGAGCCGGGGACCGTCGTCTCGGAGCCGCAGTCGACGCCGTTGGGCGTGCATCTCTTGCCGCCCTCCCAGTAGCGGCCGATGTCGAGTCTCTCGCCCGTGTACTCGCCGGCGCTGTATCTGCCGTCGACGACCGGGGCGGTCGTCTCCTCCGGGATCGTCGTGACGGGGACGACGGCCAGCGTCATCGTCTCGGCGCCGGTGCCAGCGCTCGGCTGGTCGTACGTCGTGTCGATTCTGACGCTCGCGAGCGGGCTCGTCGGCAGGCTCGTGTCGGTGTTGGTGACGTCGAACGAGACCGTCGTGTCGGCGCCGGCGGCGAGCGAGCCGTAGGACTTGGTCGCCTGCGGGGAGGTGAAGTTCGCCGGCAGCGTCAGTCTCACGTCGCCGGTCTGGGCGACGGTCGACCAGTTGTGGACGGCGACTCTGATCGTCTTCGTCTCGCCGACGCCGATCGACTGCAGCGCGAGCGAGCGGCCGAGGCGGCGCGCCAGCGGCGCGGTTCTCTCCGCCCACTGGTCGTACTCGGCCCAGGTGCCCCAGCGCTCGAGGCGACCCTCGACCGGCGAGACGACCTGCACGACGCCGTCGGTGTAGCCGGTCGCCGAGCCGGAGCTGACGAGCGCGCTTATCTTCGCGTTGCCGAGCGTGGCGCCCGCGGCCGGCGTGACCGTGAAGGTGACGGCGGTCTCGGCGGACGAGTTGGTCGCCGGCAGCGTCTTGCTCGCCGCGTCGACCGTCCAGCCGGACGGGACCGTCAGTCTGACGTCACCCGCCGGGATCGTCGCGCCGCCGGACTTCAGCCGCAGCGTCGCGTCGAACGCCTGGCCGGGCGTGTTGTAGAAGCGCGAGAAGGTCAACCGCTCGGTCGTGCCCAGCGGCAGGCCGCCGGGATCCTGGACGGTCGCGCCGTAGAGGATCGCGTCGTCACGGCCGGCGAGGCTGTTGGCCGTGCCGTCGGCTCTCAGGTTCGGCTGGAAGGGGACGGCCGCGAACGTCTGCCCGAAGCGCGAGCAGGAGGGGTCGGCGACGGTCTGGAACATCGTGCGGCTCTGCGTCGGGTACGCGAGGCGGCCCTCGGAGGCGACCTGCGCCCACGACTTCGGCGTGCCCGCGGGCTTGCCCTGGACGTTGCCCTCGGCCCACTTGTAGGGCGAGTCGTAGCCGAGCCAGACGCCGTTGACGGTGTCGAGGTTCGTCGCGCCGGGGACGAAGCCGCTGGTGCAGTTGGCGGCGAGCGCGTTGCCGCCGGTGCCGGTCGTCGAGCCGCCGGAGAAGACCTTCTTGACCTGCCAGGTGCTGAGCGCGCCCGGCCCGGTCAGCTGCTCGGGGAACATCGTCGGGTCGGCAGCGGCCTGCATGCCCTCCCAGATGTAGCGGCCGGCCTGCTGGTGGTTGCCGTGGCCGGCGCCCTGGATCGTCGGGTTGAAGCCGATGTAGACGTCCGGCTGCGTCATGCGGATGATCCGCGTGATCCGGCGCAGCGTCTCGTCCTGTCTCCAGAAGTACTGCGTCAGCGGGGCGCTGAGGTTGTAGAAGAAGTCGACGCGATCGAGGTTGAAGATGTCGACCGTGCCGGAGCGGTAGTGGGCGACGCGGTCCTCGTTCTCGCGTCGCAGGCCGAGCGCGGGACCGATCTCGGTGCCGGCGCCGTTGCCGCCGCCCTCGCCGCGCGTGACCATGATGATCCCGCACTTGGTGTCGTAGCGCTCGTGCCAGACACCGCACGGCCCGATGATCGAGGTGTCGTCGTCGGGGTGCGCCCACTCCCCCATGACGTTGATCTTCACACCCTTCCCGGCTCTGTAGACCGGCGCGGGCGCGGCCTGCGCCGTACCCGCGGTGAGGGCCGCGGCCCCCAAGACCGCTGCCGCTGCTGTAGCCCAAAGGCGCTTCACACCACTTCCTCCTGTCGGGGACAGACTTGCAACGCCGCGCGGGTCCGAACCACATCTCACAGCTTCGGACTACTTCGCACAACGTTAGTGAGATGTGAACTTAGAACTCACCCTCACACATGTCAAGAAAAGCGCTCAATCTGCTGTTTACAAGGGTCAGACCGTCGCTAACAGAAAATCACAGATTCGAACATCCATGAACGACGAACAGCGCGGCAATGTGAGCCGCGCTGTTCGCGCTGGGGGTTCAGGAGGGCCCCTCAGGCTGCGGAGGTGACCTTGCGCAGGTGGCGCGGAGAGCCCGGATCGAGGCCCTTCGCATGCGCAAGCGCGACCGCGAACAACTGGCCCGGCAGGACCGACAGCAGCGGCGCCAGGAAGGCGTCCGGGACCGGCGGCACGGGCAGCAGGTGGTCGGCTCCCTCCAGCTCGTCGGCGGCCGGGCCGGAGGCGACGACCGGCGCACCGGCCGCACGTGCGCGGGCGGCCGCCTCGCGCACCGCCGGCAGCGTCCCGTCGCGGGCCGCGACGAGCCAGACCGGCAGCGTCGCGTCGAGCGCGGCGACCGGCCCGTGGGCCATCGCCGTCGCCGACATCGCCTTCGCGCCGACGTAGCAGACCTCGGTCAGCTTCAGCGCGATCTCGTAGGCGGTCGCCAGCTCCAGGCCGCGCGCCGACAGGTACATCCGCTGCGCCGGCGCGAGCGCCGCCGCGACCGGCTCGACCTGTGCGTCGAGCCGCGGCAGCAGCGCCTCGGCGACGCCCGCGACGCCGGCCAGCCCGTCGGCGACGGCGGCGCCGCGGCCGGCGACGTGGCCGGCCAGCAGCGCGAACAGCGCGAGCGTGCCGGTGTAGGTCTTCGTCGCCGCGATCGAGCGCTCGACGCCGGCGCCGATCGCCAGCACGTGGTCGGCCGCGGCGGCGAGCGAGGAGTCGGCGCCGTTGGTGATCGCGAGCGTCGTCGCGCCGTCGGCGCGCGCCGCTCTCAGCCAGGCGACGACGTCGGGCGTCTCGCCCGACTGCGATATGCCGATCGCCAGCTCGCCCGGCCGCGCCGCCGGCAGGCCGTAGTAGAGCGGCAGCGAGATCGAGTCGCGCACGACCGTCCAGCCGCAGACGATCCGCAGCACGTAGCTGGCGTAGATCGCGGCGTGGTCGGAGGTGCCGTGGCCGGCGATCCGCACCAGCGTCGGCGGCGGCGCGGTCAGCGCCGCCGCCGTCGCGGCGATCTCCTCCTCACGCGCGAGCAGGTCGCGCCAGACCTGCGGCTGCTGCGCGATCTCGGCGCGCAGGACCTCGGCGGGGCTCACGGTCTGATCGCCTTGCCCGAGTCGACGTCGAAGAAGCGCAGCCCGCGCGGCGCCAGCCCGAAGCTGAACGGGTCGCCGGGCAGCAGCGTCGCGCGGCCGGTGTGGTGGACGACGACCTGCGAGGGCTCCTCGCCGGCGCCGTCGACGTTCACGCCGACGAACGTCTCGCGGCCGAGCGCCTCGACCCACGCGACCTCGCCGTGGACCGGCCCGGCGAAGCCGTTGCGGCCGTCCTCGGTCGCCGCCGCGCACTCCGGCCGCACGCCGACGACGACCTCCGCCGGCAGCCCGGCGACGCCCGGCAGCAGCACGTCGATCGCGCCGCAGCGCAGCCGCGTGCCGTCTCCCTCGGCCTGCGCCGCGGCGGTGAAGAAGCTCATCGCGGGCGAGCCGATGAAGCCGCCGACGAAGACGTTGGCGGGATGCTCGTACAGCTCCTCGGGCGTGCCGACCTGCTCCAGCACGCCCTCGTTCATGACCGCGATGCGGTCGCCCATCGTCATCGCCTCGACCTGGTCGTGGGTGACGTAGACGGTCGTCGTGCCGACCTCCTGCTGCAGCCGCTTGATCTCGCCGCGCGTGCGCGTGCGCAGCTTCGCGTCGAGGTTCGACAGCGGCTCGTCCATCAGGAAGACCTGCGGGTCGCGCACGAGCGCGCGGCCGAGCGCGACGCGCTGCGCCTGGCCGCCCGACAGCTGACTCGGCTTGCGCTCGAGGTAGCGCTCGATGTCGAGCGAGGCGGCCGCCTTGCGGACGCGCCCGTCGATCTCGTTCTTCGGCGTCTTGCGCCGCTTGAGCCCGAACGCGAGGTTGTCGTAGACCGTCATCTGCGGATAGAGCGCGTAGTCCTGGAAGACCATCGCGATGTCGCGCTCGCCGGGCGCGACCTGGTTGACGACGCGGTCGCCGATCCGCACCTCGCCGGCGCTGATCGACTCCAGCCCCGCGAGCATCCGCAGCGCGGTCGTCTTGCCGGAGCCGGAGGGGCCGACGAGGACCATGAACTCGCCGTCGGCGATGTCGAGCGAGAGGCTGCTGACGGCGACGACGCCGTCGTAGCGCTTCTGCACGTCGGTGAATCTGACAGCTGACATTTCCCTATCCCTTGACGGCGCCGGAGACCATGCCCCGGATGAAGTGGCGCTGGAGGAAGACGTAGAGGACGACGACCGGGGTCGCCACGATCACGGCGCCTGCCGCCAGCAGCGACAGGTCCGAGGAGTTGCGGCCCTGGAAGAAGGAGAGGCCCAGCGGCGCCGTCCGCAGGCCCTCGTCACTGACCATCACGAGCGCCAGCAGGAACTCGTTCCAGGTCCACATGAACAGCAGCAGGCACATCGTCAGGACGGCCGGCTTGGCGAGCGGCAGCAGCACGCGCCACAGCGTCAGCCAGCTCGACGCGCCGTCGATCCGCGCGGCCTCCACGAGCGAGCGCGGCACGGCGCGGAAGAAGGTCCGCATCCAGAAGGTGCCGAACGCGACCGAGGTGCCGATCTGGGGCAGGATCAGCGCCCAGTAGGTGTTCGTCAGGCTGAGGTCGCGGAAGTCGTAGTAGAGCGGGACGACGATCGCCTCGGTCGGCACCATCAGGCCGAGCAGGATCACGTAGAAGAGCGTGTCCGAGCCGCGGAAGCGCATCAGCCCGAAGGCGTATCCGGCCATGATCGAGAGCAGCGACGAGACGCTCACGACGACCGCCGCCACGATCACCGACGACTTCAGGTAGGAGCCGAAGTTGCCCTGGTCCCAGGCGTCGGCGAAGTTGCCGGGGTGGATCCCGTCGAAGTGGCCGAAGCCGGCGCCGCCGCCCGGGTCCTGCAGCGCGGTGAAGACGATCCCGACGATCGGCAGCAGCGCGATCAGCGAGAAGATGCCGAGGATCGTGTACGTCGTCGCCTGTTCGCGGCGGCTGGTCATCTGGCACCTCGGTCGGCGAAGCGGTTGATGCAGAACGTGATCACGAAGATGATCGCGACGAGCGTGATCCCGATCGACGAGGCCGAGCCGACCTTGCCGGTCAGGAACGCGCGGTCGTAGACCTGGAAGGCGGGGACCGAAGTGGAGTCGCCCGGCCCGCCCTTCGTCGTGATGTAGATGAGGTCGAAGTTGCGCAGCGCGGCGATCGTCGTCAGCGTCAGCGCGACGGCGATCTCACCCCGCAGCGCGGGCAGCGTGACGGCGAAGAACTCGTGGATCGCGCTGGCGCCGTCGACGCGCGCGGCGTCGTAGAGCGAGCGCGGGATCTTCTGCACGCCGGCCGTCAGCAGCACCATCGCGAGGCCGTACCAGACCCAGGTGCCGACGAGGCCGACGGCCGGCAGCGCGACGTCGAAGTCGCCCAGCCACGACTTCGCCAGCCCGCCGAGCCCGATCGCGCGCAGCGTCTCGTTCAGCGGGCCGTTGCCGGGGTCGTAGATCATCCGCCACATCACCGCGACGACGACCATCGCGACGACCTGCGGCAGGAACAGCACGACGCGGAAGAAGGTGAAGCCGCGCACCTGCACGCGCGCGACCGCGCCCGCCAAGAGCAGGCCGATCAGCACGGGCAGGACCGCGTAGAAGACGATCAGGACCAGCGCGTGCACGAACGACGAGCGCAGCTGCTCGTCGGACAGCACGTCGCCGTAGTTGGCGAAGCCGACCCATCTGCCCGCCGTCACCCCGTCCCACTCGAACAGCGACAGCCAGAAGCTGTGTCCGAGCGGGGCGAGGACGAACAGGGCGAACAGCACGAAGGCCGGCGCCAGGTAGAGGTAGCCGATGCGCCGCGGCTCACCGGGCGAGCGGTCGACGACCTTGGTGAGCCGCGGCGCCATCGATCAGCCGGCCTTGGAGGCGTCGACCTTCTGCTGGACGCCGGTCGTGAACTGCTCCGGCGACTGCTTGCCGGCGAGCATCTCCTGGATCGCGCCGCCGAGGTCGTCGCCGAACGTCGGCGTCGTGTAGTCGAGGTACGGGATCAGGCCGTCGGCCTCGCCGAGCGCTCTCCAGGCCTCCGCGACCTCGGTCGGCAGCCCGGGGGTGGCGGCCGGCGTCGGCAGCTTCATCGCGGCGAGGTTGTCGGTCTCCGTCAGCACTCTGGCGGCGTTCTCGTCGGTCAGGAAGTCGATGTAGGCGGCCGCCACGTCGGGGTTCTTCGACTTCGACGTGACCGTGAACGGCAGCGACTCGCCGCCGAGCGCGACCGGCTCGCCGCCGGCCTCTCTGCCCGGCATGACCATGAAGCCGACGTCGTCGCCCATCTGTCTGGCGAGGTCGGCGACCAGCCACGTGCCGGCGATCAGGAAGCGGCCTCTGCCCTTCGCGAACTGCTGCCAGGCGGGGTCGTAGCCGACGCCGTTGAAGTCAGGCGTGAAGTAGCCCTTTCTGGCCCACTCCTGGATCTTCGCGGCGCCGTCGGTGAAGCCGGCGCTGTCGAATCTCGCGCCGTCCTTCTGGAAGGTGAAGTCACGCACCTCCTGTTTGTCGGCGACCTGGCCGAGCACGGTCTCGTACTCGTGGATGCCAGGCCACTTGTCGAGGTTGCCGAACTGGATCGGGACCTCGCCCGCGCTCTTGGCCTCCTCCAGCTGCGCCTCGAACTCGTCGAGCGTTCTCGGCAGCTCTCTGACGAGTCTCTTGTTGTAGAAGACGCCGACGATCTCGCCCATCTGCGAGAGGCCGTACAGCTCGCCCGTGCCGAAGGTGGTGCCGTCCGGCTCGAAGCGGTTGAGGTCGATCAGCAGGCTCGGGTAGCGCGACTCCCAGTCATAGACTCTGGCGTAGTCGTCCATCGGCCGCAGCAGTCTCGCTCTGACCAGCTGGCCCATCACGCCGAGGCCCTGGTTGGCCTCGACGACGTCAGGCGCGTCGGGGCCGGAGACCGCCAGCTTCAGCGTCGTGTTGAGGTCGTCGAACGACTTCGCGACGCGTCTGATCTTGACGTTCGGGTACTTCGCCATGAACTGCTTGTTCAGCTCTCTGATCTGTGCCGCCTGGCCGCCGCGGACCTCCTGGTCCCAGACGGTCAGCGTCACGTCACCCGCGGCCGCGACGTCCGGCGCTCTCGACGCCGTCGTCGCCGGGGTGGTGGAGCCGCTGTCGCTGCTCTCGCCCGGCGTGCCGCAGCCGACCGCCAGCGTCGCGACGCCGACGACGGCCAGTGAGCCCAGCCATCTCGCTGCCTTCATTGCGATCCTCCCAGGATCTCCGTGGACGCATCGGGCGGCAACGCCAGCCCGCGCTTCGTGCCCGCGCGTGCGAGCGTGGGGAACGTCTGCGCGCCGGCCACCGCAGTGGGGACGCGCACTGACAGGGCCGCCGCGAGGCAGGCCCACTGCAGTCGCTGCGCGGGATCGGCCCCGCGCAGCTCCGACCAGATGTAGGTCGCGGTGAAGAGGTCGCCCGCGCCGGTCGTGTCGACCGCCTCGACGGCGACGCCGTCGGCGGTGATCAGCGTCTCGCCCTCGACGGCGAGCGCGCCGTCGGCGCCGAGCGTCACGACGACGCGGGGAATGCTTCTGGCGAGCGTGCGAGCGGCGACGACGGGGTTGCTCGCGCCGGCCAGCAGCGACGCCTCGCGCGCGTTGACGATCAGCGCGCGGGCGCTCGTGAGCGCCGCGGGCAGGTCGCCGCTGGCGGCCTTGGGCGCGAGCGCACGGGCATCGGCGTCACCGAGCGTGACGTAGAGCGGGACGCCGGGCGGGGCGCAGCGCAGCCGCGTGCCGCCGAGCACGACCGCCTGCGGGGCGAACGCGGCGATGTCGGCGGGCTCCAGCGGCTCGTCCGGCTGGAAGGTCGCCATCGCCCGCTCGCCGCCCCACGGCAGCACCGCCGTCACCGGCGTGCGCTCGACCGTGCGCTCGCTGAAGGCGACGCCCTCGGCGCGCAGCGCGGCGCGCAGCAGGTCGCCCTCGGCGTCAGCGCCGAGCGGCGTCGCGAGGGCCGTCTTCAGCCCCAGGCGCGCGGCGCCGATCGCGACCGTCGCGCCGCCGCCGGGGGTGCGCAGCAGGTCGTCGGCATGCCGCTCCTCGCCCGGACCGGGCAGGCCGTCGAGGCCCGCGAAGGTCAGGTCGAGGAAGGCGGGATCGCCGCAGACGAGCTCGACGCTCACGCTCTGAACGCCTCCGCCAGGCCCGGGAGCCGCTCGCAGTAGCCGTCGAATATCTCGCGCGCCGTCGTCACCGAGGGGACGAGCGGGTGCAGCGCGAGCGCGCGGATCGCCTGTCTGCGCGAGCCGGAGAGGGCGGCGTCGATCGTCGTGCGCTCGACGTCCTTCATCGTCTCCACGAGCGCGCGCGCGTGCGGCTGCACCTCGCCGACCGCGATCGGCACCGGGCCGGTGCGGCCGACGACGCACGGCACCTCGACGACGGCGCGCTCGTCGAGGAACGGCAGCGCCGAGCGGTTGGCCGTGTTGAGGATCTGGACCGACTGCGAGTTGAGCGCGATCGCCTCCAGCACCGCCATCGCCTCGACCTCGTAGCCGCCGTTGTCGTCCTCGTCGTGGAGGTGGTCGTGCCCGTCGCCGGCGGCGCTGCGGGCCTCGGCCATGTAGGTCCGCTCGCGATCGTGGCGGGTCTGCCGCCACTGGTCCAGCGCCTGCGTCGGCGGCTGCTCGCCCTCGGCGTAGAAGGCGCTCTGCTGACGCAGCAGGAAGGTGCCGCGCGAATCCTCGCTCTCGCGGATCGCGTTGACCGTGTCGGCCGCGTAGTAGAAGTAGTAGAGGTACTCGTTCGGCACCATCTCCAGCGAGCGCAGCCAGTCGCCGCCGAACAGGCGGCCCTCCTCGAAGGTGCTGAGGCGCTGGTCGCTCTCCAGCAGCTCCGGCAGCAGGTTGCGCTGGTGGTCGCGCACGCCCTGCAGCCAGCCGAGGTGGTTGAGGCCGAAGTAGTTGAACCAGAGGTCCTTCGGCTCGCGGTCGAGCGCGCGGGCGACGCGGCGCAGCAGGCCGGCGGGCGAGTCGCAGATGCCGATCGCGCGGTCGCCGAGCAGCTGCTGGACGGCCTCGGTGACCATGCCGGCGGGGTTGGTGAAGTTGATCAGCCAGGCGTTCGGCGCGTGCTGCGCGATCGTTCTCGCCAGCTCCATCATCACCGGGATCGTCCGCAGCGCGAAGCAGAGGCCGCCGGGGCCGGTCGTCTCCTGGCCGAGCACGCCGAAGCCGAGCGGGACGCTCTCGTCGACGACGCGGCCCTCGAGCTGGCCGACGCGGATCGCGCACAGCACGAAGTCGGCGCCCTGGATCGCGTCGGTCAGGTCGGTCGTGGAGCGGAACGGCAGCTGCACGCCCTTCTCCAGCGCGAGCCCGGAGAGGACCGGCGCGATCCGGTCGAGCCGCTGCTGCTCGACGTCGTGCAGGACCAGCTCGTCGATCCCGAGCCGGTCGCGCAGGCCCAGCAGCGCGGTGTAGACCAGGGGCACCCGGAATCCCCCGCCGCCGACGATCGTGACTTTCATGCGATGGTTACCTCGATTCCGGCGTCTTCGATGGCCGCGCGACTCGTTGCCGGGATGTCCGCGTCGGTGACGATGTGGTGGAGTGCGTCGGCGCCGCAGATGCGGACGGCGCCGTTCATCGAGAACTTCTCTGCGTCGGCCAGCAGCACGACCTCCGCGGCGGCGGCGATCATCGCCCGCTTGATCGGGACCTCGACCATCGTCGTGTCCCAGACCGAGAGGTCGGGGGCGATGCCGCTGGTGCCGATGAAGGCCATGTCGACGTTGAGCTGTCTGATCGAGTCCTCCGCCAGCACGCCGACCAGCGACAGGTAGTTGCGGCGGACGAGGCCGCCGGAGAGGATCAGCTCGACGTCGGGGTCGGCGCGCAGCTCGTCGTAGACGGCGAGGCTGCTGGTGACGACGGTGACGTCGCGGCCGCGCAGGTGGCGCGCGACCATCAGCGTGGTGGTGCCGATGTCGATCATCACCGTCTGGCCGTCGCTGACGAGCGCGGCCGCGGCGGCGCCGATGCGCTGCTTGACGCCCTGCCCGCGCTGCGCGATCTCCTCGAACGGCCGCTCGGGGACGCTGTCGACGGCGCCGCCGTGGACGCGCTCGAGCTTTCTCTCGCGGGCGAGCGCGCGCAGGTCGCGGCGGACCGTCATCTCGGAGACGTCGAACTGCCGCGCAAGCTCGGAGACGTGCGCGGTGCCGGCGCGGACGGCCTGCAGGATCGCCTGTCGACGCTGAGCGGGGACCATCGTGCTCAGCGGCCCCGATGTGCGTTCTTGTGGTACGCGGACGCGCTCACCTGGCGCGGCGCCGCGCTCTGCGCGCAGCAGTATTCCGCCGTGACGGCGGGCGTTGTGCGACCTGCTCTCACGTGCTCTCCATCCCGCCGGGGGGACCGGCGCTCTCACAGCGAGCGACAAGCTATCACAGAATCAAACACACTCGTGTGCGAATTTGTTCCGGCCTGTGACAGCGCGAAATGACGGCCGTCGGTGCGGTCGCGGAAGCGCCTATGGTTCCCGCAGCGATGCCGGCCAAACCGACGCGCCAACCGACGATGGACGACGTGGCGCGCGAGGCCGGCGTCTCCCGCGCGCTCGTCTCGCTCGTCTTCCGCGACAGCCCGAAGGTGAGCGCGAGACGGCGCGAGCGCGTGCTCGCGGCAGCGGCCGCGATCGGCTACCGGCCCAACGCGATGGCGCGCTCGCTCGCCTCGCGCCGCACGCAGACGGTCGGCGTGATGCTGAACGACCTCGCCAACCCCTTCTTCGCCGACATCGCCGGCGGGATCGAGGCGCTCGCCTCGCAGGCCGGCTACCGCGTGCTGCTGGCGACCAGCGGCCGCAGCCCGCGGCGCGAGCGGACGCTGCTGGAGACGCTGCTGGAGCACCGCCCCGACGGCCTCATCATCGTCTCCCCGCGGATGCCCTCGAAGGAGATCGCCGACGTCGTCGCGGACGCGCCGACGGTCGTCACCAGCCGCCGCCTGCGCGGCGAGCCGATCGACTCCGTCGCGACCGACGAGGCGCTCGGGGCGCGGCTGGCGGTCGAGCACCTGGCCGCGCTCGGCCACGAGCGGATCGTCCACGTCGACGGCGGCAGCGGCGCCTCCGCCTCCGGCCGCCGCTCCGGCTACAGGCGGGCGATGAGAGCGCTCGGCCTGGCTGACCACGCCCGCGTGCTGGCGGGCGAGTTCACCGAGCAGTCGGGCGTCGAGGCGGCGGCGGCGCTGCTGCGCGAGCGAACGCTGCCGACGGCCGTCTTCGCCGCCAACGACCTGCAGGCGACCGGCCTGCTCGACGGCTTCACGCGTGCCGGCGTGCAGGTCCCGGGCGACCTCTCGCTGATCGGCTTCGACAACACCTTCCTGGCGGGGCTGGAGTACATCTCGCTGACGACCGTCGACCAGCCGCGCCACGAGATGGGCCGGCTGGCGCTGGAGCTGCTGCTGGAGCGGATCGACGGCCGGACGGCGCAGGTGCAGACGCGGATCGAGCCGACGCTCGTCGTCCGCCGCACGACCGGCCCGGCGCGCTAGCTAGCCCGCCACCCGCCCCGCCGTCCGACGGCGGCTCTTGACGCATCCGGCCCGATGTGGGCATAGTGAAAGGCGCGGTTGGAGCGCTCTAATTCGGTCTCGGAGGCTCCGCACACCGCTCGGCGGCGATGCTCGGCAACGGCTCGCCGCCTTCGCAAGCGTTGAAATTGGAGCGCTCTAATTCCAGAGCGCATCGGAAGGGATCCGGCGGTGAGCATGGTGGACGGAGGAGCGGGGAAAGGACGAGCGGGACTGGCGAGAGTCGCCGGCGCGCCGATCTCGTGGGGCGTCTGCGAGGTGCCCGGCTGGGGCGCGATGCTGCCGCCCGAGCGGGTCTTCGCAGAGATGGCGCAGCTCGGCATCGGCGCGACCGAGCTGGGGCCGCTCGACGACTGGCTGCCGCTCGACGCGGAGGCGATCCGCGCCGCGCTGGCGCCGCACGCGCTGACGCTCGTCGGCGGCTTCGTGCCGCTCGTGCTGCACGAGCAGGACCCGGCGCCGGCGCTCGCGCGCGCCCGCCAGGTCGCGACGACGATGGCCGCCGCCGGCGCCGACACGTTCGTGCTCGCGATCGTCGGCGCGGAGGACTGGACGCTCCCCGAGCGGCCGCTCGACAGTGCCGGCTGGCAGCGGCTCGGCAGCCACGTCGACGCCGTCGCGGAGCTGACCGCGGCGCTCGGGCTGCAGACCGTCATCCATCCCCACGTCGGCACGCTCGTCGAGCAGGCCGAGCAGGTCGACGCGCTGCTGGCGACCACGAGCGCCGGCTGGTGCCTGGACCCCGGCCACCTGCTGATCGGCGGCGTCGACCCGCTGGCGTTCGCGCGCGACCATTTCGAGCGCGTCGCGCACGTCCACCTGAAGGACGTCGACCGCGCCGTCGCGGCGCGGCTGAACGCGGGCGAGCTGTCGCTGATGCAGGCCGTCCAGGCCGGCCTCTTCCGCCCGCTCGGCCGCGGCGACGCCGGGATCGAGCCGCTCGTGCGGCTGCTCGCCGAGCGCGGCTACGACGGCTGGGCGGTGCTGGAGCAGGACACCGCGATCAGCGGCCCCGAGCCGGCCCCCGGCAGCGGCCCGATCGGCGACGTGATCGCCAGCCTCGCCTTCCTCGACGGGCTCGGCGCGGGCGCGTCGGGCGCCGACGCCGACGGGCTTGGCGCAAGCGCGGCGACCGCGGAGGCGATCCGATGAGCGCCGGGGAGCTGCGCGTCGGCGTGCTCGGCACCGGCCGCATCGGCACGATGCACGCCGAGCTGCTGCACCGCCGCGTCGCGGGCGCGCGCGTGACGCGCGTCCACGACCTGCACGAGCCGGCCGCGCGAGCGCTCGCGAGCGCGCTCGGCGGCGGCGTCACGGTCGCCGAGTCCAGCGACGAGCTGCTCGCGGCCGCCGACGTCGACGCGGTCGCGATCTGCACCAGCACCGACACCCACGTCGGGCTGATCGTCGCCGCCGCGCAGGCCGGCAAGGCGATCTTCTGCGAGAAGCCGATCTCGCTCGACCTGGCCGAGATGGACGCCGCGCTGGCGGCCGTCGAGCAGGCCGGCGTGCCGTTCCAGATCGGCTTCAACCGCCGCTTCGACCCGGCCCACGCGTCGGTCCGCCAGGCGGTCGCCGACGGCACGATCGGCGAGCCGCAGATCGTCCGCATCTCCAGCCGCGACCCCGAGCCGCCGCCGCTGGACTACGTCCGCGGCAGCGGCGGGATCTTCCTCGACATGACGATCCACGACTTCGACATGGCGCGCTTCGTGACCGGCAGCGAGGTCGTCTCCGTCAGCGCCCAGGGCGCGCTGCGGATCCGGCCCGAGTTCGCCGAGGCCGGCGACGTCGACACCGCCGTCGTGACGCTCGAGCACGCCAACGGCTGCCTGACGACGATCGACAACAGCCGCCAGGCGAGCTACGGCTACGACCAGCGCGTCGAGGTCCACGGCTCGCGCGGGATGGCCGCCTCGGAGGATCCGCGCGCCCACACCGGCATCGTCCGCACCGCCGCCGGCGAGCACGCGCCGTCGCTGCCGCACTTCTTCATCGACCGCTACACGGCCGCGTACCTCGCCCAGTGGCAGGCGTTCGTGAGCGCCGTCAGCGACGGCCGCACGCCGGCGGTGACCGCCGCCGACGGCCGCGCGCCGCTGGCGATCGGGCTGGCCGCGGGCAGGTCGCTGCGCGAGCGGCGGCCGGTCGCGATCGCCGAGATCGAGGACGAGCACCGCGCCGCGATCGGCGGTGCGGCATGAGCACGTTCGACCTGATCGCGCTCGGCCGCATCGGCGTCGACCTCTACCCGCAGCAGAGCGGCGTCGGGCTGGCGGAGGTCGAGACGTTCGCGAAGTCGCTCGGCGGCTCGCCGTCGAACGTCGCCGTCGCCTGCGCGCGGCTGGGCGATCGCGCCGCGATCGTGACGAAGGTCGGCGACGACCCGTTCGGCCCGTACGTGCGCAGAGCGCTGTGGGGCTTCGGCGTCGACGACCGCTTCGTCGGCACCGACCCGAGACTGCGCACGCCGATCACCTTCTGCGAGCTGCATCCGCCCGACCACTTCCCGCTGCTGTTCTACCGCGAGCCGAGCGCGCCCGACCTGCAGCTGACCGAGGCCGACCTCGACCTGGAGGCGATCCGCGCCGCGCGGATCGTCTGGACGACGGGCACCGGCCTGTCGCAGGAGCCGAGCCGCTCGACCACCCTCACCGCGCTGCGCGAGCGGCGCGAGGGGAGCGCCGACGCGCTGACGATCCACGACCTCGACCACCGGCCGATGTTCTGGGCCGACCCGGCCGAGGCGACCCGCTGGGCGCGCGAGGCGCTGCAGTACGCGACCGTCGCGGTCGGCAACCGCGAGGAGGTCGAGGTCGCCGTCGGCACGCGCGACCCGCAGGCGGCCGCCGACGCGCTGCTGGAGCTGGGCGTGCGCGTCGCGATCGTCAAGCGCGGGCCGGAGGGGACGCTCGTGGCCACGCGCGAGCAGCGCTGGGAGATCCCGCCGACGCCGACCGAGGTCGTCTGCGGCCTCGGCGCCGGCGACGCCTTCGGCGGCGCGCTCTGCCACGCGCTGCTGGCCGGCTGGGAGATCGACAGATGCGTGCGGTTGGCGAGCGCCGCCGGCGCCTACGTCGCCGGCAGGCTGGCCTGCGCCGACGCGATGCCGGACCGCGACGCGCTGCTCGCCTTCGCCGGGCCCGCGCTCGACGGCGACGCCGCGCGAGAGGCCGCCCGATGAGCGCCACCGTCCGCCTCACCGTCGCCCAGGCGCTCGTCCGCTTCCTCGCCGCGCAGCACGTCGAGCGCGACGGCGAGCGCACGCGCTTCTTCGCCGGCTGCTTCGGCATCTTCGGCCACGGCAACGTCGCCGGCCTCGGCGAGGCGCTGCTGGCCAGCCGCGGCGAGCTGCCGTACCGCGCCGGCTTCAACGAGCAGGCGATGGTCCACGTCGCCGCCGGCTACGCGCGCCAGCACGACCGGCTCGCGACCTACGCCGTCACGACCTCGGTCGGCCCCGGCGCGACCAACCTCGTGACCGGCGCGGCGCTGGCGACGATCAACCGCCTGCCGGTGCTGCTGCTGCCCGGCGACACGTTCGCGACGCGCCGGCCGCACCCGGTCCTGCAGCAGCTCGAACGGCGCGACGACGGCACCGTCTCGGTCAACGACGCGCTGCGCCCCGTCTCGGCCTACTTCGACCGGATCGTGCGGCCGGAGCAGCTCGTGCCGGCGGCGCTGGAGGCGATGCGGGTGCTGACCGACCCGGCCGAGACCGGCGCCGTCACGCTCGCGTTGCCGCAGGACGTGCAGACCGAGCTGGTCGAGGTGCCGGCGGCGTTCCTGGCGCCGCGCACCTGGCTGATCCAGCGCCAGCCGCCGGCGCCCGAGGGCGTCGCGCGCGCGGTCGCGCTGATCAAGGCGGCGAAGCGGCCGCTGATCGTGGCCGGCGGCGGCGTGATCTACTCGCGCGCGGCGACCGCGCTGAGCGAGTTCGTCAGCGCCAGCGGGATCCCCGTCGGCGAGAGCCACGCCGGCCGCGGGGCGCTCCCCTCCGACCACCTGGGCGCGCTCGGGGCGATCGGCGCGACCGGCTCCGCCGCCGCCAACCGGCTCGCGGCAGAGGCCGACCTCGTGATCGGCGTCGGCACCCGCTGGAGCGACTTCACGACCTCGTCGAAGAGCGCCTTTCAGGATCCCGGCGTCCGCTTCGTCAACGTCAACGTGCAGGCGTTCGACGCCGCCAAGCACGCCGGCGTGCAGCTCGTCGGCGACGCGCGCGTGACGCTCGACGCGCTCACCCGCGCGCTCGCCGGCCACCGCGCCGACGGCGCCTGGACGGCCCGCGCCGAGCAGGAGCGGGAGGCGTGGGGCGCGGAGGTCGCGCGGCTGGTCGCCCCGAGCGCCGGCGGCGGCCTCCACCAGGCGGCCGTGATCGGCGCCGTCAACGACTCCGCCGGCGAGAGCGGCGTCGTCGTGCAGGCGGCCGGCTCGCTGCCGGGCGACCTGCACAAGCTGTGGCGCGCCCGCGACCCGCGCGGGAAGGGCTACCACGTCGAGTACGGCTACTCGTGCATGGGCTACGAGATCCCGGGCGCGATCGGCGTCAAGCTGGCCGCGCCCGAGCGGCAGGTGTTCGCGCTCGTCGGCGACGGCTCGTACCTGATGCTCTCGGGCGAGCTGGTGACGGCCGTCGCGCAGAGAACGCCGATCGTGCTGGTGCTGGTGCAGAACCACGGCTACGCCTCGATCGGCGCGCTCTCGCGCTCGCTCGGGATCGCCGGCTTCGGCACCCACCACCGCGCCGAGGCCGACGACGCGCCGCCGGTGCTCGACGCCGCCGACGGCGACGCGCTCGCCGCCGAGGCCGCCGACGCCGCCCCGCTGCCGGTCGACCTCGCCGCCAACGTCGCGTCGCTCGGCGTGCCGGTCACGCGCGTGACGACGATCGAGCAGCTGCGGGCGGCGCTCGCAGCGGCCGCGGACGCCAAGGGGCCGGTCGCGATCCACGTCGAGGTCGCCCGCTACGGCAACGTCGGCGGCTACGACGGCTGGTGGGACGTGCCGGTGGCGGAGGTCTCCGAGCGCGCCGAGGTGCGCGCCGCGCGCGAGCGCTACGAGCAGGAGCGGGGCCGGCAGCGGATCTATCTGGAGGGCGGGACCGATGAGCAGTGAGATCCTCGTGCGGCCGCAGGCCGACCCGGCCCGCGACGGCACCTTCATGACGGTCACGCCGGAGAGCGCCGGCTGGACGTACGTCGGCTTTGAGGCGCTGTCGCTGAGCGCCGGCCAGAGCGCCCGCCGGCCGCTCGACGGGCGCGAGTGCTGCGTCGTCGTGATCGCCGGCCACGTGCACGTGCGCGGCGCCGGTGAGCAGTGGGCCTCCGTCGGCGGCCGGCCCGACCCGTTCTCCGGCACGCCCGACGCGGTCTACCTGCCGCCCGGCGGCGAGCTGGAGCTGACCGGCGCCGACGGCGGCGCCGAGGTCGGCCTCTGCTTCGCGCCTGCACCGAACGGCGGCGTCGCCGCACGCCGCATCGCCGCCGCCGACGTGCCCGCGACCAGACGCGGCTACGACCGCCACGAGCGGATCGTCCACGACGTGCTCATGGTCTCCGACGCGGCCGAGTCGCTGCTCGTGACCGAGGTGATCACGCCGTCGGGCAACTGGTCGTCCTACCCGCCGCACAAGCACGACCGCGACGCGCTGCCGGAGGAGTGCCTGCTGGAGGAGACCTACTACCACCGCGTCACGCCCTCCGACGGCTTCGGCATCCAGCGCGTCTACAGCGACGACCGCACGCTCGACGAGACGGTCGCCGTCCACGACCGCGAGCTGGTGCTCGTGCCGCGCGGCTACCACATGGTCGCGGCGCCGCCCGGCGTCGCCCTCTACTACCTCAACGTGATGGCGGGACCGGTCCGCACCTGGGCCTTCCAGGACGACCCGGCGCTGGCCTGGACGCGCGCCGACGGCGCCACCACCGACCTCCCGATCCCGAAGGAGCACCGCTCGTGACGAGCACCACCCCCGAGCTGCGCACGCTCGACAACTACGTCGGCGGCGCCTGGACGCCGGCGAGCGTGAGCGAGACGCTCGACGTGATCGCCCCCGCCAGCGGCGCGCCGCTGGCGCGCGTGCCGCTGAGCGCCGCCGCCGACGTCGACGCCGCGGTGAGCGCGGCGCGCGCCGCGCTGCCGGCGTGGCGCGACGTCAACGTGATCGAGCGCGCGCGGCGGCTGTTCAGGCTGCGGGAGCTGCTCGTCGCGCGGCAGGAGGAGCTGGCCCGCTCGGTCACCGCCGAGATGGGCAAGACGCTCGCCGACGCGCGCGCCGAGGTCGCCCGCGCGATCGAGATGGTCGAGGCGGCGACGGCGATCCCGACGACGATGCAGGGGCGGATCCTGGAGGACGTCTCGCGCGGGATCGACGCCGAGACGATCCGCCAGCCGGTCGGCGTCTGCGCCGCGATCGCGCCGTTCAACTTCCCGATGATGGTGCCGTTCTGGTTCCTGCCGTTCGCGATCGGCTGCGGCAACGCGTTCGTGCTGAAGCCCTCCGAGCAGGTGCCGATGACGCAGCAGCTCGTCTTCGAGCTGCTGCACGAGCTGGAGCTGCCGGCGGGCGTCGTCAACCTCGTCAACGGCGGCAGAGACGTCGTCGAGGCGCTGCTGGACCATCCCGGCATCGACGCGATCTCGTTCGTCGGCTCGGCGCCGGTCGCGAAGCTCGTCTACGAGCGCGCCGCCAAGACCGGCAAGCGCGTGCAGGCGCTCGGCGGCGCGAAGAACCACATGGTCGTGATGCCCGACGCGGTGATCGACAAGACCGTCTCCGGCCTGATCGGCTCGGCCTTCGGCGCCGCCGGCCAGCGCTGCATGGCGGGCTCGGTCGTCGTCACCGTCGGCGAGGCGCACGAGCGGCTGCTGGAGCCGCTGGTCGCGGCGACGCGCGCGCTGACCGTCGGCGACGGCGCCGACGCGCAGAGCGACGTCGGCCCGGTGATCTCGTGCGCCGCGCGCGACCGCATCGCCGGCTGGATCGACAGCGCCGCCGCGGAGGGAGCAGAGGTCGTGGTGGACGGCCGCGAGGGTCTCGACGGCCTGCCCGACGGCGGCTCCTTCCTCGGCCCGACGATCCTCGACGGCGTCACGCCGCAGATGCCGATCGCGCAGGAGGAGGTGTTCGGGCCGGTCCTGACCGTGATCCGCGCCGAGACGCTCGACGAGGCGATCGCGATCGTCAACGCCAGCCGCTTCGGCAACGGCACCTCGATCTTCACCGAGTCCGGCCCGGCCGTCCGCCGCTACCGCCACGACGTCGAGGCCGGCATGGTCGGCGTCAACATCGGCGTCGCGGCGCCGGTCGCCTTCTTCCCCTTCTCGGGCTGGAAGGACTCGTTCCTCGGCGACCTGCACGCGCACGGACCCGACGCGGTCGACTTCTTCACCCGCAAGAAGACCGTCACGAGCCGCTGGTTCGGCGACGGGCAGGGCACCGGCAGCTACTTCGTGGAGCAGTGATGAGCGTCGCGATCGAAGACCTGACGACGACGCGGCTGCGCCGCCCCGACGCGATCGCGGCCGCGGCCGCGGCGCGCGTGCGGCCGCAGACGCTGGTGCCGGCGAGCGGCAGGCTGCTGATCGTCGCCGCCGACCATCCGGCCCGCGGCGCGCTCGGCGCCGGCGCCCGCGGCGCGGCAATGGCCGACCGCGCCGAGCTGCTGCGGCGGCTGGCGGCGGTGCTCGCCGACCCGCGCGTCGACGGCGTGCTCGGCACGCCCGACGTGCTCGAGGACCTGCTGCTGATGGGCGCGCTCGACGGCAAGCTGCTGGTCGGCTCGATGAACCGCGGCGGCCTGCAGGGCGCGTCGTTCGAGATCGACGACCGCTACACGGCGTTCACGCCGCAGTCGCTCGACGCGCTCGGCTGCGAGGCCGGCAAGCTGCTGCTGCGGATCGACTACGACGACCCGGCGACCGCGAGCGCGCTGGAGCAGGCGTCCGCGGCGATCTCCGCGCTCGCCGAGCGCGGACTGATCGCAATGGTCGAGCCGTTCCTGTCGACCCGCCGCGACGGCCGCGTCGTCAACGAGCTGACGGCCGACGCGATGGTGAAGGCGATCTCGGTCGCCGCCGGCCTCGGCGCGACCTCCAGCCGCACCTGGCTGAAGGTGCCGTGGGTCGAGGGCGTCGAGCGCGCGCTGGCGGCGACGACGCTGCCGTGCCTGCTGCTCGGCGGCGAGGTCAGCAGCGACGCGCAGGCGACCTACGCGCGCTGGGCGGCCGCCTTCGAGCAGCCGGCGACGCGCGGCCTCGTGCTCGGCCGCTCGCTGCTGTTCCCGGCCGACGACGACGTCACCGCCGCGCTCGACGCGGCGGCCGCGATCGTCGCCGGCTGAGCCGCCGTTCCCCCGCCTCGCGCTACTCGACCGAGTCGCGCGAGCGCGGGGCCGGGCCGACGTACTTGGCGGAGGGCCGGATCAGCCGGCCCTCGCGCTTCTGCTCGAGGATGTGCGCCGACCAGCCGGCCGTGCGGGCGCAGGTGAAGAGCGGCGTGAACAGCTGCGCCGGCACCTCCGCGTAGTCGAGCACGACCGCCGACCAGAACTCGACGTTGGTCGCCAGCACGCGGTCGGGCTTGCGTGCCTGCAGCTCCCCAAGCGCCGCCTTCTCCAGCTGCTCGGCGACCTCGGCGCGGCGCGAGCCCAGCTCCATCGCCGTCCGCCGCAGCACGCGGGCGCGCGGGTCCTCGGCGCGGTAGACGCGGTGGCCGAAGCCCATCAGCCGCTCGCCGCGGTCGAGCGCCGCCTTGACCCACTTGTCGGCGTCGCCGAGCTGCTCGACCTCGTCGAGCATCTGCAGCACGCGGCTCGGCGCGCCGCCGTGCAGCGGGCCCGACAGCGCGCCGACGGCGCCCGACAGCGCGGCAGCCGCGTCGGCGCCGGTCGAGGTGATCACGCGCGCGGTGAAGGTCGAGGCGTTGACGCCGTGCTCGGCCGCGGAGATCCAGTAGGCGTCGATCGCCTTCGCGTGGTCGGGGTTGGCCTCGCCGCGCCAGCGCAGCAGGAACCGCTCCGGGATCGTCGTCGCCTCGTCGATCGTCGCCTGCGAGACCGGCGGCAGGCCGATCCCGCGCGCCGACTGGGCGACGAACGAGAGCGCCATCACGGAGGCGCGCGCGAGCTGGTCGCGCGCTCTCTCGTCGGTCTCGTCGATCAGCGGCTGGAAGCCCCACTCGGGCGCGAGCATCGCCAGCGCCGACTGCACGTCGACGCGCGGATCGCCGGAGCGGACGCTGAGGCCGTGCGGCTCGGCCGGCGGCAGGCCGGGCTTGAACCTGCCGTCGACGAGCAGGCCCCAGACCTGCTCGAACGGGACCGCGCCGACCAGCTCCTCGATGTCGACCCCGCGGTAGCGGAGCGCGCCGCCCTCCTTGTCGGGCTCGGCGATCTCGGTCGCGAACGCGACGACCCCCTCGAGGCCGGACTTGACGTCGGTGTCGGCAGCGGTCATCTCAACTCCAGTTCGCGATTCGGGGCCGGGTGCCGTGAGGCGACCGTCACGTTAGCGCGCGCGACCCCATAGGCTGCCGGGCACGCCCCCGTTCCGAAGGAGCCCGTCCGTGTCCGACCTCCTCTTCCGCCCGATCCACGAGCTTGCGGCCCTGGTCCGCAGCGGCGAGCTGAGCGCGCAAGAGCTGGTCGGCGCCTCGTTGGAGCGGATCGACGCGCTCGACGGCCAGATCAACGCGTTCACGCACGTCGACCACGAGGGCGCGCTCGCGACGGCCGCGCAGATCGGCCGCGACGACCCGCGTCCGTTCGCGGGCGTGCCGATCGCGATCAAGGACAACCGCCCGGTCGCCGGCATGCCGCTGACGCTCGGCTCGAAGCTGATGAACCTGACGCCGCCGTTCGACGCCGTCTTCGTGCAGCGGCTGCGCGCCGCCGGCTTCGTGATCGTCGGCAAGACCGCGCTGCCGGAGTTCGGGATCCTGCCCAGCACCGAGTCGGTCCGCAACGGGCCGACGCGCAACCCGTGGGACCTCTCGCGCACGCCCGGCGGCTCCTCCGGCGGCGCCGCGGCGGCGGTCGCGACCGGGATGGTGCCGATCGCGCACGGCAACGACGGCGGCGGCTCGATCCGCATCCCCGCCGCCTGCTGCGGCCTCGTCGGGCTCAAGCCGGCGCGCGGCCGCATCACGCTGGCGCCGGTCGAGGGCGAGTCGTTCCTCGTCAACGACGGCGTGCTGACGCGCACCGTCGCCGAGACCGCCGCCGTGCTCGACCTGCTCGCCGGTCCTGAGCCGGGCGACGCCTCATGGGCGCCGGCGCCGTCGGAGCCGTTCGCGCAGACGGCCGCGCGGGCGCCCGGCAGGCTGCGGATCGGCGTGACGCTGACGCCGCCGCTGACGACGGTCGAGATCGACCCGCTCGCCGCCGCCGCCGTCGAGGAGGCGGTCGCGCTGCTGCGCGAGCTCGGCCACGAGGTCGAGGAGATCGACCCGCCGTGGGTCGTCGACGGGCTGTTCGACCTGTTCGCCGCCGCCTTCGGCCCGGCGGTCGCCTCGGCGATCGTCTTCGCCGGCACGCTCGCCGGCCGCGAGCTGACCCCCGACGACATGGAGCCGCTGTCGTGGCTGCTGTGGGAGCAGTCGCAGAGACTCGGCTCGGCTCACTACATCGCGGCGATCGGCCAGTTGCAGGCGCTCGCGCGCACGCTCGTCGCCGCGACCGCCGACTACGACGCGGTGCTGACGCCGTCGCTGGCGCAGCGGCCGGTGGAGATCGGCACGCTCTTCGGCGGCGGACCGGACCCGGCCGCGACCTTCCGCCGCTCGGGCCAGTTCACGCCGTTCACCTCGATCGCGAACGTCACCGGCCAGCCGGCGATCTCGGTCCCGCTCAGCCACGGCGACGACGGCCTGCCGACGGGCGTCCACTTCTTCGGGCGGCCGGCGCAGGAGGGTCCGCTGCTGGCGCTGGCGGCGCAGCTGGAGGCGGCGCGGCCGTGGGCCGATCGGCGCCCCGACACGGCGGCTGTCGGATAACCGGCTGTCAGCCGCCCGCGGAGACTGCTTGAATCGCGGCCATGTTCCGGCGCAAGCAGGACGACGACGATCCGTTCGCCGCGCTCAAGGAGGCCAACGCGCGCGGCGAGACGCGGATCTCGACCGGCGGGCCCGCGCCCGCCGACCCGTCGGGCGGCGGCAGTGCGAGCGCGGGCGACAGCGGCCCGCCGCGCCCGAGACCGGAGCCGATCGTGCTCGGCGGCTCCGGCGACGGCGCGCCGTCCGGGGTGCCGGGCACGCCGAAGCGGCGTCGCAACGGGCCGCTGGTGCTGCTGACGCTCGTCGCCTCGGTCGCCGCCGCCGGCGCGCTCGTCGTCCTCTCCGACAGCCCGGCCGACACCGCCTCCGAGCGCGGCTGGTTCCGCGAAGGCGGTTCCGAGACCGGCTCGGGAACGGACGGCGGCGGGAAGCAGGGCGGCGAGAAGCAGGGCGGCGGCACGCCGGCCGAGCGCGTCGACCTCGTCCAGCCGACGGGCTTCGGCTCCGCGCTCTCGCTGATCGAGCGCAGACTGCGCGGCGGCGAGCGGGTCTGGCTGCTGCGCGTCGCGCGCGACCGCGTCAACGCGCTCACGCGCCTGCGCAACGGCGACCAGCGCTCGATCGACGTCGCCGCTGACCTCAGCACCCGCGTCACGGACTCCGGCTCGGCCGGTTCGCACAAGGGGATGCCCGTTCAGCAGATCTCGGCGTTCGCGCCCTCGCTGGCGACCCGCAACGCCGCCGCCAAGGCCGGCATCAGCACCCGCAAGCTCGACTACCTGGTGATGACGACGCCGTTCATCGCGGGCGACAAGGCCGACTGGCAGATCTTCTTCAGAGGCGTCTCAGAGCGCGACAGCCACTTCTCCGCGAGCCTCGACGGGCGCACCGTCAGACGTCCCGGCGAGCAGTCGACGACGACCTCGACGCTGAGAATCACGACCAACGGGCGCACGCGCACGATCAGCGGCGCGCAGGCGCAGCGGATCAGCGCCTGCATCCGCCGCGCCGGCGGCGACGGCGCCCGCATCCGGCGGTGCCTGCCGTGAGGTACTGGCTCACCACGCTGCTCGGGATCGCGCTCGCCTCGGCCGCGGTCGCCGTCGTCGCCTGGTGCACGCGCGCGCTCGTCGAGCACAGCCTCTGCACGTCCGACAACCAAGAGCTGGCGTGCACGACCGAGCCGCGCACGCTCGCGATCGCGATCGGCGTCTGCATCGTGCTCGTGATCCCGTTCGCGTCGGCGATCTTCATGCTGCGCTCGAACCCGCGCGGCACGCCGCTCGGCGCGCTCGCGCTCGGCCTCGCGCTCTGCGCCGCCGGCGGCGCCGGGCTCTACGCCGGGATCCGCGCCCCGACCGCGTCGAACATCGAGACGGCCGGCATCATCGTCGGGAGCGTGCTGCTGTCGATCGGCCCGATCATCCTCATCTTCGGGATGATCGGGACCGGCCGGCGGCCGGACGCCCCGAGAGGGTTCGCGGCCGGCACGCCGATCCCCGCCGGCCTCAGCGTCGACCTGACCAAGCAGGGCTTCGGCCAGCTCGCGGAGCTGCTGTCGCAGCTGCCCGAGGCGCAGCGCAGAGCGGGCGGGAGCCCGAGAGGCAGATAGGCGAGCCGCGCCGGCCGCCCGCGCGCGGCCGTATGATCACTCGGCTTCATGCTTCAACCCACGTCGCAAAGAGGGAACCGCTCATGGCCTATGTGATCGCCGAGCCGTGCATCGGCGCAAAGGACACGTCCTGCGTCGAGGTCTGCCCGGTCGACTGCATCCACCCCACTCCGGACGAGCCCGACTACGACAGAGCCGAGATGCTCTTCATCGATCCGGAAGAGTGCATCGACTGCGACGCCTGCGTCGAGGCGTGCCCCGTGGACGCGTGCTTCGCGGAGGACCAGCTGCCTGAAGAGTGGTCCCACTTCGCGGACCTCAACGCCAGATATTACGCCGGCAAGTAGGCCTTCCCGGCGCAGGTGGCGCGCCCCGCGCGGGGCGCGCCGAAGCCGCTGCTAGGCCATCGGGAGGGACATTCCGACGGGTCTCGGCGGGATGACGTCCAGCGACGGGAGCGAGGGGGCGACCGTCTGCATCACCGGCAGCGCGACCGGGGTCAGGGCGATCAGGCCGCGGGCGACCTCGCGGACGGCCTTGGCGGCCGGGTCCTCGGGGTCGGCGACGACGAGCGGGGTGCCGGCGTCGGCCTGCTCGCGCAGCGGCATCGTCAGCGGGACCTGGCCGAGCAGCGGGACGCCGAGCTCGTCGGCGAGCAGCTGACCGCCGCCCGCGCCGAAGATCTCGAACCGCTCGGCGCCGGGGGTGACGAAGCCGGACATGTTCTCGACCACGCCGGCGATCTCGAGTCTGACCTTGCCGGCCATCTCGGCCGAGCGACGAGCGACCTTCTGGGCGACCGGCTGCGGCGTCGTGACGAGCAGGAATCTCGCGTCCGGCAGCAGCTGGGCGAGCGTCATGCCGACATCGCCGGTGCCGGGCGGCAGGTCGACCAGCAGGTAGTCGAGCGCGCCCCAGTCGACGTCCTCGAGGAACTGCTGCAGCGCCTTGTGCAGCATCGGGCCGCGCCAGACGACGGCGGCGTCCTCCTCGATGAAGAAGCCGATCGACATCACCTTGATGCCCTCGTGCGCCTCGGGCGGGACGATTCTGCGCTCGCCGTTGACCTTCGGGCGGGTCGCGCCGAGGCCGAACATGCGCGGCTGCGAGTAGCCCCACACGTCGGCGTCGAGGACGCCGACCTTCTTGCCCTCGGCCGCCAGCGCGGCGGCGAGGTTGGCGGTCACCGACGACTTGCCGACGCCGCCCTTGCCGGAGCCGACGCAGATCACGTTCTCGACCTGCGCGAGCGCACCGGAGGGCAGCGGGCCGCCGCGGCCGAGCTTGCGCTGCAGGTTGCCCTTCTCCTCGTCGGAGAGGACGTCGAAGCTGACGTTGACGCCGGCGACCCCGTCGAGCGCCTTGACCGCGTTCGCGACGCCGGTCTGGAAGTGGCTGCGGATCGGGCAGCCGGGCGTGGTGAGCGACACCATCACGTCGACGACGCCGTTGTCGTGGACGTCGATCGAGCGGACCATCTCCAGCTCCACGATGTCCTTGCGCAGCTCCGGGTCGATGACGGCGCGGAGCGCCTCGCGGATCTGATCTCTGGTCGGCATGACCACCATTGTGACAGGCTTGTGCGCCTGGACTGGCGGCGTGGCACGTCTGCCCCCGGACAGCCGCCGGGGCGCCGTTAAGCGCCCCGGGCGGTTGAGGGAGGAGAGGGTGCGTCATCCGCCGGTGGTGGTCCGGCGAACCCCTGCCGCTGATGCCCTCCCAGACATCTGCGGATGAAGTCGATCGGGGGCTCAGGCGACCTTGTTGAGGCGCTCCTGCACGCTCCCCACGAGTCTCTTGCCCGCCTCGACGCGGTTCTGAACCACATTCTCGACGCGATCGCGCACCGGCTCGACGCGCTGACGCAGCGGCTTGACGCGATCCTGCAGCTCGCCGACGCGGCCGTCGAGCACTCTGCGCGCCTCGGCCCGCTGGTGCTCGAAGCCGCGACGGGCCTCTCTCGCCTGTCTCTCGGCGCGCACGCGCGAGTGGCGCACCTCGCGCTCGAGGCGGCTGCGGGTTCTGCGCAGGTCGCGCTCGATCTCGGTGCGGGCTCTGCCGCCGCGCCGCTCGAATCTCTTCAGCTGTCTGTCGAGCGCTCTCGGCGAGCTGGTCGCGGCGCGGAAGCCGTCGAGCGCGCCGGTCGAGTTGGAGACGAGCGTGTCGACGGCGTCGACGACGAGGTCACGCGCCTCCAGCGCGACGCCGATCGGGATCAGCACGACGCGCTCGGCGAGCTGCTGCGCCTGCGCGATCGGCGTCGTGGCGACCGGCTCGCGGGTCGTGCCGACGGTCGTTCTGGTCGAGCGTCTGGCGGCTCTTCTCGCTCGCGCTCTCGGCGCTCTGCGTGCTCTCGCTCTCGGCGCTCTGCGTGCTCTCGCGGCTCTGCGCGGTCTGGCGGCGGCTCTCGGCGCTCTGGCGGCCGGCGCTCTCGCAGCAGCGGCGGGGGTGGCGGTGGCGGTCGCGGTCGGTCTCGCGGTCGTGTCGTTCGTGGCCATCGAGGAACGGCTCCTTGCGATCAGGTGTGCGGGCGAACACCCGTTTGTAAACCGGAACGGCCCCGGCGTTACACCACCGATGTGTGCGAACGGACGTTCAGGCCGTCAGCGCCGGTGGAACGTCCGTTCGGCGCAGCCAGGCGAGCGGCTCCTCGACCTCTGGCAGCGTCGGCATGTCCGCGGCGCTGCGCCAGACGCGGTTGAGCGCCTCGATCCCGCCCTCGCGCACGACCGTGTCGCAGAAGACCTTCCCCTGCTGGTACTGGCGCATCTTCATCTCCATGCCGAGCAGCTTCATCATCAGCCGCGACGGCGTCGACTGCGTCTTGCGGCGCGCGTCGAGCGCTCTGCGCAATCTCGGCAGGCCCGGCAGCAGCGGCTCGCCGACGGCGTCCATGACATGCTCGGCGTAGCCCTCGACGACGGCCATCGTCGCCTGCATCGTGTCGATCGTGCGCTTCTCGCCGGGGCTGGCGACGAGCGTGACGAGGTCGCCGGAGCGGACGACCTCGACGATTCTCTTGACGTCGTCGGTGCGCGGCAGGCGCAGCGCGCGTCTGGTGTCGATCCGCAGCTGGGCGCTGTCGAGCAGCTCCTGCACCATCGCCGCCATGTGCGGCTGCAGCCACGGGACGCCGGCGAACTGGACCGCGTGCGTGACCTCGTGGATCGCGACCCAGCGGAGGAACTCCTCCTCGTCGGCCTCGAACGTTCTGATCGACTTGGCGAGGTTGGGGACGACGTAGAGCAGCCGCGGCGGCGCGTCGTCGGGCGTCGCCTCCAGCAGCACCAGCTCGTACTGGCCGAGCACGCGCTGAGCGAGGTAGCCGAGCATCACGCCGACCTCGGCCGTCATGACGGCGCCCGCGGCGAGCTGCACGATCGGTCTGGCGGGCTTGGCGACTCTTCTGCCGACCTGTCTCAGCGCCGGGTCCAGCAGCCGGCTCATCGAGGCGATGTTCGCTCTGATCCACTCCGCCCGCGGCACCGGCTCGGCCTCCGGCAGCGCCGCCTGCGGCGTCAGCCCGGTGTAGGCGATCACGCGCTCGGCGCTGTCGCGCGTCAGCTCGCCGAGGTCGGCTCTGAGCGGGGTGTGTTCCGGTCTGCCGGCGACGTGCGCCGCCAGCCGTTGGACGAGCGGCCAGTCGATCATCAGGTGTCCATCATGGCAGCGTCGGCACCCCGGCTGCCGGGGGAACCGTCGGGCGGGGACGAAGCGCGACCGCTCCGCCCCCGCCGCCGCACGTCAGAGCGCCTCGGTCGAGACGACGTCGGCCTTTCCGTCGCCGTCGACGTCACCGACGCCGAACTGGACCGGCGGGTTGATGTCGCTCAGCACCGTCAGCAGGCTTCCGATCCCGGCGCCGTTGCTCGTTCCGTAGAGCGCGCGGAAGAGCCCGTCGCCCTGCGGCTCGACGCTGACGACGTCGGCCTTGCCGTCACCGTTGACGTCGCCTGCGCCGAGCGCCGCCGGTCTCACGCGACCTCTCGACACCGTTGACCAGGTCGCCACTCCGGGGCCGTTGGAGATCCCGTACATGTAGCGGTATCTGCCACCGCCGGTCACCACTCTGTCGTCCTCGACGGCGACGATGTCGGCCTTCCCGTCGCCGCTGACGTCGCCGACCGCGATCGCCTCCGGCAGCATCATCCCGCTCAGCACCGACGACCACGACGCCACGCCCGGGCCATTGCTGATCCCGTACATGTAGCGGTATCTGCCGTTCCCGGACGACACGCCCGCGTCCTCGACCGCCACGATGTCAGCCCTGCCATCCCCGTTCACGTCACCGACCGCGACTCTGTCGGGCAGCGCCATGCCTCTCAGCACCGGCTCCCACGTCGCGATCCCGGGGCCGTTGGAGATGCCGTACATGTAGCGGTATCTGCCGTTCCCGGACGACACGCCCGAGTCCTCGACCGCGACGATGTCCGCCTTCCCGTCGCCGTTCACGTCACCGACCGCGATCGCCTCCGGTCGCATCATCCCTCTCAGGATCGCCTCCCATCTCGCGATTCCGCTGCCGTTGCTCGTGCCGAGGACGTACTGATATCTGCCGTTGCCGCTCGCGACGCCGGAGTCCTCGACGGTGAGGATGTCCGCCTTGCCGTCACCCGTCAGATCGCCGACGGCGTACGCGACCGCGCCTCTGCGGTCCCCCGGCACGTAGTTCCAGTCGGTGATCGTGACGCCGCCGGTGAGGCCGAACAGGTAGCGGTATCTCCCGCTGCCGTCGCTCTCCAGCGAGACGACGTCAGCCTTGCCGTCGCCGCTGACGTCCGCCGCCGCGAATGCGAGCGAGGGGTTGAAGTCACTCAGCACGGTGCTCAGACTGGCGACGCCGGAGCCGTTGCTGAGGCCGTAGAGGACGCGCGTGCGGCCGTTGTGCTGCGGCTCTGCGGCGACGACGTCGGCCTTGCCGTCAGCGTTGACGTCGCCGACGCCGAGCCGGCTCGGCAGCGCTCGGCCGGTCAGCACCGATGACCACGTGGCCACGCCGGGGCCATTGGAGATCCCGTACATGTAGCGGTATCTGCCATTGCCGGACGACACTCTGTCGTCCTCGACGGCGACGATGTCCGCCTTGCCGTCGCCGCTGACATCACCGACCGCGATCAGCTCCGGCAGCATCATCCCGCTCAGCACCGAACTCCACGTCGCGACACCCGGGCCGTTGCTGATCCCGTACATGTACCGGTATCTGCCATCGCCAGACGACACTCTGTTGTCCTCGACGGCGACGATGTCCGCCTTGCCGTCACCGTTCACGTCACCGACGGCGACTCTGTCGGGCAGCATCATCCCGCTCAGGACCGACGACCAGGTCGCGATCCCGCCGCCGTTGGAGATGCCGTACATGTAGCGGTATCTGCCGTTCCCGGACGACACGCCCGCGTCCTCGACCGCGACGATGTCGGCCCTGCCGTCACCGTTGACGTCACCGACCGCGATCGCCGCCGGCTTCGCCATCCCGGACAGGATCGGGTTCCAGCTGGCGATCCCCGCGCCGTTGCTCGTCCCCAGCATGTAGCGGTATCTGCCGCCTCCGCTGAGGACGCCGGAGTCCTCGACGGCGATCACGTCGTCCCTGCCATCGCCCGTCAGGTCGCCGACGGCGACCAGCTCCTGCGTGCCGAGCCCGCTGAGGACGTAGTTCGCGTTCGCGACCCCGACGCCGCCGGTGCGGCCGACGATCTGTCTGTAGACCGGGACGCGGAAGGTGCGATCGGCGCCGTAGCTGACTCCCGCGCGGCTGGCGGCGACGAGGCGGTAGTGGTAGGTCGTCCCCGGTGAGAGGTTCTCCAGCCGATGGCTGACCGCGACCGCGGCGGTGCCGCTGCCGGCGCTCTCATCGGCCGACGAGCTGCCGTAGGCGGTGGTCGTCCCCCACTCGAAGGAGAGGTTGGTCGGATTGCCGTTGGGGTTGGCGGCCCCGTTCAGCGTCGCGCTCTCGAACGCGACGCCGCTCGCCGCCTGCGTGTCGACGTCCGCGAGTCTCGGCGACAGATACGTGAGGCCGTTGGCGTCGCCGGCGCGGTACGTCGGCGCGTCGTAGCTCGACGGGTGCATGACCTGGAGCTGGCCGCCGTAGGTGGGCTCGTGATGGTCGAGGCCGAGCGCGTGCCCGACCTCGTGCGCGAGCACGTGACGGTGGTTGTACGCGGTGTTGTACGCCGGGTTCGTCAGCATCGACGGGTGGATCCAGACACGGCCGCCGTTGATCACCCAGGCGCCGGAGGCCGGCTCGTAGGTCGAGTTGCGAGGCCCTGCGCAGCCGGCCCAGCTCCCGCTGCATGGCGACGTCGAATCGACCGAGACGAGGATCTCGCCCGCGTCCGGTTCACGGTCCGGGGTGACGTCGGGCACCGTCCCCGCCGCGACCGTGATCGCCGGCCCGCCATTGGCCGCGACATCGCCGACGACCTGCGTGACGTAGGACCGCAGCAGCTCGACGTTCCCCTCTCCGGTGGCGACGAGCCGCAGCGTGTACGCCGGCCGATCCCGGTAGCGGCCGTCAAACGTCGTGAAGCCGTCGCCGACCAGCGGGCCCGGAGGTATCGCCGGGGGTGCGAGCGCCTGCGGCCCGAGCAGTCGCGCCCCGGGATTGCTCAGCTCTGGCGGCCGTGCGATGTCGCCGTCCAACGGCGGTCGTGCCGCGTGGGCGGCAGGCACCGCCGCCGCGAGCGCCGCAAGCGCGGCAACAGCCGCGCCGACGCCCTGGCGCGTCGCGCGACGCGCCCCCAGTCCCGTCCCGATCATCGATGTCCCCTTCGGAGTCGGATCGCCAGCCCGGCGGTCCCGCAGCCGGCAGCGCGCTGCGCCTTCCCCGCAGCGCCGCTGTGGGACTTCTACCAGCGCTGACTGGCGCGTCAACGCTCCTGGCCAACCATCCGAGCGAACGTGCGAGGCGATCAGGCGACGACGCGCGCGAGCGCGGCGAGCGACGCGGGTGAGCGCGCGCAGACGATCGGCGAGTGCGGCTCGACGTCGAGCGGGGCGGCGAGGCCGTCGCCGCCGCAGAGCGGGAAGGCGACGTGGCCGCCGGCCTCGCGCACGATCAGCTGCGCGGCGGCGGCGTCGACGGCGCGGCAGCGTCTGAGCGAGATCATCCCGTCGAGGCGGGCGGCGGCGACCTGGCAGATCGTCAGCGCCATCGCGCCGAGCACGCGCAGGCGCTCGGTCTCCTGCTGCAGGCCGTCGATCGAACGCGCGATCCAGCGCGGGTCGGCGACCTCGACGCCGAGCACCTCCAGCTTGCCGCTGCGCCCGCGCCGCTCCGGCAGCGACGGGTCGAGCGCCACGCCGTCGAGGAACGCGCCGCCGTTGCGGACGGCCGTCCACTCTTCGCCGGTGCCGTAGTCGTGCACGAAGCCGAAGGCCACGTCCGCCATCGTCGGCCCGTCGGCGACGGCGATCGACAGCGCCGCCGACGGCAGCAGCCGCTTCGCGTTGAGCGAGCCGTCGATCGGGTCGATCACGACGCGCACGCCGTCGCCGCCGTAGTCGACCTCGCCGCGCTCCTCCGAGACGGCGGTGAAGCGGTGCCCGGCGGCGTGCAGCAGGTCGAGCTGGGCGAAGACGGCGTCCTCGGCGGCCTGGTCGATCACGAGCGTGCGGTCGCCGCCCTCGCCGCGCTGGCCGGTCTCGACGGCGCGCTCGCGCGTGCGCGGCGTCTCGCGCAGGATCCGGCGCAGCGCGTCCGCCGCGACGCGCGCGGCCCCGAGCCAGTCGGCGTCGAGCGCCGTGCCAGTGGATCCCATCGACGGCATACTTGCAGGGTGTCCGTGCTTGATGGCCTGTCCTCCGCGCAAACAGCGGCCGTCACCCACGCCGGCGGGCCGCTGCTGATCGTCGGCGGCGCCGGCAGCGGCAAGACGCGCACGCTCGTCGCCCGCTTCGCGTGGCTGGTCGAGCAGGGCGAGGCACCCGAGGCGGTGCTCGCGCTGGCCCGCTCCGAGCGCGCCGCCGACGCGCTCCGCCGCCACGTCGAGGACGCCGTCCAGCAGCCCTACGAGGAGCTGGCGGTGACGACCGTCCACGCCTTCTGCGCGCGGCTGCTGCGCGAGGAGGCGCTGGCCGGCGGGCTCGACCCGTTCGCCGTCGCGGTCGGCCGCGCCGACCGGCTCGCGATGCTGCTGGAGCGGATCGACGAGCTGACGATCCGCCGCCACGACTTCCGCGGCAACGCGGCGGCGCTCGTCGCCGGCTTCGTGCGCCGGATCGACCGCCTCAAGGACGAGCTGATCGGCGCCGACGAGTACGCCGCCTGGGCCGCGACGCTCGGCGGCGAGGACAGCCCGCCGACCGCGGGCGACGACTACATGGCGCAGGGCGGCGAGCGCGCGATCAGCGACGCGGACCGCTCCCGCGGCGCCCGCGAGCGCGAGTTCGCGTCGATCTACCAAGCGCACGACCGGATGCTCGCCGAGCAGGGCGCGCTCGACAGCGGCGACCTCGTGATCGGCGCGCTGAGACTGCTGCGCGAGCACCCGCACGTGCGCGCCCGCGTCGCCAGGCGCTACCGCCACCTGCTCGTCGACGACGTGCAGGAGCCGAACTTCGCCCACGGCCTGCTGCTGCGACTGCTCGCCTCCGAGCACGGGAACCTGACCGCGGCCGGCGACGACGACCAGGCGATCAGGCGCTTCCGCGCCGCCGCGACGAAGAACCTGCGCGACTTCCAGGCCGAATTGCCGGACGCGACGGTCGTGCGGCTGGAGCACTCCTTCCGCTGCCCGCAGCGGGTGATCGACGCCGCCGCCGCGGTCGTCGCGCCGCTGCAGGACCGGATCGAGAAGCGGCTCGACGGCCCGCTCGGCGGCGAGGTCAGCTTCTGGCGCGCGGCCAACGAGCGCGCGCAGGCGCAGGCGGTCGCGGCCGACGTCGAGCGGCTGATCGCGCGCGAGGGCGTGCCGCCGGAGCGGATCGCAGTGCTGGTGCGCTCGATCGCGCGCGAGGGCCAGGCGGTCGCGGTCGCGCTGGAGGAGCGCGCGGTCGGCCACCGGCTGGTCGGCGACGCCGCCTTCTTCCAGCGCGCCGAGGTGCGCGACCTGCTCGCCTGGCTGCGGCTGCTGGTCGATCCGGGCGACGCCCCCGCGGTTGTCCGAGCGCTTGCTCGGCCGCCGATCGAGCTGCGCCAGGTCGACCTCGCGCGCTGCACCCAGATCGCCCGCCGGCGCAAGCTCGACATGGTCTCCGCGCTGGGGGCGGCGCTGGAGTCGCCGCAGATCCCGCCGGAGGCGCGCGACCGCATCCGCATGTTCCTCGGCCTCTACAGATCGGCCGTCGCGGCGCTCGACACGATGCGCCCGGACCTCTTCGTCCACCGCCTGATCGAGCGGCTCGGGCTGCGCCGCCAGCAGCTCTTCAGCGCCCAGGCGGAGGTCGTCGAGCGGCTGCGCGGGCTGGCCCGCTTCGGCGAGCTGGCGACGGCCTTCACGCAGCGGCGGCCGCAGGCGACGCCGCGCGAGTTCGCGCGCTCGATCGCCGCCGCCGCCGAGGCCGGGCTGCGCGAGCAGGAGGAGCCGACGCCGATCGCGGCGCGCGGCGTGCAGGTGCTGGCGATGGACGCCGCGCCGGGCGTCGAGTTCGACCACGTCTACGTGCTCGGCCTCCACGCCGCCGGCATGCCGGGCGCGCACACGCGCACGCTGGAGCCGATCGACCCGGCGCTGCTGAAGGAGACGCTGTCGCAGGACGACGACGCCGCCCACGTCGCCGAGATGCGGCGGCTGCTGCACGTCGCGATGACGCGCACGCGCGGACGGCTCGTGCTCGTCCACCCGCAGGCGAGCGAGCGCGGCGCCGCGCAGCCGCCGTCGCCGTTCGCCGAGGAAGCGCGGCTGGCGGTCGACGGCCACTGGGAGGAGCGCGCCGAGGAGCTGTTCGGGCCGGCCGAGTCGCTCCACTCGACCTACCGGATCCTGCGCGACGAGCTGCTGGAGACGATCAAGCGGACCGGCGGGCGGATCGGCGAGCTGCGCTTCGACACCGACCTCGACGTCTCGCACGCGATCGTCCGCTACCTCGAGGTCGTCAAGCTGGCGGCGCTGATCGAGCGGGCGCGCGAGGAGCCGCTCGCCGACGCGCTCGCCGAGGTCAACGCGCGGCTCGCCTCGGCGGTCACAGGCGAGCAGCGCGACATCCTCCAGACCTCGCCGCTGGACGAGTGGCTGCTCGACGCCGACCGCGACGACAGACGCCGCGCGGCCGCGATCGCCGCACGCGAGGAGCCGACGCTGGAGCCGTTCCTGCCGCGCCGCGGCGACGGCGTGATGCTGAGCGCCTCCGACATCGACACGTACCGCACCTGCCCGCTGAAGTACAAGTTCGCGCGCGTCTTCCGGATCCCGCAGGAGCCGACGCTCAACCAGCGCTTCGGGATCCTCGTCCACCAGGTGCTGGAGCGCTTCCACTCCGACGGCGCGACGAACACGCTGCCCGAGATGATGGGCCTGCTGGAGGCCGGCTGGCGGCGCGGCGGCTTCGGCGGCTCCGAGCAGGAGATCCAGCTGCGCGGCAAGGCGACCTCCGCGCTGACGCGCTACTACGAGCGCTTCCAGGAGGAGCCGGCGCAGCCGGTCGCGTTCGAGAGATCGTTCTCGTTCAGACTCGGCCCGCACCTGCTGCGCGGCCGCGTCGACCGCGTCGACAAGCTGCCCGAGGGCGGCTTCGAGCTGATCGACTACAAGACCGGCCCGCCGAAGACGCGCGCCCAGCTGGAGCAGGACGTGCAGCTGTCGCTCTACGCCGTCGCGGCGAGGGAGGCGTGGGAGTTCGAGGCCGCCCGCGGCGCCTACTACTACGTGCTCGACGACGCGAAGGTGCCGGTCGAGCGCTGCGACGGCGACCGCGAGTGGATCGAGGAGATCGCGACCGAAGTCGCCGAGGGGATCCTCTCGCAGGGCTTCGAGCCGACCCCCTCGTTCGCCGCCTGCTCCTGGTGCGACTACCGCCTCGTCTGCCCGGCGGCGGAGCGGTAGCCGGGCGAAGCGCGCATCCTCCGGGGCCGCACGGGGCAGGTGAGTGGCGCACCCCTCAACCTGTCCCTCCGGAGGAGCCCGATGCGCCCGAGCCGCCGCCACGTCACTCCCGCCCTCTTCGCAGCGGCGCTCGCAACCGGCGCGAGCGCGATCGCTGCCGCCGGAGCCGGCGCCGCCGGGGTCACCGTCACCGGCGACGACGGCGCGCCGGTCGCGATCTCGCCCGGCTCGCCGCCGGCGCTGCGCAACCTGCGGCCGCAGGCGGTCGTCACGCCCGACCCCGGCACGCGCTACTCCGTCGCCGTGACCGGGCCGGACGGCAGAGCGGCGGCGCCGGCCGTCACCTGCGCCGACGCCGCGCAGCCCGCGACGGTGCAGGTCTCCTACCGCGGCAACGGCGCCTACGGCGTCGCGCTGACGAGCTACGCCGGCACCGACACCGCCTGCGCCGCGCCGCTCGGCCCGGCGACCAGCTACCCGTTCACGATCGCCGGCAGAGTCGTGCTCGGCAGCGCCGGCCGCTTCCTGCTGCGGACGCCGGGAAGCCCGACGCGCAGAGCGCTGTCGCTGCCGGTCAACGCCGACCCCGGCTCGCAGTCGCGCGAGATCCGCTTCAAGCTCAACGGCAGCGTCAGACGCGGCGGCGCGCTGAAGGGCAGATCGACCGCCGCCGGCTACGCCAACGGCGCGGCCGTGCTGCGCTTCCCCGGCCCCGGCACCTACACCGTCGTCGCGCGCGACGCGGCCGACGGGGTGCAGACGCCGTGGAGCGCGCCGGTCAGAATCCGCGTCGTCGCGCCGTTCGACCTCAGCTCGATCAGATACCCGGACCGCTCCGGCCCGCGCTTCCGCGTCTTCGCGCAGATCCGCGAGGGCGGCGACGCGACCGGCGTCGTCTCGGTCGCGATCGCCGGCCCGCGCGGCCCCTTCCGCGGCCTCGGCCGCGCGCGCATCAACGGCGACGGCGCCTTCGGCGCGCTCTTCACCGCCAGAACGGCCGGCGTCTACAAGCTGCGCTTCACCTACCGCGGCAACAGACTGGTGACGCCGGGTGTCGTGACGGCGAGATTCACCGTCGGCACCGCGATCGTCAGCGGCTGAAGGCGGCGCGCCTCAGCGGCCGGGACCGCCGGGGCCCGGCCCGGCGCCCTCGTTGCCGCGCTGTCTGAGGAAGCGCATGAAGTCGGACGCGAGCCTGTCGCCGGAGGGCAGCTCGGTCGGGTCCAGCGGCTCGTCCTCCTCGTCGGCGGCCTTCTCCAGCCGCTCGACGAACGCCTGCACGTCCGGGTCCGACTGGACCGCGAGGTTGACCTGCCGCTCGTAGTCGCCGGCGGCGCTCTCCAGCTCGGAGGCGTCGACGGAGACGCCGACGAGGCCCTCCAGCTTGCGCACGAGCGCGAGCGCAGCCTTCGGGTTCGGCGCCGAGGCGATGTAGTGCGGGACCGACGCCCACAGGCTCGCGGACGGGATCGCGGCGTTCTGGCAGGCCGCCTGCAGCACGCCGACGATGCCGGTCGGGCCCTCGTAGGAGGTCGGCGTCAACTGCAGCCGCTCGACCAGGCCGGGATCGGAGGAGAGGCCGCTGATGCCGATCGGGCGCGAGTGGGCGACGTCGGCCAGCAGCGCGCCGAGCGAGACGACCATCTGCACGCCGAGCGCCTCGGCGAGGTCGAGGATCAGCTGGCAGAAGGTGCGCCAGCGCATCGACGGCTCGCTGCCGGTCAGCAGGATCAGGTCGCGCGGGGCGCGCGGCACGCGCGCCTCGAAGATCTCGACCTCCGGCCATTCGATCGTGCGCGTCAGCCCCTCGACCAGCTTGACGTGAGGACGCGTCGCCTGGAAGTCGAAGAACTCCTCCGGGTCGATCGTCGCGAAGCGTGTTGCGCCGAGTGCGGTTCCGACGAACTGGAGCGCGGTCGTGGCGGCGTCGCCCGCGTCGTTCCAGCCCTTGAACGCACAGACGAGGGCGGGGGCGCGGAGCCCGTCCGGCCGGCGTTCCCATTGCAGTGGCTGCATCAACTCAAAGTAGTACATGATGGGCGGGTGACCGACCCGCTCACCGTCAGCGCACTGCGCCCCGGAACGCAGATCGACGGGATCTTCGCCTGCACCCGCAAGGACCGGCTGCTGAGCCGCGCCGGCACCCCCTACCTGGCGCTGGAGCTGCGCGATCGCACCGGCTCGCTGACCGCGCGCGCCTTCAGAGACGCCGACCTGCTCGCCGGCCGCTTCGAGCGCGGCGACCTCGTGCGCGTCGCCGGCCGCGTCGAGCGCTTCCGCGACGAGCTGCAGCTGGAGATCGCGGCGATCGCCAGAGCCGACCCGTCCCAGGCCGACCCGGCCGCCTTCCTGCCGAGCGCCTACCGCGACCTCGACGAGCTCGACGGCTTCCTCGAGCACCTCGCGCGCGAGGTCTACGAGCCGGGCTGCAAGGCGCTGCTCGCCGACCTGCTCGGCGACGCCGAGCTGCGCGCGCAGTGGCGCCGCGCGCCCTGCACCCGCAACGGCCACCACGCCTACCTCGGCGGGCTGCTGGAGCACACGGTCGCGGTCGGCACGCTCGCGCAGGAGACCTGCCTGCTGCACGTCAGACTCGACTCCGACCTGCTGATCACCGCCGCGCTCGTGCACGACATCGGCAAGACGCGCGAGTTCACCTACGGCGCCGAGTTCGGCATCAGCGAGGAGGGGCGGCTGCTCGGCCACGTCCAGCTCGGCGTGCGGCTGCTGGAGCAGCGCGCGGCGCGGATCCCCGAGCTGACCGAGCCGCGGCTGCTGGCGCTGCTGCACTGCGTGCTCGCGCACCACGGGCCCGACCAGGCGCCCGGCCGCCGCTTCGGGACGGCCGAGGCGCTCGCGCTCGCGCGCATCAACGCGCTCGACGCGGCGATCAAGGGCGCGCTGGAGCACGGGCTCAACCCCGGCTTCGGCGGCCCGCCGGCCGGCTGAGGCGGGGCCGCTACTCCCCCTCGCCGAGCACGCGGATCCCGATCGCCGCCGCCAGCTCGCCGGCGATCCCGACGACGTCCGGCCACGGCATCCCGACGCCGGCCAGCCGCTCGGCCGCGATCACGCCGTCGAGTCTGCAGCCGCGCATCTCGCTGAGGCGGAATCTGGCGTGCGAGAAGTCGGCCTTGCTGAGGTCGCAGCCGTCGAAGACGACCGCGCTGAAGACGGCCTCGGCGACGTCCAGCTCCTGCAGCTGGCAGCCGCGGAAGACGACCCGCTCGAAGGTCGTCGCGCGGAAGGCGGCGAGGTCGACGCGGCAGTTCTCGATCACGACGTCGCGGACCGTCGACTCGGCCAGCTGGATGCCGGTCATGCGACAGGCCTTCAGCTCGACGCGCTGGAGAAACGCCCGGCGCGCGCGCAGATTCGCGAGGTTGGCGTGGTCGAGCACGACGTCGATCAGGCCGTCGGTCTCCAGCAGCGCGTCGTCGATCAGCTCGGGATCGAGCTGGTTCGGCGGCTGTCGAGGTGCTCTGGGAGGAAGCGGGGAGGCAGGCATCCGCCGGGAGGCTAAAGGCAAAACCGCGCGTAGCATGAAAGGGTTGCGTCCGTGGCGGACGGTCACCTCATCCTGATCGCGGGTGCGCTGCTGTTCGCCGGCATCGCCGCCTCGCTGCTGGCGGGTCGGCTGCGGCTGCCCTCGCTCGTGCTGTTCCTCGGCATCGGCATGGCCGTCGGCTCCGACGGTCTCGGCTGGGTCGACTTCAGCAACTACGAGATGGCGCGCGAGATCGGCATCATCGCGCTCGCGCTGATCCTGTTCGAGGGCGGCCTCACCGCCGGCTTCGGCGAGATCCGCCCGGTGCTCAGGAACGTCGTCAGCCTGGCGCTGTTCGGCACGCTGATCACGGCCGCGATCTGCGGCCTGGCGGCGAGCTGGCTGTTCGGCTTCACGCTGCTGGAGGGCCTGCTGCTGGGCGCGATCGTCTCCTCGACCGACGGCGCCGCGATCTTCGCGCTGCTGCGCGGCTCGTCGCTGAAGAGAAAGCTCGGCCGCACGCTCGAGGGCGAGGCCGGCATGAACGACCCGATCGCGGTCCTGCTCGTGGTCGGCTTCATCGACTGGATCGAGAAGCCCGACTACGGCATCGTCGACATGCTCTGGCTGTTCGTGACCGAGGTCGGGATCGGCGTCGCGATCGGCGCCGCCGTCGGCCTCGGCGCGGTCCAGCTGTTCCAGCGCGCGCAGCTCGCGACCCCCGGCCTCTACCCGGTCGCCTCGATCGCCGCCGCCGCGCTCTCGTTCGGCGCCGCCGACGCGCTGCACGGCTCCGGCTTCCTCGCCGTCTACCTGACCGGCCTCGCGCTCGGCAGCGCCCACATCCCCGCCAAGCACACGATCACCTCGTTCCACCAGGGGCTGGCGTGGGTCGCGCAGCTGACGATGTTCCTCGTGCTCGGCCTGCTCGTCTTCCCGAGCCAGTTCGGCGACATCTGGCTGGAGGGGACCGTGCTGGCGCTGGTGCTGGCGTTCGTCGCGCGCCCGATCGCGGCCTACGTCGCCGCCGGGCCGGGCTTCAGCTTCGCCGACCGGACCGTGCTCGGCTGGGCCGGCCTGCGCGGCGCGGTGCCGGTCGTGCTGGCGACCTTCCCGGTGCTGGCCGGCGTCCACAACAGCTCGGACTTCTTCGACATCGTCTTCTTCGCCGTGCTGCTGTCGACGGTCCTGCAGGGCTCCTCGTTCGAGGCGCTCGCGCGGCGGCTGGGCGCGACCGCGGCGGCGCCGTCGCTGACGACGAGCGCGCTGTCGGAGACCGGCACGATCCGCTCGCTCGGCGCCGACTCGGTCGAGTACGCGGTCGCGCACGACGACGCGATCGTCGGCCTGCGGATCCGCGACCTCGAGCTGCCGCGCGCGGCGGTCGTGAACCTGATCGTGCGCGACGAGCAGGCGGTCCCGCCGCGCGGCTCGACGAGAGTCCGCGCCGGCGACATGCTGCACGTGCTGATCCGCCGCGAGGCGCTGCCGGTGATGCGCGAGCTGACCGACCGCTGGCACAGCGGCCCGATCGGCCCCAGACCGCGCCCGAAGCGGATCCCCGAGGGCCATGCGCCGGTCTTCCACGTCCGCCCCTGGAGCAGCGCCGACGACGGCGACCCCAACAGGGCCGAGACCGTCGCCGGCCGCATGGTCGTCGACCGCCTCCGCACCCGCCGCGACGTCCCCGGCGCGCTCGTGCTGCTCGACGACGGCTACTTCGCCGTCACCGGCCCCGTGCTCGCGCTCGGCCGCGAGCAGCTGCTCTCGCAGTGGGTCCGCCGCAAGGCCCGCGCCGCCCCCACCGACGCCGAGCGCTCCTGGTGGGAGGAAGTGCTCGGCGCGCTCGCGCTGTAGGCGGCGGCCGGACCGGCGCCCCGATCGACCGGTTCGTGGCACGCTGCTCGCGTGAGCGGGCTGTTCGAGCGTGAGCGCGAGCTCGCCGAGCTTGACGCGCTGGTCGCGGACGCATGCGCCGGCAACGGGCGCCTCGCGGTGGTCGAGGCGGCCGCCGGGCTCGGCAAGACCCGCCTGCTGCTCGCCGCGCGCGACCGCGGCCGTGCGGCGGAGATGCTGGTGCTGACCGCGCGCGCCACGGAGCTGGAGCGCGACTTCCCGTTCGCGCTCGCGCGCCAGCTGTTCGAGCCGGCGCTCGCGTCGCTCGCGGCGCCGGCGCGCGAGGCGCTGTTCGAGGGCGCCGCCGGCGCGGCGCGCGGCGTGGTCGCGCCGTCCGGCCCCGGCGCGCCGGCGGCCGAGCCGGCGGGCGGCGCCTTCGCGGTGCTGCACGGCCTCTACTGGCTGACGGCCGCGTTCGCCGAGCAGCGGCCGCTGCTGCTCGCGGTCGACGACGCGCACTGGTCCGACGCGGCATCGCTCGACTTCCTCTCGTTCCTGCTGCCGCGGCTGGAGGAGCTGCCGCTGCTGCTCGTCGTCGCCTGCCGTCGCGACGAGCCCGGGGCCGAGCGCGGGCTCGCGCGGCTCGCGACCGACTCGCTGGCGCAGCGGCTCATCCCCCGCCCGCTCAGTCCGCGCGCGACGACGGCGCTGCTCGCCGACGCGCTCGACCACCAGCCGGAGGAGACGTTCGCCGCGGCCTGTCACGAGGTCAGCGGCGGCAACCCGTTCCTGCTGGGCGAGCTGGCGCGGACGATCGCGACCGAGCGGATCGATCCTGCCGCCGCGCCGGCGTCGCGCGTGCGCGAGCTGGCGCCCGAGCGCGTCACGCGGACCGTGCTCGTGCGCCTCGGCCGCCTCTCCGCCGACGCGCAGGCGGTCGCGCGCGCCGTCGTCGTGCTCGGCGACGGCGCCGACAGCGCGCTCGTGGCCGAGCTGGCCGGGCTCGGCGAGGCGGCGGCCGCGCAGGCGGCCGACGAGCTGCGCGCGGCGGCGATCCTCGACCGCGACGCGACGCCGCGGTTCCTCCACCCGCTGGTCCGCACGGCGCTCGACGTCGAGCTGCCGGCGGGTGAGCGCGCGGCGGCGCACATGCGCGCGGTCGAGCTGCTGCGGGCACGCGGCGCCGGCGCGCAGCAGCTCGCGGCGCACCTGCTGGCGACCGACGCGCGCGGGCTGCGCGCGACGACGGAGACGCTGCTGGAGGCGGCCCGAGCGGCGCTCGCGAGCGGTGCGCCGCGTTCGGCGGCGGCCTATCTGATGCGCGCGCTGAACGAGCCGGCGCCGGACGACCTGCGCGCCCCGCTGCTGAGCGCGCTGATGGTCGCGAGCATCCGCTCGCCCGACCGCGAGCTGTTCGAAGCGCTGCTGCCCGAGGTGCTCGCGCAGCTGGAGCGCGATCCGAGCCTGCGGCCGCGGTGGGGCGTGAAGGTCAGCGTGTGGATGACGCTCAACGGCCGCGTCGAGGACGCGGCGCCGCTGCTGGAGCGCGCGATCGAGGTCGCCGACATGCAGGGCGACGCCGAGCGCGCCTTCCGCCTGGAGGCGCAGCTGAGCCTGGTCAGACCGCGCACGCTGCCGCAGACGCGCGCGCAGCTGACGCGCTACCTCGCCGAGATCCCGTCCGACAGCGGCGGCGGGCGGCTGCTCGCCGCGTACGAGTGCGAATGGCACGCGTTCGACGGGACCGCCGACGACGCGACGGAGGCGGCCCGGCGCGCGCTCGCCCACGACTGCCGCATCTTCGTCGAGCAACCGGAGTTCTTCGCCCCCGGCAGGCCGGTGCTCGCGCTGCTGCTGGCCGACGAGGTGCCGCTGGCCGAGCGCGCCGTCGCCCGTGCGCTGGCGATCGCGCGCGAGCGCGGCGCGACGCCCGAGCTGGCCGCCTCGTGGTGGATGAGCTCCGGGGTCGCGTGGGCCCGCGGCGACCTTCCGGCGGCCGATGCGGACATCCGCCAGGCGCTCGCGGTCGCGCGGCTCGGACGGCTGCGCTACGCCGAGCTGCCGCTGCGCGCGACGCTCACGAGCCTGCTCGTCGCGCGCGGTGAGCTGGCGGCGGCCGAGACCGAGCTCGACGCCAGCGGCATCGGCACGGGGATGCCGAACGCCTTCGTGCTGATCCTGTGGCTGTTCGCGCGCGGCCAGCTGCGCTTCGCGCAGGGACGGTTCGAGGAGGCTGCCGCCGACTTCGAGACGCTGGAGCGCTTCGCCGTCGGCTGGGGCGTGATCGGCGCGCCCGCGCCGCCGGTGTACCTGCTGGTCGCGCACGTCGCGACGGCGCTCGGCGATCGCGAGCGCGCCCGCGCGCTGGCGGACGCCGCGCTCGCCCGCGCGCGGCGGTGGGGCGCCCCGCCGCTGATCTCCTCGGCGCTGCGCGCGCAGGCGGCGACGCTCGACGACGAGGGCCGCATCGGGACGCTCGCGGAGGCGGTGACGGTGCTCGATCGCTCGCCCGCACGGCTCGCGCGGGCGGAGGCGCTCACCGACCTCGGCGCCGCGCTGCGCCGCGCGCGGCGCCGCGCCGACGCGCGCGCGCCGCTGCGCGACGCGCTTGAGCTGGCGCGCCGCTGCGGCGCCGCCGAGCTCGCCCGTCGCGCGCACGACGAGCTGGCGGCGACCGGCGAGAAGGTGCGTCGCTACACGCCGATCGGCGTCGAGTCGCTGACCCCGAGCGAGCGCCGCGTCGCCGAGCTCGCCGCCGGCGGAATGACGAACCGGCAGATCGCGCAGACGCGCTTCCTGACCGTCAAGACGATCGAGACGCACCTCAGCTCCGTCTACGACAAGCTCGGGATCCGCTCGCGCCGGCAGCTGCCGGCGGCGCTCGGCGAGCCGGCGCGGCCGGCCGCCGACGCCGGCTGACGCTCACCTCCAGTCGAGCAGCCCGTTCACGGTCACCGGCGCGCTCTCTCTCAGGAAGCTGAACGAGGCCGCGAACGGCACGACGCCGCTCCATCTGCCGGCCTCTATCAAGCCGCGCGTCCTGCCTCTGACCGTGGTCGTCGCGCCAGCGCTGAAGCTGATCGTCCGCAGCTCGACGAACCAGTCCTCGGCGATCTCCTGCAGTCTGTACGGGACCTGGATGATCAGTCTGTAGCCGAATCTGCCGCTCGTTCTCACGAGCCGGGTCTCGAACGCCTCGCTGACGAGCACCGGGTTCTCCGCGAAGGCGTGCACGGTGACCTCTCCTTCGCCGCCGTTGAAGAGCGTGAGTCTGCCCGGCACGTTGAAGGCGTCCGCGGCCGGCACGTCAGCGCGGAACGTGCCGGAGCCGACCCGCGAGCCGGCCGGGCAGCGCTTGAAGCTCCCGTTCGCGGCGTTGATCGTCGCGGCGCTGCAGACAGGGAAGAGCCGTCTGTTGAGCGTCACGTCGGCGGGGAAGCGCACGTCGGCCTCCGCCAGCGTCATCGACTGGCCGGGGCGGTCGGGCGCCAGCGTCGCTCTGACGGCGAGCGTGAGCGGCTTGCCGGGCGGGGCGTTCTGCGGCGTCACCTTCGCGGTGACGGTCGCTCTGGTCGCGACCGCGGCCGGCGCTGCGGCGAGCAGCGCCGCGCCCGCCGCGGCCAGCCCGGCGCCGCACGACAGACGAGAGGGGAGGGACATGCGCGCACCTGCTGACGGTTGGAGACAGAGCAGACGTTCATCGCCGCCACTATCCGTCGCCGCGAGGCAGCCGCGCTACGGGGACCCGACCCTCAAGTCGACCCTGAGGAGCGCCTCAGGCGGCGGCGGCCACCTCCGTCGCGGCCGGCGGGCTCGCCGGCGCCGGGGCGTGGTGGGTGACGGGGCCGAGCATGAGCGCGACGAGCGCGCCGGCGGCGGCGGCCGCGGCGATGAACCACCAGCCGTGCTGGAAGGTGGCGAGCGCGTCGGCGGGGGCGGGGCTGCCGAGGATCGCGACGAGCACGGCGACGCCGAGCACGGAGCCGACCTGGCGCGACATCGTGAAGACCGCCGTGCCGGTGGCGAAGCGGGCCGGCGGCAGCGAGGCGGCGGCCGCGCTGGAGAGCGGGGCGAGCGTGAGGCCGACGCCGACGCCGCCGACGCACCAGGCCGGCAGCAGTACGGAGGCGTAGACCGGGTGGGCCTGCATCCGCAGCGCGCACCAGGCGGCGGCGAGCGCGAACAGGCCCGAGCCGGCCGCGGCGACCCAGCGCTGGCCGACGCGCGCGGCCAGTCTGCCGCCGAGCACCGCGGTGCCGGCGGCGAACAGCGGGCCGGGCGCGAGCGCGAGGCCGGAGCGCAGCACCGACCAGCCCCAGACGTCGGTCAGGAAGAGGACGTTCGCCAGCAGCGTCGCGGCGAAGGCGACGGTGAACAGCAGCACCGCCAGGTTCGCGAGCGCGTAGGAGCGGACGCGCAGCATCGACAGCTCGACGACCGGCGCCGACGAGCGGGCGCAGTGGGCGACGAAGCCGGCGAGGCCGACCGCCGAGGCGACCAGCGCCGCGACCGTGCGCGGATCGCTCCAGCCCCATTCGGGCGCCTGCACGAGCCCGAGCGACAGCAGCGCGATCGCGGCGACGAGCAGGACGGTGCCGGCGAGGTCGGGCCGTCTGGCGGACGGGTCGCGCGCCTCCGTCAGGACGCGGCCGGCGGCGACCACGGCGAGGATCCCGACCGGCACGTTGACGAGGAAGACGAGCCGCCACGAGACCTCCGTCAGCAGCCCGCCGAGCGGCGGCCCGGCGGCAGCGGCGACGCCGCCGATCGCGGCCCAGACGCCGATCGCGACCGGCCGCCGCGCGGGCGGGAAGGCCGGCAGCAGCAGCGCCAGCGAGGTCGGCATCAGGAAGGCGGCGCCGATCGCCTGCACGACGCGGGCGGCGACGAGCGCCGGCACCGACGGCGCCAGCCCGCACAGCGCCGAGGCGACCGTGAACAGCGCGATGCCGCCGCTGAAGGCGCGCCGCCGGCCGACGCGGTCGGCGATCCGGCCGGCCGGCACGAGCAGCGCGGCGAAGACGATCGCGTACGCGTTCAGCACCCACGAGAGGCCGCCGAGCGAGCTGCCGGAGAAGTCGCGCACGAGGTCCGGCATCGCGACGTTGACGATGAAGAGGTCGAGGTTCGCCATGAAGACGGCGAGCGAGACGACGGCGAGCACGCGCCCTGGGCGCTGCGCGGTTGGCATGGCGGAACGGCCTCCCTTGCGATTTGCAACTGACTCGATCGCAGACCGTACGCGCATCGATTGCGTTTTGCAAGGAGCAGGGAGTAGGATGATCTCTGCGATGCCCTACCGATCCTTCGACGACCAGAACTGCTCGATCGCCCGCACGCTGGCGATCGTCGGCGAGCGCTGGACGCTGCTGGTGCTGCGCGAGATAGCGCTCGGGCGACGGCGCTTCGAGGAGATCAGACGCGAGCTGGGCGTCGCCAGCAACATCCTCGCGGACCGGCTTCAGACGCTGACCGACCACGGGATCCTCGAACGCCTCGACGACCCGCCCCGCTATCGCATGACCGACAAGGGCCGCGATCTGCAGCCGGTGCTGACGGCGCTGATGCGCTGGGGCGACAGATACACCGCCGGCGAGGACGGCCCGCCGGTCGTGCAGGTGCACAAGGGCTGCGGCCACGACGCCCACCCGCAGCAGGTCTGCGCCCACTGCGGCGAGACGATCGGCCCGCGCGACCTGACGCTGCGCGCCGGACCGGGCGCGAACGAGCGCCAGCGCGAGCAGCTCGCCGCGCGCGGCTGAGCGTCCTCGCAGCTCGAAAACCTGCGCATTCCCGTGCAAAGCCGCTCCGCTCTGCTGAGTTCGAGCGATCAGGGAATCTCGATTGCGATCGGATGGCCGGCGATCGCAACGGAGGCGAGCGTCCACGATGGGACCGGGTCAGGACGACGGCAGCACGCGGCGACGCCGCATCGGCGCCGCGCTCGTGCTCGCGGCGGCGGTCGTCGTGGCGATCGTCGCCCCCGGCGGCGCGCAAGGCGCGGTCGGCGCCTCGAAGGCGGACGTCGCCGCCTGCCCGGCAAGCGACGCGATGCCGGTCGCGTCGGTCTCGGACGAGCGCTCCGAGCGAGCGCTGCTGTGCCTCGTCAACCGCGAGCGGGCGCGCGCCGGCATGCGCCCGCTGCGGGCCAACCGCTGCCTCGCGCGAGCGGCCGACGCGCACGCTCGCGACATGGTCCGCGAGCACTACTTCGAGCACGACTCGCGCGACGGGACCGGCTTCGCCGAGCGGATCCTCGCGACCGGCTACGCGCCGCCCGACGCGCGCTGGACGGTCGGCGAGAACCTCGCCTGGGGCTCCGCGCCGGCCGGCGACGCCGCCTGGGTGATGGACGCCTGGATGAACAGCCGCGACCACCGTGCCAACCTGCTGCGAGCGAGCTTCCGCGACGTCGGCCTGGCGGCGGTCGCGGGCGCGCCGGTCGACGCCGACGGGCCGCGCGCGACCTGGGCGGCCGACTTCGGCATCCACGACGGCGGACGCGGCCGCTGCGGCTGAGTCGCCATACTAGGTCGGGTGACCCCCGCCAGACCTTCGGCGGAAGCATCCGACGCGCGCCTCGCCGAGGCGCTCGCGCCACTGCGCGCCGACCCGTCGCGGACGGCCGTGCTGCTCGACATCGACGGCACGCTCGCGCCGATCGTCCGCTACGCCGACGACGCCCACGTGCCCGAGCCGACGCGTTCGCTGCTGATCGAGATCGCCCGCCGCTACGGCGTCGTCGCCTGCGTCAGCGGCCGCCGCGCCTCCGACGCGCGCCGGATCGTCTCGATCGGGACGATCAGCTACATCGGCTCGCACGGCACCGAGCTGCTGAGAGCGGGCGGCATCGAGACCGTCGTCGACCCGGCGGTGCGCGACTGGGGCAGGCGGATCCAGGCGTTCGGGCGCGAGGCCGACAGCGCCGAGCTGCGGCGGCTGCGGGTGCGGATCGAGGACAAGGGCTCGATCGTCGCCTTCCACTGGCGCGGCGCGCCCGACGAGGAGGCGGCGCGCGGCGCGATCGACGCGATCGCCGGCCGCGCCGAGCAGAGCGGGCTGCGGACCCACTGGGGCCGCAAGGTGCTCGAGGTCCGTCCGCCGGTGCGGATGGACAAGGGCGCCGGCATCCTCAGCTTCCTCGAGCACGCCGAGCTGGACGCGGCGATCTACGTCGGCGACGACGTGACCGACCTCGACGCCTTCCGTGCGCTCGGCGAGCTGCTCGCCGAGGGGCGGATCAGAACCGCGCTGCGCGTCGGCGTCGCCTCCGACGAGGGCCCGAGCGAGCTGGCCGAGGAGGCCGACCTGCTCGTCGACGGGACCGACGGGGTCAGGCACCTGCTCGAGCTGCTGCTCGGCGACGCCGCGCCGGCCGCCTGAGGCGGGCCGGCCGATGCGCTTCACCGACTTCCTCAAGGCGACGGTGATGACGAGCGCCGCCGCCGCGACCGTGCTCGCCGTCCTGACCGGCTTCGCCGCCGGCCGCGCCGACGACACGCTGCTGGTGCCGTTCTCCGCCGCCTGGTGGGTCGCGGCCGGCGGCATCGGCGTGCTGCTCGGCCGCCGCGCCGACACCTCGCCGCCGATCGCGCGCTTGCTGGCCGACGCCAGATCGACCAACTCGCTGCCGGAGGTCTCGCCCGCACGCGTGCTGCTCAACCGCCTCTGGCCGCTGCTCGTCTGCACCGTCGCGGCCGGCGCGGCGGCGCTGTGGCTCCCGCAGATCGCGGCGATCGCGGCCGGCTTCGCGATCATCTGGGCGCTCTCGTGGCGGCGCCAGGACGCCGCCGTGACGGCGATCGAGGGCCGCGACGGCGTGCGCTACTACGTCGAGCGCACCTCGCCGATGAGCGCGATCCGGCTGCTGCGCACGCCCGGCTTCCGCACGAGCGCGTGGGAGCAGCTGGAGGAGGAGCGGACGGCGCACTGACGCGCCCGGCGCGCGGCGCGCCGGCGCCGCCGCGCCGGCTCCCGTCCCGCTACGCTCGCCGACGATGGCGACCGACATCCTGCTCGTCTCGCTCGGCACGACCGCCGGCTGGCGCGGCGCCGACGCGCAGCTCGCGGCCGCGATCGAGCGCGCCGGGGCGACCGTCGCGACCGTCGCCGCCGGGCCGGTGCCGCAGGTGCGGACGTTCATGGCGACCGATCTCGTGCAGGCGCGCGCCTGTCGCGCCGCCGCGCTGCGCGGGATCGCGGAGCACGCGCCGCGCGGGCTGATCTACGCCTCCTCGACCGCCGCGCTGCTGGCGCCGCGCGCGGGCGCGATCTGGTTCGACGCACCCGCCGCCGGCAACCGCCGCGGCCGCGACGGCCTCTGGCAGCGGCCCGTCGAGCGCCGCCGCATGACCGCCGCGCCGCTGCTGCTGCCGATGAGCGAGCAGAGCCTCGCGCCGCTGCCGGCGGCGGTGCGCGCGGCGACGCCCGCGGTCGTGCTGCCAGTGCCGGTCGAGCCGTCGGCGCCCGCTGCCGTGCTCGCCGACGCCGCGCAAGCGGCCTCGCCGGCAGACGCCGCGTCCGCGCCGTCCCTCGCCCGCGACGTCGCCGCGATCGCCTACGCGGCCGACCGCGTCAAGAAGGGGCTCGACCGCATCCTCGCCGCCTGGGCGCAGGCGCGCCGGCCCGGCGAGACGCTGCTCGTCGCCGGCCAGAGCGGCCCGCTCGGCGAAGGCGCCGAGGGCACCGGCCTGCTCGCGCCGGAGGGGTACCGCGCGCTGCTGCGACGGGCGCGCGTCTTCGTCGCCGCGCCGCTGCGCGAGGATCACGGGATCGCTCAGCTGGAGGCGCTCGCCGACGGCTGCCGGCTCGTCAGCACGCCGGCGACCGGCCCCTACCCGGCCTACGGCCTGGCGCGCGCGCTGAACCCGCGCTACGTCGGCGACGACCTCGCCGCGCAGCTGCGCGCCGCGCTCGACGACGGCGCCGCGGACGACGGCTACGCCGCCCGCGCGCGTGAGCTGCTGCTCCCCTACCGCCGCGCCAGCTTCGACGCGGCGGTCAGGGAGCGGGTGCTGCCGCTGCTGCTCGGGCGCTAGCGGCCGACCTTCACGGCCAGCCGCGTTCTGCCGACGACCAGCGTGTAGCGGCCGGCGGCGAGCGTGCGCGTCGCCTTCAGCGCGCCGACGCGGCCCTTGGCGTAGGTGCGGCCGTTGCGCACGAGCGCGGCCTTGGCCGTCTTCTTGACGGCCTTCTTCGCGGCCTTGCTCGCGTTCGTGTAGGTGACCGTGCATCTGACGCTGCTGCTGCCCGTGATGCGGCAGGTGACGAGCGCGTCGCGGCCTCTGTCGCCGGTGGCGCCCTTGGCGCCGGTCGCGCCGGCGTCGCCCTTGGCGCCCTTCTCGCCGGCCGGGCCGGCCGCGCCGTCGGCGCCGTTGGCGCCAGCCGCGCCGTCAGCGCCCGCGACGCCCTGCGGACCGGCGGCGCCGTCGGCGCCGGCCGGGCCGGCCGGACCGTCTCTGCCGTCGGCGCCGGGCGCGCCGTCAGCGCCCGGGGCGCCGGGGGCACCGGGAGCGCCGGTCTCGCCCTGGTCGCCCTGATCGCCCTTGTCGCCCTTCGGGAAGCCGGTCGAGCTGCCCGTGATCGTCACCGTGTGACGCGCGTCGGCGGTGTTGTCGGCGAAGACGAGCCGCGCCGTCGAGGTCGTGTCGACCGTCGCCGGGGCGTAGCGCACGAGCAGCGTGCAGTCGGCGCCCGGGGCGATCGTCACGTCCTTGCAGCTGTTGGCCGCGACGAGGAAGTCGCCGACCGAGCCGGTCAGCGTCTCGATCCGCTTGAGCGAGATCTGCAGCGGCGCGGTGCCGGTGTTGGCGATTCTCAGCTCCTGCACCGGGCCGACCGTCGTCGCCTGCTGGACGGGGAACGAGGGCGCGGTGATCCACGCCTTCGGGCCCGGCGCGGTCGACGCCGTCACCGTGATCGTCTTCTGCGCCTTGATCGGCGCGAGGTCGTCCCCGACGCGCATCGAGTCGGCCTCGGCGGTGAGCGCGAACTGGCCCGTGCGCAGGGCCGTCAGCTGACCCGTCGCCGGGTCCAGCAGCGCGACCTTGCCGGCGTCGCGCGCCGCCTCGATCGCGTCCTCGCCGCTGCCGAGCGCCAGCTCCGAGGAGCCGCCCCAGCGGACCGAGGCGGGGTAGCGCAGCGGCACTCTGCGGGTGCCGTTGGAGACGCCGCTCGGCTGCACCAGCTCGCCGCCGATCGGCGCGCTCGCGCCGACCTCCAGCGTGCCCGGCGCGTCGAGCGCGATCGACTGCGCGAACGGGCGCACGTCGGCGTCGAGCCAGTCGCCGTCGGCGCTCGCGGCGCCGTCGACGCTCCAGCGGACCCAGCCGGTCATGCCGCCGCGGTCGGGCGTGCCGTACGGCGACTTGCCCGACGACGGGAGCACGATGTACGGGACGCCCTCGACGCGGTCGACGTTGACGATCTGCGCGTGGGAGCCGACCATCGCGACGCCCTTGCCACCGCTCTCGTCACGGAAGTCGGACAGCAGTCGCTCGATCAGCGAGACCTCGAGCCGGTCGCCGAGCTGCGAGGCGTCGGCCGGGTCGGGATCGTTGGTCGGGTGGTGGGCGAAGACCATCACGTCGTTGATCGAGTCGTCCGCCGCGGCTTCCGTGAGCGCCTCCTGCAGCATCGGCAGCTGCGCGTAGTCCGAGCCGCGGAACGAGCCGCGGGTCGAGTTCAGCAGCACGACGCGCGTGCCCTTGTGGTCGAACCAGCCGTACGGTCTGCCGAACTGGCTCTTCCAGGCGTCGAGGTTGTCGGTGCCGTAGGACTCGTGGTTGCCCGGCACGTAGTAGCAGGGGACCGTGTTGGCGGTCGGCGCCGGCGGGGCCGTGCCGGCCTCGACGAGGTTGCAGCCGGCCTCGGTCAGGACTCTTCTGGCGAGCTCGACGTCGGCCTGGTAGCCGGTGTCGACGATGTCGCCGTTGAGCACGACGAAGTCCGGTCTGGTCGCGCGGATCCGCTTCATCGCGGCGGCGGTGACCGGCACCAGCTCCTGGTTGGCGGCGGTGAACTGGATGTCCGACAGCGTCGCGAACTGGAAGCGGTCGCCGCCGGTCGGCAGTCTGCCGTCGGCGTCGATGATGCGGTCGGCCTGCAGCGCCGGCTCGGCCGGCGTCTCGATCTCGCTCGGCACGTCGACCGTGAGGTCGTCGACGATCAGCGAGCCTCTGTACAGTCTCGCCGCCGCCGTCTCGATGAAGCGGACGTTGTCGACGCGGACCGGGTAGACGACGCCGGAGGTCGGCAGCGAGACCGTCACCTTCTGCCAGCCCGGGGTCGTCAGGTAGTCGCCGCGCAGGTCGAGCGTTCTGCCGGCCGTGCTCGACGAGTCGCGCAGCGAGATCGTCGGCCACTGGCCCTTGCCGTCGCTCTTGACCCACATCGACAGGCGCAGCGGCTGGCCCGGCAGCGGGATCTGCGTCAGCGCGCGGGCGCCGGCGGAGCGGGTCGCGGTCGCCTCGGTGAAGTCGTAGTCGATTCTGAGGCCTCTGCCGCTGCGGCCGCCGTCGACGACCGAGATCCCGCCCGTGGGCGAGCGGTCGTGACGGAAGGTCCAGATGCTGGGATCGTCGAAGCCGGAGACGAGCTGGGTGTCGAAGCCGACCGTGATCGGGATCTGCACCGAGCTGCCGGCGACGCTCAGCGTCAGGATCGTCGCGCCGTTGCCCTTCGGGGTGATTCTGAGGCGGTCGCCCGCCGGCTGGATCGTGACGACCGAGCGGTCGTAGTCGAACTCGACGTCGGCCGGGTCGATCGCCGCGGCGAAGCCCTCCGCGTCTCTGCCGACGAGGTCGATCGCCGACGCGGCGCTGCTCGTGTCGGTGAACGAGAGACGGCGGCGGGACGGCTCGATCTCGGCCAGCTCGCCGAGGATTCTCACGACTCTGCTCGCCCGCAGCGTGTCGGTCGTGGCGCGGATCCGCAGCTGCCCGAAGACGTTCTCGGGCGCCTGCAGGATGCCGCCGTCGACGGAGCCCTCGTTGCTGCTCCAGCGCACGTCGCCGCGCGGCAGCGAGACCGGGTAGCCGTTTTCGTCAGCGGCTCTGACGCCGAAGCTGCGGTGCAGCCCCGGGAAGACGCGCGTCTCGGCGCCGGAGCTGGAGATCACCAGCTCGTCGGCGACGCCGCTGCCCTGCGCGAGGAAGATGCCGACGCCGTTGGGCGTCGCGCGCTCGCTGCCGTCGGAGGGCGTGTTGCGGATCGTCGCGTCCTGCGCGCCGAGCGGGCGCGCGACGAGCGTCGAGGAGCCGCCGCCGTCGAGGTTGATCGCGTCGTCGGCGCCGATCGACCGCATCAGCGCGCCCATCTCGGCCAGTCTCGGCCCGAGCACCTGCGTCTGGCGGCCGTCGGCGACCGCGAGGTACATCGTCTTGCGGTCCGCGGAGAAGCCGACCGCGGTGCGGGGCGCGTTGGAGACGTCGCCCTGCGGCTGCACGACGCCGTCGGTCAGCAGGTTCTGCGCGCCGCCGATCGCGAAGCGCAGGTCGTCGACGCCGTCGCCGTTGAGGCGGTATCTGAAGTCGACGCTGTCGCCGACTCTGAGCGCGCGGATCGTCGCCGCGCCGGCCTCGCGGCCGACGAGCGCGACCGTGTCGGCGGGCAGCGTGCCCTCGCCGGCGTTGGCCGCGTCGACCGAGACGACGACGCCGCCGGTCACGATCGCCTCGGCGCGGTCGCTGCTGGTGCCGGTCGCCAGGGCGCGCGAGTACGGGCCCCAGTTGGAGGTGAAGGCGGCGATCGAGCCGGCGCCGGCGCCGAGCGCGTCGAACGAGCGGACGGCGTGCGTCTGCCCGTCGGGGAAGGTCGCGGAGGCCTGCAGCGCGAGCGAGGTGAGCTGGCCGAGGCGGTCGTTGCTGACGCCCACGACGCTCGTCGGGTCGCCCGACTTGACGACTCTTCCGGATCTGATCGCGGGTCGCAGCGCCGCGCCGGAGTTGCCGATGTCGAAGAAGTCGCCGTTGACGCCGGCGATCGCGCCGGCGGCCTTCGCCTGCGAGCTGAGGCCGGTCGCCTGGCCGACGTGGTCGGCCATCAGCAGGTCGGTCGTGACGGCCTCCTCCTGGAGGTCGACCGACAGCACCTGGGCGTCGATCCAGCCGAACGTGTCGAGCTGCTGGAGGTGGCGCAGCTCGATGCCGGGGCCGATGCGCTCCGATCTGTCGAGCAGCGTGAGCGGATCCGCATGCGCGACGCCGGGAGCGGCGAGTGCGAACACCGCGCCGGTCGCGAGCGCCGCGCGCAGGCGGCGGGAGGAAGTCAAGATTCAGGTCTCCTGTTGCAAGGAAGGCCAGCCGCGCCGTGAGGGATCGACGACGCGGCTGACCGGGTTCACTGCTGTGCTGCGTGCGGCCGCTTAGCGGATCGTCACCTTGAGGGTGGTGGCGCTCTTGCCGCTGCCGACCTTCAGCGCGTAGCTGCCGCGCGTGATCTTGCGCGTCGCTCTGAGGCTGCTGACGCGGCCCTTCGCGTAGGTGCGGCCGTTGCGGACGAGGCTCGCCTTGGCCGACGTCTTGACCGTGGCGTTCTTCGCCGAGCTTCTGCTGCTGTAGGTGACCTTGCACGTCACTCTGCTGCTTCTGACGGTGCAGGTGACGAGCGCGTCGCGGCCGGCGGCGCCCTTGTCGCCCTTGGCGCCGGCGGCACCCTGGTCGCCCTTGTCGCCCTTGGCACCGGCCGCGCCCTGCGGGCCGGTCGCGCCGTCTCTGCCGTTGGCGCCGTCAGCGCCGGCAACGCCCTGCGGGCCCTGCGCGCCGTCAGCGCCGTTGGCGCCAGCCGGCCCGGCCGCGCCGTCTCTGCCGTTGCTGCCGTCAGCGCCGGCCGGACCCTGCGGGCCGGGCTGACCGGCCTCGCCGGGCGTGCCCTGCTCGCCTCTGTCGCCCTTGTCGCCCTTCGGCAGCGTCGTCGAGGTCGCGCTCAGCGTGACCGTGTGGCGCTGCTCGGCGGTGTTGGCGGCGAAGACGAGCTTGGCCGTCGTGGTCGCGCTCTCGCGCGACGGGGCGAAGCGGACGAGCAGCGTGCAGGAGCTGCCCGGGGCGACCGTCTTGGTGGTGCAGGCGTCGTCGGCGACGATGAAGTCGCCGGCCGGGCCGTCGACCGCCTTGACGCCCTTGAGCGTCAGCTCCAGCGGCTCGTCGCCGGTGTTGGAGACCGTCACCGGCTGCGCGGCGCCGATCGTGTTGGCGAACTGGTCGGGGAACGTCGGCTGGGCGATCCAGGCCTTCGCGCCCGGCGCGGTCGAGGGCTCGACCGCGATCGTCTTCGTGGTCGTGATCGGCGCCATGTCGTCGCCGTTTCTCATCGAGTCGGCCTCGACGGTGACGTCGACGCTGCCCTCGGCGAGCGCGGTGATCTCGCCCGTGGCCGGGTCGAGGATCGCGGTCTTGTCGGCGTCACGGGCGGCCTCGACGGCCTCCTCGCCACTGCCGATCGCGAGGTTCTCGCTGCCGCTCCAGCGGAGCGAGAGCGGGTAGCGCAGCGGCACCGTGCGGGTGCCGTTGCCGACGCCGCTGGGCTGCACGAGCGTGCCGCCGAGCTGCGCCGCGCCGCCGACCTCGAGCGTCTCCGGGGTCTGCAGGTCGATCGTCTGCGCGAACGGGTGGACGTCGCCTTCCAGCCACTGGCCGGCGGCGTTCTCGTCGCTGTCGACGCCCCAGCGGACCCAGCCGGTGATGCCGCCGCGGTCAGGCGTGCCGTACGGCGCCTTGCCCGAGGACGGGAGCACGATGTAGGGGACGCCCTCCTCGCGGTGCACGTTCATGATCTGCGCGTGCGAGCCGACCATCGCGACGCCCTTGCCGGAGTCGTCGCGGAAGCCGGACAGCATCTTCTTGACGAGCTGGACCTCGGTCCGCTCGGTCAGCTGGCTCGACTTCGTCTCGGCCGGGTCGTCGACCGGGTGATGGGCGAAGACCATCACGTTGTCGATCGCGTCGTCGGACGCGGCGTCGTCGAGCGCCTCCTGGAAGTACGGCAGCTGGTCGAAGTCCGAGCTGCGGAAGTTGCCGTACGACGAGTTCAGCGTGATGAAGCGCGTGCCCTTGTGGTCGGTGTAGCCGTAGTCTCTGCCGAACTCGGCTCTGAACGCGTCGAGCGTGCCCTGGCCGCCGGCGACGTAGGACTCGTGGTTGCCGGGGACGTAGAGGCAGGGGATCGTGCTGTCGGTCGGCTCCGGGAGGTCCTCGGTGCCGAGCGGGACGAGCTGGCAGCCGCCCTCCTCCAGCGTTCTGCGCGCCAGCGTCATGTCCTCGGGGGCGCCGAGGTCGACGATGTCGCCGTTGAGCACGACGAGGTCCGGTCTGGTGGCGCGGATCCGTCTCAGCGCCTGGATCGCGACCGGCACCATCTCCTGGTTGACGTGCGTGAACTGCACGTCGGAGAGCGTCGCGAAGGTGAAGTCCTCACCCTCCTGCAGTCTGCCGTCGGACGACAGCAGCGAGTCGGCGCGCAGCGGCGCCTGCTCGGGCAGCTCGACCTCGGACGGGACGTCCGCGGAGACCTCGCCGACGACGATCGAGCCATCTCTCTGCGCCGCGACGGTCGTCTCGATCGCCTGGAAGGTGTCGAACTTGACCGGGAACTTCGTGTCGGCCGGCATCGTGAAGACGATGTCGTTCCAGCCCGGTCTGACCGGGTTGCCGTAGAGCGACTTGTAGGTGCCGTCCGACTGGCGGAAGGAGCCGTAGGAGAGCGTCAGCGTCTGCGTCGACTTGACTCTGACGTGGACTCTCAGCGGCGCGCCCGGCAGCTCGAACTGGCCGATCGTGCCGTTGGAGGTGACGCCGATGTTGCGGCCGGCTCTGTAGTCGACCTTGACACCCTCGGCGGTGTCGGTGATCGACGTCATGATGCCGCTGGTGCCCGTGAACTTCCAGAGGGCGTTGCCGATCGGGTTTCTCGTCAGCAGGTAGCTGTCGGTGATCGTCTGGACGCCGACGGAGATCGGCAGCTGCACGCTCTCGCCGTTGACCGAGATCGTCAGCAGCGTGCCGGCGTTGGTCAGCGGGGTGATTCTGAGACCGCTGCCGGAGGGCGTGATCTTGACGACCGAGTCGTCGTAGTCGAGCTCCAGGTCCGACGACTCGACCGGGGCGGTGAAGCCCTCGGCGTCGCGGCCGGTGACCGTCAGCTGCTGCGCGAACTGCGCGCCGGTCTCGGAGAACGAGAGGCGCTGCGAGGACAGCTCCAGCGAGTTGAGCGCGCCGAGCACTCTGACCGGCAGCTCCTGCTGGGCGCCGTCGGTCGTCGCGCGGACGCGGATGTGGCCGAAGACGTCCTCGGGGGCCTTCAGCAGGCCGCCGCTGACGGAGCCCTCGTTGGCGCTCCAGCGGACGTCGCCGCGCTGGATCGCGACGGCCGACTGGTGGTCGTCGACCGCGCCGACCTTGATCGTGCGGTGCAGGCCCGGGAAGACGCGCGCGTCGTCCTGGCCGGGGGTCGACAGGACGAGCTGCTCGGCGACGCCGGAGCCCGGCGTCAGGAACAGGCCGACGCCGTTGGGGTCGGAGCGCTCGTAGCCGTCGGAGGGGGTGTTGAAGACGGAGACCGCGCTGTCGCCGAGGTGGCGCCCGACGAGCGTCGTCGAGCCGCCGCCGTCGAGGTTCATCGCGGACTCGGCGCCGGCGTCGGCGAGGATCTGGGCGACCTTCACGGTCGTCATGCCGAGCGTCTGCGTCTGACGGCCGTCGGCGACGAACAGCAGCAGCGTTCTGCCGCCGTCCTTGAAGCCGATCGCCGTGCGCGGGTGGACCGAGCCGTCGGTCGCGACGACTCTGCCGTCGCGGATCAGGACCTCGTTGCCGCCGACGGCGAACTGGAGCTGCTTGGCGACGTCGCCGCTGAGCGTGTAGTCGAGTCTCAGCTCGTCGCCGGCTCTGAGCGCGCGGACGGCGTCCGCGGCGGCCTCGCGGCCGACGAGGTAGAAGGAGCCGGCGGGGATCTCGCCCGTGCCCGCGCCCTCGCTGACGGAGACGACCTTGCCGTCGGTGACGAGCGCCTCGGCGACGTTGGTCGGGTTGCCGCCGGCGCGGGAGATGCTGGCGCCCCACTTGGAGGTGTAGACGCGGAAGGCGCCGGCGGGGACGCCGCCGGGCGTGTTGATCGTCGCGACGGCGTGGTCGGCGCCGCCGAAGGTGACCTTCGCCTCAAGCGCGGTGCTGACAAGCTGGCCGATGCCGTCTCTGGTGACACCGGTGAGCGGCGAATTGAGGCCGTAGTTGGCGCTCTTGAGCAGCTCGCCGCCTCTGATCGCGAAGTTCTGCGGCGCTCTCGTGTTGTCGATGTCGAAGAAGTCGCCGTTGACGCCGGCGATCGCGCCGACTCTGTTGGCCTTTCTCGAGATCGGCCCTGCATCGGTGACCGCGTCGCCCGACAGCAGGTCGGTCGTGACGAGGCCGTTCTCGAGTCTGGCGGTCAGCAGCTGGTAGTCGAACCAGCCGCCCGACTCGAGCGTCTTGAGGTGGTGGACGCTGATGCCCGGACCGAGCGACTCGCTCTCGTCGATCAGGTTCAGCCCGGCGGCGGAGGCAGCCGACGGCAGCGCGGCAGCGGACAGCGCAGCGGCGGCAAGCATCACGGGCAGGCGTCCGCGACGCCGCGCGCGCGGCGAAAAGGAGGTCAATTTGGTCCTTCGATGAGGGAGACGGGACGGTGGGGAGTGACCGCGTCCTGCGGTTCACGGTGACTGTCCCGTTCAGCCGAAGGTGACTCGTGACCGCCCCGTCATGAAACTGTGAGAAAGCTGTGAAGCGCCCTCAAGAACGGTTTCACTGCGGAGTGGAGCGCTTCAGCGCGCTCGCGGCCGCCAAAGCTGCGACGCCGAAGAAGATGAAGTCGATTCCGACCAGCAAACCGATCGCCCAGTCCGAGGACTCGGGCAGCTCGGCGCCGATCAGGACCGCCAGCAGCAGCGTCACGACACCATTGAAAGCTGTCATCCCGGCGCCGGGCAGACCACGCTCGGAGACGGCGACGCCGATCCGCACGACGCCGGCGAGCGCGAAGTAGAGCACCAGCAGGACCGTCAGCGTGTAGGTGCCTCTGAGCGGCGCGAGCAGCAGCGAGAGGCCGGCGGCGAGCGTGATCAGGGCGACCAGCGCGCGCAGCACGAGGCGGCCGACGTCGCGCACGGCGAAGGCGTCGACGAACAGGAAGACGGCGCCGAAGACGAGCATCCAGCCGATGAAGATCGCGACGCCGACGGAGGCGACGGCCGGCACGAGTATCGCGATCAGCCCGCCGACGACGGCCAGCACGCCGGCGATGTTGAGCCAGCGCCGGCTCCGTCTCAGCTGGTCCAGCAGCTCATTCTGCATCGCGCGCGTCCCCCTCCGGTTCGTGGAGCGAGGACCTTATTGCTGCGCGCGGACGCGCTTGCGCAGCGGCGCGAACTCGCTCCACGGGCGCGTGTTGGCGACCTGCGCCGGCGTCAGCCAGGCGCGCCGTGCGGTCGCGATCCCGTAGCGGCGGCTGCTCGCCAGCGTCGTCGTGCGGTGGGCGTCGCTGTTGACGAGGATCAGCACGCCGGCCTCGGCGGCCGCGCGCGCGTGGACGTCGTTGAGGTCGCGGCGGTCGGGCGCGCCGTTGATCTCCAGCATCGTGCCGGTCCGCGCCGCGGCCTCGATCACGCGCGTGACGTCGAGCCCGTACGGCGGCCGCGCCTCGATCTTGCGGCCGGTCAGGTGGCCGATCGCGTCGACGGAGGGATGCTCGATCGCCGCGATCACGCGCTCGGTCATCGCGGCTTCCGAGATGCCGAAGGAGGAGTGGACCGAGGCGATCACCCAGTCGAGCCGCGCGAGCAGCTCGTCGGGGTAGTCGAGCGAGCCGTCGGGGAGGATGTTGACCTCGCTGCCGGCCAGCAGCTCGATCCCGGGGAAGGCGGCGCTGGCGGCGTGGATCCGCTCGATCTGCTCCTCCAGCTGGGCCGGCGAGACGTCGTCGCCGAAGCCGTGCGAGGCGGAGTGGTCGGTGATCGCGAGGTACTCGTAGCCGAGCGCCTGCGCCGCCTCCGCCATCTGCTCGATCTCGGCCTTGCCGTCGGACGCGACGGTGTGGCTGTGGAGGTCGCCCTTGACGTCGGCCTCGGTCACCAGCTCGGGCAGGCCGCTGCCGCCGTCGAGCCTGGCCGCCTGCAGCTCGCCGCGGTTCTCGCGCAGCTCCGGCTCGATGTACTGGTAGCCGAGCTTGGCGTAGACCTCCTGCTCGGTCGCGCAGCGGATCGTCTCGCCGCTGGCGTCGTCGAGGACCCCGTACTCGGAGACGTGCAGGCCGCGTTTGACGGCCGCCTCGCGCAGCGCGACGTTGTGCTGCTTGGAGCCGGTGAAGTGCTGCAGGACGTTGCCGAACTGATCGGGCGCGACGACCTTGAGGTCGACGCCGATGCCGTTGTGGGTGCGCACGCGGGCGCCGTTGTCGCCGATGCCGGCGGTCGACTCGACCAGCTCGGAGGCGACGAGCGCCTCCGCCAGCGCGCGCGGGTCGTCGGCGGTGGCGATGATGTCGAGGTCCTTGACCGAGTCGGCCCAGCGGCGGGCGGAGCCGGCCAGCTCGACCTGGTGCGAGCTCGGGTGGTCGCGCAGCAGCTGCAGCAGCGGCTCGGCGATCGCGAGCGCGCGGTCGAGCACGAAGCGGCCGCCGGCGCCGGCCTCGGCGGCCGCGGTCGCGCGCGCGATCGCCTCGAGGAAGTTCTGCTCGGCTCTGGCGCCGAACCCTCTCAGGTCGCGAATCCGCTGCTGTCTGGCGGCGGTCTCCAGCGCCTGCAGCGAGTCGATCCCCAGCTCCTCGTAGAGGCGGCGGGCGCGCTTGGGCCCGAGCCCCGGCAGGCGCGTCATCTCCAGCAGGCCGGCGGGGAACTTCGCCCGCAGTCTGACGGCCTGCGGGATCTCGCCGGTCTCGACCAGCGCGACCAGCTTCGTCTCCAGCGTCGCGCCGATCCCCGGCAGCTCGGTGACGCGGCCCTCGCGCGTGAGCGCGGCGACCGAGACGGAGGCGTCGCGGGTGACCTTGGCGGCGTTGCGGTAGGCGACGACGCGGTGGACGATCGCGCCGTCCAGCTCGTAGAGGTCGCCCAGCTCGTCGAAGGCGGCGGCGATCTCGCTGTTCGTTGGGTCGGCCATGGGGGAGAACCTAGCTTCCGGGTCACTCGTCGTGCGATCCTGGGCGTCCAGCTCCCTTCCTGGGGGCACTATACTTTGTGAAGTAAGCCGAATCCCCAAGGAGCCCCTCTCATGGCTGGCACCATCACCGAGGTCAACGACAACAACTTCCAGGCCGAGGTCATCGAGTCCGACGTCCCCGTGCTGGTCGACTTCTGGGCGCCCTGGTGCGGCCCGTGCCGGATGGTCGCCCCCGTGCTGGAGGAGATCGCCGGCGAGCGGGGCGAGGCGCTGAAGATCGTCAAGCTCAACGTCGACGACAACCAGCAGACGGCGATGAGCTACGAGGTCCTCTCGATCCCGACGCTGATCCTGTTCAAGAACGGCACGATCGCGAAGAAGGTCGTCGGCGCCTACCCGAAGCGCAAGCTCGAGGCCGAGCTCGAGCCGGCGCTCGCCGCCTAGCTCACCTGGCCTCCCAGGCCACCACGTAGACGATGGGCGGCGCCGCGCGCCGCCCATAGCGTCAGCGGCGATGATCCCGCCGCCGACCACGCTGGCCGAGGGCCGGCCAGTCCATGACCTCGCCGGCGTGCGCGTCTGGCTCGTCACGGCCGACGAGCCGGCGCGCCGGCGGCTGCAGCCGCTGCTGGCGCCCGACGAGCTGACGCGCGCGGGGCGGCTGCGCAACGCGGCCGACCGCGACCGCTTCGTCGTCGGCCGCGGCCTCGCGCGGCTGGCGCTCGCGACCCAGCTGGGAATCGCGCCGGCCGCCGTCGCGCTGCGGACCGGCGCTCACGGCCGTCCCGCGCTGGGGTGCGAGACGCTCGACTTCAACATCGCCCATGCCGGCGCGCTGGTCGCCTGCGCGGTCGCGCGCGACCAGCGCGTCGGGATCGACGTCGAGCACCTGCGCGTGCTGCGGGCCCGCCACGCCTTCGTCGAGCTGACCTGCGCGCCACACGAGCGGGCGTGGCTCGAATCGCTGCCGCGGCGAGCGCGCAAGGCGGCGCTGTTCGAGCTGTGGACGGCGAAGGAGGCCTGCCTGAAGGCCTCCGGCTGCGGGCTGCTGGAGCCGCCGTCGGAGGTCGCCGTCGTACTGCGGCCAGGGCGCGAGCGGCTGCCGGCGCGGACGCTCGCGCGCTTCCGCGAGGAGCGCTTCGCCGTTCACCGGCTCGCCTGTCCGTCGGACTACCGGCTGACGCTCGCTACTCGCCCGCGACGTGCCGCCGCAGCCGCTCCAGCCGGCGATCCCACTGCCCGCCGACCTCTGCGATCCAGCGGATCGCGTCGTCGAGCGGATCGGGCGTGAGCCGGTAGCGCGTCTCGCGGCCGGCTCTCTCGGTCGTGACGAGGCCGGCGCCGGCGAGCGTCGCGAGGTGCTTGGCGACCGCCTGACGCGAGATCGGCAGCTGCGCCGCGAGCGCGGTCGCCGTCGTCGTCGGCTGGCGCGACAGCTCCTGCACGACCGCGCGGCGGGTCGGGTCGGCGAGCGCGGCGAAGACCGCGCCGGGGCCGAACGCGGCGCCGCCCCCCGGCGGGAGGCCCGCGCCGCCGGCGGGTGACGCGTGCGGGCTCACGACCAGGCGCAGAGCGAGCAGGCCGAGAGCGCGCCCATCCGCTGGGTCCAGGCGCTCGGGACGCCGGCCGGCGCGAGCGGGACGTCGCCGCCGCCGGCGAGCACGTCGATCCGCACCTCAACGACGGAGACGCGCGTGCCGCCCTCGACGTCGTCGAGCGTCAGCTCGACGAGCGACTCGTCGCGGCCGGGGTCGTCCGGGTCGCCGCCGGCGGCCGCGCGGTCGCCGGCGCCCTCGCCGCCGTCCGCGTCCTGCGGGCGCCAGCGGAAGGCGATCCGGCGCCGCTCGGCGATCGCGTCGACGACGCCGACGCGGGCGCTGCCGTCGTCCCAGGCGAAGCGCGCGGCGCCGCCCTCGCGCGGGTCCAGCTCGACCTCGTCGGCGAGCCAGCAGGCGAGCTGGTCGGGGTCGGTGACCGCCGCCCACGCCTGCTCGCGCGAGATCGGCAGCACGACGGCGCGGTGGACGGCGGCGGCGGACTCGGCGCTCATGGCGTCTCCTTCTCGGTCATGCAACTCACAGGTTGCTAGTCTAGCGCCAGCCTCATGCGCAACTAAAAGGTTGCGCATGGAATACGACCGCAAGGAGAGACCGCATGTCCCCGCTCGTCCCGATGGTCGTCGAGCAGAGCCCGCGTGGCGAGCGCTCGTTCGACATCTACTCGCGCCTGCTGAACGAGCGCGTGATCTTCCTCGGCCAGCAGGTCGACGACCAGATCGCCAACCTCGTCGTCGCGCAGCTGCTGCATCTCGAGTCGGTCGATCCCGACAAGGACGTCCACCTCTACATCAACTCGCCCGGCGGCTCCGTCTACGCCGGCCTCGCGATCTACGACACGATGCAGCTGATCCGCCCCGACGTGGCGACGATCTGCGTCGGCATCGCGATGTCGATGGGCTCGTTCCTGCTGGCCGGCGGCGCGCGCGGGAAGCGGATGGCGCTGCCCAACAGCCGCATCCTCAACCACCAGCCCTCAGGCGGCTACGAGGGTCAGGCGACCGACATCCAGATCCACGCCGCCGAGTCGCTGCGCGTGCGGCGGCGGATGGAGGAGCTGTACGCCCACCACACCGGCCAGCCGCTGGAGCAGATCCACGCGGACATGGAGCGCGACCGCTACTTCACGCCCGAGCAGGCGGTCGAGTACGGCCTGATCGACAAGATCCACGAGCCGCGCAAGGGGTGAGCGGGAGCGCGGCTGGCCGCGCTCCCGCTCAGCTCAGTTCGCGAGCAGATCCGCGGCGACGGCCGCGAGGTGGCGCTCCATCGCCTCGCTCGCCTGAGCGGCGTCGCGCGCGGCGATCGTCGCGTTGATCGAGCGGTACTCCTCTATCTCGGCCGCGACCCGTCTGGCCGGCGGCTGCTCGCGTCTGCCGACGGCGGCGAGGACGCGGTGCAGCGGCTCGCTGAGGCGCGCGAGCGTCGCGTTGCCGGCGGCGCGCACGACACTGCGGTGGAAGGCGAGCCGCGCCTCCTGGTAGCGGGCGGCGCTGCCGCGGTTGGAGGCGACCCTGTCGGCGGTCGCGCTCATCTGCAAGATCGCCTCCTCGAGCTGCGCGAGGTCGGCGCTGGTGGCGCGCGTCGCGGCCAGGCCGGCCGCCTGCACCTCGAACATGCGCTGGCACTCGAGCACCTCGGCGAGGCGATCGGAGGCGCCGCTGGCGATCATCACGTCGAGCACGTCCTCGTCGAGCGCGCTCCAGAGGGCGGGCTCGGTGACGACCGCGCCCTTGCCGTGCTTGACGGAGATCAGGCCGCGCTCCTCGAGCGCGCGGATGCCCTCGCGCACGACGCCGCGGCTGACGCCGAAGCGCTCGACCAGGTCGAGCTCGCCTTCCACCAGGCACTGATCGGCGGCACCCGCAACCGCGCCCTCTGCAGCCTGACCGAGTCGATCCACGCCGCCGTGCTGACGACGCGCTTCTGGCTCGCCAGACCGGAGTACCGCCTCCAGCGCGCGATGCCCGAGCACCGCGCGATCTTCGCCGCCGTGCTCGCGCGCGATCCGGCGGCCGCGCGTGCGGCGATGGCAGCCCACCTCGCGACCGTCGAGAGCTACATCACAGCGCACAACGGCGCCCGCGCCGTCGGCAGCAGCGCCTGACGCGCAGGCGCGTCCCGGGCGCGCTCAGCCCGCGACGCGACTGACGGCGATCCGCAGCGGCTGGCCGTCTATCGAGACGGTCCCGTCGCCGTTGACGTCGCCGTTGACGTCGCCGTCGACGGTGAAGTCGACCGCGACCGCCAGCGTCTCACGCGAGATGTAGTCGCCGTGCTCGCGGACGGCCTGCTCGAGCGGCTCCGGGCCGGTCAGGCGCAGTTCGACGCGATCGGATATGTCGAGCCCGCCGGCCTTGCGCGCCGCCTGGATCGCGTGGACGATCTCGCGCGCGGTGCCCTCGCGCAGCAGCGCCTCGTCGAGCGTCAGCTCCAGCGCGACGGCGTGCGAGCCCTCGCGCTCCAGCTGGTAGCCCTCCAGCGGCTGCATCGCCGTGATCAGGTCCTCGGCCTCGAGCTGATGGTCCCTGCCCGCGATGCTGATCCCGACCGTGCGGCCCTCGCGCAGCGCGGCGGTGACGCCGGCCGGGTCGAGCCCCGCGACGGCGGCGGCGACCAGCGGCATCGACTTGCCGAAGCGCGGCCCGAGCGAGCGATAGTTCGGCTTGACCTCGACGCGCCCCAGCTCGTCGGCGGCGGCGGCGAAGCGCAGCTGCTTGACGTTCAGCTCGTCGCGCACGACGTCGGCGAGCCGCTCCAGCGCCGCGCGCTCTCTGCCGGTCGCGACGATCACGGCCGCGTGCAGCGGCTGGCGCAGCTTGACCTTCGCCTGGCCGCGCGCGGCGAGGCCGAGCGTGACCGCCTCGCGCGCGACGCCCATCGCGAACTCCAGCTCCTCGTCGCGCGGGGCGGCAACCGGGAAGTCGGTCAAGTGGACCGAAGCCGCGCCCTCCGGCACGAGGTTGCGGTAGATCTCGTCGACCAGGAAGGGCGTGAACGGCGCCAGCAGCTGCACGACCGAGACGAGCGCGTGGTGGAGCGTCGCGAAGGCGTCGGCGTCGCCGTCCCAGAAGCGACGGCGGTTGCGGCGCACGTACCAGTTCGAGAGATCGTCGACGAACGCCTGGATCGCACGGCCCGCGGTCGTCGCGTCGTAGTCGTCCATGCGGTCGCGCACGACCTCGACGGTCGCCGACAGGCGTGACAGCACCCAGCGGTCCAGCTCGTTGCTCAGCGTCGCCGGATCGGGCGCGCCGGCCGGCGGCGTGATCCCGTTCGCGTTCGCGTAGAGGACGTAGAAGCCGTACGTGTTCCACAGCTGCAGCAGGAACTGCCGCACCATCTCGCCGATCGTCTCGTGCGAGAAGCGGTAGCCGTCCCATGGCTGCTTGGAGGTGAAGAAGTACCAGCGCAGCGCGTCGGCGCCGAATCTGTCGAGCACCTCGTCGGGGACGACGACGTTGCCTCTCGACTTCGACATCTTCTGACCCTCGCCGTCGAGGATCAGGCCGAGGCAGACGACGTTCTTGTACGACGACTGGTCGAACAGCAGCGTCGAGACGGCCAGCAGCGAGTAGAACCAGCCGCGCGTCTGGTCGAGCGCCTCGCAGACGTAGTCGGCCGGGAACAGCTCTCTGAAGCGCTCCTCGTGCTCGTGCGGCGCATGCCACTGCGCGAACGGCATCGCGCCCGAGTCGAACCAGACGTCGATCACCTCCGGCACGCGGCGCATCGGCTCGCCGCAGTCGCCGCAGGGGAACTCGACCTCGTCGACGAACGGGCGGTGGGCGTCGTCGAGGCGTGTGCCCGACAGCTGCTCCAGCTCGTCGAACGAGCCGATCGCGTGCACGTGGCCCTCAGCGCAGCGCCAGATCGGCAGCGGCGTGCCCCAGTAGCGCTCGCGCGACAGCGCCCAGTCGACGTTGCCCTCCAGCCAGTTGCCGAAGCGGCCGTGCTTGACGTGCGGCGGATGCCAGTTGACCGTCTCGTTGGACGCCAGCAGCCTGTCGCGGATCTCCGAGGTGCGGATGTACCAGGAGGGCTTCGCGTAGTAGATCAGCGGCGTGCCGCAGCGCCAGCAGTGGGGATACGAATGCTCGTACTCCTCCGACCGCAGCAGGCGGCCGCGCTCGCGCAGGTCGGCGACGAGGTCGCGGTCGACCTCCTTCACTCTGCGGCCGGCCCACGGGCCCATGCGCTCGTCGTAGCTGCCGTTCGGCTTGACCGGGTTGACGACCGTGAAGCCGTACTGCTCGCCGAGGCGGAAGTCGTCCTCGCCGAACGCGATCGCGGTGTGGACGATGCCGGTGCCGTCGTCGGCGGTGACGAAGTCTCCGAGCAGGATGGTGTGGCCGCGCTCGCCGTAGGCGTCGCCGGCGATGAACGGGAACGGCGGCTCGTAGCGGACGCCCTCCAGCTCACGGCCGGGGAAGGTCGCGAGGATCTCTGCGCCCTCGCCGAGCACGCGCTCGACGAGCGCCTGCGCGAGCACGAAGACGGTCTCGCCGGCGCCGGCCTCGGCGGTCTTCTCGCCGCCGCGGGCACGCACGTACGGCAGCTCCGGGTCGACGGCGGCGGCGGCGTTGGAGGGCAGCGTCCAGGGCGTCGTCGTCCACGCCAGCAGCTCGTCGCCGGCCGCCAGCGGGCCCTGCGCCTCCAGCACCGGGAAGCGGACGTAGACGGACGGGTCGATCACGTCCCTGTAGGCGCCCGGCTGGCCCAGCTCGTGCGAGGAGAGCGTCACCTGGTCGCGCGGGCAGTGCGGGACGACCTTGTAGGACTCGAACAGCAGCCCCTTGTCCCAGATCGTCTTCAGCGCCCACCAGACCGACTCGATGTAGGAGTTGTCGAGCGTGCGATAGGCGTCGTCGAGGTCGACCCAGTAGCCGATCCGCTCGGTCAGGCGCGACCAGTCCTCGAGGTAGCGGAAGACCGAGTCACGGCACATCGCGTTGAATCTCGCGATGCCGTACTCCTCGATGTCCTCCTTCTTGTCGAAGCCCAGCTCGGCCTCGACCGCCAGCTCCACCGGCAGGCCGTGCGTGTCCCAGCCGCCCTTGCGCTCGACCAGGTGGCCGGTCATCGTGCGGTAGCGCGGGAAGATGTCCTTGAAGACGCGCGCCAGCACGTGGTGGACGCCCGGTCTGCCGTTGGCCGTCGGCGGGCCCTCGTAGAAGACCCAGCGTCTGGCGCCCTGGCGGTTCTCGACCGTCCGCTCGAAGATCTTCTCCTGCTTCCAGCGCGCGAGCACCTGCTCTTCGAGCGCGGGGAAGGACTGCTGCGGATCGACGGGGCGATGGGGCGCTGACATGGAGCGCTGATTGTAGGTGGCGACGACTGCCGCGCGCCGCGCGCTCGCGCGGCGCGGCGGGTCGCGCCTCAGATCGACAGCAGCGCGCGCCTGGCGGTGAGCGGATCGGCGTCCGCGACGACCCGCTCCTGACGGCGCTCGCCGACGCGTGCCAGCAGCGTCTCGCAGGCGAGCATCGGCGACTCCCCGAGCCTGCGCACGGTGCTCGCGCCGGTGTCGGGCAGCGCACCGCCGAAGTCGAACACCTCGAGCGCCCGCTCGCCGCTGCGCGCGGCGTAGACGAGCCTCCCGATCGTGTCCAGCGACGCGCGTCTGCCGCCGAGCACGAGCGCGCTCGGGCGCAGCGCCCGCAGCGCGCGGCCGAGCCGCGCCGGGTCGAGCCCCGCGGTCAGCACCAGCGTCTTGATGCCGACGCGGCGCAGCATCAGCTCCAGCCCCTGGACGCGCAGCGCGTCGAGGTCGCAGGGAATCGAGGAGTCGAAGATCAGCACCGCCTCGTCGCGCGATGCCGGCGGGGCGACGCGCCGCAGCGCGGAGATCCAGCCGGTCGCGAAGCGCCACGCGAACTCGTACTCGGGCTGACCGGCGTCGTCGATCTGCAGCTCGCCGACGGCCGGCAGCAGCACTTCCTCGATCGTGCGCTCGAGCGAGCGCAGCGCCATGCTCTCCTCCAGCAGCTGCGCAGCCTTCTCCTCCTCGAAGCGCGTCAGCGCGACGCCGAGGCGGCTGGCCGACGGGAGGCCGACGCCGCGCTGGCGGGCCAGCGCGATCGCCGACGAGACGTTGTGCGTCTCCTCGAAGGCCTGCTTGAGCGCCTCGATCTCGTGCAGCTCGTACTGCCGGTGGCCGCCCGAGGTACGCGACGGCGAGGGATAGCCGAAGCGACGCTCCCAGCTGCGCAGCGTGTTGGGGCTGACGCCCAGCATCACGGCGGCGGCGTTGGTGCGAATTCCGCTCATAGCGCAGCCGTTATCCCCAATTGCGCTCCTTCATACAAGAACCGCAACGAAACGTGCACGAAAACGCTCGCGTTCAACGCCGACGCGCCCGAACCGCTCGCAGACGGGAAGGCGACAGGGGTGAGGACGCTCAGCGGACAGGCAGCGGCCGGCGGCGCCGGCCGTGCGTCACTCGAGCACGAGCAGCGCGGCCCGCGGCGGGCCGCAGGCGCCGACGCGCAGCGGCATCCGCACGCCGAAGACGTTCGCCGGGCGCACCATCACGCGGCTCGGCTCGTCCTCCCCGCGCGCCGCCCACATGATCGCGGCGGCGAGGCTCTCCGCACCGGCGGCCTCGGCGTCGGCCGGAGTCAGCAGCTCCGTCACGGGACGGTTGATGACGTCGGTCTCAGCAACCGCGAGCAGCTTCTCGGACTCGCCCGAGAGGGCGCAGACGTGCAGCGAGCCGTCGACGATCAGGAAGGGGTCGTTCGGCCGCGGGGCGGCGTCGGCGCGCGCCTCCAGCAGCAGCCCGAGCCCGCAGTCGCCGCAGACGCGCGCCGGCGGCGCGGGCGTCTCGTTGTTCGGCGGCGGCGAGCCGCAGTGGCCGCAGAACCACTGCGAGGGGACATACGTCTCGGCGGTCTGCGGGACGAGGCGCAGCATCGCGCGGCGATCGGGGGACGACATCGGGTCAGGCCTCCTTGCCGGTACGTCTGCTCATCACGCACCGTCGGCAAGCAGCCGCGGGGTCGTCGAGGTCCGGGTGGTCGAAGGATTCGAGACGGCGTGGCTGGCCATCTCCATCAAGTGCCGCGCCGCCTCACCGGGCGTGCTCGGCAGGATCGCGGCGCCGGTCGTGCGCACGCGCTGGCGCTGCGAGCCGCGGCGGAAGACGGCGACCGGGAGCGGGCCGGTCGCCAGCCGCACGGCGTAGGCCCAGCGCGCGACGGCGTCGTCGGCGAGCGCGCCGCCGGCGATCACGACGGCGTCGGGGCGGTGGGCGGCGAGCGCCTCGGACATGTTCGAGACGCCGCGCACGGACAGGCCGAGCACGGTCGCGCCGCTGCGCGCCAGCAGCAGCTCGAGCGAGCGGATGTAGGCGGCGTCAGGATCGAGGTCGTCGCGCGAGGCGTCGCCGAGCACGACCGAGACCGACTGGATCGACGGCGAGACGAGCCGTTGCGCGCGGCGCAGCCAGCTGTTGCCCCAGCGCGCCGAGAAGGCCCACTGGACGGAGTCGGTGCCGTGCCGGCGCGCGACCTCGTCGAGCGCGGTCAGCAGCACCTCCTGCACGGCGCGGTCGAGCGAGCGAAGCGCGAGCGCACCCTCCAGCGCCGCGTCGGCGCGGCTGGAGTCGAAGGCGTTGAGCGCGCCGACGAGCGCGTTCGTGTCCGCACCGAGACCCTCGCGTGCACGTGACACGGCCGACGAGATCGAGAGGCCGTCGAGGAGCGCGTCGCGCAGCGCGGCGATCTCCCCGTGCGTGTAGAGGCGATGGCGCCCTGGCGAGCGCTGCGGGCGCGGGAAGCCGAAACGGCGTTCCCAGGCGCGCAGCGTGTTGGGGCTGACGTTCAGCAGCGCAGCCGCTTCGCTCGTCTTCAGGTAGCGCATCACGACACAAGGTCGGCTGCCGGACGCCGACACTGATGCGCTCAGCGCAACATTGCACAAGTTTTGGCGCCCAAATGCTGCAAAAGCTCCATCGGTCCTCTAACGTTCTTGGGGCAACGCAGTGGGCCGGGCCACTTCAAGTCGGGGGGCATTCGGCCGGTAGCAGCAGAGCCGAACCTGAAGGAGGGTCGCAATGGTCTTTCGCAGCAAGTAGCTCACGGGGGTGAGCAGAAACTCGTAATGGTCCGCTGAGACCGTTACCGTCCTCGCCATGCGTCGTGCTATACGCGCGTGGCGTGGGAAAGCCAACGTCGTCCTGTGGGTCTCCATCGGTGGCACGTGTGCGTGCTTCGTGTGGGCCGCAGCCGCCGGAGACCCCGGACGGTTGGATTGGCTGTTCGCGGTGCTTGCGCTCGGCGCGATCGGCGCGAACCTCTTCGACGCCGGCACCGAGGCGCAATCCGTCTCCGTCTCCGGAACGGTCCTCGCCGCGCTGATCGCAATCGCGCTGTTCGGCCCGGCCGGAGCGTTCGCCGTGATCGCGATAGGCGAGATCGTCAGCTGGGCGGTCGAGCGCTACAGAGCGACGAGCCTCTTCATCAACCTCGTCGGCGCCGGCGCGCCGATGCTGATCGCCGGCACCGTCTTCGAGGCGATCCGTCCCGACGGCGACGGCTCCGTCGGCTACTACCTCGCGCTCGCGCTCGCCGCGGTGCTGGTGCTGGTGCTGAACCTGCTGATCGTCGCCGCGCTGCGGTCGCCGCTCGACGGCGTGCCGTTCCACCTGATCGTCGTCGACGCCGTCCGCCCGCTGCTGGTGTCGCTCGCGATCAACGTGCCGCTGGCGCTCGCCGCGACCGGCCTCTGCCTCGAGCTGGGCGTCGCCGGCAGCCTCTTCGCGGTCATCAGCCTCGTCGCGTTCGGCTACATGGCGCAGCTGGTCGCGACCGCCCGCCACCGCAGCAAGCAGTACGCCTCGCTCTCATGGGGCGTGCTCTCCGGCCTGCTGCGGACGCTCGACATCCGCGACCCGCGCGCCGCCCGTCACGCCGCCGCCGTCGCCGCCTTCGCGCGCGACATCGCGCACGCCTCCGGCATGTCGAGCCAGGAGTGCGAGCTGGTCCACACCGCCGGGCTGCTGCACGACATCGGCCAGTTCGCGCTCTCCGACCGCGTCGCCGAGCGCGGCCGCGTGCTGAACGACGAGGACTGGACGGCGATCCGCCGCCATCCCGAGCTGGGCGCGGACATGCTGCGCGACCTCGGCCTCTACGGCCCGGTCGCCGAGATCGTCCACGCCCATCACGAGCGGATCGATGGCCGCGGCTACCCGGACCGGCTGACGGCCGACGAGATCCCCGAGGCGGCGAAGATCATCGCCGTCGCAGAGGTCTACGACACGCTTACCGCGCACGACACCTACCGCACGCCGATCAGCTCGTTCGAGGCGCTCAACGAGTTGCGTCGCGTCAGCGGCACCCAGCTCGACGGCAGATACGTCGAGATCCTGGCGAGGCTGCTGGCCGGCAGCGACATCACGTACCGCCACGCGGACAGAGCCGACTTCGGCCGCGAGCTCGACCTCGAGCGCCGCATCAACGACGCGGCGGCGAGCTGAGTCGCGGCGGACGCGGCTCCGGGCGCGACGGCGGTCCACCGCCTCGTGGCGGCAGCGCAGCCGATCTCACCTCTTCGCCGACGCGCTCTGCCCTCCCGAGGCCGCGCGCGCCACCATGGACTTCCCCTGTCTGGTCTGAACCCTGCGGTCCTGCTGCGGTTTCGCTACCCCGCGGCGCGCTGCTGGAACGTCTGGTCGTCGCGCTCGTTGCGCGAGGCCATGCCGTTCTGCTGCAGTGAGCGCACGAACTGCTCGATGTGCTCGACGCTGAAGCGCCGCTGACCACCGGGCGTGCGGTAGGACTGGAGATACCCCATGTCCGACCAGCGACGAACGGTGCCGAGCGACACGCCGAGCTCACGCGCAGCCTGCGAGGTCGAGAGACCCAGTGGACGCGAGTTCATCCCGTGCATCTGCAAAGGCATGGATGCATTTGTGACCGTTTCGCCCCTCGTGCGGAGCGATGCGGAGCTTTTGCACAACCTCTGCCCATGAAGGTGATGCAAGCGGCACGAACTGAGAGGATGGTGTCAGTGCGACCACCGGCTCGCGTTCGGCCCCATCCGGCCATGCTGGCGACGGCGCTCTCCACGCTCCTCATCGTGGCAGGATGCGGAGAGGAGCCGCTGCCTCAAGCCTGTCTCCAGGCCGATGCCGGCGCGGTCGCGAGGCTGCTGCACGCGGCACCGGAGGATGCCACGCTCAGCGGCGGAACCCCGCTGTCGGCGTGCGTCGACCGTGCCGAGAGCGACGCGGAGCTGCAGAACCTCGGCATCGTCTTCGTCGCGGTCGCCGACAGACTCGTGGCGCGGAGCCGTCATGATGCGCGGGCCGCCTACGAGCTCGGCTTTCTGATCGGCGCCGCCGAACGCGGCGCGGGGCCGACCGGCGGCGTCCAGGGCGAACTCGTGCAGAGGCTGCAGCAGACGATCGCGTTCAACGTCACCCCGGCCGTGCAGGCCGAGGTCGAGCGGGGGATCGCGGCCGGCAGAACCGACGGATGAGACTGCGCCTCTACCACCACCGCGACGGCACCCGCGTCGCCTACCGCGAGACCGGCACCGGCCCGCCGCTGGTGCTGCTGCACTCGCTCGGCCTCTCGCACCGCGAATGGGAGCCGGTCGTCGAGCCGCTGTCGGAGCGCTTCCGGCTCGTGCTGCCCGACCTGCCGCTGCACGGCGACAGCGAGGACCGGCCGCGCCATCCCTACAGCCCCGACTGGTTCGCGCAGGTGATCGCCGGCTTCTGCGCCGAGACGGCGGGGCCGCGGCCGCTCGTCGGCGGCCACGACGTCGGCGCCGAGCTGCTGCTGCGCGCCGTCGCCGACGGGCTGCTGGAGCCACGCCGGCTGGTGCTGATGCCGAACCGCCTCCACCGCCCGGACGAGCACGCCCGCAAGCGCGCGCTGTGGCGGGGCGCCTGCAAGGCGGCCGCGCTGCCGGGGCTCGACCGCGTGCTGGCCCGCGGGGCGACGCTGCTGTTCCGCCCCGCGGTCGGCGAGAAGCTGTCGGCGCAGCGCAACCCGGCCGCGCGCGACCTGCTGCGCCACGCCTTCATGGACGTCGCCGGCAACGGCAACCGCGCGCGGGCGTGGGCCCGCTTCGCGCGGCAGTGGCCGGTCCAGCCGCAGCGCCAGCTGCTCGACGCCTATCCGCGGATCGCGGCGCCGACGCTGCTGCTGTGGGCCGACCGGGATCGCGCGCACCCGCTGCCCGCGGCGCAGGAGGCGCTCGACCTGCTGCCCGACGGCCAGCTGCGGATCCTCTCCGCGACCGGCTTCCTGATGGCCTACGACGACCCGGTCGGCCTGGCGCGCGAGCTGATCTCGTTCTGCGGATGACGTATCTGTCACACGGGCGCGAGTACCAGCGGCCGCGGACGGCTCCGCCGCAGTAGGTTTCGGGACCTGGGCAGTTCCGATTTCGAACCTGAGAAGAGGAGATCCATGGGCGTGCAGGAGGAGCAGCAGCTGTGGGGCGGGGAGACGACCAAGGCGGTCGCGAACTTCCCCGTCTCGGGTGAGACGGTCCCGGTCCCGGTCGTGCGCTGGCTCGGCCGCGTGAAGGCGGCGGCGGCGCGCGTCAACGGCGAGCTGGGGCTGCTCGACGCCGGCATCGCCGAGCGGGTCGCGGCCGCGGGCGACGAGATCGCCGCCGGCAAGCACGACGCGCAGTTTCCGATCGACGTCTTCCAGACCGGCTCGGGCACCTCGACGAACATGAACACCAACGAGGTGATCGCCTCGCTGGCCGGCGAGGGCGTCCACGCCAACGACCACGTCAACATGGGGCAGTCGAGCAACGACACCTTCCCCTCCGCCGTCCACCTCGCGGCGCTCGACGAGGCGACGAACACGCTGCTGCCCGCGCTGCGCCAGCTGGAGGCATCCTTCGAGGCCAAGTCGGCCGCCTTCCAGGACGTCGTCAAGGCCGGCCGCACGCACCTGATGGACGCCGTCCCGGTCACGCTCGGGCAGGAGTTCGCCGGCTACGCCGCGCAGGTCCGGCTCGGCTCGCGCCGCGTCAAGAACGCGCTGCCGCAGGTCGCGCAGATCCCGCTCGGCGGCACCGCCACCGGCACCGGCCTCAACACCCACCCGGAGTTCGCCGCGCGCGTGCGCAGCAAGCTCGCGCAGGAGAGCCACCTGCAGGTCAGCCCGCCGGAGGACGCGTTCGAGGCGCAGGGCGCGCGCGACGCGCTCGTCGAGCTGTCGGGCGCGCTGAAGGTGATCGCCGTCTCGCTGACGAAGATCGCCGGCGACCTCGCGCTGATGGGCTCCGGCCCGCGCGCCGGCATCGGCGAGCTGTTCCTGCCGGAGCTGCAGAAGGGCTCCTCGATCATGCCGGGCAAGGTCAACCCGGTGATCCCCGAGGTCGTGCTGCAGGTCAGCGCGCAGGTGATCGGCAACGACACCGCGATCACCGTCGGCGGGCTCCAGGGCCAGTTCGAGCTGAACGTCCGCATCCCGCTGATCGCGCGCAACCTGCTGCAGTCGATCCAGCTGCTGGCGAACACGGCGAAGCTGTTCGCCGAGAAGTGCGTCGACGGGATCGAGGCGAACCTGCCCGGCTGCGAGCGCTCGGCCGAGTCGACGCTGGCCGTCGCCACCGCGCTCAACCCGTTCATCGGCTACGACAAGGCGACGGCGATCGTCAAGGAGGCGTCGGCCTCCGGGCGCTCGCTGCGCGAGGTCGCGCTCGAGCAGGGCGTCGGCGAGGAGACGTACAACGAGGCGATCGACCTGCGCAGAATCGCGCGCGGCTCGGCCGGCTGAGGCGCCTCAGGCCCCGAGCCGGGGCCACAGGTCAGCGGCAGGATAGGGCGGGTCGTTCGGCGTTCTGACGCCGTCCGGCCCGACTCTCACCGGGCCGCGCAGGCTGCTCTGGAAGCGCACGTCCTTGTCGTTGACGAAGTACTGCGTCCACAGCCGCACCGGCAGCTGCTCCATCGCCTCCCAGTTGGCCTGCAGCTTCGCGACCTGCTCGGCGAAGACGTCCGCGGAGGCCGGGTCGGCGACCTTCGCCGGGTCGACGCGCCAGACCTGCGGCGCCGCCTCGGTGACGCCGAACTGGTAGCCGCCCTCGGTCAGCCACAGCCCCGGATCGGGCCAGGCCCCGCTGCCCAGCAGGTCGATCGCCTCCTGGGCGCGCCAGCGGCCGGCGCCGGGCCCCTCCTGCTGCGGCCCGTACTTGACGTCGGCGTAGTTGTGCTGCGACCAGCCGACCGGCAGCGGCGCCACCCAGCCGCTGAGCGCGCGCAGCAGCTCGCTCGTGAAGTCGCGCCAGGGCGTGCCGAAACCGCCCGCGTCGGCCACCACGTCTGCCGTGTTCGGGATCAGCAGCTCCGGCCCGCGCGGGGTCGCGGCGGCGGTGCGCCAGCGCGCGGCGACGGTCGCCGCGCTTCTGACCATCTCCGCGACCGCGGAGGCGATCGTCCCGGCGGGGAAGCGGTCGGAGGTCTGCGGCCACCAGGCGAGGTTCGGCTCGTTCAGCGGCTGCAGCCAGTCGATCCGCGCGCTGCGGGGGTTGCCGGCGGTGGCGCCGTCGATGCCGGGGCCGGGGCTGGGCGCGCCGCCGGTGTCGGCCCAGCGGGCGCAGCACCATTCGACGAACCACGCCCACGGGCCGTCGTCGGAGCGGTCGTCGGGGATGTGCGCCTCGGTGCCGCGCCGGCCCGCGCCGGGGAAGCCCGGCCCGCCGAGGTCGTGCGACAGCCGCGGGTCGAGCTTCAGCGTCGCCGGGTGGGTCCACTCCGGGAAGGCCTGGTAGAGCGTCAGGCCGACGCGGCGGCCGTCGGCGTTGGCCTGCGCGATCTGCGCGTCGAGGCGGTCGAGGCCGGCGGCGGCCTCGGGGTCGGCCGGCGCGCTCAGCTGCGCGAAGGCGGCCTCGCGCGTGCGCGGCTCCGGGGCGGTCGGCTGCAGCGCGGGCCAGACGGCCCACAGCGTCACGACCTCGGTCGGCCGGGCGCCGCCGAGCAGGTACTGGCGGACGCCGAGCGAGTCGTCGTAGGGGTTGACGTCGCCGATCAGCGAGACGCCCTTGAGCATGCGCTCGCTCGGGAGCGGGACGAGCGCGGTCGTGGCGGTCGTCGGGACCGGCGGCGTCGGCGCGGGCGCGGTGGGGGCCGGCGGGCCGTCGTCGCCGCAGCCGGCGAGCGCGAAGGCCGCGCCGGCGGCGGCGCCGCGCGCGAGCAGCTGACGACGGCTGAGGCGATCGGTCACGACGACAGAGGATGACCGCCGCGGCCGTCAGGTCGCGACGGTCTCGCCGCCGAGCTGCTCCGTCAGCGCCACGTCGGGGGTGTAGTCGATCGGCAGGACCAGCAGCGAGGGCACGTCGAGCGTCAGCGCGTGGCGCAGCCGCGCAGAGAAGTCCTCGATCGACTCGGCCCGCCACGCCGGCAGCCCGAACGCCTCCGCCAGCTTGACGAAGTCGGGGTTGGCGAAGTCGACGCCGAAGTGACGGCCGAACTTCTTCTCCTGCTTCCAGACGATCGAGCCGAACTGGCGGTTCTCCCAGACGACGTTCACGAACGGCGTCTTCAGCCGCGTCGCCGTCTCCAGCTCCTGCGCGTTCATCAGGAAGCCGCCGTCGCCGCTGACGGTCACGACGTTGCGGGTCGGGTGGACGAGCTTGGCGCCGATCGCGCTCGGGACGGCGAAGCCCATCCCGGCGAGGCCGTTGGCGATCAGCACCGTGTTCGGCTCGTGCGCCGGGAAGGTCCGCCCGATCCACAGCTTGTGCAGGCCGACGTCGGAGATCAGCAGGTCCTCGCGCCCGAGCGCGGAGCGGATCTCCAGCAGCGCGCGGGCCGGGTGGGCGGGGAAGGCGTCGTCGTGCGCGGCCTGCTCGAGATGGCCGCCGACCAGCTCGCGCAGCCGCGTCGAGGGACCGGCGTGACGGGCGTCGCGACACTCGTCGGCCAGCCGCGCGAGGACCGCGTAGATGTCGCCGATCAGCTCGACCTCGGGGACGAAGTTGGCGTCGATCTCGGCCGGCACCGTGTCGATCACGACGATCCGCTTGTCGCGCTTCGCGTTCCAGTGTCTCGGCGCGTGCTCGACGAGGTCGTAGCCGATCGCGATCACGAGGTCGGCGTCATCGAAGCCGGCGAGCGCGTAGTCGCGCGCCTGCAGGCCGACGGTGCCGAGCGCCAGCGGGCTGTCGGCGTCGAGCGCGCCCTTCGCCATGAACGTCTCGGCGACGCCGATCCCGGTCGCGCGCGCGAACTCGCGCAGCGCCGGCGCCGCGCCGCCGCGCACGACGCCGTTGCCGGCGAGCGCGACCGGCCGCTCGGCGGAGCGGATCAGCTCGGCGGCGCGCAGCAGCTCACGGGCGCGCGGCTCGCTGCGGACCGGCTGCTGGCGCGGCAGCGGCGTCGAGGCGGCCACGTCGGTGCCGTCGACGGACGCAGCCATCACGTCCTCGGGCAGCTCCAGGTGGGTCGAGCCCGGCTTCTCCGCCTCGGCCAGCTTGAACGCCTTGCGCACGACCTCGGGGACGATGTCCGGGCTCGACACGCGCGCGTTCCACTTCACCACCGGTCTGAGGATCTGCACCAAGTCGATGTACTGGTGCGACTCCTTGTGCATCCGCTCGACGTCCGCCTGGCCGGTCAGCGCGACCAGCGGCGCGCGGTCGAGATAGGCGTCGGCGACCGCGGTGATGAGGTTGGTCGCGCCCGGCCCGAGCGTGCCGAGGCAGACGCCGGCGCGGCCGGTCAGCCGGCCGTACATGTCGGCCATGTAGGCGCCGCCCTGCTCGTGCCGGACCGGCACGAACGCGATCGAGGAGTCCTCCAGCGACTCGTTCAGGTCGAGCGTCTCCTCGCCGGGGATGCCGAAGACGTATCTGACCCCTTCGGCCTCGAGGCATTCGACGAACAGGTCGGAGGCGCGGCGCTCTGATGGCATCGCTGAGACCGTGCCCGGCGCCGCGCTTGCGAAACGGCCTCAGCCGCCCGCGTAGATGCGCACGAGCGTCTCGGCGACGCAGACCGGCTTGTCGCCGCCCTCGCGCTCGAACGTCAGCGCCGTCGCCATCTGGATGCCGCCGGCGATGTCCTCGACGGAGGCGATCGTCGCGCGCATGCGGACCTTGCTGCCGACCGGCAGCGGCGCCGGGAAGCGGACCTTGTTGACGCCGTAGTTGAGCGCGAAGGCGACGTTCGTCACCTCGTAGAGCGCGTAGGAGAACTTCGGCGCGAGCGAGAGCGTGTAGTAGCCGTGGGCGATCGTGCCGCCGAACGGCGTCTGCGCCGCTCTCGCGGGGTCGACGTGGATCCACTGGTGGTCGCCGGTCGCGTCGGCGAAGGCGTCGATCTTCTCCTGCGTGACGTCGTCCCAGTCGCTGACGCCGAGCTCCTGCCCGACGCGGGCCTTGATGTCGTCGATGCCGTTGAGCGTGATCATGCGGGCAAGGCTAATCCGGCGCGAGGCCCGCCCGCGCCGCTTCCGCGGGGCGCGGCGATAGGCTGCGGCGATGCCCTCCCCGCTGCTCGCCGTCGATGCGCCGTCGCTGCTCTACCGCGCCTGGTTCGCGCTGCCGGACTCGATCAAGGGCGACGGCGGGATGCCGGTCAACGCGCTGCTCGGCGCGACCAACGCGATCCTGCGGATCGTCGCCGACCACGGCCCGCGCGCGGTCGTCATCTGCAACGGCGCCGAGGCGGCCAGATACCGCGTCGCGCGCTACGCCGGCTACCACGCCGACCGGCCGCCGGTGCCGGAGGGCCTGGCGCTCCAGTTCGCCCGCTCCGGCGAGCTGTTCGAGGGCTTCGGCTGGACGCTCGCGGGCAGCGACGAGCTGGAGGCCGACGACCTGCTGCACTCGTTCGCGCTGACCGAGACCGAGGCCGGCGGCCGCGCGCTGCTGATGACCGGCGACCGCGACATGTTCCAGTGCGCGACCGACGCCGTCACGGTGCTCTACCTGAAGACCGGCGTGAGAGGGTTCGAGCCGATGACGCCGGCGGCCGTCGAGCAGCGCTACGGCATCCCGCCGGCGCTCGTGCCCGACTTCATCGCGCTGCGCGGCGACCCGTCCGACGGCCTGCCGGGCGCGAGAGGGATCGGCGAGAAGGGCGCCGCCGACCTGCTGCGCCGCCACGGCTCGCTGGAGGCCGCGCTCGCAGACCCTGACGGCGAGAGACCGCGCGTCGCCAGAGCGCTGCGCGAGCAGGCCGAGGAGCTGCGCGACTACCTGGCGATCGCGACCCTCCAGCGCGTCGAGGTCGCCCGGCCGGCCGACGCCTCGCTCGACCTCGCCGGCGGCGCCGACGCCGCCGAGGCGCTCGGCATGAGAAGACTCGCCGTCCGCCTGCGCGCCGCCGACCGCGACGCGTCGCGGTTGTAACAATCCCTGCGCAGGATTGGTGCGGTCCACGTCCCACACGCTGCACTTGGATCCGTAGCGTTTGGGCGGTGCCCGAACCGCCGGCCGCAGAGCAGCTGATCCACGAGTAGGCCGTCCGCGCCGTCGGGCGTCAACGCGCGACCGCGGCGGAGCTGCGCGGCAGCGCGAGCCAGCGCGCTGGCCGTCGTCTGGCCGCGTCGCGAGACGCCGGAGCGACCGGCCTCTGTCACTCTGCTGACATCGGCTGGGGGCCATGCCGTCTCGCATCTCTTCCTCACGCAGCTGGCGCTTCAACAGCGGCTGCTGGCGCGACTCAAGACGCAGCTGTCACGCGCAATCCGAGTCGGTAGCTGCGGGCTGGTCGTGCAGCTGTTGGCGACGGTTGCGGCCCGTATTTCTCACAACCTAGGGTGACTGACATGTGGAAGAGACCTGAAGACCCGCTGATCGTGGAGGCCGAGCGTCTGCTCGACGAGATGGGCACCTGGTATACGCGCACCGGGGACATCTGGAGACCCGGCGGGAGAACCTGGCGTGAGTACTTCCGCTGGTTCTTCTTCGGTTGAGCGAGGCGCGGGCTACGGGGTGAACTTGACGGTGATCACGTCGCCGTCCTGCATCACGTAGTCGCGGCCTTCGACTCTGAGCGTGCCGGCCTCTCTGGCGGCGGCGTAGCCGCCGGCGTCGATCAGCGCTCTCCAGCCGATCACCTCGGCGCGGACGAAGCCTCTCTGGATGTCGCCGTGGATCTCGCCGGCGGCGTGCCAGGCGGTGAGGCCTCTTCTGAGGTGCCACGACTGGGCGCGGACGCCGGAGCCGACGGTGAAGAAGGCGTTGAGGTTGAGCAGCTCGAAGGCGCCGCGGACGATCCGCTGGAGGCCGGACTCGGCGATCCCCAGCTCGTCGCGCATCACCTGCGCCTCGTCGTCGTCGAGCTCGGACAGCTCGGCCTCGATGCGAGAGGAGATCGCGACCGCCTTCGCGCCGTGCGCCTCCGCGTGGGCGAGGATCGCGGGCGGGACCTCGTCGCTGCCCTCGTCGACGTTGGCGACGAACAGGACCGGCTTCGCCGTCAGCGGCTGCAGCTCCTTGATCACGTTCGGCGCCTCGTCGGGGACCGGCACGGTGCGCGCCGGTCTGCCGGCCTGGAGCGCCTCGATCAGCGCTCTCAGCCACGCCTCCTCGGCGATCGCGACCTTGTCGCCGCCGCGGGCGGCGCGCACGACGCGGCCGTGACGGCGCTCGGCCTGCTCGAGGTCGGCGAAGATCAGCTCGGTCTCGATCGTCTCGATGTCGGCGAGCGGGTCGACGCGGCCGTCGGGGTGGATCACGTTGTCGTCGGTGTGGGCGCGGACGACGTGGACGATCGCGTCGGTCTCGCGGATGTTCGCGAGGAACTTGTTGCCGAGGCCCTCGCCCTCGTGGGCGCCTCTCACGAGACCGGCGATGTCGTGGAAGTCGATCGAGTCGTGGACCGTCTCGGAGGAGCCGAGCATCTCCGCGAGCTGGTCGATCCGCTCGTCCTGCACCGGCACGACCGCGACGTTCGGCTCGATCGTCGTGAACGGGTAGTTGGCCGCCTCCGCGCCAGCGCGCGTGAGCGCGTTGAAGAGCGAGGACTTGCCAGCGTTCGGCATCCCGACGATCCCGACCTTCATGTGCGTGCTCCCTTGCCGATCGCCGTGCCGAGCGCGGCGCCTATGACGATGTCCGACGGCCAGTGGACGCCGAGGTAGAGACGGGATCCCGCCATCGCGACCGCAGCCGCCATCAGCGGGCGTGCGGGCAGCAGCCCGGCGTACGCCTGCGCCGCCGCGAACGACGAGGTCGCGTGCGCGCTCGGGAAGCTCAGCTGCGTCGGCGTCGCCATCAGCTGCGGCAGACCCTCCAGCTGCGGGCGCGGCCGCCTGACGGTGAACTTGATCGCCTGGTTGACCGCGTAGGCGGCGCCGACGCCCGCGAGCGCTCTGGCCCACTGCGCCCGCCGCGGCCTGTCGAGCGCGACGCCGGCGGCGCCCAGCGCCAGCCAGCCGGCCGAGTACTGGCCCAGTCGCGAGTAGCCGCGGACGGCGCGCTCCAGCGCCGGCGTGTGGCCGAGCGTGCGCGTCAGGCGCAGCCCGGCGACGTCGAATGCCTGCAGCGAAGCGGGGAACGTCACCATCGAACGAGGTCCTGCGGGCGATGCAGCGGGCTCAGGAGAGCCCGAAGCCGACGCGCTGCTCGTGCGCGTCGGTGCGCACGAACTCGATCTTGCCGAGGTCGAGGAAGAGCGCGCCGTCGTCGGTCTGCATGTCGTACCAGCCGCTCGCGCCCTTGCCGAGCTCGCCGATCAGGTCGGCGATCTGGTCGCGCGAGGCGCGCACGGGCAACGTCTGGCCATGGAAGCCGATGATGATCTTCTGCTGCTCAGCCATCAGTGTCTCTCCGCGGGTTGGACGATCTCGGTCAGCACGCCGCCGGTCGAGGCCGGGTGCAGGAAGGCGACCTTCGAGCCGCGGATGCCGGTGCGCGGCGTCTCGTCGATCAGCCGCAGGCCGGCGGCCTTCAGCGACGCCAGCGTCGCCACGACGTCCTCCACCTGGTAGGCGACATGGTGGAGCCCGGGGCCCTTCTTCGCGAGGAACTTGCCGACCGGGGTCTCCGGGCCGAGCGGCTTCAGCAGCTCGACGTGGTTCTCGCCGACGTCGAGCAGGATCGCCTCGACGCCCTGCTCCGTGACGGTCTCACGATGGACGACGGGCATTCCGAGCGCGCTCTCGTAGAGCGCGAGCGCTGCGTCGAGGTCCTCGACGGCGACGCCGATGTGATCGATGCGGCCGAGCATGCGGCCGGAGCATAGCTACTCGACGCGTTGCAGCCGCGCGTTGGGCCGCTCGCCGCGGCCGGCCTTCGCGCACGGCCGCCCGTCGACGCGCACGACGTCGGCGGTGTAGTCGTTCTCGCCGCGGATCAGCGAGGAGCCGACGCCGTAGGCGTCGACCGGCACGCCGTCGGCCTCGAAGCGGCCGATCCGCTCGGCGTCGAAGCCGCCGGAGACGACGATCCGCACGCGCTCGTGGCCGGCCGCGTCGAGCGCCGCGCGGACGTTCTCGACCAGTCGCACGTTGACGCCGGTCGGCTTGAAGTCGCCCAGCTCGCCCCACAGCGAGCGGTCGACCATCTGCTCGCCGGTGTCGAGGCGGACGCCCCACAGCCGCTCGCCGAGCGCGTCGGCGACCTGCAGCGCGGTCCCGACCGAGTCGTTCTCCCAGTCGACCAGCACGGTCACGTTGACCTCGGGGTGGTAGCGGTCGGCGAACTTCCGCGCCGCCGTCACCGTGTCGCCGCCGTAGGCCGCGATCAGCCCGTGCGGGACGGTGCCGATCCCGCGGCCGCCCCACCACGACGCCTGCGCGTCGGTCGAGACGCCGATCGCGCCGGCGACGTGCGCCGCCCAGCCGTCGCCGGTCTGCACGAGCCAGTGGTCGTGGCGGGCGGGGAAGTAGAGCACCTGCTTGCCGGCAGCCGCCTCGACCACCTCGCGCACGTTGCGCATCACCAGCGAGCGGCGCGCGAGCGTGCCGAGGTAGACGGTCTCGAGGTGCGCGAAGAGCGTGTAGTCGCCGGCGATCTCCAGCACCGGCTCGCGCGGGGCGATCTCCTCGCCCTCGTGCAGCGCGCGCACCTCGAGCTGGTCCCAGCCGGGGATCCAGACGCCGTCGTCGCCGCGGCGGCCGGCGCCGAGCTTGAGGATCGCGATCGCCTCGTCGATCCCGCCAAGCAGCGAGTCGCGCTTCTGGAACGCCTGCACGAGCACCTGCGGATGACGGCCGTCGGCCTCGAGCAGCTGCTTGGTCGAGACGAAGTAGGCGTCGGAGTACCAGCCGTCGCGGATCCGCTCGACCGGCAGCCGGAAGGTCGCGGGGTCCAGGCGGGTGGGCTGGACGATCCCGCTCATCTGAGCAGTTCGACGATCACGTCACGGTAGAAGGTCGCGGCGAAGCCGAGGTCGCGCACGTCGATCCGCTCGTTGGCGGAGTGGACGAGCGGGGCCGTCTCGAAGCGCGACTGGTGCAGCTGCGGGAAGAAGCCGTACGCGACGCAGTCGGGGAAGGCGGCGCGGAAGTGGCGCGAGTCGGTGAAGCCGGGCAGGATCAGCGGGACGGTCGCGCCGGCCGGGTCCTGCGAGCCGATCCAGCCGTTGATCGCCTCGCGCAGGCGAGAGCCGAGCGGCGAGCCGTTGCCGGAGATGCGCGTGTCCCACTCGATCCGCCAGCCGTCCTGCGGGCCGAGCACCTGCTCGATCGCGCGCTCGACGGCCTCCTGGCCGAGGCCGGGCGGGACGCGGCAGTCGACCTTCAGCTCGGCGCGGCTGGGGATCACGTTGATCTTCTGCGAGGCGGAGACGCGCGTCGGCGTCAGCGTGACGCCGAACATCGGCTCGAACAGCGGGATCATCCGCGGGTCGGCCTGCTCGATGCGGGCGAGCGCGCCAACCGGGTCCGCGGGATCCTCGCCGAGGCCGCGCAGGAACGCGGCCGGCGCCTCGGTCAGCTCGTACTGCGGCTGCCGCGTCGCGAGCCGCTCCAGCAGCGGCGCCAGCTTCAGCAGCGCGTTGTCGCCCATCTTCGGCTGTGAGGCGTGGCCGGCCACGCCCTCGGTCACGAGCGTGAAGCGGAAGACGCCCTTCTCGGCGACGCAGACGCCGTAGCGGCGTCTGCCGCGGTACTCGAACTGCTCGCCGCCGCCCTCGTTGAGCAGGTAGTCGCAGCGGACCTTGTCGGGATGCTGCTGCGTCAGCCACTGGGCGCCGAGCGCGCCGCCGGTCTCCTCGTCGACGACCGACATCACGAGCAGGTCGCCCTTCTTCGGGCGCCAGCCCTCGCGCGCCAGCGCCGTCGCGGCGGCGATCTCGGCCGCCACCTGCGACTTCATGTCGAGCGCGCCACGGCCCCACAGGAAGCCGTCTGCGATGTCGCCCGACCAGGGGTCGTGCTGCCATTCGCGCGGGTGGGCGAGGACCGTGTCGACATGGCCGAGCAGGCCCAGCACCGGGCCCGGCTGCTCCCCGCGCAGCCGCGCGACGAGGTTCGGCCGCTCCTCCTCCGCCCCCAGCAGCTCGACCTCGAAGCCGGCCGCGGTCAGGTGCGCGGCGAGGTACTCCTGGCAGGCGCGTTCGTTGCCGGGCGGGTTGACCGTGTCGAACTGGATCAGCCGCTGCAGCAGCTCGGTCGTCTCGGACTGGAGATCGGCGGGCATCGCGGTGATGCTAATGGTGCGCCAGACTTGCGGCATGTCATCGCTGTTCGAGCCGCCGGAACCGAGCGCCGCCGAGAAGCGCGCAGGTGCGCCGCTGGCGGCGCGGATGCGGCCGGCGACACTCGCGGAGTACGTCGGCCAGCAGCACCTGCTGCACGAAGGCGCGCCGCTGCGGGTCGCGATCGAGTCGGGCAGACCGCACTCGATGATCCTCCACGGCCCGCCGGGGACCGGCAAGACGACGCTCGCGCGGATCGTCGCCGCCAGCGCCGACGCCGTCTTCGAGGAGCTGAGCGCCGTGCAGGCCGGCAGACCGGAGGTGCGCGCGGTGATCGAGCGGGCCGAGGGACGCCGTCGCACGGGCAGGCGGACGGTCTTCTTCCTCGACGAGATCCACCGCTTCAACAAGGCGCAGCAGGACGCGCTGCTGCCGGCCGTCGAGGAGGGGCTCGTGACGCTGATCGGCGCGACGACCGAGAACCCCTCCTACGAGGTCAACGGCGCGCTGCTGTCGCGGGCGCGCGTCTACGAGCTGAGAGAGCTGAGCGACGACGACGTGCGGACGCTGCTGCGGCGCGCGATCGAGCGCAGAGAGCTGGGGCTCGTGCAGGTCGACGACGAGGCGGTCGAGCTGCTGACGGCGCGCGCGGCCGGCGATGCGCGCACCGCGCTCGGCGCGCTGGAGCGGGCGGCGATGACGGCGCCGGAGAGCCGCGTCACGGTCGAGCATGCGGGCGAGGCGCTGGCCGGCCGGATCCTTCATTACGACCGCGCGGGCGACAACCACTACGACACGATCTCGGCCTGGATCAAGGCGACGCGCGGCTCCGACCCCGACGCCTCGCTCTACTACCTCGCGGTGATGCTGGAGGGCGGCGAGGACCCGCGCTTCATCGCCCGGCGGATGGTGATCCTCGCCAGCGAGGACGTCGGCAACGCCGACCCGCAGGCGCTCGTCGTCGCGACCTCGACGGCGGCCGCGGTCGAGCTGGTCGGGCTGCCGGAGGGCGCCCACGCGCTCGCGCAGTGCGCCGTCTACCTGGCGCTGGCGCCGAAGTCGAACGCTGCCTACAAAGCGCTTGGCCGAGCACGCGAGTTCGTGCGCAGAAACGGCGCCGCGAGACCGCCTGCCGCACTCCGCTCGGGCGGCCGCGGCGAGGGCTACGACTACCCGCACGACCGTCCCGGGCACGTCTCACCGCAGGAGCTGCTGCCGGAGTCGGTCGCCGGCACGCGCTTCTGGCAGCCGACCGCGACCGAGAGAGCGCTCGGCGAGCGCCACGAGCGGATCCGCAGAGCGCGGGGAAAGCAGCCCTAGGCCGGCTGCGGCAGCTGCGGCCGGGCGAAGCGGAAGCGGCCCGGCATCAGCGGCAGCAGCACGCGACGGGCGTACTCCTGGCCGCCGCGCAGCGCGAGCCCTCTCGCGGGATCCCAGCGGAAGCCGTAGAGCCGCCGGATCGGCCGCGGCAGCAGGCCGACGGTGGCGAAGTTCGCATACTCCAGCAGCGGCCGCAGATGCAGCGGCACCGGCGGTTTCAGCACGATCTGGACGGCCGTCCGCCGTGCCTCCTCGCTGACGTGCAGGTCGCCGCTGGCGAGCATGCCGCGCATGTACTGGTCGAAGCCCTCGATCGTCTCGGGCATCTCGTCCTCGCGCAGCCCGAAGAGCCGGCCGAAGACGCGGTAGTCGCGCCAGTAGGCGTCGCGCTCATCGCGCGTGAGGCGCCCGACGTAGCGCTCGTGCACGACGATCCCGGAGTCGACCAGCGTCGCGAGGATCCACATCAGCAGCCGCGGGTCGTCGGCGGCGTACGGCGTGCCGGCGGGGAAGTGGCCGGCCGGCTCGGCCAGCTCGCCGCGGATGCCGCCGTGCACTCTGCGCACGATCGCGGTCACCCGCTCGGCCTCGGCGCGCGGGCCGAAGACGACGAGGTTGACCGCCAGCGCGGTGCGGTGGAGCCGCTCGTAGGGCTCGTCGAGCGCGCCGGTGTGGGCGAAGAAGCCGGCGAACGCGACCGGGTGCGCGGCCTGCATCAGCAGCGCGCGCGGCCCCGCCAGCGCGACGATCTGCTCGCGATGGACGCGGCGGATCATCGCGTCGTCGTCGTAGACCCCCGGATGCGTACTCATGTCCATCGAGGGTACGAGGCAGCCGGCCGGTCGGTTCGCGATGCTCTGACCATGGAGGTCGCCGCCCAGCTCGCCGCGCTGCGCCGTCGCTGGGCGGGATACTGGCCGAGCGCCGACACGAGCGCGATCGCCGCCGACGTGGACGCCCGTCTCGAAGCGGCCGTCGGCGCGTGGGATCTGGCCGCGCCGCAGCCGTTGCCGGGCGGTCACGTCGCGCTCGTGCTGGTGACGGGCGACGGCGTGCTGAAGCTCAACCCGCGCGGCCACGCCGACGCCGCCGAGCTGGCCGGCGAGGGCGCGGCGCTGGCGCACTGGGCGCCGAGCGGCGCCGTCCCGCGCCTGCTCGCCAGCCGCGACGACGGCTTCACGCTGCTGCTGGAGCGGCTGCGCCCCGGCACCACGCTCGACGCCGCCGGCCTGTCGTGGGACGAGCGTCTCACCGCGACGGGCGCGCTCGCGGCGCGGCTGCACGCTGCCGGCGCGGCTCCGGACGCCTGTCCGCACATCTCCGGCGCCTACGCCCGCGGCTGGCGCGAGGCGCTCGCGCGCGATCCGGCCGCGCTCGCCGAGCTGGAGGCGCTGCTGGCCGCGCGCGACGACGACGTGCTGCTGCACGCCGACCTGCACGGCGGCAACGTGCTGCGCGCCGGCGACGGCTGGCGCGCGATCGATCCGCACGGCGTCCGCGGCGACCGCCACGCCGACGTCTGGGCGCTGATCGACCCGCTCGCGCCGCCGCTGCCCGCGGACCCGCGGGACGCTGCCGCGCAGGCCCGCGCCGCGATCGCGACCTACGCCGCGGCAGCACGGCTCGCGCCCGAGCGAGCGACCGCCTGGGCGCGCCTCCGGGCGCGCGCCGAGGCGCTCGCGATCGACGCCGACGGCGACCGCGCCGACCCGCACGACCGCGCCTGGGCGCAGCGGCTCCACCGCTTCGCGGACGCGACGAGCTGAGCCGCTGACGCATGGGCGCGCGGCGAAGCGCGTAGGCTGGTCTCATGCCAGCACAGGCCTATGCGGGCAAAGAATGCGTCTGCCAGTACCGCAAGGGAATCTGCGACCAGACCTGCGTCCGCGACATGCTCGACACGCCGTTCTACATCGCGTGTCTGAAGTTGAGAGGACGGCGCAGCCTCGTCGTCGGCGGCGGTGACGTCGGCCTCGAGAAGGTCGAGGGACTGCTCGCCTGCGACGGCGACGTGACCGTCGTCGCGCCCGACCTGCAGCCCGAGCTGCAGCGGCTCGCCGACGAGGGCTCGATCCAGTGGATCGCCCGCGCCTACGAGCCGGCCGACCTCGAGGGCACCTTCATGGTGATCGCGGCGACGAACGACTCCGAGGTCAACATCGGCGTCTACGACGACGCCGAGAAGCGGGCGATGCTCGTCAACGTCGTCGACGTGCCGCCGCTCTGCAACTTCATCCTGCCGGCGATCGTCCGCACCGGGCCGCTGGCGATCGCGATCTCGACGGCGGGCGCCTCGCCGGCGCTGGCGAAGCGGATGAAGAGCGAGATCTCGCAGCTGTTCGGCGAGGACTACGCGCGCCTGGCGGTGATGCTCAACGACGCCCGCGGCTGGGCCAAGTCGACGCTGCCGACCTACCAGGAGCGCAAGGACTTCTTCGAGGGGATCGTCAACGGCGCCCCCGACCCGATCGAGCTGATCCGCGCCAACGACGAGCAGGCGGTGCTGGACATCATCGCCGCCGCCCAGCGCACCCACACGCCGGCGTAGGAGGCGGGTGTCCGCTTTCGCTCGCGGGCTCCGTCTCAACAGGTGACATGGATCTCGACCTCCTCATCGCCACCCACCGCCGGCCGATCGAGCGCCACCTGCGCCGCTACGTCGGCGACGCCGGCCTCGCCGAGGATCTCGCCCAGGAGGTCTTCCTGCGGGCCTGGCTGCACGCCCCGCGCGACGTCTCCGACGAGCGCCAGCGCGCCTGGCTCTTCCGCGTCGCCCGCAACGCCGCGATCGATCAGCTGCGCGCTCGCCGCCCGCACGACGACGCCGCCCTGCTCGACGACCTCGCCGCCGCCAACGCGGCGCCGGTCGAGGACCACGACGAGCGGCTCGCGATCGAGGCGGCGCTGGCGCAGCTGCCGGCACGCGAGCGGGCGCTCGTGACGCTCCAGTTCGCCGGCTTCGGCCCGACCGACGCCGCCCGCCTGCTGCAGACGACGCCGGAGGCGGCGCGCAAGCGGCTGACCCGCGCCCGCGAGCGCTTCCGCATCGTCTACGCCGGTCTACGGCCCGCCGACGAGCCGCCGCTGGTGCTGCTGGTCGCGCGTGACGAGCAGCCGGAGATCTACGAGCAGTGGCTCGGCGGCGGCGAGCTGCGCGTCCGCCGCGTCACGCCCGAGGACGCCTCGCGCCAGCTCGCGACGGCGCACGCGCTGGTGCTGACCGGCGACACGCACGACATCCATCCGGCCGTCTACGGCCAGCCGATCCGCGCCGCCCGCAACCCGCGCCTGGAGGCCGACGTGACCGACCTCGGCGTCCTGCGCGAGGCGCTCGCGACGCGGATGCCGGTGCTCGGCATCTGCCGCGGCCACCAGCTGATCAACATCGCCCGCGGCGGCACGCTGCATCAGGACCTGAGCGAGATCGGCCACCGCGACGACCACAGCGGCGGCACGCACGCGATCGGCACCGCGGCCGGCACGCTGTCGCGCAGGATCCTCGGTGCGCGCGCGGCGGTCCCGACGCTCCACCACCAGGCGGTCGACCGCTTGGGCCGGGGCCTCACCGTCACCTCGACCGCGAGTGACGGGCTGATCGAGGCGGTCGAGGATCCGCGCCTGCCGTTCGCCGTCGGCGTCCAGTGGCACGCGGAGCTGCCGGAGGCCAGCGACGCCGGCCGGCGGCTGCGCGACGGGCTCGTCGAGGCGGCGCACGCCCACGCGGGCATCCAGCCGCTCGCGGCGTAGCGCGCCGCGGGTGCAAGACTTGCGCGTGTGAGCGAGCCGCTGACCCACCTCGACGCTGACGGCCGCGCCCGCATGGTCGACGTCGGCGCGAAGGCGGTCAGCGACCGCCGCGCCGTCGCCCGCGCGCTGGTGCGGATGGCGCCGGCGACCGCCGCCGCGGTGCGCGACGGCAACGCGCCCAAGGGCGACGTGATCGCGGTCGCGCGGATCGCCGGGATCCAGGCGGCGAAGCGGACCTCCGAGCTGATCCCGCTCTGCCACGGGCTGCCGCTGTCGTTCGTCGACGTCGCCGCCGCGATCGACGCCGAGGCGGGCACGATCACGCTCACGAGCGAGGCCCGCACGAGTGCCCAGACCGGCGTCGAGATGGAGGCGCTGACGGCCGCGTCGGTCGCCGCGCTGACCGTCTACGACATGGTGAAGGGCCTGGAGAAGGGCGTCGAGATCGCCGAGGTCGTGCTGCTGGAGAAGTCCGGCGGGCGCTCGGGAACCTGGACGCGTCAGTAGTCTCCGCCGCGGTGCAGACGGCGATCCTGACGATCTCGACGTCGCTCGCGCGCGGCGAGGGCGAGGACCTCTCGGGCGCCGAGCTGGAGCGGCTGGCGCGCGCCGCCGGCTGCGAGATCGTCGCCCGCGACCGCGTCACCGACGACCGCTCGGCGATCGCGGCGACGCTGCGCGGCTACGCGAGCGAGCGGCTGCCGCTCGTCTTCACGACCGGCGGCACCGGCCTCACGCCCGACGACCACACGCCCGAGGCGACGCGCGACGCGATCGACCGCGAGGCGCCCGGCTTCGCCGAGGCGCTGCGGGCCGAGTCGCTCAGATACACGCCCTTCGCGATGGCCTCGCGCGGCGTCTCCGGGATCGCCGGCCAGACGCTGATCGTCAACCTGCCCGGCAGCCCGAAGGCGATCGCGCAGCTCTTCCCCGTGCTCGCGCCGGCGCTCAAGCACGTCGTCGCGCAGCTGGGACGCCAAGATGGCCGACGCGCCCGCCATTGAGCTGACCGGGGTCGGCCGCCGCTACGGCGAACGCTGGGCGCTGCGGGACGCGACCGTGACCGTCCCGGCCGGCGCGACGCTCGTGATCTTCGGTCCCAACGGCGCCGGCAAGTCGACGCTGCTGCGCGTGCTCGCGACGCTGCTGCGGCCGCACACCGGCACGGCCAGCGTGCTCGGCGAGGAGCTGCCGAGAAGAGAGTGGGCGGTGCGCGGCAAGGTCGGCCTGCTGGCCCACGACGCGCTGCTCTACCGCGACCTCAGCGCACGCGAGAACCTGCGCTTCCACGCCCGCCTGCACAAGCTCGGCGAGGAGCGCGCCGAGCAGCTGCTGGAGGCGACGAGACTGCTGCCGCGCGCCGACGACCCGGTGCGGACGCTCTCGCGCGGGCTGCTGCAGCGCGTCGCCGTCTGCCGCGCGGTGCTGCACGACCCGCCGCTGCTGCTGCTCGACGAGCCGCGCGCCAACCTCGACCCGGCCGCGGCGGAGCTGATCGAGCCGCTGATCGGGCGCGAGAGCGGCCGCACGCGCGTGATCACCAGCCACGACCCGGTCGGCGGCCTGGCCGAGGCCGACCTCGCGCTCGGCCTGCGCAACGGCAGCCAGGCGCTGCTCGGCCCGACCTCCGAGATCGACACGGCGGCCGTGGAGGCGCTCTACCGATGAGCCGCGACGCCGCCAGGCGCGACGCGAAGCCGATGCGCCCGACGATGGCGCTGCTGCGCAAGGACCTGCTGCTGGAGCGGCGCGCGCCGGAGTCGATCCCGGCGATGGTGCTGTTCTCGATCACGACCTTCGTGCTGTTCCACTTCGGCCTCGGCAGAGACGAGGTCGACGGCTCGCTGGCGGCCGGCGTGCTGCTCGTGACGATCCTCTTCGCCGCGATCCTCGGCATCAACCGCCTGTTCGTCGCCGAGCACGAGGAGGGCGGCTTCGACGCCGTGCTGATGGCGCCGATCGACCGCACGGCGCTGTTCCTGGCGAAGGGCACGGCGCTGTTCCTGTTCCTGACGCTGGTCGAAGTGGTCGCCGTGCCGGCCTTCGCGATCCTGCTGCTGGGACCGTCGCCGTGGCACGGGCTGCCGGCGCTGATCGTCACGCTCGCGCTCGTCAACCTCGCGCTCTCGTCGGTCGGCGCGCTCGTCGCCGCGCTCGCGATCCGGACCCGCTCGCGCGACCTGATCGTGCCGATCGTGACGCTGCCGCTGCTGGTGCCGGCGCTGATCGCCGCGGCGCGCGCCTGCGCGCCATTGCTGGCCGCGCACGGCGACGCCTGGCCGGCGGCGAAGTGGCTGTTGATGCTCGGCCTCTATGATCTTGTCTTCGGGCTCCTCGCCTACGCCGTCTTCGATTTCCTGCTGGAGGACTGAAGCAATGCACGGAAAGGGGCTGCGAGCGCTCACGCTCGCGACCCTCGTCGCCCTCTCCGCCACGTTCGCGCTGGTCGTCTTCTGGGCGCCGAACGACGCCGACCAGGGCTTCATCCAGAAGATCTTCTACCTCCACGTGCCGGTCGCGATCATCACCCTGATCGCCTACGTGGTCGCGGGGATCTTCGCCTGGCGCCAGCTGAAGACCGGCTCGCGCGAATGGGACCTGCGCTCGTACGTGGTGATCCACATCGCGCTGATCTTCAACATCGTCGGCCTGCTGACCGGCGCGATCTGGGCGAAGGCCTCGTGGGGCCATTGGTGGGTGTGGGACGAGCCGACGCTGGTCTCGTTCCTGATCGTCTTCCTGCTGTACGCGACCTACCAGCCACTGCGCTTCTCGATCGAGGACCCGGAGCGGCAGGCGCGCTACGCGAGCGTCTTCGCGATCATCGCGGGCGCCTTCGTCCCGCTCAACTTCATGGCCGTGCGGATGGCGACCAGCCTTGTCCACCCGCGCACCTTCGGCACCGCCAACGGCGGCCTGCCGGGCGAGATGATGTTCGTCTTCCTCGTCTCGATCGTCGCGATGGGCCTGCTGTTCTGGCTGATCGTGAAGTACGAGATCGCCCAGAAGACCCTGACCTGGCAGATCCGCGCGCTCAGACGGCGGCTGCTCGGCGACGACGCCGTCGCCCCCCTCGGCCGCTCCGCGGCGCCGACGATCGCTCCGCAGGAGGCCCCCGCCCGATGAACCCGCTCGCCGTCCTGGCCGCCGCCCCCGCGGTGCCGTACGACAAGGCCGGCCGCTACGTCGCCGCCGCCTTCATCGTCCTCTTCGCGATCGTGCTGATCTACGTCGCGATCATGGCGACGAAGCTGCAGCGGCTCGAGCGCGACCTCGGCGACATCAACAGAGAGCTCGACCGCCGCCAGCGGGAGCAGGCCGAGAGCGCCGACGGGGTCGGCCCCGCCGTCGGCGCCGCGACCGCCGCCGCGGCCCAGGAGAACGCCTCGTGAGCGAGCTGCTCGCGATCGGCGTCTCACACAAGACCGCTCCCGTCGCCGTCCGCGAGCGGCTCGCGCTGACGCCGGGCAGGGTCGCCGACTTCCTGCGCGACACGCGCGCGATCGGCGACGTGCAGGAGGCGGTCGTGATCTCGACCTGCAACCGCACCGAGGTCTACGTCGTCGCGGGCGACCCGGTCGACGCCGAGTCGGCCGTGCTGGGGATGCTGGCGCGCAAGGCCGGCATCCGCCCGACCGAGCTGGCCGGCTCGATCTACGCGCTGCGCAACTGCGACGCCGCCCGCCACCTCTATCGCGTCACGAGTGGGCTGGAGTCGATGATCGTCGGCGAGGCCGAGGTCCAGGGCCAGGTCAAGCGCGCCTACGACGACGCGCTCTCGGCGCAGTCGACCGGTCCGCTGACCAACCACCTCTTCCGCGCCGCGCTGGCGACCGGCAAGCGCGTCCGCAGCGAGACGAAGATCGGCGAGCGCCGGCTCAGCGTCTCCTCCGTCGCCGCCGCGCTGGCGGCCGAGCAGCTCGAAGGCCTGGAGCGCCGCGAGGTGCTGCTGATCGGCGCTGGCGAGACGAGCGAGCTGGCGGCCCGCTCGCTCTCCGACCACGGCGTCGAGGCGATGATCGTCGCCAACCGCGGCCGCGAGCGGGCGATCAGCCTCGCGCAGCGGTTCGGCGGCCAGACGACCTCGTTCGACGAGCTGCCGGCCGAGCTGGTGCGCGCCGACGCGGTCATCTGCGCGACCTCCTCGCCGCACGCGCTGCTGCACGCCGAGGAGATCGCCGCCGTGATGGAGCAGCGCGACGGCCGTCCGCTGCTGATCCTCGACCTCGCCGTCCCGCGCGACGTCGCGCCCGAGGTCCGCGACGTGCCCGGCGTCGCGCTCTACAACGTCGACGACCTCAGCGCCGTCGTGCGCCGCAACCGCTCCGTCCGCCAGGTCGAGGCGCAGCACGCCGAGGGGATCGTCGAGCAGGAGATCCAGCGCTTCGCCGAGTGGCTCGGCCAGCTCGAGGTGCTGCCGACGGTCGGCGCGCTGCGCGCCCGCGGGCAGCAGATCGCGGCGCAGATCGTGCGCGACAACGCCGGCCGCTGGGAGTCCGCCTCCGAGAAGGACCTGGAGCGGATCGAGGCGCTCGCGCAGGCGGTCGTCAACCGCATCCTGCACGAGCCGACGCTGCGGATGAAGGGCATGAACGACGACCGCGTCCACCTGCGGATGCAGGTGATCCGCGACCTCTTCGGGCTCGAGGACGAGCAGCAGCAGGCCGCCGCGGCCGACGACGCCCCGCTGGCCGAGGTCCGCGCGCTGCGCAGCGGGCGGCGCGCCGCGCAGGGCTGATGCGCGTCGGCACGCGCGGCAGCGCACTCGCGCTCGTCCAGGCTCGCCACGTGGCGACGCTGCTGGGCGGCGAGCGGGCCGGCGTCGAGGTCGTCACCGTCACGACCAGCGGCGACAGAGGCGCGCTGCTGGGCGACAAGTCGCGCTGGGTCAAGGAGCTGGAGCACGCGCTGCTGGCCGGCGAGATCGACGTCGCCGTCCACTCCGCCAAGGACGTCCCGAGCGAGCTGCCCGCCGGCCTGAGGCTGGCCGCCGTGCCGGCGCGGATCGACGCGCGCGACGCGCTCTGCGGCGCGCCGTCGCTGGCGGGCCTGCGCGCGGGCGCGGTGATCGGCACGTCGAGCCTGCGGCGCGCCGCGGAGCTGCGCGCGCTGCGGCCCGACCTCGACGTCGTCGCGCTGCGCGGCAACGTCGACACGCGCCTGCGCAAGCTCGCCGCCGGCGACGCCGAGGCGATCGTGCTGGCGGTCGCGGGGCTGGAGCGGCTCGGCCGCGCCGACGCGATCGACGGCCTGCTCGACGAGCTGGTGCCGGCACCCGGCCAGGGCGCGCTGGCGCTGGAGGTGCGCGCCGACGACTCCGTCGCGATCGCCGCCGTCGAGCGCTTGAACGACCGCGGCTCGGCCGCGACGCTGGCCGCCGAGCGAGCGCTTGTCCGCACGCTCGGGGCGACCTGTCACACGCCGCTCGGCGCGCACGCCGTGCGCAGCGGCGACGGCGGCCTGACGCTGCGCAGCTTCGTCGGCCTGCCCGACGGCTCGGCCTGGCTGCGCGACGAGCTGACGGCAGCGGCCGGCGTGGACGCGGAGACGTTCGGCGTCGCCGCCGGCCGGCGGCTGCTGGCGGCCGGCGCGCGCGACCTGCTCGACGTGGCAGAGTCGCTCGGCGCCGGCTCGCCGCCGCCGGCATCCACCCCCGAAGGAGTCAGATTGTGAGCACGACCGGACGTGTCTGGCTCGTCGGCACCGGGCCCGGCGACATCGAGCTGCTGACCGGACGCGCGCTGCGCGTCCTGAGCGAGGCCGACGTCGTCCTCTACGACCGCCTGATCCCGCCCGGCCTGCTCGCGCACGCCCGCTCCGACGCCGAGCTGATCTCGGTCGGCAAGACCGGCCACGGGCCGTCGATGCCGCAGGAGCGGATCGACGCGCTGCTGGTCGAGCACGGCGGTGCCGGGAAGAAGGTCGTGCGGCTGAAGGGCGGCGACCCGTTCGTCTTCGGCCGCGGCGGCGAGGAGGCGCTCGTGCTGCGCGCCGCCGGGATCCCGTTCGAGGTCGTCCCCGGCATCACCGCCGGAATCGCCGCGCCGGCCTACGCCGGCATCCCCGTCACCCACCGCGACCGTGCCAGCGCTGTCGCGCTGATCACCGGCCACGAGGATCCCGACAAGCCCGAGTCGGCGATCGACTGGCCGGCGCTCGCGACCTTCCCGGGCACGCTCGTCTTCTACATGGGCGTCAAGCAGCTGCCGCGGATCGCGCAGCAGCTGATCGCCGGCGGGCGGCCGGCGGACGAGCCCGCGGCGGTCGTCGAGCGCGGCACGCTGCCCGGCCAGCGGACGGTCGTCGGCACGCTCGCGACGATCGCCGAGCGCGCCCGCGAGGAGGGCATCAGACCGCCGTCGATCACCGTCGTCGGCCCGGTCGCGGCGCTGCGCGAAGAGGGCATCCGCTGGTTCGAGGAGCGGCCGCTGACCGGCGTCAGCGTCGCCGTGACGCGCGCGCGGGCGCAGGCGAGCGGCCTCGCGGAGCGGCTGCGCGCGCTCGGCGCCGAGGCGCTGGAGACGCCGGCGATCCGGATCGAGCCGCTCGACGCCGACGTCGCACTCGACCCGAGCGGCTTCGACCTCGTCTGCCTGACCTCGCCCAACGGCGTCAGAGCGCTGTTCGCGCGGCTCGCCGCCGGCGGGCGCGACGCGCGCGCGCTGGCCGGCGCCACGGTCGCGGCGATCGGCCCCGGCACCGCCCGCGCGCTGCGCGCGAACGGGATCGTCGCCGACGTCGTGCCGGAGAGATTCGTCGCCGAGTCGCTGGTCGACGCGCTCGCCGGCGTGCCGGTCAGACGGGCGCTGGTCGCGCGGGCCCGCGTCGCGCGCGACGTGCTGCCCGACGCGCTGCGCGCGCGTGGCGCCGAGGTCGAGGTGGTCGACCTCTACGAGACGGTCGCCGAGCGGCTCGACGACGACGCCCGCGCCGCCGCGACAGCGGCCGACTACGTCACCTTCACCTCCTCCTCGACCGTCCGCTTCTTCCTCGACGCGCTCGGCGGCCCGGAGCGGATCGGCCCGCAGACGCGGCTCGTCTCGATCGGCCCGGTCACGAGCGCGACGCTGCGCGAGCTCGGCCTCGAGCCGCACGTCGAGGCGAGCGAGCACGACGTCGACGGCCTGCTCGCGGCGCTGCTGGCCGACGCGGGCGCGCGGGCGAACCGCACGTGAGCCGCGCGGACGCGGCCGGCGCGAGCCCGGCGACGACGCTCGGGCGCCCGCGCCTGCACCACCGCACGATCGGGTCGACGAACGCGCGCGCGCAGGAGCTGGCGATCGCGGGCGCGCCGCACGGGACGATCGTGACCGCGCGCGAGCAGTCGGCCGGGCGCGGGCGGCAGGGGCGCGCCTGGGCGACGCCGCCGGGGACGACGCTGGCCGTCACGACGATCCTGCGCGACCCGCCCCCGCTGCTGACGCTCGCCGCCGGGCTGGCGGTCGCCGACGTCGCCCGCGCGCTCGACGCGCAGGGCCGCGAGCCGCGCATCAAGTGGCCCAACGACGTGCTGCTCGACGGTCGCAAGCTCGCCGGGATCCTCGCCGAGGGGCGGCTGCAGGACGGCTGGGCGGTGCTCGGGATCGGCATCAACGTCGCGACCAGACAGGACGACTTCCCCCCCGAGCTGGCCGCGCGGGCGACGACGCTCGGCCGCGAGCCGGAGGCCGTCGAGCAGGCGCTGACGCTGCTGCTGGCGGCGCTGGAGCGCTGGCTGGCGGCACCGCTGAACGAGCTGCTCGACGCCTTCCGCGCCGTCGACGCGCTGCTCGGCCGCGAGATCGCCTGGGAGGGCGGACGCGGCACCGCCGCCGGGATCGCCGACGACGGCAGGCTGCGGGTGCGCACGGACGATGGCGTCGAGCAGCTGCTCGACGCCGGCGAAGTCCACCTCGGCGCCCTCCCGCCAGCGCGCTAGTCAGCGCCGGCTCGCGGCTCGCGCGGCGACGCTAGTCGGCGGCGGCGACGGCTCTTCTCGCCGTCGCTCTTCTGGCTCTTCTGGCCGCCGCGGCTCTTCTGACGGCGGGCGCGCTTCTGGCGGCCGGCGCTCTTCTCGCAGCGGCTCTTCTGACCGCAGCGACTCTTCTCGCGGCCGGCGCTCTTCTGGCGACGGCTCTTCTCGCCGGCGGCGCGGCGCTCGCGGCAGCGGCTCTTCTCGCGGGCGCCGCGACTCTCGCGGCGGCCGCTCTCCTTGCGGGCGCCGCGGTTCTGGCGGCAGCGGCTCTCCTCGCGACCGGCGCGCTTCTGGCCGCCGCTCTTCTCGCGGCGGCGACGGCTCTTCTCGCGGCAGGCGCTCTTCTCGCCGCAGGCGTTCTTCTCGCGGCCGCGCTTCTGGTCGCAGACGCTCTCCTGGCGGCCGGCGCGGCGGCGGCGCCGTTCTCGCCGGTGGCGGCGCGCACGGCCTCGGCAGCGGCCGTGACGGCGTCGAGCACGCCGGTGCCGAGCCCGCCCACCCTGCGCGTGGTGCGCGCTCTTCTCGACAGCTCGTCGACCACGGCCGGGACCAGTTCGAGCTGGTCGCTCTCGGCGGCCGCTCTCGCTCTCGCCGCGCGCCTTGCGGGCGCTCTTCTCGCGGGCGCGGCGCCGTCGGCGGCCTCAACGCTCGCGGGCGCTCTTCTGGCGACCGCTCTGCGCGCGCGTCTCGCTCTCGGCGCGGCCGCTGCGGGCATCTCGGCAACGGCCTCGGTCTCGACCGGCGCGGTCGCGTCGGCGCCGCTGCCGATCACGGCACTGGCGTCGTCGACGACCGACACCGCCGCTATCTCAGTTCTGCGCGCGCGCCGTCTGCGCGCTCTTCTCGGCGCGGCCTCGGGTGCCTCGCCAGCGTTCCCGGCCGGCGCGCTCGTCGCGGCGGCCTCGCGATCGGCGGCGCCGTCGCGACCCGCTGCGGCGTTGTCGCCCTCGGGCGCGCCGCCTCTGCGACCGCGCGCGCCACGGCGGCGGCGGGAGCCGCGTCTCGGCTTCGGCTGGTCACCCGAGCCGGAGCCGGAGCCCGAGCCCGAGCCGTCAGCAGCAGCCGAGTCGGGCGCGCCGAGCGCCTCGTCCAGCACCTCGCTGTCCGGCCCCTCGCCGTCGAGCGCGACCGCGGTGGTCGCGAGCGTCTCCTCCGGCGCGACGACGTCCTTGCCGCCCTTGCGGCGACGACGGGCACCACGGGAGCGCCTGCCTCTGGGGAAGTTCCTCAGCAGCTCGCGGGCGAGCGCGGACGGCTTGCGCGCCATCCGCGTACGAGCGCCGCGCAGCGCCTCCTCGGCCTCGGGCGTGTGCGCCAGCGCGGCCGCCAGCAGCGCCGCCGACAAGCGGCGGTCCTGTCTCCTCGACGCGTGCACGAGCCGGCGCGCGTTGCGCGCGTGGGCGCCGCCGGAGGAGTTGACGAGCAGGCCGAGCAGCCGCTTCGTCTCGGGCCAGCGCTGGACGGCGTACTCCTCGTGCACCTCACGGGTGTACTCAGCCATCCTCCAGATCCAGGCGTTCGCCTGATCCCTGCGGCCGATTCTCTTCTCGGCCAGCGCCTGCAGCATGATCTTGACGCCCTCGCGACGCTCGTCACGCGGCCAGGTGCCCATCAGGTCGATCGCCTGGTCGAACGCCTCGGCGTCCCTCGCGGCGGCGATCTCCTGCAGCGCCCGCAGCCGCAGCTGCGCGTTGCGGTTGCGCTCGACCGCGGTGATCAGGAAGCGGCGCTTGAGGTCGCCCTGGCGGTCGAAGTGGAGCATCGCCTTCGCGCGGCGCCAGCCGTTCGGCGCGACGCGAGCGCCGGCCAGCGCGGCCCAGACGTGCTGCTCGCCGTAGTCGAGATGGTCGACGGCGATCCGCCACAGCTCGCGCTCGAAGACCTCGGCGCGCTTCTCGGGATCCGGCGTCACCGGCAGCACGCGGCGCTCGACGCGAACCCGGCGGCCGCGGCCGCGACGGACCGGGCCGACGACGATCGCGCCGCCGCGGTAGACGTCGCGGTCGAGCAGCGAGTGGAGCGTGATGACCGACTCGTCGTTCTTCGTCGCCGGGTGGACGAAGTCGACGACGATGCCGGCCTCCTTGCCCTGGTGGCGACGCGTGACGCGGCCGACGCGCTGCTGGTAGATGCGCTTGGAGGCGGTCGGCGCGAGGTGCATGCAGACGGTCGCGCGCGGCGAGTTCCAGCCCTCGGCGAGCAGCTGGGCGTTGATCAGCACGTCGATCTTGCCGCGCTCGTAGTCGGCGAGGATGCGGGCCAGCTCGCGCTTGGGCGTCTCGCCGGAGACCGCCTGCGCCTTCATGCCGACGTCGCGGAAGGCCTGTGCGACGTTGTAGGCGTGCCGCACGCCGGCGGTGTAGACGACGCCGGGGACGTTGTTGAAGCGCGTCTTGTAGAGGTCGGCGATCGCGAGGTTGAACGGCAGCTGGTCGAGCAGCTCGGCCAGCATCTCCTGGTCGAACTCGGTGTCGACCTCGCCGCGCCGCAGCGGCACCTTGGCGATCGTGCGGACGCCCGGACCGGGCGGGATGCGGATGCAGCGCAGCGGCGAGATGACGCCGCGGCGGGCCGCCTGCGCGAGGTCGAAGCGCGAGGTCTGCGTCGGGAAGAGGTCGGCGACGTGGCGGGCGATCAGCGCGCCGGTCGCGGTCATGCCGACGAAGACGGGGCCGGCCCACTGGCGGATCGAGCCGCTCGTCTTCTCGCCCAGCGCGGTGTGCGCCTCGTCGCAGATGACGATCGTGTAGGCGTCCGAGATTCTGCCGGCGTTGCGGACGAACCACTGGTACGTCTCGACCGTGACCGGGCCCCTCGGGCTGTCCTGCCCGGCCAGCAGCGGCGCCGATATGCGGTCGCCGTAGCCGCGCGTTCTGAGCTCGCCGTGGAACTGGTCGACGAGGTTGCGGCGATGGGTCAGGATCAGCACGCCGCCGGTGCGCGAGGCCTCGACGAAGCCGAGCGCGGCGACCGTCTTGCCGGCGCCGGTCGCGTGCTCGAACCAGAAGCGGCGAGCGGCGTTGGGATCCTCCGGCTGCTCGGCGAGCTGGACCTCGTCCTCGTTCTCGGCCGACTCGTCGTTCCAGTCCTGCGGCTCCTCGTCGGGCTCGCCCTCGTCGTCGTCGAGGTCGAGGTCCCGATCCTCCTCGCCGGGGATCGCGGCGGAGGCGAGCTGGACCGGCTCCTCCGGCGGGGCGGGGGCGGCAGCGACGCCGTTGCCGTTCCCGTTGGACCCGTTGCCGGTGCGCTGAACCTCGGCCATCAGGGCGGTCAACGTGCCGGAGAGCGCGTCGACCTGATGCGGGTTCAGCAGCGTGCCGTCGGCGAGATGGGCCTCCTCCTCGCTCAGCAGCCGCTCGAGGCCGACCAGCAGCGAGTACTCGCGGCGCCAGGCGATCGACGGCGTCTTCGCGCCCGCGGCGAGCTCGGCCAGCGCAGCATCGAGCGCACGACGGCGGGCAGAGCCGGGCGCGAGCGCGTCCGCGGCTTCTTCGCCGTCATGGACGAAGCGCTCGCGCGTGAATTGCTCAGCGCTCGCGATCGATCTGGCGTCAGGAAGGAGTGATTCAGCCATCAAACGGCGTACAGGCGTGGCAGTGCCTCAAGTTGGACGTTGCCTCTGAGATCAAAGATGAGCCGCGGTGAAGCTTTCGGCGACTCAGAGGGCCGGCGCAAACGCCGGGCACGGAGGAGACCCTCACAGTGCTCCCCCCGTGCAACACAGCAGGATATCCGTATTGAAGCAGATAGGACGGCCCGAACGGGCGATGTGCCAAGCTTCTGCCGATGCGCCCCCTCGCCGTGTCGATCGCCTGTTGCGTGCTGGCAGCGTCGCTGCTGGCCGGCTGCGGCGGCTCCGGCGAGGACGCCGACGTGCCGACGCCGGCCGAGGCGAGAGCGGCGTTGCGCGGCGCTCCGGCGCCGCTCGCCGCGCTCCACGCGCAGGCCGGCGAGCTGTTGCCCGGCGGCCAGGAGGCGTTCGACAGACGGCTGGCCGAGCTGAGAGGCCATCCGGTCGTCGTCAACGCCTGGGGCTCGTGGTGCGGACCGTGCAAGGAGGAGTTCCCGGTCTTCCAGCGGCTCGCCGCGAGATACGGCAGATCGGTCGCCTTCGTCGGGCTCGACGTGACCGACCCGAAGGGCGACGCGCAGACGTGGCTCAGAGACCACTGGGTGCCGTATCCGAGCTACGTCGACCAGGACGAGAAGATCGCGCGCAAGATCGGCGCGACCGTCGGCCTGCCGACGACCGTCTTCTACGACAGAGACGGCGAGCAGGCGACGATCAAACAGGGTCCGTTCCGCGACGACAAGGCGCTGGAGCAGTACCTGCAGCGGTACCTCGGCGCGGTGCCGAGCCAGTGAGCGCCGAGATCCGCCGCGTCGGATCCCCCGCCGAGATGAGCGCGGCGCTGGCGCTGCGCGACCGCGTCTTCTGTCGCGAGCAGGGCGTCCCCAAGCGCGAGGAGCTCGACGGCCGCGACGGCGAGGCGATCCACCTCGTCGCGGTCGAGCAGGGCGTCGTGCTCGGCACCTGCCGGCTGCTGATCGTCGACAAGACGGTGCAGTTCAGCCGACTGGCGGTCGAGCCGGCCGCGCGCCGCCGCGGGCTCGCGACGCGACTGCTGATCGCCGCCGACGCCGAGGCGTTCGACGCCGGCGCGCGGCGGCTCGTGCTGCACGCCCAGACCTACGCGCGCGACCTCTACCTGGCCAACGGCTACGAGCCGCGCGGTCACGTCTTCGTCGAAGCGGGAATAGAGCACATCGCGATGGAGAAGCGACTTGCCTGAGGTTCGTGTCGACCCACTCACCGGCCTGCGCACGATCGTCGCGGCCGACCGCGCCAACCGCCCCAACGCGGGCCTGAGCGCGACGCCCGCGGAGCCGATCGACCCCGCCAGGGACCCGTTCGCCGAGGGCCACGAGCAGCAGACCCCGCCGGAGCTGTTCGCGCTGCGGCCGGGCGTCGCCGACCCGCGGCCCGACACGCCCGGCTGGACGGTGCGGGTCGTGCCCAACCTCTATCCGGCGCTGACGCCCGACGCGCCCGAGCCGGGCGAGGAGTCGCACCGCGACCTCTACACGACCGCGCCGGCCCGCGGCGGGCACGAGGTGATCGTCAACGGCCCGCAGCCGGTCACCTCGCTGGCGCAGCTGCCGGTCGAGCAGGTCGCGGCGGCGATGGACGTCTGGCGGCTGCGGATGCGCGCCCACGCCGACGCCGCCTGCCGCCACCTGATCGTCAACGAGCGGCGCGAGGCCGGCGCCTCGCTGCCGCACACGCACGCGCAGCTGTACGCGCTCGACTTCGTGCCGGCCGCGATCGCCCGCGAGCGCGAGCGCTTCGGCGCCCACGCGACCCGCACGATGGGCGGCAGCCTGCTCGCCGACCTGCTGCAGGAGGAGGTGCGGCGGCGGCAGCGGATCGTCGCGATCGACGACGAGGCGGTCGCCTTCGCGCCGTTCGCGAGCCGGCTCCCGTACCAGCTGACGATCGCGCCGCGCAGAGCGCGCGCCCGCTTCGAGGACGACGGGCCGACCGGCGCCGCGCTGCTGCACGACGTGCTCGGGCGGCTCGGCCGCCTGCTCGGCGCCGACCCGCCGCTGAACCTGTGGGTCCGCACCGCGCCGAGCGGCGCCGACCACTTCTGCTGGCGGATCGACGTGCTGCCGCGGCTGACCCACCTCGCCGGGCTCGAGCTCGGCGCCGGCCTCAACCTCAACATCGTCGCGCCGGAGGCGGCAGCGGCGGCGCTGCGCGAGGCGTAGGCGGCCGCGCGTGCGCGCCCTCGTCCAGCGCGTCTCGCACGCGAGCGTCAGCGTCGGCGGCGAGACGGTGTCGCAGATCGGCCCCGGGCTGCTGGTGCTGCTCGGCGTCACCCACGCCGACGGCGAGCGCGAGGCCGACCGGCTCGCCGACAAGCTGCTGGCGCTGCGGATCTTCGCCGACGCCGACGGGCGCATGAACGAGCCGCTCGGGCCCGGCCGCGAGGTGCTCTGCGTCAGCCAGTTCACGCTCTACGGCGACACCCGCAAGGGGACGCGGCCGAGCTGGGTCGCGGCCGCGCCGGGGGCGGTCGCCGAGCCGCTCTACGAGCGCGTCTGCGAGCGGCTCGGCGCGCGCCGCGGGATCTTCGGCGCCGACATGCAGGTCGCGTCGGTCAACGACGGGCCCGTCACGTTGATGGTCGAGGTCGAGCCGCCCGGCGGCGGCGCGCAGTAGGCTCCGCCCTCATGCCGCCGACCGATCGCTACGTCATCCGCTTCGCGGCCGAGCCGCCGCAGGAGACGCTCCCCTACGGCCGCTGGGCCGACACCCTCCGCAGCTGGTTCCTCGAGGCCGTCGACGCGATCGACCCGGGCGACGAGGAGGTCGGCGAGCCCGGCGAGGTCGTCTGGTTCCCGGACCGCAGCTACGGCGGCCGCACCTACGTGCCGGCGACCGCGCGCACCTCGGCCGGCAACGAGCTGTTCGGCTACGTCTCGTTCGCGGAGGGCCCCGGCGGCGCGCCGGAGGACTTCGCCGCCCACGCCGACTTCACCAGCGAGACCGCCGACGCCAACCCCGAGTGGCAGATCGACCTCAACGAGGAGGTCGTCGGCCGCTGGCGCGGGCAGAACGGCAGAAGCGCCGACATGACGCTGATCTGGGGCATCCCGCTCGTCAAGAACGGCGCGATCGTGACGGCCGAGCTGGCCGAGCTGGCCGTCGACCAGTGCGAGCTGGTCGACTACCGCTTCACGCTCATCGCCCCCGACGCCTACCGCGAGGACTTCCTCGTCGTGAAGCTGTGGTCGGCGGCCGGCGAGGAGCTGGCGCACGAGTCGCTCTACGTCGAGGACGACGAGGAAGACGACGCCTAGCCGCTGACCCGCACGCGCGGGTCGAGGTAGGCGTAGACGACGTCGACGACGAGGTTCGCGACGACGACGAAGAGCGCGGCCAGCAGGACCGTGCCCTGGATCACGGGGAAGTCGGCGTAGCGGATCGAGTCGTAGCCGAGCGTCCCGATCCCGGGCACGTTGAAGACCGTCTCGACCAGCACCGCGCCGCCGAGCAGCACGCCGATGTCGACGCCGAGCAGCGTCACGACCGGCGTGATCGCGACCCGCACGCCGTGGCGCAGCACGACCCGCCGCTCGGAGATCCCCTTCGCGCGCGCCGTGCGGATGAAGTCCTGGTGCATCGTCTCGATCAGGCTCGTCCGCAGCATCCGCGCGTAGACGCCGGCGAAGGCGCCGGCCAGCACCAGCCACGGCAGCAGCAGCGCGCCGAACCAAGCACCCGGGTCGTCGCTCAGCGCGACGTAGCGGTTGGCGCCCGGCAGCAGCGGGACCAGCCCGATGTCGTCGGAGAAGAGGTAGAGCGCGACGAGGCCGACCCAGTAGACCGGCGCCGAGATCGCGACCAGCGCGCCGCCCATCAGCAGACGGTCGACCCAGGTCCGCCGCCGCAGCGCGGAGACGATCCCGATCGGCAGCGCGATCGCCAGCCACAGCACGACCGCGCCGAGCGTCAGCGACAGCGTCGCCGGCAGCCGCGACCGCAGCAGCGAGCTGACCGACTCGCTGGAGTAGTAGCTGTAGCCGAGGTCGAAGTGGAGGAAGACGCCCTTCAGGTAGGCCCAGAACTGGACCCAGACGGGGTCGTCGAGGTGCAGCTGCGCGCGGATCGCCGCGATCGTCTCCGGCGTCGCGCGTCTGCCGGCCCGCAGCACGGCCGGGTCGCCCGACGGCAGCAGGAAGAACAGCACGAACGTGAGCGCGCAGACGGCGACCAGCACGACGACCGCCTGCAGCAGCCGCCTGGCGATGTAGCCGATCATCGCCGGCGCGCCCCCGTGGGCGCGCGCCGGCGACGGCGGCTCATCTCAGCGAGCTGAAGGCGGGGTCGCAGTGCCCCTGGTTCCACAGCTGGTTGGCGCAGCGGACGTCCTTGGAGGAGACGACCGGCTGGTTGTCCCACAGCCACGGGATCGCCGCGCCGGTCTCGGTGATCATCTGGTCGATTCTTCCCCACGCCTGCGCGCGTTCCTGCGGATCGACCACCAGCTCGGCTCTCTTCATCGCCGCGTTGATCGCGGGATCGTCGAGCTGCGAGATGTTCGGGTTGGAGCCGTCCTGCCGGCTGATCGACGTGCCGTTGAAGGCGGCGTCGAGGACCGTCTGGGCGTCGGCGAAGTCACGCGACATGCCGATGTTCGGGCAGATGTTCACTCTCGCGCTCGGCGACTGGCAGTATCTGCCGTACATCGTGTTGGAGTCGACGAGCAGCAGTCTCGTTCTGAAGCCGAGGCTTCTGACCGCCGCGTCGACCAGCTCCGCGTCCTTGTCGGACGGGTCGCCGGAGTCGCCGACGATCGTGATCGTCTCGTCGCCCGTGTATCTGCCGTCCGGATAGCCGGCGGCGACCATGTACTTTCTCGCCACCTCCGGATCGCCGCTGGGGGCGGCGAGGAAGTCGGCGCCGGTGCCCTCCAGCCCGCCGGCCTCCTCGAAGCCGGGCACGCCCGGGTAGAGGAAGTGGGTCGCGACGTCGCCGAGCAGTCTGCCGCCGCGCACGAGCCGCATCTGGTCGCGATCGGTCGCGGCGATCACGGCCTTGCGCAGGTCGGCGTCGTCGAACGGCGCGACCTGCGTGTTGATCGCGGCGTAGCGGTTGCCGCCGCCGGGGCTGAAGAAGATCTGGTCGGGCGACTGCTGGACGGCGCGCTTGATGATCGCGGCCGTCGGCGTGTCGCCGAGGTTCATGCCGTTGCCGTCGAGCACCTGGCGGCCGGCGACGTTGGGGTCGTTGCCGACGCTCCACTCGAGCCCGTCGAGGTAGGCGGGCCGGTCGTCGGTCGCCGGATCCCAGTTCGGGTTGCGTCTCAGCACGTATCTGCGTCCGGGCACGATGCCGACGCCCTGGACGGTGCCGTCGGCTCTGGCGTCGAACATGTACGGCCCGGTCGCCGCCTGGTGGGCGGCGTAGGTCGAGTAGCCGCCGACCGGTCTGGCGTCGTATCTGCGCGCGACCTCGGGCGGCACCGGCGCCGACAGCGGCAGCACCAGCGCCTCCGCGAGGATGCCGCCGGTCGGGCGGTTCAGTCTGAAGACGATCGTCTGGTCGTCGGGCGTGGTGATGCCCGCGATCGGGCCGCCGTCGGCTCTGTCGGCGCCGATCACGTCGCCGTAGTAAACCCCGGCGTACCCGGATGCGACCGACGGGTTGAAGCCGCGCTCGATCGCGTACTTGACGTCTCTGGCGACCACTTCGCGGTTCACCGGCGGGCTGTATCTGACGCCTCTGCGGATTCTCACCGTGACGGTTCTGCCGTCGGCGGAGACGTCGGCCGGAGCGGCGGCGAGGTCGGGCACCGATCTCTCGGGGTTGTCCGGCGTGTAACGGAACAGCGGCCGCACGGTGCCCGAGAGCAGGTTGAACGTGGAGGCCGAGTAGGTGTGACCTGAGTCGAGCGGGCTGTCGAGATCCTCCTCGGTGATCACTCTCAGGACGCCGCCTCTGCTGCCGCCGGCGCCGTTGTCGCCTCTGACGGCGGTGGAGGAATCGGCCGTGCTCCCGCCCTTGTCGTCACCCCCCGAGCCGCAGGCGGTCAGGAGCAGGGCCAGCGCGAGGGTCAGGGCGCCGGCAAGCAACGTCCGCGCGACGGAACGCGGCATGTGCGGTCCTTTCATGGTCATGTCAGCTGAGCAGGTCACTGTCTGGAGATCGGATCGAGTGCGTCCTGCACGCCGTCACCCAGCAGATTGAAGGCCATCACGGTGACGAGCAGAGCGAGCCCGGGAAAAAGCATGTACCACCATTGCGTATCGAAGTTCGGCGCTGCGTCGGCGAGCATCGAGCCCCAGCTCGGTGTCGACGGTGACACTCCCACTCCCAGGAAGGACAGCGCCGCTTCGAACAAGATCGTCTGCGGGATCATCAGACTTGAGTAGACGATCACCGTTGGCACAAGGTTGGGCAGCACCTCGCGGGTGACGATCCGCAGCTCGGAGGCGCCGCCGACGCGCGCCGCGTCGACGAACTCGCGCTCGCGCAGCGACAGCACCTGACCGCGTACGACGCGCGCGATCACCGTCCAGCCGATCGCCGCGACGACCAGCAGGACGGTCCGCAGGCCGGGCTCGATCAGGCCGCCGGCACAGCCGCCGCCGAGCGTGCAGGCGGAGGCGATCCCGAGCCCGAGCAGCAGCACCGGGAAGGCGAGCATCACGTCCACGAGCCCGACCAGCAGCGCGTCGACCCAGCCGCGCGACCAGCCGGCGAGCAGACCGAGCAGCGTCCCCAGCAGCGCGGCGATCGCGGTCCCCACGAGGCCGACGAAGAGCGAGACGCGGGCGCCGTAGACCGTGCGCGCGAAGACGTCGCGGCCGAAGTCGTCGACGCCGAACGGGTGCGCCGAGCTGGGGCCGACCGGCGCGCCGAAGTCGTCCAGCGCCTTCGCGTCGCGCACGTTCGGTCCGGGCAGGCCGAGCAGCTTCAGCAGCAACGGCGCCAGCAGCGCGACCAGCACCAGCGCGACGATCACGGCGAGCGCTGCGAGCGCGACGCGGTCGCGCCGGAAGCGGCGCCAGAAGAGCTGCGCCGGCGAGCGCCCGTACGCCTGCTCGGTCGCGCCCGCCGGTGGTTCGGCGAACGGATCGTGCAGCACGCTCGGCGTGCCGACGCTCATCGGGCGGTCCCCGCCGCCCGCGCGCAGTTGGCGCGATATGACTCGTCGTCAGCTCCCATTCGGACCGCTTCAGGTTCGCGCACGCCCCGCCGACTCCTTGCTGGAACTGCTGCATAGCACAGGCTCGCGGCGTATACATGGTCCATTACGCTGTGCCACGCGCCCCGATAGCTCAGCTGGATAGAGCGACTCCCTCCTAAGGAGTAGGTCCCTGGTTCGAATCCAGGTCGGGGCATGCAGGTCTCTTCGCAGGGCTGCCGGGGCGCGTCGCAGTGCGTCGGGCATGCTTGCAGTCGTGAACTCCCGGCTGGCTTCCCGCATGCGGCTCCGCGAACGCCTCACCGACGTGCGGCGCGCGGCGCTGCCGATCGCGCAGGCGACGCTCGCGGCCGGCGCCGCCTGGCTGATCGCGACCGAGGTGTGGGGTCACGCGCGGCCGTTCTTCGCCCCGATCGCGGCGATCATCGTGCTCGGCGCGACCTACATGGAGCGCGGTCGCCGCACCGTCGAGCTGATGGTCGGCGTGACGCTCGGGATCGCCGTCGGCGACCTGCTGATCTCCGTCATCGGCGTCGGCACCTGGCAGCTGATGGGCGTGATCGCATTGGCGATGGCGACCGCCGTCTTCGTCGGCGGCGGACCGCTGCTGATCACGCAGGCGAGCGTCTCGGCGATCCTCGTCGTGACGCTGCAGCCGCCGACCGAGGGGATCTACTGGGGGCGGATGATCGACGCCTTCACCGGCGGCCTGCTCGGGATCGCCGTCTCGATCCTGATCCCGGTCGATCCGCTGGCGCTGGCGCGCCGCACCGTGCGGCCGCTGCTGCACGAGCTGGCGGAGGCGCTGGAGGCGATCGCGACGGCGCTCGACAGACGCGACCTCGACGCCGGCGAGCGGGCGCTGGTGGCGGCGCGGGCGCTCGACGCGAAGGCCGACGCCTTCCACAGAGCGGTCGTCGCGGCCGGCGAGACGGCGCGGATCGCGCCGCCGCGCTGGCGCACGCGCGACCGTCTCTCGCACTACGCGACCGCCGACCCGCAGCTCGACAACGCGGTCCGCAACGTGCGCGTGCTCGCGCGCGGGGCGCTGCGCGCGATCCAGCTCGGCGACCACGTCCCGCCCGACCTCGGGATCGCGCTGCACGAGCTGGCGGCGACCGTGCGCGGCTACGACCTCGCGCTCGCCGACCACGACGGCCGCAACGCCGCGCAGCCGCGCCACAGCGCGCTGCGGGCGGCGGCGCGCGCGACGCTGGTGCTGGAGCGGACCGGCAACATGTCGGTCAGCGTGCTCGTCGGCCAGGTCCGCTCGACCGCGGTCGACCTGCTGCGCGGGCTCGGGCTCGACGGCGACGACGCGCGCGCGGCCGTGCGCGCGGCGACGCTGGAGGTCGCCGCCGAGGAACAGGGATCGGTTGGCGCACCCCCGGTGCCCCGGCCGACCCTCTAGGGTTGAAGCCATGTCCAGGACGGGGCGACGCGTCGTGCTGCTGACGGCCTGCGCGCTGTTGGCCGGCGTCGCGACGGTGAAGGCGTTCGGCGGATTCGGCGAGCGCGGCCCCACCCGCACGATCACGACGACGGTCCCCGCGACGGTCGCGGACGTGCCGGTCGCCGACGCCGGTCCGCTGCCCGCGCTGCCGAGAGGCTGGCGCCGCGTGCAGGACCCCAGAGGCGGCTTCAGCGTCGGCCTCCCGCCCGGCTGGAGCGCCCGCCGCAGCGGCGGCACGCTGGTGCTGCGCTCGCGCGACCGCACGCTCGCGATCGCCGTCGGCGCCGACCGCAGCGCACCCGGGAGGGTCGCCGAGCCGGCCACCTACGCCGACCAGGCGATCGAGTCGCTGAGGGGCTACAGAGGCCTCCGCTCGAGCGATTCGAGACCGCTGCGGACGAGCCCCTATCCGGGCGCGCAGGCGACCGCGACCGGCACCTACGCCGACACCGGCGTCGAGCAGGCGATCACGCTCGTCGCGCTCCAGCGCAGAGGCGACGCGACCTACACGCTGCTGGCGTTCCGCAGCGCGCAGTCGCCGAGAGAGCCGGCGCGGCGGGTCGTCGCGCGGGTCGTCGACACGCTCCACTCCGAGCGGCCGGCGTAAGCGCCGCCGGGTCGCTCGCCCGGCGGCCCGCAGTCAGCCGCGGTCGGGCCGGCCGGGGTAGACGTCGTCGATCGTCGTCAGCGCGACGTACGGCGCCTGCGCCGCCTGCTCGATCGCGGCCGCGCCGCCGGCGAGGCGGTCGCAGATCGCGACGACACCGGCGATCTCGTGCCCCTCGGCGCGGACGGCCTCGATCGCCTTGACGGTCGAGCCGCCGGTCGTGACGACGTCCTCGACGATCAGGCAGCGGTCGCGGGGCGTCAGCTGCGGCCCTTCGATGCGGCGGCTGAGGCCGTGCTGCTTCGTCTCCTTGCGGACGAAGAAGGCCTTCACGTCGGCGCCGCCGGCGAGCGCCGCGCATGCGAGCGGGTCGGCGCCCATCGTCAGGCCGCCGACGGCGGTCGCGCCGAGCGTGCGCGCCTGCTCGGCGATCAGGACGCCGGCGGCGAAGAAGCCCTCCGGCGTCAGCACCGAGCGCTTGACGTCGACGAGGTACTGCGCGACCGCGCCACTCGTCAGCACCACCTCGCCGATCACCAGCGCCTCGTCACGGAGCGAGCGGACGAGGCGCTCGCGCGCCTCCTCGGCCCCGTACGGCGCCGCGACGATCGGCATCAGTAGTAGACGTCGATCTGGTCGCCGATGTGGACCCAGTTGTAGATGTCGTGCGCGACCGGGATCGGCACGCGCAGACAGCCGTGGCTGGCGGGGTAGGTCGGGACCTCGGGGTAGCCGTGGATCGCGTAGCCACGGATGAAGTAGGTCGAGTCGACCATGCCCTTGTTGTTGACGCCCGGCTGTCTCCAGTAGAAGCGGTAGTTGCCGAGCACGGTCGGCGTGACCGACGCGCCGGAGCTGGTCGTGTAGGCGCGGAAGACCTTGCCGTTCTCGATCAGCGCCAGCACCTGCTGGCCGAGGTGGGCCTCGACGTGGCGCCCGTGCTGCGGGTAGCGGACCTTGAAGCCGCCGACGCCGCGCAGCAGCTTGTCGACGATCGCCGCGTCGAGCGACTGCGTGCGGTCCATCCCGTTGACCTTGCGGAAGGCCTCGAGCGCGCGGCCGGTGGCGGCGTCGAAGGTGTTGCCGAACGAGGTCGCGTAGCCGAGCGCGAGCAGCTTCTGGTTGATCAGCCCGGCGAACGGGCTGGTCGTGCCGTAGCCGGCGTTCGGGTTGGCGACGGTGACCTTCGCGGCCGCCGACTCGATCGCCTTCTGCTCGGGCGTTCTCGCGTGGACGGCGAAGACCTTGACGTCGCCGATCTTGCCGGCGGTGAATCTGGCCGTGAAGGTCGCGGTCTGCTTCGTCTTCGTCGGCTTCGGCGTGACGACGACCGACTTCGCCAGTCTGTCGCCGAGCCAGATCCGCACGTTGACCTTCTGGTGCGGCACGTACGGGTTGATGCGGCCGCTGATGCGGACCTCTCTGCCCGGCAGCGTCAGCGTCGTGCTGCCGACGTGGTAGACGCCGCCGGCGAGGCTGACGCCGAGTCTGCCGCCGCGCTGCTTGACGACTCTCTCGGTCGGCTCCGCTCTGGCCGTCGGGCTGGTTCTCGCCTGCGGGTCGCCGGCTCTCTGCGCGGCAACCGTTGCGGCTGGATCGACGGCGGGCTCGACGGGCGCCTCCTGAGCAAGGGCGGCGGCCGGAGTCGCGGCGATCGCAAGCGTCGCGGCGAATGCGGGGATGGCGGTGCGACCGGTCATGAGGCTGACCATCCTAGATGAGCGCCGTGTCGTCACGTCGCCGGCGCGTTCGCCTGGTCAGATCGAGAACCGACGAACGGAGCGCAGATCAGCATGCAGGCGGCCACAGCGCCGACCGTCCACAGCGCCGTCCCGCCGATGCTGAAGTCGCCGCCGCGGTCGCCGAACGCGATCGAGTTGTTGATCGCGTGCAGCACGATGCACGGCAGCAGCGAGTCGGTTCTCCAGCGGATCAGGCACAGCAGGAAGCCGAAGACCATCAGCGGCAGCAGGAACTCGACGTCCGTCCCGAGCACGTGGATCGCGCCGAAGACGACGCCGGTGATCACCGCCGCCGTCCACGGACCGCGCCAGTTGCGCAGCGCGCCGAACATGAAGCCGCGGAAGAGGAACTCCTCCGCCAGCGGGGCGACGACCGTCACCAGCAGGCCGACGGCGACGAGCGCGACCGTGCTCTGGTGGACGCCGAGCCCGCTCGGCAGGTCGTTCGTCTCGGTGTTCGCGTCGATCAGCGTCGCGTAGAGCGCGTTGAAGACGATGTAGCCGAGGAACAGGCCGGCGGTGACGCCGAAGGCCCGCACGAAGCGCGTCCGCCGCAGCCCGAACTGCGCCGGCACGATCGGCCCCGCCGCGCGGGCGAAGAAGATCGCCGCGCCGACGAAGCAGAAGTCCTGCACCAGCAGCGACAGGATGTTGACCGCCGGCGTCGGGTCGTCGAACGGCGAGCCGAAGGCCGAGCCGACCGCCAGCACGACGAACTGCAGCAGGACCGCGGCGAAGAAGGCCGCCGGCAGCGCGACGATGCCGCTCCACGGCTGCCAGTTCGTCTCGCGCGGCGGGCCGGCCGGCGGCGGTGGCTCAGCGGGCGTCGCGGAGACGGGCGGGATGAAGCGGGGAGGCGGGGCGCTGCTCACGGTCGTCCAGAGGTTACGCGGCGGCGATCCCCGGCAGCTCGGCGAGCGAGCGCACGACCGCGACGCCGGGCGGCGCCGGCTCGTCGTCGCGCAGCACCAGGCGCACGTCGATCCCGGCGGCGCGCGCGCCGCCGACGTCGGCGTCGAGGTCGTCGCCGACGTGCAGCGCCTGCTCCGCCGCGACGCCGGCCAGCTCCAGCCCGCGCGCGAAGATGCGCCCGTCGGGCTTCGACGCGCCCAGCTCGGCCGAGGTGACGACGCCGTCGAGCAGCGGCGTCAGGCCGGAGGCGTCGAGCGCGTCGTGCAGCGAGACGTCCCAGTTGGAGACGACGACCAGCCCGATCCCGGCCGCGCGCGCCGCCCGCAGCGCCTGCGGCACCTCGGGGAACGGGCGGAAGCGCAGCGCGGCCAGCAGCGCCTCGGTGAGCGCGCCGAGGTCGAGCGCGTGCGCGGCCGGCGGCAGCGCGTCGCGCAGCACGCGCGCCGCCCCGCGCCGCAGCTCGGCGAGCGAGGCGCGGTCGACCGCGCTGTCGTGGTTGGCGCGGTACCAGCCGATCTCGGCCTTCATCGCCGCGCCGGCCTCCGCCGCGCTCAGCTCCAGCCCGAAGCGCTCGCGCAGCTCCCGCCGCAGCGGCTGCAGCGGCGGCTCCAGCTCCAGCAGCGTGCCGAGCGCGTCGAGCAGCCAGGCCCGCGGCGGCGCCCCGGCGACGCTCACGCGACGAACCCCCAGCGCGCGAACTGCACCGTCAGCAGCCCGAGCAGCACCGCGCTGATCGCGACGCCGCGCTCGACCGCGCCGTCGCCGCGCTCGCCGAGCCGTTTCGCGAGCCACATGTGGAGCGGGAACAGCACCGCCAGGAAGCGTGGAAGCGACATCAGCGGCTGCGCGTCGACGGGGTAGGAGAGCGTCAGCACGAGCGCGACGAGCGCGTAGGCGCCGTAGGCGATCGGCAGCCGCCGCAGCGCGCCGACGAGCGCCACCAGCGCGAACACGAGGAAGCCGAACAGCATCAGGTTCTGGCCGGCGTTCGCGAGCGGGTCGCCGCCGGCGTCGCTGAAGTAGACCGGCGTGGCGGTGCCGGCGCCGACCTGCCGCAGCCCCAGCCAGGCCGCCCGCGCGCCCTCCCAGATGCCGCCGAGCGGGACGAGGTGGCGGCCCCACAGGCCCTGCGCGCCGAACGGCGCGAAGAGATCGTCGAGCACGATCCCGCAGTAGGCGAGGTAGCCGGCGAGCGCGAGCGGCACGAGTGCCAGCCACAGCAGCTGCGGCGTCAGCGGATAGCGCGGCGCCCAGCGCGACCAGCGTCCGCTCTCCTCCCGCTCCCGCGGCGGCCGGTCCTCGCGCGGCCCGTAGAGGAACAGCAGCAGCAGCGGCACGAGCAGCACGGCGCCGCTGTTGCGCGTCAGCGTCGCCAGCGCGGCGGCGATCCCGGCCCACATCCACAGCCCGCGCCGCGCCGACAGCACGGCCGCGACCGACAGCAGCAGGAAGAGCGACTCGGCGTAGACGGCCGAGAAGAAGAACGAGGCCGGGAAGAAGGCGACCAGCAGCAGCGTGTGGCGCGCGCCGCGCTCGCCCAGTTCCAGCGCCGCGAGCTGGTGCAGCAGCACGAGCGCGCCGAAGAACGAGACGATCGAGATCAGCACCCCGGCCGCCAGCGTCGAGCCGACGACCCAGCCGGCGCCCTTCGTCAGCAGCGGATAGAGCGGGTAGAAGGCGGCCTTCGCGCCGTCGACCGTGTCGGAGTAGCCGTCGCGGGCGATCGCCAGGTACCAGACGGCGTCCCAGCGCGCCGCCGGCGCGACCAGCAGGTTGCCGAAGGGCGAGAACGGCCGCGTCAGCGCGCCCGGGTCGAACTGATCGGCGTTGGGCGCCTCGCCGAGCCACAGCAGGCCGAGCAGGCCCGCCGCCCAGACGACCGCGCGGGAGCTCCACAGGACCTGCCACGCCGCGCGCACGCTGCCGACCGGTTGACGTTCCATCGCCGCCGGATGTTGGCAGCAACCCGCCGCCGGACGCGTGGGCAGGAGCATCGCCTGCGAGGGCGAAAACCGGCTCTGGCTATTCTTTGCTTACTGGAGCCGCCGGACGCGGCCCCGCAGCCTTCCCCCTTCACGTGAGTCGTCGAGAGCGACAGAAGCGCCGCAGGCGCAATCGCGGGCGCCCGGTGCGGCGCGTCTTCCTCGTCATAACGACGTTGCTGCTGCTCGGCGGCATCGGCGCGGGCGTGGTCGCCGCCAGCTGGGTCGTCGGCGTCGTCAACGACACGCCCGACATCGAGTCGATCCGGCCCAAGCCGGCCGGCGCGATCTCGACCGTCTACGCCGCCGACGGCACGCGCCTCGGCTTCATCGCCGGCGGCGACACGCTGCGCACGCCGGTCGACGGGACGAAGATCCCGAACGCGCTCAAGCAGGCGACGGTCGCGATCGAGGACAAGCGCTTCTACAAGCACAGAGGCGTCGACTACGTCGGCGTCCTGCGCGCCGCGGTCAAGAACGTGACCGACGACGCCGCCTCGCAGGGCGGCTCGACGCTGACGATGCAGCTCGTCCGCAACCTCTACATACCTGAGAACAGATTCAAGAAGGACCTGACGCGCAAGATCCGCGAGGCGAAGCTGGCCGACGAGCTGGAGAAGCAGCACTCGAAGGAGTGGATCCTCGTCAGCTACCTCAACAACGTCCCGTACACGACCGTCGGCGGCCAGGAGGCGATCGGCGTGCAGTCGTCCTCGCGCGTGCTGTTCGACAAGGACGTCTCGCAGCTGACGCTGGCCGAGTCGGCGCTGCTGGCCGGCCTGCCGCAGGCGCCGAGCGCGTACGCCCCGTTCGAGAGACCGAAGAAGGCCAAGCAGCGCCGCTCCGAGGTCCTGCGCGCGATGGTCGACTCGAGATACATCACGCAGGCGGAGGCAGACAGAGCCAACGCCGCGCCGCTCGGCGTCAAGCCGAACGCCTTCTACCAGCAGCGCAAGGAGCCGTTCGTCTTCGACTACGTCAGACAGCAGCTGCTGAAGAAGTACGGCGCCGACGTGCTGCGGGCGGGCGGCCTGAGGGTCTACACGTCGATCGACCTGAAGAAGCAGGAGGCGGCGCGCGCGGCGATCAGAGAGATCCTCTACGACCCCGCCGACCCGCCGGCCGCGATCGTCACGATCGACCCCGCCAACGGCCACATCCTCGCGATGGCCTCCTCCGCCGAGTACGGCGACGAGAGAGACGGCAAGACGGTCTACAACTACGCCGCCACCGCCCAGCGCCAGCCCGGCTCGACCTTCAAGACGATGGTGCTGATGGCCGCGCTGCGCAAGGGGATCGACCCCGACTCGACCTACTACACGTCGAGAGTGCTCGAACCCGGCTGGCTCGCCAGCGACCCGACCTACAGAGTCGAGACGTTCGGGCACACCTACAGCGGCAGCGAGACGATCACGCGCGCGACGCTCTCCTCCGACAACACCGTCTACGCCCAGCTCGACGCCGACGTCGGCCCCGACGCGGTCCGCCAGGCGGCCTACGACATGGGCATCACGTCGAGACTCGACGCCTACCCGGCCGAGGGCCTCGGCGGCCTCAGATACGGCGTCACGGTGCTGGAGATGGCCAACGCCTACGCGACGATCGCCAACGGCGGCATCCGCCGCACGCCGACGATCCTGACGAGAGTGCGGCTGCGCGACGGCCAGGTGCAGGATCTCGGCAGAACGAGAAGCAAGCGCACCTTCACACCGGCGCAGGCCGAGAAGGCGCGCGAGGTGCTGGAGCAGAACGTCCAGTCCGGCACCGGCGTCGGCGCCAGCTACGGCTGCCCCGCGGCCGGCAAGACCGGCACCACCTCGGACATCAAGGACGCCTGGTTCGTCGGCTTCACGCCGAGACTGTCGACGGCCGTCTGGATGGGCTACAAGACGCCGGTCTACATGGTCGTGCACGGCCAGTCGGTTCAGGGCGGCACCTTCCCGGCGCCGATCTGGAAGGCGTACATGTCGGTCGCCTCCGACGGCTACTGCGGCTCCGACTGGGCCGCGGGCGGCACGTTCGAGTCCGAGCCGTTCTTCGGCAGATACTCCTCGACCGGCTCCAACGACGACGAGGACTACTCGTACGACGGCAGCGACGGCTCCAGCGACGGGACGACCGACGGCACCGGCGACACGACCGGCACCGACGGAACGACCGGCGACACGGGCACCGGCGGCGTCAACAACAATCCGGACGGCTACGCCAGGCCGCCCCAGGGCGAGCCCGAGATACAGACCGAGGGCGGCGGCGCCGGCGTCCCCGGCGGCAACTGACGCGGCCAGGCGCCGCGTTCAGCCCTCCCCCGGCCCCGCGCGGGCTGGTACCGTAGACCGTCGGGCCTGAAGGCGCTGCTGCATGCGCATGCCCGCATCCGAACCCACCGCCAGATAGGACACGGTTTGTCGAAGGAAGAAAAGGTCGAGCTCGAAGGCGAGGTCATCGAGGCCCTGCCGAACGCAATGTTCCGCGTGAGACTCGACAACGGCCATCTCGTCCTCGGCCACGTGGCCGGCAAGATGCGCCGCTTCCGGATCCGCATCCTGCCGGGCGACCGTGTGCGCGTCGAGCTGTCGCCGTACGACCTCGACCGCGCGCGCATCGTCTACCGCCACCGCTGAGGCGGCGGCCGGCCGGCCGCACCGCCGGGAGCCCTGAACGATGCGTGAGCTGGCGCTGATCGAAGCGCTCAGCGAGATCCTCGCGCATGACAGCGACCGCGTCGTCCGCCACATCGGCGACGACGCCGCCGTCGTGCGCGCGCGCCCGTACGCAGTCACCTCCGTCGACACGATGGTCGACGGGATCCACTTCCGCTGCCGCACGCCGAACCCGACGGCGACGCTCGCCGACGTCGGCCATCGCGCGCTCGCCGGCGCGCTGTCGGACGTCGGCGCGATGGGCGCCGACCCCGGCGAGGCCTACCTCTCGCTCGTGCTGCCGCCCGGCCTCGAGCAGGACGAGGTGCTGGAGCTGTTCCGCAGCGCCGACGCGCTCGCGCGCGACTGCGGCGTCGCGATCGCCGGCGGCGACCTCTCGCGCGGGCCGGTGCTGGTCGTCGCGGTCACCGTCGTCGGCTGGGCCGACCGCGCCGAGCAGCTGGTCGGCCGCGACGGCGCCCGCCCCGGCGACCTCGTCGGCGTGACCGGCACGCTCGGCGGCTCCGGCGCCGGACTCGCGCTGCTCGACCGCCGCGTCGAGCCGTCCGTCGTCGACGACGCCACCGCCGCGGCGCTGCGCGCCGCGCACCTGCGGCCGCGGCCGCGGATACCCGAGGGCCGCGCGCTCGCGGCGGCCGGCGCGAGCGCGCTGGTCGACGTCTCCGACGGGCTCGCGACCGACGCCGGCCATCTCGCCCGCGCCAGCGGCGTCGAGCTGCGGCTGGAGCTGGAGCGGCTGCCGCTGGCAGCCGGCGTCGCCCCGGTCGCAGCCGCGCTCGGGCAGGAGCCGGCAGCCTTCGCGGCGACGGCGGGGGAGGACTACGAGCTGTGCTTCTGCGTCCCGCCGGCAGCGCGCGCCGCCGTCGAGGCGGCGGTCGCGGTCAGCTGGATCGGGACAGCGGCGGCGGCCGCGACGGCGGGGCCGGGCGTCTCACTGCTGCGCGGGAGCGAGGATCCGTCCACGCCCCTGCGCGGCTACGAGCACGACTTCCGCGCCGGCACGCCGCCGATCTCGTCGTAGGCGTCGCCGAGCAGTTCGCGCACGTCGGCACGGCGCAGCGCGCCGTGGACGGCGAGCATGCGCGTCACGAACGCCTCCGCGACGGCATCGACGTCGACGTCGTAGTCGGCCCTCGCGATGCGGGCTCTCAGATCTTTGAGTTTCACGGTGTTGGTGTCGTCCATTGACTGTCCGGACGGGAAGAGGTCAAGCCAGCAGTCGTCAGCGGCACGCCTGGATGGCTTGCCGCGCTGCCGGATTGCCCGTCCGTGCCCTGGGTATCGGGCCGACCGGCTTGGCACATGAGCGACAGTGTTCGCGACTGGACATCTCACCGGGAGCTGGCCCGGTGCGCTGACGCGCCGGTTTCAGGATCGGTCGGCCGCGTCGCGCGGTCTGACCGACTTCAGTCTCGCGTAGACGATGATCCGCTCGGCCGCGCTGTAGAGCGGATGACAGGCCGACAGCACGAGCTGGTCGTAGCCGACGTCTCTCGTGACGTACGTCGCCGTCGGCTTGACGATCTGCTGTCTGTCGTAGACGTAGGTGAAGGTCCCGTACGACATCCGCAGCACCAGCTCGTCGCCTCTGCCGAGCTCGTCGATCTTGCGGAACGGCGCCAGGTAGGTCGTGCGGTGGCCGGCGATCGCGACCGTGCCGCCGAGTCCCGGGAAGGTCGTGTCGGGATAGTGGCCCGGCCCCTTGCGCAGGTCGTCGGGCGCGGTGCCGTTGACGACGTAGCTGTCGACGCCGATAGCCGGTATCCGCAGGCGCCCGAAGACGTCGCCGTCGACCGCCTTGCGGCGCGCCTCGCGCGCGAGGAAGGCGATCCGGTGTCTGTCGGTTCTGAGCTGCGCCAGCGCCCGTCTCTGGACCGGCGTCGGCTGCGCCTGGACGACCTGCTCGAACTGGTCCGCGAGCTTGCTCTGCTGCCTGTTGGCGAGGAAGGCCGAGACCGGCTCCTGCCACGCGAGCGTGATGCCGGCATCGACGATCAGCAGCACGCCCGAGACGATCAGGACGCTGGAGAGTGCCCGCAGGACGCGCCGCATCGCTCCAGTATGCCGGTTCGCGGACGGGTGGACGGTCAGCGCCGCAGCGCCGACTCGGTGCCGCCCAGCGAGCCCGGCCCGGCGTAGCTGGTGGGGCCGCGCACGGTCACCGGCGCCTGCCCCTCCGGCCCGCCGTGCCAGCTGCTGCGCAGCACGATCGTGAGGACCGCGCCGCTGCAGCCGAGCAGCAGCGCCCACAGCAGGCCGGCGAGCGGTCCGACGCTGCCGCCGGCGACGAGCAGCAGCCCGGTCCACGCCAGCTCGACCGGGTCGAGCCCGAGCTGGCGGGCGTACGAGTAGGCGATCAGCAGCGGCGGCACGAGCCCGAGCAGGAACATGCCGACCGCCGCGAACGGGTGCACCCGCACCTCCGGCGCGATCGCCAGCAGCCACAGGTGCAGCGCCGGGATCAGCAGCAGCGCGGTGTACGGGTTGAAGATCCACACGACGACCGCGATCGCGCACAGCGTCAGCATCACCGCCGCCGCCGCGCCCGGCGAGGCCGGCTCGCCGCGCGCGCCCCACCAGCGCGCCACCAGCGGCCGCAGCACGAACCAGCCGAGCACGACCACCACGAGCACGCTGACGATCGCCGCCAGCGCCGTGCCGTCTGCCGGCAGGTCGGCGATCGCGACCGGCCCCGGCGGCGCCGCGCTCAGCATCCCGGTCAGCTTCAGCAGGATCGTCAGCAGCAGCGCGAGCACGAACGGCAGCGCGCAGGCGCCGACCCAGCGCAGCCACAGGCCGACCGGCTCCTGCCGCCGCCGCACGCGCGCGAATCCGTCGATCGAGGCGAGCAGCACCGGCAGCAGCAGCGCCGCGCCGAGCAGCCGCACCGGCCACTCGGGCAGCAGCTTTCTCTCGATCATCACGTACGCCTCCGGCGCCGGCAGGTCGGCGGAGGAGTCGAGCGCGGAGATCGAGCGCAGCGCAGCGCGGCCGAAGACGGTCAGGCGCGCCTCCGACACCTCCTGGTCGGCGGCCGGCTGCAGCTCACCGCTGGCCGACAGCAGCACCGCCGGCAGCCCGGCGCTGACGAACGAACCCTGCAGGCCCGGCGTCAACGGCGCCGCCAGGCGCGCGAACTGGCTCGCCGGGCGCGCCCGCCTGCTGCCGAGCCCGGCCTCTCTCGCGAGCGCCAGCTCGACCGTCCGCCGCAGCTCCAGCGGCGCGACGGCGGCCGAGTCGCCCCACGGCACGACCAGCGGCTGACGCGTCGCGGTGCCGGCGAGGTCGCCGAGCACGAGCACCGCGTCGACGCTGCCGCCAGGGTGCTCGGCCAGCTCGCGGGCGGCGTCGATCCCGCCGCTGACGGAGGCGAGCACGAGCGTGCGGTCGAGCGTGCGCGCGCCGAGCACGCGCGCCAGCTCCAGCAGCGCCGCCGTGCCCGACAGCTGCGCCTTCGCCGGGCTGCCGATCGCGTCGCGCGCGGCGACGACGAGGATCCGGCGGCTGGAGAAGCCGGTCCGCTGGCCGATCACGGTCTCGACCTGGCGCGCGCCGACGCTCGTCTGCGCGCTGAGGCGGTGGACGCTGACGTCGAAGCCGTTCGCTCTCAGGCCCTCGCGCACCCGCGCGGCGACGCGGCGGTCGCCGGCCGAGCCGGGCGCGCGGTTCGGCGCGCTGCTGGCGAGCTGCTGCAGCGTCGCGAAGGCGCCGACGCCGTCGAACGCCTCGGAGGCGAGCGAGGTCGTCACGCCGCGCGGCTGCTCGCGCAGCGAGAAGCCGACGAGCACCAGGACGAACAGGACCGGCAGGAAAGCGGCGCGGTAGATCCGCGGATCGAGCACACCGGCAGGTTATCCACCCGTTCCGGCCGGCCGATCTTCCCGCAAGTTGGACACGCCACTAACCTTCTGCGGCGAGAGGAGATGACCGAGCGCTCGACCCGCATCCTGTTGGTGGACGACGAGCAGTCGATCCAGACGCTGCTCTCGTATCCCCTGCGCAGAGACGGCTACGAGGTCGTCCAGGCGACCGACGGCCGCGAGGCGCTGGCGCGCTTCGAGGAGCGCCCGTTCGACCTCGTCGTGCTCGACGTGATGCTGCCGCAGCTCGACGGGCTCGAGGTCTGCCGCCGGCTGCGCAGCCGCAGCTCGGTGCCGATCATCATGCTGACGGCCAAGTCGGAGGAGATCGACAAGGTCGTCGGGCTCGAGATCGGCGCCGACGACTACATCACCAAGCCGTTCTCGATGCGCGAGTTCCGCAGCCGCGTGAAGGCGGCGCTGCGGCGCTCGGAGCTGACGCGGACGGCCGAGAGCGACGGCGGCACGCTCGACAGCCATGAGCTGCGGATCGATCCCGACAAGCGCACAGTGACGGTCCGCGGCGAGGCGATCACGACGACCTTCGTCGAGTTCGAGATCCTGCTGACGCTCGCCCGCAGCCCCGGCCGCGTCTTCACGCGCGACATGCTGCTGGCGCGCGTCTGGGGCGACTCCGCCTACCGCGACCCGCGCACGATCGACGTCCACATCCGCCACCTGCGCGAGAAGATCGAGCGCGAGGCGAAGGAGCCGGAGTACCTCTTCACCGTGCGCGGCGTCGGCTACCGCTTCCGCGACACGGACGGCGCCTGACGCCGCCCGGCTGACGGCCCGGCCGCCACCCGCCCACGTCGCCGATGCGCTCGCTGCGCAACCGCCTCGCCTTCCTCTTCTTCGCGATCACGCTCGCCGCGATCGCCGCGCTCTACCTCTACATCGCGCCGCAGCTGGAGACGCGCCTGCGCGACGAGAAGGTGACGCAGCTGCGCGAGGCGGCGCAGGGGACGATCGGCGACGTCAGAAGAGCCGCCGGCACCGACGTCCCCACCGAGGGCCTCGACGAGGCCGTCAGCCAGGCGGGCGATCGCGCCAACGCGCGGCTGACGCTGCTGCGCGTCAACAGCGTCGACGGCGCGCCCCAGCTGGAGCGCGTGAGCGACTCGGTCAGAGGCGGCGAGACGCTCGACCAGGGGATCGCCGAGGGCGTGCTGAGAGACGGCCGCACCGCCAGCGCGGTGACCAGATCGCTCGCGATCGTCGCCGTCCCGGTCGCCGACAGAGACGGCAGAATCAGCTTCGTCGCGCTCTACTCGACGCCGACCAGCGACGTCGAGGGCAACGTCGCGGTCGTGCGCCAGCAGATCCTGATCGCCGGCGCGATCGCGCTCGCGCTGGCGGTGCTCGCCGGCTGGCTCGTCGCACGCGCGCTCGCGCAGCGCGTCAAGCGGCTGGAGGAGGCGGCCGAGCAGGTCGCGGCCGGCGACTTCTCGCGCCCGATCCCGGTCGACTCCGACGACGAGCTGGGCCAGCTCGCGCGCGCCTTCAACGACATGCAGCGCCAGCTCGCGCAGCTCGACCGCGCCCGCAAGCAGTTCATCGCGACCGCCTCGCACGAGCTGCGCACGCCGCTCTTCTCGCTCGGCGGCTTCGTCGAGCTGCTGGAGGACGAGGAGCTGGACGAGGAGACGCGGCGGCGCTTCATCGGGCAGCTGCGGCTGCAGGTCGAGCGGCTGCGCAAGCTGACCGTCGACCTGCTCGACCTGTCGCGGCTGGAGGCCGGCTCGCTCGAGCTGCGGCCCGAGCCGGTCGACCTGTCGGAGCTGGCGAGCGCGGTCAGCTCCGAGTTCGAGCCCGTGCTCGCGCAGCGCGACGCGCATCTCGAGGTGCGGCTGACGGGCCGCGCGGTCGAGGCACTCTGCGATCCTGTCCGGGTCGCCCAGATCATGCGGATCCTCATCGACAACGCCCTCACCCATTCGCCGGCCGGGACCGACATCGTCGTCTCCGCGACACGCGACGACGGCTTCGCTCGGCTCGCCGTGCGCGATCACGGCAAGGGGATCGAGCGGCAGGCGCTGTCGCAGATCTTCGAACCCTTCTACACGACCGACGACGCCCAGGGCTCCGGCCTCGGGCTGGCGATCGCGAGCGAGCTGGCCGAGCGCATGCGCGGCCGCCTCGGCGTCGAGTCGCGCCCCGGTCGCACCGTCTTCACGCTGGAGCTGCCCGCATGACGCATCGCATCCGGATCCTCGCGCCGACGGCTCTGACAGCCGTCGCGCTCGCCGTCGCCGGCTGCGGCGGCGGCGACGAGGGGCCCGACGGCCTCTCCAGCGACCACGGTCCCGTCCGCACCGCGACGACCCGCGTCGAGGTGATCCGGCAGGCGTCCGACGGCCGCTTCGACCCGAGCGCGATCTACGCCCGCGAGGCGCCCGGGGTCGTCACCGTCATCAGCCTCTTCGAGGGCGACAGAGACGCCAGAGCCCCGACCGGCGGCGAGGGGCTCGGCTCCGGCTTCGTGATAGACGGCGACGGCCGCATCGCGACCAACGCCCACGTCGTCACCAACGGCGAGGGCAACGCGGTCAGACGCGCCGAGACGATCTACGTGCAGTTCTCCGACGGCAACCAGGTGCCGGCCAGAATCGTCGGCACCGACCTCAACTCCGACGTCGCGCTGATCGAGGTCGACCCGGCCGACCTGACGCTGCGCCCGCTGCCGCTCGGCAGCAGCAGAGGGCTGACGGTCGGCGTGCCGGTCGCCGCGATCGGCAGCCCCTTCGGCGAGCCGCAGTCGCTCTCGGTCGGCGTCATCTCCGGCGTCAACCGCACGATCGACTCGCTCAACTCGGGCGGCCCCGCCAACGACGGCCGCTTCGCGATCGGCGGCGCGATCCAGACCGACGCCGCGATCAACCACGGCAACTCGGGCGGCCCGCTGGTCGACGCCGCCGGCCGCGTGATCGGCATCAACGCCCAGATCCAGTCGACCGGCGGCGGCGGCGAGGGCGTCGGCTTCGCGATCCCGGTCGACACCGTCAGACGCTCGCTCGACCAGCTCGCCGCGAGCGGCAGAGTCGACTACGCCTGGATCGGCGTCTCGACGGTGCCGGTCTTCCCGCAGCTGGCGAGACGGCTCGGCCTGCCGAGCACGACCGGGGCGCTCGTGCAGGCGGTGACCGCCGACGGACCGGCCGCGGTCGCCGGCCTCGACGCCGGCAGCGCTGACGACGAGGTCGAGTTCATGGCGCAGAGATACGCGACCGGCGGCGATCTGATCACCGCGCTCGACGGCGAGCCGATCACGCGCGACCGCGATCTCGCGGCCGCGATCGCCGACGACAGACCGGGCGACGTCGTCACGCTGGAGGTTTGGCGCGGCGGCGAACAGCGCACGGTGCAGGTGACGCTCGGCACGCGGCCGGGCTGAGCCCTTTCGGCAGGGGCCGGCCATTCGGTACGCTGCGCGCGCCGCTCCCGATCCCCGAGCCAAGAGCCCACCGCAGCCATGCTCCAACCCGTCGCAGTCGGTCACAAGACGCTCGCTGACTACGCCAGCATCGTCGGTCGCTCGCTCGTCGAGGAGATCCGCGAGCTGGCCGAGCCGCTGCGTGGCAAGCGCGTCCTGCACCTGTCGGCGACCGCCTTCGGCGGCGGCGTCTCGGAGATCCTCTACACGATGGTCCCGCTGATGAAGGACGTCGGCCTCGACGTCGAGTGGCACGTCATCTACGGGCGCGAGGAGTTCTTCAACGCGACGAAGGTGATGCACAACGCGCTGCAGGGCAACCCGCAGGACCTGACCGAGGAGCAGTGGTCCTCGTGGCGGCGCTACAACGAGATGAACGCGCGCGAGCTGTCCCGCGGCTGGGACGTCGTCGTCGCGCACGACCCGCAGCCGGCGGCGATGCACACGCTCGCGCCGGAGAAGTCGCGGCACTGGATCTGGCGCTGCCACATCGACCTCTCGACGCCGAACCCGGCGACGATCGAGCGGCTGCTGCCCTACATCCGCACGTACGCCGACTCGGTCTTCCACATGCAGCAGTACGTCCCGCCCGGGATGGACGGCCGGATCCACATCGTGCCGCCGGCGATCGACCCGCTGGCGCCGAAGAACATGGCCTTCTCGCCGGAGGACTCGACCTACATCTGCGAGCAGTTCGGGATCGACGTCGACCGGCCGCTGATGTGCCAGGTGTCGCGCTTCGACCCGTGGAAGGACCCGCTCGGCGTGATCGACGCCTACCGGATCGTCAAGCAGGCGGTGCCGGAGGTGCAGCTGGCGCTGGTCGGCTCGATGGCGACCGACGACCCCGAGGGCTGGGACTTCTTCAACGCGACCGTCGCGCACGCCGACGGCGATCCCGACATCCACATCCTCAACAACTTCAACAACGTCGGCGCGATCGAGGTCAACGCCTTCCAGTCGCACGCCGACGTGCTGATCCAGAAGTCGACGCGCGAGGGTTTCGGCCTGACCGTCTCGGAGGCGATCTGGAAGGCGCGGCCGTTCATCGGCGGCAACGTCGGCGGGATCCCGCTGCAGGTCGAGGACGGCGTCACCGGCTATCTCGTCGAGAGCGTCGAGCAGTGCGCCGACCGCGCAACGCAGATCCTCCAGGACCCCGGCCTCGGGCGCAGACTCGGGCTCGCCGGCAAGGAGCACATCCGCAGGCACTTCCTGATGCCGCGGCTGCTGCGCGACTGGCTGAAGATCTTCACCGACCTGGAGGGATAGTCCGCTGTCCGCTGATGCTGCACCGCTGGTCCTGGTCTCCAACCGCGGCCCTGTCACGTTCCTCGACGACGGGGAGGTGAAGCGCGGCGGCGGCGGGCTCGTCACCGCCCTCACCGGACTCGCCTCCCACCGCGACGCGATCTGGATCGCGTCGGCGATGACCGAGCAGGACATCGCCGTGACCGAGCAGCACGGCGGCAGACCGTTCACCGCCGAGCTGCCCGACGGCGGCAGCTACAGAGTCCGCCTGGTCGCGTCGGACCCGGACGCCTTCGACCGCTTCTACAACGTCTTCGCGAACCCGATGCTGTGGTTCATCCAGCACTACCTGTGGGATCTCTCGAACGCGCCGGACATCCGCCGCGAGGAGGTCGAGGCGTTCGAGTTCGGCTACAACGTCGTCAACGAGGACCTCGCGAGGGCCGTGCTGGAGGAGATCGAGGGCCAGCAGGAGCCGGTCGTGATGGTCCACGACTACCACCTCTACACGCTGCCGGGCCTGATCCGGCGCGAGCGGCCCGACGTCTTCCTGCACCACTTCGTTCACATCCCGTGGACGCAGCCGGACGCCTGGCGCGTGCTGCCGACGAAGATCCGCACGGAGATCTACGAGGGCCTGCTGGCGAACGACATCGTCGGCTTCCACACGCGCTCCTACCGGCGCAACTTCCTCTACTGCTGCCGCGACCTGATGGACCTCGAGGTCGACTTCGAGAAGGGGATCGTCCACTGCCCGGACGGTCACGAGGTGTGGGTCCGCGCCTATCCGCTGCCGATCGACGCCGAGCAGACGCGCGCCGTCGCCAAGCGTCCGCGCACGGCCGAGTTCGAGGGCGAGCTGCTGCGCCGCCGCCGCGAGCACCTGATCCTGCGCGTCGACCGCGCCGACCTGTCGAAGAACGTGCTGCGCGGCTTCACCGCCTTCGACGTCTTCCTCGAGCAGCATCCCGAGTTCCGCGAGCGCGTGACGTTCGTCGCGCAGCTGATGCCGTCGCGAACCGACGTGCCGGAGTACGCCGAGTACCTGGAGCGGATCGAGGCCGTCGTCGCGGTCGTCAACCACCGTCACGGCACGCCCGACTGGATGCCGATCCACCTGAAGCTGCGCGACGACCTCGAGGAGGCGGTCGCGGCCTACAAGAACTACGACCTGCTGCTCGTCAACGCGATGTTCGACGGCATGAACCTGGTCGCGAAGGAGGGCCCGCTCGTGAACGAGCGCGCCGGCGTCTCGATCCTGTCGGAGAACACCGGCGCGCACGAGGAGCTGGGCGAGTTCGCGCTGTCGGTCAACCCGTTCGACATCCAGGAGCTGGCCGACTCGATCCACGCCGCGCTGACGATGTCGCGCGAGGAGCGCGAGCGCCGCGTCGAGGGCCTCAAGCGGATCGTCACCCAGCGCAACCCCGGCGACTGGATCGACGACCAGCTCGCCGACATCAAGAAGAAGGCGGCCGACGCGCACTGAGCGCGGCGGCCTCACTCCAGCGCGAACTCCCCCTCACGCCAGCCCGAACTCCCCGTCACTCCAGCCCGAACTCCCCGCGCGGGGGCTGCGCGGCCGGGAACGGCGGCGGAGCCGCAGGCGCGCCCGCAGCCCGCGGCGCGGCGGGTGGCGAAGCCGCTGTCGCGCCCGCATCCGGCGGCGCGGGCGACGCACGCGGCATCCGTCGCGCCGCTCGCGGTGGTCGCGCCGCTCGCGGAGGCGCGCGCTCGGCGACGTGGGGCGCGCTCCGCGCCCGCGGTCGATGCCGGCGCGCTGGCGCGGGTCTTCGTCTCACCGGTCTCGCCCGCTGCGGCCGTCTGCGCGCGGACCTTGCGGGCGGGCGCAGCGGCGGCGCGGGCGGCGGAGCCGTCGCGGCCGGCACGACCGCGAGCGGGGTGGGCGACGGGTCGGCAGGCGGCAGCGGCGGCGCCGGATCGCCGCGGCTCCAGGCGATCAGCAGCGCGAGCACAAGCAGCGCGGCGACGGCACGGGCACGGACGGGAAGCAGCAGGCGGCGAGCGGAGCGCATTTCTATACAGAGGGGTCCGAACGCCAAAGTTCGCCCCCTTGGTATAGTGCTCCGCCGCTGTCAAGCCGACGAAAGCACCATGGCCGAAACCACTGTCATCTACGACCTGATGCTCCTCCTCCGCACGTCGGTCGACGACGAGCGCCGCGCGCAGATCCGCGCCGAGGTCGAGCAGACCATCGCCGAGCACGGCGGGACGATCGAGCTTGCGCAGGAGTGGGGTGTCCGTCATCTCACCTACGAGATCGACCACACGAGAGACGCCGAGTACCACCTGCTGCAGTTCTCGGGCCCGGCCCCGCTCGTCGAGGCGCTCTCCTACAACCTGAAGATCGCGGACGGCGTCCTGCGCCACCGCATCATCAAGGCCGTCGCGAGCCAGGCGCCCGAGCCGCCGGCCGGTGCCGTCGGCGCGCTGCCGGCCGAGCCGGCGCCCGCTGCCGAGCCCGTCGCCTAGTCGCGACGGACGCACGCTCTGCAACAGGACTCACCCACGGCTGTGAACTTTCGGCGCAGTTTCCGGGGTCAGGGCTTCCGGCCCCGGAACGCGGTCTAGACTCGAACGCCGCTGGTATCTGCCGCCGAAAGGAGCCTCTTCATGGCCGCCACGAACATCAACCGCGTCGTCATGACCGGGAACCTCACGCGCGACCCCGAGCTGCGCTCGACGGGCAGCGGTCTCGCTGTCTGCAGCCTCCGCCTCGCCGTCAACACGCGCCGCCGCGGTCAGTCGGGTGAGTGGGAGGACAAGCCCAACTACTTCGACGTCACCGTCTGGGGCGCGCAGGGCGAGAACTGCGCCCGCTTTCTGTCGAAGGGCCGTCCCGTCGCGATCGACGGCCGGCTCGAGTGGCGCGAGTGGACCGAGAGAGATTCCGGGCAGAGACGTCAGGCGATCGATATCATCGCCGATTCCGTGCAGTTCCTCGGCGGCCGCGACGATGCCGGCCCCGGCGCTGGCAACGGGTTCTCCGGCCCTCGCGATGTGGCCGGTGGGAGCGACGTTCCGGTCAACTCCCAGGACTTCAACCGTCCCGCACCCGCGCCGGCCGCTCCCGCCGACGACGACATTCCGTTCTGATCAAACCGAGGTAAGGCCAAGAGTGGCGAAGCAACGCAGACGCCCGTCGACGAGACGGCGCGACAAGAAGGGTGGATTCGGGTCCAACCGGCGCAAGCCGTGCCCGTACTGCAAGGAGAAGATCGAGCAGGTCGACTGGAAGGACGTCGACGGGCTCAAGAAGATGGTCTCCGAGCGTGGCAAGATCCGCTCCCGTCGTATCGCCGGCACCTGCCGCCGCCACCAGAACCAGGTCGCGACCGCCGTCAAGCGCGCGCGTGAGATGGCCCTGCTGCCGTATGTCGCAGAGGGCGCTCCCGAGCGTGCCGGCGGCCGCCGTGACCGCAGCGACCGCGAGGAGCGTTGACGATGCCCCAGGCGATTCTGCTTCAGGACGTCGAGCAGCTCGGTGAGAGAGGCTCGGTCGTCGACGTCTCCCCCGGCTACCTGCGTAACTTCCTGATCCCGCGCAAGCTCGCGCAGCCGGCCACCAAGGGCGCCCTCGAGGCCGCCCAGGCGCGCCAGGTCGCTGCCGACAAGGCCGCCAGAGACGCGAAGGACCGCGCGCAGGAGAACGCGGCGCTGCTCGGCCGCACCGTGCTGACGATCGAGCAGCAGGCGGGCGAGGACGGCCGTCTCTTCGGCTCCGTCACCGCACAGGACATCGCGGACGCGATCCGCGAGGCGCGCGGCATCAGAGTCGACCGCCGCAAGATCCAGCTCGAGGAGCCGATCCGCAACATCGGCACGCACATGGTCGTCGTCGAGGTCGACGAGGGCGTGCACGCGACCGTCAAGACGATGGTCGTCGAGCAGAAGTAACGCAGCACCCCTGCACGGAGCCTCACCTCGCAGCATCGGAAGCGCCGCCGTCGTGCGGCGCTTCGTCGTTAAAGCCGCACGTTGCGGGCGAATGCGACGCCGCCGCGCCGGTGCCATCCGACGAGCACGCTACTGATGGTTGTTTCGACCTAAGCTGCTGCGTTCGCATGTCCGCGCTTGAGCAGTCCTCCTCCGAGCATCAGAGCCCGCACGCGCCGCCGCACAACGACGAGGCGGAGCAGTCGGTGCTGGGCGCGATCATGCTCGCCGACACGACGCTGTACGGCCTCATCATCAACGAGGGGCTGAAGGCCGACCACTTCTACCGCCTCTCGCACCAGGCGATCTACCAGGCGATGCTCGACCTCTACGGCGAGAACCGCGAGATCGACGTGCTGACGGTCACCGAGCACCTGCGCTCGATCGGCAGACTGGACGAGATCGGCGGGCCGACCGCGGTCGACGCGCTCGCGGGCACGGCGCCGGTCGCCGGCAACGTGCGCGAGTACGCGCGCATCGTCCACAGCAACGCGCTGCTGCGGCGTCTGCTGAAGACGACGCAGGAGATCCAGGCGAACGTCTACGGCCACGCCGCGCCGGCGCGCGAGGTGGTCGAGTGGGCCGAGCGCGACATCCTCGACGTCGCCCACGACGACCGCCAGAAGGACTTCCGCTCGATCGGGGCGGTGCTCGACGACGAGATCGACAAGCTCCACCAGATGTCGGTCGAGCACACGGTGCTGACCGGCACCCCGTCCGGCTTCAAGGATCTCGACGAGATAACCGGCGGCTTCCAGCCCGGCAACCTGATCATCCTCGCCGCACGCCCCTCGATGGGCAAGTCGGCGTTCGTCACGAACATCGCCGAGAACGCCGCGATCCAGCACAGAAAGCCGGTCGCGCTGTTCTCGCTCGAGATGTCCGAGGCCGAGCTGGCACAGCGCTTCGTCGCCTCGCAGGCGCGCATCAGAGGCGAGGACCTGCGCAGAGGCAGAGTCGCCGAGAACCGCTGGCCGAGAATCCTCGAGGCCTCCCAGCGGCTGGCCGACTCGCCGCTCTACGTCGACGACTCCTCCGACATCTCGATGCTGGAGGTGCGCGCGAAGGCGCGCCGGCTGGCGCAGCAGAACCCGGGCGGGCTCGGCCTGATCATCGTCGACTACCTGCAGCTGCTGCGCCCCGACGGCCGCGTCGAGAGCCGCGTCGAGCAGGTCGGTCAGATGAGCCGTGGCCTGAAGATCCTCGCGCGCGAGCTGGAGGTGCCGGTGATCGCGCTGTCGCAGCTGTCGCGTGCGGTCGAGACGCGCACCGACAAGAGACCGATCCTCTCCGACCTGCGCGAGTCCGGCCAGATCGAGCAGGACGCCGACCTCGTCATGTTCATCTACCGCGACGAGTACTACGACAGAGAGTCCGAGCGCGAGGGCGAGGCCGACATCATCATCGCCAAGCACCGCAACGGCGGGCTCGCGGACATCGTCCTGACGTTCCAGAAGGAATACCCGAAGTTCATGAACTTCGCCGGAGATCGCTTCCAGTAGGGCTCCCCTACACTGTCTGCCGTGTCCGGAATCGTGATCGTTGGCGCCCAGTGGGGCGACGAAGGCAAGGGCAAGATCACCGACCTGCTCGCTGAGCGGGCTGACGCGGTGATCCGCTTCCAGGGCGGCAACAACGCCGGCCACACGATCGTCCGCAACGGCGAGACGTGGAAGTTCCACCTGATGCCGTCGGGAATCCTCTACCCCGGCAAGACCTGCGTGATCGGCAACGGCGTCGTCGTCGATCCGAAGGTGCTGACCGAGGAGCTGGACGAGCTGCGCCACCGCGGCGTCGACACCAGCGGCCTGCGCGTCTCCGCCAACGCGCACCTGATCATGCCGTACCACATGATGCTCGACGACGCGGGCGAGGCGAGACTCGGCAAGCTGAAGATCGGCACCACCCGCCGCGGCATCGGCCCGGCCTACGCCGACAAGGCGTCGCGCATCGGGATCCGCGTGCAGGACCTGCTCGACGAGAAGATCCTGAAGAAGAAGATCGTCGCCGCGCTGGAGCCGAAGCGGCTCGCGCTGCGCCCGTTCGCGCGCGACCCGCGGCTCGACCTGCAGTCGATCACCGAGGAGTACCTCGCGTACGGCCGCCGGCTGTACGAGCACATCGCCGACACGACGACGCTCGTCTGGGACCGCCTCGACGACGACCAGATCGTGATCTTCGAGGGCGCCCAGGGCGCGCTGCTGGACCTCGACCACGGCACCTATCCCTTCGTCACCTCCTCGAACCCGATCGCTGCGGCCGCCTGCATCGGCAGCGGCGTCGGCCCGAAGGACATCGACGAGGTCTGGGGCATCTGCAAGGCCTACAGCACGCGCGTCGGCTCCGGCCCGTTCCCGACCGAGCTCGACGGCGAGCTGGGCGAGGAGCTGCGCCAGAGAGGCGGCGAGTTCGGCACCACCACCGGCCGCTCGCGCCGGACCGGCTGGCTCGACCTCGTCGCGCTCCGCTACGCCGCCCGCCTCAACTCGATGACGGCGCTCGTCGTGACGAAGCTCGACGTCCTCTCGGGCCTCGACAAGATCAAGGTCTGCACCAGCTACAGGGGCGAGGACGGCGCGGTCTTCGAGACCTACCCGTACCACCAGACCGTGCTCCATCACGCGAGCGGCGAGTACGTCGAGCTGGACGGCTGGAGCGAGGACATCAGCGACGCCCGCTCCGAGGACGAGCTGCCCGAGAACGCGCGCGCCTACCTCCGCTTCATGGAGGAGTTCATCGGCGTGCCGATCGTGCTGATCTCGGTCGGCCCCGGCCGCGAGCAGACGATGTGGACCGCGGCAGGTCTCGAGACCGCGCCCGGCCGCGCGATCCCGGCCGCCTGAGCCGCGGCCGGCGCGGCGGCTAGCGCCAGCGTTCGATCAGCTGCTCGTCGGGGACCTCGCGCACCACGCGCGCCGGCACCCCCATCACGACCGCGCGCGGCGCCACGTCGCGCGTAACGACCGCGCCCGCGGCGACGAACGCCTCCTCGCCGACCTCGACGCCCGGCACCAGCACGGCGCCGCCGCCGATCCGGCAGGCGCGCCGCAGCGTCGCGCCTCTGAGCGTCGTCCCGCGGGCGATCCGGCCCATCGCGTCGTCGTTGGTCGTCATCGCGCACGGCCCGACGAAGACGTCGTCCTCGACGACCGAGAAGGCGGTCAGGTAGACCGAGGTCTGCACTCTCACGCGGTCGCCGACGACGACGTCGTTGTCGACCGCGGAGCCGCGGCCGATCACGGTCCGCTCGCCGATCGTGGCGCGCTCGCGCACGTACGCCTGGTCGCCGACGATCGCGCGCGGGCCGATCGAGGCGCCGTTGAAGACGACGGCGTTGCAGCAGATCGTCGCGCCATCGGCGATCGTCAGCGCCCCGGCGGCGCCGGCGGCCGCCGAGCCGGGCGCCAGCCGCGGGCCCTTGCCGAGCACGACGCCGTCCTCGATCGTGACCCCGTCCCCGATCACGACGTCGTCGTGGACGACGACGTTGGCGCCGAAGCGGACGCCTGCGCCGACGCGAGCGGTGGGGCTGAGGACGAGACCGGGTGCGCTGGACATGCCCGAAGCGTAGGCGCTGGGAAGGCGCGAACACCGCGCGACGCGGTCGCCGGTCGGCCGCGCCAGCTACCCTTTCGCGGGCCGATGACGCCGAACTCCCCCGCACCTCTCCGCGCGGCCGTGCTCGGTCTCGGCATGATGGGCCGCCACCACGCGCGCCTGCTGCAGACGCTGCCGGGGGTCGAGTTCGCCGGCGCCGTCGACCCGGCCGGCGACAGACACGGCGTCGTGCGCGACCCGGCGCTCGTCTTCGCGACGCTGGAGCAGCTGCTCGACAGCGGCCGGCTCGACATGGCGGTCGTCGCGCTGCCGACGGAGGAGCACCTGCCGGCCGCGCTCGCGCTCACCTCCGCCGACGTCGCGATGCTGATCGAGAAGCCGCTCGCGGCCACGACCGAGGACGCCGAGCTGATCATCGCCGCCGTCCGCCACCGCGGCCTCGCCGCGGCCGTCGGCCACGTCGAGCGCTTCAACCCGTCGCTGGTGGCGCTGCGCAGACGGCTGGAGGCCGGGCAGCTCGGCGACGTCTTCCTCGTCGCGACCGAGCGCGTCGGCCCGTTCCCGGAGCGGATCAAGGACGTCGGCGTGATCAAGGACCTCGCGACCCACGACCTCGACATCGTCAGCTGGATCGCCGGATCGCCGATCACGACCGTCGCGGCGCAGACGGCCCACCGCACCGGCCGGCCGCACGAGGACCTCGTGCTCGTCAACGGCCGCGTCGCCTCCGACGTCCCCTTCAACACGATGGTCGACTGGCTGTCGCCGACGAAGACGCGCCGCACGCGCGTGCTCGGCGACCGCGGCATGCTCGTCGCCGAGACCGTCACCGCCGACCTGACCTTCTACGAGAACGGCCAGGTCACCTCCGACTGGAGCAGCTCGCAGGCGCTGCGCGGCGTCACCGAGGGCGACGCGACGCGCTACGCGCTGGCCCGCAGCGAGCCGATCCGCAGCGAGCTGGAGGCCTTCCGCGATCTCGTCGCCGGCGATCCCGACGCCCCGGTCGTGACGCTCGCGCAGGGCTTCGCGGCCGTGCGCGCGGCCGAAGCGGTGCTGGAGAGCGCGCAGAGCGGCCGGACGGTGCAGGTCGCACCGTGAACGTCGTCGTCGTCGCGCTCGGCAAGATCGGCCTCCCGCTCGCGGTCCACGCGGCGCTCGCCGGCCACCACGTCGTCGGCTGCGACGTCGACCCGGAGGTCTGCGAGCTCGTCAACCGGGCCGAGGAGCCGTTTCCCGGCGAGGCGGGGCTGAAGGCCGCGCTCGAACAGGTCGTCGGCGACGGCCGGCTGCGCGCGCAGACCGACACGACCGCCGCCGTCGCGGAGGGCCCGGAGCTGGTGATCGCGGTGCCGCCGCTGATCGTCGACGCCGACGCGAGACCGGACTGGCAGATCCTCGACACCGTCGTCGCCGACATCGCGCGCGGCCTCAGAGCGGGCACGACCGTCTCGATCGAGACGACCGTCCCGGCCGGCACCACGCGCGAGCGGATCGCGCCGGCGCTCGCCGCCGGCAGCGGGCTGGCGATGGAGCAGGAGTTCTTCACCGTCTTCAGCCCCGAGCGCGTCTACAGCGGCCGCATCTTCAGAGACCTCGACACGTACCCGAAGCTGGTCGGCGGCCTGTCGGCCGCCGGCGAGGCGCGCGGCGTCGAGCTGTACAGCCGGTTCATCGGCGGCGACGCCGCGGTCTGGGCGATGGGCTCGGCCGAGGCGGCCGAGCTGACGAAGCTGGCGGAGACGACCTACCGCGACGTCAACATCGCGCTCGCGAACGAGTTCGCCCAGCACGCCGACGCGCTCGGCGTCGACGTCGGGCGCGTGATCGACGCCGCCAACAGCCAGCCGTTCAGCCACATCCACCGGCCGGGCGTCGCCGTCGGCGGTCACTGCATCCCGGTCTACCCGCACTTCTACCTGCAGGGCGACGCCGGCGCGCGGCTGCCGGCGACGGCGCGCCAGATCAACGGCCAGATGCCGGCCTACGCGGTCGATCTCGTCGCTGCAGAGCTGGGCGGGCTGACGGGCAAGCGCGTGCTGATCCTCGGCGTCGCCTATCGCGGCGACGTGCGCGAGACGGCCTTCTCCGGCGCCTTCGGGCTGCGTGACGCGCTCGCCGCCGGTGGCGCGACGCCGCTGGCGACCGATCCGCTCTACAGCGACGACGAGCTGCGCGCGCTCGGCTTCGAGCCGTGGGACGGGACGCCCGTCGACGGCGCGATCCTGCAGGCCGACCACGTCGCCTACCGCACGCTCGGGCCGGCGGACCTGCCCGGCCTGAGCGCGCTGGTCGACGGGCGCGACGCGCTCGACCCGGAGCCGTTCCGGGCCGCCGGCGTCTCCGTCCGCCGCATCGGCCGCCCCTAGACCGAGCAAGCGCCCGGTCGCAGCGGTCGCCGGCTACGCGCCGGTCAGCCGCGCGAGCGCCTCGACGACCCGCTCGCCCGCTCTGCCGTCGCCGTACAGCTGCAGACGCGCGGACGGCGGCGTCCGCTCCAGCGCCGCCAGCGTCCGCTCCGCGTCGAGGTCGACGAGCACGTTCCAGCCCGCCTCGACCGTCTCGACCCACTCCGTGTTCGGCCGCATCGTCACGCACGGGACGCCGGCCAGGTAGGCCTCCTTCTGGACGCCGCCGGAGTCGGTCACGATCGCGCTGGCGTTGCACAGCAGCGCGGTGAAGTCGAGGTAGCCGAGCGGCGGCGCCAGCCGCAGCAGCGGCGACCGCTCCAGCCGCTCCAGCAGGCCGGCCGCCTCCAGCCGAGCGCGCGTGCGCGGGTGCAGCGGGAAGACCGTCGGCAGCGGCAGCGCGAGCAGCAGCTCGACCAGCAGCGCCAGCCGCGCCGGCTCGTCGACGTTGCCGGCGCGGTGCGCGGTCGCGAGCAGGTAGCCGCCCGGCTCGACGCCGTACGGCTCCAGCGTGCTCGCGCGGGCGCGAGCGCCGGGCTGCAGCAGCTGCGCGACGTCGACCATCACGTCGCCGACCAGCTCGACCTCGCCGGCGACCGACTCGCGCGCGAGGTTGCCGGCCGCGGTCTGCGACGGCACGAGCAGCAGCGCGGACAGGTGGTCGGTGACGACGCGGTTGACCTCCTCCGGCATCGTGCGGTCGAACGAGCGCATGCCGGCCTCGACATGCGCGACCGGGATCCCCTGCTGGACGGCGGCGAGCGCGCCCGCGAGCGTCGAGTTGGTGTCGCCGTAGACGAGCAGCGCGTCCGGTCTGACGTCGGCCAGCAGCGGCTCCAGCGCCGCCAGCATCCGCGCCGTCTGCGCGGTGTTGGTGCCGCCGCCGATGCCGAGCATGTGGTCCGGCGGCGGCAGCTCCAGCTCGTCGAAGAAGACCTGCGACAGCTCGCGGTCGTAGTGCTGGCCGGTGTGGACGGTGATCTCCTCACCGCGGCTGCGCAGGCGCGAGGAGACGGCGGCCGCCTTGATGAACTGCGGCCGGTTGCCGATCACGGTCAGGATCCGCATCGCTCAGCGCTCCCGCAGCTCGTCGCGGATCTGCTCGCCGACGCGCGCCGCGAGGTCGCGCGTGACGGCGCCGACCGCCAGCTCGGCGTCGTCGACGCCGACGACCGGGACGATCCCGAACGCGGTCGTGGCCAGCAGCAGCTCGTCCGCCCGCTTCAGCCGGTCGAGTGCGATCGGCTGCTGCTGCGCGCCGCTGAGCGCGATCACGCGCGCGCGCATCACGCCGTCGGCGACGTGATCGTCGAGCGGGGTCGTCAGCAGCCTGCCGCCGGCGACCCAGAAGAGCGCGCCGGCGGGACTCTCCAGCGCGCGCCCGTGCGGCGTCACCAGGAGCGCCGCGTCGAAGCCGCGCTCGCGCGCCTGGCGGCTCGCCAGCGCCTGCCCGGCGGCGCCGAGCGCGCCGATCCCGTCGAGCAGGCGCGGCGGCGCGTAGGTGACAGTCGCCAGCCGCACCTGCGCGGGCGCGGGCGGCGCCGGCTCGGTCAGCAGCAGGCGACGGCCGCCGCGCGTGACGACGATCCGCAGCAACCCGTGCTCGGGGCCGGTGCCGGCGGCGGTCAGCAGCTCTGCGACGTCGGTGTGGACGGCGTCGAGGTCGAGCGGCAGGCGCAGCCCGGCGGCGGAGCGCTCCAGCCGCGCGAGGTGGTCGGCGAGCGCGACCGGGCGGCCGCCGTGGAGCCGCAGCAGCTCGCTGACGCCGTCGCCCTGCAGCAGCCCGTCGTCGGTTGCCGGGATGCGCGCCTCGGCGGCGGGCAGCACGACGCCGTCGAGACAGGCGAGAAGGGCGCTGGACATCGGCGAAAGATGGTCGCAGGTTGCACGCGGAGCCGCTTCCGGGGAGACTGGCCAGGCAGCCAGTCCGCGCCACCGCATCTGAGGAGACCGCACGTCATGGCCAGAGAACCCCGCTCGCTCGCCGGCAAGGTCGTGGCGATCACCGGCGGCGCACGCGGCATCGGCCGCGCGACGGCGGTGGCGCTCGTGCGCCGCGGCGCGAAGGTCGCGATCGGCGACCTCGATCCGGCGCTGACCGACCAGGCCGCGAAGGAGATCGGCGCCGGCACGATCGGGCTGCCGCTCGACGTCACCGACCGCACCTCGTTCGAGGCCTTCCTCGACGCGGTCGAGCAGCGGCTCGGGCCGCTCGACGTGCTCGTCAACAACGCCGGCATCATGCTGCTCGGCTCCTTCACCGACGAGGACGACGCCGTCACCGACCGCCAGATCGACATCAACCTGCGCGGCGTCGCGACCGGGTCGAAGCTCGCGCTGAGACGGTTCCTGCCGCGCCGCAGCGGCCATCTCGTCAACGTCGCCTCGACCGCCGGCAAGTCCGGCATCCCCGGCGGCGCGACCTACTCGGCGACGAAGTTCGCCGTCGTCGGGCTGACGGAGGCGATCCGCGCCGAGATCCGCGGCAGCGGCGTCGAGACGAGCGTCGTGATGCCGGTGCCGGTCAGAACGCGGCTCGCCGCCGGCCTGCAGAAGGGCCGCGGCGTCGCGGTCGTCGAGCCGGAGGACGTCGCCGCCGAGATCGTCGACGCGCTCGAGCAGCCGCGCCACGACGTCTTCGTGCCGCGCTCGATCGGCCGCACGGTCCGCGCCGCGGCGCTGCTGCCGCGCGGCGCGACCGAGGCGGTCGGGCGCCTGATGAAGACCGACAGAGTGCTCGCGGGCGCGGACAGCGGCGCCCGCGCCGCCTACGAGCGCGAGGCCGGCCTCGCGGCCGCGGCACCGGCGCTGCCGCCGGCGCCCGAGCCGATCGCCGCGCCGGAGGCGGCCGGCGAGCCCGAGCACGAGCACGAGACGAGCGACGAGACGCTCCGCGCCGGCGGCGACGCCTGAGCGCGCCGCGACGACGAATCAGCCGGCGGTCGGCGCAGCGGCGGCGGGGAAGCGCTCCAGGCCGGTCGCCGTCTCGATCCACGTCTCGCCGCGATGGGCGAAGGCGTGCGCCAGCTGGTGACCGATCGCGGTCGCTGCGATCGCCGCCGCCGCGATCCGGTCGAGGTCCTGCGCGACGCCGATCGGGAACAGCGCCGCGGTCTCGCGCGTGACGTCGTTGGAGCCGGCTCGCAGGACGGTCGGCAGCCCCGGCTGGACCGCCAGCGCGGCGACGCTGATCGCGACGTTGACGAGCTCGTCGCTGGTGACCGCCGCGAGCGCTCGGGCGCGCCCGAGCGACAGCCGCTCGAGCACGTAGCGATCGCCGCCGCGGCCGATCACGACCGGCACCTTCAGCCCGCGCGCGAGCGCGACGTTGGGCGCCTGCGGGTCCTGCTCGACGGCCACGACCGGGATCCCCATCGCGCGCAGCTCGAGGCAGACGCGGAAGCCGACCTGTCCGAGCCCGGCGACGACGACGTGGCCGGAGCGGGGGATCGTGCGCGCGCCGACGATGCCGGTCAGCCGGCGGCTCAGCACGCGGTTGACGAGCGCGGCGGTGAAGACGGCCGTCAGCACGACGCCGAGCGCCATCGACGCGATCCCGTACAGGCGCGCCCAGGTCTCCCCGTGCTCGAAGAAGCCGCTCGGCCCGACGGCGGCGATCGCCTTCGTCGCCTCGTAGGCGGCGATCACGAACGGCTCGTGCTCGCTGGTGACGAGCGCCAGCAGCGTCTCCAGCACGACGAGCGCGACGAGCCCCAGCAGCGACCACAGCAGCAGCGCCGCGTCGCGGTCCGGCGGCCGGAACTGCGCGCGCAGCCAGCGCAGCACGCGCAGCGGCCCGCTCGGCGGGCGATAGGGATAGGGCGCGACGCGGGGCAGCGTCTCCTCGGGGGCGTGCTCCTCGGCTATCTCCGGGTCGCCGTGCACCGCGACGAGGCCGTCGAGCGTGTCGTCGCCGCGATGCAGCGCGACGAGCCGCCGGTCGACGCACGGCCCGACGATCGCGCCGGCCGACGCGTCAGCCATCGAGACGACGTTGCAGTTGGGGATCGCGCGGATCAGCTGCTCCGCGACGGTGCGGTCGAAGATCGTCACGACGAGGCGGATCCGCGGCCGCAGGTACTCGACCAGCAGCGCGGTGCGCATCGCGGCGATGTCGTCGCGATCGATGACGGTGACCGCGGCGGTCGTCTCGTCGGCGAGCGCGCGGCGCAGCTCGCGATCGACGGGACGGCGCAGGCGGCGGACCGATCTGCCGGCATCGCGCAGCGTCTGCTCGACGCCGGCCGCGAGCGGCCCGTCCCCGATCAACAGGTGAAGCCCGGACATGCGCGAACGATACGGCCGCGGTGGCGGCGGTGCGGCCCGGCTCGAACGCCCGGAAAACAGCAACGCCCGCCGGGCGGAAGCGCGCGACGGGCGAGGAAGACGATGGGCCGTGAAGGAATCGAACCTTCAACCTTGGGATTAAGAGTCCCCTGCTCTGCCAATTGAGCTAACGGCCCTGGGGTCGCCGGCATGCGACGAACGACGAAGGATTCTAGAGGGTCCGGCGCGAACGCGTCGGCTCGCGCGCACGGTGGGCTCGGGGACGCGCAAGCGGCGCGCCCCTGGGAACGCGAGACGCTATCTCGCGGTGGTGACCGCTCCGCTGTTGACCGCGTCCTGGACTCTCTGCTCGGCGATCGCTCTCTTCGTTCTCTCGAGCGTCGTTCTCACTGTTCTCTGCTGCGCCTCGGGCGCCAGCTCGACCGCCTTCTCTGAGGCGAGGTCGCCCTTGCGGTCCTGGCCCGCGTCCCAGGCGTACGTCGCCAACTGGCTGTAGGCCGCGCTGGAGGGATCCTCCTCGGTGACGATCTCCCATGCGTCGGCGGCGTCCGCAGACTGGTTGAGCGCGGCGTACGCCTGCGCCATCAGGCGGGCGACGTTCGAGTCCGGTCTGGCCGGTCTCAGCGCGAGGTATCTCTCCCACGCCTGCTCGGCCGAGCGCAGCTGCGTCTGGCCCTGGGCGGTGAAGGTGCCCTCGGTCTCGTTGAAGTTGTCGCCCACACCTGCCCGCAGATAACGCGCGCGGGCCAGCTCGGCCCAGGCGGCGGCGTCCTGCGGGTTCACTCTGACGGCTCTCTGCGCCCTCTTCTCGGTGTTGCTGATCTGGGAGCTGGTGTCCTGGGTGTCGTTGTTGAATATGTCCAACAGGCCGCCGCCACCGGTGCCGGTGCCGACGCCGAACAGGACCAGACCCCCGCCGATCAGGACGGCGAGGCCCAGGTAGACGATCTTGACGGCGGTTCTCCGCCCCCGGCTCTGCAGGTCGAACAGCATTGCTCAGCTTCCCTCGGTGTCATCGCCGTCGAGCGGCTCCAGCGCCGCGATCTCGTCGCGGTTCCCCCGCCGCCGATCAGCGATCGTGAGGAGAACGATACTGAGGCCGTAGAGCAAGAGCAGCGGAACCATCAAGATGCAGGTCGTGACCGGATCGACGCCGGGCATCAGCGCGGCGACGACGGCGATGATCACGATCGCGTAGCGCCACTGCCCGCGCAGCTGCCGGCCGGTCAGGATCCCGACGTGGTTGACCGCCAGCAGCCCGACCGGGAGCTGGAAGATCAACCCGCACGACAGCAGCGCCATGACCGCGAAGCGGTAGTAGTCCTTCGCCTGCAACAGCACGTCGAAGTCGGTGTCGTTGAAGTTCTGCAGGAAGCTGATCGCCGGTGGCACCACGAGGTAGTAGCCGAAGACGACGCCGGCGACGAAGAGGAACGGCACCATCAGCATCAACGGCAGCGCGACTCTTCGTTCCGACGGGCTGAACGCCGGCAGGATGAACGCGTATGCCTGGTACAGGATGATCGGCAGCGAGAACAGCAGCGCGAAGTAGGCGACGACGGTCAGCGTCGCGGTGAACGGCTCGCCGACGCCGGTCGTTATCGGCACGCGCGGCGGCGTCGTTCTCGGCAGCGCCGCTGCCGCCTCGCGGATTCTCGGCAGCGCCTCGCCGAGCGCGGCCTTCGTTCTGGCCGAGATCGCCGGATCGGCGCCGATCGCTCTGACGGCGTCGCCGACGGCCGTCAGGCCTCTGCCGACTCTCTGCTGCGCGTTCGCCGCCTGCGCCAGGCGTCCGTTGCCCTGCGTCGACTGCGTGCTCTCCTTCAGCGGGACGTTGAGGAAGTCGAGCAGCGCGTGGTTCTGCCAGAAGCAGGCCGCGAAGATGACGACGAAGGCGATCGCGCACGTGATCAGGCGCGACCGCAGCTCGTCGAGGTGATCGACGATCGTCAGCCGCTCTTCGTGCGCGATCGGCTTGAGGGCAGTCGCCATCGACGTCGTCGCTTACAGCCGGGTGCGGCTCAGCCGCGCTGCTCGGGCGCCGCGTCAGCGGGGGCCGCGGGCGTCGTGGGCGCGGCGGGCGTCGCGGGCGCGGTGGGCGCGGCCTGCTGCTCGACAGGCTCGTCGGCCTGCGACTTCGACAGCGCCGGACGGCCGGTGGCGTCGGTCTTCTCGTCCTCGTCCTTGCCGGTGATCGAGTCCTTGAACTCGCGCATGCCACCGCCAAGCTGTCTCCCGAGCGAGGGCAGCCGCTTCGGCCCGAAGATCAGGAGCACGATGACGAGTACGACGATGAGTTCGAGTGGTCCGATGTTTGGCATCTGGTTCCTCCGCTGATGTCTACGGAAGCGTACCGAGTCGCGATCATCGCCATACGTAAATCTCACTCAAGTCACCGGCTCCGTCGGCCGATTCTCTGAGCACACCATGAGCCGACCTGCCGATCACCGCTCCGTTCGCCGCGTCGTCCTCCCCAGCGGCAAGACGATAGAGGTGCTTTATTTTCAGGCAAACCCTGCGCCTGTCGAGCATTCCGCCGCTGTCAGCGAGACCGAGGGGCTGCATGTCTGCCCCTCCTGCGCGTCGAAGCTGGTGGCGCCGGTCGCATGGGAGGAAGCGGGCAGCGCGCACTGGGACGTGACGCTTCACTGTCCGAACTGTGACTGGCTCGGCAGCGGCGTCTTCGCCGAGGCGCTCGTGGAGCGGTTCGACGAGGAGCTCGATCGCGGCACCGAGGCGCTCGTGCGCGACCTGCAGCGGCTGATGCGCGCCAACATGGAAGACGAGATCGACCGTTTCGTCGCCGCCCTCGGCGCAGATCAGATCTGGCCGATGGACTTCTGACGGCGGCCGCGCGCCCCGCGGCGCCGGCCTCCGTGCATCACGAGTAGCGCTCGACGACGCCGTCGGCGACCAGCTCCAGCGTCGCCCGCTGCATGTCGCTCAGCTGCGACGGCAGCGCAGTCTTCGCGTCGGCGACGACGGTCAGGGCGCGCTGCTTCGCCTCCGCCAGCGCGCCGGTCGCGGCGATCCGGTCGCACAGCCGCTCGGCCGCCGCGGCGCCCTCCAGCGCGCGCAGGTCGAGCGCAGCCAGCTGCGGATCGCGCTCGCGCGCGAGGATCAGCGGCAGCGTGACCGTGCCGTCGAGCAGGTCGGTGCCGCGCGCCTTGCCGGTCCGCTCGACCGGGCCCGACACGTCGAGCACGTCGTCGAGCAGCTGGAAAGCGAGCCCGATCGCACGGCCGAACGCGGCGAGCGCGTCGGCCGGGCCGCCGCCGGCGAGCGCGCCGAGCCGGCAGGCCGCCTCGAACAGCGCGCCGGTCTTCAGCTCGCAGCGGTGCAGGTAGCGCGTCAGCGCGACCTCGACGTCCCAGGCGTCCTCGCGCTGCAGCAGCTCGCCGGCCGCCAGCGCGGAGCTGGCCTGCGAGAGCGCGCGCACGTCGTCGACCTCTCCGCCGGCGGCCAGCTCGGCGAAGGCGCGCGAGAAGAGGAAGTCGCCGGTCGCGGTCGCGGCGGTGCGCCCGGCGGCCGCGAAGACCGTCGGGATCCCGCGCCGCGTCGGCGCTCTGTCGAGCACGTCGTCGTGCACGAGGCTGGCGCTGTGGATCAGCTCGACGGCGACGGCCGAGCGCACCAGCCGGTCGGCGTCGGCGCCGGTCGCCGGATCGGCCGCCAGCAGCACCAGCAGCGGCCGCAGGCGCTTGCCGCCGGCGGCGATCGTCGCACCCGCCTGCTCGGCCAGCAGCGGCCCGTAGCCGGCTGTCAGCTCGCCGAGGCGCGACTCCACCCGTTCCATCAGCGAGCCGAGCTGCGGCCCTCCGGCCCGGACGACGGCGTCGAGCGTCGCCGCCGTCGCCACTAGCTCGGGACCTCGCCGACGTGGATCGCGATGATGCCGCCCGCCGTGAGCAGGTATCTGATCCGCGTCAGGCCGGCGCGCTCGAGCGTCGCCGCCAGCTCCTGCGGGCCGGGGAAGCGGCGCACCGAGCTGGGCAGGTAGGTGTAGGCGTCGCTGTCCCCGGCGACCTTGCCGAGCGACGGCACGATGCGGTCGAACCAGAGCTGGTAGAAGGTCGACAGCGGCGGCTTCGTCGGCGTCGTTATCTCCAGCACGACGACCTTGCCGCCGGGCCGCACGACGCGCCGCATCTCGCTCAGACCCTGTTCCAGGTCGGAGAAGTTGCGCGCGCCGAAGCCGACGGTCGAAGCGGCGAACTCGCCGTCCGCGTACGGCAGCTCCAGCGCGTTGGCCCACTCGAAGCGGACCTGCGCCGGCAGCGCCTGCGCGCCGGCTCCCTTGACGCGCGCCAGCTCCAGCATCTGCTCGGAGAAGTCACAGCCGACGACCTCGCCGCTCGCGCCGACGCGCCGCGCCAGCTCCAGCGAGAGGTCGCCCGTGCCGCAGGCGACATCGACGACGCGATCGCCGGGGGCGACCTGGGCGAGGTCGACAGCCCGCCGCCGCCAGTGATGGTGGAGGCCGGCCGTCATGACCGAGTTCATGCGATCGTAGACGCGCGCGATGCGATCGAACATCGCGCGCACCTGCGGTTCTTCGAGACGACCCGCTTCAGGGCTGTGCTCGGTGCCGCTCATCGGCGGCCGCCTACTTGAGCGAGCCGAGGAACTGGACCATCGCGTTGAACTTCTCGGGCTCGGTGTCCGAGAGTCTCTGGAACGATGGCATCGGCGCCGTCGGGTTGCGCAGCGTCTGCGCGATCGCCGCCGCCGGCAGGTTTCTGGCGATGTGGGTCAGTCTCGGACCCGGACCGTGGTTGCCGTTCTCGCCGATCTGGTGACAGGCGAGGCAGCCCGACTGGGCGACGACGAGGCGGCCCTGATTCCACTCGGTCAGCGCGGCGCCCTTGAGATCGGCTGGCGGAGCCATGTCGATCTCGTTCGGGGAGCCGGCGTTGGCGCCGAGGAAGGTCAGGTACGCCATCGCGAAGATCGTCAGGATGCCCGCGGCGGTCGCGATCGGACGGCGCTCCGGGCGGCGCTCGGCGCTGCGGTCGTAGAACGGCAGCAGGAACAGCAGGATCATGCAGAGCGTCGGCACGCCGATCGTCGCCATCGGGACGAACTCCGGCGGCTTGATGATCCGCAGCACCTCGAAGAGGAAGAAGAAGTACCACTCCGGGCGCGGCACGTAGGTCGTCGTCGTCGGGTCGGCCTTCGGGCCGAGCTCCGCGCCGAGGATCAGCGACATGAGGATGATCACGATCAGCGTGATCACCGCCATCGCGGAGTCCTTCGCGATCGCGTAAGGGAAGAACGGCTTGCCCTTCGCCTTCAGCAGCGCGTACTCGCGGAGGTACTCCTCCTTCTCGAGCTGGTTCATGGCGTCAGACCTCGTCCTCGATCAGCGACTTCTCGCGCTCAGCTCTCATCCACGGCGGAGCCGTCGTGCCGAGCTTCGCGACCAGGTAGAGGTGGGCGCCCATGAGCGCCGCGATCAAGCCTGGGACGAGCATCATGTGGATCGCGTAGAAGCGCGACAGCGTCGTCGCTCCGAACTCTGGCCCTGCTCGCAGGAAGTCCGACAGGTAGGGACCGACGAGCGGACCGGTGCCGTTGATGTTGACGCCGACGATCGTCGCCCAGTAGGAGCGCTGGTCGAACGGCAGCAGGTAGCCGGTGAACGACATCGCGAAGGTGAGGATCAGCAGGGCGACGCCGATGACCCAGTTCAGCTCGCGCGGGTACTTGTAGGCGCCGAAGAAGAATGTTCGCGCCATGTGCAGGCAGATCAGGATCACCATCACCGACGATCCCCATCTGTGCATGCCGCGGACGAACTCGCCCAGGAAGGCGTCGTTGACGATGTAGCGGACCGACTCGTACGCGCGCGTCGGCGACGGGTCGTAGTACATCGCCAGGAAGATGCCCGTGACGGCCTGCGACAGGAAGGCGAACATCGTCGCCGACCCGAGCGTGTAGAACCAGTTGGTCCCCTTCGGGACCTTGCGGAACATCATCCAGCGCAGACCGCCCGAGAGCGAGGTGCGCTCGTCGAGCCAGTCGACGACGTGGATGCCGCCCTCGGCCGCCGTCTCGACGGGGCCGCTCGGGCCGTTCGCGCCGGCGGGACGCTTCGCCTTCGACTGCAGGGCGGCCGGGCGCGAGGGGGTGGGAAGTCTGAATCTGGGCATGGACTACTTCTCCGGCGTCGAGAAGCGGGCCGGGTACAGGTACTGGCCGATGCCGTCGACCGGCTGACCGGGGTCGCGCGGCGAGAAGCGCTTCAGCTCCGAGTTGACGCTGTAGCGAGCGCCGACGAGGACGCGACTGTCCTCGATTCTCGTGTAGAAGCGGTCGAGCGGGCGGACCGGAGGACCGCCGGCGCGGAGGCCGCGGAAGTCGTAGACGCCGCCGTGGCACGGGCACAGGAAGCGGCCGGCGGCGGGCGTGAAGCGAACGGGGCAACCGAGGTGGTTGCAGCGCGTCGAAATCGCGATCACGCGGTTGTACTCGTCCTCGGGCTCGGTGTCGATCTCCGGGTTGCGGAGACGCACGTACGCCGTCGTCTCACCCGCGGTGCCGATGCCGTTGACGATCGTGAAGACCTTCGGGATGTACTCGTCCTCGTTGAAGTCCGAGAGCGGCCCGATGTCCTGCCACTGCATCTTCGTGCGCTCGAAGACCGGCCCGAGCGCGAAGCCGAGGGCCGGGAGCGCGAAGGCGGCGACTGCGACGCCGCCGAGACCCTGCGCCGTGACGTTCATGAACCGGCGGCGGGTGACGGTCTCCCCCTCGAACGCGCCGGGAATGCCACGATCGGCGGTGTAGGGGGAGGATTTCTTGTGCTTGTCGCTCACGATGAAAGTCCGTTGGGGCGAGCCGGATGGATCGCGGCGGGAACCATAGCGAGTACGACCCCCCGTGCGTCGCACGGGTGTCGTCCGCCCCAGCAGCTATGGGCGATCTCGGCTGCTGGCAGCGTCCCGCAACGCGGCCGCCGCGTCCACTTCCCCGGCGCGAGCACGCTCCTTCGCGCGCGTATGCGCGATAGTCGGACCATCGCCGATCGCCGCGGCGGCGGCCTCCCAGGCGGCGTCCGCAAGCGGCTGCGCCCCGCTTCCGCCGCCCGCGTGGGCCTGCGCGCAGAGCGAGATCAGGTCGGCCAGCTCCGCGACGGCGTCGAGGTCGCCGAGCGCGGCGAGGCGTGCGAGACCGAGTGCATAGAGGCGATCGCCGCCGAGCAGGCCGAGATCGCGCTCCTGCGGCTGGACGACGTCGCCGTCGCCGTAATGGAGCAGATAGCCCTCGCGCACGGCCGCGAGCGTGAGCGCGTAGTCGTCGGGCGCGCGCACGCCGCGGGCGCCCGCGGCCGCGCGCGCGGCGAGCGCGTCGGTGTCGGGCGACAGCAGGGCGGCGGCATCCGGAGCCGGCACGGCCGGCGCAGCCGCGGCGCTGCTCAGCGCGCCGGCCAGCAGCCCGCCCTCGGCGCGCAGCTCGCCCGCCAGCAGGTCACGCGCGCTCATGCGATCTCCTCGAACGCCTCGGCAGCGGCGGCGAGCGTCCGCTCGACCGCCTCGTCGTCGTGCGCCAGCGACGGGAACCACGCCTCGAACTGCGACGGCGGCGGGTAGACGCCGCGCGCCAGCAGCGCCCGGCACCAGGCGGCGTGGGCGTCGCGGTCGCTGGCGGCGGCGCCGGCGTAGTCACCGGGCGGACCCTGCCGGAAGAAGACGGTCAGCAGACCGGGGACGTGCTCGACGTGGACCGTCCGCCCGGCGGCGGCCGCCGCGGCGCGGAGGCCGTCGGCGACGCGCGTCGTGATCGCCTCCAGGCGGACGTAGGCGTCGTCGTCGAGCAGCCGCAGCGTCGCCAGCCCGGCCGCGACCGCGAGCGGGTTGCCGGACAGCGTGCCGGCCTGGTAGACGTCGCCGGCCGGCGCGATCCGCTCCATCAGCGCGCGCGGGCCGGCGTAGGCGGCGGCCGGCAGCCCGCCGCCGAGCACCTTGCCCATGATCGTCAGGTCGGGCGCGATCGCTTCCCGCGCCTGCGCGCCTCCGCGCGCGACGCGGAAGCCGCTGATCACCTCGTCGAAGATCAGCAGCGCGCCGGCGGCGTCGGCCTGCTCGCGCAGCAGCGCCAGGAAGCCGGCCTGCGGCGGCACGAGGCCCATGTTGGCCGGGTACGGCTCGGCGACGATCGCCGCCAGCCGCTCGCCCTGCTCCGCGACGGCCGCGCGCAGCGCATCGGGGTCGTTCCACGGCACGATCACGGTCTCCGCCGCCGCCGCGGCGGGAACGCCGGGGCTGGCGGGGATCCCCTGCGTCGCCAGGCCGGAGCCGGCCTCGGCCAGCAGGCCGTCGACGTGGCCGTGGTAGGCGCCGGCGAACTTGAGGATCGTCTCGCGGCCGGTCGCGGCGCGCGCGAGCCGCAGCGCGCTCATCGACGCCTCCGTGCCGGAGGAGGTCATCCGCACCATCTCGACCGACGGGAAGCGGTCGACGACCTGCTCGGCCAGCTCGACCTCGCCGGCCGTCGGCGCGCCGAAGGAGGTCCCGCGCGCGGCCGCCGCGGTGACCGCGGCGACGACCTCGGGATGGGCGTGGCCGTGGATCAGCGGGCCCCACGAGCAGACCCAGTCGACGTAGCGGTTGCCGTCGGCGTCGACGATCTGCGCGCCGGCTCCGCGCTCGACGAAGAGCGGATCGCGCCCGATCGAGCGCATCGCGCGCACCGGCGAGTTGACGCCGCCCGGCAGGACCCGCAGCGCCTCGGCGTAGAGCGCGGCCGAGCGCGCGTCGTTCAAGGGCGGCTGAGACATGCGCGGCAGCGTGTCACAGGCCGGCGTGCTCGCGCTCCCACGCCTTGAACTCGTCGGTGAAGTAGAGCAGCCGGATCTTCTTGAACTCGGTCGAGGAGTAGAGCGTCGCGCGCTCCCCGGGGCCCTCGATGCCGTGCGTCGTCGCGATCGAGTCGAGGATCGCGTCGCACTCCTCCTTCGAGCGGCCGTGGGCCATCGTGAAGACCGAGTAGGGCCAGTCGGCGTACGTCGGGCGCTGGTAGCAGTGGGAGATGCCGCGCACCGCCGCCATCTGCCGGCCGACCTCGAGGATCTGCTCCTCCGGGACCTTCCAGACGCCCATGCCGTTGGCGGAGAAGCCGGCGCGGCGGTGGTAGAGGATCGCGGCGACGCGGCGCAGCAGCCCGCGCTCCTGCATCCCGGCGAGGTGGTCGAGGAAGCGCGTCTGGGTCACGCCCAGCTCGGCGGCGGCGGCCGCGTACGGCTCCTGCACGACCGCCATGTCGCCCTGCAGCGCGCGGATCACGGCGATGTCGAAGTCGTCGTACGGCTGGCGCTCCAGCTCGACCGGGTCGGCGGCGACGGCCTGGGCGGCGAGCGCGCTCGTGTCGCCCTCCATCTCCAGGTCCATGCGGATCTTGAACAGCTTCAGCGTCGGCAGCTGGCGGACCGAGGTCGCGCCGGCCTCCTGTGCGAGCGCCTGCAGCGTCCCCTCCAGCCCGAGCTTCGAGTCGGGCTCGGTCGCGATCGTGAACCACATGTTGAACTCGTGGTTGCGCAGGTAGTTGTGCGAGACGCCCGGGTGGGCGTTGATCACCTTCGCCGCCCGGTGCGGGTTGTCGGCGTCGACCTTCGCCGCCACCAGCATCGACTCGTAGCCGAGCGCGCGCGTGTCGAAGATCGGCGTGACCTGGCGGATGATGCGCTCGTCGAGCAGGTGCTGGACGCGCTGCATCACGGTCGCCTCGTCGACCTCGGCCAGCTCCGCGACGCGCGCGTAGGGGCGCGGCTCGAGCGGGAACTTGCCCTGCATCAGGTTGAGCAGCCGTCTGTCCAGCTCGTCGAGCGGGATCGCGGCGCCGTATCTGCGGCTGCGCAGCTTCGGCGTCGCCAGTCTTGAGTCGCTCATCTCGTCTCCTCCAGCCAGCGGGCGGCGTCCTTGGCGTGGTAGGTGATGACGATGTCCGCGCCGGCCCGCCGGATCGCGGTCAGCGTCTCGAGCACGACCGCGCGCTCGTCGATGTGGCCTGCTGCCGCTGCTGCCTTGACCATCGCGTACTCACCGCTGACGTTGTAGGCGACGAGCGGCAGGTTGAAACGCTCCTTGACGCGCCGGATCACGTCGAGGTAGGCGAGCGCCGGCTTGACCATCAGCATGTCGGCGCCCTCCTCGACGTCGAGCGCGACCTCGCGCAGCGCCTCGTCGCCGTTGGCCGGATCCATCTGGTAGCTGCGGCGGTCGCCGAAGGCCGGCGTCGAGTCGGCCGCCTCGCGGAAGGGCCCGTAGTAGGCGGAGGCGAACTTGGCCGAGTAGGCGAGGATCGGCAGGTCCGAGAAGCCAGCCTCGTCGAGCGCGGCGCGCAGCGCGCCGACGCGCCCGTCCATCATGTCGCTCGGCGCGATCACGTCGGCGCCGGCACGGGCGTGCGAGACGGCGGTGCGCGCGAGCAGCTCGAGCGAGGCGTCGTTGTCGACGTTCCCGTCCGGCCGGACGACACCGCAGTGGCCGTGGCTCGTGTACTCGCAGAGGCACAGGTCCGGGATCACGAGCAGCTGCGGATGGGCCTCCTTGATCGCGCGGATCGCGAGCTGGACGACGCCCTCGTCGTCCCACGCGCCGGAGCCCTCCTCGTCCTTGTCGTCGGGGATGCCGAACAGCATCACCGCCGGGATCCCGAGCGCGGCCGCCTCGCCGGCCTCGGCGACGGCGTGGTCGATCGAGAGCCGCTCGACGCCCGGCATCGCGCCGATCGGCGCGCGCACGTCGCTGCCGTGCGTGACGAACAGCGGCAGGATGAAGTCGCCGGCGTCGAGGTGGGTCTCGCGCACGAGACCCCGCAGCGGGCCGGTGCGCCGCAGGCGGCGAAGGCGGGTGAGTGGAAAGGCCATCGCCGGCTCAGGATAACCGGGTCCCCTCGCGCCCCCGCGCCGAACGTCAGCGCGGGCGGGCGCGCCGGCTCAGGCGAAGCGGCGCAGCGCCAGCCGCGCGACGACGACGTACCCGACCGCGAGCGCGGCCAGGTGCAGCAGCGGCGTCGCGAAGCTGCCGGGCGCGTCGTTGACGGCGACGTCGAGCGCGGTCAGCGTCGCCTTGAAGGGGAAGATCGCGCAGACGACGCGTATGACGTCGTAGGCCCAGCCGGAGACGGCGCTGCTCGGCACCAGCGCCAGGAAGGCGACCGGCAGCGACAGCGTGAAGGCGAGCAGCGAGGCCGACCGCACCTCGCGCGCGAGCGTCCCGATCGCGACCCCGAGCGCCGCGAACGCGAGCGCGCCGAGCGCCAGCGCCGGCAGCCACCAGGGCGCGCGGCCGGCGTCGAGGTCGACCCAGAAGAGGTCGAGCGCGGTCAGCAGCAGCAACGTCACGACCGCGCCGCAGAGGGCCGCCAGGCCGCTCTTGGCGACGAGCAGGCCGAGCCGCGAGACGAGCCCGCGCACGAGCCGCGAGAAGGCGTGCTCCTCGCGTTCGAGCGCAAGCAGGCCGGAGGCGAGCAGGACCGTCAGGAACATCAGCGAGACGGTCAGCGCGACGGCGATCGCGTAGCGGTCCAGCGGCGTCCGTCTGCCGCCGATCAGCGTCTGTCTGACGGCGATCGGCTCGCCGACCGAGCGCAGCACCTCCGTCGACAGCCCGAGGTTCTGGATCGCCAGCCGCGCGAAGCGGTCGACCTGCGCCAGCGCCGTGTACGACGGGGAGTCTCTCGGCAGCGTCGCCATCACGCCCTCGATCAGCCGCTGCGACGTCTTCAGGCCGAGGATCGAGACGTCGTTGCCGAGGATCGAGATCGAGCCGCCGTCGCGCAGCATCTCGATGTATCTGACCGTCGTCTCCTCGTACTTGCGCGAGAGCGCGCGGTTGGCGTCCGACAGGCGCGCCTTCAGCTGCGACTCGATCGCCTGCTGCTTGACCGGGTCCTCGGTGTTGTAGGCGACCTCGACGGTCGGCTGGCTGCGGCCGCTGGCGAGTCTGTCGGCGATGTCGGGCGGCAGGATCACCGCCGCCATCGCCTCACCGTCCCGGACCATCCGCAGCGCGTCCTCGCGCGAGTCGGCGTCGATCACGTCGACAGCTCTCGACAGCTCCGGCAGGAACTCGTCGGCGTTGACGGAGGAGCCGGCGACGTCGAAGGTGCGGTCCTGCTTCGGCACGCCGTTGTAGATCGCCAGCGTCGGCTGCCCGGGGCTGCTGGAGAGCGCGCTGCCGATCAGCAGCGCCAGCACGACCGGGTAGATCACCAGCAGCGCCACCAGCAGCGGCGAGCGGCGCAGGATCTGCAGGTCCTTCAGCAGCAGCCAGCGCATCGGCTAGTGCCCGTGCTCGTGGAGGAAGCGCACGAACGCCGACTCGAAGTCCTGCGGGCCGGCGGCGTCGCCGCCGACGGCCGCCGCCAGCGCCGCGGGCGAGCCGCTGAACAGCAGCTCGCCGTCGGCCAGCACGAGCACGCGATCGGCATAGCGCTCGGCCTCCTGCACGTTGTGGGTCGAGTAGACGACCGTCGTGCCGCCCGCGGCGAGCGCGGAGATGAACTGCCACAGGCGCTCGCGCTGGCGCGGGTCGAGTGAGGAGGAGGGCTCGTCGAGCAGCAGCACCGGCGGCGCCGCGAGCAGCCCGACGGCGATGTTGACGCGCTGCTGGTTGCCGCCTGAGAGGCGCCCGACCTCGTCGCCGGCGCGCTCCTCCAGGCCCGTCTGCGCGAGCATCTGCGCGACCGTCGCGTCCGCGTCGGGGACCTTCTCCAGGCGCGCGAACAGGCGCAGGTTCTCGGCCACCGACAGCTTCGAGTAGACGGCCGGCTGCTGCGGCACCCAGCCGATCTCGCGCGGCTGTCGCGAGACGGAGCCCGCGTCGGGCGGCTGGATCCCGGCGAGGATCGACAGCATCGTCGTCTTGCCGGCGCCGTTGGGGCCGATCAGCGCGACCAGCTCGCCGGGCGCGGCCTCGAAGCTGACGCCCCTGACCGCGACGCGCTCGCCATAGCGCTTGACGAGACCCTCGACCCGCAGGGCGGGCTTCGCCTTGCGAGTTCCACTCCTGGAAGCGGCAGCGTCGGTGCCGGGGGAACTCGCGGTCGCGTCGTGAGCGGCGTCGGCCATCCCCCGAAGGCTAGCCGGGCGGAGCAGGGACGCGGCGCACCATCTGCGATGCTCGCGCGATGAACATCCTCTTCGTCGGCGACGTCGTCGGCAGCGCCGGCCGCCGGCTGCTGCTGCAGCTGCTGCCCGAGCTGCGCGAGGCGCACGACGCGACCTTCGTCGTCGTCAACGGCGAGAACATCTCCGGTGGCGTCGGCATCACCCCGAAGGCCGCCGACGAGCTGTTCGCCCACGGCGTCGACGTGATCACGCTCGGCAATCACACCTACCGCCAGCGCGCGATCTACCCGTACCTCGACCGCCACGACGCGATCCTGCGGCCGGCCAACTTCCTCAAGAGCCAGCCCGGCCACGGCCACTGCGTCGTCGAGCGCGCCGGCGTGCGGCTCGGCGTCGTCAACCTCTCCGGCAACCTCTTCCTGAGAGCGGGCCGGCCCGCGTTCGCCGAGGCCGACGCGGCGCTGCACGCGCTGCGCAACAGAGTCGACCACGTGCTCGTCGACATGCACGCCGAGGCGACGAGCGAGAAGGTCGCGATGGGCTGGCACCTCGACGGCCGCGTGACCGCCGTCGTCGGCACCCACACGCACGTCCCGACCGCCGACGCGCGCGTGCTGCCGGGCGGGACCGCCTACATCAGCGACGTCGGCATGACCGGCGCCCGCGGCGGCGTGATCGGCGTCAAGAAGGAGCAGGCGATCGAGTCGCTGGTGACGCAGATGCCGGTCCGCTTCGAGCCCTCCGAGGAGGATCCGTGGCTGATGGCCGTCGTCGTGCGCGCCAGCTCACCGCTGCGCGCCGACGGGATCGAGCAGCTGCTCGTGCCCGCTCCCGCCGGCTTCCGCTGAGCCGGCGGTGACCGGCGTCTGCGCCGTCGGATCGCCGTAGCGGCCCGTCAGCGCGACGATCACGAGCGGGAAGAACCAGACGACGTAGAGGTAGAACCAGTAGGTCAGCGACAGCTGCAACGCGATCAGCACGACCGCGCCGAGCGCCGCCGTCTGCACCAGCGTCCGCCGCCGCCAGATCACCAGCAGCGACAGCGCGAACGCGACCGCCGCCAGCTGCACCGCCGTCTGGACGGTGTCGAGACCGCCCCACAGGCCCCAGATCGAGAACGGCGAGCCGCGATCGCGCTGGAACGCGAAGGTGTGGTCGAAGAAGGTCGACCAGTTGCCCTCCAGCGTCACCGGCAGCAGCGCCAGCGCCGCCACGACGACGAACGCGAGCGCGTAGGCGAGCAGCGCCCGGAAGCCTCTGCGCGGCCCGGCTGCTCCTCTGCGCACCGCGTCGCTCGGCGTCACCGCCAGCAGCGGCGCGAGCGCGAGCGGCGCGAACTTCGTCAGCCCGGCGAGCGCGACCAGCGCCCCGCGCGCCGCCGGCCGCGCCGCCGCCAGCAGGCCGCAGACGATCAGCAGCGAGACGAGCGCGTCGTTGCCGTTCGTGTTCGAGACGTAGAGCGTGAAGGGGAAGGCGGCCCACAGGTAGGCGAGCACGATCCCCAGCGACGGCCCGCGGATCCGCCGGCCGAGGAAGAACAGCGCGACGATCGTCAGCAGGTCGAAGACGACCGCGGCCGCGTGCGCCGCCGGCAGGTCGTCCCAGCGCCCGCTCCAGCCGAAGATCCGCTCGAACGGGACGTAGGCGATGTAGTTGACCGGGCCGTAGGTGTCGCCGTGGGCGTTGTCGGCCGGCCAGCCGCCGTAGAGCGGATCGCCGTGGACCAGCTTGTTCGCGCCGATCACTCCGGAGTAGCCCACGTCGATCACGTTCGAGTTGGTGACGTTGAGGCCGACGCGGAAGCCGATCAGGAAGACGAGCGCGACCGCCAACCACGAGACCGGCACCAGCAGCCTCAGCGGCTCGGGCCGGCCGCCGCGGCGGCCGAGGAACAGCATCCGCACCAGCAGGTAGATCAGCGGCGGGTAGATCAGCGGCGTCGAGAGGCCGATCCGCGCGTGGTTGAAGAAGGCCAGCGAGACCGAGAACGACAGCAGCACGAGCAGGTCGACGAGCAGCCACGACGGCCGCCGCCGCCAGGGGACGAACGGCGCGACGAACAGCAGGCAGAGCGGCAGCCAGACGTACCAGGCGTTGACGCGCCGGCCGAAGGCGCCCTCGTAGCCGCGCGCCATCGTCCACGGCACCTGGTACCCGGTCCACGCCTCGCGCACGTTGCCGGTCAGGTCGTCGATCGTCACCTGCCCGATCTCCGCGCGCGCTCTGGAGAAGTAGCTGACCTGCCACTGCCCGGTGCCCTTCGTGTAGGCGCTCGAATAGGAGCCCGGGTAGTGAGGCACCATCTTTCTGATCTTCGGCACCGCGCTGGCGATCGCCGTCACCTGTCTGGAGGTGAGGCGGAAGCCGGGCGGCGCGATCGACGGGCTCGGCGGCGTTCTGAGCGCGTTCGGGTCGACCGCGGTCGTGGCGGTCGCCGGCTGACCGCTGACGGCCGGAGCGGTCACGCTCGGCGTCGTGCCGACCGGCGCGCCGCCGAGCGGCGTCGAGTCGACCAGCGGCGGCGGCACGGCGGCGGTTGCGTCGCGGTCGGCAGCCGGCTGCGTCTGCGCCCCGGCGACCGCCGGAACGGCCAGCGCCAGCAGCGCGATCAGCACGACCGCGGCGATGCGCGCCGCGGCGCGCCTCATCTGCGGAAGCTCCAGAGCTTCTGTCCGAGGAAGTTCAGCGGCGTCGCGGCGACGATCGCGATCGCCTGCGCCAGCACCTTCGCCAGCCCGGCACCCTCCACCAGTCCGACCAGCACGACGTAGCTGAAGGCGAACGCCGTCACGCTGACGACGAAGAAGCGGGCCGCCTGGAAGCCGGCGTGACCGCCGCGGCCGTCAAAGGTCCAGTGGCGGTTCCACCAGAAGTTGTTCAGCACCGAGACGAGGAAGGCCAGCACCGAGGCGACGCGGTAGCCGATCCCGAGCGGATGGACCGCGAGCGTGAAGATCGCGAGGTTGACGGCGTAGCCGCTCGCGCCGACGAGGCCGAAGCGGACGAACTGGAGCCAGTTCTTCGGATGCTGCAGACCGTGGCGCACACGGCGGTGCAACGGCAGAGCGACGGTGGCGGCCTCGTCGGACATATGCGCACACAGCGTACCCCGCTGCGGCATGAGTTTCCGCTGAGAACGGTCAGGCGCCAGCGGGCGACGGGAGACCGAAATGGTCGGTCACCATCGGCAGCACGTCGCGCAGCGTCCACTGATCGAGCGCGTCGCGGGTATCCCAACCCCGCCCACCCTCCGTCCCGCACCACAGCAGCGCGCCCTCGGAGTCGCTGCGGTGGAGCGAGCCGTGGCTGCCGCCGCTGGGATGCCAGGCGCCGCCCCAGTCGACGAACTCGTAGGCCGGGCCGGCCGACAGCAGCACGTCGCCGGCGGTCGGGCAGGTCAGCGCCGACCAGACGCGGCCGAGCGCGTCGGGGTACTCCGGCGACAGCAGGCGGCCGTCCTCGACGCGGCCGCCGATCGCCGCCAGCTCGCCGTCGATGCTCCATCTGCGCCCGCGCAGGTCGACGAGGTCGCCGCCCGGCGAGAAGTGCAGCTCGCCGCGCGCGCTCGCGATCACGCCCACGCGCGGAGAGGAGAGGCGCATCGCGAGGTCGACGCCAGGGGCCGCGAGCGCGACCTTCGCCGCTCTGGCGGCGACCGCCGCACGGTCCTCGTCGCGCAGCACGTAGACCATCGCCGACCGCTGCGCCGGGCATATCGCTATCTCGCCGTCGGTCGCGCGGCCGCCGTTCGGTCTCGCGACCTGCCAGTCGGCGAAGGCGACGTCGAGCCGGATCCGCTCCTCCACCAGCGTGTGCGAGTGGTCGGCCATCACGATCATCGCGTGCTCGTCGAGGAACCGCTCGAGCCCGCCGCCGGCGTGCACGAGCCGCTCCAGCTGGCGGTCGGCGGCGGCGATCGAGGTCACCTGTGCCGCCGGCCCGTTGCGGTGCGAGAAGGTGTCGTTGTCGGGCAGCGAGAAGAGCATGAAGTCATAGAGGTCGTGCTCCTCCATGTAGGCGCCGACGCAGCCCGTGTGGACGTCGCGCTGGCCCGGCATCGCGAACTGGCCGCGGCAGCCGCTGCGACGGCTCGCGAAGAGGTCGGCGTAGAACAGCTCGCGCGGGCCCTTGACCGCGTCTCTGAAGACGGTCGCGTTGGCGATCCGGGCGAGCGTCGAGTCGGTCGTTACGTGGTGCTCGTGCCGGCCGCGGTACATCAGGTAGGTCGTCCCGGCGGTGCGGATCCCGGCGTCGTCGAGCAGCTCGAAGCAGGTCGGCGTCTCGGCGGCGAGATGAACCGCGTTCATGTTGTAGACAGTGTCCGTCAGCGACCGCAGCACGCCGAACTTGCGCGAGGCCGAGAAGCTCGAGCCGTACTCGACGTACCGCCCCTCCGCCCGCGAGAACCAGTTCATGCTCGGGATCCGGTGCCTGTCCGGGCCCGTGCCGGTCGCGATCGAGGCGGCGCAGACCGGCGTCACCGACGGGAAGGCCGCGACGCAGTCGTCGACGTAGGCGCCGCGGTCGCGGATCGCCTTCAGCGTCGGCGCCGTCCCGCTCTCGATCGCGCGCTCGAGCATCGCCGGCTTCATTCCGTCGATGACCGTCAGGACCAGCTTCTTGCTCATGACCGCCGTCCGCCGCCGATCGCCACGTCAGCGCAGGACGCGCAGGCCGGCGTACTTCTGTCCCTCGCGTCTGCGCTGGCCGAGCAGCAGCCAGGCGAGGAACGCGAGCGCGACCAGCGAGAGCGGCGGCAGCAGCACCGACAGGCCGGCGACGACGACGCCCGCCCCCTCCGCGTAGACCGGCAGCGCCGCCGCGGCCTCGCCGTCGAGCCGCGAGCGGGTGCGGCGGAAGAAGACGCGCGCGGTCGCCACCGCGAGCGCCGCGCAGACGATGCCTCCGGCGATCCCGGGCCACCAGCTGTAGTCGTCGTCGGCGAGGGCGCCGGCGAAGAAGAGCGCGCCGAGCGCGAGCGAGACCGCGCCGATCACCAGCCCGGCCGGGCCCGCCTCGACCCTGTCAGCGCCCAGACGCCGCTCGGCGACGATCAGGCCGATCACCCCGAGCAGCAGCACCAGCAGGAAGACGGGCGACTCCAGGAACGACAGGTCGGTGCCGCTGAAATCGATCCCGACGTCGCCGCGCGCGAGCGCGCCGACGAGCAGAGCAGGCAGGAACGGGCGCAGGCCGACGCCGAGCGCGAGGCCGATCCCGAGGCAGATGGCGAGGAAAAGGGTCATCCGGTCCGGTAGCTTGAAGTTGGCATGACGATAGTCGACGGGGCGAGGCGATCGGCCCGTTGCGGCGAAGCACACCCGGAGAAGAAAGTCCACGCCGGCATGACCCGCAAGGAACCACCACGCTCCACCGCCCGCGATCTCGAACGATACGCGGCCCTGTTCGCCTCGCGCACGCAGGTGATGAAGACCTCTGCGATGCGCGACCTGATGGCGCTGACGCAGCAGCCTGAGGTCATCACCCTCGCAGGCGGCCTGCCCGACACCTCGACCTTCCCGCCGGACACGTACGCGAGCGTGATGGACACGATCGCGCGCGAGTCCTGCGCGCAGGCGCTGCAGTACGGGCCGACCGAGGGGATCGCGGCGGTCGACGCCTGCATCCAGCAGGTGATGGCGGCGGAGGGGATGGAGGTCACCGCGGAGGAGCTGCTCGTCACGACCGGCGGCCAGCAGGTGATCGACCTCGTCTGCAAGACGCTGATCGACCCGGGCGACGTGATCATCGCCGAGGCGCCGACCTACCCGGGCGCCGTCCCGACCTTCGCCTCCTACCAGGCCGACGTCGTGCAGATCGCGATGGACAGCGACGGCATGCGCGTCGACGAGCTGGAGGAGACGCTCGACCGGCTCGAGCGCGAGGGCCGCCGGCCGAAGTTCATCTACACGATCCCGACGTTCCAGAACCCGGGTGGCGTGACGATGTCGCTGCCGCGGCGAGAGCGGCTGGTGCGGATCGCGCACGAGCGCGAGCTGCTGGTGCTGGAGGACAACCCGTACGGGATGCTGCGCTACGAGGGCGAGGCGCTGCCGCCGCTGTACGCGCTCGACGGCGGCGAGTTCGTCATCTACCTCGGCACCTTCTCGAAGATCCTCTCGCCGGGGATCCGCCTCGGCTGGGCGGCCGCGCCGCAGCCGGTGCTGCAGAAGATGAACATCGGCAAGGCCGCCGCCGACCTCTGCTCCTCGTCGATGACGCAGCTGTTCGTCGCCAACTACTTCGCCGCGGTCGACTGGCAGAGATACGTGATGTCGCTGCGCGACGTCTACCGCCAGCGCCGCAACGCGATGTTCGACGCGCTCGCCGAGCACTTCCCGCGCGAGGCGCAGTGGACGAGACCCGAGGGCGGCATGTTCATCTGGGCGACGCTGCCCGACTACATCGACACGACCGACCTGCTCGCGCGCGCCCTGCGCGAGAACGTCGCCTTCGTGCCCGGTCGCGCAGCGTACCTCGACGGTCGCGGCGGCTCCTCGATGCGGCTGAACTTCTCCGGCGTCAGCGAGCACGACATCCGCGAGGGGATCCGCCGCATCGGCGCGGTCATAGCCGAGCAGGTCGCGCTCTACGGCACGCTCACCGGCGCGCCGGCCGCCGCTCCGGCCGCCAGCGCGTCCACGGACGGCGCGAGCGACCGGGATCGGCTCGCGCACGTCGTCGAGCTGCCGCGCCGCGTCGAGCGGCAGCAGCGCGCCGAAGGCGACAGCTGACCACTCCTCTGCGAGTTCCCGCCCGCGGCGGCGCCTCAGCGCGCCGCCGTGGAACTCGCACTCCGCGGGACTAGGACTCGCCGCCGGCGAAGTCCTCCGGCGTGACGTGGTCGAGGAAGTCCTTGAACTTCTCGACGACCTCTTCGGTGTCCTCGACCTCGTGCTCGAACTCGATCGCCGACTCGGCGATCACCTCTTCGGCCGCGAAGATCGGCGCGCCGGCACGGACGGCCAGCGCGAGTGCGTCGCTCGGGCGCGAGTCGATCTCCAGCTCGCGTCCGTTGACGCTGAGCGTGATCGAGGCGTAGAAGGTGTTCTCGCGCAGCTCCGTGACGGAGACGCGGGCGCAGTTGACCTCGAGCTCGGAGAGCATGTCCGACAGCAGGTCGTGCGTCATCGGCCGCGGCGTCGTCGCCCCTTGCAGCTTCATCAGGATCGCGGCGGCCTCAGGGTGGCCGATCCAGATCGGCAGGAACTTGTTGCTGTCGACGGTCTTCAGCAGCACGATCGGCTGCTTGCCGACCATGTCGAAGCTGACGCCGTAGATGACCATCTCCTGCACTTCCATGCTCCTAGGCCTGGGGTAGGGACCAAGTATAGGCAGCGATCCGCTGGGCTCGGAAACCGTCTTGCCCGCTTCTGGCGGATCGCAAGAAAGCAGCCGATTTGCTGGGCTTTTGCGCGTCGCCGCGGTTCGCACGTCCGTGCGCGAACCGGAAAACAAACGAGGCCCGCAGGTGCGGGCCTCGAGCAGTGGGCGATCCTGGATTCGAACCAGGGACCTCTTCCTTATCAGAGAAGCGCTCTAACCGACTGAGCTAATCGCCCCGACTGGAGTCGCGATGATAGCGGGCCGTCCGCCTTCGTGCATCCCGCCTTCCACCGGCATTCAGGCGACGGCGCGAACCCCCAGCCGGCGGGCGAGCGCGAGCGCTTCGTCGAGCGTCTCGAACGACAGCTGCACGCGGTAGCCGGCGCCGGCCGGCGCGACCTCGACGTCGCTGCCGACCGCGCTGGAGAAGACGTCGGAGAGCTGCGCGACCGCCTCCTGCTGGTCGGGATGCAGTCCGCTGCGTCTCGCGCGCGCCCTCGGCGCGGTCGCCTCGTCAGCCTCGGCGGCGGCGCGCGCGCGGCGTTCCAGCTCGCGGACCGACCAGCCGAGCGCGGCGGCGTCGCGCGCGAGCCGGCGCCGATCGCCGTGGTCGGGGGCGAGCAGCAGCGCACGGCCGTGGCCCTCGCTGAGATCGCCTCGCTCCAGCAGCGCGAGCGCGTCGTCGGGCAGGTCGAGCAGGCGGATCAGGTTCGAGACCGCCACGCGGCTGCGGCCGACGCGCCGGCCGACGTCCTCCCGCGTGAGGCTCAGCTCCTCGACGAGCGCAGCGCAGGCACGCGCCTCCTCGACCGGGTTGAGGTCCTCGCGGGCCATGTTCTCGATCACGGCCAGCTCGAGCGAGGCGGCGTCGTCGCGCTGGCGGACGATCGCCGGAATCTCCGCGATACCAGCGATTTTCGCCGCGCGCCAGCGACGCTCGCCAGCGATCAGCTCCCACCCGCCCGCGGTCAGCGGACGCACCAGGATCGGCTGCAGCAGCCCGCGCGCCTTCAGCGACTCGGCCAGCGCGACGAGCGCCTCCTCCTCGAACTGGCGCCGCGGCTGGTGCGGGTTCGGCGCGATCTGCTCGACCGGCAGCGTTCGCAGCTCTTCGCTCTCGTCTCTCGGGGCGGCCGACAGGATCGCCGACAGGCCGCGGCCCATTCCACGGGGCTTCTCAGCCACGGGCGGCCACCTCCTTCGCCAGTTCGAAGTACGCGTCGGAGCCGGCGCAGTGGGGATCGTGATGGATCACCGGTCTGCCGAAGCTCGGCGCCTCACCGACGCGGATGTTGCGGGGGATGACGGTGTCGAAGACGAGCGTCGGGAAGTGGTCGCGGACCTCCTTCTCGACGTCCTGCGCCAGGCGCGTGCGCCCGTCGTGCATCGTCAGCAGCATGCCGGCGATCGTCAGTCTCGGGTTCAGCTCCCGCTGGATCAGCCCGAGCGTGTCGAGCAGCCCGGCGAGCCCTTCGAGCGCGAAGTACTCGGCCTGGACCGGCACGATCACGCGATCCGCGGCGACGAGCGCGTTGACCGTCAGCGGCCCGAGCGACGGCGGGCAGTCGAGGATCGTGAAGGTGTAGTCGTCGCGCACGTCCGCGAGCGTGTCGCGCAGGCGCGTCTCGGACGCCTCGATCCGCGGCAGCTCGACCGAAGCGCCCGCCAGGTCGGGGCTCGCGGGAACGATCGAGAGATGCTCGATCCCGGTCGGGCGGATCGCCTCGGCCATCGTCGCCTCGCCGGAGAGGACGTCGTAGACGCTCGGCTCGGAGTCCTTCGGGATCCCGAGCCCGACGGTCGCGTTCGCCTGCGCGTCGATGTCGACGAGCAGCGCTCTGTAGCCGGCCTCGGCGACACAGGCCGCGAGATTGACCGCGGTGGTCGTCTTGCCGACGCCGCCCTTCTGGTTTGCGATCGCGTAGACGGTTCCCATCAATGATTCCTTCGTGGGGTCAGTGTGTGCCGGCGACCGGGTGTCGCGGCGCGGCGGTGGATCGATCCTGCCCGGTGGTGGAAGCGCGCTCTGCAACTCCCAGCGGACGTGACCTTAGCGCCGTAGACGGTCGGACAGCCGGTTCGGGAGGCCCAGAAATGGCTTCTGACGGCCTCCGAGGACCTCCCGAAGGGGGTCGGACCCCCGTGAATCGGGGTGGGAAGCCCGGTTTTTCCCGCTCAGAGCGGGCGTTTGCGGGCCATGCCCGGTCGCCGCGGAAATCGGTCGGGCGTGGGCGCGACCTTGCGCAGGACGTAGAGATGCCGATGGTCGGCACCCTCGTAGGGCGAGACGGGAAGGGGCTCGTCCAGCTCGAGGCCGAGCGCGGCCGCTGCGCGCCCAGCGTCGGCCTCCTCCTGCTCGTCGCGCCGGCCCTTCCACGCGACGAGCGCCCCGCCTTCGCGCAGCAGCGGTGCCGCGTACTCGGCGAGAACTCCCAACGGAGCCAACGCTCGCGCCGTGACGAGGTCATGGGCACCGATCCCTTCCGGCCACTCCTCCGCCCGTCTGGCAACCGCGACGGCGTTGGGGATGCTTGCGGCGCTCGCCATCGCCGTGATGAAGGCGCATTTGCGCGCGATGCTCTCGACCAGGCGCACGTCCGCCTGTCCGAGCGCGACCGCGAGCGGCAATCCGGGGAATCCGGCGCCTGCGCCGAGATCGGCGATCGACGTCGCCGCGCGGACGATCGGAAGCGCGAGTCCCGCGAGCGAGTCTGCGAGATGCACGTCCGCGGCTTCGCGCGGGTCGCGGACCGTCGTCGGGGCGTGCTCGTCGTCGAGGCGTTCGAGCAACGCGGCGAACTGGTCGGCCGCGCCGGCGGGGAGGTCGTACTGCGCGGTCAGCACACCGACGCGCGCCCGCGTTCTCTGGGTCAGGGTCATCGATCGTCCAGTCGCGCGCGTACACGCGTGATGTAGTCGGCGTACTTCGACGTCATCTCGTCGAAGCGGGTCGCGGCATGCGCGTCGTAGTCGCTGAGGAGCGACCGCTCCAACACCGGGAGGACATCCTCGACCAGCGCCTGGCCGCGAGCCATCCACTGGTAGTAGCTGCGATCGCCATGGTGATAGGGCCCGTACAGCCTGGTGCGCGGAAACATCCGCATCAACTGCTGAAAGAGCGCCTCGTGACGGGTGTGCATCCGCAGCGTGACCTGCGGCTGCTTGCCGTCGCCGCCGAACGACCCCTCGCCGATGAGGATGCCGGTCAGCAGACCACGATCGAAGTCAGTCAGTTCCGTCATTGCGCACAACTCAGCACCAGCGGGGGAGTCAAATCTGTTTCACCGTCACGAAAAACGTGAAACACTCGCGCGAAGCGCTGGCGCAGGAAGAAACCGAGCTACTGCTTGCTCGGGGCGACGACGAGGTGGCGATCGGGCTCGACGCCCTCGCTATACGTCTCGACGCCGTCGCGGTCGCGCAGATACTCGTGCACGACTCGGCGCTCAACGGCGTTCATCGCGTCGAGCGCAACCGGCGCGCCGATCCGCAGCGCCTCGTCGGCGGCCTCGTCAGCGTCGTGCTGCAGCAGCGCGGCACGGCGCTCGCGATACCCGGCGGCGTCGACCGTGACGCGCTTGCGGCCGTCGGCGCCGCGGAAGGCGGCGCGATAGGCGAGGTGCTGTATCGCGTCGATCGTCTGGCCGTGGCGCCCGATCAACAGACCGAGGTCGTCACCGTCGAGGACGGCGGTCACCGCCTCCTCGGTCTCGACGACGTCGAGGTCTGCCTCGACGCCGACCGCGTCGAGGATGCGCGTCAGCAGCTCCTCGACGCGCTCAGCAGCTTCGCTTCTCGCAGGTGTCACCGGCGCCGCCCCGTTCGCTTCTTCTTTCTCCGCGCAGAGGGCGGCGGTCCGCCGGCATCTCTGCGCGCCGAATCGTTCCCGGCATCGGCCTCTTCGGTGCTCTCCGCGCGCTTGCGCGAGGTGACGCGACCGGCCTTCGGTCTCGCCGTCGCGCCATCGCCGTTGGCCTTTCCGCCGCCGGAGCCGGAGCCGCCAGTGAGCGCAGCCGCACTGGCCGGCGCCCCCGCTGTCGCGAGGCCGCCCTTCGGTCTGTTCGGCAACCCGACGGTCTTCCTAACGATCAGCTGCTGCACGATCGTCCAGCAGTTGGTCGTGATCCAGTAGACCATCAGGCCGGCGGGGAAGTTGATCACGAACGTCACGAAGACGATCGGCAGCGCCAGCATGATCATCCGCTGGTTTCTGTCCATCGACGCCGTGCTGAGCAGGCCGGAGACGAGCTGCGAACCGACGTACAGGACGATCAGCACGACCAGCACTGCGCCGGTCGCTCTGCCGGTCAGGTCCGGGATGAAGAGGAAGCCCTCGCTGCCCGGCGTCGAACCGACGCTCTGGAACTGCGCCAGCGTCGCGTCGGCACAGGCCTTCGCCGTCTGCCCGCAGATGTCCATGCGCAGGTCGCTGCGCAGCATGTAGTACAGCGAGATGAAGAACGGCAGCTGGAACAGCAGCGGGAAGCAGGAGGCCAGAGGATTGACTCTGTTCTCCTGGTAGAACTTCATCATCTCCTGCTGCTGACGCTGCTTGTCGTTCTTGTACTTCGCCTGGATTCTTCTCAGCTCAGGCGCGAGCAGCTGCAGCCGCTGCATCGACTTGACCTGCCGCAGCGTCAGCGGCAGCAGGAGCGCGCGGACGGTGATCGTCAGCAGGATGATCGAGAGACCCCAGCCGACGCCGACCGTGTCGTGGAAGAACAGGAGGACCTGTTCGAGGACGTCGATCAGCGGCTGGAGGGGATTCGCGAACGGAAGCATCAGGAGTTCTGTTGGGCGCTCGGGGCAGTCGGTCGGCGTGGGGGAAAGAGCCGCTGGTCGTGGACGGGGTCGTAACCCCCATGACTCCACGGATTGCAGCGCATCACGCGCCAGCCCGCGAGCACCAGCCCGCGGAGTATGCCGTACTCCTGGATCGCCTGCTCGGCGTAGCTGGAGCAGCTCGGCTCGTACTTGCAGCGCGGCGGCAGCAGCGGCGAGACGAAACTGCGGTAGAGGCGGATCGGCGCCAGCGCGATCGCTCGCGCGATCCCGGACGGGCTCATCTGCCCTGCCCGCCCGCGCGCTCTCTCGCTCTGGCGATCAGCTCGGCCAGCGCGGCGCGGATTCCCTCGAGGCCGTCGCGCTCGGCGACGGCGCGAGCCTCGGGACGCGCCACGACGACGACGTCGACGCCAGGCGGCAGCCCCTCGGACTCGAGCTGAAAGGCCTCGCGCAGCAGGCGCTTGACGTGGTTGCGCTCGACGGCGCCTCCGACTCTTCGAGAGACGGAGACGCCCAGGCGAGCTTCACCCTCCTCCGAACGGGGGAAGGCGTAGAGGACGAGGACGCGATTCGCAAGCGAGCGTCCCTGTCGAAACACCCGGTCGAACTCGGCGCTGCGGGACAGACGGCCCCGCTTGCTCCGCCGGGCGGTGACGCCCGGGCGCGCGCTCATCAGACGGTGAGGCGCTTGCGCCCCTTGTCGCGGCGACGCTTCAGCGTCGCCCGACCGGCACGAGTCTGCATCCGCTCACGGAAACCGTGGGTGCGGGCGCGCTTGCGCTTCTTGGGCTGGTAGGTGCGTTTCATTGGCTCGATTCCCGTTGACGGGGGCAGGTCAGTATACGCGGGCGGGCCGGCGATGCCCTCTCGGGTCGTACCGCCTCCGCCGGACAGCATCGCGCGGGCCCGTCGGCCACGTCTTCCGACAGGGTTGTCAACAGGCTCTCAAAGGCTGTCGACAACTGCTGTGCGCTGACCGCTGGCGACCTTTTTCCCGCGATTTGCGCACTCCCCTCCGAGGCACCTGTGCACAGCCGCTGCCGGCCCCCCGGCCGCTGCTATATTCGCCGCCCCCCGGGGGTCCTCCGCGGGCCCCTCCATCCCCTTTCAGCACTCCGACGAGAGGTCGGCCGACGACGCCTGTGCAGAACCAGCTCGAGCACACCTGGCCCCAGATCCAAGCCGAGCTGCGGCGTTCCGTCACCGACTCGACGTACCACCTCTGGCTCGCGCCGCTGAAGCCGCGCGCGCTCGACGGCGAGCTGCTGCTCGTCGGCGCTCCGGACGAGATCCGCACCTGGGTCGCCGACCGCTTCTCGCGCGTGCTCGACAGCTGCGCCCGGACCGTCCTCGGCCCCGCCGCGAGCGTCCGCGTCGTCGCGCTCGACGAGCCGCTGCCGGACGGCGCCGACCCCGCCTCCGAGGACGAGGCGAACGCGATCGTCACCGCGCCCCGCCGCGCCGGCGGCGCCGGTGACGACGACTTCAACCCGAAGTACACCTTCGACCAGTTCGTGATCGGCGACGGCAACCGCCTCGCCCATGCCGCCGCGCTGGCGGTCGCCGAACTGCCCGGCCAGGCCTACAACCCGCTCTTCATCTACGGGCCGCCCGGCCTCGGCAAGACCCACCTGCTGCACGCGATCGGCAACTACGTGCGCGACTACGGCGACGGGCTCGCCGTCCGCTACACGACGATCGAGGCCTTCACGAACAGCTTCATCCAGGCGCTCAACACGAAGGCCGTCGACGACTTCAAGCGCCGCTACCGCGACACCGACATCCTCCTGATCGACGACGTCCAGTTCCTCGAGAGCAAGGCGAAGACGGAGGAGGAGTTCTTCCACACCTTCAACGCGCTCTACGAGACCGGCAGCCAGCTCGTCGTCACCAGCGATCGCATGCCGCGCGACATGAACGCGCTCGCCGACCGCCTGCGCGAGCGCTTCGAGTCCGGCCTCGTGACCGACATCCGCCCGCCCGACCTCGCGACGCGCATGACGATCCTGCGCAAGCGCGTCCAGCACGACGGCATCAGGCTCTCGGACCCCGACGCGATCGCCCCGATCGCCGATCGGATCACGACCAACATCCGCGCGCTCCAGGGCGCGCTGATCCGCGTCGTCGCGTTTCACTCGCTGACCGGCAGAGCGATCGACACCGCGCTCGTGACGCACGTGCTCGACGGCCTCTATCCCGGCGCCACGACCCCGCGCCAGCGGACCGTCGCCGAGATCCAGGAGGCGACCTGCGAGCGGCTCGGCGTCTCACCCGAGGCGCTCACCTCGCCCGACCGCAGCGCCCGCGTCGCCTGGGCCCGCCAGGTCGCGATGTACCTCGCCCGCGAGCTGACGGACGAGACGCTGCCGGCAATCGGCCGTGCCTTCGGCGGCCGCAACCATACGACCGTCCTGCACGCCTGCAGACGCGCAACCGAGCGGATGGCGTCGGACGCCGAGGCGTACGAACTCGTGCGCGGCCTGACGGCCCGGCTGCAACAGCCGGATGCCGACCGCGGTTCCTGACAGACTGTTGCCTCTTCGGGCGGTGCCGTTGTGCGCAGCCTGCCCGCAATGTGCGGCCTTTTCACGAGTTCTGCACATCTGAACGCTTCCTATGACGACGAACATCCTTCTTTCCTCGAGGTACTCACCGTGAAGATCTCGGCCGCGCGCGAGGAACTCCTCGCCCAGCTTCAGACGGTCAGCCGCGTCGCCTCGACGCGTGGCGCGATCCAGGCGCTCTCCGGCGTCCAGCTGATCGCCGGCGGCGGCCGCGTCGAGCTGCGCGCGACCGATATGGAGGTCGGGCTGCGCGTCCCGCTGCCCGCCGAGGTCGAGCGCGAGGGCAGCGTCGTCCTGCCTGCCCGCCTGATCGTCGACGTCGTCCGCTCGCTGTCGGGGCCGAGCGTCTCGCTCGAGCTGCGCCCGGCCGAGCAGGACGTCGAGCTGGTCGCCGGCAACGCGCAGTTCCACATCCGCACGCTGCGCGCCGAGGACTTCCCGCCCTTCCCCGAGCCGGAGACCGAGGGCGTCGTCACGGTCCCGGCGCGGGCGTTCGTCGACACGGTCCTGCGCGTCGCCAACTCCGCCTCGCGCGACGAGACCCGCCCGGTCCTGACCGGCATCATGGTCTCCGCCTCCGAGCGCGAGCTGCGGATGGTCGCGACCGACTCCTACCGCCTCAGCGTCAAGGAGACGCAGCTCGAGCACCCGCTCGTCGGCGGCTTCGAGGCGAACGTGCCGGCGCGGGCGCTGCAGGAGCTGGCGCGGCTGGTGCAGTCGCTCGACGGCGAGACGCTGACCGTCGGGGTGCGGCAGAACCAGATCGTCTTCCAGCTCGGCGAGGTCGTGCTCTCCTCGCGGCTGATCGAGGGCCAGTTCCCGAACTACCGCCAGCTGCTGCCGGACAGCTACGAGCACGAGCTGTCGATCGCCGGCGGCGAGGTCACCGACGTCGTCCGCCGCATCGCGCTGCTGGCGCAGAAGAACGCGCCGCTGCGGCTGTCGTTCGCGCCCGGCGAGCTGACGGTGTCGTCGCAGACGCCGGACATCGGCGAGGCGAGAGAGTCGCTGCCGGTCGCCTTCCAGGGCGAGCCGTTCGAGATCGGCTTCAACCCCGAGTTCCTGCGCGACGGGCTCGAGTCGGTCGGCTCCGGCGACGTGCTGCTGAAGCTGATCAGCCCGCTGCGCCCCGGCCTGATCCAGTCGGCTGACGACGCCGGCTTCCTCTACCTGATCATGCCGATTCGCCTGAACGTGTAGCGGGCGCGGCATGCGGATCGTGCGCGTCTCGCTGCGCAACTTCCGCAGCTACCCCACCGCCGATGTCGCGCTCGGCCCCGGACTGACGGTGATCTGGGGCCGCAACGGCGCCGGCAAGACGAACCTGCTCGACGCCGTCTACTTCGGCTGCACCGGTCGCTCGGCGCGCACCACCAACGACCGTGAGCTGGTCCGCTTCGGCGAGCGGGTGACGCGCGTCGTCGTCACGACCGAGGCCGACGACGGCCTGCACGAGCTGGCGGTCGCCTTCGAGAGCGGCGAGCCGAAGCGGATGACGGCCGACGGCGTCCGCGTCGAGCGGCTGCTCGACGTCGCCGGGCGCCCGCTCGTGTCGGTCTTCCTGCCCGACCGGCTGGAGCTGGTGAAGGGAACTCCCTCGCTGCGGCGCGCCCACGTCGACCAGGTGGTCGGCGCGCTGTGGCCGGCGCGCGTGCAGACGCGGCGGGCTTATGCACAGGCGCTCGCACAGCGGAACGCGTTGTTGACACGGGTGCGCGCAGGAGCCGCGTCGTCCGCCTCGCTGCCGGCGTGGGACCGCGAGCTGGCGCGCCACGGGATCGCTCTGATGGCCGATCGCGCGGCGGCGGTCGGGGCGGTCGCCGACCGCTTCCCCGTGATCGCGAACGAGCTGGGCCTCGACGGCGAGCCGGCGGTCGCCTACAGGCCGCGCTCGAAGGCCGGCGACGCGGAGGGCCTCGCGGCGGAGCTGGGGGAGCGGCTGCAGAGCGATCTCGAACGCGGCTTCACGCAGCACGGGCCGCACCGCGACGACCTCGCGCTGACGCGTGACGGCCGCGAGCTGCGCGCCTACGGCTCGCAGGGGCAGCAGCGGCTGGCGCTGCTGGCGCTGCTGCTGGCCGAGCGGGAGGCGATCGCGGCGACGCGCGACGCCGTCCCGGTGATGCTGCTCGACGACGTCATGAGCGAGCTGGACAGAGAGCGCCGCGGCCGCCTCGTCGCGCTGCTGCGCGGCGTCGGGCAGAGCATCGTCACGACGACCGACCTCGAGCACGTGCCGGGCGCGGAGGGCGAGGACGTGCTGCGGCTGCGGGTCGAGGACGGCGAGGTGCGTGCGGAACCACTCGGGCAGAGCCCTCGGGTTCCGTCGGAAGAACTCGCCCAGGGGGCTCCTTCTTCCGCGGAGGAGCCGGCGTGAGACGGCGCGCGCCGCGATCGCTCGGCGACGCGCTCGGGCGGCTGCAGTCGTCGCTGGCGCCGCCGACGCTCCTGGCCGAGGTGCAACGTGTCTGGCCGGCCGTCGTCGGCGAGGCGATCGCGCGCGAGGCGGCGCCGGTGAGCGAGCGCGGCGGCACCGTGACGGTCTCCTGCAGAGCCGCCGTGTGGGCGCAGGAGCTCGATCTGATGGCGCCGATGGTCGTCGCCAGAGTGAACGGCGCGATCGGCCGCGAGGCGGTCAGAAGACTGAGATGCGTGACCGGGACGCGCGGAGGCGGGCGCAAACGCTGACGATGGCGCTTCGGCGCGCCTGAGTTTTCTGCGATTTGCAGGCATTTCCCTGTCCGAGAGGAGCCTGGTCGGGCTCGCTGCTGTGCTATTCTTCTGTTCACCTGCCTCTTCACGCCCCGGAGAGCCGCATTCGCTGCGGGCCCGGGGCGTTGCAACGTCATCGGAGGATCGTTGGCCACCGACAGACCCGCGGCTGACAAGCCGAACCCCTCGCCCACTTACGACGCACAGGACATCACCGTCCTCGAAGGCCTCGAGGCGGTCCGCAAGCGGCCGGGCATGTACATCGGTTCGACCGGCATCCGCGGCCTGCACCACCTCGTCTACGAGGTCGTCGACAACTCCGTCGACGAGGCGCTCGCCGGTCATGCGACCGAGGTCCACGTCACGATCCACCCGGACAACTCGATCACGGTCGTCGACAACGGCCGCGGGATCCCGGTCGCGGTGATGGAGAAGGAGGGCAAGTCCGCCCTCGAGGTCGTGCTGACCGTCCTCCACGCCGGCGGCAAGTTCGGCGACGGCGGCGGCTACAAGGTCTCCGGCGGCCTCCACGGCGTCGGCGTCTCGGTCGTCAACGCGCTGTCGGAGAGACTGCGCGTCGAGGTCCGACGTGACGGCCACCTGTGGACGCAGGAGTACGTCCGCGGCGTCCCGCAGACCGAGATCGTCAGAGGCGAGCCGACCGAGGCGACCGGCACGACGACGACGTTCCTGCCGGACGACGAAGTGATGGAGACGCTCGACTTCGAGTTCGCGACGCTCGAGGAGCGTCTGCGCGAGACCGCCTTCCTGACGAGAGGGCTCGCGATCTCGCTGACCGACGAGCGCGGCGAGGGCAGAAAGGTCGCCTTCCAGTACGAGGGCGGCATCCAGGACTTCGTCGCGTACCTGAACGAGAACAAGGAACCCGTTCAGAGAAAGATCGTCTACTTCTCGACCGAGGCCGACGAGGGCGCGGTCGAGGTCGCGATGCAGTGGAACTCCTCGTACCAGGAGTCGGTCTTCTCGTTCGCGAACAACATCAACACGCACGAGGGCGGCTCCCACCTCTCCGGCTTCCGCGCCGCGCTGACGCGCACGCTCAACCGCTACGCGCGCGAGAGACAGCTGCTGAAGGAGAGAGACGGCAACCTCGCCGGCGAGGACGTGCGCGAAGGCCTGACCGCGGTCGTCTCGGCGAAGCTGGCCGAGCCGCAGTTCGAGGGTCAGACGAAGACGAAGCTCGGCAACCCCGGCATGCAGGGCCTGACCGAGTCGATCGTCAACCAGGGCCTCTCCGAGTTCCTCGAGGAGAACCCGCAGGACGCGCGCCAGATCATCCTCAAGGCGGTCCAGGCGGCGCAGGCCCGCTCGGCCGCGCGCAAGGCGCGCGACCTGACGCGCCGCAAGTCCGCGCTGGAGAACTCCCGCCTGCCGGGCAAGCTGGCCGACTGCTCGGTCAAGGACCCGGCGCTGTCGGAGATCTTCATCGTCGAGGGCGACTCCGCCGGCGGCTCCGCGAAGCAGGGCCGCGACCGTGCGACGCAGGCGATCCTGCCGCTGCGCGGCAAGATCCTCAACGTCGAGCGCGCCCGCATCGACAAGGTCCTCTCCAACAACGAGATCCAGGCGCTGATCACGGCGATCGGCACCGGCGTGCGCGACGACTTCGACCTCGAGAGAGCGCGCTACCACAAGATCATCCTGATGACGGACGCCGACGTCGACGGCGCCCACATCCGCACGCTCGCGCTGACGCTGCTGTTCCGCGAGATGCTGCCGCTGATCGACGCCGGCTACGTCTACATCGCGAAGCCGCCGCTCTACAAGCTCAAGCAGGGCAAGAACGAGCGCTACATCGAGAAGGACTCCGAGCTGGAGGAGATCCTGCTGTCGGACAAGCTCGAGAGATTCGTCGTCGTCGACGGCACGGGCGAGGAGCAGAGACTGACCGAGGCGCGCTGGAAGCGCTTCACGCGGCTGCTCAAGCAGTACAACGGCTGGGCCTCCTCGCTGCGTGCGGTCACGCACCACGACACCGTCGACTTCCTCCAGGAGTCGGGCATCCTGCAGCGGCACATCACCGAGGAGCAGGCGCTCGTCGACTTCCTCGGCCAGCCGACCGCGGACGGCGCGGCCTTCACGGTCGAGCTGGTCTCGCAGGACGAGGAGGAGTTCGTCGTCCGCTCGGTCGAGACGAGAACCGGCCACGCCCGTTCGCGCCACGTGCGCCGCTCGATGCTGATGGCGAACGAGTACCGCCAGCTCGTGCGCGTCCACGAGCAGCTCGTGAACGCGGTCGGCATGCCCGGCTTCGAGCTCAGACTCGGCGACCACGGCGACACCGCGATCTCGTTCGACGAGCTGCGCACGAAGGTGATGGACATGGCCGGTCGCAACGTCGAGATCAACCGCTTCAAGGGCCTCGGCGAGATGAACGCCGAGCAGCTGCGCGAGACGACGATGGACCCGGCGACGCGCACGCTCGCCCGCGTGACGATGGAGGATGCCGCCGCCGCCGAGCGGGTCTTCTCGATGCTGATGGGCGATCAGGTCGAGCCGCGGCGCAACTTCATCGAGGAGAACGCCAACCTCGTGACCAACCTGGACGTGTAGAGACATGAGCGCAACCGATCAGCTCTCCGGCGGCAACATCGAGCCGCGCGCGCTCGAGGAGGAGATGCGCTCGGCGTATCTCGACTACGCGATGTCCGTCATCGTCGGGCGCGCGCTGCCCGACGTCCGCGACGGCCTCAAGCCGGTCCACCGGCGCGTCCTGTTCGCGATGAACGAGGCGGGCCTGCAGCCCAACCGCCCGCGCTCGAAGTCGTCGCGCATCGTCGGCGACACGATGGGCAAGTACCACCCGCACGGCGACTCGTCGATCTACGACACGCTCGTGCGGATGGCGCAGGACTTCTCGATGCGCCACACGCTCGTCGACGGCCAGGGCAACTTCGGCTCCGTCGACGACGACCCCGCGGCCGCGATGCGGTACACGGAGGCGCGCCTGGCGAGAATCGCGACGGAGATGCTCCGCGACATCGACGCGGACACCGTCGACTTCGGGCCCAACTACGACGGCAAGAACCAGGAGCCGCTGGTCCTGCCGGCGCGCTACCCGAACCTGCTCGTCAACGGCTCCGCCGGCATCGCCGTCGGCATGGCGACGAACATCCCGCCGCACAACCTCAGAGAGACGATCGCCGCGACGATCGCCTACATCGACAGCCCCGAGATCGACGTCGACGGGCTGATGCAGCACATCAGAGGGCCGGACTTCCCGACCGGCGGCGTGATCCTCGGCGTCGGCGGCATCCGCGACGCCTACGCGACCGGCCGCGGCCGCGTGCGCGTGCAGGCGCGGGCGCACATCGAGCCGCTCTCGATGGGCAAGGAAGCGATCATCGTCACCGAGCTTCCCTACCAGGTGAAGAAGGGCGGCGACGGCGGCCTGATCACGAAGATCGCCGACCTCGTGCACGAGAGAAAGATCCCGGAGATCAGCGACATCCGGGACGAGACCGACCGCCACGGCATGCGGCTCGTGATCGAGCTGAAGCGCGACGTGCTGCCGAAGGTGGTGCTGAACAGACTGTTCAAGCACACGCCGATGCAGACGACGTTCGGCGTCAACATGGTCGCGCTCGTCGACAACGTCCCGAAGACGCTGTCGCTGCGCGAGGTCATCGGCCGCTACGTCGACCACCAGCGCGAAGTGATCGTGCGGCGCACGAAGTACGAGCTGCGTCAGGCCGAGGCCCGCGCCCACATCCTCGAAGGCCTGCTGATCGCGCAGGCGAACATCGACGAGGTGATCGCGATCATCCGCGGGTCGGCCGACCGCGAGCAGGCGCGCATCAACCTCGTCAACAGATTCGAGCTGAGCGAGCGACAGGCCGAGGCGATCCTGCAGATGACGCTCGGCCGTCTCACGGCGCTCGAGGTCGACAAGCTCCGGCAGGAGCACGCCGACCTGATGGAGCGCATCAGAGAGCTGCGCGACATCCTCGGCGACGAGGCGCGCGTGATGTCGATCATCAAGGAGGAGCTGACGGAGATCGCGAACGCGTACGGCGACGAGCGCCGCACGCAGATCTCCTACGCCGAGGGCGAGATCGACATCGAGGACCTGATCGCCGACCAGCAGATGGTCATCACGATCACGCAGACCGGCTACATCAAGTCGCTGCCGCTGGCGACCTACCGCCAGCAGCGTCGTGGCGGCGTCGGCGTGACCGGGATGGACATGAAGGACGGTGACTACATCGAGCACCTCTTCGTGACCTCGACCCACGACTTCCTGCTGTTCTTCACCAACCGCGGCAAGGTCTACCGCCAGAAGGTCTACGAGCTGCCGGAGGCGTCGCGCACGGCGAAGGGCCGCGCGCTCGTCAACCTGCTGCCGCTGCGCGAGGGCGAGCGGGTCCAGTCGGTCCTCTCCACGCGCGACTTCTCCGAGGCGCCGTACCTGCTGTTCGCGACCCGCAACGGCACGGTCAAGAAGACCGAGCTGCAGGCCTACAACACGCCGATCAAGGCCGACGGCATCATCGCGATCAAGATCCGCGAGGACGACGAGCTGGTCGCCGTGCGGCGGGTCGACGTCGGCGACGAGGTGATCATCGTCTCGCGCGCCGGCCTCACGGTCCGCTTCAGCGAGGACGACGCGCGCGCGATGGGCCGCGACACCAGCGGCGTGCGCGGCATGGACGTCGGCTCGGGCGAGGTGATCGCGATGGACATCGCCCGCGACGACCAGGACCTGCTCGTCGTGACCGAGAACGGCTACGGCAAGCGCACGAGAATCGACCAGTACCGCAAGACCTCGCGCGGCGCCAAGGGCGTCAGAACGATCAAGCTGACCGAGACCAAGGGCGGTCTCGCGGGCGCGCTCGTCGTGCGCGAGCACCAGGAGCTGGTCTTCATCTCGCAGGACGGCATGGTCCAGCGCACGAGCGTGCGCGGGATCAGCCAGCAGGGTCGCGCCGCCACCGGCGTGCGCGTGATGAACGTGCGCGAGGAGGACAGCGTTCGCGCGATCGCGCTGATCGTCGAGTCCGACAACGCCGAGAGCGCCGAGGCGCTCGAGCTGGAGCTCGACGCGGCCGAGTCGGCCGGCGTCGAGGGCGGCGTCGTGGCGATCGGCGAGGACGGCGCGAGCCCGGCTCCGGATGCCGGCGGCGAGGCCGTCGACGGTGGCGAGGACGGCCCCGCGGAGGACGAGTCGTAAGGGCGGTCTGAGCGAAGACGTTCAGACCGTCGGCCCGGTCCGCTACTCTGGGGATACCAGAGAAAGGAGGTGGTCCGAAGTTGTCTGACAGTTTTTGCGGGACCCTGGAGGTGTCCGGCCACTAGGTCGGATGGCTGACCCCGCCTAGCGGAGTCCACACCGAGACACCACTTCGATCGATGCCAGAGCTGGTCCCACTGGCCCTGACACACCAAGTCGATCGAAGGTCTTGTCCAGCCAAAGCATTACGCGAAGGGCGCCTTGTCGAAGGCGCCCTTCGTGCGTTAAGCGGGCCCGCCGAGCGACTGCATCGCCTCCTGCACCTTGGCGACGTCGATGCCGAGCGCGTCGGCGAGCGCCTGCGCGGGGTCGGTCTGCTGCGAGCCATCCTGCTGCGAGCCGGGCGTGCCGCTCGGTCTCAGCTGCTCCATCGCGGCTCTCAGCTTGCTCTCGCTGACGCCGAGCTGGTCGGCGAGCGAGGAGAGGTCGGGGCCGCCCTGCTGTTGCGCGCCCGACTGGGGCGCCGTCGCGGTGCCCGGCTGCTGCGCGGCCTGGTCCTGCTGCGTCGTCGCGCCGGCGGCCGCCGCCGATGCGCTGGTGTCGTTGCTCGAGCCGCTGCCACAGCCGGCGACGCCGGCGACGAGCGCGGCGGCGCCGGCAAGGGCGGCGAGCTTGCGTCCGAGGTTCATGCGCTCCAGCGTGGAAGCCGACGCTGGGACGGCGCTGGGAGCGGGCTGGGAGCTAGATGCTCAGGTACTGCTGCCAGGCGCGCGGGATCGTCGGGCTGGCGACCTGGATGAAGACGTTCGGGCCCGGAGTCTTCGGCTTCTGGCGCGGGATCATGCCGCCCGGCGACGGCATCGAGTCGCCCTTGCGGCGGTTGCAGGGCGCGCAGGAGGCGACGATGTTGTCCCACGTCGAGCCGCCGCCCTTCGAGCGGGGGATCACGTGGTCGACCGTGAGGTTGCCGCGCGAGCCGCAGTACTGGCAGGTCCAGTCGTCGCGGGCGAAGACTGCCCTACGCGTGATCTTGCGGCGGTGCGTGTCGCGCGGGACGCGCACGTAGGAGACGAGGCGGATCACCATCGGCCTGCGCACCGTCGAGCTGCCCGAGTGCAGGTGGTACTCGCCGTGCTCGAGCATCTCGGCCTTCTCCTTCAGGAGCAGGACGACCGCTCGGCGGACCGTGCAGACGTTGATCGGTTCAAACGTCGCGTTCAGTACGAGCACCCGGCCACCATCACGCCCGCGTCGCTGGTGCTCCAGTGGCGACGCGGACTCGGCTTGCGCTGGTGGTACCAAGGCGGACATAACGGCTGGAGGCAGTGTAGCGACCGTCGCCGAGTGACTTGTGAACAACGGCTGGGGCGTCAGGCGCCCGCCACCGGGAACGAGCCGAGCACGCGCAGGTGCTCGACGTGGCCGCGCAGGGCGGCCAGCGCCTCGGCCACCGGACGCTCGCTGTCGCGCCCCTCGAGGTCGAGGAAGAACATGTAGCGGCCGAGGCCCTGCTTGCGCGGGCGCGACTCGATCCGCGTCAGGTTGACGCCGCGGAAGGCGAGCTCCGACAGGCAGCGCACGAGCCAGCCGGGCGCCTCGGCGCCGACGCCCCAGAAGACGATCGCCGTCTTCCACGGCCCGTGCTCGCCGACCGCCGTCCCGCGCCGCGCCAGCCAGACGAAGCGCGTCTCGTTGCCGGCCGCGTCGTCGACGCCGGCGCGGAGGATCTCGCAGCCGTACTGCTCGGCGGCGATGCGGCTGCCGAGCGCGGCGGCGTGGGGGCCGTGCTCGCCCTCGGCGACGGCGCGCACCGCGTCGGCGGTCGAGCTGGTCGCGAGCACCTTCGCCTGCGGCAGCCGCGTGCGCAGGAAGACCGCGCACTGTCCGTTGGCCTGCGGATGCGAGACGACCGTCTCGATCGCGCTCAGCTCCAGCTCCCGCGGCGCGATCAGGCAGGTGTGGATCGCGTGCACGACCTCGCCGACGATCGCGACCTCGTCGGCGTCGACGGCGAGCGCGTCGAGCGTCGCGTTGACGGAGCCCTCGATCGCGTTCTCGATCGGCACCAGCGCCTGCTCGACGGTCCCCTCCTGGACCGCCATCACGCAGTCGTGGATCGTCGGCAGTGGGACCTGCTCGTGCTGCTGCCCGGCGATCGCGCCGAGCAGCGCCTCCTGGGAGTTGGTGCCCTCGGGGCCGAGATAGCCGACGCGCATGGGCGCGAGCCTAGCGAGGCCGGCGCGGCGGCGTCAGGAGCGGGCCGGCGGGGGCGTCACTCGGCGGGCGGCGCGGGCTCCAGCGCCAGCCGGACCGCCTCCGCCTCCTCGGGCGACAGCTGCAGCTCGCCGACGCCGCCGCGCACCTGCTTCGCGTACAGCCGCGCGGCGTCGCGGTGCATGATCGACGACAGCACGACGCCGTCGCGGCGGGCGTCGAGCAGCGCTATCGAGGTCGACTGGTGGCCGGTCATCTCGCCGTAGGCGTCGTAGCGGACCAGCGCCGAGTGCGAGATCGCGCCGTCGAGCCGCTCCTCGGCGCGGTCCATCCGCGTGTGCAGGCGGTCGGCGGCGTCGGTGACGAAGTCGTGCAGGGCGCGATACTCGACCTCCAGCGCGGAGGCGTGCTCGACCAGGTCGGTCGTGACGCCCTCCTCGCCCAGCAGCACGCGCTGGTCGCGCCGCAGCCGCCGCAGCGTCACGGTCTGCACCACCACCAGCGTCAGCGACACGACGGCGATCGCGCAGCCCGCGATCGCCACGATGCCGGTCGTGCTCGTCAGCTCGTCCATCCGCGCGATGATCTCACTCGAACAGCGCGGAGTACGTCTGACTGTTGTTGTCGAGCCCGGTCTCCCCCGGGACGCCTTCGATCTTGACTCTGATCTCGGCCGCGCCGCCGGTCGGCGGGCTTCTGTCGAACTGGACGGTCGCGGTCGTCGCCTGGCCGGCGGTCGTCGTCGGGACGGTCGTCTCGGCTCTCAGCACCGAGCTGCTGCCGCCGCCGGAGATCTCGACCACGACTCTGACGTTCTGCTCGTCGTGCTCGCCGCCGTTGGTGAAGGCGACGTCGAAGCTCGGCGGCGGGCTCGCGGGCAGCGTCGTCGACGCGCCCGGCTCCAGCGTCGTGCCGCCGACGCTGACGGAGTCGAGCTGGTGGCCGTGGAGGCCGGGGGCCGGTCTGCCGGTGTCGGCGTCCGCGCTGGCGCTGGAGGTGCCGAGCGCTCTCGCGACGTTGACCGGGTCCATCCAGCCGATGTTGGGCAGGAAGTCCGCGTACGGCAGCACGGTCTCGCCGGTCTCGCCGCTGTACGTCGCCGGGATGCCGTTGTCCTCCAGCGCCTTCTTGATGTACGGCGCGACGCGCTGCGAGTAGATCACGTCGGAGGCGTTGAACGCCTGCATCTGGCCGGCGATCAGTCTGAGCGCGTTCTGGGCGGCGGCGGTCGAGCCGGTCGCCTGCTGGATTCTGTCGGCGATCACGCGCACGCCGTCCTCGCGCAGCGACAGCAGCAGCTCAAGGTTGTGCTGCGCGTCGCCGACGGCCTCGGGCGCGTCCAGCCCGCGGGCTCTCTCGTAGTCTCTCTCGGCGACGGCGCGCAGCTGCGCGATCGTCTCGGTCACCTGCTCGCCTCTCTGGGAGGCGGCGCCCTCCAGCGCGGAGAACAGTCTGCTGCTGACGTCTCTGGACTCCTCCATCAACGTCGTCACGTCGCGGTTGTAATCCTTGAGGGCCTGTTCGCGACCGCTGTTGACGCAGCCGCGGACGAGGACGACCAGCAGCACGAGCACTACGACGACTGCTCCTGCAGCCACCAGACGACGGACCAGAAGAGTCTGGTCGTCTGCAGCTGGGGGGCGGCGACTGCCGCCTCCAGAAGGAGCACGGCGGGGCCGGGGCGTTGTGCGCGGCTCGTCAGCCTCGTCGAAGAACGACAAAAATCATGCTCCTTAACAAACCCGGAACGATCAGTATTACCGGCACAGCGGCCGGACTTCGGGGAGTCGTGCCCCGCGTGTGGGTTCGACATGCGAAAGGGAGTGCCTGCAAAACGTGGAAGACCGGGACGTGAGCGGCACCGACGCAGCGACCTCGCGGTTGCCGGGATCCGGCGCCGAACAGCTCGTGCTGGAGCGCTACCGGCTGCTGCGACAGCTCGGCAGCGGCGCCTTCGGCGTCGTCTGGCTGGCGCGCGACGAGCGGCTGGCGCGCGAGGTCGCGGTCAAGGCGATCCCGCTCGACCACGCCTCCGGCCGCGCCGAGCAGGAGGCGCGCGCGGCCGCGCGCCTGTCGCACCCGGCGATCGTGACGCTCTACGAGGCCGGGACAGAGGACGGCACGACCTACCTCGTGACCGAGCTGGTGCGCGGCGGGACGCTGGCGCAGCTGCTGCGGGCCGGCGAGCTGTCGGACCGCGACGTCGCCGAGATCGGGATCGCGCTCTGCCAGGGGCTCGCGCACGCACACGCGCAGGGTGTCGTCCACCGCGACGTGAAGCCGTCGAACGTGCTCGTGCCCGAGGTCCCGCACCAAGGCGGCCCGGTCGCGAAGCTGACCGACTTCGGCGTCGCGCGGATCGTCGAGGGAGCCGGCGCGGAGACGCTCACGCGCACCGGCGACGTCGTCGGCACGCTCGCCTACATGGCGCCCGAGCAGGCGGAGGGGAGAGAGGCCGGCGCGCCGGCCGACCTCTACGCCGCCGCGCTCGTGCTCTACGAGGCCTTCTCCGGCGTCAACCCGATCCGCGCCGGCACGGCCGTCGCGACCGCGCGCCGGCTCGGCGCGACGCTGCCGCCGATGGCGCGCCAGCGCCGCGACCTGCCGCCGCAGCTGTGCGAGGCGATCGATCGCGCGCTGCTGCCGCGGCCGAAGGAGCGCGGCACCGTCGCCCACCTGCACCGCGCGCTGACCGAGGCGCTCGGCGAGCTGGGGGACGAGCCCGGCACGGTCGAGGCGGCGCCGGTCGAGCGCTTCGCGACGGCGGTGACGCAGGTCGCCGAGCGCGGCCGGCAGGGCTGGCGGCGGCGCTCGCGCGAGCAGGAGCTGGCCGCCGTCGCCGCCGAGCTGGGCGCGGCCGGGCCGTGGACGGTCCACGACCGCCGCGGCGCACGCGTCGACGAGGAGGCCGCCGCGCCCGATCCGCGCCAGCCGCTCGTCGCCGACCGCTGGCGGCGGCGCGGCCTCGGCGCCGAGCCCGGCCTCGACCCGATCCGCCGGCCGGGCCCGTTCGTCGCCGGGCACGTGCTGCCGGGCCTTGCCGGCGGCCTCGTCGTGACGCTCGCGCTCGCGCTGGTGCCGCTGGCGCGCGACACCGGCCGTCCCGGCCCGCTGCTGGCGGGCGCGCTGGCGGCGATCGCGATCGGGCTGCTGCCGCGGCTCGGCTGGCTCGTCAGCGCGCTCGTGGCGCTGAGCTGGCTGGCCGGGCCGGGCGGGCAGGCCGGGACCGCGCTGGTCGCGCTCTGCGGCGTCGCCGCGATCCCGCTGCTGCTGCCGTTCGGCGGCAAGGGGCGCGCCTGGTCGCTGCCGTTCCTGGCGCCGCTGCTGGGGGCGGCGATGCTGGCCGGCGCCTATCCAGCGCTGGCCGGGCAGGCGCGCACCGTCTGGCGCCGCGCCGCGCTCGGCGCGCTCGGCTTCTGGCTGCTGGCGCTGGCCGAGCCGATCGCGCGCACGACGCTCTTCTACGGCCGCGCGAGAGGAACGCAGCCGCTGCCGCGCTGGGACGACTCGGTCGGCGGCGCGATCGACCACGCGCTGGCGCCGCTGCTGCAGTCGGGGATGCTCGCGACGGCGCTGCTGTGGGCGGCCGGCGCGGCGGTGCTGCCGTGGCTGGTGCGCGGCCGCCACGCCGCCGTCGACCTCGTCGCCGGCGTCGTCTGGGCGGCCCTGCTGGCGGCCGGCGCGAGCGCGATCGGCGCGACCTTCGAGCAGAAGGTGCCCTCGCCCGATCCGCGCGGCGCGGCGCTCGGAGCGGCCGCGGCGGTGCTGGTCGCGGTGGCTGCGCGGGCGCTCGCGCTGATGCGCGCGAGACGGCGTGCCGGGCGCCCGCACCAGTTCGATCCGGACGGCCCCGCCGCTGCGGGACCGATCGTCCCGTAGCATGGAAACCGCGCATCCGCGCACCGTATGAGCGTCCTTCGCAGCCTCGAAAGCAAGATCGCGTCCCTCGTCGAGGGCACATTCAGCCGCGCCTTCCGCTCGGAGGTCCGTCCAGTCGAGATCGCACGCAAGCTCGCGCGCGAGATGGACGAGCACAAGAGCCTGTCGGTGTCGCGCGTCTACGTGCCGAACGAGTACGCCGTCTACCTGTCGCCGCCCGACCGCAAGCGCTTCCGTGAGATGGAGGCGCAGCTGGTCGACGACTTCACCGGCTACCTGCTGGAGCACGCGCGGCGCGAGCGCTACGCGCTGATGTCGCGCCCGCAGATCGAGTTCCGCACCGACGACCGCCTGCGGCTCGGCGAGTTCGGCATCCAGGCGCGGCTGGTGCGCCAGGCGCAGGAGCCGGCGGCCGAGGAGCCGTCGCAGGGCGAGTCGGGCCACACGATGATCTACAGCGCGGCCGAGCGGCTGCAGGAGCCGCTGGAGGAGCGCGCCCGCGAACGCGCGCGCACGGCCCTGCTGGTGACCGACGGCAAGCGGATGGTCGTCGGCGCCGAGGGCGCGACGATCGGCCGCTCGCGCGACTGCGACGTCGTGCTCTCCGACGGCAACGTCTCGCGCCAGCACGCCGAGGTGCGCCCGCGCGGCGACGGCTGGATGATCGCCGACCTCGGCTCGACCAACGGCGTCACGGTCAACGGCGCGCGGATCGAGCAGGCGCAGCTGCTGCGCGCCGGCGACCGCATCGAGGTCGGCACGACCGAGCTGACGTTCGAGCTGGAGTAGCGGATGAACCTCGAACCCGTCTCCGTCGCTCTCAAGCTCGGCTTCCTCGTCGTCCTCTACCTGTTCCTGCTGTGGGTCGTCCGCAGCGCGCTGAAGGACCTGCGCAGGGCGCAGCCGAGCGCCGACGCAGCGTACGTCGAGGAGGCGCCGCCAGCCGACGCGACGGCGATGCACAGCGCCGCCGACGACATGCTCGGCGACCACGTCGGCGGGGGCGAGCCGCGGCTCGTCGTCGAGCACGCGGCCGGGCATCCGGACGGGATCGCCTACGATCTGTCCAGCGGCGCCACCCTCGGCCGCGGCAACGTCGAGATCAGGCTCGAGGATCCGTTCGCATCGAGCCAGCACGCGCGCATCGAACGTCAGGGCGGGGTGCTGGTGTTGGAGGACCTCGGCTCGACGAACGGAACGTTCCTGAACGAGGAACAGTTGCGCGGGATCCAGCCGCTCCACCACGGCGACCGGATCCGGATCGGTGACAGTGAGTTCTCCTACCTCCAAGACTGACGAGCAGAGATCCGCAGCATGCTTCGTGTAGCCGAGCATTTCGAGAAGTCCGACACCGGCCGAGCGCGCCGGGCGAACGAAGACAACTTCTTCGCGCGCGCGCCGCTGTTCGTCGTCGCCGACGGGATGGGCGGGGCGCAGGCCGGCGAGGTCGCCTCCAGAGTCGCGGCCGACACCTTCTCCGTCGGGCTGCCTGAGGGCGGCACGACCGAGGAGCGGCTCGTCACGCGCGTGCTGGAGGCGAACGCGAAGATCCACCAGCTCTCGACCGAGGACCGCGAGCGCGCCGGGATGGGCACGACGCTGACGGCCGCCTACCTCGACGGCGAGGAGCTGGCGGTCGCGCACGTCGGCGACAGCCGCGCCTACCTCTGGCGCGAGGGCGAGCTGACGCGGCTGACGCGCGACCACTCGCTCGTCGACGAGCTGGTGCGGCGCGGCAAGCTGACCGAGGAGGAGGCCGCCGAGCACCCGCAGCGCTCGATCATCACGCGCGCGCTCGGCCCGGAGCCCGATGTCGAGGTCGACACGCGTACCTACCGCGCGCAGGCCGACGACGTGCTGCTGCTGTGCAGCGACGGGCTCACCGCGATGATCTCCGAGCAGCTGATCGCCGGGATCCTGAGAGGCGCCGAGGGGCTGGAGGCGGCCGGCCGCGAGCTGGTCGACGCCGCCAACGCCGCCGGCGGCCGCGACAACATCACCGTCATCCTCTTCCGCCTCGAAGAGGTGCCGACCGGCGGCGTCGTCGAGCCGACGACCGCCGCGACGGCGGCGCTGGAGCAGCCGACGCAGGTCGACGGGAGCGCCGAGCAGGTGCGCGCGGCGGTCGCCGCAGCCGAGCCGGCGACGGCCGAGCAGCGCGTCGTCAAGCCGCGCTCCGGGGCGGCCGGGGTGCCGCAGGAGGTGCCGGCCGTCGCGGCCGCGCGCCGCCGCGCCGCCGAGCGCGCCGACCAGCCGCTGCCCAAGCGCGTGAAGATCTTCGCCGCGACCGTCTCGACGCTGATCGTGCTCGTGATCCTCGGCGTCGCCGGCATGTTCGCGACGCGCGCCGTCTTCTTCGTCGGCACCGACGACCGCGGCATGGTGACGATCTACAAGGGCCTGCCGTTCGACCTGCCGGCCGGCATCAAGCTCTACTCGCAGTACTCGATCTCCGGCGTCCCCGCCGCCGCCGTCCCGGAGGCGCGGCGCAAGGAGCTGCTCGACCACCAGCTGCGCTCGCGCACCGACGCGCGCGACCTCGTCGCCCAACTGGAGCAGGGAAGACTCTCGCCATGAGCGCCCGCAATCGCGAGCTGCTCGGGCTGATCCCCGCGTCGCTGCTCGTGACCGCGGGCTTCGCCGCCGTCTTCATCGAGCGCGGCTCGCTGTCGCAGAACGAGCTGTCGGACCTGTCGCTGACGTACGGCCTGATCTTCCTCGGCCTCTGTCTCGGCGCCCACATCTTCCTGCGGATCGCGCTGCCCTACGCCGACCCGTACCTGTTCCCGCTCGTCGCCGTGCTGGCCTGCTTCGGGCTGGTGATGATCTACCGCATCGACGACACGCTCGCGCGGCAGCAGGCGCAGTGGTTCGTCGTCGGGCTGCTGCTGTTCGCGGCGACGATCGTCTTCCTGCGCGACTACCGCAAGCTGGAGCAGTACCGCTACGTGATCGCGGCCGCCAGCCTCGCGCTGCTGTGCCTGCCGCGCCTGCCGGTGATCGGCGCGCAGGTCAACGGCGCCTACCTGGGGATCCGCATCCCGGGCGTGATGGTCTTCCAGCCGACCGAGTTCGCGAAGCTCGGGATCGTGATCTTCCTCGCCAGCTACCTGCGCGACACGCGCCAGGTGCTGGTCGTCGGCGCGCGCCGCGTGCTGGGCGTGACGCTGCCGCCGCTGAAGCACTTCGCGCCCCTGCTGCTGGTGTGGGGGATGGCGATGCTGCTGCTGATCGTGATCCGCGACCTCGGCTCGTCGCTGATGTTCTTCGGCGCCTTCCTGGCGCTGCTGTACGTCGCCACCAACCGCTTCTCGTTCGTCTTCATCGGGCTGCTGCTGTTCGGCATCGGCGCCTGGTACCTCGGCACGCACGTCTCGCACGTGACCGACCGCGTCGACGTCTGGCTGGACCCGCTCAACCCGGCCCGCTACGGCAACGAGGGCTACCAGATCGCCAACTCGCTGTTCGCGCAGGCCGACGGCGGGCTGCTCGGGCGCGGCTTCGGCGGCGCGCTGCTGGAGACGCCCAACGGCTTCCCGCTGCTGCCGGCGCGTGAGACCGACCTGATCTACGCGCTGATCGTCAACGAGCTGGGCCTCGTCGGCGCCGCCGCGCTGCTGATCGTCTACCTGATGTTCGTCGAGCGCGGCTTCAAGACGGCGCTGCTGGCGAGAGACTCGTTCTCGACGCTGCTGGCGGTCGGCCTCGCGGCCGTCTTCGCCCTCCAGGTGTTCGTGATCGTCGGCGGCGTCACGAACGTGATCCCGCTGACCGGCGTGACGCTGCCGTTCGTCTCCTACGGTGGCTCCTCGATCCTCGCCAACTTCGTCCTGCTGGCGCTGCTGCTGCTCGTCTCCGACAAGGCACGGCGACCGGCGTGAGCGTCCCGATCATCCGCCTCTTCCTCGCGATCGTCGTGCTGTTCGCGCTGCTGGTCGCGTGGACGTCGCGCTGGACGATCTTCCAGGCCGACGACCTGCGCGCGAACACGCTCGACAAGCGGCCGCTGTTCGCGGCGCTGAGAGTGAAGCGCGGCGCGATCACGACCGAGGGCGGCGAGGTGCTCGCGCGCAGCGTCAGAACGAGAAACGGCGACTACGAGCGCGACTACCCGACCGATTCGCTGTTCGGCCATCCGGTCGGCTACGCGAAGCTGCTGACGGGCGAGCTGTCGGGGCTGGAGCGGTCGCGCAACGACGAGCTGTCGGGCACGACCAGCGAGCTGAACTCGGTGCTCGACCAGCTGCAGGGCAAGCGGCGCGCCGGCAACACGGTCGTGACGACGCTCGACCCGCAGGCGCAGCAGGTCGCGACCGACGCGCTGGACGGGCAGAAGGGCGCGGTCTTCGCCTTCGACCCGCGCGACGGCGCGGTCAAGGTGATGGTCTCCTCGCCCGGCTACGACCCGAACATGGTCAACGGCGAGGGCGGGCTCAGCGAGCTGAACAAGGACGCGGCGAACGCGCCGCTGCTGGATCGCGTCACACAGGGCGCCTATCCGCCCGGCTCGACCTTCAAGGTCGTGACGGCGGCGGCCGCGCTGGACTCCGGCAAGTTCACGCCGGACTCGACCTTCGACGGCAGATCGGGCCGGGTCGTCTCGGGCGTGCCGCTCAGAAACGACGGCGGCCAGGACTTCGACAACCCGTCGCTGACGACGTCGCTGACGTACTCGGTCAACACCGCCTTCGCGCAGATGGGCGAGCAGCTGGGCAAGCGCACGATGGCCGACTACATGGACAGATTCGGCTTCTACAGACTGCCGCCGCTCGACTACCCGGACGAGCAGATGATCAAGTCCGGCGAGCGCAGAAACGGGCGCCTGGTGCCGGTCACGAGCCCGTCGGTCGACGTCGGCCGGATGGCGATCGGCCAGGACAGACTGCTGGTGACGCCGATCCAGATGGCGATGGTCGCCGGCGCGGTCGCCAACGGCGGCAAGCTGATGGAGCCGCACCTGACCGACAAGGTCGTCGACCCCGACGGCCGCACCGTCAAGACGATCGAGCCGAAGCAGTTCAGCCAGCCGATCTCCGAGCAGACGGCGTCCGAGCTGACGCAGATGATGGGGCGCGTGGTCGAGGAGGGCACGGGCAGCGAGGTGCAGCTGCCGGGGATCGACGTCGCCGGCAAGACCGGCACGGCCGAGATCGACGTCGCCAACGACATCGCGCAGCCGTGGTTCATCGCCTTCGCGCCGGCCAGCGACCCCCAGATCGCGATCGCGGTCACCGTCGAGCGGACCGTCGGCGGCTTCGGCGGCACCGTCGCCGCGCCGATCGCCCGTGACGTCCTCGCGTCCCTGTTGCAGAGATGACCGAGATCGCCCCCGACACGATCATCGACCAGCGCTACAAGGTGCTCTCGCGCATCGGCGCGGGCGGGATGGCGGAGGTCTTCGTCGCGCAGGACCAGTCGCTCGGGCGCAAGGTCGCGCTGAAGCTGCTCTACCCGCGCTTCGCCAACGACGCCGAGTTCGTCGAGCGCTTCCGCCGCGAGGCGTCGAGCGCCGCCAGCCTCCAGCACCCCAACGTCGTCGGCATCTACGACCGCGGCAGATGGGACGGCACGTACTACATCGCGATGGAGTACATGCCTGGGCGCACGCTCAAGCAGGTGATCCTGCAGGACTCGCCGATCGACCCGGTGCGCGCGATCGACCTGACGGTGCAGGTGCTGAAGGCGGCCCGCTTCGCGCACAGGCGCGGGATCGTCCACCGCGACCTCAAGCCGCACAACGTGATCGTCGACGACGAGGACCGCGCCAAGGTCACCGACTTCGGGATCGCGCGCGCCGGCGCCTCCGACATGACCGAGACCGGCTCGATCATGGGCACGGCGCAGTACCTGTCGCCCGAGCAGGCGCAGGGCCAGGCCGTCTCGCCGCAGTCCGACCTCTACTCGGTCGGCGTGATCCTGTTCGAGCTGCTGACCGGCCACGTCCCGTTCGACGCCGAGTCGGCCGTCACGATCGCGCTCAAGCACGTCTCCGAGCCGGCTCCGCCGCCGAGCGCCTTCGACCCGGCGGTCCCGCCGGAGCTCGACGCGATCACGCTGTGGGCGCTGGAGAAGGAGCCCGCCAGACGGCCGCAGGACGCCGACGCCTTCATCCACGCGCTGGAGGAGACGAGGGAGTCGATCCTCGGGCGCGAGAACCCCGGTCAGCGGACCGCCTCCTTCCCGGCGGCCGCCGTGCTCGCCGCGGAGGGCCCGCCGACGACCGAGGAGGCCGTCTGGGAGGAGCAGCCGCAGCGCAGACGGCGCGTGCCGTGGTGGGGGTGGGTGCTGGCGCTGCTGGCGATCGGCGGCGTCGCGGCCGCGATCGTGCTGCTGACGCAGACGAAGCAGGTCACCGTCCCGGGCGTCGTCGGGCTGCAGCTGCAGACGGCGCAGGACCGGCTCGAACGGGCGCAGCTGAGATCGCGGATCGAGACGGTCAAGTCGACCAGACCGGTCAACGAGGTCGTCGCCCAGACTCCCGCCGGCCGCAGAAGAGTCGACGAGCAGTCGGTCGTCGTGCTGAGCGTCTCCGGCGGGCCGGGGACGGTCGAGGTGCCGGCGGTCGACGGCGGCACCGTCGAGGAGGCGAAGCTGAAGCTCGCCAACGCCGGCCTGAAGGCCGGCAGAACGATCGAGCAGGCGAGCGACAGCGTCCCGTCCGGGACCGTGATCAAGTCCTCGCCGGCCGCCGGCGACGACATCACGCCCGGCAACAGCGTCAACCTCTACGTCTCGACCGGCCCGGCGCAGGTGTCGGTCCCCAACGTCGTCGGCTACGCGCAGGCCGACGCCGAGAGCACGCTCTCCGACGCCGGCTTCAGAACGACCGTGAGCGAGCAGGAGTCCTCGACCGCGAGAGTCGGCGCCGTGATCTCGCAGGACCCCGGCGGCAACACGAAGGCCGACCCCGGCGCGACGATCGCGCTCGTCGTCGCGAGAGCGCCGGCGGTCACGATCCCGAACGTCGTCGGCAGCAGCGAGCAGGACGCGACCGCGGCGCTGGAGGCGAGAGGGCTGGAGCCGCGCGTCTCGCGGCAGGCGGTCGACGACCCGGCGCAGGACGGGATCGTGCTGTCGCAGCGACCCGGCGGCGACACGCAGACGACGAGCGGCAGACCGGTGCGGATCGTCGTCGGCCGCTACACGGAGCCGACCCCGCCCGACAACGGCGGCGGCGGTGACAGCGGTGGCGGCGACGGCACCACGACGACCCCCGGCGCCGAGCAGCCCGGCAGATCCGAGTTCGGCAGAGGCCAGGGCGGCGGCGCCGACGACAGCTCCGGCGGCGCCGGGCAGGGCTGAGGCCGGGCGCTCGGACAGCGCCCGCGCCTGAACGTCCAGGCGCGCAAGAAGTCGTTCAAGTCCGCGCACGGGTGGCCGATCACCCGGGTCGAACACGGAGCAACAGGCTGGACCGCACGCTGCGGAGGCTTCGCTCCACCTTCCGACCAACGGACCCTGACGAGGACAAGGATGCTTGAAGGCCTCTATTCGGCGGCCGCCGGCATGGCGGCGCAGCAGCAGCGGATCGACGGCGTCTCCAACGACCTCGCGAACGTCAACACGACCGGGTACAAGCACGTCCGGGTCGGCTTCAGAGACCTGCTCTACAACCCGCAGGGTCGTGAGGCGGGCGCGACCGTGACCGCCGGCGCCGGCGCCGCGGCCAGCTTCGTCGGCCGCTCGCAGGCGCAGGGCGCGCTGCTGACGACCGACCAGCCGCTCGACCTCGCGATCGCGGGCCCCGGCTACTTCCAGGTCAGAACCGCCGACGGCAACCTCGCGCTGACGCGCGACGGCAGCTTCCGCGTCGACCCGACCGGCCGCCTCTGCAGCGCCGACGGCGCGCTCGTGCAGCCGCCGATCCAGCTGCCGCAGGGCACGCCGATCGACAGAGTCGCGATCGGCAGAGACGGCAGCGTCCGTGCCGGCGGCCAGACGGTCGGCCGCATCCAGCTCGTCAACGTGACCGCGGCCGACGGCCTGCGGCCGCTCGGCGACAACCGCTTCGAGGTGACCGCCGAGAGCGGCCCGGCCGCCGCCGCCGGCAACGGCACGCAGGTGCTGCAGGGCCGCCTCGAGGGCTCCAACGTGAACATGTCCGACGCGATGGTCGACATGATCAACGCCCAGCGCGCCTACCAGCTCGCCTCCAGAGCGATCGCCATGCAGGACCAGATGATGGAAGTCGCCAACCAGGTGAAGCGCTGACCATGAGCCTTCCTCCGATCGACAGCGCGCTGCTGCCGGCCGACATCCGCCAGTCGTCGCAGACGCGCAGAGACGCCTACACGGCGTCGCTGGGCTTCGAGCAGCTGCTGGTCCAGCAGCTGACCGAGTCGCTCGCCGACTCCGCCAGAAGCGCGATGGGCGGCGATTCGCCGTACGCGAACATGCTGCCGCAGGCGATGGCCGACGGCATCATGGGCGCCGGCGGCCTCGGCCTCGCGCGCCAGCTGACCGACGCGATGGCGCCGGCCGACACGACCTCCACCGGCCCGAAGGGAACCGCGGCATGAGCGCCCTCAACGCCCCGGCGCATCTCGTCGACCCGCTCCTGACCAACGACGTGATCGCCCATCTCGACGGGCAGATCGCCTCGGCGGCCCGCCTGCTCGAGATCGTGATGGCGCAGCACGCCGCGATCGAGGCGCGCGACATCGACGCCGTCGTGCGCGAGGTGAGCGCCTTCCAGGCGGAGTTCCAGCGCCGCATCCGGATCGAGGACGAGCGCAACAGGCTGCTCAGCCGCGCCGCGCGCGCGCTCGGGCTGCACCCGTCCGAGGTGACGATCACGCGCATGACGCTGCTGATGGCGCCGCACCACGGCCAGGTCGCGCAGACGCGCAGCTCCGAGCTGCAGCGCCTGCTGACCGAGCTGACGCGCCAGCACACGCTCAACCAGCAGCTGATGAAGCAGGAGCTGGCCTTCCTCGACCACCTCCTCAACGCCGTCGAGCCGATGGCCGCGCTCGGCTACGCGCCCGGCGGCACCGTCAACTCGATGCCGGTCGCGCAGCTGCCCGGACATCACGCCCTCGACCTCCACGCCTAGCGGACCAGGAACATGCCGATCTCATCCTTCATGGGCCTGCAGACGTCGCTGCGAGGCCTGATCGCCCATCAGCAGGCGCTCAACACGACCGGTCACAACCTCGCCAACGCGAACACGGTCGGCTTCTCGCGCCAGGAGGCCGTGCTGGCCGCGATGCCGGCACTGACGCTGCCGGTCAACTCCGGCACGACCGGCTACGGCGCCCAGCTCGGCACCGGCGTCGACGTGCTGCAGATCCGCCGCATCCGCGACAGCTTCCTCGACATCCAGTACCGCGCGGAGTCGATGCAGCTCGGCAACGCGGCGACCAAGTCGCAGTCGCTGGAGCAGGCCGAGCTGGCCTTCGCGGAGCCCTCCGTCAACGGCATCAACCAGCTGCTCGGCAGATTCTGGAGCGCCTGGTCGGACCTCGCGCAGGCGCCCGAGTCCGACCCCGCGCGCACGAACGTCGTGAGAATGGCGAACACGCTCGCGAGCGCCTTCCAGACGGTCTACGACCAGCTGACGACGGTCGCGACGCAGGCGACCGACGAGTACAACTCGATCACCGGCCCGGCCGGCGACGTCGAGGTGTGGGCGAGAGAGCTCGCGCAGCTGAACGACACGATCTCGCACGCGGTCGCCGTCGGCCAGTCGCCGAACGACCTGATGGATCGCCGCGACTTCCTGATCGACAGACTCTCCGAGCTGGCGCAGGTGTCGGTCAGAGACCTCGGCACCGGCGCGCTCAGAGTCGACTTCGGCGGCGTCACGCTGGTCGACCCGGCCGCCGCCGGCGGCTACACCTGGCCGCAGACGCTGACGAGCCCGGGCGGCAAGCTCGGCGCGCTGCAGGACCTTGGCTCGCCGACCGGCCCGGCGCTGACCTACCGTGCGAGACTCGACGCGATCGTGGCCGACTTCGTCACGAGAGTGAACGGCATCCACGCCGCCCCGACCGGCGTCAACTTCTTCGATCCGGCCGGCACGACCGCCGACAGAATCGCCGTCGTCGTGACGGCGAGAACGGTCGTCACCAGCAGCGACGGCACGAGCGGCAGAAACGACGTCGCCAACGCGATTGCGCAGCTGCGCGGCGGCAGCATCGACAGAAGCTACAGCTCGCTCGTGGGCGAGGTCGGCTCCGACGTCAAGGGGATCCGCAACTCGGAGGCCGTCCAGCAGGCGCTGGTCGACGCGATCGAGGATCGCCGCCAGAGCGTCCAGGGCGTCTCTCCCGACGAGGAGATGACGAACCTGATCCGCTTCCAGCGCGGCTACCAGGCGTCGGCGCGCACGATGACGACGCTCGACGACATGCTCGACACCCTGATCAACCGGACCGGAAAGGTGGGGCTCTGATGACCCTTCGCGTCACGTCCTCGATGACCGCCCGGCACACGATCCGGGATCTCAACAACGGCGCCAACACGCTCTCCGCGCTGCAGCGCAAGATGTCCTCGGGCATGGAGATCACGAGACCGTCGGACAACCCCTATGGCACCAGCAAGGCGCTCGCCCTGCGCGGCGAGGTCGAGGGGCTGCAGCAGTACCAGAGCAACGTCGGCGACGGCACCTCCTGGCTCAATGCCAGCGACGCCGCGCTCAGCAAGATCAACGACGCCGTCCAGCGCATCCGCGAGCTGCTGATCCAGGGCGGCACCGACTCCGCCGGCCCGGCCGCGCGTGAGGCGGCGGCGACCGAGATCGACCAGCTGATCGAGTCGGTCAAGCAGGAGGCCAACGTCCAGTACGCCGGCCGCTACATCTTCTCGGGCACGGCGACGACGACGCGCCCGTACGACGTCGGCTCCGACGTCTTCGCCGGCAACGCCGACACGATCCAGCGCGAGATCGGGCCCGGCGTGATGCTCGACATCAACGTCGACGTCTCGGGCGTCTTCGGCAACGGCCAGGGCGCCGCCGACAACCGCCTGCTCGACACGCTGCGCGACATATCCGACGACCTCCGCAGCGGCGACGGCGACAGACTGCGCGGCACCGACATCGTGCGCCTGGACGCCAGCCTCGACGCGCTCAACGCCGTCCGCGCCGACGTCGGCGCCCGCACCAACCGGCTGACGATCGCCGACGGCCGGCTCGCCGCGCTGGAGGAGAACTCGACCGACCTGCTGTCGAAGGTGCAGGATGCCGATACGGTGAAGACGCTGATCGAGTACACGACGCAGCAGTCGGCGTACAACATGGCGCTGAAGGCCGGCGCCAACGTGGTGCAGTCGTCCCTGATGGACTTCCTGCGATAGCGACGGAGGAGAAGACTCCCTTGTCACACACGATCGAGAGCACGCGCTTCGGCCAGATCGAGATCGATCCCGCCAGCGTGGTCGAGTTCCCGCACGGCATGATCGGCTTCGAGAGCCGTCGTTTCGCGCTCGTCGCGCGCGACGCCGACGCCGATTTCCTCTGGCTGCATTCGGTCGAGGACCCGGCGCTGGCGATTCCCGTGACCGACCCGCGCCGCTTCTTCGGCTCCTACGAGGTCGAGATGGCCGACGAGGAGCGGGAGCGGCTCGGCCTGCCGCAGCTCACCGCGACCGACATCTATGTCACCGTTCGTGCAAGCGACCAGCTCGAGGACTTCACGGCCAACCTGCGTGCGCCGATCGTCATCTCCGAGGGCCGCGGTCACCAGGTGATCAACCAGGTGGCCGAGGCACCATTGCGCGCGCCGTTGTTCGGCGAGCTCGCGGAGAAGGCGGCCGACGCCGCGGATCGCGCCGCCTGAAGCAGCTCGGAGCCGGGTCGGACACCCGCTTCCAAGGAGGAACCGTCGTGCTGATCATCACCCGGAGGCCGGGCGAGAAGATCGTCCTCGGCGACGACATCATCGTCACGGTGATGGAGGTCAGCGGCCAGACGGTCCGCCTCGGCATCGACGCGCCGAAGTCGCTCCCGATCTACCGCGAGGAGATCTGGGCGGCGGTCAAGCAGGAGAACGAGGCGGCGGCGACGGCCGGCGACCTCCCGCCGCTGCCGAGACGGGCGAAGAGAGCGTAGGGCGCGCCCGCGCGACGAAATCTCCGTCCCAGGGCCGGACTCGACGCTCGCACGTCGTAATGTGGGGGTAGTGAGCACGCTGCTCGGAACGCTGCTGAACGACCGCTATCGACTCGAGGCCCGGATCGGGACCGGCGGCATGTCGACGGTCTACCGCGCGCTCGACGAGACGCTCGAGCGGCAGGTCGCGATCAAGCTGATGAATCGCGAGATCGCGTCGGACTCCGACCAGCTCGAGCGCTTCCGGCGCGAGGCGCGCGCCGTCGCGCAGCTGTCGCACCCGCACATCGTCGGCGTGATCGACGCCGGCGAGGACCATGGGCGCCCCTACATCGTCTTCGAGTACGTCGAGGGCGAGACGCTGAAGGAGCGGATCCGCCGCCTCGGCCAGCTGCCGGTCGGCGAGGCGGTCGCCTACGCGATCGAGATCGCGCGCGCGCTCGGCGCCGCCCATGCGCGCCACATCGTCCACCGCGACGTCAAGCCGCAGAACGTCCTGATCGACGAGGAGGGCAGCGCCAAGGTCACCGACTTCGGCATCGCCCGCACGCTCGACGAGGACGGCCTGACGCAGGACGGCCGCGTGCTCGGCACGACCGACTACGTCTCGCCCGAGCAGGCGCTCGGCCACGACGTCTCGGGCCAGTCCGACCTCTACTCGCTCGGCGTCGTGCTGTACGAGATGCTGACCGGCCAGGTCCCCTTCAGAGGCGAGAACCAGGTCGCGGTCGCGATGCAGCACGTGCGCGAGGAGATCCCCGACGTGCGCGTCCTGCGGCCGGAGGCGTCGGCCTCGCTGGCGGCGGTGATCGATCGTGCGACGGCGAAGGACCTGCGCGACCGCTACCGCAGCGACGAGGAGCTGATCGCCGACCTCGAGGACGTGCTCGCGCTCGAGACGGCCCGCTCCGGCAGCGCGACCGGCGAGGCGACGGCCGTCATCAGAACGCTGCCGCGGCGCGCCCGCAAGCGCGTTCCGCTGCGCGTCCGCAGACCGGAGTGGATCGCGCTGCTGGCGCTGGTCGCGGTGATCGCCGCGATCGCCGTGATCGTGCTCGTCGTGCTGAGAGGCGAGAGAGGGACCGGGACCAGCGGCGAGCGCGCGACCGGCGTCGGCAGAGAGGGCCAGGTCGAGCAGCTGCGCGAGATCAGCCTCAAGAGCGACGGCGCCAGAGACTACGACCCCGAGGGCGACAGGACTGAGCACGCCGAGGAGACGGCCGCGGCGGTCGACAAGAACCCGTCGACCTTCTGGAGCACCGAGACGTACGAGGCGCGGGACCTGCAGAAGGACGGCGTCGGCCTGACCGTCGACGTCTCGCCCGGTGCGGTGCTGCGGCGGATGGTCGTCAAGACGCCGACGCCCGGCTTCACCGCCGAGGTCTACATCACCGCCGGCGACGTGCCGGAGTCGATCGACGACCCGGCCTGGAGAAGAGTCGCGGCGGCGACGAGAGTCGGCGCCAAGCAGGCGATCGACCTCGACAGCGCGGGCCAGGAGGCACGCCACGTGCTGCTGTGGATCACAGCGTTGCCGCCGGGCGGCGACAACGTCAAGATCAGCGAGATCCAGCTCTACCGCTGAGGCGGCTGCGGCGCTAGACCGAGCCGCCGGTGGCGTTGCCGACCTGCGTCGCGGTGCGGCGCAGCGTGTCGTCGATCGTCTGGATCGTCTTCTGGCCGGCCTCGTAGGCGCGGAAGGAGGCGATCATGTCGACCATCACGCGGGCGGGGTCGATCCCCGAGCCCTCCAGCGCGCCGACCTGCACCTGGCCGTCGGCCTGGCCGGCGGCGGCGCCGGTGAAATAGTTGTCGCCTTCCTTTCTGGCGCCGCCGACTCTGAAGACGCCGACCGCGTCGGCGGCGACGGTGCCGTTGGCCGCGACGCGGACGGGTCCGCCGCCTCTGCCGAGCACCTGGTTGCCGTTCTGGTCGATCAGCAGGCCCTGCGGGGAGGTGCCGAACTGGCCGTTGCGGGTGTAGCGGACGCCCTGCGGCGTCTGCACGCCGAAGAAGCCCTCGCCCGCGATCGCGAGGTCGAGCGGCTCGTCGGTGACGCGCGTCGCCTGCGGGGCGAGGTTGGTCACCATCGAGTCGGCGTAGGCGCCGGTCCCGAGCGGGCCGACGACCTGGCCGGTCGTCGTGTTCGACAGCAGCAGCTCCGGGAAGCTCGACTGCGTGACGCGATCGGCCTTGTAGCCGGGCGTCGAGGCGTTCGCGAGGTCGTTCGCGATCGCGTCCTGCCGCATCTGCTCGGCGATCATCCCGGACGCCGCGATGTAGAGACCACGTTCCATTGACCCGGGTGATCGGCGGCTCGGCCGCGGTCTTGAGCACGGCTGGACAGGCGCTGGACGGGCCGCTTGCGCCGCCGCCGCGCGGGCTACCCTGAGCGCGTGCAGATCGCCGTCAACGCCATGCTGCTGCGGGCCGCCGCGCCCGACCTGGCGCTGATCCCCGGCCGCTCGCTGATGGCGAGCGTGATCGAGCGCGGGCCGCAGAACGTCGGCATCATCAACCTCGCCGGCGCGATCCTGACCGCCGAGCTGCCGGAGGACGTGAGACCGGGCGACCGGCTGCGGCTGGTCGTCAGAGAGTCGACCAACGAGCGGCTGCTGATGCAGATCGCGCCGCCGCGCGAGGCGCAGCACGCGGCCGCGACGCTGCAGCCGCCGGCGCCGGCGGAGGTGAACCTGCCGGGCGGGCGCGCGATCGCGCTGGTGGAGCGGCGCACGGGCCGCGGCGGCGGGGCTGCCGGCGGCGAGGAGGAGGCCGTCGCGCTGCGGCTGAGACTGCCGGCGCTGGGCGAGGTCGAGCTGCACGTCTCACAGGACGCGGCCGCGACGCGGGTGCGGGTGCTGCTGGCGCCGGAGGCGGTGGCGCTGGGCGCGCAGCGCTCGCAGCAGCTGCGCGCGGCGCTCGAAGCGCGGATCGGACGCCCGGCCGACGTCGCGGTCGCGCCGCGACGTCAACCACTCGACGTCTATGCCTGAAGAGCGCCAGTCCCCCGACCGCGTGCTCTCGCAGGCGCTGGACCAGTTGGCGCTCGGCGACCTTCCCGAACCGCTGTGGCATGCGGTCGCCGAATCGCTCGACTGGCTGGACCGGCTCGACGCGGAGGCGGCGAGCCGGGGCGAGGCGACGAGGCCTACGCGACCTCGCTGAAGAGGACGGAGTCGGCGGACAGCTCTTCTCTGAGCATCCGCTTCAGCTGTCCGTGGATCTGACAGACGCGGCTCTCGGAGACACCGAGGATTCCACCGATCTCGCGCAGCGTGAGGTTCTTCACGTACAGCAGCACCGCGACCTCGCGCTCGCGCCGCGGCAGCCGCTCGAAGGCGGCGCGGAAGCGCATCTTCGCCTCGTCACGGGCGGTGTGGTGCTCGGGGTCGGCGAAGCGATCCTCGCTGACGAGCGTGTCTATGCGCTCGATCGCGGTCTCGTCGTCGCTGAGCACGAGCGTGTTGAGCGAGGTCACGTCGGAGGCGACGATCTCGTCCTCGCGGGCGCGCAGCTCGCTGACCGTCGAGCCCAGTGCGCCTGCCAGTTCCTCGCGAGAGGGCCGCCGGCCGTGGACGCCGATGAAGTGCTCGCGCGCCTGGTTGATGTCGCGCTCCCAGCGGCGCAGCGAACGCGGCGCCCAGTCCTGGCGGCGCAGCTCGTCGAGCACGGCGCCGTGGATGCGGGTCCACGCGAACTGCTCCAGCGTCGCGCCCTTCTCCGGGTCGTAGCGCTCGATCGAGTGGATCAGCGCCTCGAGGCCGCAGGAGATGAAGTCCTCCACCTCGCAGCGAGCGGGGATCTCGCGGACCTTCTTGTAGACGATGTACTTCACCATCGGCGCGAACGTCAGGACCAGACGATCGCGAACGGCGCGATCGCCGCTCTCCTTGTACTGCCGCCACAGCGCCAGCGCATCCTCAGCGGAGATCCGCTGGTGACGCCTCGTGTCGAGCTTCATGCTCCGGTGCCTTCCTGGGGGTTCGAGGGACTGCTTTGCGGTTGGGGGCTGCGCGGCTGGTATCGGACATCCAGAACGCGACCTGGATAGCCCGATTGAGGTACCAAACGTCCAACATACGTCCACTGATCCGTGTGATGGGGTTTAGCTGCCGATAGACGCGCTGGCGTATGTGCGCTCGCCAAAACCCAGGGTTTGCGGGGACTTCTCCAAGGGCGACGGGGCGGACGGCTCAGGTCGCACGCGCCGCTGCCGATGACATGAGCGTCCGTTCCGTCCGACTCGAGAGCGCCCCTCCGGAGGTAGATCGCTCATGGCAACCGGCCGCACCACCAGTTCTGTGCCGACGGCGCAGCGCCTGATCGAGCGCGGCGACGTCGCCGGCTACCTCGCGCTGTTCTCCGCCGCCGCGGAGCTCAGCACGCACGAGCGCTACCGCACCCGCCGCGACCTCGCGCAGGCGGCGATCGACGCCGCCGGGCGCGACACGCCCGAGCAGGCGCGGCCGCTCCAGCTCGCCGCCACGCGCGAGCTGCTGACGCTGCTGGAGCAGGAGCCGCGCGAGCCGGTGCTGCTGAGCCAGGCCGGCGCGCTGCTGCGGCTGCTGTCCAGCTGCGGCGCGGCGCAGGCGCTGTTCGAGGCCGCGCTGCGGCTCGACGGCTCGCTGACCGCCGCGGCCGACGGGCTCGCCGCCACGATCGGCCGCCGGCGCGTGCCGCAGCAGGCCGATCCGGCCGTGCTCGGCGAGCTGGCGCCGCGGGCGCTGCGCGTCGCCGAGCGGGCGCATCCGGCCGCCGGCAAGACGCTCTCGCTCTGCATGATCGTCAAGGACGAGGAGGAGATGCTGCCGCGCTGCCTCGCCGCGGCGGCGCCCGCCGTCGACGAGATCGTCCTCGTCGACACCGGCTCCAGCGACCGCACCGTCGAGATCGCCGAGTCGTTCGGCGCGCGCGTCCTGCGCTTCCCCTGGACCGGCTCGTTCTCCGAGGCCCGCAACGTCGGCCTCGACGCCGCCAGCTGCGACTGGATGCTCGTGCTCGACGCCGACGAGGTGCTCGTCGCCGACGACGTCGCGCAGCTGCGCGCGGCGCTCGGGCAGACCTGGCGCGAGGCCTTCTACGTCTCCGAGATCAACCACACCGGCGAGCTCGACGAGGGCAGCTCGACGACGCACACGACGCTGCGGCTGTTCCGCACGCGGCCCGAGTACCGCTACAGCGGCCGCTTGCACGAGCAGATCCTCGACAAGCTGCCGGCGAAGCTGCCGGAGCGGATCGCGACGGCGCCGGTGCGGATCGAGCACTTCGGCTACCTCGGCGCCGTGCGCGACGCGAAGGAGAAGTCGCGCCGCAACCTGGAGCTGCTGGAGCGCCAGCGCGACGAGGGCGACGACTCGGCCTTCATGCACTTCAACATCGGCGCCGAGTACTTCTCGCTCGGCGCCGTCGAGCGCGCGCTGGCGGAGTTCGAGCGGTCCGCCGAGCTGCTCGCGGCCGAGCCCGACGGCGGCAGCGGCGGCTACCTGCCGGCGCTCGCCCGCCGTCACGTCACGACGCTGCGCGCCTGCGGCCGCGAGCAGGACGCGATCGCGCTCGCCGAGCGCCAGCTCGAGCGCTACCCCGACTTCACCGACCTCGTCTTCGAGCAGGCCGGCGCGCTCTACTCGCTCGGTCGCGTCGAGGAGGCGATCGCCCGCTACGAGCGCTGCCTCGAGCTGGGCGACGCCAGCAGCAGCTACTCGGCCACGCTCGGAGCGGGCAGCTACCGCCCGACGATCGCGCTGGCGGAGATCGCGCTGGAGCGCGGCGACGGCGCGCATGCGCTCGCGCTGCTGGACGCCGGCCTCGCCGAGTTCCCCGGCTTCCAGGGCCTCGTGCTGCCGTACGCGACCGCGCTGCTGGCGACCGGCGCGCCGGCCGACGTCGTCGTCGCGCAGGTCGAGCAGCGCGTCGAGGCGGTCACCGCGACGATCCGCTTCATGCTCGGCACGGCGCTGATCGAGCGTGGCGAGGTCTCCGCCGCGGCGGCCCAGTTCGAGCGCGTCGTCGAGCAGCAGCCGGGCAGCGCCCGCGGCCGCATCGCGCTCGCCGACGCGCTGCTGTCGATGCGCGGCTGGGACGCGGCGGCGACCGCTGCCGCCGGCGTCCCCGACGCCGATCCGCTGGCGCCGACCGCCCGCCGCAGCGAGCTGTTCGCGCGGCTGGCCGGCGGCGACCTCGACGGCGCGGCGGCGATCCTCGCGCGCGGCGCCGAGCTGCAGGAGGGCGACCGCGAGCTGTTCTCGGCCTGGCTCGCCGCCGCCCGCGGCGAGCGCGACGCGACGCCGCTGCCGGCGGCCGCGGTGAAGCTGCTGGACGTGATCCTCGAGGCGCTGCTGCGGGTCCAGGAGGTCGAGCTGTTCGGCCTGCTCGCACCGCTGCTGGAGCGGACGCCGGTCGCGCCGCGCGTGCGCCGCGAGCTGCTCGCCGGCATGTACCTGCGGCGCGGCTTCCTCGCCTCCGCCGCGGAGGAGTGGCTGACCGTCTGCGAGCGCGAGCCCGACGTGCCCGCGCTGCTGGGCCTGGCGCAGGTCGCCGCGGCGCAGGGGATGACCGAGGAGGCGCTCGACTTCGCCCGCGAGGCCCGCTCGCTCGACCCGGAGAACGCCGATGCGGCGCGTGCGCTCGCACGGCTCGAGCCGCTGGCCGCGTAGCGGTCAGCGCTCGTACGCCTGTCCAGGCGGTCTCAAGCCCGTCGCGGCGCGTCCGACCACGGGGGTTGACCGTAAAGGAGACGGCGTTCCACCGGGGGGTGGGCGCCTGGAGGACACGCCCATGAACCTGGACGTCGCGCCAGTCGGACCGAGCAGCTATCGCGCCTACGACGAAGCTTCGTCGTTGCAGCGCCAATCGCGCACGGCTCCCAGCGGGCGTGACACGGCGCACATCGGCGAGATCCCGGCGAGCCCGCCGCCGGAGGTGCTCGCGGCGATGGACGCGGCCTCCCGCGCCTACCAGAGACTTCGTGCCGACGGACGTGAGCTGCGTTTCGCGCAGGACGCCGACACCGGCCGTATGACGATCGAGGTGCGAGACCTCGAAGGCAAGCTGTTGCGCACGATTCCGCCGAGCAGACTGCTCGACGTCGCTACCGGAGGAACTTTCGACTGATGTCGACCATGAGTATCGGAGGCCTCGCGTCCGGCCTCGACACCACGTCCATCATCGCCCAGCTGATGGCGATCGAGAAGCAGCCGCGCACGCTCCTCGACACCAAGCAGACGCTGATCCAGACCAGACAGGCGCTGCTCAAGAACTTCCAGACGCAGCTGAAGACGCTGCAGACGGCGGCGGCTGACCTGCGCTCCGTCACGCTGTTCCAGCAGACGCAGGCGGTCGAGTCCAGCGACGCGACGAAGGTGTCGGTCTCCTCCACCAACGGCGCCGGCGTCGGCGGGTACCAGATCGAGGTCCAGCAGCTCGCCAACGCGGCGCAGCGGACGTTCGCGTACACCGCGCCTGCGGCCGACACGACGATCAGAATCGGCGGTCACGACACCGTCATCAGAGCCGGCGCGACGGCGCAGGACGTCGCGACCGCGATCAACACCGACAGAGACGCCGAGGTCTACGCCGCGGCCACCTCCGACGGCACGATCGTGCTCTCCAGACGCCAGAGCGGCGCCGACGGCGGTGCCTTCATCCAGGTCAGCGGCAACGCCGGCGTGCTGACGGAGGACAGATCGCTGGAGCGCGCCGGCAGAGACGCGATCTACACGGTCGACGGCGTCAGCAGAACCTCCTCCAGCAACATCGTCAGAGACGCCGTCGCCGGCGTCACCGTGACGCTGAAGGCGCTCACGACGACCTCCGGCCCGGTCACCGTCACGGTCGGCGCGCCCGGCGCCGACACCGACGCGATCACGAGAAAGGTGCAGGCGTTCGTCGACGCGTACAACGCGACGGTCGAGATGATCCGCACCAAGCTCGACGAGAGACCGGTGCCGGATCCGCGCTCGCAGGAGGACATCAGAAACGGCGTCGCCGACTCGCGCCTGTCGACGCAGAAGACGGCCGGCTCGCTCTACGCCGACCGCCAGCTGAACGACATGCTGACGACGATGCGCCAGGCGATCTACACCGAGGTCGCGGGCACCGTCAGAGGCCTCAGATCGCTCACCGACATCGGCATCACGACCGGTGCGATCTCGTCGACGACCTCGGCCGACACGCTCAGAGGCAAGCTGACGCTCGACACGAGAAGACTCTCCGACGCGCTCACGAACGACCCCAACGGCGTCCGCACGCTGCTGGCCGGCGTCAACAGCGCCGGCGGCTTCGCGCGCGACTTCGAGAGACTGATCAACGAGCAGGTCAAGTCGGGCGGCATGCTCGACGCCCGCGTCACCGGCGCCGACGACGAGCTGCGCGTGCTGAGATCGCAGATGGCGCAGATGGATGCGCGCCTGGACCTGCGCCAGAGATCGCTGCAGGCGCAGTTCACCGCGCTGGAAGTGGCGATGTCGAAGAGCCAGACGCAGAGCCAGTGGCTCTCCGGGCAGCTCGCCGGCCTCTCCAAGTAAGCCGCACCCGTTTCGGCAGCGCGCGCCGGCGGACCGCTTCCAGCGGCCCGCCGGCGCCGCCCGTTAACGGACGTTCAAGGCTGCGGCGAGGTGGTCGGAAAGCTGACGAAAGCTCCTCTTCGCTGCACATTGGCGGTCGTCCGAAGGTCCAGCCGCTAAATCTCGCCGCGCCGCCGTCGATCACCCGGACTGGGACCCCGATCGGGCCCCATGTTGTCCCTCGAACCCGGAAGGCCCATGAGCACCCATCTCGCGGCATCGCCGCAGGCCTATCGTGAGAGCGCGGTCTTGACCGCGCCCCCGGAGCGGCTCGTCGTCATGCTCTATGACGGCGCCAGACGCTTCCTCTACCAGGCCGCGGTCACGATGCGCAGTGGCGACGTGCAGACGTCGCATGAGCGGCTCCGCCGCGCGGAGGCGATCATCGATCACCTGCTCGCGACGCTCGACATGAGCCAGGGCGAGATCGCCCTCCAGCTGGAGTCGATCTACATCTTCTGCCAGCGGCTGATCGGCGAGGCCCGCATGAAACAGGACGCCGACAAGCTCGACAAGGTCAGCGAGCTGCTGGGCGAGCTGCGCGACGCCTGGGATCAGGTCGCCTCCGCGCCGCAGGCGGCGCGCGCGTGAGCACGCTCGAGCCGTATGAGCGCCTCGCCGCGCTCGCCGAGCAGGAGCTGGCGCTCGTGATCGAGCAGGAGCTCGACGCGCAGGCGCTGTCGGCGCTGCTGATGGAGCGCGACTCGGTCGTCGCCGCGCTGCCCGGCCGGCCGCCGTCGGAGGCCGCTCCGCCGCTGGCGCGCGCCGCCGCGCTGCAGGAGCGGATCACGCTCGAGCTGGCGACGCGCGTCGCCGAGACGAAGCGCTCGCTCGGCCTCGTCGAGCAGGGCCGTCGCACCGCACGCGGCTACGGCGACCAGCGCCCGGCCCGCGGCGCCTTCGAAGCCGCCGGCTGAGCCCGTCACGCCGATTCACCACTCAAGTACCGCCGTGACCGGCCGATGTTCTCGCGTGAAGACCCTCATGGAGGGGGGTCCACCGACTCCCACGGACGGCAGGAAAGGACCCTCGACCCGATGAGCCTCTTCGACAGCACCCAGCTTGCGCTCGAGACCGCCATGCGCGGCGCCTCGATGCGTCAGGAGCTGCTGACGAACAACCTGGCGAACATCAACACGCCGGGCTACCAGCGTCAGGACCTCGACTTCCACAGCGCGCTCAAGAGCGCGCAGGCGTCCGGCGTCGACCCGACCGAGGTCAGCTTCCGCCCGTCGACCGACCCGACCCGCACGGTCCGCGCCGACGGCTCCGGCCTCGACGCCGACCAGGAGTCGGCCACGCTCGCCAAGAACACGCTCGAGTACCAGGCGCTCGTGCAGGTGCTCGGCGCCCGCAACACGATCATGCAGATCGCGATGGGTGTCCGCTGATGGGCCTCTTCGACGCGATCGACATCGCCGGCTCCGGCCTGACGGCCGAGCGCCTGCGGATGGACGTGACCGCGGAGAACCTCGCCAACGCGCAGACGACGCGCACCGCCGACGGCGGCCCGTACCTGCGCAAGCAGGTCGTCCTGCAGCCGGCCGGCGACAGCTTCGGCACCGTCCTGACCGGCGCGATCGGCGGCGTCCGCGAGACGCAGTCCAGCCGCGGCGTCGAGGTCGGCGGCATCGTCGAGGACGCGACCTCGACGCGGCTCGTCTACGACCCCAGCCATCCGGACGCGAACGCGCAGGGCTACGTCGCGATGCCGAACGTCAACCCCGTCACGGAGATGGTCGACCTGATCAGCTCCTCCCGCTCCTACGAGGCGAATGTGACTTCCATGCAGTCCGCCAAGCAGATGTTCACGAAGACGCTGGAGCTGCTCAGATGATCGCTGCGATCGATCCCTCGATGGTCGCCGGCCTCACCGACCAGTGGCAGACGCCGGACGTCACGCAGCTGCCCGGCGCAAACTTCCAGGATCCCTCCGTCGAGGGCGTCGGCGGCGTCGACGGCGGAGGATTCGGCAAGCTGCTCTCGAACGAGATCGGCAAGCTCAGCGACCTGCAGACCAACGCCGCCGTGCAGGGCCAGTCGCTCGCCGACGGCACCGCGACCGACCCGGTGACCGCCGTCATGGCCGTCGAGAAGGCGCAGATGGCGATGCAGTTCGCGGGCCAGATCCGCACCAGAGGGTCCGAAGCCCTCACCGAGATCTTCCGCACCCAGATCTGATCTCGCCTTCCCTCTGATCACCTCCCTCTGATCAATGCCCTCACGCGCCCTGCTCGCCAACCTCTCGACCCGCGGCAAGATCGTGCTCGGAGTCGGAGCGCTGGCGATCGTCATCGTCCTCTTCGTGTTGTTCCGGATCGCGACCGCGCCGAGCTACACGACCGTGCTCACCGGCATGGACCCCAAGCAGACCGGCGAGGTGACCTCCGCGCTGGACCAGAGAGGCATCGCCTACGAGCTGCAGAACAACGGCACCGCGCTCGCCGTCCAGAAGGATCAGACGGCGCAGGCGCGGATCGCGCTCGCGACCGCCGGCGTCCCCGCCAGCACCAAGGACGGCTACAAGATCCTCGACGACCAGAAGCTCGGCACCTCGAACTTCCAGCAGCAGGTCAACTACCAGCGCGCGCTCGAAGGCGAGATCGCGCAGACGATCGAGCAGGTCGACGGCGTCACGGGCGCCCAGGTCCAGCTCGTGCTGCCCGACAGAGAGGCGCAGCTGTTCGCCGAGAACACCAGCCCCGCGACCGCGGCCGTGCTGCTGTCGGGCGCGAGCGGCGGTCTCGACGAGGGGCAGGTGCGCGGCATCGCGCAGCTGGTCACCAACTCGGTCCCCGGCCTCAAGAACGACAAGGTCACGATCACCGACAGCTCCGGCACGATGCTGTGGCCGAACTCCGCCAGCGGCGGCGCCGGCGGCGCGACGACGAAGCAGGCGATCGAGGCGCGCTACAACCAGGCGACCGCCGCCGACCTGACCGCGATGCTCGCTCGCACGCTCGGCCCCGGCCTCGCCGAGGTCCAGGTCAAGGCCGACCTCGACGCCAACGAGGCGACGCAGGACAGACTCGTCTACGGCAGAGACGGCACGCCCGTCACGAGAAGAACCGAGGTCGAGTCGCTCGTCGGCAGAGGCGCGAGAGCGGGCGGCACGGCCGGGACCGCCGGCAACATCCCCGGCTACGCCCAGCAGGGCGGCGGCGACTCGGACTACAGACGCGAGACCGAGGACCAGAACTTCGCCGTCAACAGAACCTTCACGCGCACGAGAGTCGCGCCCGGCGCGATCACCAGACAGCAGGTCGCGGTCCTGATCGACAGATCGATCCCGGCCGCGATGCTGCCGCAGGTCAGAGACGCCGTGATGGCGGCCGCCGGCATCGACACGCAGCGCGGCGACGTGCTGACGCTCGGCCAGGTCGACTTCGCGCCGCTGCCGAGACCGGAGGCGGCCAACCCGGTCGACAAGATCTGGGACTACGCCAGATACGCGCTGCTCGGCATGGCCGCGCTCGTCTTCCTCGCGCTCGTCACGCGCCAGCTGCGCAAGCGCGAGAACGAGGCGCTCGGCGCCGAGCCGACCTGGCTCAACGAGATCGAGACGCCGCGTCCGCTGGCTGAGCTGGAGCCGATGCCGCAGCCGGTCGCGCCGACCCAGGTGCTGCCGCTCAGATCGCCCGAGAACCCGGCGCGGATGCAGGTCGAGGAGCTTGTCGAGCGCGACCCGGAGCGCGTCGCGCAGCACGTCCGCGCGTGGATGCAGGAGGACTAGGCGGTCATGGCGATCCAACTTCCAGCGGCGAACGACCCGTCCGCGCCCGCGGTCGGCGAGAACGGCGTGATGCCGGCGCCGCGGCGCCTGCCGCAGAGAACGCAGGTGCGCCTGAGAGGGCGCCAGAAGGCGGCCGTCCTGCTCGTCGCGCTCGGCCCCGAGAAGGCCGCCGAGATCTTCAAGCATCTGCGCGACGAGGAGATAGAGGCGCTCTCGCTCGAGATGGCGAAGATGAACCAGATCGACTACGAGTCGGTCGAGTTCGTCTTCGACGAGCTGGTGGCGACGGTGCAGGCGTACGACTCGCTCGCCGCCGGCGGCGTCGACTACGCGCGCGAGGTGCTCGAGCGCGCGCTCGGCCCCGAGCGCGCCGCGGAGATCATCGGCCGGCTCTCGACCGTGATCGAGATGCGGCCGTTCGAGTTCCTGCGCCGCACCCCGCCGGAGCACATCGTCACCTTCCTGCGCGCCGAGGCGCCGCAGACGATCGCGCTCGTGATCGCGAACCTGCACACGACCCTCGCGGCGCAGGTGCTGGCGCACCTGCCGGAGGAGGAGCAGGCCGACATCGCGCTGCGGATCGCGCGCATGAGCGAGACCCCGCCGGACGTCGTCAAGGAGATCGAGGGCGTCATGCGCCAGAAGCTCGCCTCCGTCGTCCAGCAGGAGTACAGCTCCCAGGGCGGCGTCAAGTCGCTCGCCGAGATCCTCAACTACACCGACCGGCCGACCGAGCGCAACGTGCTCGACACGCTCACCGAGCGTGACGCCGAGCTCGGCGAAGAGGTCCGCCGGCTGCTGTTCGTCTTCGAGGACATCGCCAAGCTCGACGACCGCTCGATCCAGCTCGTGCTGCGCGAGGCCGACCAGAGAGATCTGGCGCTCGCCCTGCGCGCGGTCGACGAGGAGGTCAGAGAGCGGATCCTCGCGAACATGTCCGATCGCGGCGCGACGCTGCTGCGCGAGGAGATGGACTACATGCCGCCGCAGCGCAAGCGCGTGGTCGAGGAGGCGCAGGGTCGCATCGTCGCGATCGTCCGCCGGCTCGAGGACGCCGGCGCGCTCGTGATCGGCCGTGGCGGGAGCGACACCATTGTCTGAGGCGTTCGCCGACGTCTCCGCGTACACGTTCCGGCCGCTGGAGCCGCCGAGACCGATCGCGCTGAGAGACCTGGAGGATCCGATCGCCGAGGCGCGTGCCGAGGCCGAGCGGATCCGCGAGACGGCGCGCCAGGAGGGCTACGCGGACGGTCATGCCGCCGCGCTGGCCGAGGCGCGCCCGGGGCTGGAGGCGGCTGCGGCCGCGCTCCAGCAGGCGATCGCCGGCGTCGACGAGGTGCGCGGCGCGACCGCCGCGCAGGTCGAGCGCGACTCGATCGAGCTGGCGCTGCAGCTGGCCGAGAAGATCGTCGCCGGCGCGCTCGCGGTCGACTCCGAGCGGATCGTCGACGTCGTGCGCGGCGCGCTGCGCCGCCTCTCCGAGCGCCGCCGCGTGACGATCCTCGTCAACCCCGCCGACCTCGAGACCGTCCGCAACGCGGTCGACTCGTTCATCACCAACCTCGGCGGGATCGAGCACTGCGAGGTGCAGGCCGAGCGCCGCATCACGACCGGCGGCGCGATGGTGCGGACCGAGGAGGGCCAGATCGACGCCCAGGTCGCGACGCAGCTCGTGCGCGCGCGTGAGCTGGTCGAGCTGGAGCTGGGCGAGTAGCGATGTCGCCCGAGGACCAGATTCCCGACGCGAACGTCGTCGGCGAGGACGTCGGCGCGACGCTGTCGCACATCGGCACCGTCCTGCGCGCGAGCGACCTCGCCCGCCGCCACGGCCGCGTCAGCGACCTGATCGGCCTCGTCGTCGAGGCGACCGGGATGCAGGCCGAGGTCGGCGAGATCTGCATGGTCAACGGCGACCGCGGCCATCCGCCGGTGCCGGCGGAGGTCGTCGGCTTCCGCGGCCAGCGGACGCTGCTGATGCCGCTCGGCGAGATGCACGGGATCGGCCCGGCGACGACCACCCGCGCGACCGGCTCGCCGTTCCGCATCCGCGTCGGCGACGACCTGCTCGGGCGCGTCATCGACGGCCTCGGCAGACCGATCGACGGGATGCCGCGCGCGACCGGCGGGCGCCCCCGCTCCGCCAACGCCTCTCCGCCCGACCCGCTCGAGCGCCCGCGCATCGACACGCGCGTCGACCTCGGCGTGCGCGCGCTCGACTCGCTCGTCCCCTGCGGCCGCGGTCAGCGCCTCGGCATCTTCGCCGGCTCCGGCGTCGGCAAGTCGTCGCTGCTGGGCATGATCGCCCGCTCGACGACCGCCGACGTCAACGTGATCGCGCTCGTCGGCGAGCGCGGTCGCGAGGTGAAGGAGTTCATCGAACGCGACCTCGGCGACGCGCTCGCCCACTCGGTCGTCGTCGTCGCGACCTCCGACCAGCCGGCGCTCGTGCGCATCAAGGCGGCGTTCACGGCGACCGCGATCGCGGAGCACTTCCGCGATCAGGGCAAGGACGTCATGTTGATGATGGATTCGGTCACGCGTTTCGCGATGGCCCAGCGCGAGGTCGGCCTGGCCATCGGCGAGCCGCCCGCGACGCGCGGCTACACGCCCTCCGTCTTCGCGCAGCTGCCGCGGCTGCTGGAGCGCTCCGGCACCGCCAAGAGAGGGTCGATCACCGGTCTCTACACCGTGCTCGTCGACGGCGACGACATGAACGAGCCGATCGCCGACGCGGTCCGCTCGATCCTCGACGGTCACGTCGTGCTGACGCGCGCGCTCGCGCACGCCTCGCACTACCCGGCGATCGACGTGCTGCAGTCGGTCTCGCGCCTGGTCGGCGAGGTCGTCTCGCCCGAGGTGCGCGCCGCCGGTCAGGCCGTCCGCCAGCTGATGGCGGCCTACAAGGAGAAGGAAGACCTGATCGCGATCGGCGCCTACCAGTCCGGCACCGACCCGACCGTCGACGCCGCGATCGCGCTGCGCCCGCAGATCGACCGCTTCCTCAAGCAGGCCGTCACCGACGCGACGACCGCCGCGCAGGCGGACGCGCTGCTGCTCGACATCGCCGCCCGCATCGGCGAGTTCGGCCTCGGCGATCCCGCCGGCGCCGGCGCGGCCGCCGCCCAGGCGGAGATGCCTGGCGCCGAGGGCGACCCGGCGATACCTGGCCCGCTGAACCTCTAGCCGCGCACCCGCGGCTGCTCCTGCACGCGCCCGCCCGGCCTTCGCCGCGCGGGCGCGTCGTCGTTCCCGGACACCCGCGGGGCGGGTCGCGTCACCGTGCGGTCATACATACGTCCAGGGGGTGAATGTTCTCGCGGACCGGCCGACTACCGGGTCGTGAATCAGTTCACCTTCCGCCTCGAGCGCGTGCGCGCACTGCGCGAGCGCAGCGAGGACCTCGCCAAGCAGGAGCTGGCCGGCGCGATGACGCGGCGCGGCGCCTGCGAGGCCCGCCTGCGCGAGACCGGCGTCGAGCTCGACGCCGCGCGCGACAAGCAGCGCGATCTCAACGCCGGCGCGACGAGCGCCCAGGACCTGATCGCGCGGCAGCTCTACCTCGAGCGCGTCGAGCGCAACCGCACGCTCGGCCAGCAGGAGCTGGTGGCGTCCGAGGCCGAGGTCGAGAACCGTCGCGGCCTGCTGGTCGAGGCCGCTCGCGATCGCCAGGCGCTCGAGCGGCTGAAGGAGAGACGCCGCCTCGACCACGCGCGCGAGCTGGCGCGCGTCGAAGGTGCGGCGATGGACGAGATCGCGCTGACCCTGCACCGCCGGAGAGCCGCGTGAGCATCGCCGCCGTCGAGTCCGCGAGCGCGCTCGCGAGCAGCCCGCAGGCCGCGATCGCCCGCATCGCCGAGCTGCAGCAGCTCGTCGCCCGCGCGCACGGCGTGCAGCCCACGCAGGGCGCCGCCGCGACGCTCGGCACCAGCTTCGCCTCCGCGCTCCAGCAGGCCGGCGTCGGCCAGGCGCTCGGCGCCGCGCCCGCCGCCGGCGGCGGCATCGGCGGGGGCCTCACGACGACGCCCGTCGGCGGCGCGACCGGCAGCCAGCTCGGCGGCACGCCGAGCCCCTACGACGACCTGATCATCGCCTCCGCGCAGCGCAACGGCCTCGACCCCGCGCTGCTGAAGGGCCTGATCCGCGCCGAGTCGGACTTCAACCCGAACGCCGGCAGCGGTGCCGGCGCCGTCGGCCTGACGCAGCTGATGCCGGGCACCGCCGCGTCGCTCGGCGTGACCGACCCGCGCGACCCCGCGCAGTCGATCGAGGGCGGCGCCAAGTACCTCAAGCAGCAGCTCGACGCCTTCGGCGGCGACGTCACGAAGGCGCTCGCGGCCTACAACGCCGGTCCCGGCGCCGTCGCCAGATACGGCGGTGTGCCGCCCTACGCCGAGACGCAGGCCTACGTCCAGCGCGTCCAGCAGTACGCGGCCGAGTACCGCGTCGCGCCCGCCGCGGCGCAGCCGGTCGCCGGCGGCCTGCAGACCGCCGCCCCCGTCTTCACCACGTCCCTGCCCACGACTGGATCGGGATCCATCACATGAGTCTCGTCATTCCGCTGCCGGCGGCGCCACCGCCGGCGAACGCGGGGCCGCCGAAGACCGGCGGCAGATCCGCACCACCCGGCGGCGATCCGTTCGCGTCGGTGCTCGACCAGCAGGCCCGGACCGCCACTGCGGAAGGCCTCGCGAAGCAGCAGGACGCGACCGACGCGAACGCCTCGGCCGGCAACGGCGCAAGCCCTGCCGCCGACCCGTCGCGGCCGGCGGTCACGGATGCCGTGACGCCGAGCGCGGAGGGGACGGATCCCGCCGCGCTCGCAGTCGCGCTCAACCAGCTCCTCAACGGCCAGCCGGCCACGCCGACCGCCTCGACGGCGGCCACGACGCCCGCCGCCACGACGACGCCCGCGCCGCAGCCGGCGACGACCGTCGCGCCCGCGGCGGCCACGCTGCCGGCGGCGGCGACCGGCACGCCGGCCCCGGCGACCGCCCCCGCG
>NZ_JAUTDN010000040.1 GCF_030646155.1 Conexibacter sp. CPCC 205762
GCCCACGCCCGCCGCCGCACCGCCCACGCCCGCCGCCGCACCGCCCACGCCCGCCGCCGCACCGCCCACGCCCGCCGCCGCACCGCCCACGCCCGCCGCCGCACCGCCCACGCCCGCCGCCGCACCGCCCACGCCCGCCGCCGCACCGCCCACGCCCGCCGCCGCACCGCCCACGCCCGCCGCCGCACCATCCGCGCCCGCCCCGCCGCCCGCCGTCGCCCCGGCATCGAGGCCGCCCGCATCGCGCGCGCTCTCGACCAGCCGCACCACCGGCGCGAGCACGTCCGCGGCGGCTTCGGCATCGCCGCGGGCGGCGAGCACGGTCGCGAGCGCGCTGCGGGCCATGCCGACGCGGAGGTGGTCGGCGAGCGGGGTCGCGGCGGCGACGGCCTCGCGCGCCGCGTCGAGCGCCGCCTCGACCTCGCCGCGGAAGAGCGCGCCGTGGGCGCGGAACGCGAGCAGCGTGGCGGCGATGCCGCGGTCGCCGCGCGCGAGCAGGGCGGCGGCGGTCGCGGCCAGCGGCGGATCGGCCTCGTCGTGGCGGTCGCGCAGGTGGAGGACGATCCCCTCCAAACCGCGCGAGGCGTCGCGCGCGAACGGGTCGCCGACGACCTCGGCCGCCGCCCGCGCCGCCGCGGCCAGCTCCAGCGCGGCGTCGAAGTCGGTGTAGAACTGGCCGACCGCCGCCAGCACCAGGCAGCGTGCGCGCAGGCGGCCGTCGTCGTGCTCCTGCGCCAGCTCCAGCGCGCGCTGGGCGGCGTCGTACTCGACGTCGAGCGGCGCGCTCGTGTCGGCGACGAGCGCGACGCCCCACAGCAGCCGCGCCTGCAGCGGCGAGCGCTCCTGCGGCGCCAGCGCGACCGCCGCCCGCAGCGCCGCACCGCCCTCCTTGCCGTGGCGGCCGAGGTGCCACAGCCACGGCAGCTCGGCCGCGAGCCGCCGCCCGCGAGGGTCGTGCTCCCCCAACCCCCACGCCAGCGCGGCGCGGACGCTGTCGTGCTCGGCCTCGACGCGCTCGCGCCAGGCGTCCTTGTCGCGCTCCAGCAGCGGCGCGAGGCGTTCGGCGAAGGCGAGCGCCCAGTCGAGCAGGCGGTCGCGGGCCGCCTCGGCCTCGCCGGCCTCGCCGAGCCGCTCGGCGGCGTAGGCGCGGATCGTCTCCAGCAGCCGGTAGCGCGCCGCGCCGCCGTCGTGGCGCGCGACCAGCAGCGAGCTGTCGACCAGCCGGCCGAGCGCGAGCGTCACGTCGGAGGCGGCGACATCGCCGCCGGCGCAGACCGCGCGCGCCGCCTCCAGCGGCAGCTCGCCGGGGAAGACGGCCAGCCGCCGCAGCACGATCTGCTCCTGCTCGCCGAGCAGCTCATGGCTCCAGTCGACCGAGGCGAGCAGCGTCCGCTGGCGCGGCGCCGCCCCGCGCGCGCCGCGCACGAGCAGCGCGAAGCGATCGTCGAGGCCCTGCTCGATCTGGAGCGGCGTCAGCGTCCGCAGCCAGGCGGCGGCCAGCTCCAGCGCGAGCGGGATCCCGTCCAGCCGCGCGCAGAGGGTCCGCACCGTGGCGGCGTCTGCGTCCCCGGCGACGCCCGCGCCGCCGACCCCGGCGTCGGCGTCCTCGGCGACGGGCGCGACGCCGACCTCCGCGGCGACCCCCGCGAACCCCGGCCGCACCCCCGCGGCCCGCTCGGCGAACAGCGCGATCGCATCCTCCGCCCCAAGCGGCTCCAGCTCGTGGACGGCCTCGCCGCCGACCTCGAGCGGCATCCGCGAGGTCGCCAGCACCGCCACCTCGGGACAGGCGGCGACGACCGCCTCGGCGAGCGCGGCGGCGCCGTCGCGCAGGTGCTCGCAGTTGTCGAGGCAGAGCAGCGCGCGCCGCTCGGCGAGCTGGGCGACGAGCGAGCGCAGCGGCCCCTGCACCGGCTCGACCAGCACGCCGGCTGCCGTCGCGGTCAGCTCGGCCACCTGCTGCGGGTCGTCGGCGGCGGCGAGGTCGACCCACCAGACGCCGCCGGGCCAGCGCCCGGCCTGCTCGGCGGCGGCGTGGAGCGCGAGCCGCGTCTTGCCGCAGCCGCCGGGGCCGGTGACGGTCACCAGCCGCGCGCTGCCGAGCAGCTCGCCGAGCCGCGCCAGCTCCCCGCCGCGGCCGACGAAGCTGGTCGGCTGGACCGGCAGGTTGTTGGGCGTCGCGTCGAGCGTGTCGAGCGCACCGGCCGCGCCCGCGCCGCCACCCGCCCGCAGCACGTGGATCCGCTCGGCCGGGCCGAGGTCGCGGAGGCGGTGGACGCCGAGATCCTCCAGCAGCGCCGGCTCCCCCACCAGCGCCGCGCCCGCCGCGCCGAGCAGCACCTGGCCGGGGCCGGCGGCCTCGCACAGCCGCTGCGCGCGCCGCAGCGCCGCCGCGCGGCCCGCACCGCCCGCGCCGGCCGCCTGCAGCCCGATCCGCACGCCCGGCGACGTCTCCAGCAGCGCCCGCGCCGCCGCCAGCGCGTCGTCCGCCGTCGCGTGCTGGGAGACGATCGCCGGCTCCGCCGCGACCAATGTGAGGACCCCGCTCTCCACCACCCCGCAGTGTGGCCGATGCGCCGGCCGCGGGCGATCTCACCCACCTGGCCGATGTTCTCGCGCCCGCCGCGCGGGAGGCTGCTCCCAGTCCGGCAGCGCAACCCCAAGGAGACCCGCAATGACCCAGGTGATCGCAGACATGGCGATGTCGCTCGACGGCTTCGTCGCTGACCCCGACGACCGCACGGACGCGCTGCACGGCTGGTTCTTCGGCGGCGACGTCGAGGTGCCGACCGGCACGCCCGGCTTCGCCTTCCGCACCAGCGCGGCGAGCGCCGAGATCCTCAGAGAGGGGATCGAGAACGTCGGCGCGGTCGTCGGCGGCCGGCGCTACTACGACCTCGCCGACGCCTGGGGCGGCCGGCACCCGATGAACGTGCCGGCGTTCATCCTCACGCACGAGCCGCCGGCCGAGGTGCCGGGCGAGCCCGGCTCGTTCGTCTTCGTCACCGACGGCGTCGAGAGCGCGATCGCGCAGGCGAAGGCGGCCGCCGGCGACAGATGGGTCGCGGTCGCGACGCCGACGCTCGTGCGCGAGTGCCTCGACGCCGGCCTGCTCGACGCGCTCAACATCAACCTCGTGCCGGTCGTGATGGGCACCGGCGTGCCGTTCTTCGCCGAGCTGGCGAGAGCGCCGGTGAGACTGTCGGACCCGGTCGTCTCCGAGGGCGTCGGCGTCACCCACCTGCGCTACCGCGTCAGCTGAGCGCCGGCGGCGCCCGGAAGCCGGCCGCGGCGTGCGCGAGAATCGTCCCGATGGCCCACGACGAGCAGCTTGCCGCCCGCGTCCGCGCCCTCCTCGCCGGCCGCGACGAGATCGCCGAACGGCGCATGTTCGGCGGTCTCGCCTTCATGGCCGGCGGCAGACTCGCCTGCGCGGTCCTCGGCGACGCCCTGCTCGTCCGCCTCGGCGCCGACGCCGCCGACGCCGCCCTCGACGAACCCCACGTCCGCCCGATGGACTTCACCGGCAGACCGTCCAGAGGCTCCGTCTTCGTCGACCCCGCCGGCACCGCCGCCGACGCCGCCCTCGCCGACTGGGTCGAGCGCGGCGTGGCGTTCGCGGCGGGCCGCTGAGCCGATCAGATTTATCTGATACGGTCGGCGTATGGTCCGCCTGACCGCAACCGACGTCGCACGCAGGTTCTCGTCCGTGATGAATCAGGTCGACGCCGGCGAGGAGATCGAGATCGTCCGCAACGGCGTGCCGATCGCCGAGCTGCGACCGGCGACGGGCAGACGCACGATCTCCGCGCAGCGTTGGCGTGAGCTGCTCGCAAGCGCTCCCGCGGTCGATGACGACTTCGCCTCCGACGTGACGCGCGCCCGCGCACAGGTTGGCCCGCCGGACAGCGCGTGGCCATCCTGATCGACACGTCGGTCCTGATCGACATCGAACGCGGCCGCAGCAGTCTCGACGCTGTCACCGGCGACGATGACCGCGCCATCAGCATCATCACCCAGAGCGAGCTGCTGCATGGCGTGCACCGCGCCGCCGACGACCGCATCCGCGCCCGCCGCCAGGCGTTCGTCGAGCACATCCTCGCCGCGTTCGATCCGATCCCGATCGACGGCCGCGTCGCCCGCGCCCACGCAGCCGCCTGGGCCCAGCTCGATGCCGCCGGCACTCCGATCGGCGCCCACGACCTCTGGATCGGCGCCACCGCCCTCGCCCACGGCTATTCCGTCGCGACCGCCAACCCCCGCGACTTCGAACGCATCCCCGGCCTGACGGTGCGGCACATCAAGCCAGTCAGCTAAGGCCCGGCAAAGACCGTCGCAGGCTCCAAGAGTCACGAGGTGACGTCCGCCCATGGCCGACATCGACACGTTGCTCGAAATCGCCGCAGATGCGGACTCTGGGACTTCGCGATCCGCATCGGCGACGAGATCGATCCCGACGAAACCGCGCCGCGAATATCTGGGCGAAACACTGGGAGCGCTGCGCGAAGTTCAGGATCGAGCACTCTCTGGCCGCGACCCGCAGGCTCTCGCTGACCTCACTCGGCTCGCCGATCACGCGCGAGCGCTTTCGGAAGGCCTTCAGGCCCCGCTCGCCTAGGAACTAGGCCTAGGCCGCTCTTCCGGAGCCGATTCCGCCAGCAGGTCCGGGAGGGGTGCCCCTACGCCGCCGCCAGCTGCTCCAGCGCCTTCAGGACCTCGTCGTCATGGGTTCTCGGCGAGACTCTCGGAATCACGTGCGCGACCACGCCATCCGAGCCGATGATGAACGTCGCGCGCTGGGCGCCCCAGAATCTCTTGCCGTACATGGACTTCTCGGTCCAGGTGCCGTAGGCGTCGCAGACGGCGTGGTCCGCGTCGGCGAGGAGCGTGAAGTCGAGCGCGAACTTGTCGGCGAACTTCTTCACGTCGGCGACCGGGTCGGGCGAGATGCCGAGCACGACGGCGCCGGCCTCGGCGTAGTTGGGCAGGTGGTCGCGGACGCCGCAGGCCTGGGTGGTGCAGCCGGGCGTGTCGGCGCGCGGGTAGAAGTAGAGGACGACCGTCTTGCCGGCGAAGCCGGACAGGCTGACGTCGTTGCCGTCCTGGTCGGGGAGGGTGAACTCGGGGGCCTTCTCGCCGGTCTCGATCATGGCTGCCTTTCGCTGCTCGCGGACGCTGCCGCGGAGAATACGGCCTACTTCAGCAGTCTCGACATGCGGCGGTCCTTCAGCACCTTGCCGTCGGTCTGCTCGAGCGGGCAGTAGGCGATCGTGTAGTCCTCGTAGTGGACGGCCTTCAGCTCCTCGCCGCAGGAGGGGCAGGGCTCGCCCTGTCTGCGGTGGACCTTCAGCGGCAGCGGCAGTCTGTCGGGCAGCGGGAGCGAGAGGGTCGCGGCGTAGTGGTCGATCGCGCCGCCGAGGCTCTCGATCGAGGCCTGCCGCAGGGCGTCGGCCTCGGCGTCGCTCAGATCCTTGCCGCGCTTGAACGGCGACAGTCTCGCCTGCCAGAGGATCTCGTCGACCCACGAGCGGCCGATGCCGGCGATCACGCGCTGGTCGCGCAGCAGCGTGTGCAGCGGGCGCGCGTGCGCGAGCAGCGGGCCGAACGGCGGCGGGTCGGGCCATGCCTCCGGCCCGAGCGTCGCGACCGACTCCTCCGCGTCGACCGCCTCGATGCCAGGCAGCGTCTTCACCCACGCCGCCTGCTTGGTGCCGAACTCGCGCAGCCGCAGCTCGCGGCCGTCGTCGAGCCGCCACAGCACGCGCGAGGTTCTGTCGCGCGGCCCCGCTCTTCTGCCGTACAGCTGCAGCCGCCCCGCCGACATCAGGTGCAGCAGCACGACCAGGCCGTTGTCGAAGCGCAGCACGAACTGCTTGCCGCGCCGCACGATCGGGTCCTCGGCCACGAACGCGGCGCCGTCGAGCGCGTGCAGCGGCGGATCGAACGTCTTGACCGCGTTGATCCCCGGCGCGAGCGTCGACTCCACGCGCGCGCCCGCGACCGCCGCCCCGACCAGGCGCGCGGTGATCTCGACCTCAGGCAGCTCGGGCATGCGCCACGAGCGTAGCGATTCGGTAGGAACGGCTTTCCGGTGAACCGCGCAACTCGCGCTCGCGTAGGCGGTTTAAGCACGCACTCAGCAATCTTCAGCAAGCCATGTCGAAGGCGTTAAAGACGCTTTACGACCTGAGACCAGACTGGCGGCCATGATGACTGACATCCTCCTCATCGCCGGGACCGAGGGACGTGACGCGGAGCTGGTTGCCGCGGCCGCCGCCTACTCCCCGCGCAACGTCACGATCGTCGTCGAAGCCGACGATCCGCAGTGGTCGACCAACCCCAGCGCCGACGCCGAGGCACGCCGCGACAGGCTCGCGACGCTGCTGACGCAGACCGCGCTCGCGACCGGCGCCGGCGTCGCCGGCTTCGTCGGCGACCCGGCCCGCATGCAGGCCGCGCGCGGCTTCGACGCGATCGTCGGAGCACGCACCCTGCTCACAGCGGCCTGAGCCCTTGCCCGTCCCCGCGGCCCTCGCCGGGCGCGACCCCCTCGCGCCCGGCGAGCGTGCGGCCTCCGCCGCAACCGCGACCTGACGACCGCGCGCTCGCATAGCGTTGCGTCGATGAGCGAGGCGATCGTCGACACGCACGCGCAGGCGGCCGAGCAGCCGCTGCCGCCGCTGCTGATCCGCGACCCGCTCGCCGCCTGGCTCGACGCCCGCGGCCTCGGCGCCGACGCCGGCCCGATCGAGGCGACCACCGTCGGCGACGGCCACTCGAACGTCACCTACCTGATCCGCCGCGGCGCGACCGAGCTGGTGCTGCGCCGCCCGCCGCGCCCGCCGCTGCCGCCCTCCGCCCACGACGTGCTGCGCGAGGCGCAGCTGCTCACGGCGCTGGAGCCGACCCCGGCCCGCACGCCCAAGGTCCTCGCCGCCTGCGACGACACGACCGTCATCGGCGCCCCCTTCTACGTGATGGAGAAGGTCGAGGGCGACGTGCTGATGCGGGCGCTGCCGCCGCATCTCGACCCGCCCGCGCAGCGCCGCCTGATCGGCGAGCAGCTGATCGACGCGCTCGTCGAGGTCCACGCCGTCGACTGGCGCGCCTGCGGCCTGGAGGGCTACGGCAAGCCGACCGGCTACCTCGAACGCCAGCTGCGCCGCTTCACCGGCCTGTGGGAGCACAACCGCACGCGCGAGCTGCCGACGCTCGACCGCGTCAGCGCCTGGCTGGCCGCCAACCGCCCCGAGTCGGGCGCGGCGACGATCGTCCACGGCGACTACCGCCTCGGCAACACGATGTTCGCGCCGCAGGCGCCAGCGCGGCTGGAGGCGATCTTCGACTGGGAGCTGGCGACGATCGGCGACCCGCTCGCCGACGTCGGCTACCTCGCCGCGACCTGGGCCCAGCCCGGCGACGAGCAGGTCGGCACCGTCTTCGCGCTCGGCGCGGTCACGATGCAGCCGGGCTTCCCGACGCGCGACGAGCTGATCGCGCGCTACGAGGAGGTCTCCGGCCGCTCGATGCGCGACGTCCGCTGGTACGCGACGCTGGCGCTGTGGAAGGCGGCGATCTTCCTCGAGGGCTCCTACAGACGGCTGCTCGCCGGCACGACCGACGACCCCTTCTTCGCGCTGCTGGACCGCGGCGTGCCGGCGCTCGCCGAGCGCGCCTGGAACGTTGCCGGCGGCAGCGACCACTAGCCTGTAGGCGCCCGTGCCGCAGCCGACCCGACGTGCCCCGCAGTCCTCCCGTCGCACCCCTGCTCCCCGCAGGGGCGCCGTCGCGCTGCCGAGCCGCGCGCTGCTGATCGCCGGCGGCGTCGTGCTGCTGCTGGCGATCGTGCTGATCGCGAAGGGCTGCGGCGACAAGGGACTGAGCGCCGAGCAGCTGCGCTCGCAGGCGAGCGAGATCTGCGTCAGAGCGAACGACCGCACCGACACGGTCGCCGTCCCCAACGCGCCGGCCGGCGGCGAGCGCTTCCTCGCCGAGGGCCTGACGATCATGCGCCCCGCGCTGACGAGACTGCAGGCGCTGAGACCGAAGAAGGAGCTGCAGGACGACTACGCGCTGGCGGTCGCGGCGAACGCCCGCCAGCTCCAGCTCGTCGAGCAGGCGATCGTCGCGATCAGAAGAGGCGGCGACCCGATCGACGTCTATGCGCAGCTGCAGAGAAGACTCGACCTCGTCACCGCGCCGGCCAACAGAGCGTGGAGAAGACTCGGCATCAACGCGTGCCTCTCGCGCTAGGCGCGCGGCCTCTTCTCTGCTTCGGCGGCTTGGCCGGCGTCAGCCGCAGCCAGCCGTCCACCGTCGTCGTGCAGACTCTCGTGTAGTAGTCGCGGCCGGGACAGTCTCTCTTGCCGCTGTCGCTGCGTCTGAGCGACCACTCGATCCCTCTGCTGCCCTTCTTGACGCCGGCCTCGGGCAGCTTGAGGCGGATGTGGAAGCGGCTTGGCGCCGGTCTGTTCGTTCTCGGCGAGAAGGTCGAGAGCGAGACTCTCGACGTGCCGCTGCCGCCGTCGCTGTCGCTGCACGTCATCGGGATCTCGACGTACATGAACGGCGCCAGCGCCATCTCGTTCGCGGGCCAGCCGTAGGCCGGCCGGCCGGGGAAGAGCGAGCCGTGTCTGTAGCTGCCGACCTCGTCGCCGCTGCACGTCTCGTCGGTGCCGCCCTCGGTCGTCGAGGCGAATCTGGCTGAGGCGTCGGTGACGATCATGCCGCGGACCGAGAACGGCCCGTGGAGCTGGCCGTCGAGCACCTCGACCCGGTCCTCCTCGCCGCGCAGGTGGAAGCTGGCGGTCGTCACCTCCTTGTTGTCGGCGTCGTCGGTCTCGCGCACATGGCGGTAGCTGACGTCGGCGACGTACTCGAGGTTGTAGTAGTCCGGCGTGGGCTTGACGGCGGCGTCGGCGACGGCCGGCGCGAGGGTCAGCGCCGCGGCGGCAGCGGCGGCGATGCGAAGGCGAGTGGACATGCCACCACGCTCGCGCACCGGCGCCGCGCCCGCATGGGAGAGATCCCCTTGATCGTTCCCTAGTCGCGCTTGCCGCGGCCGTACAGCAGTCTCGTCAGCTTGCCCAGCAGCTGCGTCGTGCGCTTCTTGTACGGGAACATGTGCGGGTCTCTCTTGCCCGCGAAGCGCGTCACCAGCAGCGTCTGCTGCTGCGTGTACTTGCGGATCCCGCCGGCGCCGTGGCGGGTGCCGAGGCCGGAGGTCTTCCAGCCGCCCATCGGCAGCTCCAGCGCGGTGTAGTTGACCTGCGCGTCGTTGACGCAGACGGTGCCGGCCTCGACGCGGCGGGCGAGCGCCTCGCCGCGGCGCAGGTCCTTGGACCAGACCGACGCCTGCAGGCCGTAGGGCGAGTCGTTGGCGAGCCGCAGCGCCTCGTCGGCGTCGGCGACCTTCATGATCGGCAGCGTCGGGCCGAACGTCTCCTCGGTCATGCACGACATCGTGTGGTCGACGTCGACGAGCACGGTCGGCTCGTAGAACATGCCGGGGCCGTCGGCGACTCTGCCGCCGGTCAGCACGCGCGCGCCCTTGGCGACGGCGTCTCTGACGTGGCTGTCGATGATGTCGAGCTGGGGCGGGAAGGTGACCGCGCCGACGTCGACCGAGCCGGGCCCGGAGGAGCGGCCCTGGCGCAGCTTGCCGACCTTCTCGGTCACTCTCGCGACGAACTGGTCGTAGACCGGCGCCTCGACGTAGACGCGCTCGATCGAGATGCAGACCTGGCCGCCGTTGTTCATCGAGTAGTAGGCGGCGGCGTTGGCGGCGCGCTCGACGTCGGCGTCGGAGAGGACGATCATCGGGTCCTTGCCGCCCAGCTCGAGGCCGACCGGCGTGAGCGTCTTGGCGGCCCGCTCCATCACCTTCTTGCCGGTCTTGGTCGAGCCGGTGAACATCACGAAGTCGACCTCGTCGATCAGCGCGGCGCCGGTCGCCCCGTCGCCGGTGGCGACCTGGAAGACGTCCTCGGGCAGGCCGCTGGCGCGCAGCCCCTCGGCCATCAGCAGCGAGGTCAGCGGCGTCACCTCGCTCGGCTTGAGGATCACGCTGTTGCCGGCGGCGAGCGCCGGGATGCAGTCGCCGAAGGAGTTCGTCAGCGGGAAGTTCCACGGGCCGATCACGCCGACGACGCCGACCGGGCGGTAGCGCACGACCAGCTTCTTGCCCTTGACGAGCGGGTTGGCCGACTTGACCGGCTCGTCGGCGAGCAGGTTCGGCGCCTCCTTGGCCCAGAAGCCGAAGGCGGCGGCGGCGTACATGATCTCCGCCAGCTGGGCGTCCTCGTAGGTCTTGCCGGTCTCGCTGACGATCGTCGCGATGATCCGCTCGGAGTTGTCGGTGACCCACTTCTGGGCGCGGCGCAGGACCTTGCCGCGCTCCTCGAAGCCGATCGCCTCCCACGCCGGCTGGGCGGCGCGCGCTCTGCCGACGAGCGCCTTCACCTCGGCCGTGGAGAGCGTCGGGATCGTCGCGATCGTCTCGCCGGTCGCGGGGTTCTCCACGGGGATTCCGGGATTGGTGCCGTTCTTCGCGGCAGCCGGGACCTGCTCGACACTCGCCATCGACCCTCTCCTTCCAGGTGCGGTCGGTTTCGCCTCTCCCTCCCACCCTACCGGGTTCCGGGTCGCGTTTGGCCGGCTGGCCAATTTGCGCGCGCACAAACTGAGTGTTACTGTCATTTTCTAGCAACCTCCAAAAGACAGGAACACCCATGATGCACGACGACCCGCGGCGCTGGTGGGCGCTCGCCGCGCTCGCGCTCGGCGTCCTCGTGGTCGGGCTCGACGCGACGATCGTCAACGTCGCGCTGCCGACGCTCGCCGACGAGCTCGACGCCTCCACCAGCCAGCTGCAGTGGATCGCCAACGCCTACAACCTCGTCTTCGCCGCCGCGCTGCTGCCGGCCGGCCTGCTCGGCGACCGCTTCGGCCGCAAGCGGCTGCTGCTCGCCTCGCTGGCGCTGTTCGGAGTCGCCTCGCTCGGCTGCGCGCTGGCCTCCAACTCCGGCCAGCTGATCGCCGCCCGCGCGCTGCTCGGCCTCGGCGGCGCCGGCGCGATGCCGCTGTCGATGGCGGTCCTGCCGGGCCTGTTCGGCGAGAGAGAGCGGGCGAAGGCGGTCTCCGCCTGGGTCGGTGCGACCGCGCTGGCGCTGCCGCTCGGCCCGATCCTCGGCGGCCTGCTGCTGGACCGCTTCGCCTGGGGCTCGATCTTCCTCATCAACGTGCCGGTCGTGATCGCCGGGCTCGTCGCGATCGTCCTGCTGGTGCCGGAGTCGCGCGCGAGCGTCGCGCCGCGGATCGACCTGCGCGGGATCGCGCTCTCGGCGACCGGCCTCGCGCTGCTGACGTTCGGCGCGATCGAGGCCGGCGAGCGCGGCTGGGGCGACGCCGCCGTGCTCGCCGAGCTGGGCGGCGCGGTCGCGCTGCTGGCGCTGTTCGGCTGGATGCAGGTCCGCCTCGCGCGCACGCCCGGCGGCCATCCGCTGATCGACCTCGCGCTGCTGCAGCGCCCGCGCTATGTGTGGGCGACGCTGCTGGCGACGGTCGTCTCGTTCGCGGTCTTCGGGCTGCTGTTCGTCGCGCCGCAGTACTTCGCGATCGTCGAGGGCTCCGACGCGCTCGGCACCGGGCTCAAGCTGCTGCCGCTGATCGGCGGCCTCGTCGTCGGCTCCAGAGCGGGCGAGCGGCTGCTGGAGCGGCTCGGCACGAAGGCCGTGCTCGGGCTCGGCTTCGCGCTGATGGCCGGCGGCCTCGCGGCCGGCGCGACGACCGACCTCGGCAGCGGCTACGGCTTCGCGGCCGTCTGGATCGCCGTCGTCGGCGCCGGCTTCGGCCTCGCGCTGCCGACCGCGATGCACACGGCGCTCGGCGAGCTGTCGGCCGAGCGCGCCGGCTCCGGCTCGGCGCTGATCCAGGCCGTCCGCCAGGTCGGCGGCACGCTCGGCGTCGCGCTGCTGGGGACGATCCTCGCCGCGCAGTACGCCGGCCCGGGCGACAGCCGCCAGGCGTTCCTGGACGGGATGGACACGCTGCTGCTCGTCAGCGCGGCCGCTGCCGCGGTGGCGCTGCTGCTGACGCTCGTCGCGCTTCCGAGAGGCGCGCCGGCCGCGGAGGCAGCACAATCTGCGGATGGCATCCCCGTCTGAGCAGCTCCCGAGAGCGGGCCTGCGCGAGCGCAAGAAGGCGAGAACGCGCGCGGCGATCCAGGACGCCGCGCTGCGCCTGTTCGAGCGGCAGGGCTACGCCGAGACGACCGTCGACGAGATCGCCGCCGCCGCCGAGGTGTCGCAGTCGACCTTCTTCCGCTACTTCCCGACGAAGGAGGAGCTGGTCGCCTACGACGCGCTCGATCCGATCTGGATCGACGCCTACCGCGCCCAGCCGGCGGGGCTGACGCCGCTGGAGGCGCTGATCTCGGCGCTCACGTCCGCGCGCGAGACGCTGCCGCTGCGGGCGTGGGAGCAGGAGCAGCGGCGCAAGCGCATCTTCGGCGCCGAGCCGGAGCTGCGCCCGCGGCTGCTCGGCGACGCGCTGCGCTCGCTCGACCTGCTGGCGCAGCTGTTCGCCGAGCGCACCGGCCGCGACGCCGACGACTTCGAGCTGCGCGCGCTGGCCGGCGCCGTCACCGGCGTGACGCTGCCGATCCTGCTCGCCGACCACGACGACGCGGCCAGCTACTTCGCGGCGATCGAGCGCGCGATGCGGCTGCTGCTCGACGGCTTCGCGACGCTCTAGCTAGCGCACGAGCGACAGCCGGCCGTAGGCGCCCGCGCGCGGGATCACCTCGTCGGCCCCGGTGCCGAGCCAGCCCTCGATCAGCGAGGCGTAGACCTTGCGGAAGTCGACCGTCACGCGCAGGTTGTCGTCGCGGTCCAGCGCCGTCAGGCTCGGGTAGACGGTCAGGACCCCGCCGACGGCGTGGTTGCCCTGGACCCAGGCGACGCCGCCGGCGCCGTGGTCGCTGCCGGCCGACTCGTTGCCCTTCGGGCGGCGGCCGAACTCCGACCAGACGAGCGTCATGACGCGGTCGGCGACGCCGCGCGCCTCGAGGTCGGCCTGGAAGGCGGCGAGCCCCTGCGAGACCGATCTGAGCGCTCTCGCGAGATCCTCCGGCTGGTTGTCGTGCGTGTCGAACTCGCCGTCGGCCTGGACCGCCGCCACGCGCACGCCGAGCGGCTGCGCGATCAGCGCCGCCAGCCGCGACAGGCGCGTCGAGAAGCCGTCGTCCTCCGGGTAGGCGACGACCGGCGCGAGCGGGTCCTTGCCGTCCTTCTCGGCGTACGGCGCGAGCCGGTCGCCGACGCGCTTGGCCAGCACCGCCGCGGTGCGGACCGACTGCGGCCCGTCGCCGCCGCCGCGCGTCGCGTGCGTCAGCTGCTCCCACGCCGCCAGCAGTCTCGGGCGCGTCTTGTCCTCGGTCCCCCACACGTCGAGGCCGACGTCACGCGGCGACTCCAGTGCCGCGACCGGCGCCTTGCCGGTCGCCAGCACCGGCGACAGCGTCGAGCCGAGCGTCAGCCCCTGCAGCGGGTTCTCCGCCGAGCCGTGGCGGTCGAGCCAGCGGCCGAGCCAGCCGGGCGCGGCCCGCTCGCTGATCAGCCCGGTCTCCCAGAAGTGGCGCGAGTGGAAGTGCGAGAGGTCGGGGTTGGCGTAGTCGATCCCGGGCAGGAAGCCGACCTTGCCGGCGTCGAACAGCCCCTTCACGCCGCCGCCGATCCCCTCCGTCAGCGACGGGTGGATGCCGAGGCCGGTGCCGCCCAGCAGCGGCGGCGACGCGAGCTTGGTGCCGGGGCGCAGGTCGGCGTAGGTGCCGTACTGGCCGACCGGCGGCAGCGTGTCGAGCAGATCGGCGCCGCCGGGCAGGAAGACGCTCACGAGCACGCGGCCGGCAGGGGCCGCGGCGGCCTCCGCCGTCGCCGCCTCGATCACGCCGCCGAAGTCCATCGCGCGGCCGGCCCAGATCGCGAGCGCGCCGCCGAGGCCGCCGCCGATCGCCTGCCGACGGGAGAGGCGCGGCACGAGCCAGCGGTCGCGCGCGGCGGCGGACGTCTGGCGGAAGTCGTCGCAGCCCTTGTGGACCGGCCGCATCAGCTCACTCCTCGTCTCAGCACAGCTGGGCTCCCGGGCCCGCGATCAGCAGGTGGCGCAGCGTCCGCTGGAGCGACTCGGCGCGCCAGTCGGCCTTGTCGCGCCACGACTTCGGGATGTCGTCGAACCAGTGGCGCGCCAGTCTCGTCAGCGCCGCGCGCTCGGCTGCGGAGACCGGCGGCGAGCCGACGGCGGCGATCGCGATCGCGACCGCGCGGTCCGGTCTCAGCGACGCCTTGTACGCCCCTCTGCGGACTCTCGGGCGGCCGTAGTTGACGACGTAGTTGCCGAGCACGAAGCGCTGGCGCACGGCGTTGGAGGACATCCAGCGCGGGCCCCAGTCCCAGCCCGCGACCGACGGCGGCTGGAACAGCTGCTGGCCCATCGTCGAGGAGAGCCAGACCGGCCAGTTGTCGGTGATCGCCGAGCCGGTCGTGCGCAGCGCGCCGGCGATGTAGACGACCGGCGCCTTGACGAGGTCGGGCGCGGCGAGGTTTCTGTAGAGCGCCGGGTGCTCGAGGATCTGCCGCACGACCGGCTTGACCTGCAGGCCGCTGCGGCGGTAGGTCGCGGCGAGCGCGCGCACGGTCGCCGGCGACGGCGGCGCGGCGACGAAGAACTGCCACAGCTTGGTGACGAGGAAGGGCGCGTGGCGCGGGTGGTCGCAGACGAGGTCGAGCACCTGGTCGACGCCGAACCTGCCCCTTCTGCCGAGGATCCGCTTGACGCCGTCGTCGTGCTCCTCGGCCTCGTAGCGGATCCCCTGGAAGCCCTTGTTGGTCCACTTCGAGCGGTAGCCGGTCAGCGCCCGCGCGGCCTCGCGCACGTCGCGCTCGCTGTAGCCCCTGCCGAGCGTGAACAGCTCCATCAGCTCGCGTGCGTAGTTCTCGTTCGGGTGCTCCTTGGTCGAGTCCGCCAGCGACAGGAACAGCTGCATCGCGGGGTCGCGCGTGACCTGCTTCAGCAGCGGCCGGAAGCCGCCGAGCGCGTGGCTGCGGAAGAGCCGGTTCTGCGCCAGCATCCGCGGCGTGTCCTGCTCGGAGGTGGCGAAGTGGTCGTGCCAGAAGAGCGTCATCTTCTCGACCAGCGGGCGGTTGCTGCGGACCATCCGGTCCAGCCACCAGAGCTGGTCGTGGCCCCATTCGTTGACCGGGTCGAGCTTGCGCCCGTCGACGCGCGGCGCGGGGCCGTGCAGCTTCGTGCCGCCGGGCGGGCCGTCGACGATCCAGTCGATCGTCGCGGCGCGGCCGCGGGCGGCCCAGGCGCGCGCCTCGGCGGCGGTCGCGCCGAAGCCGGCGCGCCAGAAGAGGCGGTGGACGTGGGCCTCGGTCCAGCCGGAGGAGCCGCGGCGGCGGGCGGCGGAGGCGGCCGGGCGAGGCGGCCGGCGCGCGGCGGTGCCGGCGCGCGGCGCGGGCGCGCTGCGACGGCGCGCCATCAGCGGCCCCCGCGCGGCTTGACGACGGTGAAGCCGGCGCGCATCCCCAGCTGGGCGTGGTTGGCGACGTCGCAGGAGAGCCGGTAGCGGCCGCGCTTCAGCTTCACCGCGAGCGTCAGCCGCCCGCCCGATCTGACCTCGGCCGATCTCGCCAGCACGCGGCCGCGTGCGTCGCGCACGACGAGGTCGTGGACGTCCTCGCCGAAGTTCGTGACGTTGAAGCGGACCTCGCCGACCGGCACGCGCGTGCGGTACGGGGTCAGGCGGAACTCACGCTGGGAGACGCCGACGGCCGTCGAGGCGGCCGGGCGCTTGGCGGCGGGAGCCGACGGCACGGTCACGACGACGACCGCGAGAGCGGCCGGCACCGCCGCGACCACGGCGCCGAGCAGACGAGACGACCCTGCGTGCACGCTCAGGAGTATCGGCGGCCGGCGCGACCGCTGCAGGGCGACCGGCCGCCTTTGCACGGACTCTGACCTCAGAGCTGCGCGCGCCCGCGGGCGCTCAGCTCAGCTGAGCTCGATTCTCTCGATCCCGGCCGGCTCGACCGGGCGGTCGCGCGCGTCGGTCTCGAGCGCCTCGATCGCGTCGATCGCGTCCATCCCCTCGACGATCTGGCCGAAGACGGTGTGCTTGCCGTCGAGCCACGGGGCCGCGTCGGTCGTCACGAGGAAGAACTGCGAGCCGTTCGTGTTCGGGCCGCGGTTGGCCATCGCGAGCGCGCCGCGGACGACCTTGTGGTCGTTGAACTCGTCCTCGAACTCGTAGCCGGGGCCGCCGGTGCCCGTCCCCTGCGGGCAGCCGCCCTGGATCATGAAGTCCTTGATCACACGGTGGAAGGTGAGGCCGTCGTAGTAGCCCTCCTCCGACAGTCTGCGGAAGTTCGCGACCGTGTTGGGGGCGTCGTCGTCGAAGAACTCGATCACGATCGCGCCGTGGCTGGTGTGCATGGTGGCCTGGGACATCGGCACTCCTCCGGGAGGGGATTGGCGGTGGACGGGGGAAGCGTGTGCACTGCGGTGGGTCCGGTTTCGACCCTACTACCCGCCGGCCAGCTCGGCGATCCGGTCGAGCAGCGGCAGCTGGGCCGCGAGCAGCTTCTCGCGCGCGGCCGGCAGCGTGAACCAGCCGGCACGGTCGACCTCCGGGAAGCTCGCGCGCTTGCCCGAGCGCGGCGGCCACTCCATCTCAAAGGTGTTGGAGACGATCCGCTCGGCGTCGAGGTCGCCCTCGACCGCCCACGCGCTCACGAGCTTGCCGCCCTTCTGTCTGATCTCGCCGAGCGCGACCGGCTCGCCGGCCGGCAGCGCGACGCCCAGCTCCTCGGCGAACTCGCGCCGGGCGGCGTCGAGCGGCTGCTCGTCGTCGCCGTGCTCGCCCTTCGGGATCGACCAGGCACCGGCGTCCTTCTTGGCCCAGAAGGGCCCGCCGGGGTGGACCAGCAGCACCTCCCGCTCCCCGCCGTCAGCGCGGCGGTGGAGCAGGATGCCGGCGCTGCGTCTGGCCATCAGGCGCGGACCGGCTCCAAGCGGAGCTTGTGGCCCTCGACGTCGAAGCCGTCGAGCTTCGAGACGACCGTCTCGGCCTGCGCGGCCGGCACGTCGAGGAAGGCGAACTGCTCGAGGATGCGGATGTTGCGGACCGACTCGCCGTCGACGCCGGCCTCGGTCGTGATCGCGTGGATCAGGTCGGCCGGCTCGATCCCCTGCGCGAGGCCGCCGGCGATCACGAGGCGCGTGCGGGCGCCGTCGGCGGCCGGAGCGCCGTCGCCGGCGCGCGTCGGCGCGACGTCGTGCGGCTTGGTCTCGTGGCGCTTGGGCTTGACCTCGACCTTGCGGGTGCCGACTCTGGCGCCCTCGGTCCACGGCGCCATCGGCGTGCTCGTGTGGCGCTCGATCGCCTCGATGTCCCTCTTCTGCTTCGAGTCGTAGAAGGTGATCGCGCGGCCCGAGCGGCCGATGCGGCCGGTGCGGCCGATGCGGTGGACGTAGACGTCCGGCGAGGTCGGCACGTCGAAGTTGATCACGTGCGTGACCGACGAGATGTCGAGGCCGCGGGCGGCGACGTCGGTCGCGACGAGGATCGGCACGCGGCCGCCCTTGAAACCGAGCATCACGCCGTCGCGGGCGCCCTGGCTCATGTCGCCGTGCAGCGCCTTCACGTTCATGCCCTTGTCGCGCAGCGTGCGGTAGAGCTGGTCGCAGCGGATCTTCGTGCGCACGAAGACGATCGCCTGGTCGGGCTTCTCCGCCTCCAGCACTCTCACGAGCGCCTCGGCCTTCTCGCGCTGGGAGACCTCGAGCGAGAACTGCTCGACCGTGTCGACGGTCAGCGTCGCCGCTCTGACCTTCACGTGGACCGGGTTGTAGAGGTACTTCTGCGAGAGCTTTCTGATCTCCGGCGGCATCGTCGCGGAGAAGAGCGCGGTCTGGCGGCTGCCGGGCGTCAGCGCCATGATTCTCTCGACGTCCTCGAGGAAGCCGAGGTCGAGCATCTCGTCGGCCTCGTCGAGCACGATGAAGCGGCAGCCGGTCAGCATCAGCGAGTGGCGCGAGATCAGGTCCTTGACGCGCCCGACGGTGCCGACGACGACGTGGCCGCCGGCGCGCAGCTGCGCCTGCTGGGAGCGGATCGGAGCGCCGCCGAAGACGGCGACGACGTCGACGCCCTTGCGCGCGCCGTAGGAGCGCAGCGCCTGGGTCACCTGGATGCAGAGCTCGCGCGTCGGCGTCAGCACGAGCGCCTGGACGTCGGAGTCGGAGGGATCCACGTACTCCATCAGCGGCAGCCCGAACGCCGCGGTCTTGCCCGATCCGGTCTGCGCCTGGCCGATCATGTCGTTGCCGGCGAGCAGCGGCGGGATCGCCTGCTCCTGGATCGGGCTGGGGTTCTCGTACCCCACATCGCGCAGCGCGTCGAGGACGGGCGCGGAGAGTCCGAGTTCAGCGAAAGTAGTCACTAGTCCCTCAGGTTACTCGCGTGGGTCCAACAGCAGCTTGCCGGTGGTGCGGCGGGCGGCGAGGTCGATCTGCGCCTGCGCCGCCTGCGCGAGCGGATAGGTGGCGCCGACGACGACCCGCAGCTCGCCTCTTCCCGCGCGCGCGAGCAGGTCGTCGATCGCCGTGCGGACCAGCTGCGGCCGCTCCCACAGGTGGTTGAACCAGAAGCCGGCGACGGTCCGCGAGGTCTTCAGCAGCTTGCCGGTGCGCAGCTCGTTCTGCTCGCGCGAGGAGATCCCGTGCACGACGATCCGGCCGAACGGCGCGAGCGCCTCGAAGCAGGCGTCGAAGACGGCGCCGCCGGCCAGCTCCAGCACGACGTCGACCGGTCTGCCGCCGTTGGCCTCCAGCAGCCGCTCGGTGAGGCCGTCGGCGTCGCCGTCGACGGCCGCGTCGGCACCCAGCTCCAGCGTCAGCGCGCGCTTCTCGGCGGTCGATGCGGTCGCGATCACGCGGCCGGCGCCGAGCGCGCGGCCGAGCTGCGTCGCGAGCGTGCCGACGCCGCCGGCGGCCGAGACGACGACGACCGACTCGCCCGCGCGCAGGCGCGCGCTGGTCTCGTACAGATGCCAGGCGGTGAGGCCCTGGATCAGCAGCGCGAGCGCGGTCTCGTCGGAGACGCCGTCGGGGATCGGGAAGGTGCGAGCGGCCGGCGCGGTCGCGTACTCGGCGTAGCCGCCGCTGCCGCAGACGGCGACGACCCGCTCGCCCGTGTCGAGCCGGCGGCCGGCGACCTCGATCCCGGGCACGAGCGGCAGCTCCGCCTTCGCGACGTAGACGTTGTGGCGCTGGTGCGTGTCGGCGAAGTTGAGGCCGGCGCGGCTGACCTCGATCAGCAGCTCGCCCTCCGCCGGCACGGGTCTCGGCAGCTCGACCAGCTGCAGCTGCTCCGGCCCGCCGAACTCCCTCAGCTGGATCGCGCGCATATGGCGCCGGAGGCTAGAGGAGGCCGCGCGCGGTGACCGCCGATACCCTGTGCGTTCGTCGCGCACGTCGTCACGCGCGCGCGTCCGTCTCTGACTCCGACCGAAAGAATCGTCCGCTCCATGGCCCTCACCGTCGTTGGCTCGATCGCGTTCGACGCCGTCACCACGCCCTTCGGCACCCGCGAGAAGATGCTCGGCGGCGCCGCGGTCCACTTCTCGCTCGCCTCGTCGTTCTTCACGGACGTGCGCGTCGTCGGCCCCGTCGGCGACGACTTCGGCGACGCCGAGTACGCGATCCTGCGCACGCGCGGCATCAACACCGACGACGTCGAGCACGTGCCGGGCGGCAGAACGTTCTTCTGGAGAGCGCACTACGACTTCGACATCAACACCGCGCACACCGACGACACGCAGCTCGGCGTCTTCGGCGAGTTCGACCCGAAGCTGTCGCAGGCGAGCAAGGACAGCGAGGTGCTGTTCCTCGCCAACATCCAGCCGGACGTGCAGCGCGCGGTGCGCGAGCAGAGCAACGCGAAGTTCGTCGCGCTCGACTCGATGAACCTGTGGATCGAGATCGCGCGCGACTCGCTGATCAAGACGATCGAGACGGTCGACTGCGTCCTCCTCAACGACGCCGAGATCCGCCAGCTGACCGGCAAGGCGAACCTCGTCCAGGCGGCCCGCGAGATCCGCGCGATGGGCCCGAAGGTCGTCGTCGCCAAGCAGGGCGAGTACGGCGCGGCGCTGCTGACCGAGGAGGGCTTCTTCGGCCTCCCCGCCTACCCGCTGGAGACGGTCAACGACCCGACCGGCGCGGGCGACTCGTTCGCCGGCGGCTTCGTCGGCTACCTCGCCGCGCACGGCGGCGAGGACCTCTCGCACGAGACGCTCTGCCGCGCGATGGCGTACGGCACCGCGATCGCCTCCTACAACGTCGAGGAGTTCGGCACCGAGCGCGTCTCGCGCCTCACGCGCGACGAGGTCACCGCGCGCGTCGCCGAGCTGCAGAAGATCACCCACTTCGTCGACGCGCCGGTCGAGCTGCGCGCGTAGACAGCTCGCTCCGTCAGCGTGAGTCTGCTGGTCGACGAGACCAGCGGATTCACGCCGATCAGGGGTGCGCCAGTCGCGCGCCCAGCTTCTCGCCGCTGCGCATCATGAATGCCAGCGGACCGAGCATCGCGCGCACGGCGACGGCGCGTGCCGGGCTGTTCTGGCGCGCGACGCGCGGACCCAGCTCCGCCGCGAGCGTCGTCAGCGCCGGCAGCGGCCGGATGAACAGCACCAGCCGCGTGATCAGACCGGCCTCGTCGAGCGTCACGTGGACCGACTCGTCGAGCGCGACGCCGCGCACCTTCGCGTGGCCGGTCAGGACCCGCTGCCGCGCGTCACCGGCGTCGGCGCTGAAGCGGCGCTCGCTCGTGACGACGAACACCTCTCGCATCACCGCCAGCACCTGCTCGCGGCCGCTGAACTCGAAGCTGTCGGTGATCGGCGACTTCAGCGTCACGCCCGGCGCCAGCGTCGCGCGCAGCGCCTCGAGGTCACCGGCGTCGACGGCGGCGCAGTAGGCGGCCGTCGCGGTTGTGGACTCCATCTCGCTCGCCATCGGCCGAGGCTACAGCGGCGTCGGGTGGTGCGGGTAGGGTGACCGGGTGGTGGCGTGCAGGATCGATGCACGCGATACTTGGGGCTGAACATGGCTGACACGGAGACGAGCAGAGACGGCGCGACGAGCGAGCTGGGGACGCGGCTGCGCGGCGAGCGCGAGCGCCAGAGCATCGGCGTGCGCGAGCTGAGCCGGCGGCTGGGGGTCTCGGCCTCGATGATCTCCCAGATCGAGCGCGGTCGCGTGATGCCGTCGGTCAACACGCTCTACTCGATCACCTCCGCGCTCGGGATCTCACTCGACGACCTCTTCGGCGAGGCGCCGGGGGGCGTGCGGTCGCTGGCCGCCGTCGCGGGCGCCGGCGCCGCCGGCGAGGCCTCTGCCGAGCCTGCCGCCGAGCTGCCGAGCGCGCCGCTCGCACCGCCGGCGTCGCCGGTCCAGCGCGGCGAGGACTGCCAGAGACTGCAGCTCGGCTCGGGCGTCACGTGGGCGCTGCTGACCTCCTCCCCGCGCCCCGACATCGACTTCCTCAAGACGACCTACGCGGTCGGCTCGGAGTCGACCCCGGCCGACGCGCTGATGCGTCATGCCGGCCACGAGTACGGCACCGTCCTGGACGGCCGCCTCGGCGTCACCGTCGGCTTCGACACCTACGAGCTGGAGCCGGGCGACTCGATCTCGTTCGAGTCCTCGACGCCGCACCGGCTGTACAACGCCGGCGACGAGCCGGCCGTGGCGATCTGGGTCGTCGTCGGTCGCGGCGGCGACCCGCGCGCCGACTGACACACCCCGCCGCGCCAGCCGCGCGTTTGCCGTCACTTCACGTTGCGTTTATCGTTACGCAACATGGAGAGAACGCTGATCCGCCACGCCCACGTGGTGTCGCTCGACGCCGCCGTCGGCGACCTGCGCGACGCCGAGATCCTGATCGAGGGCGATGCGATCGCCGCGATCGGGCACGACCTCGGCGTCACCGACGCCGCCGCGATCGACGCCCGCGGCGCGATCGCGATCCCCGGCTTCGTCGACACCCACCGCCACACGTGGGAGGCGGTCCTGCGCGGGATCGAGGCCGACGCGACGCTGGCCGACTACTTCGACGTCGTGCTCGACACGCTCGCGCCGAAGTACCGCCCCGACGACGTCCACGCCGGCAACCTGCTGGGCGCGCTCGACGCGCTCGACGGCGGCATCACGACGCTGCTCGACTGGTCGCACATCTCCAACACGCCCGAGCACTCCGACGAGGCGATCCGCGCGCTGCGCGACGCCGGCCTGCGCGCCGTCTACTGCTGCGGCACGCCCAACACCTCGGTCGCGACCTGGTGGACCGACAGCGCCCAGCCGGCGCAGGACGACGTCCGCCGCATCCGCGCCGAGCAGCTGTCCGACGACAGCGGCCTGATCACGATGTCGCTGGCCGCGCGCGGCCCCGGCTTCTGCCTGCCGGAGGTCGTCGCGCACGACTGGCGGCTGGCGCGCGAGCTGGCGATCCCGATCTCCGTCCACGTCGGCTTCGGCCCGGCGGTGCACAGATTCGAGATGGTCAAGCGGCTGCACGAGCAGAGGCTGCTCGGCCCCGACACGACCTACATCCACGGCAATCTCTGCGACGACGAGGAGCTGCGGCTGATCGCCGACAGCGGCGGCACGACGAGCATCGCGCCGACCGTCGAGATGCTGATGGGCCACGGCCTGCCGCCGGCCGCGCGGATGCTCGCGCACGGCCTCAGACCGAGCCTCTCGATCGACGTCGTGACCGGCTCGCCGGGTGACATGTTCAGCCAGATGCGGACGCTGCTGGCGACCGAGCGCGCGCTCGTCCACGATCGCCTGCTGCGCGCCGAGGAGGGTCGCCTGCACGACGACTCGCCGCCGCAGGCGCCGCTGCTGAGCGCCCGCCAGGTGCTGGAGTTCGCGACGATCGAGGGCGCCCGCGCCTGCGGGCTCGACCGCCGCATCGGCACGCTGACGCCGGGCAAGCAGGCCGATGTCGTGCTGATCGCGACCGACCGGCCCAACACCTGGCCGGTGATCGACCCGGTCGCGACGGTCGTCTGCTCCGCCGACACCGGCAACGTCGAGACGATCCTCGTCGCCGGCAGAGTGGTCAAGCGCGACGGCCGCCTCGTGCGCGACGACTGGACCCAGGTGCGCGACGCCGCGACCGCCGCGAGCGCGCGCCTGCTGCCGCACGCCAGCGGCTGCACGGCGCACGCCCACTAGGACGACGGCTCAGTCGGGGACGACGCCGACCATCAGCGCGGCGTTGTCCTCGCCGGCCTCCAGCTCGCCGGACTCGATCTTGCGCGCGAGGTCGAGCATCAGCGCGTTGTAGGGCGCGTCGCGGCCGGCTCTCGTCAGCACGTCGACGACGAGGCCGTGGATCTCCTCGCCCTCGGCGCGGCGGCCCTTCATCCAGTCCTGCAGCACCGTCACTCTCGTGTCCTCCAGCGACCAGCCGCTGAGGACCGCGTCCAGCAGCGCCGCGGCGTACTGCTCCGGCGGCGTGTCCTCGATCCCGTCCTGGCCGAAGATCGGCACGATTCTGCAGCCGGCGGCGAGCGCCGCCTCCAGCGCCTCGGTGCCGGCGGCGTCCATCACCGCGCGCATCCCGGGCGCCTTCAGCGAGCCGACGAGCGTCGCGTTGAGGACCGCGGAGGGGACCATCTCGGCGGCGTTGGCGACCAGCTTCATCCACTTCGCCGAGCGGATGTCGTCGCGCACCTCGCATCTGCCGGCGTGGCGCAGCAGCGTCGCGACCTGCTCGACGCGCTCGTTCGCGGGCGCCTCGAAGGCGCCGACCGCGAACCAGGTGCCGGCGCGGCCGGTCTGGCGGTTGACGATGCCGGGCTCGAACATGTTGCCGGCGATCTCGATCACCGCGCCGACCGTCCGCTCCGGCCCCACGATCGAGGCGACGTCGTCGATCGTCATGCCGTTCTGCAGGCCGCAGACGACGCCGTCGGCGGCGACCAGCGGCTTGATCAGCTCGCAGACCCAGCGCGTGTCGTACGCCTTCACGCCGAGGAAGACGACGTCGAACGGCTCGCGCAGCGTCGCGACCTCGCAGAGGTGAAGCGCGTTGACCTCGGTCCGCTCCTCGCTCCCGTCGGGGGAGCGGACGAGCAGGCCGTCGGCGCGCATCGCCTCGACGTGCGCGGGCCACTGCTCGACGAAGGTGACGTCGAGCCCGGCGCGGACCATGTCGGCGCCGATCGCGGCGCCGTTGGCCCCGGTCCCGACGACGGCGATACGTGGCTGTGTCATCTGCACTCCCGTCTCATTGCAACGTCACTGTCCGGCCGGCTGCGCCAGCGCGGAGGTCTTGACGCCGCGGGCGCGCGAGTAGGCGCCGGCGGCGAACAGGATCAGGATCCCCGGCAGGAAGAACTGCCACGACTGGTCGAGGCCGAGGAACGGCGTCGCGGTCGCGATCTCCTGCAGCAGCAGGGCGCCCAGCAGCGCGCCGACGAACGAGCCGCGGCCGCCGAAGATCGAAGCGCCGCCGAGCACGACGGCGGTGATGCTCGTGAGCGTGTAGTTGATGCCGGCGGAGGGGTCGCCGATCCCGATCTGGGCCGACAGCATCAGGCCGCCGAGCAGCGTCAGCAGCGCGCAGCCGACGTAGGCGGCGACGACCGTCAGGCCGACGCGCGCGCCCATTCTGCGCGCCCGCTCCTCGTCGGAGCCGACCGCGCGCAGCAGCAGGCCCCAGCGCGAGCGGCCGAGCGCGAGCTCCAGCACCAGCGCGAGCACGACGACGACCACGAACGCCAGCGGCACGCCACCGACTCTCTGTGTCAGGAATCTCGTCCAGTCGGCCGACAGCGAGCCCTCCGGCTGCGGCCGCAGCAGCAGCGAGACGCCCTGCAGCACGATGTAGGTGGCGAGCGTCGCCAGCACCGGCGACAGCTTCACGACCCGCACCAGCAACCCGTTCGCGAGCCCGACCGCGACCGCGACCGCGATCACGACGACGATCCCGAGCGTCCAGTCGGCGCCGCTGGATCCCAGCCCGAAGAAGAACGACAGGACGACGACGGTCAACCCTGCCAGCGGACCCACCGAGAGGTCGATCCCCGCGGTCAGCAGCACGAGCAGCTGACCGAAGGCGATGAAGGCGAGGGCGCTCGTCAGCAGCAGCATGCTGGAGACCGACCGCTCGCTGAAGAAGAACTCGTTTCTGCCGGTCGTGTAGATCGCCAGCAGGATGAACAGCAGCGCCAGCACGAGCGCGGGCGCGCGGTCGCCGGCGGCGAAGCGGCGCGCCTTCAGCCATCTGCTCGCCTGCTGGGCGAGCGAGCCGCGGTGCTCGGAGGTGGCGGTCAGGGCGGCGCCGGTGATGTTCTCCTCGGTCACGTCGTCGCCCTCGAGCGTTCTGACGATCTGCCCGCGCGAGAAGACGTGGACGCGGTCGCAGAGGCCCTGCAGCTCCAGCGCGTCCGAGGACACGACGACGACGCACGAGCCCTCGGCGGCGACGCCGCGCATGACGCGGTAGATCTCGACGCGCGCGCCGGCGTCGACGCCGCGCGTCGGCTCGTCGGCGAGCAGGACGGTCGGCTGCTTCAGCGTCGAGCGCGCGAACAGCACCTTCTGCTGGTTGCCGCCCGAGAGCGAGCCGACCGGCGTGTCCTCGCTCGGCGTCTTGATCTGCAGGTCGGCGATCTGGTGGGCGACCGTCGCGCGCTCGCGCGCGGAGCGGACGACCGGGCCGGAGGCGACTCTGCCGAGCGACAGCAGCGAGGTGTTCTCGCGCACGGACAGGTCGAGGAAGAGGCCCTCCTCGTGGCGGTCGCCGGGGAGGTAGACGATGCCGGAGGACTGGGCGGCGCGCGGGTCGCGCACCGAGGCGGCGGCGCCGCGCACGCGCACGTCGCCGCGCGAGGACTCGATCCCCGCCAGCGCCCGCAGCGCGTCGCGCTGGCCGTTGCCCTCGACGCCGGCGAGGCCGACGATCTCGCCCTCCCCGACGCTGAAGCCGACGTCGTGGAAGCGGCCGCCGGAGAAGCTCTCGACGGTCAGCAGCGGCTCGGCCGGGGGCGCGTCGAGCGGCCGCTTGTCGGGGAAGGCGCGCTCGATCGAGCGGCCGACGATCAGCTGGAGGATCTGCTCCTCCGAGACTTCCGCCGCGTCGAACGTGCCGCGCATCTCGCCGTCGCGCAGGACGCTCAGGCGGGTCGCGATCCGCTTCACCTCGGGCAGGCGGTGGGAGATGTAGACGACCGCGGCGCCGGTCGCGACGATCTTCTGGATGCGCGCGAACAGGACCTCGGTCTCGGCCGCCGTCAGCGACTCGGTCGGCTCGTCGAGCACGAGCACCTTCGGGTCGCGCACGACCGCCTTGGCGATCTCCAGCAGATGCCGCTCGGCGACGCCCAGCTCGCCGACCCGCCGCGCGGGGTCGAGCTGGATGTCGATCGCGCGCAGCTGCTCGGCCGCCCACGCGCGGGCGCTGCCGAGCGACGGGCGCTTCTCCGGCGGCAGCGAGAAGACCATGTTCTCGGCGACGGTCAGGTCGTCGAGCACGGAGGTGTGCTGGTAGACGACCGCGAGGCCGAGCGCCGCGGCGGCGCTCGGCGTCGGGCTGTCCATCGTGGTGCCGGCGATCTCGACGGTGCCCGAGTCGGGCACCGTCGCACCGGCGGCGACCGCCATCAGGGTCGACTTGCCCGCGCCGTTCTCGCCGACCAGCGCGTGGACCTCACCGGCGAGGACCTCGAAGCTGACGCGCTTGAGCGCACGGACGCCTGGATAGGTCTTTTCGACGTCGGTCAGCCGCAGGACGGCGCGAGGAGTCGACATGGCGGGGCTTCTCCTAGTTGGTCTTGCCGTACTTCGCCAGATCGTCCTCGCTGAGGTCGTTGGAGAAGTAGGTGTCAGCCGGGAATCTGGGGTCGCATCTGGGCTTGTTGTCGCCGGTGCTGTCCTCGGTCAGGCCGAGCGCGAAGATGCTCGGCTCGTCGAGCGGGATGCCCTCGGCGGCGGCGATCGCCTTGCGCGCCGCGATCCGGCCGAGCCAGTTGCGCGACGAGATCGTCGCCAGCTCGAAGTCCGGGTTGGAGCCCTTCAGTCTGTCCCACTCGCACGCGACCGCATGCGACTCGGTCGTCGCGATCGGGACTATTCTGCGGTTGGCCTGCTGGAAGGCGCGCAGCGCGCCCTGCGTCGCGTCGCCGTAGTCGATGATCGCGCCGTCGATGTCGGGGTACTGGGCCAGCAGCGCAGCCATCGTTCTCTGCGCCTGCGCCGGATCCCAGTTGGTCGCCGGGTAGTCCTTGTCGCCGGTCAGCAGTCTGATGTCCGGGTACTGCTTGAACGTCTCCACGACGCCCTTCAGCTCGTCGATCGAGACCGGCGTGCCGGCCGGGCCGCCGAGGAAGACGACGTTGCCTCTGCCTCTGAGCGTCTCGGCCATCCATCTCGCCCATGCGGCGCCGTTGGCCTTCGTGTCCCAGTCGACGTAGTCGTCGTAGTCGGTCCCTCTCTGGCCGGAGGGGTCGGCGCCCCACGCGATCACTCTCACGCCGGCCTGCGTCGCGGCCTTCAGCGACGGCACCTGCGCGGCGCCGAAGTCGGGAATGATCGCGAGCGCGTCGATGCCCTGCGCGACCATGCCGTTGACGTCGGAGATCGACTTCTGCAGGTCGGCGCCACCGGCCGCCACGACCTGTCTGACGTTGGGGCAGCGGGCCGCCTCGGAGCGGACCGTCGCGTACGACGCCTTCGACCAGGCGTTGACGCCGAAGCCGTCGTGGATGCCGAGCGTTATCGGTCTGTCGCCGCACCACTCGGTGCCGTCGACCTTGCCGGCTCTCGCCTCCAGCTCCTCGGCCGAGGCGCTGGCGGGAGCGGCGCCCGAGTCGCCGCCGGACGTCGAGGACGACGTGCTGGCGCTGCCGCCGTCGCTGCCCGACGAGCTGCTGCTCGAGTCGCCGCAGGCGGCGACCCCGAGTGTCACGGCGCATGCGAGCGCAAGCGCCAGCAGCGCGCGGACGCGGTGCGCCGCGCGCGAGAGCTGCGAATTCATAGACCTCTCCTCCGTTGAACTAATTCGCGACGCGAGCGCGTCGCAGACGTGCCCACGGCACGTTGCGCAGTCCCATCCCGAGCGCGATGATCGCGCCCTGGATCAGCAGCTGGACCGAGGAGGCCGCGCCCATTCCGAGCACGACCTGGTTGAGCTGGGTGAGGAACAACGCGCCGACCGCCGTGGCGGCGACGCTGCCGCTGCCGCCGGTGAGCGCGGTGCCGCCGAGCACGACGGCCGCGATCGACGGCAGCAGGTACTGCTGGCCGGGCTGGAGGCCCGGGGTCTGCAGGAAGCCGGCGAGCAGGACGCCCGCGGCCGCGTACAGCAGGGCGGCGACCACGTACGTGCCGAGCTGATGCTCGCGCACGCGGATGCCGGCGGCGACGGCGGCGCGCGGGCTCGCACCGGCGGCGACGAAGCGCCGGCCGAGGATCGTGCGCCGCACGACGAAGGTCGCCAGCGCGATCAGCACGATCGCGATCACGACGGTGTTGGGGATCCCCGCGACCTTGCCGGAGGCGAAGTCGACCAGGGCGGGCGGCGCCGGGTTGGAGGCGCTGCCGCTCGTGTACTGCAGCACCGCGCCGGTCAGCAGCGCGTTGACGCCGAGCGTCGCGATCAGCGGCGTGATGCCGAAGCGCGTGATCGCGATGCCGCTGATCAGCGCCGCGACGGCGCAGGCGGCGAAGGCGATCAGGATCGCCGGCAGCAGCCTGCCGTTGGCGCCGTCGGGGTACTTCGAGACGATCACCGCCGCGAGCGAGATCATCCCCGGCACCGACAGGTCGAGCCCGCCCTGCTGGACGATCAGCGTCTGCCCGGCGGCCGCGAGCGCGAGGATCGCGGCGAACGGCAGCATGCCGAGCAGCGCCGAGCCGTCGAGCGAGCCGCTCGCCAGCAGCGGGCTGACCGCGAACAGCAGCGCGGTCGCCGGCCAGATCGCGAAGTAGGGCGTGCGCACGAAGGCGCGCAGCCAGCGCAGCGGTGCGATCGTCGGCATCGCAGGGCCCTGGTCGGCCCCGGCGCTCACGGCGTGCTCGCTCATGCGTGCGTGTGCACTCGCGGGATCCAGGTCCCGTCGAAGTTGCAGTCGGAGATGCCGGTGTCGTCAGCGGCCTGCGTCAGCAGGTGCTCGCGGGTCGCGTTGACGAGGCCCTTGGCGCGGTCGAGGTCGAAGTCGACCAGCTCGCCGTCGCGCTTGACGACTCTGCCGGCGACGAGGATCGTCTCGACGAGGCCCGGGTGGGCGTTGTAGACGATCGCGCCGACCGGGTTGTTGAGCGGGAACATGCCGAGGCCGTCGGCCTTCAGCAGCAGGATGTCGGCCTGCTTGCCGGGCGTGATCGAGCCGGTGACGGAGTCCAGCCCGCAGGCGCGCGCACCCTCGATCGTCGCGAACTCGAGCACGTCGCGGGAGCTGATCTTCAGCAGCTCGCCGTTGGAGAGCGTGCCGCCGGACGCCTCCAGCGCCGCGTTGTCGATCGCGTGCTGGGTGACGAGCGTCGTGCGCATCTGGCTGAACATGTCGGTGCCGACCGCGGAGCAGACGTCGACCGAGAAGCTCGGCCGCACGCCGGCCTCCATCAGGCGGCCGGTCGCCGGCCAGCCGTGGCCCATCTGCATCTCGACGATCGAGGCGATCGAGGCGGTGCCGCCGGAGGCGGCGATCATCGCCAGCTCGTCGTCGCCGAGCGTGTTGCAGTGGACGTAGGTGGTTCTGTCGTCGAGCAGGCCGTTGGCCTTCATCCACTCGATCGGGCGCGTCTTGCCGAGCTCGCCGTCGCCGACGTGGACGGTCACGCGCAGGTCCAGCTCGCGCGCGATCCCCCAGTCGTGCAGCGCGACCTCCTCGGTCGTGAACTGCGGGCCGCGGATCGCCAGCGCCATCGTGTTGAGGCCGCTCTGGCCGTTGAAGTACTGCTCGCGCACGCGGCGGACGTCGTCGGCCGGGTGCGGCGTCGTGTTGCCGGGGACGGGGCTCCAGCCGGCCGAGCCGCCGCCGTGGGCGAAGATCGTGCGCGCGCCCGAGTCCTTCAGGCCGGCGATCGCGCCGTCGGCGTGGTCGGGCGTCGCGAGGTTGTGCGACCAGTCGAGCAGCGTCGTGATGCCGGCGTCGAGCGCCTCGACCGTGCCGAGCAGGTTGCCGGCGTAGGTGTCCTCGGGGCGGTAGTGCTTGCTGAGACCCGTGTGGATGCCCGCGAGGTAGTGGAACAGCGACCAGTCGGAGCCGATGTTGCGGACCGGCGCCTGCCACGTGTGACGGTGCGTGTCGACGAAGCCGGGCATCACGATGCGGCCGGTCGCGTCGATGACCTCGACGTCCTCGCCGACCTCGATCGCGGGCGCGACCTGGGTGATCACGCCGTCCTCCACGAGCACGTCTCCGCGCTGCAGGTCACCGATAGCGCGGTCGACGGTGATGACCGTTCCACCGCGAATGAGCATGCGCTGGTTCGCCACTTCTCGCTCCGTTCTCTCCTCCGGGTTACGACAACGGTGAAGGTAACGAGCCTCGCGAGACGTGTCAAGCAGGAATTACCAAAGTCGTCATTTCGATCATTTTCACTACACAGTGGTGGTCGATCTCCCTACACTCCGCCCCGTGGGGAGGAGTCCGCGAGAGGACGAGCCGGCGCTCGACGCGCTGCAGCTCGGAGAGCGCCTGCGCGCGGTGCGCGAGCAGGCGGGGATCGGCGTGCGCGAGCTGTCGCGCCGCGTCGGCATGTCGGCGAGCATGATCAGCCAGCTGGAGCGGGGCTTGACGATGCCGTCGGTGACGACGCTGTACGCGATCACGACGGCGCTGCAGGTGTCGTTGGACGCGCTCGTCGCGCCCGACCCCGCCGCGCTCGCGCCGGAGGCCGAGCCCGCGCTCGCTGCCGCCTCCGTCATGGAGACGGCCCCGCCGACTCTCGCGGAGTTCGCCGCTGGCGGCGCCACGCTGACGCCCGCGCGCGAGGACGCGCCAGGCCCCGTCGCCCGCCGCACGGCCGGGCGCCGGATCGCGCTGGAGGCCGGCGTGCGCTGGGAGCTGCTGGCGGCGACGCCCGCGCCCGACGTCGAGTTCCTGCGCGTCACCTACGAGCCCGGCGGCGCCTCCGCCCCCGCCGACGCGCTGCAGCGGCACGAGGGGCGCGAGTACGGCACCGTCGTCGAGGGCCGTCTCGGCGTGACCGTCGGCTTCACCACCTACGAGCTGGAGGCGGGCGATTCGATCTCGTTCGCCTCGACGATGCCCCACCGCCTCTTCAACCTGCACGACGACCGCGCCACGACCGGCTTCTGGGTCGTCGTCGGGCGCGCGGGTGGCGCCGACCCTGCCGTGTATCTATAGTGAACGCTCATGGAGCGTGAGACTGCACGAGACCGCGATCCGCGGCTCGTCACCGGCATGGTGCGACAGCTCGCCGCCCGTGCGGCGGCGATCGACGCGGGCGCCCGCCCGCTCGGCTGGAAGGTCGCGCTCGGCGCGCCCGCGAGCCAGCAGGCGGCAGGGATCGACCAGCGCGTCGTCGGCCACCTGACCGACCGCAGCGTGCTCGCCGACGGCGCGACCGTCGCGATCGGCGACTGGACGCAGCCGAAGATCGAGGGCGAGATCGCGATCCACCTCGCCGCCGACGTGCCGGCCGGCGCCGACGCCGAGACGGCCGCCGCCGCGATCGGCGCGCTCGGCGCCGCGATCGAGGTCGTCGACACGTCACATCCGCTGAGCGAGCTGGAGCGGCTGCTGGCGGAGGGGATCTTCCACCGCGGCGTCGTGCTCGGCCCGCCGGTCGCCGCGCGCGCCGGCGGTGACGACAGCGGCATCGTCGTCAGCGCTTCGCTCGACGGCGCGGAGGTCGCGCGCGCGGAGGACCCGCGCAGCGCGATCGGCGGCTCGCCGGCCGAGGTCGTCCAGTTCGTCGCCGAGCAGCTCGCCCACGACGGCCTCTCGCTGCGCGCCGGCGACGTGATCATCGGCGGCTCGGCGATCCCGCTGACGCCCGTCGCGCCCGGCCAGCGGCTGCGGCTCGAGGTCGCCCCGCTCGGCGTCCTGGAGCTCGACTTCACCGACTGACCCGCCCCGTGGCCGCGCCCCGCCCGGAGGCCGTCGCCCGCCCCGCATCGGCGCGCCGCCGGGCGCCACCCGACCCCCAAGGAGGATCTATCGTGCGAATTGCAGTGCTTGGACTGGGACGGATGGGCTCGGCGATCGCCGAGCGCCTGCTGCTCGCCGACCACGAGCTGACCGTCTGGAACCGCTCGCCGGCCGCGACCGAGCCGTTCGCCGCCCGCGGCGTGCGCGTCGCCGCCTCCCCGGCCGAGGTCTGGCCCCACGCCGACGTCGCGATCACGATGCTCGCCGACGGCGCCGCGCTGGAGGGCGTCGTGAACGGGCTGGTCGAGGGGCTCGGCGCCCCCGCCGCCGGCTCCGCGTCCGGCGACGCCCCCGCGCCCGCCGGCGACACCCCCGCGCCTGCCGGCGACGCCCCCGCGCCCGCCGGCGACACCCCCGCGCCTGCCGGCGACGCCGCCGCGCCCGCGAGCGACGCCTCCCCCGCGGCGCCCGCCGCCCGTACCGTGATCGACATGGGCACGGTCGGCGCCGACACCTCCGCGCGCGTCGCGGAGCGGCTCGCGGCGCGCGACGTGGCGCTGCTGCGGGCGCCGGTCTCCGGCAACCCGGGCGTCGTCGCGGCCGGCAACCTCGCGATCGTCGTCTCCGGCCCGCGCGCGACCTTCGACGCGCTCGCCCCCGCGCTCGCCGACATCGGCCCGCACCTGCACTACGTCGGCGCCGAGGAGCAGGCGCGCGTCGTCAAGCTGGCGCTCAACCTGATGCTCGCCGGCACGACGCAGCTGCTCGCCGAGGCGCTCGTGCTGCTGGAGGCCGAGGGCGTCGAGCGCGCCGCGGCGCTCGGCGTGATCAACGGCTCCGCCGTCGGCAGCAACTTCGTCAGATACAAGAGCGAGGCGCTGATCGCCGACGACTACGCCTCGACGTTCACCGCCGAGCTGATGCGCAAGGACCTCGAGCTGGCGCTCGCCGCCGGCAGAGCCGCCGCGGTCCCGCTGCCAGTGACGGCCGCCACGACGCAGCTGTACGCCGGCGCGATCGCCCAGGGCATGGGCCAGCTCGACCTGACCGCGCTGCTGCCGCGCCTGCGCCGCGAGGCCGGGCTCGACACCGAGCGCTGAGGCCGCCGCTCCCGCCGCGCGCCCGGCGGGAGCCACCCGCCGCCGGCGACGCGGCGGCGAGCGCGCCCTACAGCGCGTCGAGCAGCAGCGCGAGGTTCGACGGGTCGGGCGCCAGCTCGCCGCGCTCGACCCGGTGCGCCAGCTCGACCACCGCGCGGTTGGCGGGCGCGTCGTCGCCGAGCCGCGCCGCCTCGGCGACGACGAAGCCGTTGATGTCGTCGACCTCGCTGTGGCGGCCCTTGCGCCAGTCGTGCAGGATCGTCGTCGTCGTGTGCTCCAGCACGAAGCCGGCGTAGAGCGTGTCCAGCAGCGTCTCCACGACCGCCTCCGGCCGCGCGACGTGCTCCGCTCTCAAGCCGAAGATCGGCAGGATCTGGTGGCCGCGGGCGGCGCCGGTGTCGAGCGCCTCCTGGCCGCAGCGGAGCATCAGCTCGCGCATCCCCGGCTGCGCCAGCGCGGCCCGCATCGGCAGGCCGAGCAGCGCGGTCGTGACGAGCGTCGTGCAGTTGCTGACGAGCTTCATCCACTTCGCGGCGGCGATGTCGTCGACGACCTCGACGCTGCCGGCGCAGGCCAGCAGCGAGGCGACCTCCTGCTCCCGCCCGGCGGCCGCGTGGTCGATCGCGCCGACCGCGAACCACGACCGCTCCGGCGGCGAGTGACGCTCGACGACGCCCGGGACCGTCATCTCCGAGGAGACCTCGATCACCGCGCCGAGCGTCCGCTGCGGCCCGACCGCTGCGCCGACGACGTCGGTCGTCATCCCGTTCTGGACGCCGACCAGCAGGCCGTCGGCGGCCAGTCTCGGCGCGATCAGCCGTGCCGCCCAGTCGGCGTCGTAGGCCTTCATCACCATCAGCACGACGTCGAACGGCTGCGTGACCGTCGCGACCTCGCAGAGATCGAGCGCCGTCGCCTCGACCTCCAAGGTCCGCTCGGGCATCTCGATCCGCAGACCGTTCGCGCGGATCGCGCGGACATGCTCGGGCCACTGCTCGACCAGCGTCACGTCATGACCGGCGGCGATCAGGTCGGCGCCGATCGAGGAGCCGTTGGCGCCGCTGCCGAGGACGGCGATCCGGCGCCCGTCGCTCATGCGACCCGCGCGCCCAGGCGCGCCCGCACGGCCGCGACGATCGCCTCGACGCCGGGCAGGAAGTCGTCCTCCAGCGGCGGCGAGTAGGGCGTCGGCAGGTCGTCGGTCGCCAGCCGCCAGACGTCGTCCAGCTCGCCGAGCGCCTCCTCGCCGACGCGCGCGACCAGCTCGCCGGCCCAGCCGCCGGTCAGCGGCCCCTCTTCGAGCACGAGCAGCCGGTTGGTCTTCGTCACCGAGGCGACGACGGCCGGCACGTCGAGCGGGCGCAGCGTGCGCAGGTCGACGACCTCCAGTTCGATCCCGTCGGCGGCGAGCGTCTCGGCGGCGGCGAGCGCGTGGTGGACGCTGGCGGCGACGGTCGCGACCGTCAGGTCGGCGCCGGAGCGCACGACGCGCGCCTCGCCGATCGTCGCGACCTCCTCGCCGCCGTGCTCGCCGGCGTCGCGCTTGAGCGAGTAGAGCCGCTTGTGCTCGAGGAACAGGACCGGGTTGTCGTCGCGGATCGCCGCCTTCAGCAGCGCCTTCGCGTCGGCCGGCGTGCTGGGGGCGACGATCTTCAGGCCCGGCACGTTCTGGAACCAGGCGACCGGCGACTGCGAGTGGATCGCGCCGAAGCGGCCGCCCGCGCCGAACGCCGAGCGCACGACGATCGGCGCCGGCGCCTGCTCGTTGGAGAGGTACCAGTACTTCGCCGCCTGGTTGACCATGCCGTCCATCGCGAGCGGGAGGAAGTCGGCGAACATGATCTCGATCACGGGGCGCAGGCCGCAGACGGCAGCGCCGAAGGCGGCGCCGGTGATCGCCAGCTCGGAGATCGGCGTGTCGAAGACGCGCGCCTCGCCGTGGGCATCGTAGAGCCCCGGCGTGGCGGCGAAGACGCCGCCCGGCTTGGCGACGTCCTCGCCGAAGAAGACGACGCGGTCGTCGCGCGCCAGCTCCTCGTCGAGCGCGTCGCGGATCGCGCGGCGGAATTCGAGCTTGTCAGCCACGGGGAAGATCCTTCCGGGTCACAGCGCCAGCAGCTCCGGCGCTTCGAGCAACTCGCGCACGCGCGCGAGGAAGACGGCGCCGTCGGCGCCGTTGAGGATGCGGTGGTCGCAGCTGAGGCGGGCGGTCAGCGTCCGCCCGAGCACCAGCTGCCCGTCGCGCGCGACCGGCTTCTCGCGCACCGCGCCGACGGCGAGGATCGCCGCCTGCGGCGGGTTCAGCACGGCGGTGAAGGCGTCGACCCCGAACATGCCGAGGTTCGAGACCGTGAAGGTCGCGCCGTCCAGCTCGCGCGGGGTCAGCCTGCCGGCACGCGCCGCCTGCGCCAGCCGCCGCACGTCGGCGGAGATCTGCCCGAGGCTGCGGGCGTCGGCGTCGCGCACGGTCGGCACGACGAGCGCGTCGTCGGTCGCGACCGCGACGCCGACGTTGACGTGGTCGAACAGCTCGACCGCCGCCCCGCCGCCGCCCGCGCCATCCGCGCGGTAGGCGCCGTTGACGCGCGGATGCTCCCGCAGCGCCAGCCCGCAGGCCTTGATGACGAAGTCGCCGAGCGACGGCGGCTTGCTGTCCCCCAGCAGCTCCTTGAGCCGCTGCCGCATCGCGATCGCCGCCCCCATGTCGACCTCGACGTCGAGCACGAAGTCGGGCGCCGTCTGCTTCGAAGCGGTCATGCGCTCGGCGATCAGGCGCTGGACGCGGGTGAGCGGAACGAGGTTGGCCGCGTTCAGCGCCGGCGTCACCTCCGGCTCGGCGGCGGGCACGGGGTCCGGAGCGGGGGTCGGCTGGGGTTCCGGCGCCGGTCTGGCGGCCAGCACGTCGCTCTTGACCACGCGTCCGTTGGGCCCGCTGCCGACCAACGCCGCGAGGTCGATGTTCAGCTCCGCCGCGATCCGCCGCGCCAGCGGTGAGGCGCTGACGCGGCGCGCAGCGGTATCCCCGTGAATCTGCTGGTCTGTGGGACCAGTAACTTCACGGGGATCGGAGGCCTCAACGCCCTCCGGGATGATCTGGGCGATCGGATCGCCGACGGCCACCGTCTCTCCGGCCGCTACGAGCACGTGGAGCACTCCATCGGCCTCGGCCTCGTAGGGCATCGTCGCCTTGTCGGTCTCGACCTCGACGATCTCCTGGCCGCGCGTCACGGCCGCGCCGTCAGCGACCAGCCAGGAGGCGATCGTGCCCTCCTCCATCGAGTCGGAGAGGCGCGGCATCGGGACCGTCAGGACCGCGACCGCGCCGCTCATGACGTGCTCGGCGCGAACTCGCGCGCGCCGTCGCGCTCGGGCGTCGGGTACGGCGCCGCCAGCGACTGCGCGACGATCCGCTCGAACTGCTCCGCGACCGCCGCGTCGACGCCGTCGACCACGTCGCCGGAGACGCCGAATGCCTCCGCCAGCCGCTCGCGCGCGACCTTCAGCGGATCGCGCGCCTTCCACTCCTCCAGCTCGCCCGGCTTGCGGTACTTGGCCGGGTCCGAGCGCGAGTGGCCGACGAAGCGGTACGTCATCGACTGGATGAACTGCGGCCCCTCGCCGTCACGGGCGCGCGCGACCGCGGCGGCCGCGGCCTCGCGCACCGCCCAGACGTCCATCCCGTCGACCGTCTCCGTCGGCAGGCCGAGCGCCTGCGGACGAGCGGCGATGTCACCGGCGGTGACGTCCTCGAACGGCGTGAACTCGCCGTAGCGGTTGTTCTCGCAGACGAACACGACCGGCAGTCTCAGCACCGCCGCGAAGTTGAGGCACTCGTGGAAGTAGCCGTGGTTGGTCGTGCCCTCGCCGAAGAAGGCGACCGCGACGCCGCCTCTGCCCTGCCGCTGCAGCGCCAGCGCGGCGCCGGTCGCGGCCGAGATCGAGCCGCCGATGATGCCGAAGCTGCCGATCAGGCCGTGCGCCTGGTCGATCACGTTCATCGACCCGGCGCGCCCGCCGCAGACGCCCGTCTCGCGTCCGAGCATCTCGTCCAGCAGCGCCTGCGGGTCGACCCCGGCGCCGAGCGAGTGGCCATGGCCGCGGTAGGTGCCGGCGACCTTGTCGCGCTCGTCGAGCACGTCGCAGACGCCGATCGCGCCGGCCTCCTCGCCGATGTAGAGGTGCGTCGTGCCGTGCACCTCGCCTCTCTGGAAGAGCGCCTGCACCGCCTCCTCGAAGCGGCGCACGACGAGCATCCGGCGGTACAGCTCGAGCCCGTGCTGGGCCGGCCCGCTCAGCTCGCTGGCGGCGGGCGCCTCGGACGCGCGCGCCACCGTCACACCTCCACCCGGTCGCCGATCAGGTCCGCGCCGCGCACGTACTGGCGGCCGCAGACGAGCAGCTCCTCGGCCGGGAAGCGGGTGATGATCCGCGGGCCGTCGGCCGTCACGACGATCTCCTCCTCGATCCGCGCCGCGCCGCTGCCGTCTCTGGTGGCGCAGTAGGTCTCCAGCGCGAAGACCATCCCCTCCTCGATCACGATCGGGTCGTCGAACGAGTTGAGGCGCGAGATCATCGGCGCCTCGTAGAGGCCGACGCCGATGCCGTGGCCGAACTGGAGGCCGAAGCACGACTCCTCGCTGGGGAAGCCCAGCTCCTGCGCGGTCGGCCAGACGGAGGCGATTCTGTCGGTCGTGACGCCGGGCCGCACCAGCTCGATCGCGTCGTCGAGCCACTCGCGGCACTGCTTGTAGGCGTCGATCTGCCCCTGGTTCGTGCCGCCGACCGAGAACGTGCGGTAGTAGCACGTGCGGTAGCCCATGAAGGAGTGGATGATGTCGAAGAAGGCCTGATCGCCCGGCCGCAGCAGGCGGTCGGAGAAGACGTGCGGGTGGGGCGCGCAGCGGTCGCCGGAGACGGCGTTGATCGCCTCCACCTGCTCGGAGCCCAGCTCGAACAGCAGCCGCTGGGTGTCGGCGACGATCTCGTGCTCGCGCACGCCGGGGCGCAGCGTCTCGTAGATGTTCTGGTACGCGGCGTCGACGATGCCGGCGGCATGGTCGAGCAGCGCGATCTCGTCGGCGGTCTTGATCTTGCGCGCGCTCTGCATGATCGGCGCGGCGTCGCCGGTCGCGATCCCGCGGCGGTGCAGCGACGCGAGCGTCTCCATGTCGGTCAGGTCGATCCCGACCGGCTTGTCGAGCAGGCCGTGGTCGTCGAGCACGTCGTAGATGTGGCCGGCGAGCAGGTCGGGGACGCCGCTCTCGCGCGGCATCGCGCCGCGCATCGACGTGACGCCGGCCTGCCAGCTCGACTCCGGCAGCCACGGCGCGTACAGCTGGTGGTGCTTGGCGGCGGAGCCGAAGTCCCACAGGACCGGGTCGCCGTTGCGCGGCAGCAGCACGCAGCGGGCGCTCTTGTCGCGCGCCCACTCGCCGATGTGGGTGGAGGTGACGTAGCGGATGTTGTTCTGGTCGAACAGCAGCACCGCCCCCAGCTCGGAGGCCTCCAGCGCCGCCTTCGCGCGCGCCAGGCGATCCGAGCGCAGGCGCGAAAAGTCGACGCGCTGCTCCCAGTCGACCGCCATGGTCGCTCCACGTGACGCGATGTTCATGCGCGAGCCCTCTCCTCGTGTGTCGAACGCCAAGGCACGTGGGCGACTCGACCCCCTCGTGCGTGAAGCAAGAATAAACAGTTCGACCCGATAGCGTCAATCCATACTGCGCAAAACACCCTTCCAAGGCGCCAGACGTGCATGAAAGCTTGACGAAACGGCCTCCACGGTCAGCAGTCCACAACCAGGCGTGACGGGCTCACCAGGTCGAGGTAGCCTTGGAGGCGAGATGGGATGGGGAATGGTGTGGCTGATGCTGGTGCTCAAGATCCCGATCGGGCTCTTGCTGTGGCTCGTCTGGTGGGCGATCCGGCAGACCCCTGACGAGCTGGGCGAGCACGACGGCGGCGACGGCGGCTCGAAGGTGCCGCACAGACCGGCGCCGCATCCGCGCTCGCCCTTCCCGCACCGGCCGCGCGGCCGCGGTCCCCATGGCGACCCGACCGTCGCCGCTCCCGCCCGCACGCGCACGCGCGTCACGCGCGCCCGCACCCGCGAGCACTGAGAGCCGAGAGCCGCCGCCCGTGCTGCCCGCCGCGCCGCCGCCCGCGCCGCGCCCCGCTGACAGAACCTTCCCGCGACGCGCCCGCTTTCGGTTAGGCTCGCGCCCATGCACGCGCTCCTGATCTTCGCCGCCGAAGGCGCGGCCGACCACGGCTCCAAGACCGCGTTCTACGTCGCCGGCCTCGTGCTGGCGGGCTGGGCGGTGCTCGTCGGCGGCGTCGGCGTCGCGCAGCCGGCCTTCGCCGAGCGCGAGGGCACCGGCCGCGTCGTGATCGGTATCACCGCCGTGCTCGTCGCCGCGGCGATGGCCGCCGCGATCATCACCTCCTCCTGACGCCCCCCGCCCGGGCGCACGCTCACACCGTTCTCGGCGCACGGTTACACCCCCGGCACCCGGCCGGAGGGCCCGATCCGGTAAAACGGGGGGAACGAGACTTAGAGCGCCAAGGGAGAAACATGAGCACCGGCACCACGGATCAGGGCGTCGCGGGTGGCGTAGCCCAGGGCAGCAACACGCTGACCATCACCGACAACCGCACCGGTCGTCAGTACGAAGTCCCGATCGAGGACGAGACGATCCGCAGCATCGACCTGCGCAGAATCAAGGTCAACGACGACGACTTCGGGCTCATGACCTATGACCCGGCGTTCATGAACACCGCGTCGTGTCGTTCGTCGATCACCTACATCGACGGCGACAGAGGCATCCTCGAGTACCGCGGCTACCCGATCGAGCAGCTGGCCGAGAGATCGTCCTACCTCGAGGTCGCCTACCTCCTCATCCACGGTGAACTGCCGACGCAGCCGCAGCTGGACACGTGGACGCACGAGGTCACGATCCACACGTTCGTGCACGAGAACGTGAAGGAGTTCATGCAGGGCTTCCGCTACGACGCGCATCCGATGGGGATGCTGCTCGCGTCGACCGGCGCCCTCTCGACCTTCTATCCGGAGGCGACGCAGATCAAGGACGTCGACCTGCGCTACCAGCAGATCGTGCGCCTGATCGCGAAGATGCCGACGCTGGCCGCCTTCGCCTACCGCCACAACCGCGGGATGCCGTACGTCTATCCCGACAACGACCTCAGCTACGCCGGCAACTTCCTCTCGATGATCTACAAGATCGCCGAGCTGAAGTACCAGCCGGACCCGCGCCTGGAGAGAGCGCTCGACGTCCTCTTCATCCTCCACGCCGACCACGAGCAGAACTGCTCGACCAGCGCCGTGCGCTCGGTCGGCTCCTCGCAGGTCGACCCGTACTCGGCCGTCGCGGCCGGCGTCGGCGCGCTCTACGGCCCGCTGCACGGCGGCGCCAACGAGGCCGTCCTGCGGATGCTGCGGCGGATCAGAACGACCGACAACATCCCGGAGTTCGTCGAGGGCGTGAAGAAGGGCGAAGAGCGCCTGATGGGCTTCGGCCACCGCGTCTACAAGAACTACGACCCGCGCGCCACGATCATCAAGAGAGCGGCGATGGACGTGTTCGAGGTGACGGGCACCAACCCGCTGCTCGACATCGCCACCGAGCTGGAGAAGATCGCGCTGGAGGACGAGTACTTCGTCTCGCGCAAGCTGTACCCGAACGTCGACTTCTACTCGGGCCTCATCTACGAGGCGCTCGGCATGCCGGTCGAGATGTTCCCGGTCCTGTTCGCGATCGGCCGCACCTCGGGCTGGATCGCTCAGTGGCTGGAGATGATCGACGACAAGGAGCAGAAGATCGCGCGTCCGCGCCAGATCTACACGGGCGGTCGCGAGCGCGACTACGTCCCGATGAGCCAGCGCTAGGCGCAGCTCTCGTCTCCCCGCGCCGGCGGATCCCGCCGCCGGCGCGCGCGCTCTCGCGCGGATCACCCGAACGTGTGATCCCCGCCACAGTCGGACCGCACGTCAGTTCGTACGATGGCGAACGATGTCCCCGACTCCCTCCGACGGTCTCGCGATCGAGATCCGCCCGATACGGCCCGACGACAAGCAGCGGCTCGCCGCCGGTCACGAGCTGATGTCGTCGGAGACGCAGCGGATGCGGTACCTGATGCCGAAGCCGCGCCTCAGCAGCGCCGAGCTGCGCTACCTGACCGAGATCGACGGCGAGGACCACGTCGCGCTCGTCGCCGTCGCCGAGCAGTTCCCCGAGGTGACGCTCGGCGTCGGCCGCTTCGTGCGCGACCGCGAGCGGCCCGACACGGCCGAGTTCGCGATCGTCATAGCCGACGCCTTCCAGGGCATCGGCCTCGGCGGCGCGCTCGCCGAGCAGCTCGCCGAGGCCGCGATCGAGCGCGGCGTGCGCCGCTTCTCGGCGACCGTCCTGCACGAGAACGTCGCGATCCGCGCGCTGCTGGAGCGGATCTCCGACAGGCTCGCGGAGGCGCGCTGGAGCGACGGCGCCGGCGAGCTGCTGTACGAGCTCAGCGCCGCCTGACCGGGCGCTCAAGCGCGGGCGCCCGCGGGCGATGATCCCGCTCATGAAGATCTCCCACACGCGCGCCGTCGGCCCCGCGGCGCTGCTGGCCTGCGCCGCGCTCGCCGTCACCGGCTGCGAGGCGTCGTTCAGCACCGGTTCGACCAAGATCGACCCGGACAAGGCGGCGAGACTGGCGAGACAGCTCGTCAACGCCGGCGAGGTCAAGTCGAGAACGATCGACTGCCCCAGCGACGTCGACGCCGAGAGCGGCAAGACGTTCGTCTGCGAGATCACCTGGGCCGACGGCACGACCGGCCGGGTCACCTTCCACATGACCTCCGACGACGGCGACATCTCCGCCGAGGGCAGAGACGTCGAGATCGACAAGTAGCGCCACCTTTCGACGTCGAGTACGACGGCAGCAAGGACTTCAAGGCCAGCTGACCTGGCGGCGCCCGCGCCGGGCCGGATAGGCTCGGCGCGATGGCGCGCTACACCCTCACCGTGCGCGACGGCCCGCGCGTCGTGCACGAGCACCACCGCGAGCTGGAGACGGCGCTCGACGCGCTGCAGGCGCGCGTGCTGGAGCTGACCGCGCGCCGCCCGCGCGAGGCGCTCGACGTCAAGACGCGCACGTTCGCGCCGGCCGAGCAGGTCGTCGCGCGCGCCGAGCTGCGCGGGCCGGAGCGGCTGCTGCCGCGGATCCGCGCCGGTGTCGACGTCCGCGGCGACGGCTCCGCCGAGGCCTGGACCGGCCGCGCCCGCCGTCAGCCGATCGCCCGCGAGGACGGCGAAAGCGCCCTCTCGGCCCTCCGCCGCACCGTCGCCGCCTGAGACGTCTGCGGCTCAGGGGGTCGCACAGACCCCCTCCGCCGCAGACGTGCGCTCAGAGGTCGGCGGCGGACAGCTGGTTGCCGTAGGGGCCGCGGCCGCAGAGGCACCAGGCGCCGCAGCGGGCGGCGAGCGTCAGCGCGGCGCCGATCTCCAGGCCGGCGCCGAGGCCGTACGTCAGCCCGGCCGCGAACGAGTCGCCGCAGCCGTAGGCGTCGACCGGCGTGCCCGGCAGCGCGACCGCCTCCCAGCGCCCGCCGGCGCCGTCGGAGCCGAGGTAGGAGCCGCCGCGCGCGCCGTCGGTCAGGACCGTCCAGCGCGGCCCCGGGCCGAGCGTCGCGATCCCCGCGCGCTCCTTCTCGTCGGAGGCGCTGGCGATCACGACGTCCGGCAGCACGCCGGCCGCCATCAGCCCCTCGGGCGCGCGGCCGGAGGCGACGACCACGCGCGCGCGGCGGGCCGCGCGCGCCGCGCCGGCGTCGCCGCCGGTCCAGTAGACGGCGTCGGCGCCGTCGAGCCGCTCCCACGGCAGCGGCTCCTCGCCGCTGGGCACGAGCCGCTCGCCGAGCACGGTGATCGTCCGCTCGGCGTTGCGGTCGAGGTGGGTGAAGGCGCGCCGCTGCGCCCGCCCCGGGCGCGCGACGGCGTGCACGTCGAGCCCGTGCAGGGCGGTCAGCTCGCGCGCGCTGCGCGCGCCCAGCTCGTCGTCGCCGACGACGGTGAAGAAGTCGGCCCGCCCGGCCAGCTGCCGCAGCTGCACCGCCGCGACCGCGCCGCCGCCGGCCGGGACCGCGAACTGCTGCTCGGCGGTGACGATCTCGCCGGCCGTCGGCAGGTGGTCGACGACGGCGAAGTCGAGCCACTCGATGTGGCCGACGACGGCGACCCGCGGCGCCTGAGCGGTCACAGCACCAGCGTCGCGCCGTGGCGCCGCAGCCACGCCTGATGCGCTTCGTAGTCGGGCCAGCGGCTGGCGAGCAGGTTCCAGAAGCGCGGCGAGTGGTCCATCACCTCGAGGTGGCAGACCTCGTGCCAGACGACGTAGTCGAGCACCGGCGCGGGCGCCAGCAGCAGCCGCCAGTTGAACGACATCCCGCCGTTGGTCGAGCAGCTCGCCCAGCGCGTTCTCTGGCCGCGGATCGTCAGCTTCGTGTAGCGCGTGCCGGCCCGCGCGGTGGCGGCGTCGAGCCGCGGCGCGATCTCCTCGGCCGCGCGGCGGCGGTACCAGCGCTCCAGCGCCGCGCGCGACGCCTCGCCGTCCGCCGGCGCGCCCGGCACCAGCAGCCGCTCGCCGCTGCGGTGGACGCGCGTGCGCCCCGGCTCGGCGACCAGCGCGAGCGTCTGGCCGAGGTAGGGGACGGTCGCGCCGCGGGCGGCGATCGCGGCGCGGTGACGCTCCAGCTCGGCGATCCGGCGCTCGATCCACGGCCGCAGCTGGCGGATCGCGGCGGCCGCCTCGCGCTCGGCGGTGCGGCGCGGAAGCACGACCTCGACACCGCTCTGCTCGTCGACTCGCACGCGCACGCGGCGGGCCCGATCGGACCGTCGCACGCGGTAGGAGATGTCACCTTCCACACGAGTCACCGCGTTGAGGGTACGCTGGCGGCGGGATGGAGCGTTGGCGCGTCGAACTTCCACGCGGGATCGAGCCGCCGTTCGAGGTGTACGTCAACGGCGTGCTGCAACGGACGGGCGACGACTACGAGGTCGTCGATCGCGTGCTGCTGTTCACGAGACCGCTGACGCAGGAAGGCAGACTCGGCTTCTGGCGCTGGTTCTGGGGCGCCTGGGGCATAGGCACCTACCGCAGACACCACACGATCGACGTCCGCTACCAGCGCGACGGGCAGACGCTCGTCGCGCACGCGCTGAGAGCGCTGCCGCCGAGCACTTGACTCTTCCCCATTAGTCAGGTTTGCTGGTCACGGGGCCGGTCAACCAAAAGGGGAGAGAGATGGAGAACGTCCTGGGCGCCGCCGTGCGCCGCATCGCGCTGCTGGCGGCGGCGATGCTGCTGTCCGTGCTGCTGCTCGCGCCTGCCGCGCGCGCCGACCTGCCGGTCGTCTACAACTTCCCGACCGCGGTCGGGCTCGGCACGCTCGCGCCGAACACCGATCCGCCCGGCGCCAACGACTGGAGATGCAGACCGTCGGCGGCGCATCCGTACCCGGTCGTGCTCGTCCACGGCACGCTCGAGAACAAGCTGATGAACTGGAACGCGCTGTCGCCGCTGCTGAAGAACAACGGCTACTGCGTCTACGCGCTCAACTACGGCGCCTACCTGCCGGGCCCGTTCCTCGGCCTCTCGCACATCCCCGACTCGGCCGTCGAGCTGGGCGGGTTCGTCAACAGAGTGCTGTCGAGCAGCGGCGCCAGAGAGGTCGACATCGTCGGCCACTCGCAGGGCGGGATGATGCCGCGCTACTACATCAAGTACCTCGGCGGGGCGGGCGCGGTCCACACGCTCGTCGGCCTGACGCCGTCCAACCACGGCACGACGCTGCTCGGCCTCTCGACGATCGGCAGATACATCCCGGGCGTCAGCGGCATCCTCACGGCCGGCGCGCCGGCACTGGAGGACCAGCGCATCGGCTCGTTCTTCAACACCGACCTCGACGCGGGCGGCGACACGATAGCCGGCGTCAACTACACGGTGATCGCGTCGAGATACGACGAGGTCGTCACGCCGTACACGAACAGCTTCCTCAGAGGCGCGACCAACATCACGCTCTCCGACGGCTGCTTCGTCAACCTGACCGAGCACCTCGGCGTCTCCTATGACCGCCGCGCGCTGCGCTACACGCTCAACGCGCTCGACCCGGCCACCGCCAGAACGCCGCCGTGCGTTCCGACGCTGCCGGGCGTCGGCGGCTAGGCAGTCGCCAGCCGCAGCGCCGGATCGGCTCCAGCTCTCTTGTCCCAAGGGCGCTGGAGCCGCAGCGCGGAGAGGATCGCGCGCGTCGCCGGGGAGCGGTTGATCGTGTAGAAGTGGATGCCGGGCGCGCCGTTGGCGAGCAGCTCGGCGCACTGCAGCGTCGCGTAGGCGACGCCCAGCTCGGCGACCGCCTCCTCGTCGTCGCCGCGCGCGTCGAGCGCCTCCAGCAGCGCCGGCGGGATCGTCGAGCCGCCGAGCGCGGTCATCCGCTTGACGCCGGCGGCCGAGATGATCGGCATGATGCCCGGCACGATCGGGACGTCGATCCCGGCCGCGCGCGCCCGCGCGACGAAGTCGTAGTAGACCGCGTTGTCGAAGAACAGCTGCGTGATCAGGACGCGCGCGCCGGCGTCGACCTTCTCCCTCAGGTGCGCGAGGTCGGTCTCCGCGTCGGGCGCCTCGCTGTGCACCTCGGGGTAGCAGGCGCCGACGAGGCAGACCTCCGGGTAGCCGGCGGCGACCAGGCGGGTCAGGTCGGTCGCGTGCGCGAGGCCGTGCTCGACCGCTCTGAACTCGGTCTCGCCGCTCGGCGGGTCGCCGCGCAGCGCGAGCACGTTCTCGATCCCGGCGTCGCGCATCTGCCGCAGCGCGGCGTGCAGGTCGTCGGTCGTGGCGCCGACGCAGGTGAAGTGCGCCATCGCCTCGAGGTCGTGGTTGTCGCGGATTCTGGAGACGATCTCGATCGTCTTCGTGCGCGTCGAGCCGCCGGCGCCCCAGGTGACGGAGACGAAGGCCGGCTGCAGCGGCCGCAGCGCCTCCAGGGCCTCGAACAGCTTGACCTCGCCCTCCGCCGTCTTCGGCGGGAAGAACTCGAAGGAGAAGACCGGGTCTCCCCCGGCGGCGATGATCTCGTCGATGCGCATGGTCCGCCCGATTCTAGATGGGCGGCCCGTTCCACAGCCACATGCCGAGACGGCCGAGCGAGCGGTAGCCGAGGCCGGCGTAGAGGCGCTCGCCCTCGTAGCTGGACTCCAGCGTCGAGCTCGCCAGGCCGCGCTCGCGCGCGTCGGCGAGCGCCGCGTGCAGCAGCTGCCGCGCGAGCCCGCGGCGCTGCTGGCCGGGGTCGGTCGCGACCCACTGGACCATGCGGTTGTCGTCGTGGTCGAAGGTCACCAGGCAGGCCGCCGGGCGGCCGTCGACGCGCGCCATCCAGCGCTTGAAGCGGCGGTCGCGCAGGCCGGCGAAGGCGGTTCCGAAGGCGCCCGGCAGCTCGCCGTTGGCGCGCTCGTTGAGGATCGTGATCTCGACCGGATGAGGGTCGGCGTCGAGCGCGAACGGCGTCCCGCCCGGCGCCGGCTCCGCCAGCTGGGAGAGATCGAGCGCCATCGCCATCGGCTCGTACTCGCGGAAGTGACCGGCCTGCTCCAGCAGCGGCGGCGCCTGCTCGTCGCCGGGCAGCGTCCAGACCATCCAGTGGCTGACGCCGGCGTCGGCGTACAGCTCGCGCAGCGACGCGAGGCCGCCGGCGAGCGCGGCGTGGTCCTCGAACATCACGCAGTTGACGATCGACTGCGTCGGCGCGCTCGGCGTCACGAACGCGATCAGCCCGTCACGCTCGACGACGCTCCCGCCGACCGAGGCCGGCGCCTCGATGCGGTTGAAGGCGCGCATCGTCGCCGTCAGCGTGTCGAGCACGGGCTAGACGGAGACCCAGCGCTCGGGGTCGCCGGGCTCCCGGCGAGCCGCCCCGATCGCTTCGAGGTGGCGCAGGTAGCAGAGCGTCTCGGCGACCAGCCAGGCGGCGGCGTGGAGCGCGTCTCTGCCATGGACGTAGGGGACGACCTCGTAGGCGGTCAGCGGCTCGCCCTCGATCGCGACCGCCGCCGCCGCGACCCGCTGCGCGACCAGCTCGCGGCTGGCCTCGATGTGCGCCTGCACGTCGGTGAAGGGGCGCGCGTGGCCGGCGAGGCAGAGGCGCGGCAGCGGGTCGAGCGCCTCGATCGCGTCGAGCGAGCGCAGGAACTCGCCGACCGGGTCGGGCGTCCAGCCGTAGTCGAAGTAGAGCGAGATGCGGCCCAGCAGATGGTCGCCGGAGATCAGGATGCGGCGCTCGGGCTGGTAGAGGCAGACGTGCGAGGGCGCGTGGCCGGGCGTCTCGATCGTCTGCCAGAAGCCGTGGTCGGTCTCGAACTCGATCCCCGGCAGCAGCGCCAGGTCCGGCGGGATCACGCGCGCGATCCCCGGATGCTGCTCCTTCGCGATCTCGGCGTAGCGGCGCAGCACCAGCTCCGGCACGCCGGAGGTGCGGCCGATCTCCAGCCTGCGCGCGACGGCCTGCTCGGGATCCTCGACCGAGCGCGTCGCGTGCTCGTAGTTGGGGTGCATCCACAGCTCGCAGCCGGTGCGGTCGACGATCGTCGCGGCCTGGCCGTAGTGGTCGGTGTGGGCGTGGGTGCAGACGAGCAGCCTGACGTCGTCGAGGCTCAGGTTGACCATCGACATCGCCCGCTCGAGCTGCTCCAGCGAGCCCTCCTCGTGCATGCCGCAGTCGACCAGCACGATCCCGTCGCCGGCTCTGAGCGCCCAGGCGTTGCAGTGGGGGACGCCCGGCCAGGGCAGCGGCAGCCGCAGCCGCCAGATGCCGTTCAGGACGCGCTCCCCGCGACCCAGCTCCCGCTTGCGCGTCGGTTCGGACATGCTCAGCCCACCATATAGGCGCGCGACGATCGACTGCGGTGCGATTCGACACGCAGCGACGCACCGCTTCCAGGCGTGACCTCGACGCCCGCGCAGCGGATAGGCTGGCTGGACAGCCAAGCGAGGAGAGACGCATGGGATCAGCAGCGCAGACGCAGGCCGAGGTGACGGAGGAGGTCGCGCGACGCTACTTCGCCGCCGTCGCGGCACGCGATCCCGAGGCGATGGCGGCCTGCTGGAAGGCGGGCGGGATCGACCGCCTCCACGGGCAGGCGGAGCTGGTCGCGCCAGACGACGTCCGGACGTACTTCCGCGCGCTGTTCGACGCCTTCCCCGACCTCACCGTCGAGGTCCTCTCGACCACCGCCGACACCGAGCGCTGCGCCGTCCGCTGGCGGCTGACGGCGACCTTCGCCGGCCCCGGCCGCTTCCAGGGCTTCGCCCCGACCGGCGCGCGCGTCGCCTTCGAGGCGGTCGACGTCGTGCAGGTCGCCGACGGGCTCGTGGTCGGCAACGACGCCTACCTCGACGGCGCCGACGTGGCGCGCCAGCTCGGCGTGCTGCCGCCCAGAGACTCCGGCCAGGAGCGCTCGATGACGGCGCTCGTCAACGCCCGCACGATCGTCGCCGGCAAGCTGGCGGCGGCGCCGCCGGAGCGGATCGCCGACGGCGTCTGGGTCGTCAGAGGCGGGCTGCCGAGAAAGCTGATGAACGTCTACCTGCTGGAGGAGCCGGGCGGCGGCGTGACGCTGTTCGACGCCGGCGTCGCCTCGATGACGCCGGCGCTGGCGGCGATCGGCGCGCGGATGGGCGGGATCAGACGGATCGTGCTCGGCCACGCCCACCCCGACCACCGCGGCGCCGCCGCCGGCCTCGACGCCGACGTCCTCTGCCACGCCGCCGACCGCGCCGACGCCGAGGGCGACGGCGGCGTCCACTACATGGACCTGTCGCAGCTCGACATCCACGGCCGCATGTCGATGCCGCGGCTGCTCAGACACTGGGACGGCGGGCCGGTGCAGATCGCCGGCACGGTCGCCGAGGGCGACGAGATCGCCGGCTTCGAGGTCGTCCACCTGCCCGGCCACGCGCCCGGCCTGATCGGGCTGTGGCGCGCCTCCGACCGGCTCGCGCTCGCCAGCGACACCTTCTACACGCTCGATCCGCAGACCGGGATCCCCGGCCACGTGCGCGTGCCGCACCGCGCCTTCAACGCCGACACGGCGCAGGCGCGCGAGTCGATCCGCAAGCTCGCCGGGCTGCGGCCCGCGACCGCCTGGTCGGGCCACGACAAGCCGCTGAGCGGCGACGTCGCCTCCGCGCTGCTGCGAGCGGCGGACGCCGGGTAGCCTTCGGCGGCAGATGGGACGCCGCAGCCGCCAGCGCGACAAGCAGGACAGACTCCAGGCGCCGAACGCCGACTACCGCGACGCCGACGGCAACGTGCTGACGCTGCGCGGCGCGCTCTCGCTCGCGACGCGGCGGCAGTACGCCGAGGTCATCGGCGGCTCGCCGCTGTCGGCCGAGGACGCCTGGCAGCGCGCGGTCGAGTTCCTGTTCGAGCGGCTGGCCGTGCGCTGGACGATCCACGACGTGCCGATCGAGAAGCAGAAGGAGCTGCTGCAGCGCTACCGCTTCTCCTCGCAGGACGAGCGCCATTGGATCCGCGACACGCTGCGCGAGCACCTCGCCGAGCACTTCCCCGACCTGAGAGCGCCATGACCTCAGCCCGCTGGACCGACGCCGACAGCGACGCCTTCGCCGAGCTGCTGACCGGCTACTGCCTCGAGATCCAGCCGGCGCAGCAGGTGCTGGTGCGCACGACGACGCTGGCGGCGCCGCTGCTGCTGGCGCTCCAGCGCTCGATCCTCGCGCGCGAGGCGTGGCCGCTGCTGCGGCCCGCGCTGCCGGGGCTGGACGAGGAGTTCTACGCGCTCGCCGCCGACGCCCAGCTCGACGGCTGCGCGCCGCTGGCGCGCGCCGAGGCCGAGCAGGCCGACGTCTTCCTCTCGATCCAGGCGCCCGAGAACACGCGCGCGCTCGCCGGCGTCGACCCGGCGCGGCTGGCGCGGGCCGCCCGCGCCCGTGCGCCGCTCGGCGAGCTGCGACTGCGCAAGCGCTGGTGCGGGACGCTGTGGCCGACGCAGGCCGGCGCCCAGCAGGCGGGGATGGGCTTCGACGACTTCGCCGCGTTCGTGCGCGGCGCGCTGTTCCTCGACCGTGCCGACCCGGCCGCCGCCTGGCGCGAGCTGGGGGCGTTCCAGGCCGAGCTGATCGAGCGGCTGACGCCGGCCAGGACGATCCGCATCGAGGCCGACGGGACCGACCTGACGCTGTCGGTCGCCGGGCGCACCTGGGCCAACTCCGACGGCAGACGCAACATGCCCAGCGGCGAGGTCTTCACCGGCCCGATCGAGGACTCGGCCAACGGCATGATCCGCTTCACCGTCCCGTCCGCGCCCGGCGGCGTCGACGTCGAGGAGGTGACGCTCACCTTCCGTGACGGTGACGTCGTCGAGGCGCATGCCGCGCGCGGCCAGGAGTACCTCGACCGCACGCTCGCGACCGACCCCGGCGCCCGCCGCCTGGGCGAGATCGGGATCGGCACGAACTTCGGCATCGATCGCGCGATCGGGGCGATCCTGTTCGACGAGAAGATCGGCGGGACGGTCCATCTCGCGCTCGGCCGGAGTTATCCGGAGACCGGCGGGGTAAACGAGTCGGCAGTCCACTGGGACCTCATCTGCGACCTGCGGGAAAGCGGCCGATTGAGCGCCGACGGCGTCGTGCTGCAAGAGGCCGGCGCCTTTAATTAGGCGCATCGGGCAGTCACCAGACGTTCACTTCGGCGTCACAGGTCGGCAACTACATCGTGTAGTAGGCACGACACGGTACGCGGCGTTGTTGCGTACCACCACAAGGGAGACCTCCGTCCCATGAACAAGCGTGCCCTGTCCACCATCGCCCTGCTCGGCGCGACCGGCGCGGTCGTCGCGGGCGGCGTCGCGATCGGTGCCGGCGGCGTCAACGAGGACCAGTCGGCGACGCTCGCCGGCAAGATCGACTCCTCCAAGCCCAAGAACGTCATCCTGCTGATCGGCGACGGCATGGGCGACTCCGAGGTCACGATCGGCCGCTACTACGGCAAGGGCGCCGCCGGCCGCCTGAACATGGACAGACTGCCGTTCCGCGGCAGCTCGATCCACTACGTGCTGTCGCCCGGCGCCGGCCCGAACTACGCGCCCAACTACGCCGGCGACTCGGCGCCGACCGCGACCGCGTGGTCGACCGGCAAGCGCACGCAGGACGGCCGCGTCTCGCAGGGGCCGTCGACCGCCGCCAACGTGCCCGGCAGCAACGAGGGCTACAGAACCTACATGGAGATGGCGAAGGCGGCCGGCAAGGCCACCGGCAACGTCTCGACCGCCGAGATCACCGACGCGACGCCGGCTGGTCCCTCCTCGCACATCTCGCAGCGCGGCTGCCAGGGCCCGGCCGACACGCGCACGTCCTGCCTGAGCGAGTCCAAGAGCAGAGGCGGCCTCGGCTCGATCGCCGAGCAGGAGGCCGACAACGGCTTCGACGTCGTCCTCGGCGGCGGCCGCGCCCGCTGGGAGCAGACGCTCGACGACAACTCGGGCAACGTCATCCAGTACGCCGCGCAGAGAGGCTACTCGCAGTACGTCACCGACAAGGCCGGCCTCGCGGGCGTCAGCTCGCTGAGAAACGGCAAGGTGCTCGGCCTCTTCAACGCGTCGAACATGACGACCGAGTTCAGACCGCTCTACGCGCGTACTGACAGATGGCTGACCGACAACGCCGGCACGCTCGACCCGACGCTCAACGGCGGCGGCGCGAACGTGGCCTGCACCGACGGCCAGCGCGCGGCGACCAACGAGCCGTCGCTCGCCGAGATGACGCAGAAGGCGATCGACCTGCTGAAGGACAACGCCAACGGCTTCGTGCTGCAGGCCGAGGGCGCCTCGATCGACAAGCGCGACCACGCCGCTGACGTCTGCGGCCAGATCGGCGAGCTGCTCGAGCTCGACGACGCGGTCGGCGTCGCGCAGGAGTTCCAGCGCACCCACCCGGACACGCTGATCATCGTCACGGCGGACCACTCGCACACGTCGCAGATCATCAACGCGACCTCGAAGCCGGCGACCGGCTCCTCGTACGCGACGGTCAGAACGGCTGACGGCGCGCCGATGCGCGTCACGTACGGCACGAAGGACACGGGCGACGGCGCGACCGCCACCGGTTCGCAGGATCACACCGGCGCGACCGTCCCGGTGTGGGCGTCGGGCCCGCAGGCCGCCAACATCCAGGGCACGATCGACCAGACCGACATCTTCGCGGTCCTCAACGGCTTCGCGCCGAGCAAGGTCGCGCAGGGCGAGAAGGGCGACGCCGGCGCTCAGGGTGACAAGGGCGACAAGGGCGACACCGGCGTCCAGGGCCCGCAGGGCAACACCGGCGTCAACGGCGCCAACGGCGCGACGGGCCCGATCGGCGCGACCGGCGCCACCGGCCCGAAGGGCGACAAGGGCGCGACCGGCGCGGCCGGCCGCGACGCCAAGGTCACGTGCAAGCTGACCGGCAGAAGAGGCGTCAAGTGCACGATCGTGTACAAGGGCGGCAAGTCGGTCAAGAAGGCGTCGCTCGTGCGCAACGGCAAGACCGTCGCGAGCGCGAAGGTCGCCCGCAACGGCGCGGTCACCTTCAAGAGCAAGCAGGCGCTGAAGAAGGGCTCGTACAAGGTCGTCGCCGGCGGCCTGAGCACGAAGCTCGTCCTGCGCTAGTCAGCAGCAGCTCGGTTCACACCCGCTGACCACGACGCCGCGCACGGCCCTTCCGTGCGCGGCGTTCGTCGTTCCGGCGGGGTGTTCAGCTGACCTTGGGCACGAGCGCGGCGGCGCGCTCGATCGCCTGCTCCTGGTGGGCCTGCAGCTCCTGGTAGGCGAAGCCCTCCGGATAGACCTGCAGGATCGTGTCGCGCACCTCGGTCTCGACACCGGCCAGCGCCTCGATCGCGGCCAGCCCGCAGAACGGCGACAGCTCCTCCGAGTAGCCGCCCTCGTGCTCGAGCACGAGCCGCCCGTCGCAGTGGCGGTCGGCGGCGGCCATCAGCGTGCGCGTGAGGTCGCCGTAGGCGGCGGGCGTCAGCATCATCCGCCCGAGCGGGTCCATCGCGCTCGCGTCGAAGCCGCTGGCGACGACGATCAGCTCCGGCGCGAAGCGGTCGAGCGCCGGCACGACGACGCGCTCGAAGGCGGCCGCGTAGGCGCCCGTGCCCGAGCCCGGCGGCAGCGGGACGTTGATGTTGCAGCCGGTGCCCGCGCCCGCGCCGTTCTCCTCGACCGGGCCGGAGCCGGGCGGGAAGTTGCCGTCCTGGTGCAGCGAGATCGTCAGCACCGACGGGTCCTCGTAAAAGGCGGCCTGGGTGCCGTTGCCGTGGTGGACGTCCCAGTCGACGATCGCGATCCGCCCGACGCCGCGCTCGCGCTGCGCGTGCAGCGTCGCGATCGCCGCGTTGCCGAGCAGGCAGAAGCCCATCCCCATGTCCGCGAGCGCGTGGTGGCCGGGCGGCCGCACGAGCGCGTAGGCGTTCCTGACCTCGCCCGCGATGACCGCGTCGAAGGCGGCGATCACGCCGCCGGCCGACAGCTTCGCGACCTCGTAGGAGCCTCTGCCGAACGGCGTCGCGCCGTCGCCGCCGTCGCCGCCCCACGCCTCCGACTCGGCGCGGATGCGCGCGAGGTAGTCCGGCGTGTGGACGCACAGCAGCTGCTCCTCGGTCGCCGGCCGCGGGGCGATCGGCGCCAGCTGGTCGAGCAGGCCGGAGACGGCCAGCAGGCTGTAGAGCCGCCGCTTGCCGTCGGCGTTCTCGCGGTGGCGCACGTCCGGCTCCAGCCAGCCGGCGGCGTCGGCCTGGAACGGCCCGGTCTGGCGGCCCGTGTTGTGCCACAGGTACCGCTCGTGCCAGACGAATCCCGTTGTCATCGCTCTCCTCTTCCGTCGCGGGGACGTTGGCGATCCTCGGCGGTGCGCGGGCGGGTGGGAATGGGGAGATCGACGTATTCGCGGTGCGGGTGCGGCGCGGCGTGGCGGGGGGCGCGGGCGCGGGCGCGGCGCCGCCGCGGCGGGGGCGGGCGCAGTGGCGGCGGGCGCAGCGGCGGC
>NZ_JAUTDN010000041.1 GCF_030646155.1 Conexibacter sp. CPCC 205762
AGCCTCTCAGCGCCGATGGTACTTGGCCCGCAAGGGCCTGGGAGAGTAGGACGCCGCCGGTTCTTATGTGTTGTGCAGCCCCGACCACATTGTGGCCGGGGCTGCACACGTTTAACCCCCCATCGTCTCGGGCCCGGCTCGGCCAGGGCCCCGCTCGCCGGTTCGGCTGTGCAGCGGTCCCGTCGATGCGCGTGAAGTTTGGGTCGTAGAACGACCACGACTTCACGGGGCTCGGCGTCGCGCTACGTGCGCGGGAGACGCGCTGAGCCCGGCAGCCCGGCCCCCGCCCCAGCGAGCGATGCGCGGTCGAGGGTTGCGCGGGGCTCAGCTCGCGCGCAGGCCGTGCAGAGGCGTGCGGGCGGGGAGCGGGGAGGTGCAGGGTTGCTCGGTGCGCTCGATCATGCCCGGACGACGAGCGCGATCGAGGCGGGGCAGCGTCGGCTCGGTGCGTCTGGCGGCGCGCAGGGTGCGGGCCGGCGCAGGTGCGAGGCCCGGACGCGAGGCGAACTCGCCGGCGAACAGCTGCTCGGTGAGCCAGTCGTCGCCGGCGGCCGCGAGGGCCGTGTCCTGCGCGTGCTCGAGACCGTCAGCGTCGACGGGACGGAGCATCGCCTCGGCGAGATCCATCAATGCCGCGCCGATCAGCTTGGGTGCACGTGAAGAGAACATGTGTTCGCAAAGGTAGTGCTGCTAGCGGATGGAATCGCGGAAGGGTCGCTCTGGTGCGACGAGAAACGCGAAATGTCCCGTATTTACGGGCAAATCCTGTGCAAGCGACTGCAAGGAAAATTGCACGAGGCGCGAGCGTCTGTTCGCGTCGGCGCAGGCGTCGAGCCGAACCGATGTGCGCGCGGGCTTCGGCGTCCCGTGCGCGCGGCCGAACGAGAAAGCGCCGCGTCTGGGACGCGGCGCTCTGGTGTGGCGGTGCTGCTGGGGCGCGGTGCTGCTTGGGCGCGGTGGTGCTGGGCGCGCGGCGCGCCGCGGTGGGGGCGGGGCGGCCTCGGGCTAGCCGAGGGTGGACCAGACCTCGATCTTGGTGCGGATGCGGCTGATGACCGCGTCGGTGAACTCGGTCGTGCCGGCGTGGCCGCCGAGGTCCGGGGTCTTGACGCCCGTGGCGATCGCCTCGAGGACCGACTCGTAGACCGCCCGCGAGGCGCGCTCGGCGCCCGCGTGACCGCTCTCGGCCGCGTGGCGCAGAACCGCGCCGGCGGCCAGCAGCATCGCCATCGGGTTGGCGACGTCCTTGCCTCTCAGCGCCGGGGCGGTGCCGTGCGGCGCCTCGGCCATCGCGACCTGGGTCTCGTAGTTCTCGTCGAAGCCGAGCAGCACCGACTCCGCACCCGCGATCGAGCCGAACATCGGCAGCACGAGGTCGGAGAGGCAGTCGCCGTCGCGGTTCAGGGCCGGGACGACCAGCGGCTGGTCGGCCGCGCCGCTCACCAGGCCGGCGTACGTCGCGTCGATCAGGACCGGCTCGTAGGGGACGTCGGAGTGGCGGGCCGCGGCCGCGTCCATCTCCTCCTTCAGCATCCCCTCGTAGATCGGCGAGACCGTCCACTTCGGGCCGCCGTAGACGCGCGCCTGTATCCCGCGCGCCGCGCGGAAGGCGTACTCGGAGACCGCGCGGCAGGTCGAGCGGGTCACGTGCTCGGTGCGGTAGGCGACCTCGTCGGCGGCGCCGGCGTCGCCCTCGCGCCACTGCTTGGCGCCGTAGGCGTCCTCGATCGCCATGCGGACGATCGAGATCGGGTAATGGACGCCGGCGATCGGCGTCACGCCGGGGATGCGGCGGCCGGTGCGGATGATGACCTTGCCGTCGACCTCCTCGCGGAGGATCCGGTTCGGCGAGCCGACGTCGTCGGCGCCCTCCGGCGTGATCGTCGCGGCCTTGATGCCGAAGCCGGACGCGCGCATCGCGACGGCGGCCTCGTGGACGACGGCATTGTCGGTCGCCCGGCGGTTCTCCAGCGAGAGGTCGAAGCGTTCGAGCTCGAGCGCCAGACCCGTCACCTCCGGGTCGAGCACGCGGACGGCCTGGTCGAGCAGCTCCTGGCCGGTCTCGTCACCTTCGAGGATCGTGATCTTCAGCGGCTCTGACATGCGGCGGACGATAGCCCACGGGGTCGCTCCGGAAACCTGTCGACGGTGGGTGCTGTCGAGAGGTGCTATGGGCGCTAGGGTCTCGGCTGTGAGCGCGCTGAGATGCAGCTGGTGCGGTGTCGAAGTCGAGCCGAGCGACGGCTATCGCGCCGCCGAGCAGGCCGGCGAGCGGGTCGCCGTCTTCTGCCGCCTGGAGCACGTCGTGCCGTGGGCGATCCAGGGGCCGCACTGGGAGGCCGGCAGACTTGCCGAGCAGCCGCGCGACGAGCCGGCGCTGTCGCGCTGCGCCCACTGCGACGCCGCGCTCGACGACACGCGCGTGCTGCTCGTCCGCCATCGCGGCGAGCACCGCATCGCCGACGCCTTCTGCACGACCGATCACCTGCGCGCCTGGGCCACCGCCGGCGGGCGCTGGCAGTAGGGCGGCAGCGCGCGGGAAAGCGGCCGGGCTCCGGCGCGGCGCGGGCGCGGCTAGCGCTCGACCGCTTCTGCGGCGGCGGGCCTGGCGGCGGAGGCTTCGGCCTCGGTGGCCGCGACCGAGCCGGGGGCGGGGAGGAGGGTTCTGCGCAGCGTGACCGAGACGATCGCGCCGATCACGGGGCCCGCGCAGGCGAGCGCGATGCCCCAGCGGGCGCTGGAGGCCTCGACGATCACGCCCGCGAGCGCCGCGCCGGCGGCGGCGCCGGCGACGTTGGAGGTCATCATCCAGGTCGTCGCCTCGGTCGTCGTGCCCGGCGGGGCGACGTGGTCGATCAGCAGGTAGCCCGCGGCGGCGGAGGGGGCGAGCGCGAGGCCGGCGATCGCGGCCATCACCGCCATCACCGGGATCGACGTCGCCAGCAGCAGCGGCAGCGTCCCGACCGCCAGCAGAACGTGCAGCACGATGAAGCGCTCGACCACCGGCGTGGTCCACTGGCGCGCGCCGTACCAGACGCCGCCGACCACGCTGCCGGCCGCCATGATCGACAGCAGCACGCCCGCGAACTCGGCCTCGGCGCCGTGCTCGGCGGCGAACGCCGGCATCGCCACCTCCAGCGCCCCGAACGAGATCCCCGTCGGCACGAGCGCCAGCATCAGCGTCCGCATCCCCGGCGAGCCCATCGCGCCCGCGCGCGTGCGCTCGTGCGGCTCGCTGCTCTTCCACGACCGCGCCAGCGGCGCGGTCGCGAACCAGATCGTCCCCGTCAGCGACAGCACGACCGCCGCGATCAGCGCGACGCTCGTCGAGGAGACCGCGATCAGCACCGTCGTGATCACCGGCCCGACGATGAAGAACGCCTCGGCCACGATCCCCTCGAACGTGTAGGCGGTCGTGCGCGCGTCGGTGTCGTGCTCGAACACCTGCGCCCAGACCGAGCGCATGCACGCGCCCAGCGGCGGCAGCCCGGCGCCGCCGACGAACGCGAAGAAGCAGAGCGCCCACGTCGGCGAGTGGCTGCGCGCACAGACGACGACGCCGATCACCGCGAGCGCGTTCGCGAGCGTCGACGGGATCAGCACGGCCGGCTGGCCGAAGCGGTCGACCAGCCGCCCCTGCACCGGCGCCAGCACGCCGGCGCCGATCGCCCACGCCGCGGAGGCCGCGCCGGCCTGCGCGAACGACCCCGTCTCCGCTCTCACCAGCAGCACGATCGCGAGCGAGAAGATCCCGATCGGGATCCGCCCGATCAGCAGCGAGACGATCAGCCGCGCGGTCCCCGGGGGACGCAGCAGAACGCGGTAGGCGCCGAGCATCAGCGCTGCGGGTCGGGCGCGGGCGGGTCGTCGGCGGCGACGGAGGGGGCGTCCGGCGCGGCACCGGCGGCGGGAGCGGCGTCTGCGGCGGCGCCGGTTGCGGGAGCGGCGTCCGGGGCGGCGCCGGTGGCGGGAGCGGCGTCCGGGGCGGCGTCTCTCGCGAGCAGGACGTCGGCGTGCGGCTGCAGCGCGGCGATCGTGAAGGCGACGTGGGCGTCGAACTCGACGCCCAGCTCCTCCGCGCCGCGGCGCAGCTGGTCGCGGTCGACCGCCGCCGCGAAGCTCGCCGTCTTCATCTTCTTCTTGACCGACTTCGGCGTCATGCCTGCGAGCCCCTCGGGCCGGACGTAGGCGCACGCGACGACGAAGCCGCTCAGCTCGTCGACGGCGTAGAGCGCCCGCTCCATCGTCGAGTCACGCGACAGCCCCATCTCGTCGGCGTGCGATCCGATCGCCCGAATGATCTCATCCGCGACGCCGCGTTGCCGCAACTCCGCCATCGCGATCCGCGGATGGCCGTCCTTGAGCGACGAAAATCTCTCGTAGTCGAGATCGTGGAGCAGGCCGGTGACGCCCCAGATTTCTTCATCTTCGCCAAAGTGGCGCGCATACGCCCGCATCGAGCCCTCGACGGCGAGCATGTGACGGCGCAGCGAATCCGATTCTGTCCACTCGCAAAGGAGGGTCCAAGCCTCGTCGCGCGAAATCCCCCCTGGCATGGCTGTTACCCTAGCTCAGCGCACCGGTACCGACCCCATCTCCGTGACCGATTTGCGGAGCCGGCGCCATCCCCCTCTTATGGAGAAGTTCGTCATACAAGGCGGCGTGCCGCTTTCCGGCACGTTCGTGCCCGCAGGCAACAAGAACGGCGCTCTGCCGATCGTTGCCGCGACCCTGCTGACCGACGACGAGGTCGTCCTCAGCAACGTTCCTCGCATCAGCGACGTGCAGTCGCAGATCGAGCTGCTCGCCGATCTCGGCGCGAAGGCCGAGTGGATCGGCGAGAACGAGGTCGCGATCCGCGCGGAAGGGGTCTCCAGAACCGACCTCGACCGCAGGCTGTCCGAGCGGATCCGAGCCTCGTTCCTGCTTGCCGGTCCGCTGCTCGCGCGCTACGGCCGCGCGAACATGCCGCCACCCGGCGGCGATGTGATCGGCCGTCGCCGGCTCGACCCGCATCTCGACGCCTTCAAGGCGCTCGGCGCGACGATCGAGCACGACCGCGACATCCTCCTGACGGCGCCGCGCGGCCTCACCGCCTGCGATTTCCTGATGGACGAGCCGTCGGTGATGGCGACCGAGAACGCGCTGATGGCCGCCGCGCTGACGCCCGGCTCGACCGTCATCCGCAACGCCGCCTCCGAGCCGCACGTGCAGGACCTCGCGCGCATGCTCGTGAAGATGGGCGCGCAGATCGACGGGATCGGCTCCAACGTGATGACCGTCCACGGCGTCGACAGGCTGCACGGCTGCGAGCACCGGATCGGCCCCGACCACATCGAGATCGGCTCCTTCATGGCGCTGGCCGCCGTCACCGGCGGCGAGCTGCTGATCAAGGACACCTATCCCGAGGATCTGCGGATGGTCCGGCTCGTCTTCGCCCGCATCGGGCTGGAGACGGAGCTGCGCGGCAACGACCTGTTCGTGCCCGGCAACCAGAAGCTCGTGATCACCAACGACGCTGGCGGCTACCAGCCGAAGGTCGAGGACGGCCCGTGGCCGGCCTTCCCGGCGGACCTGACCTCGATCGCGCTCGCACTCGCGACGCAGTCGGAGGGTTCGGTCATCATCCACGAGAAGATGTTCGAGAACCGGCTCTTCTTCACCGACAAGCTCCAGCTGATGGGCGCTGCGATCACGATCTGCGATCCGCATCGCGCGCTTGTCGTCGGTCCTCGCCGCCTCCGCGGCGAGCGCGTCGAGTCGCCCGACATCCGTGCTGGCATGGCGATGCTGATCGCGGCGCTCGCCGCCGAGGGGACGACCGAGATCGGCAACATCCGTCAGATCGACCGCGGCTACGAGCGGATCGACGAGCGCCTGCGGGCGCTGGGCGCGCGCATCGAGCGCGTCGAGGACAGCGAGCGCATTCACGCCCACTGAGGAGGGATCTCCCATGATCCATCCGATTCCCAGCGGCACGCGCGACGTGCTGCCCGACGAGATGCGCGAGCTGCGGTCGATCCTGGCCGCGGCGCACGGCATCTTCGAGCGCGCCGGCTACGGCGAGGTCGCCACGCCGGCGCTCGAGTACGAGGACACGCTCGCGATCGGCGGTGTCGGCGGCGCGCTGCCCGCCTACCGCCTGTTCGACGAGGCCGGCCACGTGCTGACGCTGCGCTCGGACATGACGGTGCCGATCGCGCGCCTGGTCGCGACCCGCTTCGCGACCGCCGAGCTGCCGCTGCGGCTCTGCTACTTCGCCCACGCCTACCGCGGCGTCAAGCCGCAGCGCGGGCAGTCGCGCGAGTTCCTGCAGGCCGGGATCGAGCTGATCGGCGCGCCGGCGCCGGCCGGCAGCGCGGAGGCGCTGACGCTGCTGTGCGACACGCTCGACGCGATCGGCCTGCGCGAGTACAAGATCGGCCTCGGCGACGTCGGGCTCTACCAGACGCTGCTCGACAGCCACGGGATCGACGGCGACGCCCGCGCGCGGATCCTGCACGAGCTGGTCTCGCGTGACTTCGTCGGCCTCGGGCGCGAGATCGACCAGCTGCTGCTGCCCGACCCGGAGGCGGTCGAGCAGCTGAAGCGGATCCCGCAGCTGCGCGGCGGCCCCGAGCTGCTCGACCAGCTCGACGGCGTCGCGCAGGACGCGGCCGAGGGGCTGCGGCTGATCCACGACCGGCTCGAGCCGCGCGTCGCGGAGCGGATCATCTTCGACCTCGGGCTCGTGCGCGACCTCGACTACTACACGGGCGCGATCTTCGAGGTCTACGACCCGAAGCTCGGCAACCCGCTCGGCGGCGGCGGTCGCTACGACGACCTGCTCGGCCGCTTCGGCCGCTCGCTGCCCGCCGTCGGCTGGGCGCTGACGATCGACCGCGTCCACGTGGCGCTGGCGGGGGAGCGGAGCGAATGAGCGCGCTGCACGAGAGGCTGGTCATCGCGGTTCCCCGCGGTGCGCTGATGAAGGAGTCGCTCGACCTGCTCGACGGGCTCGGGATCGACACCAGCGAGGTCCGCGCCAACGACCGCAAGCTGCTGTTCGAGGACGTCGGCATCGTCACGATGCGGCCCTCGGACGTGCCGACCTACGTCGAGGCCGGCGCCGCCGACATCGGCATAACCGGCAAGGACGTGCTGATGGAGCAGCCCGAGCGCGAGGTCTACGAGCTGCTCGACCTCGGCTTCGGCCGCTGCACGATGGTTCTCGCCTCGGTCGCCGGCGACGACGCCGGCGCTCGCGCGCTGCGCCGCCTCGGCGTGATGCGGGTCGCGACCAAGTACCGCAAGATCGCGCTCCAGCACTTCGCCCGCACCGGCCGCCAGGCCGAGATCGTCGAGGTCAAGGGCTCGGTCGAGCTGGCGCCGCTGACCGGCATGGTCGACGCGATCGTCGACCTGACCGCGACCGGCACGACGCTGCGCGAGAACGGCCTCGTCGTGCGCGAGGAGATCGCGACGACGACGGCGCGCCTGATCGCCAACCCGGTCGCGCACAAGCTGAAGGCCGGTGCGATCGACGCGATCGTGGAGCGGCTGCGTGCGGCTTGAGCGGTTCACGCTCGCCGGCCTGAGCCACGTCGACCAGCTCGCGCGCGAGCTGCGCGCGCTCGCGCCCGGCGGCGCCTCGGTCGCCGAGCCGGTCGCCGCGATCCTCGCCGACGTGCGCAGACGCGGCGACGCGGCCGTCGTCGAGCTGACGCGCACGCACGACACCGGCGGGGTGGAGCCGAAGCCGCTGCGCGTCAGCGACGCGGAGCTGCAGGCGGCGCTCGCCGCGCTGGACCCGCAGGTGCGGGCCGCGCTGGAGGTCGCCGCGCAGAACATCGGCGTCGTCGCCGCGGTCGGGCTCGACGAGGAGCGCGAGGTGACGCTCGGCCACGGCCAGACCGTGCGCCTGCGCGAGATCCCCGTCCGTCGTGCCGCCGTCTACGTCCCGGGCGGCCGCGCGCCGTACCCGAGCACCGTCCTGATGGGCGTCGTGACCGCTGTCACCGCCGGCGTAGAGGAGGTCGTGCTGTGCGCGCCGCCCGGCCCCGACGGCGACGTCCACCCGGCGATCCTCGCGGCGGCCGCGCTCGCGGGCGCGACCGAGGTGTACCGGATGGGCGGCGCGCAGGCGATCGCCGCGCTCTCCTACGGGACCGAGACGGTCGCGCCGGTCGACGTGATCGTCGGGCCGGGATCGCTGTGGGTGCAGGAGGCCAAGCGCCAGGTGCAGGGCGCGGGCCTCGTCGGGATCGACGGCTTCGCCGGCCCCAGCGACCTGCTCGTCGTGCTCGACGTCGGCGCCGACGTGCGGCTCGCCGCGCTCGACCTGCGCGCGCAGGCGGAGCACGGCCACGACTCGCTCGTCGTCGCCGTCTCGCCCGACGAGTCGGACCTCGACGCGCTCTCCGACGGGCTCTCGCTGACCCCGGAGCCGGGTATCGGCGCGCTCGTGCAGACGGCTGACCTGGAGCAGGCGCTCGCGGTCGCCAACGCCTATGCACCGGAGCACCTGGAGCTGATCGGCCCCGGCGCCGAGGCGCTCGCGCCGGGCGTCCGCAACGCCGGCTGCCTGTTCGTCGGCCGCGGCGGCGCGACCGCCTTCGGCGACTACGTCGCCGGCTCCAACCACACGCTGCCGACCGACGGCGCGGCGCGCTTCGCCTCGGGCCTCAGCGCGCGCCACTTCGTCCGCCGCATGGCGGAGGTGCGGATCCCTGACCAGGCTGCCTCTCAGCTCGCGCTCGCGGGGATCGCGATCGCCGACGCGGAGGGCTTCACGATGCACGCCGAGTCGATGGCGGCGCGCATGCGGGAGAATCTCGACTCATGAGCGACCGCACCGCGACGATCGACCGCAAGACCGGCGAGACAGACATCCACCTGACGCTCGGGCTCGACGGCGACGGCGCCGGGCAGCGCGAGACCGGGGTCGGCTTCTTCGACCACATGCTCGACCTGCTCGCCCGCCACGGCCGGCTCGACCTGACGGTCGCCGCCAGCGGCGACCTGCAGACCGGCTCCCACCACACCGTCGAGGACGTCGGCATCTGCATCGGGCAGGCGATCGACCGCGCGCTCGGCGACCGCAGAGGGATCTACCGCTACGGCTCGGCGACCGTGCCGATGGACGAGGCGCGCGCCTCCGCCCACATCGACATCTCGGGCCGCGCCTACGTCGCCTGGGAGGCGTCGCTGCCGCCCGGCGCGATCGGCAACTTCGAGAACGAGCTGGCGGAGGAGTTCTTCCGCGCCGTCGCCGGCAACGCCAGAATGGCGCTCCACCTGAAGGTGGAGGCCGGCACGAACATCCACCACATCGTCGAGGCGCTCTTCAAGGCGTTCGCGCGGGCGCTGCGCGCCGCCGTCGCGATCGACCCGACGGAGAAGGGCGTCCCCAGCACGAAGGGGACGCTCACGGCATGAGCGCCGCCCCGCAGATCGCGATCCTCGACTACGGGATGGGCAACCGCCGCTCGGTCGAGAAGGCGTTCGCGCACGTCGGCGCGACGCCGGTCGTGACGCGCGACCACGAGCGGATCCGCGCCGCCGACGGCGTCGTCGTGCCGGGCGTCGGCGCCTTCCCGCGGGCGATGCGCAACCTGCGCGAGCTGGGGCTGGACGAGGTCGTGCGCGAGCGCGCCGCCGCCGGCGTGCCGGTGCTCGGCATCTGCCTCGGCATGCAGCTGCTGTTCGAGCGCTCGGTCGAGGTCGAGCCGGCGACCGGGCTCGGCCTGCTCGCCGGCGAGGTCACGCCGCTGGACGCGAAGGGCGAGCGGGTCCCGCACATCGGCTGGAACGTCGTCCGCTTCGAGCGCGCGACGCGGCTCAACGCCGCCCTGCCCGAGGCGGTCGCCTTCTACCACGTGCACTCGTTCGTGGTGCGCCCGACCGATCCCTCCGACGCGCTCGGCACCGCCGTCTACGGCGAGCGCTTCGTCAGCGCGGTCGCGCGCGACAACGTCTTCGGCGTGCAGTTCCACCCCGAGAAGTCCTCGCAGTTCGGTCTCAGGCTGCTTGCCAGCTTCAGCGCCGCGTGCGGCGGCTCGGACGGCGCCCTTCCCGACCACGAACCCTCGCGAGCGACCGCATGATCCTCTATCCCGCCATCGACATCCGCGGCGGCAGCGCCGTGCGTCTCAGACAGGGCGACTTCGCCGACGAGACCGTCTACGACGCCGACCCGCTCAGCGCCGCGCGCGCCTGGGTCGAGGGCGGCGCCAGATGGCTGCACGTCGTCGACCTCGACGGCGCCCGTGACGGCAGACCGGCCAACCTCCACCACCTGCAGCGGATCGCCTCCGAGCTGGGCGTGCCGGTCGAGTTCGGCGGCGGGCTGCGCTCGCGCGCCTCGGTCGACGCGGCGCTGAGCGCCGGCGCTGAGCGCGTGATCCTCGGCACGGCCGCCTTCAAGGACGTCGACTTCCTCGACGACGTCGTCGCCGCCCACGGCGGGCGCGTCGTCGTCTCCGTCGACGTGCGCGGCGGCAAGGTCGCCAGCGCCGGCTGGACCGAGCAGACCGAGATGGAGGCCGTCTCCGTCATCGACCATCTGCAGCGGCGCGGCGTGAAGAAGTTCGTCTACTCGAACATCGAGCGCGACGGGATGCTGACCGGGCCCGACCTCGACGAGGTGCGCGGGATCGCCGACGCCGTCAAGGGCAGCTTCATCTACTCCGGCGGGATCGGCTCGCTCGACCACCTCGCGGCGCTCGCGTCGCTGCGGCAGGTCAACCTCAACGGCGTGATCGTCGGCAAGGCGCTGTACGAGAACAAGTTCACCGTCGGCGAGGCGCTGGAGGCGCTGAAGCCGGCGGCGAAGGCGTAGGCGGGCTGCTCTCCGTGCACGCCAAGCGCGTCATCCCGTGCCTCGACGTCGACAACGGCCGTGTCGTCAAGGGCACGAACTTCGTCGACCTGAGAGATGCCGGCGACCCGATCGAGCTGGCTGAGCGCTACGACGCCGCCGGCGCCGACGAGCTGGTCTTCCTCGACATCACGGCGACCTCCTCGCAGCGCGAGACGGTCGTCGAGCTGGCGCGCCGGACGGCCGACAACGTCTTCATCCCGTTCACGATCGGCGGCGGAATCCGCTCGGTCGAGGATGCGCAGGCGGTCCTCGACGCCGGCGCCGACAAGGTCGCGGTCAACTCGGCCGCGGTCAAGCGGCCGGAGCTGATCGGCGAAATGGCCGAGCAGTTCGGCGCGCAGTGCGTCGTGCTCGCGATCGACGCCAAGCAGCGGGCTGACGGCGATGGCTGGGAGGTCTTCGTCGCGGGCGGTCGCACGCCGACCGGGCGCGACGCGGTCGCGTGGGCGCGCGAGGGCGCCGAGCGCGGGGCGGGGGAGATCCTGCTGACCTCGATGGACAGGGACGGCAGCAACGACGGCTACGACCTGCCGCTGACGCATGCGGTCGCGGAGGCGGTCTCGATCCCGGTGATCGCCTCCGGCGGTGCCGGCACGCTCGACCACCTCAGCGAGGCGCTCGCGGCCGGGGCCGACGCGGTGCTGTGCGCCTCGATCCTCCACTACGGCAGATTCACGGTCGAGCAGATCAAGCAGCATCTCGCCGGGGCCGGCGTCTCGATCCGGCCGATTGGCGCCTGAGCGCGCTTGACCGGTTCCCGGTGCGACGTTAGCGTCGCGCGATCGGGGCGAATCGCGACTGGGACCTGACCGACGAGGAGCGGCAGCTGCGACTGCTGCTGCGCCTGCTCGGCCTCGTGCTGCTGCTGGCGGCGCTGATCTACTTCCTCGGCCCGATGGCCGGGCCGGCGCAGTCGTTCTACGGGCGCGCGCCGTTCGTCGCCAACTCGGTGCCGAAGGTGACGCTGCTGGCGCTCGCGGCGCTGTACGCGGCCGGCTCGCCGCGGCGGCGGGGGCACGTGGTGGTGCTGTTCGTCGCCGCGCACCTGGTGAGCGTCGGGGCGATGGTGCTGGCGCTGCTGTTCGGCGCGACGGGCGGGACGGCCGACCTCGGCTTCGCGACCCCGTCGATCGCGACGGTGCTGTGGGGCGCGATCGTGCTCGACGGCGTGATCACGGGCCTGACGGCGTTGATGTACGTGCGTGCACATCGTGCGGCGGCGCGGGTCGGCGGGCTCAGCGGGCGGGCGTGGACGTTGAAGGCGGAGCTGGCGGATCCGCTCGCGCCGGGGGGTTCGGCGCCGGCCGCGTCCGCGGGGGAGGCGTCCGCGGGCGAGGCGTCCGTGGGCGAGGCGTCCGCGGGCGAGCCAGCGGCGGGCGAAGCGATCTCGGGCGAGGCGGAGCTGACGGCGGCGGAGCGGCGCCTGCGCGGCGTCGCGATCGGGCTGACGGCGCTGTTCGGGGTGCTCGGGCTCGCGTACGTCGCCGGGTTCGTGCTGCACGGGACGCGCGATGCGTTCACGCAGCTGCCGTTCGTGACGAACTCGACCGTGCTGTGCGCCGGGATCGCGCTGCTGTGCGGGACGGTCGCGGGCGATGTGCGGCGCAACCTGCCGCTCGCCGGTCCTGCCCTCAGCGCGCTGCTGCTGAGCGCGCTCGTCGACGGCGCCTACCTCGCCTTCCGGCTCGACGCCGGCGACCGCTTCCCGCTGTGGGGCTGGGAGCCGACCGTCAGCGGCGTGCTGTGGATCCTGCTGGCGATACAGCTCGCCGCCGGCCTCGGCCTGTGGGCGGCGACCTCCGCGGCCTGGAGAGCGCGCGAGCGGATCGCCTTCCTCGGCCCGCTCCAGCAGCGTGCGCTGCTCGCGCTCGCCGACGTGCTGATCGCCGCCGAGGCCGACGAGCCGGAGGCCGTGCCGCCGCGCCAGATCGCCGCCAACGTCGAGCGCTACGTCGGCTCGATCCGCGCCCGCCGCGTCTGGGTCTACAGACTGGCGCTCGCGGTGCTGGAGCTGCGGCCGCTGCTGGCCGGCTGGCCGCCGCTGTCGCAGATCGAGCCGCAGGCCCGGCGCGACTTCCTCCAGCGCCGCTTCCTCAGACCGCCGCCGTGGCCGCGCTTCGCCAAGAACCTGACGCAGGTGACGATCCGCGTCGGCCAGCAGCTCTCCTTCGCCGGCTACTACAACGACCCGGGAGCGTGGCCGTCGATCGGCTACACGCCCTTCTCGCAGCGCGGCCGGCCGGTGCCGAAGGCGGCGCCGCTGAGACTCAGCGTCGACACGCCGGAGAGCGTCGAGGGCGAGACGATCGAGGCCGACGTCTGCGTGATCGGCTCCGGCGCCGGCGGTGCGATCCTCGCCTACGAGCTGGCCAGAGCCGGCCGCGACGTGCTGCTGCTGGAGAAGGGCCCGTACGTGCAGCCGCACCAGTTCAGCGAGGACGAGGTCGAGATGATCGGCCAGCTGTACGGCGACGGGATCATGCAGCAGACGACCGACTTCCGCTTCACCGTGCTGCAGGGCAGCTGCGTCGGCGGCTCGACGACCGTCAACAACGCCGTCTGCTTCCGCACCCCCGAGCCGGTGCTGAGACGCTGGAACGACGGCGGCGCCGCGCTCGACCTGACGCGGCTGGCGGCCTCGTGGGACGAGGTCGAGGCCTTCCTCGACGTCCACACGCAGACCGAGGCGGTGCTCAACCGCTCCGGCTCGCTCTACCTCAGAGGCGCGGCGGCGATCGGCGGCGCGGCGGTGCTCGAGCGCGAGGTCGTGCGCGCGAACGTGCGCGACTGCGTCGGCTCCGGCTACTGCAACATCGGCTGCGCGTACGGCCGCAAGCTGTCGATGCTCGACCGCACGCTGCCGCGCGCGCAGGCCGACTTCCCCGGCCGCGTGCGGATCGTCGCCGAGTGCGAGGTCGAGCGGCTGCGCACGAGCGGCGGCAGACCGGCGCGCGTCGCCGACGTGCGCGCGCGGCTCGGCGGCAGCGGCGGCAAGGGCGGCCGGATGGTGACGATCCGGGCGCAGGACGTGGTCGTCTCCGCGGGGGCGATCGCGTCGTCGTACCTGCTGCTGCGCAGCGGGATCGGCGGGCTGTTCGGCCCCGGGCCGCGGCTGCCGGTCGGGCGCGGGCTGTGCTTCAACATGGGCGCGCCGCTGACGGCCGAGTTCGCCGAGCCGGTGCGCGCCTACGACGGCCTGCAGATCTCCCACTACGGGATCCCGCAGCAGCAGCACGGCTTCGTCTTCGAGACCTGGTTCAACCCGCCGGTCGCGCAGGCGCTGAACATGCCCGGCTGGTTCGAGCGCCACTTCGACAACATGCGCCGCTACGACCACCTGATGGCGGTCGGCGTGATCGCCGGGACGGCCGGCAACGCGCGCGTCAGACGGGCGCTGACCGGCGGCTCCGACATCTCCTACCGGCCGCGGCCGGAGGACCTCAGAACGCTCGGGCGCGGGCTGACGCTGCTCGGCGAGCTGCTGTTCGCGGCCGGCGCCGAGCGGGTGATGCTGAACACCTGGGGCTGGGACGAGATGCGCAGCGCCGCCGAGCTGCCGCGGATCGCCGAGCTGGTGATGGATCCCGACTACGTCACGCTCGGGACCGGACACCCGCAGGGCGGCAACGCGATCTCGGCCGACCCGCGCCGCGGCGTCGTCGATCCGCAGCTGCGCGTCCACGGCTTCGACAACCTGCACGTCTGCGACGCGAGCGTCTTCCCGAGCTCGATCTCCGTCAACCCGCAGCTGACGGTGATGGGGCTGGCGCACTACGCGGCGCCGCTGATCGCCGCCGGGAGGCGGTGAGCGCGCCGTGCCGCTGCCGCCCGACCACGTCACCGTGACGGTTCCGCGCGTCGCCGCGCTGCTGGTCTTCTACGGCGCGCTGTTCGTGATGGTGCGCGCGCTCGGGACGAAGACGATCGAGCCGCGCGAGCGGCGGACGTTCGTCGCGATCGGGCTCGTCTGGGGGCCGTCGGTCTTCCTCGCCAACTGGCTGCTCTACAAGGCCGGCGCGATGAGCTTCCTGCCGTGGGTCAACAACGCGCTGCACACGCTGCTGTGGATCGGCTTCATCCTCACGTGGCTCTACCTCGGCGTGCGCGAGCGCGAGTCGCTGCTGGTGCAGTGCGTCCTGTTCGCGACCTTCAGCCTGATCGTCAAGTACGCCGAGCAGCTGCTGTTCGGCACCTGGGAGCACGGCAGCTTCTTCGGGATCGGCGACAACGGCGCCTACGTGCTCGGCTGGTCGCTGGCCGACGGCACCTATCCGCTGCTGACGCTGTTCGGGCTGCGCTTCGCCTCGCGCTGGATCCGCGGGCTGGTCGTGCTCTAGCCGGAGCGTCTTCTGGCTCTGGCTCTGCGAGCGGCTCTTCTGGCTCTGGCTCTTGTGGCGGGTCTGCTCTTGGCCGCCAGCAGTCTCGCCAGCTGCCCGCGCTCGACGCGGACCGCCTCGACGGCCGCCGCCTGCGCCCGTCTCCACGCTCTCGGTCTGCGCGTCGGCAGCATCTCGAAGATGTTGTTGTAGCCGACCAGGTAGACAGCGCGGCGGTCGGCGACGACCGGCGTGTAGGCGCCCTCTCTGAAGAAGAAGACCTGCTTGCCGGTGCGCGCGTTCAGCCCGTGCGTGTCGTAGGCGCCGAGGTTGGCGAAGTAGACGACCCCGCCGACCAGCGTCGGCGAGCCGGAGATGCGGTTGCCGCTGGCGTACTTCCAGCGGACCGAGCCCGACTGCGCGTCGAAGGCGTAGAAGTTGCCGTCGTAGGAGCCGGCGAAGACGGTCGGCCCGAGCCCGCTGACGTTCGCGACCGCCGGCGCGGCGTAGACATAGCCGCCGGTCCCGGTCGCCCACGCGAGCGCGCCGTCCTTGGCCGAGAAGGAGTAGACGCGGCTGTCGGTGTTGCCGAGATAGACGCGGCCGAAGGCGACCGCCGGCGTCGAGTAGAACTGACCCGAGCCGAAGCCGAACTTCGTCCCGTTGGTGCCGACCTGCCAGACGCGCTTGCCGTCGCGTGCCCGCACCGCCTGCACCTTCCCGCCGTAGTCGCCGAAGTAGAGGTTGCCGTCGGCGTAGGCGGGCGCGCCCTTGACCGCGCCGGCAGCCTGGTAGGTCCAGCGCGTGTTGCCGTTTCTGGCGTTGAGCGCGTAGACGGTGCCGTTCTCGCTGCCGAAGAACAGCAGCCCGTTGCGCAGCAGCGGCGAGGACTCGACGCGGCTCGGCAGGTCCTTCGACCACAGCGGCTTGCCGTCCAGCTCGCGGAAGGCCGCGACGCGGCCGGCGCCGTCGTCGTCCTGGCGCGCGAGCACGGTCACGTAGACGTTGCCGTCGCCGATCGCCGGCGAGGAGGCGGCCAGCTTGCCGACGTGCTGGCGCCACTTGATCGCGCCGCTGACCTTGTCGATCGCGCGCAGCCAGGCGTCGTCGTTGAAGACGTACAGCGTCGCGCCTCTGATCACCGGCGGGAACTCGATCAGGACGTCGTCGCGGTAGGTCCAGCCGCGCTTGAACGGCGGTCTCAGATAGCCGGGGGCAGAGGACCAGTCGCGCGTGCGCGAGTCGGTCAGGCCGTAGGTCGGCCACGAGAAGGTGTCGACCGGTCTCGCTCTCGCTCTCGGCTTGGGCGGGGCCGTCGTGGTGGTGTCGGTCGGCTCCGTCGTCGCGGTGAAGGCGACATCCGGATTGGAGACGTCGCCAGGCTCCCGCAGCAGCAGGAAAGCCGCCGCGCCGCCCGCGATCAGCAGGACGGCGGCGGCCACGAGGGCGACGAGCAGACCGCGCCGACGGCGTGGCTTCGGGCTCGGCATCGGCCGCGCATGGTAGTACAGGCCCGTGACGATCTCCCCCGACGAGCTGCCCGCGCGGCTGCGCGCGCTCCCCGCCGCCGCGCCCCTGTTCGACGTGCTGGCGGGCGATTCGCGCCTGCACGTGGTCGGCGGCGCGGTCCGCGACCTGCTGCTCGGCGGGCTGCCGCTCGACCTCGACCTGGTCGTCGAAGGGGACGCGGCGGAGCTGGCGGCGCGGCTGGCCGAGGGGCTCGGCGGCGAGCTGCTCGTGCACGATCGCTTCGGCACCGCGACGGTGACGGCCGGCGCCAGGTCCTACGACCTCGTGCGAGCGCGGGCCGAGACCTACGCGCGGCCGGGGGCGCTGCCGGAGGTGCGGCCGGGGACGCTCGCGCAGGACCTCGCGCGGCGCGACTTCACGATCAACGCGATCGCCTTGACGCTCGCCGGGCGGCTCGACGCGGTCGCGCATGCGCTCGACGACCTCGCGGAGGGCGAGCTGCGCGTGCTGCACGCGCAGTCGTTCCTGGACGACCCGACACGGCTGCTGCGGCTCGTCCGCTACGCGACGCGGCTCGGCTTCGGCGTCGAGCGCGAGACGGCGCGGCTGGCCGGCGAGGCGGTCGCCGGCGGCGCGCTGGCGACGGTGACCGCGACGCGGATCGGCAGAGAGCTGCGGCTGCTGCTGCGCGAGCCGGCCGCCGCGGATGCGCTCGCGTGGGTCTGCGGCTGGGGCGACGGCGACGCGCTCGTGCCGGGGCTCGGGTTCGACGCTGAGCTGGCGGCTTCGGCGCGGGCGCTGATGGCGGGCGGCGCCGCGGGGGAGGCGGGCGGCGCACCGGGCGCTGGCGGCGGCTCGTCGCGAGACGACGGCCGCGACGATCTCCTGCTGCTCGCGGTCGCGACGCGCGGCGTCGGCAGGCGGCTCGGCGCGTGGCTCGACGCGCTCGGCTTCGCGGCGCGCGAGCGCGACGCGGTCGTCGCCGCCGCGCAGCGCAGCGGGCGCGTGGCGCAGCGGCTGCGGGCCGCGGAGGGGAGAGCGTCGGCGATCGCGGCGGCGCTCGACGGCGCCGGGCCGGAGCTGGCGGCGCTCGCCGGCGCGCTCGGCGGCGCGGAGGCCGCGGCCGCGGTCGCGCGCTGGCGCGACGAGCTGAGGCACGTGCGGCTGGAGATCGACGGCGGCGACCTGCGCCGCGCCGGCGTCCCGCAGGGGGCGGCGGTCGGCCGCGGCCTCGCCGCCGCGCTCGCCGCCAAGCGCGACGGCGAGGTCGCCGGGCGCGAGGCCGAGCTGACGGTCGCGCTGGCGGCGGCCGGCGGCTGACGCGGGTGGGCGGCTGACGCGGGGGCGCGGCGCCGGGCGGCTACAGATGCGGCGGGCGGCGTGGCTACCATCCGCGACGTGGACCTTCCCGCTCCCTTCGCCTGGCAGGGCGACCACGTCGCGATCGAGCTGCCGGGCGGCAGCGCGCTCTTCACGACCCGCCGCGGCGGCGTCTCGCAGGGCCCCTACGCCTCGCTCAACCTCGGCCGGCTGACCGCCGACGAGCCGGCCGCCGTCGAGCGCAACCGCGAGCTGCTGGCGCAGGCGCTGCGGATCCCCCGGGCGCAGATCGCGCAGGGCCTGCAGGTCCACGAGACGGTCGTCAGACGGGTCTGCCTGCAGCCCGACCCGGACGCCGAGCCGACGCCGGCGGACGGCCAGGCGACCGCGCTGGCGGACGTCGCGCCGCTCGTGCTGACGGCCGACTGCCTGCCGGTCGCGCTGATCGCCTGCGGTGCCGTCGCGATGGTCCACGCCGGCTGGCGGGGGCTTGCGGGCGGCGTGCTGGAGGAGGGCGTCAGAGCGCTGCGCGAGCTGGGCGCCGACGGCCACGTCGCGGCCGCGATCGGCCCCGGCGCCGGCCGCTGCTGCTACCAGGTCGGCGACGACGTGCGCGCGGCGTTCGCCCGCTACGGCGACGGCGTGCTCGACGGCGACCGGATCGACCTGAAGGCGATCGCGCGCAAGAAGCTGAAGGCGGCGGGCGTCGGCGAGGTCCACGACGCCGGCCTCTGCACGATCTGCTCCGACCCGTCGCTGTTCTTCTCCTACCGGCGCGACGGCGTGACCGGACGACAGGCGGGTGTGGCATGGCGCAGCTGATCTACGACCTCGACGTGCACAAAGTGCGAGCGAACGTCGACGAGGCGCGCGAGCGGATCGACGTCGCCGCCGCGCTGGCGGGCCGCGCGCCCGGCGACGTGCAGCTGCTGGCGGCGGTCAAGTACGTGCCGCTGGAGTCGGTCGCGATCCTCGCCGAGGCCGGCCTGACGCTGCTGGGGGAGAACCGCGCGCAGGACCTGGAGGCGAAGGCGGCCGCCTACCCGAACCGCTTCACATGGGACTTCATCGGCCATCTGCAGAGCCGCAAGGTCAAGCAGATCCTGCCGTTCACGCGGCTGATCCACTCGGTCTCCTCCGACTCCGTGCTGGAGCAGCTGGCCAGGCACGCGAGCGGCAGCGACGTCGAGGTGCTGATCGAGGTCAACGTCGCCGGCGAGGCGTCGAAGAGCGGCGTCGCGCCAGACGAGCTGGCCGCCTTCGTCGCGCGCTGCCCGGTCCCGGTCGTCGGGCTGATGACGATGCCGCCGCTCGCGCGCAGAGCCGAGGGCAACCGCCGCCACTTCGCCGCGCTGCGCGAGCTGGCCGAGCGTCACGGCCTGCGCGAGCTGTCGATGGGCACCTCGCAGGACTACGAGGTCGCCGTCGAGGAGGGCGCGACGATCGTCCGGCTCGGCTCGACGCTGTACGTCTGAGCCGGCCTCCGCCCGGAGCGCGGATGCGCCCTGGGCGCGTGAACAACCGGTGAAGCGCATAATGGGGAGTGCGTTGCAGGGATTCATCCGCCCTGCGCGAACCACTTCACCGTCATGGCATTTCGCGACACCTGGCACCGCGCGCTCGTCTACTTCGGCCTCGCCGTCGAGCACGACTACGACGACGAACCCGAGTACGACCGCGCGCCTGAGCGCGGCGGTCGTGACCGCGAGCGTGAGCGGCAGCAGCAGTACACCGAGCCCGAGGCCGACCTCGAGGACCAGTACCGAGAGCGCCCGAACGTGCGCCGGCTCAGCAGCAGCCGCCGGCGCCGGGACGAGATCGACGACATCTTCGCCGACGACGAGCCGTTGCAGCGGCGCACGAGCGTCCTGCGACCGGTCGGCGGCACGGGCGGCGGTGGAGGCGGTGGCGGTGCGGGCGTTCGCAACGGTCGCAGCGGGGAGGTCCGCGTGCATCTCGTCGTACCCAAGTCGTTCAACGACGCCCAGGACGTGGCGGACAAGTTCAAGGACTCGATCCCGGTCATCCTCAACCTGCAGGGGTCGGACACCGATCTCTCCAAGCGGCTGATCGACTTCTCCTCGGGCCTCACCTACGCGCTCGACGGCGGCATGCAGCGGATCGCCGACAAGGTCTTCCTGCTGACGCCGCGCAACGTCGAGGTCTCCGCGGAGGAGCGCGCCCGGCTGATCGAGAAGGGCTTCTTCAACCAGTCGTGAGGGGAAGCGGGCGGAGCGAGTCGCTCCGCTACGCTTCCGCTTCTATGCAGGTGGGACTGATCGGATCGGGCAACATGGCCAGCGCGCTCGCGCGCGGCTGGGGTGACCCGGTCCTCTGCACGGACGCGATCCAGCGTCGCGCCGAGGACCTCGCGGCCGAGCTCGGCGGCGAGGCGCTCGCCTCCAACATCGAGCTGGCGCAGCGAGCCGAGCTGCTGTTCCTCTGCCACAAGCCCGACCAGCTCGACCAGGTCGCGGCCGAGATCGCCGCCGTCGGCGACGCGCCGATCGTCTCGATCCTCGGCGGCGTGCCGCTGAGCGCGCTGCAGGCGGCCTATCCCGGCCGCCCGGTCTTCCGGCTGATGCCGAACGTCGCCGTCGAGGTCGGCCGCGGCGTGATCTGCGTCGCCCACGACGCCGACGTCGACCACGATCTCGCCGAGCGGGTCGTGACGCTGCTGGAGCGCAGCGCGACCGTCGTCAGACTCGACGACAGGCTGATCGACGCGGCGACCGCGGCGATGGGCGTCGGGCCGGCGTACGTCGCGCTCGTCGTCGAGGCGTGGGTCGACTCGATCGTGCGGCTGGGGATCCCGGCGCCGACCGCGTCGGTGCTCGTCAGCGAGACGGTCGCCGGCACGATCGAGCTGCTCGCCGCCAGAGACGGCGACACGCTCGCGGTGCGGCGCTCGGTCACCTCGCCCGGCGGCTCGACCGCCCGCGGCCTGGCCGCGCTCGACGCGCACAACCTGCGCACCGGCTTCCAGGCGGCCGCCGACGCGGTCGTCCACGGGGGGCGCAGATGAGCGGCCTCGTCCTCGCCTCGACGCGAGGGACGATCGCCGACTACGTCGATGCGCTCTTCACCGTCTACCTGATCCTGATCTTCGCGTACATAGTCGTGTCGATCGTCTTCTCGGTCGGCGTGCGCGTGCCGTACTCGCGCTGGAGCAGTGCGATCTTCGAGTTCCTCAGACAGGTCGTCGAGCCGTACCTCAACCTCTTCCGCCGCTTCCTGCCGAACTTCGGCCCGCTCGACCTCAGCCCGATGGTCGCGACCTTCGCGCTGATCATCGTCTGGCGGATCGTCGTCGGCGCGATCCAGCCGTGAGCGGCTCAGGGACGATGTGGCTGCGGGCCGGCGCCGTCGCGCTGGTCGTGCTCGTGCTCGACCAGCTGACGAAGGGCCTCGTGCGCGCCGACGTCGCGGTCGGCGAGAAGAACGAGGTGCTGCCGTTCCTCGACATCGGCCACGTCCACAACGACGGCGTCGCCTTCGGCTTCCTCGGCGGCGGCGGCGCGATCGTGCTGGTCGTGACCTTCGCCGCGCTGGCGCTGCTGGTCGGCTTCTTCGCCCGCAACCCGACGCGGCCGCTGCTGTGGCTGCCGACCGGGATGCTGCTGGGCGGCGCGATCGGCAACCTCGTCGATCGCATACGTCAGGGCTATGTGACGGACTTCATCGAGTTCCCGCACTGGCCGTCGTTCAACGTCGCCGACATCGCGATCACCTGCGGCGTGATCGTGCTCGTCGTCGTACTGGAGTTCGGACATGGCCGAACCGCTGCGGCTGGAAGCCGCTGAGGGCGACGCGGGGGAGCGGCTCGACAGCTTCCTCGCAACCCCGCTCGGATCCCGCGCGAAGGCGCAGCGCCTGATCGACGCCGGTCTCGTGACCGTCGACGGCGCCGCCCAGCCCAAGCGCCACAAGCTGCAGGTCGGCGAGCGGGTCGAGGTCGCGCCCGAGCCGCAGGTCGAGCTCGAGCCGGCCGGCGACGCGCCGTACGAGATCGCCTACGAGGACGAGCACCTGCTGATCGTCGACAAGCCGGCCGGCGTCGTCGTCCATCCAGCCCCGGGCCACCGCACCGGGACGCTGTCGCAGGCGCTCTCCGGTCGCGCCGCGGGCGGCGAGGACCCGGCCCGCGCCGGCATCGTCCACCGCCTCGACCGCGACACCTCCGGCCTGCTCGTCGTCGCCAAGTCGGAGCAGTCGCACCGGCTGCTGAAGGCGATGATCGAGGCGCGCGAGGTGCGGCGCGAGTACTACGCGCTGGTCGAGGGGACGCCGCCGGCGCGCTCGGGCACGATCGACGCGCCGATCGGGCGCGACCGTCGCGTGCGCACGCGCATGTCGACCGAGACCGACGACCCGCGCGACGCCCGCACCCACTTCACGCTGGAGCGCGCGCTGCCCGACTCGGCGCTGCTGCGGGTCGTGCTGGAGACCGGCCGCACGCACCAGATCCGCGTCCACCTGCAGGCGATCGGCTACCCGGTCGTGGGCGACCCGGAGTACGGCAGAGCGGGCAGATTCGGCCTCCAGCGGCAGTTCCTGCACGCGACCCGGCTCGCCTTCGAGCACCCGCTCAGCGGCGAGCAGGTCGACGTCTCCGCGCCGCTGCCGCCGGACCTCGCCGCGGTGCTCGCGCGGCTGGAGTCGCAGCTGACGTGAGGCACGAGGGCGTTCTCGTCCTCGTCGCGTAGACTTAGGAGCTGTACGCAGTCAAACGAACCCGGACGCTTCACGGTCCGCGGCCCTGCTCGGTGCGCCCGCATCGAGTTCCGCGCGATCGGCGACCGGACGCAGTCCCGCACTTCCACCAAGGAGCCACACCATGCCTGCCGGTCAGGTCGACCTCAAAGAGCTGCTCGAGAACGGCGTCCACTTCGGTCACCAGACGCGTCGCTGGAACCCGAAGATGCGCCGCTTCATCCACGGCGAGCGCGCCGGGATCTACATCATCGACCTGCTCAAGACGCAGGAGCTGCTGACCGAGGCCCAGGAGTTCGCCTCCGCCATCGCCCATCGCGGCGGCACGGTCCTCTTCGTCGGCACCAAGAAGCAGGCGCGCGACGGCATCAAGGAGGTCGCGGAGGCGGCCGGCATGCCGTACGTCAACCACCGCTGGCTCGGCGGCCTGCTGACCAACTTCGGCACGATAACCAACCGCATCAAGCGGCTGCACGACCTCGAGCGCTACGAGAGAGAGGGTCAGCTCGACCTGCTCCCGACACGCGAGCGGCTCGCCGCCAGAGCGGACCTGGAGAGACTGCGCGCCAACCTCGGCGGCGTCAAGAACATGGGCCGCGTGCCCGACGCGATGTTCGTCGTCGACCTCAAGGTCGAGGCGATCGCCGTCAAGGAGGCCAGACGCCTCCGCATCCCGATCATCGGCCTGGTCGACACCAACTGCGACCCGGACGAGGTCGACTACGTCGTCCCCGGCAACGACGACGCGATCAAGTCGTGCCTGACGATCACGAGAGCGCTCGGCACCGTCATCGGCGAGGGCCGCGAGGTCTTCCGCGCCGAAGAGGAGCGCGCCCGCCGCGAGGCCGAGGAGAAGGCCCGCCGCGACGCCGAGGAGCGCGCCCGCCGCGACGCCGAGGAGCGCGCCAAGCGCGAGGCCGAGGACGCCGCCCGCCGCGAGGCCGAGGCCGCCGCCAGAAGAGAGGCCCAGGAGGCCGCCGCCGCGCAGGCCGCCCAGGCCGCCCAGCAGGCGCAGGCCGCGCAGGAGGCGCAGGCCGCCGAGGCCGCGAAGCAGGCGCAGGCCGCCGCTGCCGCCGAGGCCGCCGCGCCGGCTGAGGCCGCTCCGGCCGAGGCCGCCGCCCCCGCCGAGGCCGCTGCGCCCGCCGAGGCTGCCGCGCCCGCCGAGCCCGCCGCCCCGGCCGAGCCCGCTGCCCCCGCTGAGTCCGCTCCCGCCGAGGCCGCTCCCGCCGAGGCCGCTCCGGCCGAGGCCCCTGCCGCGACCACCACGAACACCGACTCCGGCTCCGAGGGGGAGCCCACCGCATGAGCATTTCCGCCCAGGACGTGAAGGCGCTGCGTGAACGCACCGGCGCCGGCATGATGGACTGCAAGAAGGCCCTCGTCGAGGCCGACGGCGACCTCGAGAAGGCGATCGAGGCGCTCCGCATCAAGGGCATCGCGAAGGCCGAGAAGCGCGGCGACCGCGGCACCAGCGAGGGCACCGTCCAGTCCTACATCCACGCCAACGGCAAGATCGGCGTGCTCGTCGAGGTCGACTGCGAGACCGACTTCGTCGCTCGCAACGACGACTTCATCGGCTTCGCGAAGGATCTCGCGCTGCACATCGCCGCCGCCGGCCCCGTGTCGGTCGACGACGACGGCGTTCCGGCCGAGGACATCGAGCGCGAGCGCCGCATCGCCGAGGAGCAGTACGCCGACAAGCCGGAGGCGATCCGCCCGAGAATCGTCCAGGGCAAGATCGACTCGTGGCTCAAGGAGGTCGTCCTCCTGCGTCAGGTGCACGTCAACGGCGACAAGTACGACGGCCGCACGATCGAGGAGATCCGCGCGGCGCTCGGCTCCAAGACCGGCGAGAACGTCGTCATCCGCCGCTTCTCCCGGTTCGCCGTTGGCGACTGAGCCCCCTCACGCAGAGGGCGCGGCGTTCAGACGCGTCCTCGTGAAGGTGTCGGGCGAGTCCCTCATGGGCTCGCTCGACTACGGCACCGACCCGGAGAAGATCACCGCGATCGCGCGGCAGCTGGCGTCGATCCAGAGCCGCGGGGTCGAGGTCGCCGTCGTCGTCGGCGGCGGCAACATCTTCCGTGGGCTGGCCGCGCAGGCCTCCGGCATGGACCGCGCGACCGGCGACTACATGGGCATGCTCGCGACCGTCCTCAACGCGCTCGCGCTGCAGGACGCGCTCGAGAAGCAGGACGTGCAGACGCGCGTGCAGTCGGCGATAGCGATCTCCGAGGTCGCCGAGCCGTACATCCGCCGCCGCGCGATGCGCCACCTCGAGAAGGGCAGGATCGTCATCTTCGCGGCCGGCACCGGCAACCCGTTCTTCACGACGGACACGGCCGCCGCGCTGCGCGCGATCGAGATGCACGCCGAGGTGATCCTGATGGCGAAGAACGGTGTCGAGGGCGTCTACAGCGCCGACCCGGCGAAGGACCCGGACGCCGTCTTCATCCCGGAGATCACCCACATGGAGGCGATCGAACGGCGCCTGCGCGTGATGGACTCGACCGCGCTGACGCTCTGCATGGAGAACAGACTCCCGATCGTCGTCTTCAACATGGGCGACGAGCGCAACATCGATCGGATAGTTTCCGGAGATCGAGTCGGGACCCTGGTGAGGACATGATCGAAGATCTGCTGAAGGACGCGCGCGAGCGCATGGGGAAGTCGGTCGAGGCCACCCGCCACGAGTTCGGGTCGGTCCGCACGGGACGCGCCACGCCGGCGCTGCTCGACCGCATCATGGTCGAGTACTACGGCGCGCAGACGCCGCTGAAGCAGCTGGCGACGATCTCCGCCCCGGAGGCGCGCCTGCTGTCGGTGCAGCCGTTCGACAAGGGCTCGATCAAGGCGATCGAGAAGGCGATCATGGAGTCCGACGTCGGCCTCACGCCGAACAACGACGGCAACCTGATCCGCCTGTCGATCCCGGAGCTGACCGAGGAGCGGCGCAGATCGCTCGTCAAGGTCGTCCGCAACATCGCCGAGGACGGCCGCATCAGCATCCGCAACGCCCGTCGCGACACGATGCAGGACCTGCGTGAGCTGCGCGACGCGGGCGAGGTCGGCGCCGACGACGAGCATCGCGCCGAGAGCGAGCTGCAGAAGCTGACCGACGAGAAGGTCGCTGAGCTCGACGCCTTCCTGAAGCACAAGGAAGAAGAGATCCTCGAGGTCTAGGACCTCGTGGCACTCGCCGACGTGGCAGGGGACGGGGGCGACTCCGGCGGCAGGGCCCGCCGGGTCGCGATCATCACCGACGGCAACGGCCGTTGGGCGCAGCAGCACGGCCTCGACGTGACCGAGGGGCACCGCGCCGGGGCGGAGAACGTCAAGGCGCGGCTGCGCGACGCCGTCGAGCTGGGGATCGAGCAGCTCTCGATCTACGCCTTCTCGACCGAGAACTGGTCCCGCTCCGACGCCGAGGTGGCGGGGCTGATGGAGCTGTTCCGCGAGTACATCGAGCGCGAGACGCCGGAGCTGCACGAGGAGGGCGTGCGGATGCGCTTCGTCGGCCGCCGCGCCGACCCGGTCCCGGCCGACATCGTCGAGCAGATGGAGTGGGCCGAGCAGCTCACCGCCGGCAACGACAGAATCACCTTCTTCATCCCCTTCAACTACGGCGGCCGGGCCGAGATCGTCGACGCCGCGCGCAGCTTCACGGGGACGACAGAGCAGGAGTTCCGCGCCCACCTCTACGCGCCCGACCTCGAGGATCCCGACCTCGTGATCCGCACGAGCGGCGAGCTGCGGCTGTCGAACTACCTCGTCTGGCAGACGGCCTACTCCGAGTTCATCGTGCGCGACGAGCTGTGGCCCGACTTCGACCGCTCGGTCTTCGAGGCGACGCTGGCCGAGTACGAGACGCGCAGACGCCGCTACGGCGGACGGAGCGCGACGTGAGCAGCGGCGACAGCGGCTTCTTCGACGCGCTCGCCGAGCCGGGCCCCGAGGACGACGACGGCCTCGCGCGCTCGCGCGCCCGCCGCGGCTCCGGCGGCGGCAGGGGGAGAGGCTCCAGAGGCGGCAGGAGAGGCCGCGGCAGGAGAGCGAGAGCGGCGCCGAAGCAGCCGCGCTCCGGCTCGGACCTCGGCGGCCGCGTCGCGGTCGCGATCCCGGCCGCGATCCTGGTGATCGCCGTCAACGCCTTCGGCGGCCCGATATGGGCGCTCGCGCTGCTCGCCGTCGGCGTGCTCGCGATGCACGAGCTGTACACGCTGCTGAGACCGGTCCAGCCGATCGCGGTCGCCGGCTTCATCGCGCTCGCCGGGATGCTCGCGGCGGCGCTCTACGGGACGCAGTTCCACATCCTGCTGGCGGCCGTCTCGATCGTGCCGGTGCTGTTCGTGCTGACCGCGCTCGGCCCCGAGCGCGAGCACGCGACGCTGGCGATGTCGACGACGATCCTCGGCATCTACTGGATCGGCTTCGCGCTCGCGCACGCCGTCCTGCTGCGCGAGCTGCCGCACGGCAACTCGATCGTGATCAACGTGCTCGTCGGCACCTTCATCGGCGACACCGGCGCCTACTTCGGCGGGCGCATGTTCGGCCGCCGCAAGCTGGCGCCGAAGATCTCGCCGAACAAGACGGTCGAGGGGCTGCTGATCGGCATGGTGTGCGCCGTCGCGGCGGTCGTGCTCGCCGGCCTCTACCAGGACTGGCTGTCGACGACCCAGGCGCTGATCCTCGGCGCGGGCGTCGCGATCGCCGCGCCGATCGGCGACCTGTTCGAGTCGTTCGTCAAGCGCGACGTCGGCACGAAGGACACCGGCCGCGCCTTCGGCGCCCACGGCGGCGCGCTCGACCGCATCGACGCCGCGCTGTTCGCGGCCGTCATCGGCTACTACATCTGGTACGCGCTGATGTAGCCGCGCGCCGGCCGTGACGCCGGGCGCGCCACCGTTTTTCCGCAACTTCCCCGCTCAGGGCCCGTCTCGACGTGCAGAACCAGGGACGGACGGAAGGGCAGGGGCTTTCTCGTGAAGAGGGACGGACAGCGGCCACAGGGCCGCCGATCCCTGCTGGGCGGAATCGGGCTGGCGCTGCTGGCGCTTGTGGCGCCAGGGGTCGCGACGGCTGAAGATCGCGTCACCACGTTCGACGGCTCGCCGTCGCTGACCGAAGCGGTCGCGGACGCGCGCAGCGCCGGCGCGACGCTGACCAGCACGAAGCAGCTGACGATCCGCTGAGCACCGCTTAGCTGTCCGAAACCAAGGCTGCCTACAATCCAGCGAATGCCACGCCGCCTGCTCATCCTCGGCTCGACCGGGTCGATCGGAACGCAGGCGCTCGACATCGTCGCGCGCTCTGAGGATCTCGAACTCGTCGGGCTCTCCGCACAGTCCTCCTGGGAGACGCTGGTCGAGCAGGCGGACGCCTTCGGCGTCGACCGGATCGCGCTCGCCGACGAGCACGCCGCCGCCCGCGCCGGCGAGGCGTGGACCGACGGCCAGGTGCTCGGCGGGCCCGAGGGGCTCGTGCGGCTGGTCGTCGAGGCGGAGGCCGACCTCGTGCTCAACGCGCTCGTCGGCTCCGCCGGCCTCGGCCCGACCGTCGCCGCGCTCGGCGAGGGGATCGACCTCGCGCTCGCCAACAAGGAGTCGCTCGTCGTCGGCGGCGAGCTGGTCAACCAGCTCGCCGAGGCGACCGGGGCGCAGATCATCCCGGTCGACTCCGAGCACTCCGCGCTGCACCAGCTGCTCGCGGGCGAGGATCCGGCCGCCGTCGACAAGCTCGTGCTGACGGCCTCCGGCGGCCCGTTCCGCGGCAGAACCGCGGCCGAGCTGCGCGACGTGACCGTGCAGCAGGCGCTCGCGCACCCGACCTGGGCGATGGGCGGCAAGATCACGATCGACTCCGCCACGCTGATGAACAAGGGGCTGGAGCTGATCGAGGCTCACCACCTCTTCGGCACGCCGTACGACCGGCTCGACGTCGTCGTCCACCCGCAGTCGATCGTCCACTCGATGATCCAGCTGTGCGACGGCGCGACGCTCGCGCACCTCGGCTACCCGGACATGCGCGTGCCGATCTCCTACGGCCTCCACTACCCGGACCGCGCCGACGTGCCGCTGAGAGCGCTCGACCTCGCCGACGTCGGCTCGCTCAGCTTCGAGCACGTCGACACCGACACCTTCGCCTGCCTGCGGCTCGCACGCGAGGTCGGCGTCGCCGGCGGCACCGCGCCGTGCGTGCTGAACGCCGCCAACGAGGTCGCCGTCCACGCCTTCCTCAACGGGCGCCTGCGCTTCCTCGAGATCGCCGAGGTGATCGAGCACGCGCTGAACGTCGTCGAGACCGGCACGATCCACGCCTTCGAGACGCTCTACCGCGCCGATCGCGCCGCCCGCGACGCCGCGAGCGCGCTGGTGCAGGAGCGCGCGACCGCATGAACTACGCACTCGCGTTCGTCGGCTTCTGCGCGCTGATCGTCCTCCACGAGCTGGGCCACTTCACGGCCGCGAAGCTCGTCGGGATGCGCGTCGAGAAGTTCTCGCTGTTCTTCGGCAAGCCGCTCGCGAAGGTCCAGAAGGGCGAGACCGAGTACGCGGTCGGCTGGATACCCGCCGGCGGCTACGTGCGCATCACCGGCATGAACCCGAACGAGGAGATACCGGAGGAGATCGCCTCGCGCGCCTACTACCGGATGCCGGTGTGGAAGCGGATCGTCGTGATCGCGGCCGGCCCGCTCGTCAACGTCGTGATCGCCTTCCTGATCCTGTGGGCGCTGCTGCTCGCCAACGGCACCGTCACGAACACGCCGGTCGTCTCCTCGCAGGACCTCGGCCAGCCGGCCGCGCAGTACCTGCAGCCGAACGACCGCGTCATCTCCGTCGACGGCGTCAGAGGCGACCCGGCGGCGATCGCCAGACAGGTCGCGACGCACAGATGCGCCGGCGCGCAGGTCAACGGCTGCTCCGCGGCGACGCCCGCCAGCGTCGTCGTCGAGCGCGACGGCAGACTGCTGACGTTCGCGATCACGCCGCGCTACGACGGCAGAAGAGGGATCGACCGCGCGCGGCTCGGCTTCAGCTACGAGTACGGCCAGCGCGACGTGCCGGCTGGCGAGGCCGCCAGCCTCAGCCTCACCGGCATGTGGGACGTCACGACGGCGACGGTCAGAACCTTCGCGAAGCTGTTCCAGGCGAGAGAGCGCGAGCAGCTCAGCGGCGTCGTCGGCACCGGCGAGACGCTCAAGCAGGGCTTCGACTTCTCGACCGAGCGCGCGCTCGGGATCCTCGCGCTGATCTCGCTGTCGCTGGCGATCATCAACCTCTTCCCGTTCCTGCCGCTCGACGGCGGCCACATCTTCTGGGCGATCGTCGAGAAGCTGCGCGGCGGCCGCGCGGTCCCGTTCTCGGTGATGGAGAAGGCCGGCGCGGTCGGCTTCGTGCTCGTGATCATGCTCTTCTTCATCGGCCTGACGAACGACATCGGCCGCATCTCCGACGGCACGCTCGGCGACATCCCGCGCTGATTCATCGCTGATCATTGATCCCGCCCGCGGAGGGGTAAGGCTCCTGTAGCGTCTGCATGGCCCCGGCGGCCGTCGATGTCAGCGGAGGAGGAGCAAGAGATGGAAGGCAGCACGATCGCGGCCTCGACGCCGCAGGCGGTGGACGCGGCCAACCTCGGCGAGGCGCTGCGGCGGACCGCCGCCGCCCACCCGGACCTGACCGCCGTGCGCACGCTCGACGGCTCGCTGGAGCTGACCTGGGCGCAGCTGCGCGCGCGGGTCGACGCGCTCGCCGGCGGACTCGCCCGGCTCGGCGTCGGCCACGGCGACACCGTCGCGCTGATGCTGACCAACCGGCCCGAGTTCCACCTCGCCGACCTCGCCGTCGTCACGCTCGGCGCGGCGCCCTTCTCGATCTACCTGACCAGCTCGCCGGAGCAGATCGAGTACGTCGTCGGCGACGCGCAGGCGCGCGTGGCGATCGTCGAGCACGCCTTCCTCTCGCGCCTGCTGGAGGCGCGCCAGCACCTGCCGGTGCTCAAGCACGTGATCGTGATCGACCCGGAAGAGGGCGAGTCCAACTACGGGCTGCTGACGCTGGAGGAGGTCGAGGGCTCCAACCCCGAGTTCGACGTCGACGCCGCGCTCGCCGCCGTCACGCCCGACGACGTCGCCACGCTGATCTACACCTCCGGCACGACCGGCCCGCCGAAGGGCGTCGAGCTGGCCCACCGCAACATCCTCGGTGCCGTCCGCGCGGTGCAGGAGATCATCAACCTCGATCCGGGCTCGCGCGTGATCTCGTGGCTGCCGGCGGCGCACATCGCCGAGCGCGCCGCGCACCATTACATCCCGGTCGTCTACGCCGCCACGATCACGACCTCGCCCGACCCGAGAGCGATCGTGCAGACGCTGCCGCAGGTGAGACCGAACTGGTTCTTCGCCGTGCCGCGCGTGTGGGAGAAGCTGAAGGCCGGCCTGGAGGCGATGCTGGCGGCGCAGCCGGAGGAGGCGCGCGCGAGAGTCGAGGGCGCGCTGGCGGCCGCGCGGCAGCGGGTCGAGCTGCTGCAGCAGGGCGCCGAGGTGCCGGCGGAGCTGGAGCAGGCGGTCAGAGCGGCCGACGACGCGATCTTCTCCAATCTGCGCACGATGCTCGGCCTCGACGAGGTCGTCACCGTCAACGTCGGCGCGGCGCCGACCCCGCCGGACGTGATCGCGTTCTTCCACGCGCTCGGGATCGAGCTGGCGGAGCTGTGGGGGATGTCGGAGACCTGCGGCGCCGGCACCGTCAACCGGCCGGGCGCGGTGCGGATCGGCACCGTCGGGCCGCCGTCGCCGGGCGTCGAGGCGAGACTGGCGGAGGACGGCGAGCTGCTCGTGCGCGGCGCCTGCGTGATGCGCGGCTACCGCGGCAGACCGGAGAAGACGGCCGAGACGATCGACGCCGACGGCTGGCTCCACACCGGCGACGTCGCCGAGATCGACGCCGACGGCTACGTGCGGATCGTCGACCGCAAGAAGGAGCTGATCATCAACGCCGCCGGCAAGAACATGTCGCCGGCGAACATCGAGGCGACGCTGAAGTCGGCCTCGCCGCTGATCGGCCAGGCGTGCGTGATCGGCGACGGCAAGCCGTTCAACACCGCGCTGATCGTGCTCGACGCCGATTTCGCGCCGGCGTGGGCGAAGCAGCAGGGCGTCGGCGGGGAGGAGCCGTCGCTGGCGGCGCTGGCCGGCGAGGAGCGCGTCGTCGCGGCGGTGCAGGAGGCGGTCGACGTCGCCAACGCGCGCCTGTCGCGGGTCGAGCAGATAAAGCGCTTCACGCTCGTTGAGGGCGACTGGCTGCCCGGCGGCGACGAGCTGACGCCGACGATGAAGCTGAAGCGCCGGCCGATCGGCGACAAGTACGCGGGCGCGATCGACGGGATGTACGTCGGGCACTAGCCGCGCCAGGCGCGCGCGACCGCGAGCGCCGGCCCGTCGGGGTCGGTGCCGCGGGGGTGGAGCGCGCGCCAGACGGTGCCCTCTGCGGCGAGTTGGCTCGCGCCGGGCAGGTCGTCGCCGCGTGCGCCGAGCAGGATGACGGCGTCGAGCGTGGCGGCCCCGCCGGCGACGAGCGGCGAGCGCAGGAGGGCGGGGTCGGCGGTGGTGAGGCGCTCGTGGAGGAGCGGCGCGGTCGTCGCAGATGCGGGCGCGGCTGTCGCGAATGTAGGCGCGGTTGCGGCAGATGCGGGCGCGGCTGACGCGAATGCGGGCGCGGTCGGGGCAGATGCGGGCGCAGTTGCCGCGAATGCGCGGAGGGTCGCGTCGAGGCGGCCCGGCTGTTCGCCGCTGCGGCCGAGCGCGACCGTCTCGCGCAGCAGCAGGCGGGCGGCGGGGGCGAGGGCGATCGTCGTCTCGCGGACGAGGTCGCAGCCGTGGGCGAGCACGAGCGGGCGGCCGAGCCAGGTCAGCCGGGCGCCGGCGCCGAGCGCGATCCGCAGCCGCATCCGCGCCGGCGCGCCGCCGCGCACGTCGTGGGCGATCGTCGCGCCGGTCTCGACCAGCTCCAGCACGGCGCCGTCGCTGACGACGAGGTCGAGCGCGCAGTCGTCGCCGCTGAGCAGCGTCGCGGCCGTCTGCACGAGCGCGACGCGCGCGCCGCCGGCGGCGTCCGGCGGCAGCGGCCGCGGCGCCCACGGGCTCGCCGCTCGCAGCTCGCGCAGCACCGTCGCCGCGCCCGCGCGGACGGCGACGACGCGGGCGGCGGCCTCGAGCGGGAACGCGGCGTCGCGAGGGGCGGTGGCCTCGCGCGGGGGCGGGGTGGACTGGGCGACGACGCGGGCGGCGGCGGGCGCTGGGTCGCCCGCCGCCGCTCGGGGTCGCTCAGTGCGCGTGGGCGTGGTCCACGCCGTGCGCATGAGGGTGGTGGGCGCCGCCGGGAGTGTGGTGCGGGGCGGGCGGGCCGGGGTCCTCGCTGACGAGCGCGCCGGCGCGCCAGGCGCTCTCCTTCCGCAGCACCCAGGCCGCCACGTCGACGATCCCGCCGGAGCCGCGCAGGTCGATCGCGAGCGTCGGGCGGCCGTCGCGGCGGGCGCCGGCGTCGCTGACCATCCGCTCGACGCTCGCGCCGACCAGCGGCGCGAGGTCGACCTTGTTGATCACGAGCAGGTCGGAGCGGGCGACGCCGGGGCCGCCCTTGCGCGGCACGTCGTCGCCGCCGGCGCAGTCGAGCACGAAGATCTGCGTGTCGGCGAGCGCGGGGCTGAACGCGGTCGTGAGGTTGTCGCCGCCGGACTCGACGAAGACGATCGCCAGCGGCCCCTGCGCTGCCTCCAGGTCCTCGACCGCCTGCAGGTTGGCGGAGACGTCGTCGCGGATCGCGGTGTGCGGGCAGCAGCCGGTCTGCACCGCGACGATCCGCTCCGGCGCGAGCACGCCCTGGGCGCGCAGGAACTCGGCGTCCTCGGTCGTGTAGATGTCGTTCGTGACGACGCCGAGCCGCAGCTCGGCACCCAGCGTCGCGCACAGCGCCGCGATCAGCGACGACTTGCCGGTCCCGACCGGGCCGGCGACGCCGATCCGCAGCGCGCGTCTCTCAGCTGACAAAGAGCTTCCCTTCCGATTCGTGGTGCGTGAGTGCGAGCAGGTCGAGCGCCGGGGTCGCGGTCGCCGGCAGGTCGGCGGGCGAGCCGGCGGCGCGCGCGGCGGCCTCGGCGGCGGCGACGGCGAGCGCCTCGATCTCGCCGGCCAGCGAGGCGAGCCAGGCGGTCGTCTCGGCGGCGTCGAGCGGCAGCAGCTTGACCGCCGCCGCGGCCACCCCGGCCGCGTCCTCGTACAGCGACAGCCGCGCCGCCTCGGCCGGCGTCAGCCCGCCGGCCGAGGCCAGCAGCCCGAACGCGACCGGCCGCGGCGTCCAGGCGCTCGCGCCGGCGTAGGCGGCGAGCCGCTCGTCGGCGGGCCACAGCCGCCGCCCGATCCGCAGCAGCCCCCGCCCGAGCGCGCGCAGCGCCAGCCGCTGCGGCTCGCACGGCGTCCGCGCCGCCAGCTCGGCGTCCAGCGCCGCCAGATCCCCGTGAAGTCGCTGGTCCCACAGACCAGCAACTTCACGGGGATCGGAGCACGCCGCCGCTGCGAAGGCCGCATCGACGTACGCCACGGACGCCAGCCGCGCCGAGATGAATGCGCGCACCTCGGCGGTGCGCAGCCCGGCCGCCACCGCGGGCTCCAGCGAGCCGGAATGCGCGTACCCGCCGCTCGGCGTGCGCGCGTCGGCCAGCAGCAGGCTCACCACGGAGGCGCTCATCAGAACATCGCGTAGCGCTGGGTGAGCGGCAGCTCGGTCGCCGGTGCCGGCGTCACCGGCTCGCCGTCGACGGTCACGACGAACGTCTCCGGATCGACCGCGATCGGCGGCAGCGCGTCGTTCTCCGGCATCTGCGCCTTGCCGACGCCGCGCGTGTCCGCGACCGGCGACAGCCGCCGCTGCAGGCCGAGGCGCGCCTCCAGCCCGTCCTCCAGCGCCGCCGGCGCGACGAACGTCAGCGACGAGCCGGCCGCGGCCGCGCCGGACGCGCCGAACATCGGCCGTGCGAAGACCGGCTGCGGCGTCGGGATCGAGGCGTTCGCGTCGCCGATCGGGGCCGAGGCGATCGCGCCCCCCTTGATCACCAGCCGCGGGCGGATCGCGAAGTAGGCCGGGTCCCACAGCACCAGGTCGGCCAGCTTGCCCGGCTCGATCGAGCCCAGCTCGTGGTCGATCCCGTGCGCGACCGCCGGGCAGATCGTGTACTTCGCGACGTAGCGGCGGGCGCGCGCGTTGTCCGCGACGCCGCCGAACCCCGCAGACCCCCAGCGCGCCTTCGCCGCGTGCGCGGTCTGCCACGTCCGCACGATCGTCTCGCCGACGCGGCCCATCGCCTGCGCATCGGAGCCGATGATCGAGATCGCGCCGAGGTCGTGCAGCATGTCCTCGGCGGCGATCGTCGTCGCGCGGATGCGCGACTCGGCGAAGGCGAGATCCTCCGGCACGCGCGGGTTGAGGTGGTGGCAGACGATCAGCATGTCCTGGTGCTCGGCGACCGTGTTGAGCGTGTGCGGGCGGGTCGGGTTGGTCGAGGAGGGGAGGACGTGTGGCTCGGCCGCGATCGCGATGATGTCGGGCGCGTGGCCGCCGCCGGCGCCCTCGGTGTGGAAGCTGTGGATCGTGCGGCCGTCGATCGCCGCCAGCGTCGACTCGAGGAAGCCGGCCTCGTTGAGCGTGTCGGTGTGGATCGCGACCTGGATCCCGAAGCGGTCCGCCGCGCGCAGGCAGGCGTCGATCGCGGCCGGCGTCGAGCCCCAGTCCTCGTGCAGCTTCATCCCGCCGGCGCCGGCCAGCACCTGCTCCTCCAGCGCCGCCGCCGAGACGGTGTTGCCCTTGCCCAGCAGCAGCACGTTGACGGCGACCTCGTCCAGCGCGCGGTGCATCAGCGCGAACGCCGGGGCGGAGGGCGTGCAGGTCGTCGCGCGCGTCCCCTCGCTCGGCCCGGTGCCGCCGCCGATCAGCGTCGTGATCCCGGCCGCGAGCGCCTCGTGCGCGATCGACGGCGCGATGAAGTGGACGTGGCAGTCGACCCCGCCGGCGGTGAGGATGCGGCCCTCGCCGGCGATCACGTCGGTCGACGGGCCGATCCGCAGGGCGGGGTGGACGTCGTCCATCACGTCGGGGTTGCCGGCCTTGCCGAGCGCCGCGATCCGCCCGCCGCGGATGCCGACGTCGGCCTTCACGACGCCCCAGTGGTCGAGCACGAGCACGTTCGTGATGACGGTGTCCGGCGCGCCGTCGGCACGCGTCGTCGTGCCCTGCGCCATCGACTCGCGGATCGTCTTGCCGCCGCCGAAGACGGCCTCGTCGCCGCCGCGGCACCAGTCGTGCTCGGGCGAGATCCAGAGGTCGGTGTCGGCCAGCCGCACGCGGTCGCCGACGGTCGGCCCGTACAGCTGCGCGTAGCGCTCGCGCTCGACCGCGGTCACGCCCGCACCTGCAGTCCCGCGACGTGCCCGGCGCCGCCGAACGCGACCAGCGCGACCGTGCGCGCGACGCCCGGCTCGAACCGCACCGACGTGCCGGCCGGCACGTCGAGGCGGAAGCCCTGCGCCGCCGCGCGGTCGAAGCGCAGCGCGGCGTTGGCGTCGGCGAAGTGGAAGTGCGAGCCGACCTGGATCGGGCGGTCGCCGTCGTTGACCGCCATCAGCGTGCGCCGTTCGCGCCCCGCTGCGAGCTGCACCGGCTCCGTCCCGACGACGACCGCTCCCGGCACGACCGCGGACGGCGGCGCCGCGACCGGCTGATGCAGCGTCACGAGCTTGCGCCCGTCGGGGAAGGTCGCCTCGACCTGGACCTCGTCGAGCAGCTCGGCGACGCCGTCGATCAGCTCCTCCGGCGCGAGCACGGCGCGGCCGTCGCTCATCAGCTGCTCGACGGTCGCGTCGCCGTCGCGGGCGCGCTCGATCACCCAGCAGGAGAGCAGCGCGACCGCCTCCGGCTGGTTGAGCTTGACGCCGCGCGCGCGGCGGTCGCGCGCGACCATCCCGGCGACCGACAGCAGCAGCTTCTCGACGTCTGACGGCGGCAGCTTCATACCGCCAGCAGCCTGCGCACGTGGCCGTCGGCGAGCCCGGCGGTGTCGCCCGCGTCGATCACGCGGCCGCCGTCCATCACCGCGTAGCGCTCGGCCAGCCGCAGCGCGAAGTCGACGTACTGCTCGACCAGCAGGATCGACAGCCCCGCGGTCCGCTTCAGCTGCTCGATCGCGTCCTCGATCTCGAGGATGATGTTCGGCTGGATCCCCTCCGTCGGCTCGTCGAGCAGCAGCAGCCGCGGCTGGGTCACGAGCGCCCGCGCGATCGCGAGCTGCTGCATCTGGCCGCCGCTGAGGAAGCCGGCCGGCCGGTCGAGCAGCGGCTTCAGCCGCGGGAAGAGGTCGAGCGCGTCGTCGATCCCCGACTTCGGCAGGTCGCGCCGCGCCTCCTGGACGACGCGCAGGTTCTCGCGCACCGTCAGCTGCGGGAAGCAGTCGCGCCCCTGCGGCACGAACGCGATCCCGGCCCGCGCGCGGTCGTACGGCTTCAGCTTCGTGACGTCGTCGCCGTCGAAGACGATCCGCCCGCGTCTGGCCTTCAGCAGGCCGACGATCGTCTGCAGCACGGTCGACTTGCCGACGCCGTTGCGGCCCATCAGGCAGCAGAGGCCGTTGCGGGGGACGCCGAGCGAGACGCCGAAGAGGACCGCGGTCGAGCCGTGGCCGCCGTCGACCGCCTCGACGCGCAGCAGGTCGTCGTCGCGCACGCCGGGGGCGGCGGGCGCTGCTGCGGTCGCCGTCATGAGGCCACCTCCGCCGCCGCTCCCGCCCCGCGCGCATCGCGCGGGCGGCCGAGGTAGACCTCGCGCACCGTCTCGTCCTGCTGCACCTCGCTCACCGTCCCCTCGGTCAGGATCCGCCCCTCGTGCATCACCGTCACGCGCGTCGCGAAGCGGCGCACGAAGTCCATGTCGTGCTCGATCACGAGCACGGTCGTGCCCTCGCCGGCGATCCGCGTGATCAGCTCGCCGGTCCGCAGCCGCTCCTCGCCGGTCATGCCGGCGACCGGCTCGTCGAGCAGCAGCAGCCGCGGCCCCTGGCACAGCACCATCGCGACCTCCAGCCATTGCCGCTGGCCGTGCGAGAGCGTGCCGGCCTGCGCGTCGCCGAGCGCGTCGAGCCCGACCGCCTCCAGCGCCGCCGTCACCGCCGGCGTGGCGCCACGCGGCCGCCGCAGCAGCTGGGGGAGGCCGAGCCGGAAGGAGGCGGCGACGTCGACGTTCTCCAGCACCGTCAGCTGCTCGAAGACGGTCGGCGTCTGGAAGGTGCGGCCGACGCCGGCGCGCACAATCTGGTGCTCGCGCCGTTTGACCAGCTCGCCGCCCTCGAAGCGGATCGAGCCGGCCGCAGGCTTGACGAGCCCGGTGATCGCGTCGACGAGCGTGGTCTTGCCGGCGCCGTTGGGGCCGATCAGGAAGCGCACCTCGTTCTGCTCGACGGTCAGGTCGACGCCGTCGACCGCGTGGAAGCCGTCGAAGACGACCTTCAGCCCGCGGATCTCCAGCAGCGCGCCGCCCGCGGCGGGCGACGCGCCGGCGGTGGGAGCGCTCATGCCGCCACCTTCACTCTCTCCGGCGCCGGCGTCTCAGAGCGGCGACGGCTCAGCAGCGACCGCACGCGTCTCTGCAGCTCCTCGGAGACACCCGCCAGGCCCTTCGGCGCGAACGCGATCACGATGATGAAGAGCGCGCCCTGCGCGTACAGCCAGCCGGACGGGAAGCGCTCCGACAGGTCGGTTCTCGCCCAGCCGACGATGATCGCGCCGGCCGCCGCCCATGCCAGCACGGTCCGCCCGCCGAGCGCGACCCAGATCACCATCTCGATCGAGGGCACGATCCCCAGCAGCGCCGGCGACATGATCCCGACGACCGGCACGTACAGCGCGCCCGCGAGCCCCGCCATCCCGGCCGCGCCGGCGTACGCGAGCACCTTCACGCGCGTCGGGTCGTAGCCGAGGAAGCGGACGCGGTCCTCGGCGTCGCGGCAGGCGACCAGCACCTTGCCGTAGCGCGAGCGCACGAGCTGACGCGCGATCAGGAAGACCGCCAGGAAGACGACCGCGACGAACAGGTACAAGAGCCGCTTGTCGTCGGGGTTGGACAGCTGCAGCCCGAAGAACGATCTGAAGTTCGTCAGGCCGTTGGTGCCGCCGGTCAGCCCCTGCTGGCCGATCAGCACGATCACGAACGCGGCCGCCATCGCCTGCGAGAGGATCGCGAAGTAGGCGCCGCGGACGCGCTGGCGGAAGATCAGCGTGCCGAGCACCGCGGCGACGATCATCGGCACCAGCACGCACGCCGCGATCGCGAACGCCGCGCTTCTGAACGGCACCCACAGCCACGGCAGCGACTCGACGCCGCTCCAGGTCATGAAGTCCGGCAGCTGCGGGCCGGAGGGGAGCGCGGCGGCCTCCTCCAGCTTCATGTGCATCCCCATCGCGTAGCCGCCGAGGCCGAAGAACAGCCCCTGGCCGAGCACGAGCATCCCGCCCTGGCCCCAGGCGAGCCCGATGCCGACGGCGATGATCGCGAGGCACAGGTATCTCGCCAGCAGGTTGAGGCGGAAGTCGTTCAGCAGCGCGGGGGCGACCAGCAGCAGCGCCGCCGCGGCCAGCGTGAAGCGGACGAGGAAGGCGCCGCGGCCGGAGCCGGCGGGGAAGAGCTTCGCCATGGTCGCCATCACGCCAGCCCCCGGCGGCGGGTGACGACGAGCCCCTGCGGGCGGAACTGCAGGAAGACGACGATCAGCGCGAAGACGGCCGCCTTCGCCAGCGAGGCGTCGGTCCAGTACTCCAGGTAGGCGTTCGCGAGCCCGAGCGCGATCGCCGCGACGATCGCACCGCGCAGCTGGCCGAGGCCGCCGACGATCACGACGAGGAACGCGTCGATGATGTAGTTGGTGCCGAGCGTCGGGCCGATCGAGCCGAGCAGCGTGACCGCCACCCCGGCGACGCCGGCGAGACCCGAGCCGATGAAGAAGGTGAGGCGGTCGACGTGCGGCGTGCGCACGCCGGAGGCCGCGGCGAGGTCGCGGTTCTGCACGACCGCGCGCATCCGCCGGCCGGCCGGCAGCTTGCTCAGGTAGAACCAGATCGCGAGCAGCGCGACGACGACGAGGCCGATGATGAAGAGCCGCGTGTACGGCATCGAGACGCCCGCGACGGTGATGCCGCCCTCCAGGAAGGAGGGCGCCTTCACCTGCACGTTGGGCGCGCCGAAGATGTCGCGCGCGAGCTGCTGGAGCATCAGCGAGACGCCCCAGGTGACGAGCAGCGTGTCGAGCGGCCGCCCGTGCAGCCGTCTGATCAGGGTGAACTCGAGGATCAGCCCGAGCACGCCGCCGACGAGGAACGCGAGCGGCAGCGACAGCCCGAAGGCCAGCGTCACCGCCCCCGTCCCGAAGACCGACGTCTGCAGCACGTAGGTCGTGTACGCGCCGGCCATCACGAACTCGCCGTGGGCCATGTTGATGACGTTCATCTGACCGAACGTGAACGTCAGCCCGAGCGCGACGAGCAACAGCATCGACGCCACGCTCAGCCCGATGAACAGCTGTGACAGGAACACCTCCACGGCGAGTCCTCCGTCCTAGAGCCCGGAGGCCCAGTCGTAGGTTCTGAGGTACGGGTCGGGCGCGATCGGTCTGCCCGAGCTCCACACCTCTCTGATCTGGCCGTCGGGCTCGATCACGCCGATGCGGGCGGTCTTGTAGAGGTGCTGGTTGACGTCGTCGACTCTGACTCTGCCCTCAGGCGCGTCGAACGTCAGGCCTCTGGCCGCCTCCTTGACCTTCTCGGGGTCGGTCGAGCCGGCCTTCTCGACCGCCTTCGCCCAGATGTGGACCTGCACGTAGCCGGCCTCCATCGGGTCGGAGGTGACGCGGTCGGCGCCGTATCTGTCCTTGAACGCTCTGACGAATCTTCTGTTCTCCGGCGTGTCGGTCGTCTGGTAGTAGTTCCACGCGACCGGGTGGCCGGCGATGTTCTCCGGCCCGATGCCGGCGACCTCCTCCTCCGCGACCGAGACCGACATCACGGGCATGTCTCTCGCGGAGACGCCCGCGCCCTTGAGCTGCTTGAAGAAGGCGACGTTGGAGTCGCCGTTGAGCGTGTTGAAGACGGCGTCCGGTCTCGCCTCCTGCAGCTTGGAGATCAGCGTCCCGTACTCGGTGTGGCCGAGCGGCGTGTACTCCTCGCCGAGGATCTCGACGTCGTTGGCTCTGGCCCAGGCCTTGATCTCCTTGTTCGCCGTGCGCGGGAAGACGTAGTCGGAGCCGACCAGGAAGAGCGATCTCGCGCCCTGCTCCTTCAGGTACTCGAGGCCGGGGATGATCTGCTGGTTGGTGGTCGCGCCCGAGTAGAAGATGTACGGCGACTGCTCGAGGCCCTCGTACTGCACGGGGTAGAAGAGCAGCGCTCTGTTGCTCTCGAAGACCGGCAGCATCGCCTTGCGGCTCGCCGAGGTCCAGCCGCCGAAGGTGGCGGCGACTCTGTCCTCGGAGATCAGCTTCTGCGCCTTCTCGGCGAACGTCGGCCAGTCGGAGGCGCCGTCCTCTATGACGGGCTCGATCTGCTTGCCGAGCACGCCGCCCGATCTGTTGATCTCGTCGATCGCGAGCAGCTCGGAGTCTCTGACGGTCACCTCCGAGATCGCCATCGTGCCCGAGAGCGAGTGGAGGATGCCGACCTTGATCGCGTCGCCGCCGCTGTCGGCGCTCGCACTCGTGCTGGCGCCGGTGTCGGCCGCATCCGATTCGGAGCTGCTGCTGCCGCAGCCGGCGATCGCTGCTGCCGCGAGGATTGCGGCAGCGAGGATCGCCAAGAGCCTGGTCACGCCCAGTCTTGTCATGAAGCCCCTCTGATGGTTGCTGACGTACCTCTCAGCGAACCGGTCCCAGATCCGGCGCGCCGAGGGACCGGATACTCGGGGACGCCACCGTTTCCATCTCCCTCCCGATGTACAGACATCGGCGTTCAGATGAGCGCCAGCTGGCTGAGGTCAGCGCTTCACATCCCGGCGACGGCCTTGCCGCCGGCCGTCTCCTACACTGGTCCGCATGGCTTCGAAGCGGCAGATCCACGTCGGCGGTGTTCCGATCGGCGGCGGCGCACCGGTCGCCGTGCAGACGATGACCAAGACCGAGACGGCGGATCTGCAGGCGACGATGGCCCAGATCCACCGTGTGGCGGAGGCTGGCGCGGACATCGTCCGCTGCGCCGTCCCGCGCGACGACGACGTCGAGGCGCTCAAGACGATCGTCAGAGAGTCGCCGATCCCGATCATCGCCGACATCCACTTCAACTACACGCTCGCGCTGAAGGCGATCGACGCGGGCGCTCACTGCATCCGCCTCAACCCGGGCAACATCGGCGGGCCAGACAAGGTCGCGCTGGTGGCCGCGAAGGCGAGAGCGGCCGGCGTGCCGATCCGCATCGGCGTCAACTCCGGCTCGCTGCCCAGACACCTGCACGCGCTCGAGCGCGAGAACAGCGTCGAGGCGCTCGTGACCGCCGCGACCGAGTTCGTCGGGCTGATGGAGTCGCTGGAGTTCGAGGACTTCAAGGTCTCGATCAAGTCGACCAACGTGCCGAACACGATCGCCTCCAACCGCCTGCTGTCGCAGCGGATCCCGTACCCGCTGCACCTCGGCATCACCGAGGCCGGCACGAAGTGGTCGGGCTCGCTGAAGTCGTCGGTCGGCCTCGGCACGCTGCTCGCCGACGGCATCGGCGACACGATCCGCATCTCGCTCTCGACCTTCCACGCCGAGGAGGAGGTCAAGGTCGCCTGGGAGATCCTCAAGGCGCTGCAACTGCGCGAGCGCGGCCCGGTGCTGATCGCCTGCCCGACCTGCGGCCGCCTGCAGTTCGACATGGACACCGTCGTCGCCGACATCGAGAAGCGGCTGGAGCAGTACGAGGACCCGATCGAGGTCGCCGTGCTCGGCTGCGCCGTCAACGGCATCGGCGAGGCCTCGCACGCCGACTTCGGCATCACCGGCGCCAAGAACGAGGGCCTGATCTTCTCGCGCGGCAGAGCGCTGCGGAAGGTGCCGCAGGAGCAGCTCGTCGACACGCTCTTCGCCGAGATCGACAAGTACGTCTCGGGCGGCAAGCAGGTCGACGTCGACGCGCGCGAGGCCGCCGAGGGCGCGGCCTGGCTGCAGGCGATCGAGGACGAGAACGCCGGCGAGATGACCCCGGAGCGCCTCGCCGCGCTGGAGAAGGCCGCCAGCGACGCCGTCGAGGGCAACGACCTCGACGAGATGTCGGGCAGACTGCTCGACGTCGTCGCCGCGAAGGCGCGCCTGGACGAAGAGGCGTCGCCCACCGCGGGCCGCCGCTTCACGCGCTCCTGACGCCGGCCCGGCTGGCTAGCCAGCCAAACTGGCGCGCGGGCGAGGCGGGCGCGGTAGGGTCGCGCGCATGCTCGTCCATGACCGCCGCGGCGACGGGCCGCCGCTCGTCCTGATCCACGGGATCGGCGCCCGCCGCGGCGCCTGGGATCCCGTCGTGCAGCGGCTGACCGACCGCGAGACGTTCGCCGTCGACACCCCCGGCTTCGGCGACGCGCCGCCGCTGCCGCCCGGCAGCGAGGCGACGATGGAGACATACGTCGGCCTCTTCGAGCAGTTCTTCGCCGACCTCGGGCTCGAGCGCCCGCACGTCGCCGGCAACTCGATGGGCGGCGGGATCGCGCTGGAGCTGGCCCGCCGCGGCTCGGTCGCGAGCGCGACCGCGCTGTCGCCGATCGGCTTCTGGAACGGCCCCGAGTCGACCTACGGGCAGATCTCGCTGAAGGCTGTCCGGACGCTCTCGACGCGTGCCGGCGGGCTGCTGAAGCAGGGCGTCTCCAGCCCGCTCGGCCGCCAGCTGCTGCTCGCGCAGATGTACGGCCATCCGGCCAAGCTCGACGCGGCCGCCGCGCGGCTCGACGTCGACAAGCTGGCGGGCGCGAGCGGCTGGGACGCGACGCTGCCGCTGCTCGGCGCCTACCGCTTCGCGCACGGGGAGGAGCTGGACGGCGTGCCGGTCACCGTCGGCTGGGGGACGCGCGACCGGCTGCTGCTCTACCGCACGCAGTCCGCGCGCGCGAAGGCGGCGCTGCCGCACGCGCGCCACGTGCCGCTGCCCGGCTGCGGCCACCTGCCGATGTGGGACGACCCGGAGGGGGTCGCGGCGCTCCTGCGCACCGCGACCGCAACGTCGCAGGCTCCGCTGGGTTAGCAGCTACAGTCCACCGACCCCCGTAGCCCGCCTCTCGCGCCGCAGACCAGACGGCGCCCTGGGGTGGCGTTCCCCCTGAAAGGACACACCGACGTGAAGCCCCGTCGTACGCTGGCCGCCGTCGTGGCCGGCCTGTTCACCGCGCTTGCGCTGATGCTCGCGCCGGCGACCTCCAGCGCGTTGGTCGTGGGCATGGGCGACCAGAACCCCGAGCTGTTCACGGAGCCGCACTTCCAGAAGCTCGGCTCCGAGCGCGCGCGTGTGATCGTCGCCTACGACGTGGCGCTGCACAAGAAGGACAAGGCCGGCCTGCAGGCGTGGATCGACGCGGCCGAGGCGGCCGACCAGGAGATCGTCGTCGCCTTCAACCCGCCGGCGGGGATGCTGTGCCCGAACCTGAACGGCAAGAAGGGCTGCAGGCCGGTCAGCTCGGCGCAGTACGCGAAGGCCTTCAAGGCGTTCCGCAAGGCGTGGCCGCAGGTCCGCATCATCCAGCCCTGGAACGAGGTCAACAACCTCACCCAGCCGACCGTCTACAGACCGGACGCGGTCGCCGTCTACTACGACGTCGTGCGCAGAAACTGCCGCGGCTGCACGATCCTCGGCGCGGACATCCAGGACCTGCCGAACATGGTCACGTACACGAGATCGCTGCTGACCGAGTTCAGAAAGCGCAAGATCCCGACGCCGCGCGTCTGGGGCTTCCACAACTACACGGACGCCAACCGCTTCGTGAAGGACGCCAACTCCAGCCTGCGCAAGCTGCTGAAGCTCGTCCCCGGCAAGGTCTGGCTGACCGAGACCGGCGGCCTCTACCGCTTCCAGCCGCAGAACTCGCGTCAGACCTTCCGCCCCGACCTCGTGCGCCAGAAGAGAGCGATGGACGTCGTGCTGAAGACGGCGATCAAGTACCGCAGCCGGATCGACCGCGTCTACCTGTACCACTGGTTCGGCGCCTGGGAGGGCAACCGCTGGGACTCGGGCGTGCTCGACATGACGCGCCAGCCGCGGCCCGTCTACGACGTGCTGCTGAAGTACAAGAAGTACTTCAACTAGCGCGCGCCACGGTTCGCGCGGGCGGGGCGGCCGGTAGGCTTCCCCGCCCATGACCCGTCTCAGCTCCTACCTCCTCCCGACCGAGAAGCAGGCCCCGGCCGACGCCGAGGCGATCTCGCACAAGCTGATGGTCCGCGCGGGGCTGATCCGTCAGCTCGGCGCCGGGCTCTGGACCTACCTGCCGGCGGGTTGGAAGATCCACCGCAAGGTCGAGCAGATCATCCGCGAGGAGATGGACGCGATCGGCGGCCAGGAGCTGCTGATGCCGCTGCTGAACCCGGCCGAGCCGTGGCGCCGCACCGGCCGCATCGAGATCGACGAGATCTTCAAGCTGGAGGACCGCAAGGGCACCGAGATGGTGCTCGCGATGACGCACGAGGAGATCGTCACGACGCACGTGGCGCAGGTCGTGCGCTCCTACCGCGACCTGCCGCAGATCCTCTACCAGATCCAGGTCAAGGAGCGGGACGAGCCGCGCCCGCGCGCCGGCGTGCTGCGCACGCGCGAGTTCCGCATGAAGGACGCCTACTCGTTCGACCGCGACGAGGCCGGGCTGGACGAGTCCTACGCGAAGCACATCGTCGCCTACGACCGCATCTTCGACCGCTCCGGCGTCGAGTGGTACCGCGTCCAGTCGGACGTCGGCATGATGGGCGGCACCGACGCGCACGAGTACATGGCGCCGTGCGCCGCCGGCGAGGACGAGGTCGCGCTCGCGCCCGGCTACGCCGCCAACCTCGAGGTCGCCAGCGCGGACGCGCAGGCGGTCGAGCTGCCGGCGCCGCTGCCGCAGCCGGTCGAGGAGCACACCCCCGGCTGCACGACCGTCGAGGATGTCTCGCGCCGCCTCGGCGTCGCGCCCGGCGCGGTCCTGAAGGCCTTCCCGGTGATCGCCGAGGGCCGCGGGCTCGTGCTCGTGCTCGTGCGCGGCGACCACCGCGTCAACGAGGTCAAGCTGCGCAACGTGCTGAGAGCGAACGTGCGCCCGGCGACCGCGGACGAGTTCGCGACGAAGATCGGCCCCGCCGGCTTCATCGGCCCGGTCGGCGCCAACGCCCCGATCCTGCTCGACGAGGCGGTCGGCGACGGCGGCTACGTGACCGGCGCCAACCGCGCCGACTTCCACCTGCGCGGCGTCGAGCCGGGCCGCGACTTCCCGTTCGAGCGCGCCGACGTCCGCTTCGTCGAGCCCGGCGACAGCGTCGGCGGCCAGCCGCTGCGGATCGAGAGCGCGATCGAGATCGGCAACATCTTCAAGCTCGGCACCAGATACTCGGAGGCGCTCGGCGCCCACTACCTGGACGAGTCCGGCAGACAGCGGGCGATCGTGATGGGCTGCTACGGCATCGGCCCGGCGCGGATCGTCGCCGCCGCCGTCGAGCAGCACCACGACGAGGCCGGCATCGCCTGGCCGCGCGCGATCGCGCCGTTCGACGTCGAGCTGGTCGTGATCGCGAGAGGGGAGACGGAGGAGCGCACGTTCGCCGACCGCCTCTACGAGGAGCTGCGCGAGCAGGGCCTCGACGTGCTCTACGACGACCGCGACGCCGGTCCGGGCGAGAAGTTCGCCGACGCCGAGCTGCTCGGCGCGCCGTTGCGCGTGACCGTCGGCAAGCGCACGCTCGCCGGCGGCGAGCTGGAGATCCAGCTGCGCCGCGGCCGCGAGAGACGCAGCCTCCCGCTCGACGGCGCGGCCGTCGCGGTGGCGGAGCTGTGGAGAACCCTCCCCTAGAGGCTGAGGGTTCGGGCGTGGCCGAGCCGAGGCGGCAGAGACTGACGTTCAAGCGGCTGTCGGGGCTCGACCGCTCCGGCCCGCCGCAGCCTGCCACGGTCGCCGGCGCGCCGCTGAACCCGTGGACGATCCCGAACGCGATCGGCTTCTTCCGGATCGCGCTGATCCCGGTCTTCCTCGTCGTCGCGCTGTCGAGCGGCGACGGGGTCGGCTTCTGGCCGGCGTTCCTGTTCGCGGTGATCGGCTGGGGCGACTACGCCGACGGGATCGCCGCCCGCGTCACGCGCCAGTACTCGCGCCTCGGCGCGCTGATGGACCCGGTCACCGACCGCCTGCTGGTGATCTCGGGCGTGATCGTGACGTGGCACTTCGAGCTGCTGCCGCACTGGGCGATCGCAGTCCTCGTCGTGCGCGAGGTCGCGATGCTGATCATCGCCCAGTGGGGGCTGCGCCACGGCGTCGACCTGGCGATCAACTGGCCCGGCCGGCTGGCCGTCGCGCCGGTCATGGGCGGCCTCTTCTTCCCGATGTGCGGCCTCCAGACGCTCGGCGAGGTGTGCCTCTACCTCGGGTTGATCCTCGCCCTCACGGCGACCGCGCTCTACCTCCGCAGCGGCATGGCGCAGCTGCGCGCGCGCAAGACCGCTGTCAGACCCTCAAGCTGAGCTTGAGGCAATAGGCGCGCACCGTCTATACTGCGCCGTCTCGCACCCGCGTGCCTTGGATCGGAGCAACCTCAGTGATGGACACCTTCCCGGACCTCGGCTCCCTGACGGATCAGGAGCTGAAGGATCTCATCCAGCAGATGACCGAGGAGGAGATCGAGGTCTCCTACAAGCGTCGCATCCTGCATGGCAAGATCGACATCCTCCGGGCCGAGCTGGTCAACCGTCTGCGCAAGAGACACGACTCGGGCGAGGACGTGATCTCCGGCGCCGACGTCGAGAAGCTGACCGACATCCTGTCCGGTCGCGCGTCTGGCCAAGAGGAAAGCTGACGACGGTCGGCGAAGGAGAGGCCCGTGGCGCTCCACTGCCCTGAATGCGGCTTCGCCAACGCGGTCGGAGCCAACTACTGCCAGCGCTGCGGCGCCTTCCTGGCGACCTCCGAGCAGACCGGCGGCTCTGACCAGACCGCGACGTACCGGATCGGCGAGACCGGCGAGATCGAGCCGATCGAGCTGGAGGACGTCGTCGCGCGCGGCGCCGCGCTCGTGATCCGCTCCGGCGGCGGCCGCACCGGCGAGTCGTTCGTCGTCGACGGCGAGAAGCTGACGATCGGCCGCCGGCCCGACAGCGACATCTTCCTCGACGACGTGACCGTCTCGCGCGATCACGCGCTGCTGGTGCGGCGCGGCCGCGAGTGGTACCTCGACGACTGCGGCTCGCTCAACGGCACCTACGTCAACCGCGAGCGGATCGAGTCGCATCGTCTGGAGGACGGCGACGAATTGCAGGTGGGCAAGTACAAGCTGGCGTATCTGTCCCGGTGAGCATCATGGCCTCTCAGATTCCCGACTCCGCCCTCACGCCCGACGCGACCCCCGCGGAGTCGCCCGCGGCGGTCGCGCCCGCGGCGTCGACGGAGCCCGCTGCCGCGCCGCCGCTGACGCCGCCGACGGCCGCGCCGAGACCGGCGCGCCAGAAGTCGCTGACGATCGGCGCCGTCTGCAAGGCGCTGAAGCAGGAGTTCCCCGACATCTCGATCTCCAAGATCCGCTACCTGGAGGATCAGAAGCTGCTGACGCCGCGCCGCACGCAGGGCGGCTACCGCGTCTACAGCCAGAACGACCTGCAGCGGCTGCGGACGATCCTGCGGCTGCAGCGCGACGAGTTCCTGCCGCTGAGAGTGATCCGCCAGGAGCTGGCCGGCGGCCGCGCCGAGCGTGACGCGCAGCAGCCCGGCGGCAGCAGCGCCGGCGGCGCCAGAGCGGACGTCGGCAGCCTGCGGCGGCCGGCCGTGCAGGTCAGAGGCCCCGGCGCCGCCTACTCGCTCGACGAGGTCGTCGAGGAGACCGGCGCCGAGCCGAGACTGGTCTACGAGCTGGAGGAGTTCGGCGTCATCCGCGCCGAGCAGCGCGCCGGCCAGCGCTTCTACGACGAGACCGATCGCGAGATCGTGCGCGCCGTCACCGAGCTGGCGAGATACGGCGTCGCCGGCCGCAACCTGCGCGTCTTCCGCACCTCGGCCGACCGCGAGTCGGCGCTGCTGCAGCAGATCCTCGCCCCGGCGCTGCGCTCGCGCAACCCGGAGCGGCGCAGAGAGGCGGTCGAGACGCTGGAGAACCTCGCCGCGGTCGCGACCTACCTCAAGCACCTGCTGCTGATCCGCGACCTGCGCAGAATCAGCGGATGACGCCAGATCCTGCGGCCTGAGGCCTTGGATTCGGCCGGAAGAGCTCGCCGGAAGCTCCTTCCTCCATGACGACCGCTGATCTGCGCGCGCACATCCGCGACATCCCCGACTATCCGAAGCCGGGGATCGTCTTCCGCGACATCACGCCGCTGCTGCTCGACCCGCTCGCGCTCGACGCGGCCGTCGCGCGCCTGGCCGCCTTCGGCGCCGCGCGCGACGTCGACCTCGTCGTCGCCGCGGAGGCGCGCGGCTTCATCCTCGGCGGCGCGATCGCACGGGCGCTCGGGGCCGGCTTCGTGCCCGCGCGCAAGCCCGGCAAGCTGCCGGCGAGGACGGTCAGCGCCGAGTACATCCTCGAATACGGCGTCGACGCGCTGGAGATGCACGCCGACGCGCTCGCGCACGGCGCCAACGTGCTCGTGCACGACGACCTGCTCGCGACCGGCGGCACCGCCCGCGCGCTCTGCGACCTCGTCGAGCAGCTCGGCGGCCACGTCGCGGGCTGCGCCTTCCTCGCCGAGCTGAGCTTCCTCGGCGGGCGCGAGCGGCTGGCGCCGTTCGACGTGCTGACGCTCGTCGACTACGCGAGCGAGGCCGCGTAGCGATGCCGACGACGCGCATGCAGCGGACGCTGCCGGCGCCGCCGGCCGACGTCTGGCGGATCCTCAACGACCCGTATCACCAGGAGCGCTGGTGGCCGCGCGTGCGGCGCGTCGAGGACGTCGACCTCGACCGCTTCACGCAGGTGCTGGCGACGCAGAGAGGCAAGGGCGTGCGCGCGGACTTCGCGATCCTCGCGCGCGAGGAGGAGGAGCTGCTGCAGTGGGAGCAGCTGCTGGAGGGCTCGCCGTTCGAGCGGCTGCTGGAGGAGGCGGTGACGACCTTCACGCTCGCGCCGGCCGACGACGGCACCGTCGTCGCGGTCGAGCTGCAGCAGCGCACGCTCGGCTGGTCGCGGCTGGCGCCGTGGCTCTACAAGCGCGCCGCCAGACGGCAGCTCGGCGAGGCGCTGGACGCGCTCGCCGAGCTGGTCACGCCGCCGCGGTAGCGGCGGCTGCGGGGCTCGCGCTAGGAGGCGAGCGACGCGTCGAGCGTGATCTCAGGCACGCCGGCGAGCGCGCGGCTGACCGGGCAGCCTCTCTTGGCGCCCTCGGCCGCTTCCTTGAAGCCGGCCTCGTCGAGGCCCGGCACGACGCCGACGACGGTCAGCTCGATCTTCGTGATCGTCGGCGCGCCGTCGACCGGGCGCAGCGTCACGACCGCGCTCGTCTGGACCGAGTCGACCGGCGTGCCGGCCGTCGCGAGCGCGTTCGACAGCGCCATCGAGAAGCAGGAGGCGTGGGCGGCCGCGATCAGCTGCTCGGGGTTCGCGCCCGGACCGTCCTCGAAGCGCGACTTGAACGAGTAGTCGCCGCTGATGCCGTCACCGGCGGTGAAGGTGCCGGCACCGGCTCTGAGGTCGCCCTTCCACTCTGCGGTTCCTCTTGCGGGCATGTCCTGCTCCTTGGATTCGAAAGGGGGTCGGCGGGGCGAACCCTACCCCGTTCTGTTCACTCTGATCGTGCCCTCGAGCACGATCTCTCTCGGCGTCGAGGCCGTTCTGCCGGCGCTGATCGACTCGCGCGAGAGCACGACCTTGGCGAATCTGCCGGTGTTGGCCGGCAGCGGGGCGCTGACGCTCGTCTTGCCGGTCGCCGGCACCTGCCCGGGGAAGTAGCCGAGGAACTTGGCGCTGCCGTCGGTCGCCTGCAGCCACAGCGCGTAGACGTCGTCCTGACCGTTGACGGGCATGTCCTGCACCTGCACGGCGACGGTCGGTCTGCCGTCTCTGATCGCGAGGAAGGCGATCCCGAGCGGTCTGTCGCCGCCGGCGGGCGGCGTCAGGTTGACCTGCTGCAGGACGACGGTGTCCTGCGCGCTCGCTCCTCTGCCGGCGGTCGTTCTCGTCGCGGCCGCCGGGGCCGAGGGCGTGGTCGACATCGTCGAGGTGTCGTCGCCGCCGCCGTCGCGGTTGATCACGACGATCAGCGCGACGACGACGAGCGCCGCGATCCCCGCGATCAGGAGCGCGCCGCCGAGCTTGGAGGAGCGGCGCGGCGCGCGCTCGTCGTTCCAGCCGAAGGAGTCGAGCGCGCCCGTCTCGGCGGCCGGCTCGTGGTCGGCGTCGGCGTCGTGCGGCGCGTCGTGGGCGTCGTCGGCGGGCGGCTCGTCGCCGGCGAGCGGCTCGGCGTCGGGCTCGGCGGGCGCCGCGTCGGCGGGCGGCGCGTCGGCGGGCGCCGCGGCCGGCTCGACCGGCGCGAAGGCCGCGGTCGCGCCGTTGCCGTCGGCACCGGGCAGCACGGGCAGCTCCGTCGCCGCGTAGGGCGCGAGCAGCTCGCGCAGCTGGCGCGCGAAGCGGCGGGCGGCGCGCGAGTCCTCGAGGTGCTGCAGCGTCACCGCGCTCTGCGCGTCGTCCTGCTGCCCCAGCAGCCAGTCGCTGATCTGACCGCGCCGCTCGAGCGAGAGCGCGCTGCCGGCGCCGGGGCCGACGAGCGTCTCCAGACCGGAGTGGGCTCGGTAGCGCACGGCCGCCTCGTCGATTCTCAGCAGACCAGAGAGATCGGCGTAGCCGCGGCCCTGCTTGAGGATCAGCTGGAGGACGGCGCGCTGGTCGGGGGGAAGCTCCTCGATGCCGCTCATTCCGCCCAAGCCTACTATCGTCCCGCCGCGTGAGTCTCAGACCGCTGCCCCTTCCCGATCGCGGCCTCGACAGCCTCTTCGGCTACTCGGAGCTGCTCCACGGCGACGGCGAGATGCGCGCGCGCATACCCGTCAGACCGGACCTGCTGCAGCCCTTCGGCCTCGTCCACGGCGGCCTCTACGCGGCGGTCGCGGAGACGCTCGCGTCGATCGGCACCTACATGGGCGTGCACGAGCGCGGCATGCAGGCGATGGGCCTGTCGAACAGCACCAGCTTCCTGCGCCCGATCCTGCACGGCCACGTCAACGCGCACGCGAGAGTCTTCCACCGCGGCGCGAGCACCTGGCTGTGGGACGTCGAGATCCGCGACGACGACGACAAGCTGTGCGCGGTCACGCGGATGACGATCGCCGTCCGCCCGCCGCGCTCGTAGCGCGCCGCTACACGTAGCGGCGCGCCTCGACGGCGAGGTGGAGCGTCAGCAGCTCGGTCGCGTCGGACAGGTCGACGCCGAGCAAGCGCTCGATCCGCTCGATCCGGTGGTAGAGCGCCTGGCGGTTGAGGTGCAGCGCGCGGGCGGTCTCGGCCTTGCGGCCGGCGTTGGCGCAGAGCGCCTCCAGCGTCGGCAGCAGCGCGTGTCTGCGTCTGCGGTCGTGCTCGATCAGCGGGCCGAGCCGGCGCGTCACGAGCGCCGCCAGCTCGCGGTCGTCGCGCCAGTGCCACAGCAGCCGCTGGAGCTCCAGCGCGCGCGCGTCGTGCCAGGGGGCGGCGGGGAGCGGCGCGGCGCTGGCGGCGCCGTCGGCGGCCAGCCGCAGCTCGGGGCCGGCCTCCTCCCAGCCGGCCGCGCGGCCGACCGCGACCGCCAGCTCGGCCTCGCCGAGCCGCCGCGCGACCGCCGTCCGCAGCGCCTGCGCGACGCGCGTCGCGACCCGCTCGCGTTCGGCCGCGGCGCCCGT
>NZ_JAUTDN010000042.1 GCF_030646155.1 Conexibacter sp. CPCC 205762
CCCCCGCCTTGCGTCGCCCGCTGCCGGCGCGGCGCCGAGCGCGCGCAGCGCCGCGGCGTCGCCCGCTGCCGGCGCGGCGCCGAGCGCCCGCAGCGCGGCGACGTCGACGTTGCGCGGCGCGGCGCCGAAGGAGAGGTGGGCGGTGACGGTGCCGTCGGGCTCGCGCACGAGCGCGACGAGGTCGCCGCCGAGCGAGCACTGGTGCGGGTAGGCGACCGCGAGGGCCGTCGCCGCGGCGAGCGCGAGGTCGAGCGCGTTGCCGCCCTCGGCCCACGCCTCCCGCGCCGCCTCGACCGCCGCCGGATGCGGTGCCGCGACGCTGGCCGTCAGGCGGCTCATCCTGCCGCGACCCCGCGAGAAGGAGCCTTTGGCGAGTTCTCGCCCGGAATCTGAGCGCTCTGCGCGAGCGATTCCGCGGCCTCTCTCATCGCCGGCACCGCCGGCCACGCGCCGTCGCCGGAGATCAGCACCGTGCGCGCGGGCGCGGCCTCGCTGCCGACCAGCTTCACCGGCAGCGTCGCGAGCAGGTATTCGCCCGCGTCGATCGCGGACAGGTCGACGACCTCGAGGATCGCGATGCCGGCGGGGCAGAGGATGTTGTGGACCGGCCAGCCGCTCTCGCCCGCGGGCGAGTCGATCGTCAGGTAGTCGATCGCGACCAGCTGCACGCCGCGCTCGACCAGCAGCGCGGCGGCGCCGGCGTCGATCCCGACCCACGGGCTCTTGACCGTCTCTCTCAGCGCCTCGAACGAGTTGCGCGTCTTCAGCAGCACGCGCGGCTCGTCGGCGAGGCCGGCTCTGAGGAGGTCCTCGGCCGTCGCCTCGCTGCCCTCCACGAAGGTCAGGTCGAGCACGCGCGCGGGGCCGACCAGCAGCTCGACCGGGACCGCCTCGATCGCCGTCCCGCCCTCGACGAAGTGGCCCGGCGCGTCGAGGTGGGTGCCGGTGTGGGAGCCGATCAGCCAGCGGCTGACGTTGCCGTCGTCGCCGTTCGCGATCGACTCGACCATCGTCTTCTCCGGCTGGCGGCCGTAGTGGAGCATCCCGGGACCGACCGGCACGGAGATGTCATGGATCGTGATCGACATGGTGGGATCCTACACGATCGAGATTGGATCCAACATGAGTTTGCGCGAAATCCACCGAGCGGGCGCGAGCGCTGACCCCGCGCCCGTCGCGCCGTCCGTCGCGCCGCCCGTCGCGCCGCGCGCCGCGTCCGCGTCGATGCCGCTTCGCGCGCTCATCGGTCCAGCAGCCGTCGCGGGTTGTCGACCATGATCCGCTGGACGGTCGCCGCGTCGGCGCCGCAGAACTCGCTCAGCGCCGGCACGATGCGGCGGAAGAGATGCTCGTAGCCGTAGCCGCCCATGTGGCGCAGGTTCGCCTGCGCCCAGGTGTCGCAGGCGATCACGAGCTGGTCGCCGTATCCCTCTGACAGCAGCCAGCTCGTCATCTCCAGCCGCTCGACGTCGCTCGGGTTGCGCATGCCGGGGCGGCCGTAGAGGAAGTCGGAGCCGAAGGTGTCGTACTCCAGCACCGCGCCCGTCTGCGCGACGGCGGCGTGGTAGCCGCGGTCGAGCACCTCGTCCATGTGCGAGAGGATGATGCGGTCGGCCGGCATCCCCTCGGCCAGCAGCGTCTCGACCACCTGCAGCCCGTCCTGCCCGCGCCACGACAGGTGGACGTTGATCGCCGACCCGGACTCGGCGCCGGCGCGGCCGGCGGCGCGCAGCACCTTCAGCTCGGCCTCGCGCGGCGGGTGGTTGGTGCCGATCTCGCCGATCAGCGCCGGCCGGATCCCCGTGTCGCCGATGCCGTGCTCCAGCTCGTGCAGCAGCTCGCTCGTGAGCGCGTCCACGTCCAGCCCGGCCAGCCGCGCCGGGTGCAGCTCCTCGACGTACCAGCCGCAGCCGACGCAGATCGTCACGCCCGACTCGCGCGAGATCCGCGGCAGCTCCTCGATCCGCCGGCCCATTCCCTCCAGCGTCAGCTCGACCACGGCCGCGCCGCCGGCGGCGCGCACCGCGCGCAGCTCGTCGACGGCGACGCCGGGATCGTGCAGCACGAGGTTCTCCGGCACCGCGAGCGCGTTCCAGCGCAGGTAGCCGGTCATGCCGGGGTGAAGGGCATCGTGCTCGGGGACCGGCTCCGCCGACGGCTTGCTCCAGATGCTGAGGTCGCTCAGCAGGTGCTCGTGCATCGAGGTCGGGCCGAGCTGGTCCGGCTCGATCGGCCCGAGGACGGTGTGGATCGCCATCGGAAGTGGATCCCTCCTTGGTTGTTTTGGATCCCAACTGCCCGTAGGCTACCGGGTGCGGTCAAGGCGACGAGAGGAATCACGGATGTTGGAGACGGTGCAGTCGGTGACGGGCCCGATCGGGCCGGGCGACGTGGGGCTGGCGCTGCCGCACGAGCACGTCTTCATCAACATGTCGCCGACCGAGCCGCGCGACGGCTTCATGACCGTCTGGGAGGAGCGCAAGGCCGACATCGAGCGCTTCCGCGACGCCGGCGGCCGCACGATCCTCGACGTCACCAACGGCGAGCTGAGCGACTACGCCGCGCCGGTCTACTTCGAGCGCGACCCCGTGCGGCAGGTGCGCAACCCCGTCACCGGCTCGCGCTCGGTCGCCAACGTGCTGGCGACGAAGGCGATGGCGGAGGAGACCGGCGTGACCGTGGTCCTCGGCACCGGCCACTACTACGAGCACTACATGGACGTCGAGTGGGTCGACCGCACCTGGACCGAGCAGTTCGCCGAGTACCTGATCGCCGACCTGGAGGAGGGGATCCCCGGCACCGGCGGCGTGCGCGCCGGCTTCGTCGGCGAGGTCGCCTCCGACCTGCCGTACGTGACCGCACGCGAGGAGCGCTCCTTCCGCGCCTCCGGCCGCGCCGCCGCGCGCACCGGCGTGATGGTCTCCACCCACGCGCCGACGTACCCGACGGCCGAGGTGCAGATCGACATCCTGCAGCAGGAGGGCGTCGCGCCCGAGCGGATCGTCGTCGGGCACACCGACACGGTCAAGTCGCTCGACTACTCGATCGACCTGCTCAAGCGCGGGGTGTACATCGAGTACGACTGCATGATGGCCGTGAAGGCCGGCGGGGTCGTGAACGCGGCGGAGCTGGGGCGGCGGGTCGAGTACCTGCGCGCGCTCGTCGAGCTGGGCTACGCGGAGCGGATCCTGCTGTCGCAGGACGTCAGCCAGCGCTCCCACCAGCACGCCTTCGGCGGTCCCGGCCTGACGTTCGTCTTCGAGGAGCTCGCGCAGGCCGCGCTCGCCGCCGGGATCGAGCAGGAGGTGCTGACGATGATCAGCACCGACAACGTCCGGCGGGCGCTGTTCGGCGGCTGACGGCCTCGACGCGCGCATCCGCACCATGTAAGGTTGGATCCATGAGCGTGTGTTTGGGATCCACAATGGAGGCGCGACGTGCTCTCACGTGAGGAGAACGAGAAGCTGACGCAGACCGGTCCGGGCACGCCCGGCGGCGGTCTGATGCGCGCCTACTGGCAGCCGGCCGCGCTCGTGGCGGAGCTGAACGAGGCGCGGCCGGTCAAGCCGGTCCGCCTGCTCGGCGAGGACCTCGTGCTGTTCAGAAAGGGCGACGGCAGCTATGGCCTGATCGGCCGCTGGTGCGCCCACCGCGGCGTCGACCTCGCCTACGGCCGGCTGGAGGAGTGCGGCATGCGCTGCCTCTACCACGGCTGGCTCTACGACGCCGAGGGCAGATGCGTCGAGCAGCCGGCCGAGCCCGCGCACTCGCGCTTCCACACGAAGATCAGACACGTCAGCTACCCGGTGCAGGAGCGCAACGGGATCGTCTTCGCCTACCTCGGCGGCGGCGACCCGCCGCCGTTCCCCGACTACGACTGCTTCGTCGCGCCCGACGCCTACACCTTCGCGTTCAAGGGCCTGTGGGAGTGCAACTGGCTGCAGGGCGTCGAGGGCGGGATCGACCCCAGCCACGTCTCCTTCCTGCACCGCTTCCTCGACGAGGACCCGCGCGAGACCTACGGCCAGCAGTTCGCCGAGCTGGTCGAGGGGACCGACAAGACGCTGTCGGCGCTCGTCGGCGAGAACTTCCGCCCCGACATCGAGGTCGAGACGACCGACCACGGCCTGCGCGTCTTCGCCGTGCGCGACCTCGGCGAGCAGATCCGCCACGTGCGGATCACGAACCTGATGTTCCCCAACGCCTTCGTCGTCCCGTTCGGCAACACGAAGGTCTTCGCGCAGTGGCACGTCCCGATCGACGACCACACGCACTACTGGTACATGATCCTCTACGACTTCGAGCAGCAGACCGACAAGGAGACGCTCTGGAACCAGCGCATCTCCGAGGTCACGCTGCCGGACTTCCGCCCGGTCCGCAACCGCGCCAACGAGTGGGGCTTCGACGTCGCCGAGCAGCAGACGCTGACGTACACCGGCATGGGCCTCGACATCAACGTCCACGACCAGTGGGCGGTCGAGTCGATGGGGCCGATCCAGGACCGCACGGTCGAGAGACTGGGCGTCTCCGACCGCGCCGTGACCGCCAACCGCCGCATGCTGCTGCGCGCGATCGAGGACCACGAGGCCGGCCAGCCGACGCCCGGCCGCGCGACCGACGCTGCCTCCGCCCGCGCGCTGACCGGCCCGCTCGCGTTCGACACGATCGCCAGAGCCGACGCCTGGCAGGAGGGCTGGAGAGCGGGCGAGGCGAGACGCCGCGAGCAGTCGCCGTGGGCGGGGAGCGAGACTCGTGCCGGGGTCTGAGCCGGTGCTCGACCTGCTCGGCACGGGGCCGGGCCGCGCGGCCGGCTTCATCGAGCGCCACGGGCTGTGGGACGACGTCAGATACGCGGCGGCGGCGCAGGCGCAGCGGATCATCGACGAGCGCGGGATCGAGCTGGTGCGGCTCTCGTTCCCCGACCAGCACGGCCTGCTGCGCGGCAAGACGCTCACGCGCGAGGCGTTCTTCAGCGCCCTGCGCGGCGGCACGACCGCGCCCTCGACGCTGGTCGTCAAGGACACCGCCTGCAAGACGATCTACTCCGTCTTCGAGGCCGGCGGCTCGATCGGGATCGAGCAGATGGAGGGGGCCGGCGACCTGCTGCTGATCCCCGACCCGACGACCTTCCGCGTGCTGCCGTGGGCGCCGCGGACGGCGTGGGCGCTGTGCGACATCCACTTCCCCGACGGCCGTCCGGTGCCGTTCTCGACCCGCCGCCTGCTCGCCGACCAGGTGCAGGGGCTGGCGGCGCGCGGCTACGAGCTGGTCGTCGGGCTGGAGGTCGAGTTCCACGTATTCAGAGTCTCTGACGACGCCCTCTCGCACGGCGACGTCGGCCAGCCGGGCACGCCGCCGGCGGTCGCGCCCGTCAGCCGCGGCTACCAGCTGCTGCTGGAGGACCAGATCGACCCGCTCGACGAGATCGTGCAGGCGCTGCGCGACGGGCTCGTCTCGCTCGGCCTGCCGCTGCTGTCGATCGAGCACGAGTTCGGGCCCTCGCAGCTGGAGCTGACGTTCGCGCCGCAGAGCGCGCTGAAGGCGGCCGACGACATGGTCCTCTGCCGCAGCGCGGTCAAGCAGATCTGCCGCCGGCTCGGCTACCACGCGACCTTCATGTGCCGGCCGAACTTCCCCGACCTCGCCTCCTCCGGCTGGCACCTGCACCAGTCGCTGCGCGCTCTGGACGGCGGCGAGAACGCCTTCATGGCGCCGGTCGGCTCGGCCGAACGGCTGTCGCCGCTGGCGCAGTCGTACCTCGCCGGGCTGCTGGAGCACGCGCGCGGCGCGACCGTCTTCTCGACTCCGACGATCAACGGCTACAAGCGCTACCGGCCGATGTCGCTGGCGCCCGACCGGATCGTCTGGGGAGAGGACAACAAGGGCGCGATGATCCGCGTCGTCGGCGGCCCCGGCGACCGCGCCACGCGGCTGGAGAACCGCTCCGGCGAGCCGGCCGCCAACCCGTACCTGTACATCGCCTCGCAGCTGGTCTGCGGCCTCGACGGCGTCGATCGCGGGCTCGTCCCCGCCGCGCCGACGGCGCAGCCGTACGGCGCCGACGCGCCGCGGCTGCCGGCGTCGCTGATGGAGGCGCTCGACGCCTTCGCCGCCGACCCGGTCTTCGCCGAGCGGCTGGGGCAGTGGTTCGTCGACTACGTGATCGCGCTGAAGCGGTTCGAGGTCGACCGCTACCTCGCCGCCGTGACCGACTGGGAGCAGCGCGAGTACTTCCAGATCTTCTAGCGAGGTCGTATCGCCATGCCATACGTGATCGCCGAGCCCTGCATCGGCAACAAGGACGGCTCGTGTCAGGGCGTCTGCCCGGTCGACTGCATCCAGCCGCTGCCCGACGACCCCGACTTCGCGACCGTCGAGCAGCTCTACATCGATCCGACGGAGTGCATCGACTGCAACGCCTGCGTCGACGCCTGCCCGGTCAACGCCCCGTTCGACGTCGAGCGGCTGCCGGAGAGATGGTCGGCGTTCGCGGCGATCAACAGCGACTTCTTCGCGAATCGTGGGTGAGGCGCGCGCGGTCGATGCGGGCGCGGGCGGCGGCGCGGGTGCGGGCGGCGGCGTGCCGCGCGCGGTCGTCGTCGGCGCCGGGCCGTCGGGCTTCTACGCCGCCGCGGCGCTGCTCGACGCCGGCTTCGCGGTCGACCTGCTCGACCGCCTGCCGACGCCGTTCGGCCTCGTGCGCGCGGGCGTCGCGCCCGACCATCCGAAGATCAAGGCGGTCACGCGCGTCTACGAGAAGATCGCGCGGCGTGAGCGGATGCGCTTCTTCGGCGGCGTGCAGGTCGGCGTCTCCGTCGGGGTCGAGGACCTCGCCGCGCGCTGGGACGCGGTCGTGTGGGCCGTCGGCGCGCCGCTGCCGAGCCCGCTCGGGATCGCCGGCGAGCAGCTCGCCGGCTGTCATCCCGCGAGCGACTTCGTCGGCTGGTACAACGGCCATCCGGACCACGCCGCGCGCAGCTTCGGCCTCGACGTCGAGCGGGCGGTTGTGCTCGGCAACGGCAACGTCGCGCTCGACGTGGCGCGGATGCTGCTGCGCGACCCGGCCGAGCTGGCGCTGACCGACATGGCCGACCACGCGCTTTCCGCGCTCGCTGCCGCGCGCGTGCGCGAGGTCGTCGTGATCGGCCGCCGCGGCCCGCTGCAGGCGGCCTTCACGGACGGCGAGCTGGTCGAGCTGGGCCGGATCGCCGGCCTCGGCGTCAGCTTCGACGACGACGCGCTCACGCTGGACCCGCTCAGCGCGGCGGCGCTGGCGGCGGAGCCCGAGGGCTCGCCGGCCCGGCGCAAGCTGGAGGCGCTTGGCGCGCTCGCCGCCGCGTCGCCGAGCGAGGCCGTCGCCGTCGAGTCGCCCGGCGCTGCCGAGCCGCCGTCAGCCGTCGAGCCGCCCGCCGTCGCTGCTGCGCCCGCCGCCGGGCGGATTGGCGAGCGCCGGCTCGTCTTCCGCTTCCTCCGCTCCCCGCTGGAGCTGATCGAGCGGGCGGGGCGGGTGAGCGGGGTCCGGCTCGCCGTCAACCGCCTCGCCGCGCGCGACGGGCGCCTCGTCGCCGAGCCGACCGGGGCGGAGGAGATGCTCGACTGCGGCCTCGTCGTGACCGCCGTCGGCCACCAGGCCGCGCCGCTGCCGGGCCTGCCGCTCGCCGGCGGCACGATTGCCAACGCCGGCGGCCGCGTCGCCGGCCGCGCGCGCGAGTACGTCGTCGGCTGGGCCAAGCGCGGCCCCAGCGGCGTGATCGGCACCAACAAGGGCGACGCGCAGGAGACGGTCGCGCGGATCGTCGAGGATCGAGACGCTGGTCTGCTGGCCAGCTCGTCAGACCAGGAGCCATGGCTGCGCGAGCGCGTCCCGGAGCTGGTCGAGTGGGTCGGCTGGGAGGCGATCGATGCGCACGAGCGCGCGCTCGGCGAGCCGGCCGGCCGCCCGCGCGCGAAGCTGGTCGACCTCGCCGCGATGGCCGCGGTCGTCGCGCCCCCGCCGCGCGGCTGACGCACTCTGCGCGCCGGCCGCCCGCCCCGTCCGCGCGGCTGACGCGGACGCGACACAAGCGACCTGACTCCCTGGCGCGTCGCCGCCGCGTCTGCCAGGCTGCTCGGCGCCAGTGGTCGCTGGCATTGAACCCGGACCGGGGGTTTGCAGGCCGTGAGGAAGTCCGCCGTCGCGCTCGCGCTGAGCGCTGCCATCGTCGCTGTCGCGGCGCCGCCGAGCCAGGCCGTGCAGCCGCACGACCACGACGCGCTGCCGCTGCTCGACGCACGCGGCAGAGGCGCCGCGCCGACCGGCGCGGCGACCGACGCCGGTCGCAACGACCGGCTGCTGAGCGGCCGCTCGAAGGATCTTCCGCGCGAGATCGTGCTCGACTACGTGCGCGACCACCGCGAGCGCTTCGGTCTCGATGACGCCGGCGTCGCGCAGCTGCAGCTCGTCGCGCGCGCCGTCAGCCCCGACGGCATCGTCCACCTGCGCTTCAACCAGGTGCTCGACGGCGTGCTCTCGTTCGACCGCGGGATCGACGGCCACGTCACCGCTGACGGCCGCCTGATCACCGTCTCCGGCGCTCCGCTCGCCGGCGCCAGACTTGCCGCGAGCACCCCCGCGCTCGGCAGGAGCACGGGCATCGAGGCCGCGACCGAGGCGCTCGGGCCCGACGCGACCGGCGAGCACGCCGCGCTGCGCTGGACCGCCGACGGGAAGGGCCGCGCGCGGCTCGCGTGGCAGGTCACGGCCGACGACGGCGACGGCCTGCTCTACGCGCTGCTCGTCGACGCCGCCGACGGCGAGCTGCTGCGGCGCCAGAGCCTCTCGCACGACCTCGGGCAGGCGAGATGGTTCAGATCGGACCCGCTCACGACCCCGGCGCAGACGCAGATCACGATGCCGCCGGCCTGGTACGACGACAACGCCGGCGGGACCCGCCTGTGGGGTCAGTACGTCCGTACCTACACCGACCGGCAGAACAGAAATCCCGCCTACGGCAGCGAGAACGGCGCCGGCCTGACGCAGATCCCCGCCAGCGACGCGGGCGCGCTCGACTGGCTCTACGCGCCGGTCGCCTTCCCGGCCGCGACGCCGTGCCCGCCCGGCGCGCCGTGCACCTGGGACTCGACCAACAGCGCGAGCGCCGACGTCAACCAGTTCCAGGCGGCGACCAACGCACACGTGCTCGCGAGCCGTTACCACGACCACCTGCTGCAGGCCCCGATCGGCTTCGACGAGGCGTCGGGCAACTTCCAGGTGACCAACAGCAGCGGCCAGGGGAGAGGCGGCGACCCGGTCCGCGTCGAGGTCAACGACGGCGCGGGCTTGAACAACGCGAACTTCGGCACGCCGCCAGACGGCCAGGCGCCGCGGATGCAGATGTTCCTGTGGACCACGCGCGACGTCAACGGCAGCGACGAGGCCGACGTCGTCTACCACGAGTACGGCCACGGCCTCAGCAGCCGGCTCGTCGTCAACGCCTCCGGCAGCTCGACGCTCTCCCCGCTGCAGTCGCAGATGATGGGCGAGGCCTGGAGCGACTTCTACGCCTTCGACCTGCTCGTCGGCGAAGGCGCCCTGACCGACACCGGCGCGCCGGCCGAGCTGGCGCTCGGCTCCTACGTCACCAACCGCGGCGTCCTCCGCGCGAAGCCGATCGACTGCCCGGTCGCGGAGGCCGGCGTCAGCGGCTGCGACGGCAACTACGCCGGCAGACCGGTGGTGCTCGGCGGCTACACCTACGGCGATCTCGCCCGCACCGACAACACGTCGCCGCACAACGGCGGCGAGGTCTGGGGCGAGACGCTCTGGGAGCTGCGCAGAGCGGTCGGCCGTCAGGCCGCGCTGGCGCTCGTGACCGGCGGGATGCGGCTGTCGCCGGACGCGCCGTCGATGCTCGACATGCGTGACGCGATCCTCCAGCAGGCGCTCGCGATGCGCACCGCGCCGGGCGCCGCGGACGACTGGTTCCCGAGAGCGTGGGCGGTCTTCGCCGCGCGCGGCTTCGGCGCGAGCGCGACGACCCCGAATGCCGCCAGCACCGCCCCGACCGAGGCGTTCGACCTGCCCAGAGGCGTCGTCGGCGGCGGCGCGCTGACGGTCAGCGACCCCTACCCGGGCGGCGATGACGACGGCGTCGCCGAGCCGGGCGAGCGGGTCGAGCTGTCGTGGCCGCTCGCGAGCCGCGGCGTCGTCGACCTGCTCGGCGTGACCGGCACGCTGACCGGTGCGCCGGCGCTGGCGATCCTCGACGGCAGCGCCGCCTGGCCGCTGCTCGGCAACGCCCGAACGGCAGCCAACAGCGACCCGTTCGTCGTGAGAGTCCCGGCCGGCCAGTGCACGACCGCGTATCCGGTCTCGCTCGCGATCTCCAGCACGGAGGGCGCGGCGACCGCGACCGCGACGGTCGACCCGCGGCCGGGGCAGCGCAGCGTGGTGGCGATCCCGGACAGCGACGGCGTCGGCAGATCGACGGTCGACGCGCCGATGACGGTGAGCGGCAGCGGCGCCGTCACCGACGTCGACGTGCGGATCGACGAGCTGCGCCACACCTACGTCGGCGACCTCACGCTCGAGCTGATCCACGACGGCGTCACCGTGACGCTGATCGACCGGCTGGGCAACGGCGGCTACGGCGGCCACGACGTGATCGACGCGGTGATCGACTCCGACGCCCCCGGCGCGGTCACGCTGACGCCCGGCGGCCCGATCGGCGGTCGCTTCCAGCCGGCGGTCGCGAACGCGCTCGACAACTTCGACGGCCATCCGGTCGCCGGCACCTGGACGCTGCGGATCCACGATGGCGCCGCCGGCGACACCGGCGAGCTGCGCAGCTGGGGGATCGACTCGCCGCAGCAGGCCTGTGGCCGGCTGGAGATCCCCGCCGCCGCGACCGGTGCGGCCGCGGTCGGTGGCGACAGCAGCGCGACGCTCGACGGCGCGGTGACGCCGAACGGACGCGCGACGGGCCTCCGCTTCGCGTGGGGGACGACGAGCGCCTACGGCGCCACGACGCCGGTCGAGCCGCTCGGCGCCGGTGACGGCGCGGTCACGCGCGCGGCGTCGCTGAGCGGCCTCGCCCCGAGCACGACCTACCACTACCGCGTCGAGGCGATCCGCGACGGCGCGCTCGCGGTCGCCGGCGAGGACCGCACGTTCACGACGGCCGCGGCGATCGTCATCCCGCCGCCCAGCGATGGCGGCGGAGGCGGCGGCGGTGGCGGTCCGACGCCCCCGGGCGGCCAGCCGCCGGCCGGCCCGCCGGCCGGCGACACGACCGCGCCGAGCGTGACCCGCCCCGCGGTCGCGCTCGCGAGAGCCGCCCGCAGAGGCGCCGCCGCGCGCCGCAGAGCGACGGTCAGATTCACGCTCGGCGAGGCGGCGACGGTGACCGCGCTGGTGACGTCGAGAGCGGCCGGCATCACGCGCGGCAAGGCCTGCGTCGCGGTGCCGAGGAAGCGCCCGCGCGGCGCCAGAGCGTGCACCCGCACGCTGACGGCGGCGCGCGCGACGGTCAGAGCAGCCGCCGGTGCGGTCACGCTCAGACTGCCCGGCGCCGGCCTGCCGAAGGGCGCCTACACGCTGACGCTGACCGCCGTCGACGCGGCCGGGAACAGATCGAAGCCGGTCACCGCGCGCGTGACCGTGCGCTGACGCCGGGCGGGCGACGGGACCTGAGTCCCCTCGCCCGCCCGGGACCGGCGTCCATTGCGGCAGCCGCGGGCGGCTCGTAGCGTGGGCGGTCGCATGGACGCGAGCGGGATCAAGACGGGCGCGACCCTCCAGTGGGCCTCCACGGCTCTGCTGGCGCTCGTCCTCCTGCTCGCGGCCTGCGCGCTCGGCGCCGCGCGCGCCGAGGCGATCTCGTTCACGACCAGATCGGTGACCGTGCCCGGCTCCGGGATCGGCGCCGAGAGCGGCCTCGCGCTCGGCGACTTCGACGCGGACGGCGACCTCGACATCGCCGTCTCGCTCGGATCGGGCGACCTGTCGGTGCTGCTGCGCGGCGCCGACGGCAGCTATGCGCAGGCGCCGACGTTCCCGCGCTCGCTCGGCAGAAGCTACGCCGGGCCGATGCGAGCGGTCGACCTGAACGGAGACGGCCACCTCGACCTCGTCGCGCTGCAGATCCAGGATGCGACCTCGTACGCGATCGTGCTGCTGGGCGACGGCGCCGGCGGCTTCGGCACCGCCGCCTCGATCCCGCTGACGGGCACGCCCGGCACGATGGCGGTCGGCGACGTGACCGGCGACGGCAAGCTCGACCTCGTGCTGCCGAGCTACATGCCCAGCGGCGGCCCGCGCCTGCTGACGATGCCGGGTGACGGTGCCGGCGGCTTCGGCGCGCCGCTCGCGAGCCAGCCGCCGCTCGACGGCAGCGACCCGGCCGCGATCGTGCTCGCCGACCTCGACGCGGACGGTGACCTCGACGCCGCCGTCGCCCACGTCTTCACCGCCGCCGGGATCGTCACGGTCCTCCGCAACGACGGCGCCGGCGGGTTCGCGAGCGTCGCCGGCAGCCCGTTCGACATCGGCTCTGGCGTGCTGACGATGGCCGGGGGAGACGTCAACGGCGACGGCCGGCTCGACCTCGTCGCGCCGGTGCGGACGGGGATCGCGGGCGACAGCAGATCGAGCACCGCCGGTGTGCTGCTCGGCACTGGCGCGGGCGGCTTCGTGAGAGGGCCGCCCGACTCGTTCGCGACGCCGCCGGCGCAGAACCCGGTCGCGCCGTTCGCCTTCCCGCTCGGCGACCTCGACGGCGACGGCACGCTCGACGGCGCGATCGCTACCGATGCGGGCACCGCCTGGCCCGTGTTCGGCGACGGTGCCGGCCGTTTCCTGTCGGAGGCGACGAGCGGCATCGCCACCGGCGCGATCGCGACCGCCGGCACGATCGCCGACGTCGACGGCGACGGCGTGCTCGACGTCGTCGTCACCAGCACCGCATCGCCCGCGCGCGTCTTCCTGCTGATCAACGACGCGGAGCCCGCGATCTCCGCTCCGGCCGGCGCCGACCTCGGCAGCGCCCAGGTCGGCGGCGCGGCGACGACCGCGGCGGTGCGGATCGAGAACCCGGGCGACCACGGCCTGCGCGTGACCGGCCTGACGGTCGCGGGCGCCGACGCGGCCGACTTCGCCGCGAGCGGCTGCATGACCGCGCCGGTCCCCGCCGGCTCCTTCTGCGACGCGACCGTCAGCTTCGCCCCGCACGCCGCCGGCGCCCGCGCCGCGACCCTGACGATCTCCTCCTCTGCTCCGAGCGGCCCCGCGACCGTCGCCCTCACCGGCACCGCGACCCCTGCGCCGCCGGCCGCCTGCCCCGGCGGCGACGGCGGCAGAGGCGGCACCGACGGCGGCGGCAGCGGCCCGGCCGCGCGCGCCGCGACGCTGAAGCTGACGCTGCGCCCGGCCCGCGCCGCGAAGCTCGCGCCCGGCAGACGCCTGCGCCTGACCGTCACCGTCCGCAACGCCGGCACGCTCGCCGCGTCCGCCGTGACGCTCTGCCCGCGCGCGAGCGCGAAGCAGCTCACGGCCGGCCGCTGCCTGAAGCTCGGCAGACTCGCCGCCGGCCGCAGCGCCCGCCGCACGATCACGCTGAAGCTGGCCAGATCGGCCCGCCCCGGCCGCAGCTACACGCTGACCCTGACCGCCAGAGCCCGCGGCGCCAGAGCCGCCACCGCCCGCCTGGCGCTCAGAGCCGCCCGCCGCTGACGCCGTCCGCGCGCGCCAAGCCGCCCGCTGCGCCCGCCCGCCCGCGCCGCCCCTGACGCCGTCCGCCGCGTACCGCACGACCGCCCCGCACCGGCCGCCGCCGTGAGGGACGGCGGCGGCCGGCGGGGAGGTCCGCCGGCGCCAGCCAGGAGAGGCGCCGACAGCTGAGTCCCGGCGCCGCCCCACAGGCGCCGGCAGACCAAGCGCCCTGCTATATGGCGCCAGCCAACTTGAACTGCCCGACCAGCCGCTCCAGCTGCTCCGCGGTGCGCGCCAGCTCCTGCGAGGAGGCGGCGATCTCCTGGGCGGAGGCGCTCGTCTGCTGGGTCGAGGCGGAGACCTGCTCGGTCGAGGCAGAGGACTGCTCGGCGACCGAGACGACCTCGCTCATGTCCTCGCCCATCCGCTGCGAGCGGTCGGCGATCTCGGTCACGGCCGCAGCGATCTCGCCGACGCGGGCGTTCATGTCCTCGACGCTCGTGCCGATCCGCAGGAACGCCTGGCGCGCCTCGTCGACCGTCTCGACGCCGCGCTCGATCTCGTCCGAGCCCGACTCGACCGACGCGATCGCGCTGCCGGTGTCGCGCTGGATCTCGGAGATCAGCGTCGAGATCGAGGAGGCCGCCTGCTGCGACTCCTCGGCGAGCTTGCGGACCTCCTCGGCGACGACGGCGAAGCCGCGGCCCTGCTCGCCGGCGCGCGCCGCCTCGATCGCGGCGTTGAGGGCGAGCAGGTTGGTCTGCTCGGCGATGCCGGTGATCGTCGCGACGATGCCGCCGATCTGGTCGGACTTCGCGCCGAGGCCGCGCATCGCGTCGATCGACGCGGCCGAGACGGCCGACAGCGCCTGCATCCCGTCGGTCGCGCGGGCGATCGCCTGCGAGCCCTCCTCGGCGACCGAGCGAGCGGCCTCCGCGGCACGCGCGGTCGCCTCCGCGTTGGTCGTCGAGGCGAGCGCGGCGCCGCTGACGGCCTCGCCGGTCTCGCGCGCGCGGCCGACCGTGCGCACCTGCCGCTCGGCGCCCGCGGCGACCTCGCCGACGGCGGAGGCGATCTCGCCGATCGCACGGCCGGTCTCCTCCGAGGTCGTCGCCATCTGCTGCGAGGCGGCCGCGACCGACTGCGTCTCGCCGGCGATCTGGCGCAGCATCTCCTCGACCCGCGCGCGCATCGCGTTGTACTCGCCGACGGAGGCGTGCAGCTGACCGAGCATCGCGTTGTAGATCTCCGCGAGGCGGCCGACGGCGCGCCCGTCCTCGGCGACGATCGCGCCGGTCGAGCTGCTCGCCTCGACCGTCAGGTCGCCGGCGGCGACGGCGGCCAGCGCGGCCTCGAGCCCAGCCAGCTCATGGCTGCTGAGCGCGTCGAGCCGGTCGATCAGCAGCTCCAGCGCCGAGCTGTCGCCGAGCGCCTCGCGCAGCTGCGCGCTCATCTCCGCGAACGCCATCCCGAGCGCGTCCCTGTCGGACTTCGGCTCGACCGCGACGGCGAGGTCGCCGGCGGCGATCCGTCTGGCGGCGTCGGCCATCTCGCCGAGGTAGCCGACCATGTCGCCGAAGGCGGCGCCGGCCTCGCCGATCTCGTCGCGCGATCTGATCGCGACCTTCTGCTCGATGTCGCCCTGCGAGATCCCGCGCGCGGCGCGCACGAGCTGCCGCACGCCGCCGGAGATCGAACGCGATGCGAGCAGCGCGATCAGCAGCCCGATCACGACCGCTATCGCCGCGAGCGCGAGGATCGTCGTGCGGGTCGAGTCGACGGTCGAGCGGGCGTCTCTGGAGGTCGCCAGCGAGGTCGCGACCTGTCTCTCGTTGAGCGGCCCGAGCGATCTCGTCATCGCCGAGTAGGTCTCGGCTCCCGGACCCTGCTGGAGCGTGCCGAGCGCGGTCGTGTAGTCCATTCTGTCGGCGGCCGCGAGGAATCTCGCGCGCGTCGCGTCGACGTAGCCGCTCCATGCCGCGGCGAACGCGGCGACGTCGGCCGGGTTCGCGGTTCTTCTCAGCTCGGCGACCTTGGCGGTGACGCCCTGCTCGTCCATCTCCAGCGCTCTCAGCAGCTCCGGACGGGCTCTTCTGTCCGCGAGGATGTAGCCGAACTGGTCGGCGCGGTACTTGAAGACGAGCGCGTTGATCGAGCCGATGTTCTGGAGGCTCGGCACGACTCTGTCGCCGAACTCCTGCACGTTGTCGTTGACCGCGCCGGTGCGCGATATCGCGACGAAGCTGACGACGACGAGCAGTGCGAGCACGACGAGGAAGCCGCCAAGCAGCTTCGTCCTGACAGACAATCTCATGGTTGCGGCCTCCGACCGGGTGCGACCTTGGGGGGATCGTTTCGGTTGATCGGCCGGGCGCGTGCGAACTGCATGTCGTTCGTCTCACTCGACTGATTGTATGGCGCATAGACGCTCGTAATCGACTGTTCGCTGGCCGTCCGTATGATCGGCGGGTGGCAGATCCCGATCCCGCAGCCGACCGACCGGCATCGGCGGCAGCGCTGCGGAGAGCGGCGACGCGCGAGCGCCTGCGGACGGCCGCGCTGGAACTGTTCGCCACCCGCCGTCTCGCCGACGTCGCCGTCGAGGAGCTGCTGAGCGCCGCCGACGTCAGCCGCGCGACCTTCTACGCCCACTTCGACGGCAAGAACGCCCTCGTCGAGGCGCTCGTGCGCGAGCTGTGGGCGCTCGGCGATGCCGCCGCGCTGGCGGTCTGCGCGCTGCCGGAGTGGTCGCCGGCCGCCCTGCGCGGCTTCCTGCGGGCGCGCGCCGACGGCGAGTGGGCGCAGGCGCACGAGCTGGCGCTCGCGGTCGGCGAGGCGGCGCTGGCCGACCCGGACGGCTGGCGCGAGCGCGTCGACGCCCTGATCGCGCGGCTCGCCGCCGCCGACCCGCGCTGGCGGGCGCTGGGGGAGGAGCACGCGCGGCTGTTCGTGCTGCAGCTGGAGGAGCTGTTCGCGCAGCGGGTGATCTGGGGCGCGGGCGACGAGCGCGCGCTGGAGCTGTCCGCGCGCGTCTGCGCGGCGACGCTGAACCCGCCGCCTGCCGCCGCGGCCGCGGGAGCGCGCGGCTGATGCCGGCCGGCCGCGCCCCCGGCGTCCGCGAGCTGCAGCGCCAGCTGACGCGCAGACTGCTGCTCGACGCGGCCGCGAGACTGTTCGCGCAGGACGGCTACACGGCGACGACGATCGACGAGATCGCGGCCGCGGCCGGCGCCAACCGCGCGACGCTCTACCTCCACTTCGACGGCAAGGAGGCGCTCGCGCAGGCGCTGCTCGGCGAGGTCTACGAGCTGACGCGCGCCCAGCTCGTCGCGCTGGCGCGGGAGCCGCAGTGGACGCGGCCGGTGCTGCGCGCCTGGATCGCCGCCAACGCCGAGCTATGGCCGCGCGGGGCGGAGATGATGGCGGGGCTGAGAGAGGCGATGATCGCGACCGCCGGGTATCGCGACTACGTCGAGCTGCAGGCGGCGCCGCTGACGGCGCGGCTGGCCGAGCGCTTCGAGCGGCCCGCGGCCGCGCTGCGCGCCCGCCTGCTCGTGATGCAGCTGCACGGCTTCTACCAGCGCTGGCTGCTGTGGGGCTGCCCGGGGCCCGGCGCGGCCGGCGACGCGCTGCTGGACCTGCAGGCCGAGATCTTCTGGACGACCTTGCACGACGACCACGACAGACTGGAGAGCCGCTGATGAAGCTGATCGGAGCCGGCGTCGCCCGCACCGCGACGACGACCCAGATGGTGGCGCTGGAGATGCTCGGCATCGGCCGCTGCTACCACATGCGCGACATGATGTCCGACCTCGAGCGCAGCGTCCCGCTGTGGGAGGCGGCGCGCGACGGCAAGGCCGACTGGGCGACGATCTTCGACGGCTACGTCACGACGGTCGACTGGCCCAGCGCCTTCTTCTACAGAGAGCTGATGGAGGTCTACCCGGACGCGAAGGTCCTGCTCAGCGTGCGCGACGGCCAGGCGTGGGAGGCGTCGATGCGCGAGACCGTCTACGCGATGTTCTACGGCGACTCGGTGATGGCCCACGTCCTGCGCGCCCGCTACCACGTCGACCCGCTCTGGCGCCGCTACATGGACGTCGTCGCCTCGATCTCGTTCGAGCAGTACGGCCCCTACGCCGGCAACCACCACGACCGCGCCTCGCTGATCGGCGCGATGGAGGGCTGGAACGAGCAGGTCAAGGCCCACGTCCCCGCCGACCGCCTCGTCGTCTGGCAGCCGTCCGACGGCTGGGAGCCGATCTGCGACGCCCTCGGTGTCCCCGTCCCGTCCGAGCCGCTGCCGAGAGTCAACGACACGCAGGGCTTCAAGGACATGCTGATCGGCGGCTCCCTGCAGGCGCTCGACGGCTGGTGGAGAGAGACGCACCCGGAGGCGTGAGCCGCGGGCGGCGTCGTTCAGCCGCCGATCGCGACGATCTCGCAGCCGACGTCGCGCACCGTCGTCCAGCGCTTGTCGCCGGTGACGACGACGTCGGCGTGCAGCTCGCCGGTCGCGAGGACCAGCGCGTCGGGAGTGCGCAGAGCGCGGTTGGCGGCGCGCAGCTCCGCCGCCCGCTCTGCCACCTGCACGTCGACCGGAAGCCGCGCGCCGACGATCGCGGCGAGGAACCGCCGCAGGATCGTCTCGTCGTGGTGGCCGAGCTTCGCGCCTGTCAGCGTCTCGGCGATCGTGACGGTCGAGACGGCGAACGCGTGCTCGCGCGCGACGTCGCGCACCGCGGCGTCGGCGGCGGCATGGAGCGTGTCGTCGCCGTTGAGGAAGGCGACGAGCACGCTGGAGTCCAGCAGCGCTACGCCCATTCGTCGCGCAGCTCGTCGACCGCGCGACGCAGGTCCGGTCCCGCTCTCATCGCGCCGCTGAACTGGTCGAGCAGATCGTCCTGCCGGGTCAGCACGACGCGACCGGGACCGGCCGCCTCGATCCGCACGACGTCCCCTTCACGAAACCCCGCAGCCGTGAACGCGTCTATCGGGATCGTGACCTGATGCTTGCTGGAGATCCGGGAGCCGCCGCGTCTGTCTCGCCGCGTCGGCGCGTTCTTTACCAATCTCGCCATAGGTAAAGCGTACTCGTTCAGGTCGCTGAAGCCGCTCGCAGCCGGATCGGGCCGCGCGCGGTCGCCAGCTCGACGGGATCGCCGTGCTGGGTGACCTCGATCGCACCTGCGTCGACGAGCGTCTGGGCCGCCTCGCGGACGAGCGGCATGAGCGGGCGGAAGTCGCCGTCGCCGGCGAGCCGGCGTGCGGCTTCGGACGGGCAGATCGTCGCGCCCGGCGCGCGGGCGGCGAGCAGCTCGGTGATCGCCTCCCGGGCCTGCTGACGGTCTGCGTCTGTTGGCTGCATCTGTCCAGCGTAGGAGGCCGGCGCCGACGGACCAGGCGGCGGCCGCTCGCCGCCAAGCCCGTCGCGCTGGCCCGCTAGTCCTCGCGCGAGTTGGCCGGCGGGACGAACTCCGGGCCGCCGGCCGGCTCGTCGTCGTCCTCGTCGACCGTCGCCGCTGACGCCGTCGCCGGAGCGGTCGAGACGGCCGGGCCCGGGGAGATCGCCCTCGCGGGGGCCGCCGCTTCGTCGGCGGGAGCGGGCTTCACGGCCGCCGGGGCGGCGTTCGAGGTCGTCGGCGCGGGCTGGCCGGAGAGGCCGGCGAAGACGTTCTGCGCCAGCGGCAGCACGGCCGTCGCGGTGCCGATCGTCGCCATCAGCGCCTTCTGCACGCCCTCGGCGCCGTCGAGCACGGTGAACGAGTCGACGTTCGAGAACGGCGCCGAGGCGGCCGCCACGATCGCCGGCAGGTTCTCCGCGATCTGCTGTGCGATGACGCCCTCCGGATCCTCCGCGAGCGCCTGCTGGCGCGCCTCGATGCCGGCGGCCTCGGCGAGGCCGCGCTCGCGCACGCCGTCGGCCTCGGCCAGCGCCTTCGCTCTGATCGCGGAGGCCTCGCCGTCGCCGAGCTTGCGGTAGGCGGCCGAGGTCGCCTCGGCGTTCAGCTCGGTCGCGGTCGCTCTCGCTCTCGCGTCCAGCTCCAGCGCGGCGGCCGCGGCGGTCGCGCGCGCGACCTCGGTCTGACGGTCGGCGTCGGCGAGCGTGACGAGCCGGTAGGCCTCGGCGTCGGCCGGTTTGCGCACCTGCGTCTGCAGCTGCTGCTCGGCGAGCGCGGCCTCCAGCTCGGCGGCGGCGGTGTCGGCTCTGACGACCGCCTGGCGGGCGGTCGCCTGCGCCAGCGGGCCGGCCTGCTCGGCCTCGGCGCGGGCTCTCTCGGTCTCGGCCTGCGCTCTCGCCTGGCGGACCTCGGACTCCTTGCGCGCCTCGGCGGCGAGCGCGAACGCCTCCTGCTCTCTCTCGACCGCCTCGCGGTCGCGATCGGCCTCGGCGATGCGGGCGCGCGAGGCGACCGCGGCGGCGTGCGGCTTGCCGAGGTTGGCGATGTAGCCGGCCGAGCCGTCCTCGCTGGGGACGTCGCGGATCTGCTTCAGCTGCAGCGAGTCGATGTGGAGGCCGAGCTTCTGCATCTCGACCGCGGTCGCGGAGCGGACCTGCTCGGTGAGGCTGTCGCGGCCTCTGATCAGCTCCTCGACGGTCAGGCCGGCGACGATCGTGCGCAGGTGACCGTGGGCCATCTCCTTGATCGTCTCGTTCATCTCCTCGGTGCTCTTGCCGAGGAAGCGCCGGCCGGCGTTGACGATGCTGGCGCGGTCGTCGCCGACCTTGAAGACGACGACCGCCTCGACCAGCACCGGGATCGCCTCGGCGGAGACGCAGAGCACGCCGGCCTCGTCGTACTCGGAGCTGCCGAGGTCGACGCGGCGGGTGTCGAGCGGCAGCTTGTGACCGCGCTGGAGGAAGGGGATGATGAACGCGCCCCGCCCGGTCACGACCTTGAAGTCCTGCGTCTCCTTGACGGCGGGCGCGTCGCTGTCGCTGACCGCCACGGCGGCCTTGGTGTTGTCGACCTTGGCGCCCAAGCCGGTGATCAGCAGGGCCTCGTTCGGTCCAGGAACGCTGTACAGAAACATGAGCTGGCGGGGATCCTTGCGGTTGGGTAGGGGAACCGGACGCGCCTAGGGCACGTCTGGCAGCGCGGTCACGTAGACGGTTCGCGACGCTTCCTGCGGGCGGTAGTCGACGACGGCGCAGCGCGCGCCGGCGGGGATGACCTCCTCACCGTCGAACGGCAGCGCGTAGAACGCCTCGACACCGCCGCGGATGGCGATCATCACCTCTCCGAGCGTCCCCGGTCTGACCGTCCCCGTGACTGTGCCGACCATCCCGGTCATCGAGTCCTTGTTCATGCATCGCGACCGTCGCTCGACAACGGACCACCCCTCGTTCGCGTGCGCGCCAACCTATCGGAAAGACTGTCGGGGCGCCAGGTCGGCGGCGCCCCGAGTCCACTCAAACCTCGCCCGTGCCCGCGCTCAGGCGGTGGTGGCGGAGAGCCTGTCGGCGGCCGCCCAGAAGCCTCTGTCGAACGCCTCGTGGGTGTGCAGCGCCCAGTCGGCGTAGGAGCCGTCGGCGAAGGTGAGGCGTGCCTCAACCTGGCCGCCCTGGCGCGTCTTGCCGGTTCTCTCGATCGAGCGCAGCTGATCGCGGTCGAGGCGGAAGGCCTCGCGCGGGTCGTCGTCGAGGAACTGCATGCCGAAGTCCCAGAGCGTCAGCGAGCGCGACGAGATCGTCAGCGCGCAGTGCTGCCCGTCGAGCGGGAGCGTGGTCGCGATCGAACCCGCCTCGCCGCCGACGTGCTTGCTCTGCGAGGCGACGTTCGTGGCGGCGTTGACGAGGCGCGTGAACGCCTTGCCGCCGCCGACGCCTCCGCCGCTGCGCTCGTAGGCGACGGGGATCGCGAAGGCGTAGCCCTCGACGCGATCGTCGTCGCCGAGCCGCTCCTGGATCACGGCGCCGTGATCGGGCGCGTTCGCCATGAAACGTCTCATCATGCGGTCCTTCAGGCCCATGTGGCCAACCTCCGTGTCAGGCTCGTCGCGGCCCGCTCCCTGCGAACGGGCACGCACCGCCCTCGTCCATCCGCGGGCGGCAGCCCGATCGTCTCCGGAGCGCGCTCGCGCCAAACGGCCGTCGTCGCCGGCGCGCCGCTGTCCGCGCGCGCCGCTCGTCCCGCGCCGTCGCTCGCCCGTCGATCCGTCCGCTCTTGGGAGACGTTCACCTCGCGTTATCCCGCCCGTGCGCGCGAGCGTCGATCATCGCGCTCATGGAACGTGCTCGTGAGGAGGAGCCGACGGCCCGCGCCCTGCGCGCCCGCGTCGGCAGCCTGCCCGGCTTCCCGCTGCTGCTCGCCTGCCTGACGACCTGCCTGCTGGCGGGCCTCGTGCTGCCGACCGCGCCGGCGACCGCCGTCGGCCTCGTGCTGCCGCTGCTGCTGTTCGCCTACGCCTGGTGCCGCCCGACCCGCCGCGGCGACTACGCCTACGCCGTGATCGCCCCGGCCTGCGTCAGCGCCCTCTGCCACGACTTGATCGGCGTCCCCCGCTGGGCGGTCGCCCTGCCCGTCGCCGTGCTCTCGCTCGCCGCCGTCTGGCGCTTCGACGCCGAACGCCGCGCCACCCTCGGCCTCACCCGCCCCTACCGCCTGCCGGCGCGCCGCCCGCGCCTGGCGCGCTGAGCGCTCGCGCGTACTCGCCCAGTTGCCGCAGCGCTCTGATCGCGCGGCTGCCGTACCAGGAGGTCATCTCGCCGTCGATCAGCTGCACGCGGGCGCCGGGGACGAGCGCGGCAACCTCGGCGAGGTGGGCGTCCTTGAAGTGGTACGGCTCGCTGGAGAGGAGGACGCGGTCGACGCGGCCGGCGAAGGAGGCGAGGTCGACCTCGGGGTAGCGGGAGCCGGCGGGGCGGGGGAGGGTGCGCCAGTTGACCAGCTCGAGGGTGCGGGAGATGTAGGTGTCGGGTGCGACCGACATCCAGGGGTCGCGCCAGATCAGGTAGAGGACGTCCTGGGGTGGGAACGTGCCGGCACGCAGCGCCTCCAGCTCGCGCTCGAACGCGGCGCAGAGCATCTCGGCCTCGACCTCGCGGTCGAAGGCGGCGCCGAGCTGGCGGTAGAGGGCGAGGTTGTCGAGCGGGCCGAGCGGGTGGGTGACGACGACCTCGGGCACGAACTCGGCGAGCGCCGCGGCCGTCTCGCGCGTGTTCTCGTCGACGTTGACGACGACGTGCGTGGCGGCGAGGGAGCGCACGCGCTCCAGCCGCACGTCCTTCGTGCCGCCGACCTTCGGGATCGTCCGCACCGTCTCCCACGGATGGATGCAGAAGCCCGTCCGGCCGACGAGCTGCCCCGCCAGCCCGAGGTCGCAGAGCAGCTCGGTGATGCTCGGGACGAGCGAGACGATGCGGGGCTCGGCGCCGGCAGGCGAGCGGCGGGCGGGCGCGTCAGGCGGAGGCGGCGTCACGCGCAGGGACGCTAGCTACATGTTGCGCCGGTACTCGCCGCCGACCTCGTAGAGCGTCGCGGAGATCTGGCCCAGCGACGCGACCTTGACCGCCTCCAGCAGCGCGTCGAAGACGTTCTCGCGCGCGAGCGCGACCGCGCGCAGGTGCGCGAGCGCCTCCGTGCGGCGGGCGGCGTCGCGCGCGGCGAACGCGCGCACGTTGACGATCTGCGCCTGCTTCTCGCCCTCGGTCGAGCGCGCCAGCTCCGGCTCGGCCACGTCCACGGCGGCGCCGTCGCGGCCGCGCGGCAGGTACGTGTTGACCCCGATCAGCGGCAGCGAGCCGTCGTGCTTCAGGCGCTCGTAATGCAGCGACTCGTCCTGGATCTTGCCGCGCTGGTACATCGTGTCCATCGCGCCGAGCACGCCGCCGCGCTCGGAGATGCGGTCGAACTCCTCGTAGACCGCCTCCTCGACCAGGTCGGTCAGCCGCTCGATCGCGAACGAGCCCTGCCACGGGTTCTCCGTGTAGTTGAGCCCCAGCTCGCGGTTGATGATCAGCTGGATCGCGACCGCGCGGCGGACCGACTCCTCCGTCGGCGTCGTGATCGCCTCGTCGTACGCGTTCGTGTGCAGCGAGTTGGTGTTGTCGAAGATCGCGTACAGCGCCTGCAGCGTCGTGCGGATGTCGTTGAAGCTCATCTCCTGCGCGTGGAGCGAACGGCCCGACGTCTGCACGTGGTACTTGAGCATCTGCGAGCGGGCCGACGCGCCGTAGCGCTCGCGCATCGCGCGCGCCCAGATCCGCCGCGCGACGCGGCCGATCACGGCGTACTCCGGGTCCATCCCGTTGGAGAAGAAGAAGCTCAGGTTGGGCGCGAAGTCGTCGATCGCCATCCCGCGCGCGAGGTAGTACTCGACGATCGTGAAGCCGTTGGAGAGCGTGAAGGCGAGCTGCGAGATCGGGTTCGCCCCCGCCTCGGCGATGTGGTACCCGCTGATCGAGACGGAGTAGAAGTTGCGCACGTCGTGGTCGACGAAGTACTGCTGCACGTCGCCCATCATCTTCAGCGCGAACTCGGTCGAGAAGATGCAGGTGTTCTGGGCCTGGTCCTCCTTCAGGATGTCGGCCTGGACGGTGCCGCGGACGGTCCGCAGCGTCTGCTCCTTGATCCGCGCGTACGTCTCGGCGTCGACCACCTGGTCGCCGGAGACGCCGAGCAGCCGCAGGCCGAGGCCGTCGCTGCCCTCCGGCAGCGGGCCGCCGTAGGAGGGCCGCTCTCTGTCGGCGAACAGCGACGCCAGCCGCCGCTCCGCCTCCGGCCAGCCGCCGGTCGCGTCGAGGTGCTTCTCGACCTGCTGGTCGATCGCGGCGTTCATGAAGAAGGCGAGCACTATCGGCGCCGGGCCGTTGATCGTCATCGAGACCGACGTCGTCGGCGCGCACAGGTCGAAGCCGGAGTAGAGCTTCTTGGCGTCGTCGACGGTCGCGATCGAGACGCCCGAGTTGCCGACCTTGCCGTAGATGTCGGGCCGCTCGGCCGGGTCCTCGCCGTACAGCGTGACCGAGTCGAACGCGGTCGACAGGCGCGCCGCCGGCTGCCCCTCGGAGAGGTAGTGGAAGCGGCGGTTGGTGCGCTCCGGCGTGCCCTCGCCGGCGAACATGCGGGTCGGGTCCTCGCCGGCGCGGCGGTAGGGGAAGACGCCGCCCGTGTACGGGTAGGCGCCGGGCAGGTTCTCCTTCAGCAGGAAGCGCAGCCGGTCGCCCCAGCCGTCGAGCTGCGGCGCGGCGATCTTCGGGATCTGCTGGCCGCTCAGCGACACACGGAAGTTGTCGCCGGTGATCTCGCGCCCGCGCACGCTGTAGGCGTACGTCTCGGCGGTGATCCGCTGCACCATCCCGTCCCAGCCGCGCAGCAGACCGGCATGCTCCGCGCCGAGCGACGCGACCGCCTCGTTGTAGGCCGCCCGCAGCGGCGCGTCGTCGCTCAAAGCGGCGGCCGGGATCGGCTCCAGCACGGCCGGCAGCTCCGGGTCGCGCAGCGCTCTCAGCGCCTCGTACAGGTGCTGCGCGCTCGCCGCCACGCCGGCCAGCCGCTCGACGTCGGCGTTGACCGCGCGGCCCTGCTCGGCGATCTCGGCGAGGTAGCGGACGCGGCTGCCGGGGATCAGCGTGTTGCCGAGCGGCTCGTGCGTCGTCAGCTCCAGTCTCGGATCCCACGCCGCCGCCCCGCCGACCGCGTGCTCGCCGAGCCGGCGGCAGAGGTTGACGAACAGCCACGAGACGCCGGGATCGTCGAACTGCGAGGCGATCGTCGGGTAGACGGGCGTCTCGTCGTCGGGCGTGTCGAACGCGACGCGGTTGCGGCGCCACTGCTTGCGCACGTCGCGCAGCGCGTCCTTCGCGCCGCGCTTGTCGAACTTGTTGATCACGACGAGGTCGGCGAGATCGAGCATGTCGATCTTCTCCAGCTGCGAGGCGGCGCCGAACTCGCTCGTCATCACGTAGGTGGCGACGTCGACCAGGTCGACGATCTCCGAGTCGCTCTGGCCGATGCCGGCCGTCTCCACGATCACGAGGTCGAAGCCGCTCGCGCGCAGGTAGGCGACGCCGTCCTCGAGGATCGCGCTGGTCGCGCGGTCGCGGCGGCGGGTCGCGAACGAGCGCATGTAGATCCGCTCCTCGCGCAGCGCGTTCATGCGGATGCGGTCGCCGAGCAGCGCGCCGCCGGTGCGGCGGCGGGTCGGGTCGACGGCGAGGACCGCGATGCGGATCTCGGGGAAGCAGCGCACGAAGCGCGCCAGCAGCTCGTCGGTGACGGTCGACTTGCCGGCGCCGCCGGTGCCGGTGATGCCGAGCACGGGGACGCCGGAGCCGGCGTCGCGCCAGCCGGCGCGCAGCTCGGCGAGCTGACCGGCGTCGAAGACCTCGTCCTCCAGCGCGCTCAGCATCCGCGCGACCGAGAGGTCGTCACGGGCGCTGCTGTCGGTGGGCGCGACGGAGGGGAGACGCTGCGCGGTCGCGCGCTCGATCAGGTCGTCGATCATGCCCGTGAGGCCGAGCGCCATGCCGTCGTTGGGATGGTAGATCCGCTCGACGCCGTGCTCCTGCAGCGCCGCGATCTCACCGGGCGTGATCGTCCCGCCGCCGCCGCCGAAGACGCGGATGTGCGAGGCGCCCAGCTCGGCGAGCATGTCGACCGCGTAGCTGAAGTACTCGGTGTGGCCGCCCTGGTAGGAGCTGATCGCGATCCCGTCGGCGTCCTCCTGGATCGCCGCCCGCACGACGTCGCGGACGCTGCGGTTGTGGCCGAGGTGGACGACCTCGGCGCCGCTGTCCTGGATCAGCCGGCGCATCACGTTGATCGCCGCGTCGTGGCCGTCGAACAGCGAGGCGGCCGTGACGAAGCGCAGCGGCAGCTCGCCGACGCGCTCCGGCGTCGCCTGCCCTGCAACGTCGGTCGTGGTCGTCGTCACGGGTCTCTCTCCTTCGGCGTGCGGGGTGATGCGTGGAGACAGGATAGTCGGAATGTCACCTATCTGTCGAAGGTGCCTCAGACGGCGATGCTCCAGCCGGCCACGTCGAGCAGGAAGTGGCACAGCACGAGCGCGCCCGTGTAGAAGGTCGAGACGGCCAGCGCGGCGGCGATCTGGGCGGCGCGGCCCTTCGCCCGCGTGAGCGCGAAGGCGGTCGCGGCGGCCCAGCCGAGCGCGGCCTCGGCCGGCAGCACGTAGAGCGCGACGCCCGCGACCTGCGTCGTGTCGCCGACCGGCTCCCACAGGTCGAGCACCGGCGCGAGCAGCTCGGTGCCGAGGAAGACGGCGAGCGCGAGCGCGGCCGCGAGCGCGGCGCCGGCCGGCGCGGGGACGGCGGAGCGGCGGGAGGCGGGGCGCGCGGCGAGCTCGCGCGCCGTCGCGACCACGACGAACAGCGGCGGGACCCACATGCCGCCCATCGCCAGCGCGATCGCGTCGTCGATCCGCGGGCCGCCGATCGGCGGGAAGCGGAGCGTGCCGATCTCGGCCGCGAGCACCCAGTCGGGCAGGATCTGGAAGATCGACACCGGCAGCAGGAAGGCCCACAGCCGCACCCAGTCGTCACGCCCGGCGGCGCGCGCCGTCAGCGGCAGCCCGATGTTGTAGGCGACGACCAGCGCCAGCACCGCCCAGCCCTTCGCCGGCGGCTCGGGCAGCAGCAGGGCGACGGCCGCGCAGGCGAGGAAGGCGGCGTGGAAGAGGGCGATCGGGCGCACCTGCGAACCCTAACCGCGCCTGCGGGCAATGAGCGGCGATGCTGTACGACCAGATCGCCCAGGAGGACCGTGCCATCCCCCCGGCTTCAACACAGACCGACGCCGCGCTCGTCGCCGCCTCGCTCGCCGACCCGGCTGCGTTCGCGGCGCTGTTCGACCGCCACTGGCCGCGCATCCACCGCTTCTGCGTCAGCCGCGCCGGCGCGGCCGGCGAGGACGTCGCGGCCGAGACCTTCCGCGTCGCCTTCGACGGGCGCGCGGGCTACGACCCGCGCCAGGACGACGCCGCGCCGTGGCTGTACGGGATCGCGACGAACCTGCTGCGGCGCTGGTTCCGCGGCAGCGAGCGGGGCCGCCGCGCGACCGCGCGGCTGGACCGCCAGCAGCAGCCCGACCTCGCCGACGAGGCGCTCGCGCGCGTCGAGGCGGAGCTGCTCGGCCCCGCGCTGGCGGCGGCGCTCGCGCAGGTCGGCGCGGCCGACCGCGACGCGCTGCTGCTGCACGCCTGGGCCGACCTGACCTACGAGCAGATCGCGCACGCGACCGGCGTCCCCGTCGGGACGGTCCGCTCGCGCATCCACCGCGCCCGCACCCGCCTGCAGGCGCACCTCAACTCTTCGACTCCGGAGCACCCCCGATGACCAACGAGCTCGACTGGCTCGCCGAGCGCCAGCCCCCCGCCGCCGCTCCCGACCCGACGACGACCGCCGCCGCCCGCGCGGCGCTGCTGGACCACGTCGACGGCCGTCCGTGGAGCGCTCCGCCGGCGCCTGCCCGGCGGGTGAGCTGGCGCCGCGTCGCCGCGCTCTCGCTCGCGACCGCCGCGGCCGTGACGGTCGCCGCCGTCGGCCTGCCGTTCGGCGGCGGGGACGATCCGCAGCTGCAGGTCGCGACCGACCGCGTCGCGCCGCTCACGCTCGCGTCCGCCGACGCGGCGCCGCTGCGGAGACTGTCGGCGAGAGTCGCGGCGCTGCCGGACCAGCCCGGCGACGCGACGCTCTCGGTCCACACCAACAGACTCGCCGACGGCCACGTCTTCACCGGCGCCGACCTCTACCTCGACGATGGCACCTACTACTACGCGCCGACGCGCGCCGAGCTGGCCGGGCTCAGCGGCGAGACGCCGGTCGACATGCCGATGGGCGCGATCATCGCCGCCACCAGACGGGCGGCGACGCTCGGCCCGGAGGAGGCGCGCCAGGGCTTCCTCAGAGCGTCCGAGTTCCCGGTCGAGACGAAGCTCGTGGACGCCCCGGAGGGCCTGAAGAAGCGCGCCGAGCACGCGCAGCGCGTGCCGGTCGAGGAGCGGCCGTCGCTGCGCGAGCGCGAGGACAACATGATCTGGGTCACCGCGATCGACGTGCTCGCGGCCGGCGGCAGCCGCCCCGACGTGCGCGCCGGCGTGCTGCGGCTGCTGGCGACCGTCCCGTCGGTCACGCTCGACTCGGTCGCGCAGGACGGCAGACGGCTGCTGCGGCTGCGCTCGAACGAGCGCGGCTACCGCGGCGTGCTGTACCTCGACGCCGACACGGGCGTGATGCAGCGCTACGAGGGCGGCGTCGCGGCCGGCGGCAGACCGGACGTCGTCGTCGGCTACGACATCAGGCGCGTCGACGCCGCCCAGGTGCGCGGGCGCTAGCGCAGCAGCGCGCAGACCGCCGTCGCCTGCAGCGCCCGCAGCTGTCTCAGCAGCGCGCCGGCGGGGGCGGGGATGTTGAGCGAGGTCGTGACCGAGCGGCTGCCGTCGCGGGTGGCGGCGGCGAACTGGACGTAGCCGGGGAAGTTGCCGGTGTGGCCGTAGACGACGCCGCAGCGGGTCGAGTAGCGGAAGATCCCGAGCCCGGCGGCGTTCGCGCCGGGCCCGGCCGGGGAGGAGGAGCCGGGGCGGAATCTCAGCTGCTCGCGCTGCTGGTCGGCGCCGAAGAAGCTGCGGTCGAGGTCGGCGCGGATGAAGCGGCCGAGGTCGCTCGGGGTCGCGACGATCCCGCCCGAGGCCCATGCGCCGCTGGGGTTGAGGAAGGTCGAGACGTCCTGCGCTCTGCCGTCGCCGACGACGTAGCCGTGCAGGAACGGGCGCGGCAGCGCGGTGACGCGCGGGAAGGAGGTGGCGGTCAGCTTCGCCGGCCCGAAGACGATCTCGCTCAGCAGCGTCCCGTACGGTCTGCCGGTGACCGCCTCGGCGATCAGCCCGACGACGATGTTGTCGGTGTTCGAGTACTCGTAGCGCGAGTCGGGCGTGAACGCGAGCGGGTCGGCGCGGACCCAGTCGATGATGCCGTCGGGGGCGACGTAGGCGGCGGGCGCGGTCTGCGCGTGTCTGGCGAAGCCGTCCGATCTCGTGTAGTCGGGCAGGCCGCTGGTGTGGTTGAGCATCTGCCGCACCGTCACCGCGCCCCACGCGGCCGGCAGCTGCGGCGCCCGCTGCGCGATCGTGTCGTCGAGGCCGAGCCTGCCGTCCTGCACCAGTCTCAGCGCGATCGCGGCGTTGTACGCCTTCGCGACGCTCGCGATCCGCATGTGGTCGCTCGCCCGCGGGGCGCCGTTGCGACCGACCTGGGCTCTGCCGGCCCGCAGCACGATCGTCCTGCCGCCGCGGTGCAGCGTCGCGATCGCCCCGGGCGGTCCGTCTCTGGCCGCCACCAGCCGCTCCAGCCCGCGCTTGACGGCGGCGGCGTCGGTCGTCGTGATGCCGGCGGCACCCGCTGCGCTCGGCAGCAGCGTGGCGGCGGCCGCCACGGTCGCGATCGGCAGGATCAGAGAAGATCGGTGCATCGGCCAACCATTTCGCGGCGTCGCCGCGCGCACAACCGACTCAGGTCCCCTCTGGCGTGATGGCGCGGGCGCGGTCTGCGTCGCTCAGCGCGCCGTCCAGCCGAGGTCGAGCGACAGCGCGGCGCCCGTGAAGCCGCGCCCCGACGGACCGCTGAGGAAGCCGACGAAGTCGGCGACCTCGCGCGGCTCCAGCAGTCGCTTGACGGCGTGCGGAGCGAGCAGCTGCTGCTCCAGCGCCTGCTCGTACGGGATCCCGTCGCGGGCGGCCAGCTCGCGCACCTGCCGTTCGACCAGCGGCGTGCCGACGTAGCCGGGGCAGACGGCGTTGACGGCGATCTCGTGCTCGGCGCCCTCCAGCGCCATCGCTCTGACGAGCCCGATCGCGCCGTGCTTGGCGGCGACGTAGGCCGACTTGCCGGGCGAGGCGACGAGGCCGTGGGCGGAGGAGACGACGATCACCGCCGCGCGCGGGCTGGCGACGAGCGCCGGCCAGGCGCGCTTGGCGAGCAGGAACGGGCTCGTCAGCATCAGGTCGAGCAGCGCCTGCCAGCGCTCGAACGGGAACTCGGCCAGCGGCGCGACGTGCTGCATGCCGGCGTTGGCGACGACGACGTCGAGCCGGCCGAAGCGCTCCAGCGCCGCGTCGACCGCGGCGTAGTTGCCGGCCTCGGTCGTGAGGTCGGCGGCGAAGGGGGAGCCGGGCAGCGCCGGATCGGCCGCGCGGTCGACGGCGAGCACGTCGAAGCCGTCGGCGGCCAGCCGCTCGCAGATCGCGCGGCCGATGCCGCCCGCGGCGCCGGTGACGAGCGCGGCGGGCGCGCCGGCCGCGGACGCGGAGCCGTCTGCCGCGGCTGCGCCGGTCGAGGACGCGCGGTCGCCTCCGGCCGCCGCGCCGGTGTCTGGTGTGGTCATGCAGGGAGCATTCCCAACTGGTTGCTGAAAATCAACCGTCAGATTGTTGACAATCTGACGAAGATGCGGATACGGTCGCGCCGAACCGAACCCCTGATCCCCGTCACAGACGGAAGGAGCCTTGATGGAGCCCACAGAGGCGAGCCAGGCCGCGCAGGAGGAGACCGGAGTGGCGCCGGCGCCGCTCAGCCGCCGTTCGTTCGTACGTCGCGGCGCGATGGCGGCGGGCGTCGCGGGCGGTGCCGCGATGCTCGGCGCGGCGGTCGCGCCCGGCGTCGCGAGCGCCGCCTTCGCGCCCGGCGGCGACGACTTTCACGTCTCCAGATACGGCGCCGTCGGCGACGGCAGAACCGACGACACCGCCGCGATCCAGGCCGCGATCGACGCCGCCTACGCGCACGCAAACGGCGGCGCCGGCCACGGTCGCGTGCTGTTCGACGCGAAGACGTACCTGCTGAGCAGCGCGCCGAGACGGCCGGTCAGAGGCTCGCTGCAGGCGTCGGCGCAGCTGCTGCTGCCGACCCGCACGAGCGGCCCGATGGTCAACGTCGAGCTGGTCGGCGCCGGCACGCAGCAGGGCAAGCAGGACGTCTTCGGCACCGCGCAGCAGACCGGCGGCACGCTGCTGCTGTCGACCGCGACGCCGAGCTGGAGCGGGCACGACGAGGGCCTGCCGCCGGCGGTGATCGCCTCGCCGAAGGGCGGCGACTGGGGCGGCTTCAACCGCGTCACGTTCGCGATCTCGGGGATCGCGATCTGCACCCCGAGCAACCCGGCGCTGATCGCGATCAACATGCTGTGGGCGCCGCAGATCCGCATCAACAGCGTGCGCGTCGACACCGTCGACGACCTCGTCAGAGTGGCGGAGCCGAGAAACACCTGGTCGACCGGGATCGTGCTGCCGTACGTCTCCAACAACGCCGTCGTCTACGTGCGCGACGTGTCGATCGTCGGCTACCACACCGGCATCATGTTCGGCGAGCACACCGACATCTCCAGCGTGCTCTGCTTCGGCTGCAAGGTCGCGCTGGCGCCGTTCGGCGTCAGAGCGCACACGGCGCGCTTCGGCCTGATGACGGTCGAGTGGTGCCCGACGGTGCTGTCGCAGGTCGACTGGGCGATCGGCCGCGTGCCCTGCAACGGCGGCGAGTTCATGATCTTCCAGCTGATCGACGTCGAGGAGTACAACGGCTTCGGCGGCAGCATGGGCTGGGCGACGCACGACCAGCACGTCTACGACCCGGCGAGCACGATGAAGGGCTGGATCAGATTCGCCCGCTCCAGCCCCGGGATCCCGCTGTCGGTCAGCGGCGGCAGACACCTCGACATCAGAGAGCTGAACGCCCTCTGAGCCCGGCCCGCTAGCGCTCGACGATCACCTTGACCGCGCCCGCCCGGGCGCGGTCGAGCGCCTCCGGCAGCCGCGCGAACGGCAGCCGGTCGCTGATCACGTCGGCGACGCCGGCGCTGCCGTCGGCCAGCAGCTGCACGACGCGCGGCCAGACGTGCGGCGCGTTGGAGCCGCCCAGCAGCGCGATCTCGGTCGTGATCACGCGCCAGAGGTCGACCGGGACCTGCTCGGTCGGCAGCCCGAAGAGCGAGATGCGGGCGCCCGGCGCGGCGAGCGCGACCGCCTGGCGGATCGTCTCCGTGCGGCCGACCGCCTCGACGATCAGCTCCCAGCGGCGGTCCGCGTCGAGCGGATCCGTACGCACGTCCACGACCTCGTCGATCCCCCAGCGGCGGGCGATCTCCAGCCGCTCCGGGGTCGCGCCGGAGAGCGTCACGGGGCGGCAGCCGGCGGCCCGCAGCAGGCGCGCGAAGTAGAGCCCGGTCGGCCCGTCGCCGATCACCAGCGCCGGCTCGCCAGGGCGCGGCGCGAGCCGGTCGAGCGCGCCGAGCACGACGTGCAGCGGCTCGGCCTGACAGGCCTCGGCGTAGGAGACCGCGTCGGGCAGCAGGTAGCAGTTGCGCTCCGGCACGACGAGGTACTCCTGCCAGGCGCCGGCGGTCGTCACGCCCAGCTCCTCGCCGACCTCGCAGTGCTGCGGCGTGCCGGTGCGGCAGCGGTCGCAGCGGCCGCACGCGACGAGCGGGTCGACGCAGACGCGCGCGCCGGCAGCGAGCGCGACGCCCGGCCCGGTCGCGACGACCTCGCCGGCGATCTCGTGGCCGAGCGGAGCTGGTGCGGCGACCGTCGAGATCGCGCCGTCGACGATGTGCAGGTCGGTGCCGCAGATGCCGACGGCGCGCACGTGTAGCAGCAGCTCGCCGTGGCCGGGGCGGGGGAGGGGCGCTTGGCCGGCCTCGATCCGCGCGGAGCCGGTCCAGCTCCACGTCTCCATCGCGCTGGCGCTCATCTGGCGTCGTCGTCGCCGGCCGCGCTGTGCGGCTCGGGTCCGCGCGGCAGGCGGGCGTAGAGGCGCGGCTCGGCGATGTGCTCCTCCAGCGTCGCGTAGGCGAGCTGCTCGTCGCCGGAGCGCAGCGCCGCGAGCAGCTCGCGGTGCTGCTCGGCGATCTCCTGCAGCGAGGTGTGGTGCGGGCCCATGCGGTAGAAGAGGCCGCGCATCCGCGGCGAGATCATCTCCCACAGCTGGAGGCTGTGGAACAGCTCCGAGCGCTCGAGGATCAGCCGGTGGAAGGCCATGTCCAGCTCGATCACGCGGGCGAGGTTGCCGGTCTCGGCGGCGGTCTGCATCTCGTCGACGATCGCGCCGAGCGCGTTGAAGTCGGGCTCCTCGAAGCGTCTCAGCGCGTGTCTCAGCGCGTACAGCTCCAGCGTCGCGCGGATCGGCACCAGCACCGCCAGCACCTCGTCGCCCCAGACGTCGGCGACGACCGTGCCGCGGTAGGGGAAGGAGGCGACGAGCCCCTCCTGCTCGAGCTGGCGCAGCGCCTCGCGGATCGGCCCGCGGCTCATGTCGAGCTGGTCGGAGAGGTCCTCCTCGCGCAGCCGGTCGCCGGGGTTCAGCTCTCCGTGGATGATCGCGCTGCGCAGGGTCTCAGCGACCTGCTGGCGCAACGAGCGGTTTTGTCGTGGGACGGCGCGCAGTTCCAAGGTGTCACCTCTGGCGGGGCATTGTGGCAGATCGTCAGTCTGAGTGTCGTTTGAAATATTGTTGACAATCGCCAACTGACATGTCTAGGCTAGCGATCGTCGCAGTCGGCGGGGTCACTCCCCGATGACAGTCAAACGGAGGAACAGATGGACAGACGACTTGCCGAGGACGCCCGGGCGCTCGCGGCTGGGCGGCTCAGCCGTGCCCAGTTCATCCGCCGCGGGCTCGCCGCGGGCGTGTCCGTGACGGTGCTGGGCAGCGTGCTCGCCGCGTGCGGCGGGGAGTCGGCGAGCGGCGGAGGCGCCGCGACGGACGTCGCGACCGGCACCGCGCCGACGCCGGCCGGCAAGCCGCCCGCGACCCCGACCGGCACGCTCGTGTACGGGAACGCCGAGCCGCCGACCGCCAACTACTGGGACCCGGCCGCCGGCTTCGGCCTCGTCGACGAGCAGGTCGCCTCGCTCGTCCACGACACGCTGCTGGCGCACGACGCGGACGGCAACGTCCACCCGCAGCTGGCCGAGAGAACCGAGCGGATCGACGACCGCACCGTGCGCGTCACGCTGCGCAGCGGCGTCAGATTCCAGGACGGCAGCGAGCTGACGGCCGCCGACGTCGCCGCCACCTTCGACCGCCTCGGCGCGAAGGACTCCAGACTCGCGCAGAGCAACACCGTCTCGCTGCTCAGATGCAAGGTGAGATCGCCGACCTCGCTCGACATCGTCACCGACAAGCCGTTCGGCCCGATGGAGGCCGCGCTCGCGTACGTGAAGATCCTGCCGAAGTCGGACATCGACCACCCGGCCAACTTCAGAAGACGCGCGATGGGCGCCGGCCCGTACAGATTCGTCTCCTACGAGGGCAACACCGTCACGCTCGCCGCCAACGACGACTACTGGGGCGACAAGCCGCACGCCGCCGAGATCAGATTCGAGTACATCGAGGATCTGGAGGCGCGCACCAACGCGCTGCTGACCGGCGACATCCAGATCATGTCGCGCGTCGGCTCCGAGCAGCTCGGGCGCGTCAGAGGCAACGACGACTACTACACGACGAGAACGTCGCCGCCGTCGCAGTTCGCCTCGCTCTACCAGCACAACGGCGTCCTCAGAGACACCGAGATCCGCCAGGCGATCGCGCACGCGGTCGACCGCGAGGCGATCGCCAGAGGCATCCTCAAGGGCATCTTCCCGATCGGCCAGTCGTCGCTGCCGACGACCTCGCCGATGTACGAGGCGCTCGACACGCGCTTCCCGTACGACCCGGAGAAGGCGAGAGCGCTGATCAGAGGGCGCAGAGTCGAGCTGAGAGTCGCGACCGCGACGCTCTTCAGCCACCAGGTCGAGATCGACCAGGCGATCGCGCAGTACCTCGAGGCGGTCGGCATCACGGTCAAGCTGACGAAGCTCGAGGTCGGCGCCTTCCGCACCTCCTACAACCAGTACGACCTGTCGCTCAACACGCTCGGCTCGTTCACCGGCGACCCGGACTTCATCTTCGGCTTCTACGCCGGCGGCACCGGCGAGGCGGTCTTCCACCTCGACGACCCGAGAATCGTCGAGCTGCTCGACGCGCAGCGGCAGGCGGTCGGCGACGCGCGCCCGCCGAAGGTGACCGACATGGCCTCCTACCTGTGGGAGCAGCAGGCGGCGCTCTACCTGGCGGACGAGATCTGGTACTTCATCGTCTCCTCCGACGTGCAGAACTACCAGCGCGCCCCGTTGATCGGCGAGCCGCTGGCGGCGAAGGCCTGGCTGGCGGCGGCGTGATGACCGCGACCGCCGAGATCACCGGCGCGGGCGCGCTCAGCGCGCCCGCGCCGGAGGCGGCGCCCCTGCTGGGGGCGCTGCTGGCGGGCGCCGGGCTGGGGATGCTCGACCCGCTCGCGCGCCGCGGCGCGCATCTGCAGCAGCCGTTCTGGGATCCGCACGCGGCCGCCGAGGCCGCCCGCGGGCTCGACCCGCTCGCGGCGACGGTGCTGCGACTGTGGTGCGGAGGGGAGACGCTCAGCGAGGGGGAGCTGACGGCGACGCTGGACGAGGAGACCGTCGGCGAGCTGCTCGCCGCCGGCCTGGTCGTGCGCGGCGACGACGGCATCGCCGCGCCGTGGCGGATCGCGACCGTGCTGCAGCGCCACCTGCTCGTCACGCCGCCGGCCCACGACGAGGCGTTCGACCTGCGCGCGCCGGTCGCCTACCTCGGGCCGGAGTCGCTCTTCCTCGCCCCGTTCGTCGCCGGCATGCGGCCGGCGGCGCGCGCGCTCGACCTCTGCGCCGGCGCCGGCCTGCAGGCGCTGCTGGCGCCGGCGGCGGAGGTCGTCGCGGTCGAGCTCGATCCGTTCGCGGCGGCGGTCGCGCGCTTCAACGCGATCCTGAACGACCGCCCGCTCGACGTGCGCGAGGGCTCGCTGCTGGCGCCGGTCGCCGGCGAGCGGTTCGACCTCGTCGTCGCCAACCCGCCGTTCCTGCCGGCGCCGGCCGGCGTCGCGCTGCCGCGCTGCGGCGACGGCGGCGTCACCGGCGACGACGTGCTGCGCGAGCTGGTCGCCGGCCTGCCGGGCGTGCTCGCCGAGGGCGGGCGGGCGCTCGTCTACGGCGAGGACCTCGGCCTGCTCGACGAGCCGCACGTCGCGTCGTGGCTGCGCGAGCAGGGCGCCTGGCCCGGTCACGACCTCACGCTGCACGTCACGCACACGCGCTACAACGAGCGCACCGCCCTGCGGCTGACCGAGCTGTGGCGCGCCTGCGGCGCGAGCGAGCAGGAGGCGTGGGACGCCTGGCGCGAGCTGGGCGCGCTGCGGCCGTCGACCCACCACCACAGCTTCCTGATCGAGGTCGGGCCCGGCAGCGGCCGGGTGCTGGTGCGGCGGACGCCGCGGGTGGCGTGATGGGCCGCTACGTCACCAGCCGCCTGCTGCAGGCGCTCTTCATCGTCGTCGCGATCACGCTCGGCGTCTTCCTGATCCTGCGCGTGACCGCAGGCGACCCGGCGCGGGTGCGCGCCCCCGTCTTCTCCAGCCCCGAGGTGATCGAGCAGTACAGAGCCGACTTCGGCACCGATCGCTCGATCCCCGAGCAGCTCGGCTCGTTCGCCGGCGGCGTCGTCAAGGGCGACCTGGGCGAATCGTTCCGCTTCCAGAAGCCGGTCACCGAGCTGATCGGCGAGGCGCTGCCGCGGACGCTCCAGCTGGCGCTGCTGGCGCTGCTGATGTCGGTCTGCATCGCGGTCGTGCTCGGCGTGCTGGCGGCGCGGCATCCGGGCTCGCCATGGGACTGGATGGCGTCGGCGGTCGCCGCCGTCGGCCAGTCGGCGCCGGTCTTCTGGGTCGGCCTGCTGCTCTCCACCTACCTGGCGGTGAAGCTGGGGCTGTTCCCCGCGGGCGGCTACGACGGCTTCAAGAGCCTGATCCTGCCGGCCTTCACGGCCGCGCTGTCGATCGTGCCGACGGAGCTGCGCGTGCTGCGCGAGTCGATGCGCTCGACGCTCAGACAGGAGTACGTGCGCGCCGCGCGCGCGAGCGGCGTGCCGGAGTGGAAGATCACCTTCAAGTACGCGCTGCGCAACGCGTCGCTGCCGCTGCTGACGGTGATCGGCGTCGACGTCGGCTACCTGCTCGGCGGCGTGATCGTCGCCGAGGTCGTCTTCAACTTCCCCGGGATCGGGCAGCTGGCGCTGGTCGCGCTGAACGCCCGCGACTACCCGCTGGTGCAGGGGATCACGATCGTGACCGCGAGCGTCTTCGTGCTCGTCAACCTCGCGATCGACCTGCTCTACACGGTCGTCGACCCGCGCATCCGGCTGGAGGCCGCATGAACGTCCTTGCTGTCGGGGCGCATCCCGACGACATCGAGATCCTCGCGGGCGGGACGCTCGCGCTGTACGCCGCCGCCGGCCACAGGGTGACGATGGCGGTCGTGACCAACGGCAACGTCGGCTCCCCGACGCTCTCGCGCGACGAGATCGCCGCCGTCCGCCGCGCCGAGCAGGAGGCGTCGGCCGCGCTGATCGGCGCCGAGCTGGTGTGGATGGACTTCGACGACGAGTGGCTGTTCGACGACCGTCCGACGCGGACCGCCTTCATCGACGTGATCCGCGCCTGCCAGCCGGACGTCGTCTTCGCGCACGGCCCGACCGACTACCACCCCGACCACCGCATCTCCGGGCAGATCGTCGTCGACGCGCGCATCCCGGCGGCCGTGCGGCTGGTCGAGACCGCGCTGCCGGCGGCGGACAAGATCCCGCACCTGTTCCTGATGGACAACGTCGGCGGGATCGACTTCGCGCCCGAGCTGCACGTCGACGTCACGAGCGTGATGGAGACGAAGGAGCGGATGCTGCGCTGCCACGAGAGCCAGGACACCTGGCTGAGAGCGATCTACGACGGGATGGACTACGTCGCCTTCATGCGCAGACAGGCGGGCGCGCGCGGGGCGGAGGCCGGCGTCACCTGGGCCGAGTCGTTCCGCGAGGTGAAGACCTACCCGCCGACCGGTTCGGCGGCGCTGCTGCCGGGGACGGTCATCCCGGCCGCCTCCGCGGGCGGTGCGCGATGAGCGCGACGACCCCGCTGGCCGCGTCGGGCTCGGCACCCGCGCCCGCGCGCACGCGGGCGAGCGCGCTGAGCAGCCTGCGCGGACGCGGCAACTGGCAGCTGTGGGTCGGCGGCACGGTGCTGGCGCTGATCGCGCTGGCAGCGCTGCTGGCGCCGCTGGTCGCGCCCTACGACCCCAACAGACAGGACCTGACGATGGTCCTGACCTCGCCCGGCGACGTCCACTGGGCCGGCACCGACGGGATCGGCCGCGACCTGCTGTCGCGCCTGATCTACGGCGCGCGCGTCTCGCTCGGCGTCGCCGGCCTCGGCATGGCGCTGTCGATCGCGGTCGGCGTCGGCGCCGGCATGCTCGCCGTCTTCGGCGGCAAATGGTCGGAGCGGATCGTGCTGCGCACGATCGACGTCCAGCTCGCCTTCCCGTACATCCTGCTCGCGGTCGCGATCACCTCCGCGGTCAGACCGAGCTTCGGCGTGCTGGTCGGATTGATGGCGCTCGCCGGCTGGGCCGGCGCGGCGCGCGTCGTGCGCTCCGTCGCGCTGTCCGAGCGCGGCAAGGACTACGTGCGCGCGGCCGAGATGGTCGGCGCCTCGCGCGTGCGGATCGCGCGCAAGTACGTCTTCCCGAGCGTGCTGCCGAGCGTGCTCGTGCTGGCGCCGATGCAGATGTCGGCGATGATCGTCTTCGAGGCGACGCTGTCGTTCCTGGGGATGGGCGTGCGCCCGCCGACGGCGACCTGGGGCGGGATCATGCTCGAAGGCAAGGACTACCTCGCCGACGCCTGGTGGATCACGACGCTGACCGGCCTGGCGATCTTCGTCACCGCGCTGTCGCTGATGCTGATCGGCGACGGCCTGCAGCGGCTGACCGGCCAGCGGATCGACGCGATCGGCGGCACGGTCGAGACGCGGAAGGAGGGCGCGGCATGAGCGCGCTGGAGCAGGATGCCGGCGGCGGCGCCGGCGGCACTGCGGTCGCGGCGCGGCCGCTGCTGAAGGTCGAGGACCTGCGCGTCGAGTTCCCGCGCGGCGGCCGTGCCGCCGCGGCGGTCGACGGCGTCTCGTTCGAGGTCGCGCCCGGCGAATGCCTCGCGCTCGTCGGCGAGAGCGGCTCGGGCAAGTCGATCACCTGCCAGGCGCTGATGCGGCTGGTGCCGGAGCCGGGGCGGATCGCCGCCGGCAGCGTCGAGTTCGACGGCGAGCAGCTGCTGGAGGCGCCCGAGTCGCGGCTGCGGAGAGTGCGCGGCGGCGAGATCGCGATGGTCTTCCAGGACCCGTCCTCGACGCTCAACCCGGTCTTCACCGTCGGCCACCAGCTGGTCGACGTGATCCGCACGCACTGGAAGTGCTCGAAGGCGCGCGCCCGTGCGCGGGCGGAAGAGGTGCTGGGGCAGGTCGGCTTCCCCGACCCGGCCGCGCGGATGAAGTCGTACCCGGGCGAGCTGTCCGGCGGCCTCAAGCAGCGCATCTCGATCGCGCTCGCGCTCGCCTGCGAGCCGAAGCTGGTGATCTGCGACGAGGCGACGACCAACCTCGACGTCTCGATCCAGGCGCAGATCGTCGAGCTGCTGCGGAGACTGAAGAGCGAGCTGGGCTTCTCGATCGTCTTCGTCACGCACGACATCGGGCTGACGCCGCACATCGCCGACCGGATCCTCGTCCTCTACGCCGGCCACGCCGTCGAGGAGGGGCCGGTGCGCGAGGTGCTCGACCGGCCCGGCCACCCCTACACGGTCGGCCTGCTGCACGCCGCTCCCTCGCTCGCGAGCGAGCGCGGCGTCGCGCTGCCGACGATCCCCGGCTCGGTGCCGCCGCTCGGCCAGCTGCCGCCCGGCGCGCCGTTCGCGACCCGCTGCCCGGTGCTCGTCGCCGGCCTCTGCGACGCGACCGAGCCGGGCTGGACCGCGGCCGGGCCCGGCCACCGGGTCGCCTGCCACCGCTTCGAACGCGACGGGACGAGAGGGACGAGATGGGTCGGATGAGCACGACCGCGGAGGCGCCGCGCGGGATCGCCGCGGAGGCGATCGAGAAGCGCTTCGCGGCGCGCGGCCGCGCGCGCAAGCGCGGCGAGGGCGTGCGCGCCGTCGACGACGTCTCGCTGACGGTCGCGCCGGGCGAGATCGTCGGGCTCGTCGGCGAGAGCGGCTGCGGCAAGTCGACGCTGTCGCGGATCCTGATCGGGATCGAGACGCCGAGCGCCGGCCGCGTGCTGCTCGACGGCGAGCCGGTCGACGGCCGCGACGGCTGGCGGCGGCTGCGGCGGCGGGTCCAGTACGTCTTCCAGGACCCGTACGGCTCGCTCTGCCCGACGATGACGATCGGCGAGACGCTGACCGACGCGCTCGCCGTCAACGACCTCGGCGGCTCGACCGCCGGCCGCCGCGAGCTGGCGGGCGAGATGCTCGCGCGCGTCGGCCTCTCCGCCGCCGACCTCGACCGCCGCCCGTCGCAGTTCAGCGGCGGCCAGCGGCAGCGGATCGGCCTGGCGCGCGCGCTGATCCTCGAGCCGGAGGTGATCGTCTGCGATGAGATCGTCTCCGGCCTCGACGTCTCCGTGCAGGCGTCGATCCTCAACCTGCTGCGCGAGCTGCGCCAGCGGCTCGGCGTCGGCCTGCTGTTCATCAGCCACGACCTGCGCGTCGTGCGCTACCTGTGCGACCGCGTCGTCGTGATGTACCTCGGCCGGATCGTCGAGCAGGGCAGCGTCGAGGAGGTCTTCGGCGCGCCCGCGCACCCGTACACCCAAGGGCTGCTGGCCTCCGTCCCGGACCACATGCCCGGCGCGCCCGAGCTGCGCGCCCACGTCGCCGGCGAGCCGGCGACGCTCAGCGGCCGCCCGCAGGGCTGCCCGTTCGCGCCCCGCTGCCCGCAGGCGGCCGAGCGCTGCCGCTCGGTCGACCCGCCGTTCGTCGCGCTCGGCGCCGGCGACCACCGCGCCCGCTGCCTCTTCCCGGAGCCTCCCCGATGAGCGCGCCGGCCCCCTCAACACCACCAGGAAGGACCTCCGTGAGCATCACCGAACCCGCGATCCGTCGCGAGGGAACCGACTCCGGCGTGCGCATCACCGACGTCGAGGCGATCTACCTGCGGCTGCCCGACTTCGACGAGGCGCGCACCGACAGCTCGCGTGACGCGCTCGTGATCCGCGTCTCGACGGACGCCGGCGTCACCGGGTACGGAGAGGTCGATTCCAGCCCGCTGGTCGTGAAGGCGATCGTCGACTCGCCGGCGTCGCACACGATCGCGCGCGGGCTGCGGGAGCTGCTGGTCGGGCGCGACCCGCTCGACGTGCGGCGGCTGTGGCACGACATGTACGAGGCGACGCTGTACGTCGGCCGCTCCGGCGTCGTGATCCACGCGATGGCGGGGATCGACATCGCGTTGTGGGACCTCGCCGGCAAGCTGCTGCGGCAGCCCGTCCACACGCTGCTCGGCGGTGCCCACCGGACCGAGATCCGCGCCTACGCCTCGAACATGTTCCAGTTCACGCCGGAGGCGAACGCGGAGCGCGCGCGGGCCGCCGTCGAGGCCGGCTTCACCGCCGTCAAGTTCGGCTGGGAGCCGTTCGGCAGAGACCCCGCGACCGACGTCGCGCTGATCTCCTCGATCCGCGAGGCGGTCGGCGACGAGGTCGACGTCGCGATCGACGCCGGCCTCGCGTGGGACGCGAAGACCGCGATCCAGCGGATCAAGCTGCTGGAGCAGTTCCGCCCGCTGTGGATCGAGGAGCCGCTGCATCCCGACGACCTGCGCGGCTACCGGCGCGTCGCGGAGGCGGTCGACCTGCCGATCGCGGCCGGCGAGGAAGAGTGCACGCGCGAGGGCTTCCGTCGCCTGATGGACGAGGGCCGCATCGACGTCGTCCAGATCGACGTCACCCGCACCGGCCTGACGCAGGCGATGCTGATCGCCGGCGACGCGCACGAGCGCGGGCTGCCGGTCGCCAACCACACCTTCACGACGGACCTCAACGCCGCCGCCTCGCTGCACTTCCTCGCGGCGATCCCGAACGCGCTGATCTGCGAGTACTGCGTCGAGCCGAGCGAGCTCAGCCGCCACCTCGTCAGCCCCGGGATCCGGATGGTCGACGGCAAGGCGCAGATCCCGCAGGAGGCCGGCCTCGGCGTCGAGCCCGACCCCGAGGTGATGGACCGCTTCCGGTGGCCGATCTGACGCACGACGCGATCGTGCGGCGCGGCGTCGCCGTGCCGATGGCCGACGGGACGGTGCTGCGCGCCGACCTGTGGCTGCCGGCCGGCGGCGGGCGCGTGCCCGCGCTGCTGCAGCGGACCCCGTACGGGCGCGGCGACAGCGGCGCGGCGATCGCCGGCGCCGGGCTGGAGCCGCTGAAGGCGGTCGCGCGCGGCTTCGCGGTCGTGATCCAGGACGTGCGCGGGAGCGGCGGCTCCGAGGGCGCGTTCGAGCCGTTCGCCGCCGAGGGCGACGACGGCGAGGCGACGATCGCCTGGATCGCCGCGCAGGAGTGGAGCGACGGCCGCGTCTGCATGTACGGCGGCTCCTACGTCGGCGCGACGCAGCTGCTGGCGGCGGTCCGTGTGCCCCCGCCGCTGGCAGCCGTCGCGCCGCAGATGACGGCGGCCGAGTACTGGGAGGGCTGGAGCCACCAGGGCGGCGCCTTCCAGCTCGGCTTCGCCGGCTTCTGGGCGCTCGGCTGGCTGGCGCCGGAGGCGCTGGCGCGGCGGCTGGCTTGCGGCGATCCGGCGGCGGCGCAGCTGGCGTCGGCGGATCCGGCGCTGGCGCAGCGGCTGGCGGACGCGGATCCGGCGGCCGCGCGCCGCCTCGCCGACCGCTTCGCCGCGCTCGCCGACGACCCCGACGCGGCGCTCGCGCGCGGGCCGGAGGCGCTGGCGGCCGAGCTGGCCGAGCTGGCGCCGTGGCTCGGCGAGTGGCTGGCGCATCCGACCCGCGACGCGTACTGGCAACGCTGGTCGATCCGCGACCGCTATGCGCGTATGACGACGCCGGCGCTCCATGTCGCCGGCTGGCACGACATCTTCCTCGCGGGCACGCTGGCGAACTTCAGCGGCCTGCGCGCCGGCGCGGCGACCGCGGAGGCGCGCGCGGGCCAGCGGCTGATCGTCGGCCCCTGGACCCACGCCGCCTTCGGCGACACGCTCGGCGAGCGCTTCCTCGGCCGCAGAGCCGCCCGCGCCGCGCTCGACCTCAGCCGCCTCCAGCTCGACTTCTTCGCCGCCGTCCTGCGCGGCGAGCAGCCGCCCGGCGCGCCCGTGCGGCTGTACACCTTCGGCCGCGACGCCTGGCGCGAGGAGCAGGAGTGGCCGCCCGCGGGGATGCGCGTCGAGGCGTGGGGGCTGGAGGCCGGCGGCGGATTCGCGGTGCCCGGCGCGGGCGCTGGCGCGCTGGCCGAGGCCGACGCGCGCGGCGAGGGCGCGGCGCGTGACGCGGGCGAGGCCGCTCCGTCCGTGCTCCACCACGACCCCGCCGACCCGGTCCCCGCGATCGCCGGCGCGACCTTCCTGCCGGGGCAGGACGTCACGCTCCGCTCCGGACCGCGCGACCGGCGTCCGAACCAGGCGCGCGCCGACGTGCTCGTGTTCGAGAGCGCGCCGCTGACGGAGCCCGCCGAGCTGACCGGGCCGCTCGCCGCCGAGCTGCACGTCGCGCTCGACGCGGCCGGCGGGGACCTCTGCGTCGCGCTGTCGGAGCTGCTGCCCGACGGCCGCGCGCTGCACGTCGCCGACGGGATCGCGCGCGTGCGCGCCGGAGAGCCCGGCGCCGACGGCAAGCAGCCCGCGCGCGTGCGCGTCGAGCTGGGCGCGACCAGCGTCGCGCTGCCGGCCGGCCGCCGCCTGCGCGTCGAGGTCGCCGCCTCCTGCTTCCCGCGCTTCGACGTGCACCCGCCGCGCCCCGCGCGGCACCTGCTCTTCCACTCAGCGACGCGACGGTCGCGAGTTCTGCTGCCCTTCATCCCCTGAGAGACTGACCATGCAAGCGATCGTCTACACCGCACCGCTCACGCTCGAGCTGCAGGACGTCCCCGAGCCGGTCGCCGGCGACGGCGAGGTGCTCGTCGAGGTCCGCGCCGTCGGCATCTGCGGCTCCGAGCTGGAGGGCTTCAAGAGCCAGAGCCCGTTCCGCGTGCCGCCGCTGATCATGGGTCACGAGCTGGCCGGCGTCCGCCTCGACACGGGCGAGGCGGTCGCCGTCAACCCGCTGATCTCCTGCGGCCGCTGCGACCTCTGCCTGCGCGGCGAGGCCAACCTCTGCCGCACGCGCGCGCTGCTCGGCGTCCACCGCGCCGGCGGCTTCGCCGAGCGGGTCGCGGTGCCCGAGCGCTGCCTCCACCCGGCCGGCGACCTGTCGCCCGAGCGGGCCGCGCTCGCGGAGCCGCTCGCGAACGCCTTCCACGCGCTGCGGCTCGCCCAGCGCCACGACCCGCAACCGCAGCGGGTCGGCGTGATCGGCGCCGGCACGCTCGGGCTCGCGAGCGCGCTCGTCGCCAAGCACCTCGGCGTGCCCGAGGTGATCGTCTGCGACCTGTCGGACGATCGGCTCGCGACCGCCGCACGCGCCGGCATCACGGCCGAGCGCGAGCTGACGGGCGAGTTCGACGTCGTCGTCGACGCGGTCGGCAGCGCCGGCACGCGGCGGATCGCGGCCGAGCGCCTGCGGCCCGGCGGCAGCGCGGTCTGGATCGGCCTGCACGAGCCCGACGCCGGCTTCGACGGCCTCGCGCTCGTGCGCGCCGAGCAGCGCGTGCTCGGTACCTTCGCCTACGTCGACCGCGATTTCCGCGCCGCGCTCGCGCTGCTGCCGTCGCTGCCGACCGAGTGGGTCACGAGCGTGCCGCTGCGCGAGGGCGTCGAGGCCTTCATGGAGCTGGTCGACGGCCCTGGCGCCGCGGCCAAGACGCTGCTGGTCGTCTAGCGCGCGACGCGACGAGGGCGGCGCGGCCCGCGTCAGAAGGCCGCCACGCCCCGCCGCAGCTCGCGCGAGCTGGCGAGCTCCCGCAGCCCGCGCGAGACGCGCGCGCGGGCGACCTCTCTGGAGACGCCGAGCAGCGCCGCGATCTCGTCGTAGTCGCGCTCCTCCAGCACGCGCATGCGGATCGCGACCTGCTGCGCCGGCGCGAGCGCGGTCAGCGCCTCGCGCAGCTCGTCGCGCAGCGCGGCGACGGTCGCGAGCTGCTCGACGCGCGCGAGCCGCTCGTCGACGCTGTCGGTGCTGAAGGCGCGCAGGCGCAGGTCGGCGGCGCGCGTCAGCTCGCGCTCGCGCCAGTGCGCGTTGAGCATGTTGCGGGCGATCGCCCACAGCCATGCCGCCGCCTCCAGCTCGCTGTCGCCGCGGAATCCGTGACGCTTCTCGAACGCCTTCGCGAACGTCTCCGCCGTCAGCTCGCGGGCGAGATGGCCGTCGCGCGTCTGGCGCAGGAACCAGCGCCGCAGCTTCGGCTCCAGCGCGCCGTAGACCTCCGCGAAGGCGGCGGCGTCGTCGCGCGAGCGGGCGAGCGGGGAGCGGGGCGGCCGCAGCGCGCGCGTCGCCGTCACAGCTCGGCCGCTCCCGCATCTACGTCGGTGGGGCGCCGATGAACGAGCGGGGGACGATGACCGGCAGCGAGATCGCAGGGGAGCAGGGGGCGCGGGCGCTGCGTGTCGGCATGCTCGATCACGACACCGCGTTCGTGCGCGCGGTCGCCGAGCGCGCCCATCGGCGCGGCTGGGAGTGCCACGTGCTCGTGCGCCCGGTGCCGCGCGCGCGGCTGGCGCAGCTGCGCCTCGACGCGCTCGTGATCGACCCGGTCGGCGTGCGCCCCGATCCGCTGCCGTGGGTCGCGCGGGTCGCCAGCGACCTGCCGCAGCTGATGATCGTCGCCTGCGCCGGCGCCTCGACGATGGCCGAGCGCGTCCACGCGCTGGAGCTGGGCGTGCACGACTGGCTCGCCAAGCCGCGCCATCCCGAGGAGCTGATTGCGCACGTCGAGAGCGCCGTCCGCCGCCGCGAGCGGTCCGAGGCGCCGGCCGACGAGGCGCCGATCCGCGCCGGCGAGCTGGAGATCGACCCGCGCGCCCAGCGCGTGCTGGCGCGCGGCGCCGACGCCGGCCTGACGGCGCGCGAGTTCAGCGTCGTCCACGCGCTCGCGCGGGCCGGCGGCCAGGTGCTCGCGCGCGAGGACGTCTACACGCGCGTGTGGGGCTACGCGATGGTCGCGGGCGACCGCTCGGTCGACGTCTACGTGCGCAAGGTCCGCGGCAAGCTCGCGCGCGTCTCGCCCGGCTGGGCGTACGTCCACACCCAGCTGCGTGTCGGCTACCGCTTTCACGCCGAGCGGACGGAGGTCGACGCGGCCGCGAACAGCGGCTCGGCCACCCGCGGCGAGAAGCGGTAGCCGACGCCGGAGAGCGTGTGGATGTAACGCCAGCCGGGCGAGACCCGTTCGAGCTTCAGCCGCACGCGGCTGACGAAGACGTCGACGATGCGGTCGCCGCGCGCCATCGTCCCGCCCCACAGGGCGGCGTAGATGCGCTCGCGCGTCAACACCTCGCTCTGGTTGCGGGCGAGCAGCTCCAGCAGCTCGTACTCGCGCGTCGTCAGGCCGGCGGGCTCGTCGCCGGCGTAGGCCTGCCAGCGGTCGCTGCGGATCGCGAGGTCGCCGGCGTGGACGACGTCGCCGGCGGGCGTCGTCGCGGCGGTCGCGGTCGCGCCGCCGCGCTCGCCGCCGCGGACGATCGCGGCGACGCGCGCGAGCAGCTCGTGCGGGTGGCAGGGCAGCTCGATCCAGCCGTCGACGCCGGAGCGCAGCGCGCGCACGCGCTCACGCGGCTCGGCGCGCGGGGCGCAGACGATCAGCGCCGCGTCGGCGGCGCGCGCGGCGCGGCAGGCGCGGGTGACGAGGGCGTCGTCGGCGCGCTGGGCGGCCGCGGCTGGGGCGGCGTCGCCGGACGCGGCGGCGTCTGCTGCCGGGGCGGGCGCGGTGGCGTCGGCTGGCGGGGCAGGCGCGGTGGCGTGGGCTGGCGGGCCGGACGCGGCGGCGTCTGCTGGCGGGGCGGGGGCGGTGGCGTCGGCGAGGACGGCGTCGAGTGGGGAGGACGGGCGTGGCGGCGCGCCGGCGGGCAGCGCGACGAGCGTCCAGCCGCGCCCGCGGGCGGCCGCGCCGAGCGCGGCGACGAGCTGGCGGCCGTCGTCGGCGGCGACGACGGCGATCCGGAGTGCGCGCGCCGGCCGCGCGGCGAGCACGAGCGCGCCAGGCAGCTCTGGTCTCGGCGCGGGTGCCGGAATGCGATCGAGCGTCTGCGACATGGGCCTCTGTCGTGAGCGGTTTGACGGCCCGGCGGGCAATACTTCGCAAACCCGACCGGATTTGTAATGTTTACACCATCCCGCGGCGCCCAGGGCCGGTCGAACGGCAAATCGGGGCGATGTAACAGCGGTGTGAAACTCTTTTCCGGCGCGACTTGCGACCGTAGCCTGGGCGGTCCTCGCCGATGCGCCGCTCTCTCCACCTCAGCATGCGCGCGGCCGTCTGCGCGTGCGCGGCGTGCCTCGTGTTCACGCCGCCCGCGGGCGCGACGATCGAGCCCGGCGCGGTCCTCGACGGGCCGGCCGCCGGCATCCTCGACGTCGGCGGCGCCGCGCTCGCCGCCGACGGCAGCGGCGGCGTCGTCTATCGCAAGCTGGTCGACGGCCAGCCGCACGTCTTCGTCGCGCGCTTCGCCCGCGGCCGCTGGCAGGCGCCGGTCCGCGCCGACGCCGGCCAGCTCGGCCCGGCGACCGCGCCCGTGCTCGCCGCCGGCCGCGGCGGCCGCCTGATCGCCGCCTGGGTGCAGCCGTGGACCTCGGTCGCAGCGCGGCCGGGCGCGGCCGCGACGCTGCGGCGGCGGCTCGTCGCGGCGGTGTTGCAGCCGGGCGCGAGCGGCTTCGGCGAGCCGCAGCCGATCGACGACGTCGGCGACGGCGCGGTGGCCGATCCGTCGCTGGCGATCGCGCCGAGCGGCGCGGCGCTGGTCGTCTACCGCGTCGTGACCGACCCGCTCACGCCCGGTCTGGTGACGACGACCCGCACGCCGATGCGAACCGGCGACGCGCTCGTCGACGTCCGCATCGCCCGCTTCAACGGCGTCGCCTGGTCGTCGCTCGGCGCGGTCAACCGCGCGCCGAGACAGGTGACGATGCGCCGCCCGACGGCCGCGAACACGCCCGCGCTCGCCGTCGGCGCGGGGGATGCGGCGGCGGTCGCCTGGCAGGAGCCCGACGCCGACGGCGTCGCGCGGATCTGGGCGCGGCGGGTCTTCAGCTCCGGCTTCGGCGCCGCCTCCCAGCTGAGCCCGTCGTCGCTCGGCGCCGAGCGCGTGACCGCCGACGCCGACGCCCCCGCGCTCGCCGTCGCCGGCAACGCGCAGGCGGTCGCGGCATTCCGCGTCGGGGGAGCCGGCGGCGGGATCTTCGCCAACCAGCTCGCGGCGGGCGACACGGGCGCCAGCAGCGATGCGGGCGCGGGCGGTTCCGGGGCGGGCGCGGGCGGTTCCGGGGCGGGCGCGGGCGGTGGCGCGGGCTCCGGCTCGGGCGCCGGCGCCGTCGTCGGGTGGCGGCCGGCGGCGCGGCTTGCGACGGCGGCGCTCGCC
>NZ_JAUTDN010000043.1 GCF_030646155.1 Conexibacter sp. CPCC 205762
GCGGCGGCGCGCGCGGGCGCCGCGGCGGGCGCGGGCCTCCGTGACGGCGGCGCGCGCGGCGGGCGCCGTCGCGGTGCGCGTTTGCGTCGCCTGCGCGGGGTCGCAGCGCCGCATGCGCGCGATCAGGTCGTCGTCATGGTCGAGGCTCATCGGGCGGGCTCCAGGGTCGGGAGGGGCGAGGCGTGCGGGGGTGCGGCGGGGGCGGGCGGCGCTGCCTCCAGCTCCTTGCGCAGCCGACCGCGGGCGCGCGAGAGGCGGACGGCGAAGGTCGCGCGCGAGCAGCCGGCGGCGCGTGCGGCGGCGTCGTTGTCGAGGCATTCCCAGGCGGCCAGGCGGATCGCCTCGCGCTCCTGCTCGGTCAGCGTCGCGAAGGCGCGCGCCAGAGCAGGATCGCCGCTCATCGCCTCGGCCGGGTCGGGCGGGGCGGTCGCCTGCGCCGCGCCGCTGCCGGCGACCCGCTGCACGAGCGCGCCGCGGCGCGCGTGGCTGCGGCGGTGGCCGTGGACGACCTTGCGCGCGACGCCGTACAGCCACGGCAGCGGATCGGCCTCGCGCGGCAGCCGCCGCCAGGCGACCGCGAACGTCTCGGCGACGACGTCGTCGACCGCGTCGCGCTCGACCCGCCGGGCCGCATAGGCGCGGATCGCGCCGACGTGGCGGTCGTAGACGGCCCAACGCCCGTCGTCGCGCTCGTCACTGCGTCTGAGGATGGTCACACTGCCTCTCTGCCGGGAGCGAGGCCGAAATTACGGCGCCGCCGCCGGGCGCACATCGGGGAGGTCCCGCGGCGGCCTGGCGCGGCCCGCGCCGCCCCGCGTGACGCCGTCCACTCGCCTCGCGTGATGCGCCCCGCGGCGCGGCCCTTGACTTCAAGCGCGCTTGAAGACGTACGGTGGCGCGCATGCACGCCATCCGCCTCCATCAGTTCGGCCCGCCCGGGAACCTCCGCTACGAGCGGATCGACGCGCCGCAGCCCGGCGACGGCGAGGTCGCCGTGCGGGTCGAGGCCGCGGGCGTCCACCTGCTCGACACCTCGCTGCGCGCCGGCCAGGTCGGGCCGCCGACGCCGCTGCCGGCGCTCCCCCACGTGCCCGGCCGCGAGGTCGCGGGCGAGGTCGAGGAGGTCGGGCCGGGCGTCGAGCCGGCGTGGCTCGGCCGCAGGGTCGTCGTCCACCTCGGGCGCGAGCCGCGCCACGGCGGCTATGCGGAGCGGACGATCGCCGCCGCCTCCTCGCTGCACCCGCTCCCCGACGGGCTCGGTGCCGGCGAGGCGGTCGCGATGATCGGCACCGGGCGGACGGCGCTCGCGATCCTCGAGACCGCGCGCCTCGGCGCCGACGACGTCGTGCTCGTGACGGCGGCGGCCGGCGGGCTCGGGACGCTGCTGGTGCAGGCCGCCCTGCGCGCCGACGCGCTCGTCGTCGCGGTCGCCGGCGGGCCCGAGAAGGTCGCCCGCGCGAGCGCGCTCGGCGCCCAGATCGCCGTCGACTACGGCGTGCCCGGCTGGGCCGAGGCGGTGCGCGAGCGGCTCGGCGGCTACGAGCTGTCGGTCGTCTTCGAAAGCGTTGGCGGGACGATCGCCGACGAGGCCGTGGGGCTGCTCCCGCCGGGCGGGCGGCTGGTCACCTACGGCTGGTCCTCAGGCGAGCCGCTGTCGCTCGGCGCGCAGGAGCTGGAGCGGCGCGGGATCCGCGCCGGCTTCGAGATCGGGCACGCGGTCTTCGGCCGGCCGGGCGGGATCCGCGGGCTGGAGACGGAGGCGCTGGCGGCCGCCGCGCGCGGCGAGCTGACGCCGGCCGTGCAGACGTTCCCGCTCGCGCAGGCTGCCGACGCCCACGCCGCGCTGGAGGAGCGGCGGACGGTCGGGAAGGTCGTGCTGGTGCCGTGAGGCCGCGCTGGGCGGCGCGCGGAGCCGCGTCGCCGACGGCGCCGCGGGCTGCGGGCGGTGCGGCGGGCGAGTGACGTGCCGCCGACGCTACGCCGGCTGCGCCGCGATCGGCGTCGCCGGCGCCATCCGTATCGCCTGCACGGCGATCAGCAGGCCGGCCATGCTGAGCAGCGCGCCGGCGCCGGCGGCGGAGGCGTCGCCGAGGCCGGCGTCGATCGCGAGGCCGCCGGCGAACGGGCCGAGCGCATTGCCGATGTTGAAGGCCGAGTGGACGGTCGCGGAGGCCATCGTCGGGGCGGCGGCGGCCATGTCGAGCAGCTGCGCCTGCAGGATCGGCACGGCGCTGAAGCCGACGACGCCGATCGCGAGCACGTTCAGCACCGCCAGCACCGGCACGTGCGAGGTACCGACGAACGCCGCCAGCACGACGGTGAAGACGACCAGCACGCGCGCCATCAGGACCGCGCTGTCGCGCGGCGTCTCGACGTGGCGCTGCAGGCGGGCGGAGAGCAGGTTGCCGGCGGTCATGCCGACGCCGAAGACCGACAGTCCCCAGATCGCCGAGGACTCGTTGAAGCCGGTGACGTTCTCGAGGATCGGCGCGAGGTAGCCGATCGCGGCGAAGATCCCGGCGAAGCCGACGATCGCGATCGACAACGAGACGAGCACGCGCGGCTTCAGCAGCACGCCGGCCTCGCGCTTGAGCGTGACGCCCTCCGGCCGCGGCAGCCGCGGCATCGTCACCAGCAGCGCGGCGAGACCGACGAGGCCGAGGCCCGTGACCATCACGAACGCGGCTCTGTAGCCGAGCTGCTGGCCGACGAGCGTCGAGGCGGGCGCGCCGATGCAGCTCGACAGCGTCAGGCCGAGGAAGGCGAGCGAGATCGCGGCGGCGCGGCGCTCGGCCGGCACGAGCTGCGCGGCGACGACGGCGCTGAGGCCGAAGACGGCGCCGTGCGGCAGGGCGGTGATCACGCGCGCGACGAACAGCGTGCCGAAGCTCGGCGCCAGCGCGCTGGCGATGTTGCCGAGCACGAACAGCGTCATCAGCGACAGCAGCAGCGCGCGCCGGGGCGCCTTCGCCCCGATCGCGATCATCAGCGGCGCGCCGACGACGACGCCGAGCGCGTACGCGGAGACGAGATGCCCCGCCATCGGCGTCGAGATGTCGAGCGCGTCAGAGACCTCCGGCAGCAGGCCGATCGTGACGAACTCCGTCGTTCCGATCGCGAACGAGCAGAGCGCGAAGGCGAAGATGACCAGGGGAAAGCGCAAGCGACCAGAAGGCGACACGGCTGTGCACCGTAGCGGCCGCTCGTGGCGCGACGTGGTGACGCCTGTCACACAGTGGCGCGTGCGCCCTACGAGCCCCGCGCGTCGGCCGTGGCCCGTGCGCCGCGCGCCCAGATGCGGCGGGGTGCACAGTCAGCGGCGTGGCCGCTGCGGCGCTCTCACCTCGACGCCGTCGACGAACCAGCTGCGGCGGCCGTCGGGGTAGGTCGCGGCGGGCCCGTCGAGGCGGTGGCGCAGCCCGTTCTCGTACCACTTCTCGGTGCCGTTGACATAGACGCACGCGGGTGCGCCGACCCGGTGCCGTCTGCCGTTGCGGTACCACTTGACCGAGCCGTTGGCGTGCACGATCGCGGGTCCGTCCTCGCGGTGGAGCTGCCCGTGCCGCCACCACTCCTGGCGGCCGCTCGGCAGGATCCGCGCCGGGCCGTCGTCGCGGTGGAGCCGGCCGTGGTCGTCGTGGAACTCGATCGCGCTCACGTGGTGGGAGCTACCCGGCCTCCGGTCACCGTCACCAGCCGGCCGTCGCGCAGCTCGTGGACGGTGTCGAAGCGGTCGAGGCCGATCCGCTCGTGGGTGATCACGAGCACGCCGCGGTCGCCGACGGCGCGGTCGAGATCCGTGAGGAAGGCGCGGGCGGCCGGCGGGTCGAGCATCGCGGTCGGCTCGTCGAGCAGCAGCAGGCGAGCCGGCGAGACGAGGCAGCGCGCCAGCGCGATCCGCTGGCGCTGCCCGCCCGAGACCGCGAACCCCTCCTCCCCCACGAGCGTCCCAACCCCGTCGGGAAGCGCGTCGAGCCACGGCCCGAGCCCAGTCGCCCGCAGCGCCGCCTCGACCTGCGCATCGTCCGCCTCCGGCGCCCCGATGCGGACGTTGTTGGCGATCGAGGTCGCGAACAGGTGGGCGTCCTGCCCGGCGAGCCGCACCCCCGCCCGCAGCTCTTCCGGTGCGAGCACCCCGAGCGGCCGCCCGCCGAGCGCGATCTCGCCCTCGTCCGCTGCCGTGAGCCCGGCGAGCAGCTGCACGAGCACGGTCTTGCCGGCGCCGCTGGGCCCGATCAGCGCCGCCCGCTCGCCAGCCCGCAGCGTCAGGTCGACCCCGTCGAGCACGACCGCCGCCCCCGCTCCGCCCGGCCGGTGCCGGATCCCGCGGGCAGTCAGCAGCACCGCCGCCTCCGCCACGGCTTCCGCACTCCGTGGCGCGGCTCGCGCAAATCGCGGCGCGGCTTGCGCACTCGGCGGCGCGGCTTGCGCAAACGGCGGCGCGGCTTGCGCAAATCGCGGCGCGGCTTGCGCAATCGGCGGCGCGGCTTGCGCGGTTGGTGGCGCACCCTGCGCAATCGGCGGCGCGGCTTGCGCGGTTGGTGGCGCACCCTGCGCAATCGGCGGCGCGGCTTGCGCGAGGCGGCGTTCGGCGGCGGCGACGGAGACGGCGCGGGTCGCCGCTTCGGGCAGCGGCGCGAGCGGCTCGAAGGCGCCGAGCGCGAGCAGCGCGAGGGCGCCGAGCCAGACCGGGTCGAGCGTGCCGGCGGCCGCGGGATCGATCGCGACGGCGAGGACGGCGATCAGCGTCACCCCGGCGATCAGCGTGCCGAGCCCCTGCGCCAGCGCCGAGGCGGCAGCATCGCGACGGGCGATGCGCGACAGGCGCGCCGACGCGGCATCGAGCCGGCCGAGCCGCTCTGCGCCGCGGCCGGCGAGCGCGAGCTGCGGCGCGGCGTCCATCGTCTCGACCAGCTCGTCGACCAGCGCCGCCCGCTCCTCCCCCTGCCGGCGCAGCGCGCCGCGCGCGGAGACGAACGCGAGCGCCGACGGCACGATCGCGCCGGCCAGCAGCCCCGCGCCGAGCACCATGCCGGCGACCGGCAGCACCACGGCGGCGAGCGCGGTTGCGGTCAGGGAGGCGACGAGCGCGACCAGCAGCGGCCCGCGCACGCGCACGTCGCGATGCTGCAGCTCGTCGACGTCGACGACGAAGCGGCTGAGCAGGTCGGCCGCCGGCAGCGCCGCGGCGTCGCCGGCAGGCCCGCCGTCATGACCTGCGGACCTTTGACCCCCTCTGACGGGGTCAAACGTCCGGAGGTCACGTCGCGGGCGGGCGATCAGGCGCCGGTACCAGCCGACGCGCAGCTCCGCGAGCTGCCGGAAGGCGAGGTCGTGGGCCGCGAGCCGCTCGCCGTAGCGGCCGAAGGCGCGCACCAGCCCCAGCGCCCGCACGACGACGATCGCCGCCAGCAGCGCCAGCACCGGCGGCCGCTCGGCCGCGCGCGTCACGAGCCAGCCCGAGGCTGCCAGCAGCACCGTCCCGGCGACCGCCGCCGCGGCGCCGAGCAGCACGATCCGCAGCCGCTCGCGGCCGCCCGCGACGCCCCGCCGGCCCAGCGCGCTCATGCGGCCGCTCCGAGCACGGCCGAGGCGGCGGCACGACCGTCACGGACTGTGACGACCTCGTCGCAGACGGCGATCACGGCCGGATCGTGGGTCGCGACGATCGCGGTTCGGCCCGCGGCGGCGGCGCGGATGCCGGCCGCGGCGGCTGCCGCGCTGCCGGGATCGAGGTGGGCGGTCGGCTCGTCGAGCAGCAGCAGCGGCGCCGGCGACAGCAGCGCGCCGGCGAGCGCCAGCCGCTGCGTCTGCCCGCCCGACAACCCGCGCCCGCCGGGGCCGACGGGCGTCGCAAGCGCGCGCGTCAGGCACGTCTCGGTGGCGCCGGCCCGCCCGCCGGCGCCGACGGCCGTCGCAAGCGCACGCGCAAGCCGCGTCTCCGCGGCGCCGGCCCGCCCGCCGGCACCGACAGGCGCCGCAAGCGCACGCGTCAGCCGCGTCTCCGCGGCGCCGGCCCGCCCGCCGGGGCCGACGGGCGTCGCAAGCGCACGCGCAAGTCGTGTCTCCGTGGCTCCGGCCCACGCACCGCCGTCCAGGAGCGCGTCCTCATCGGCCTTCGGCGCAAGCTCGGCGATCACCTCCCACGCGGCGGCGCGGCGGAGGGCGCGTTCGATCTCGGCGGCGGTCGCGGCCGGGTGCTGGAGCGTGAGCGTCTCGCGCAGCGGGCCGCGCAGCAGCGCCGGTCGCTGCGGCAGCCAGGCGATCTGCTGCCACCAGCGCCCGCGATCGAGCGCGAGCAGGTCGACGCCGCCGACATCGATCGCACCCGCGTCAGGCTCGCCGAGGCGGGCGAGCAGCCGCAGCACGGTCGACTTGCCGGCACCGGACGGCCCGACGAGCGCGGTCAGCCGCCCAGGTGCGAACTGCAGGTCGACCCCGCCGAGCGCCGCCGCCCGCCCGTCCCCGCCCGCGACCCGGACCCCACGCAGCGTCAGCGCCGCGGGCAACGAAACGGTCTCTGTGAAATCGGGGCCCTCAGAGGGCTGCGACCTCACAGCGGTCAGCTCCAGCAGCGCCTGGGCGGCGTGGGCTCCGTCCTCGGCGGCGTGGTAGCGCTGGCCGGCGCGGCGCAGCGGCGCGTAGACCTCGGGCGCGAGCAGCAGCACGACGAGGCCGGCCTCGAACCCGAGTGCTCCCTGGGCGAGCTGGACGCCGACGACCGCCGCGGCGACCGCCGTCCCGACCATCGCCAGCAGCTCCAGCACCAGTGCCGACAGGAAGGCGACCCGCAGCGCCGCGACCGACTCCAGCCGGTAGCGCTCGCCGATCTGCCCGAGCGTCGCCGCCTGCGCCTCGGCGCGGCCGTGGGCGCGCAGCGTCGGCAGGCCGCGCACGACGTCGAGGAAGTGCGACCCGAGCACGCCCAGTGCCTGGCGCCGCTCGGCGATCCGGGCCGCGCTCTCGCGACCGACCAGGACCATGAAGACGATCACCAGCGGCAGCGTCAGCCCCAGCAGCACGCCGACGAGCGGGTCGTGCCACAGCACCACGCCGACGAGCGCCGGCGGCACGGCGGCCGCGAGCGCGATCTGCGGAACCGCGGTCGCGTAGTAGTCGGCGAGCGCGTCGACGCCGTGGACGGCCGCCGTCGCCAGCTCGCCCCGGCGCGCCTGCTCGACCCGCCGCGGCCGTGCGGCCAGCAGCTCCCGCGCGACCCGGTGGCGCAGCTCCGCCATCGCGTGCTCGGCCGCGCGCCGGCCGAGCCAGTCGCCGGCCGCCGCCAGCAGCGCCCGCCCCACGACCGCCGCGGCGAGCAGCAGCAGCGTGGTCGTCAGCGAGGCGAGGTCACGCCCGTCGAAGGCAGCACCAGCGACGGCGTGCGCCAGCGCGAGCGACTGCACGACCAACAGCCCCGCCCCCACCAGCCCCGCCGCGACCGCACCGCCGAGCAGCAGCCGCGCCCGCGGCACGAGCGTCAGCAGCCGCCGATGAACCGCTCTGGGGTCGAGGGTCGCTTCGGCGGGCGCTGGGTCGGCGGGCGCGGAGGCGGCCGACGCGGAGCCGGCGGACGCCAGACCGGCAGGCGCGGGACCGGGAGGCGCGGGACCGGCAGGCGCGGGACCGGCAGGCGCGGGACCGGCAGGCTCGGGACCGGCAGGCTCGGGACCGGCAGGCTCGGAGCCGGCGGGCGCGGGTGTCACGACGATCTCCGGCGACGAAAGCCCGGGCCGTGCGGGACCGCGGGAGTGTCGGCGGTCGGGCCGGCGGCGGCGGGGTCAGCGCTGGTACGACCGCCGGCGAGGCGGGCGACGAGATCGACCGGGCTCGGCGGCGGGGCGCCGACGTCGGCGCGCGTGATCCGGTGGCGGAAGAGCCAGTAGCTCCACGCCTGCAAACCGCCCACAAGCGGCAGCAGAAGCACAGTCACACCGGTCATCAGCCAGAGCGAGTAGCTGCCCGAGGCCACGTCGGCGAGCGCGAGCGCCGGGCCGCCGTCAGCGCCGGCGATGCCCGCCGGGAACAGCAGCGCGAACCAGCTCACAAGCAACAGCGCCACCGCCGCGCACGCCGCGCCGAATGCGACAGCCGCGCCCGGATTCGCGACAGCCGCGCCCGGATTCGCGGCGGATGCCGCAACGCGGAGGCCGGCGATCGCGAGCGTCGCAAGCGCGACGAAGCAGCCGGCGGCGGCGAGCCAGCCGACGACTCCCGGCGTACCGGGGGCGGCGGCGAGGGTCCAGGCGAGGAAGCCGCCGACGGCGACGGCTGCGAGCGGGGCGGCGAGGCGGAGCTGGCGAGCGGCGGCGGCGTGGACGTCCTCGGCCGTGCGGAGCGTCAGGAAGGCCGCGCCCGCCGCGCGCGAGAGCAGGACGTAGGCGAGGCCGCCCGCCACCGAGTACAGCGAGATCACGTCGAGCGGGCCGGCGGTCACGTCGAGCGAGCCGGCCGCCGCGCGGGCGGCATCGGCCGCCGCACCCGCGGAGGCGCCAGCGGCCGAGGCCGCCGCACCCCCGGAGGCGCCGGCAGCCGAGGCGGCATCGGCCGAGCCGGGCGCCTTCATCGCGATCCCCCACACGACCGCGCTCCAGGCCATGCCCCACAGGAACGGCGCGAGCGTCGAGGCGGCGACTAGCACGCGCTCCCACGCAAGGCGCCAGCGGGGGTCGTCGCGCTTGCCGATCAGCTCGATCGCGAGGTTGCGGAGGATCAGCGACAGCAGGATCAGCGTCAGCGGGACGTAGAGCGCCGAGGCCCAGGCGCCGTACCAGCCGGGGAAGGCGCCGAACATCGCGACGACCGCGATCACGGCCCAGACCTCGTTCGCGGCCCAGGTCGGGCCGATCGCGTGCAGGGCGACGCGGCGGTCGTCGTGGTCGCGGCGGACCCGGCGCATCAGCATGCCGACGCCGAAGTCGAAGCCCTCCAGCACGAAGTAGAGCCCCCACAGCAGGACGATCGCGACGAACCAGATCGTCTGGAGCACGGTCAGATCAGGCATCGGCGGCTCTCCTGGCGGCAGGCAAGACAGGGGCGGCGAACGCGACGGGCGCGATGGACGCGGCGAACGCAGCGAGGGCGGGCGCGGGGACGGTCAGATCGGGCATCGAGCCGGCGCCTCCTAGTACGTGAGCGCGAGGTCGGACGAGGCGCGGCGGGCCGCACCGGGTGCGGGGGTGAGCGAGTGCTCGCCCTCCAGCCCCTCGTCGACCTCGTGCAGGGCAGTCCGGCCCGCGAAGAAGAAGGCGAGGCCGTAGACGGCCAGGTAGCCGGCCAGCGACAACGCGACCACGACCACGCCGACGTTGGGCGAGTTGGCGACGTCGGTCCGCAGCAGGCCCTCGACGATCCACGGCTGCCGACCGCCCTCGCGCAGGATCCAGCCGCCCGCCTGCGCCAGCAGCGGCAGCGCCGGCGCGATCAGCAGCAGCCTCAGGTAGCGGCGGGAGCGGAACAGCGTGCCCCGCCACAGCAGCCACAGACCGAACGCCAGCAGACCGATCAGCGCGGTCCCGCCGCCGACCATCGTGCGGAAGCTCCAGTACATGAGCCCGACGACCGGCGTGTAGTTGCCGGGGCCGTATCTCGCCTCCGCCTCGGCCTGCAGCTCGTCGATCCCGCGCACCGTCGAGCTGAGAGAGAAGTCGTTCAGGACCGACAGCGCGACCGGCAGCTTTATGTCGAGCAGCAGCCTGCCCGGGTCGGTCGAGACGCCGCCGAGCGCGAACAGCGACAGCCCCGCCGGCGACTCGGTCTCGTACAGCGCCTCCGCCGCCGCCATCTTCATCGGCTGCTGCTTCAGCGCCAGCATCCCCTGGAAGTGGCCGAAGGTCGCCGCGCCGAGCGCGGCGACGAGGCCGACCTTCAGCCCGAACGCCATGAACGGGCGGAAGACCTCGACGTCGCGCCCGCGCAGCAGCTGCAGCGCCGCCACCGCCAGCACGACCGTCGTCCCCGCCAGCAGCGCACCGAACAGGACGTGCGCGACCGTCAGCCCGAGGTTCAGGTTGAACAGCACCGGCAGCACGTTCGTCAGCTGCGCTCTGCCGTCGACCAGCTCGTAGCCGACCGGGTGCTGCATCCACGTGTTCGCGACGAGGATCGCGTACGCCGACAGCACCGCCGCGCCCGCGACGATCCACAGGCAGGCCAGGTGGAGCCGTCTCGGCAGCCGGCCCCAGCCGAACATCCACAAGCCGAGGAAGACCGCCTCGACGAAGAAGGCGCCGAGCCCCTCCAGCGCCAGCGGGGCGCCGAAGACGTCGCCGACGTAGGCGGAGAAGCGCGACCAGTTCATGCCGAACTGGAACGACTGCAGGATGCCGGTGACGACGCCGACGGCGAACGACAGCAGCATCAGCTTGCCGTAGAAGCGCGTCAGCCGCAGGTATCTCTCGTCGCCGGTGCGGTGCCAGCGGGTCTGCTGCCAGGCGACGTGCAGCACGAGGCCGATCGAGATGCCGACGACGGCGAAGTGCAGCAGCGTCGTCAGGCCGAACTGCCAACGGGCGAGGTCGAGACTGTTCACGTGGACGGGGCTCCTGTCGCGGGATCCGCCTCGAGCAAAGGCGGCGAGCAACGGGCGAACAGGACCCGGTGACGAGCGTCGTCGTGAACAGCGCGTCGAGCCCAAGGGTAGCGCGTAGGCTCTCGAACGTGGACCCCTCACCGCAGACCGCGCGCCGCGAGGCGATCCGCGCCGGGCTGCTGCTCGGCTGGCTGTCGGTCGCGGCGGTGCTGCTGGCGGTCGCGCTCGACGTCGGCGCCCGCCACTCGGCGCTCGTCGTCGCGCTCGCGCTCGCCGGCGCGGTCGCGAACCTCGGGATGGGCCTGCTGCCGTGGAGCAAGCTGCCGGGCGGCCACGGCCACGCGATCCGACTCGACCTGTGGGCCGGCGGGCTGCTCGTCTTCGTCGCCGCGCTGATCGTCGTCGGCGGCGGCGAGGCGCGCTTCGACCTGCTGCTGTTCCTCGTCCTCCCCTTCATCGCGCTGACGCACGAGAACCTCAGACTGTGGCTGTGGCTGAGCCTCGCCGCGGTCGTCTACGCCGCCGCGATGGCGGTCGCGCCGGCCTCGCTGTCCGCCGCCGAGGTCGTCCTCACCGCGGTGCTGCTGAGCGCCTCGGTCGTGCTGGCGCTGGCGCTCGCGCGCGCCACCCGCGCGACCGCCGCCGCGGCCGCGCGCGCCGCCGCCGCGGCCGAGCTGGAGCAGGCGCTGCTGGCCGAGTCCCACCACCGCATCAAGAACTCGCTGCAGACGGTCGCCGACCTGCTGCTGCTCGGCCGCCCGGCCGACCCCGAGTCGGCGGAGGCGTTCGACGCGACCGGCGCGCGGATCCGCTCGATCGCCGCCGTCCACCACCTGCTGGCCGGCGAGCGCGGCGGGACGGTCGCGACCGACCGGCTGCTGCGGACGGTCGTCGAGGCGCTCTCCTCGCCCGGCGACGAGGTCGTCGTCGTCTCCGACGAGCTGCGGCTGGAGGCCGCCCGCGCCCAGCAGCTCGGCGTGATCGCGAACGAGCTGGTCGCCAACGCGCTGCGCCACGGCCGCCCGCCGGTGACGGTCGTCTTCGCCGGCGAGGAGGGCGGGATCGCGCGGCTGGAGGTGCGCGACGGCGGCGGCAACGACGCGGAGGCGATCGGCGGCAGCGGCCTCGGGCTGACGCTCGTGCGGCAGATCGCGGAGCGCGGTCTGCACGGCAGATTCGAGCTGGAGACGCTGCTCGACGGCTCGACCAGCGCCGTCCTGCGCTTCAATGTCGGCGATGCGGATCCTGATCGCTGAGGACGACCCGGTCATCGCGATGGCCCTGACGGCGCGCCTGAAGGCCCTCGGCCACGAGCCGCTCGGCCCCGCCGCCGACGGCCGCCAGGCGGTCGAGCTGGCGCACGACGACCCGCCCGACCTCTACCTCTTCGACGTCGACATGCCGCGCCTCGACGGCCTCTCCGCCGCGCGCGAGCTGAGCGAGGCCGGGCTGCGGCGGCCGATCGTCGTGATCACCGGCGTCGACGACCCCGAGCTGATCGAGCGCTCGATCGCCAGCGGCGTCTCCGCCTACCTGACGAAGCCGATCGACGACCGCGCGCTCGACGCCGGCATCCGCCTCGCGGCCAGCCGCCACGAGGAGTTCCGCGCGCTCGAGGCCGAGGTCAGCAAGGCGCAGCAGGCGCTGGAGGACCGCAAGACGATCGAGCAGGCGAAGGGCCTGCTGATCGCCGCGACCGGGATCACCGAACCGGAGGCGTTCCGGCGGATCCAGCGCGCCGCGCGCGACCGCAACCTGAGACTGGTCGAGGTCGCGCGCCGGATCGTCGAGCAGAGATCGCTGCTGGAGAGCGGCGAGGGCTGACGCGGCCGCGGGTCCGACCTTCGGGCGAGCGGTCGCGGTCGTTCGGGCGATGACGCGCGGCCGCCGGCGGCCGATGATCGCGGCCATGCGCACACGAATCTGCACCGCCCTCGCGGCGCTGCTGCTGCTCGCGACGGCGTCACCCGCGCCGGCCGCCGACCGCCAGACCCGCAGCTTCGACTGGACGCTCCGTTCCGCGAGCGTCACGCACCGCTGGAGCGAGCAGAGCAAGCCGTGGCCGCAGAGATGCAGACTGTGGACGAAGGGCGAGGGCCGGATCGTGCAGGAGGCGGGCGCGGCGAGCGGCACGCTCACCGCCGAGCGGTTCGACAGCGGCTGGTACGCCTACCGGGACGCAAAGCTGCGCGGGTCGCTGGAGCGCGTCGTCGGCTGGCGTCACCACCTCGTCCCGCAGGTCAGACCGTGCGTCCCCTGCGACACCGAGTACGGCCGCTGCGACGAGGCGCCGAGACCGGACGACGACTACGTCAGCTCGTGCGGGCCCCGCGACGAGACGTTCGGCCTGCACATCCTGATCAGCGGACGCGGGCTGTACTGGCAGGGCGGCGTCGACTCGACCGCGCTCCAGGACTGCCCGCAGTTCGACTACCGCCGCGGCGACGCCGGCCCGAGCGCCGACATCTACGTCGAGCGCACCGCGATCCCCGGGATGGGCGCCGCGCTGCTGCGGCTGCGGGTCGGTGCCGAGCGGCGCGTCAACGTCCTCAGACGCGCGGGCAGATGCAGCCGGATCAACAGCACCGGGATCCACTCCTGCGTCGTCGTCAGAGCGCAGCTGGTCTTCCGCCGCACCCGCTGAGCAGGCAAAAACAGGCCGTCGGCGGCGACGGCTATGGTGCTCGACCTTCATGTCCCAGGTCGCTGTGACATCGCCCTCTGCCGTGCTCGGCGGTGCGCTCGACGAAGCCGTCGGGCGGCGCTCCCGCGCGCTCCTCTACGCCGCCCGCATCGGGCACATCGAGGAGGCCCGGCAGCGCTCGCAGGACGCGCGCCTGCGGCCCTACCGCGCGCCGGAGCTGTGCCTGCACGCGATCGACGCCGTCGCCGTGCGAATGGACCTGGAGTCGGGCGCGACGTGGGAGCAGGCGCGCGCCGAGGTGACCGCGCAGGCGGCCCGCCAGAACCCGGCCGGCAGCGACGACGACCACCGCCACGTCGCCGAGTGGCTGCTGCGCCAGCTGACCGACGAGCAGGACGCCGAGTGGCTCGACAGCGCCGCCGACGGCACCAGCGTGCGCCGCACCCACCGCGTCTTCCTGCTGTACGAAACGGAGCAGGCCGGCCTCCACCACCTGCGCGCCCGCGACCAGGCGATCAACGTGCTGGTCGACGCGCTCGACCTCGACATCGACTCCGCCCAGCACGCCGCCGAGGCGCGCCTGGAGCACCTCGTCAAGCGCGGCCGCCAGCACGAGGCCTTCCTCGCCGCGCGCGACAGCCGGATGCAGTCGATCCGCTTCATGGAGCAGGTCCGCGACGACCTGCGCGAGGCCGAGCGCGACCTCCGCAGCGAGCACTGGTCCTCGACCGTCTCGCCGCGCCTGAGCGCCGCGCTCGACCACATCGTCGAGCGGATCCGCGCCGAGGAGCGGCTCAAGCAGCTGATCGACTCGGCCGTCGACCGCGCCGAGGACGACGACTTCCGCTGGATCCCGCGGACCGTGGAGCTGCTCGACGAATGCCTCGACCGCCACATGTCGCTGCAGCAGGTGATCGCCGAGGCGCGCGACACGTTCCTGTTGGAGCAGCAGCGCCAGCACCTGCAGCCGCGCACCCGCCGCGCCTACGCCCACCCCGTCAACGAGGTGCTGACGAAGGTGCTGTCGTGGCAGTGCTCCGCCGCCGACGAGCTGATGGCGCTCGTCGAGGTCGCGCTGGGAGCGCGCGCGCCGCGGCTGCTGAGCGAGTGGGCCGGCGTCGACCAGCTCGCGATCGAGCCCTCCGCGCCGCCCGAGACCGGCCGCGAGGTGGCCGAGATCGAGCTGACGCCCGACCGCGAGCCGCTGCTGTTCAGCGCTGAGCGCGTGGCCGCCGCGGGCGCGCTGCTGGACCAGGTCGGCGCCGAGCCGGTCTCGCTGGCGGCGCTCGCGCGCAGAGCCGCGGACCCGGAGACGGCGCACGCGCTCGCGCTGCTGGCGCTCGCCCACCGCTCGCCCGAGCTGGGCACGCTGCACGGCCAGGGCGCGCGCAGCGCGCTGCTGGCGGTGCCGGCGGAGGGCGACGACGCCTTGACGTCGCCGGGCCTGCTGCTGCAGCGGGTCGAGCTGACGGAGCCCGCGCCTGAGGAGACCGCCGCTGAAGCGGACGAGCCCGTGGAGGTGGCCGCATGAGCCCGACCGCCGAACTGTCCGCCGACGCCGGCCTGCTGGTGCGGATGTCGCTCAACGCCCGCAGCGGGCCGCTGAGCGAGGACCACGCCGCGCTCGTCGGCCGCTTCCTCGCCGAGCCGGCCCTGCGCGGCGCGACCGAGGCGACGATCGACGGCCTCGGGCTGCGGCTCGTCAACGCCTCGCAGGAGGGCGGCCTGCTGCTGACGAGCGCCGGCGCCGACTCGCCCTTCCGCATGCGCCTGGCCGATTACTTCCCGCGCCAGACGACCGGCGTCCAGAGACGGATGCTGCTCGCCTGCGCGATGGTCGCCTCGTTCGTCGCCTTCTTCCCTCGCCCGGAGGACCTGGAGGACACGAACGAGCGGCTGCGGCGGCGCGACGTCGACGACGTCGACCGGCTCGTGCGCGACGTCTCCGCCCGCCTCGACGCGGAGGCGCGCGAGCGCGGCGAGGAGCTGGACCCGCCGATCGACGAGCCCGACCTGGCGCGCGCCTGGACCGTCTGGCGCCAGACCTCGAACTCGAAGAAGGGCGCTGACGGCCGCGAGCGCGAGGTCGGCACCCGCCAGGTCGTCGTCCGCTGCCTCGACCTGCTCGCCGAGCAGGGCCTGCTGCGCACGATCGTGAAGGGCGAGACGTACGCCTCGACGCGGCGGATGCAGGCGATGGCGCGCGAGCTGGTCGGCTCGCTGGCGTGGTCGCAGGTCGCCCCATCGCATCCTGAGACGCCGGAGCACGCCGACGCCGCCGCGGAGGCCGCCGTCGCGCGCGCTTCGGCCGGCGACGGCAGCGCGGAGGCGAGCGCATGAACTGGCGCATCCGCCGCGCACGGCTTGAGGCCGCGGGGCCGACCGACGCCCGCTACGACGACGTCACGCTGTCGTTCGTCGCCGACGGCCGCGCCGCGCCCAACGCCGTCGTGCTGCTGCGCAACGGCGGCGGCAAGTCGCTGCTGCTGTACCTGCTGTTCAAGGCGCTCCTCCCCCGCCGCACCGACGGCACCAAGACCGCCGAGCAGCAGCGCGCCTCGCGCCCGCTGGTGCTGGGCGACGAGTGCGCGACGGTCGCGATCGAGTGGCAGAACCGCGACGACGACCGCCTGCTCGTCACCGGCCACAGCTTCGAGCGCGGCGACGGCGAGGAGACGCGCTGGATCTTCGAGCCGGCCGAGGGCGTGCTCGGGCTCGACACGCTGCCGCTGCGCGACGGCGGCCGGCGGCGCACGCGCGCCGGCCTCGTGAAGGCGCTGGAGGCGCTCGGGCAGCAGCATCCGCAGCTCGCCTTCCGCACCGTCGGCGGCGTCAGAGGCTGGGAGGACGCGCTGCTGGAGACCGGGATCGACCCCGCGATCCTGCGCTACCAGGCGCGCCTCAACCGCTCCGAGGGCGGTGACGACGACGAGCTGCGCTTCAACTCGCCGGAGTCGTTCGCGCGCTTCGTGCTGCAGATGGTGCTGGAGGACGAGCCGCTCGCGAAGCTGCAGAAGCAGGTGCAGACGCACGCCGAGCAGCTCGCGCGCCGCGAGGCGCTCGCCGCCGAGGCCGACTTCTGCCGCGACGTCGCGGCGCTGCTGCTGCAGCTCGCCTCCGCCCACGGCGCCGGCGAGGAGGCCGGCGAGGAGCAGCAGCGGGCGCAGGTCGCGCAGCAGCAGCTCGCGGGCGTGCTCGACGCCGCTCTGGCGACGGGCAAGGAGCGGCTCGACCGCCTGACCGAGCAGCGCGAGCCATTGGAGACCCGCCGCCGCGACCTCGAGGCGCGCGAGCGCGACCTCGACGGCGAGACGAAGCTCGTGCGCGCCCGCACCGAGCGGCTGCTGTCCGACGCCGCCGCCGAGTCGGTCCGCGCCGCCGCCGACGCGGCCCGCGCCGCCGACGCCGAGCACACCGCCTGGCAGCTGGTCGAGACGCTCGTCGCGCTGTCGGAGAGCGAGGGCGAGCTGGCCGGGCTGGCCGAGCGGGTCGAGAAGCAGGAGCGCGGCGTCGCCGACGCGCGCCTGGAACGGCGCGACGCCGCGCTGGCGCTCGCCGGCGCGCTGCTGGCCGAGGCCGCCGCGCGCGAGGCCGAGGCCGACACCCTGGCCGGCAGGCTCGCCGACGCCGAGTCGGCGCAGGAGCGGCTGCGCGGCGAGATCGAGTCGCTGAGCGGCCGTAGCGGCGAGCTGAAGCAGCGCCGCGGCACGCTGGAGGCGCAGCTCGACGGCTTCGCGCGCGCGACCGAGCGGCTGCGCGCCGACGAGCTGCTGCGTGACGGCGAGCGGCCGTCCGCCGCTGCCGAGCGGTTCGAGGCCGAGCGCGAGGACCTGATCGGCCAGCGCCACGAGCTGGCCGAGCGGCTGCGCGAGCTGGAGGTCCGCCGCGTCGCGACGAGACAGCGGCTGGAGGCCGCTGCCGCCGAGGCGACCGAGCAGGCCGCCGCCGCCTCCGAGCTGACCCGCCGCCGCGACGCCGCGCTCGCGCGCCTCGCTGGCGAGATCGGCGATCGCCCGGCGCCGCCGAAGAGAGCCGCGAGACGCCGAGCCGCGGCCGCGGCCGCCGCCGCTGGCGCGAATGGCGCTCGCGGGGTTTCCGCGAGCGCTGCGAACGCGAACGGCGCGGGTGCCGGCGGAGCGGGCGCGGGCGCGGCCGATGCCGAGGTCTCGCTGTTCGACGCGCTCGACGTCGCCGCCGACTGGCAGCCGCTCGACGAGCCGGCCGGCGCCGAGCGCGCGCTGGAGCGGGCGCGCGCCGCCGCGGACGGCCGCCGCGCGACGCTCGCCAACGAGATCGACGCGCGCGCCGCCGACGAGCGCGCGCTGGAGCGCGACGGGCTGCTCGCGGTCGAGTCCGACGTCGAGCGGATCTGCGACGAGCTGGAGGCGATCGGGATGCAGGCGCAGCCGGCCCTGCGCCACCTCGCCGAGCGCATCAGAGCCGACGCGCTGCCGGCGCTGATCGCCGCCCAGCCCGGCCTCGCCGCCGGCATCGTGCTGCTCGACGGCGACCCGGCCGAGGCGCTGCTGGAGCTGACCGCCGCCCGCGTCCGCCCGCCCCGCCGCCCGCTGCTGCTCGCGCACGCCGACGAGGTGCTGACGAGAGCGCCGCGCGCCCGCAGAGGCGCGTCCGCCGCAGGTCGCACGGAAGCCGCCGCGAACGGCGACGCCACCGCCGCGAAGGCCGCCGCCGGTCCGGCGGTCCTCCTCCCCGCCGCCGGCGCCTACGACGCCGAGGCGGCCGAGGGCGAGCTGGAGCAGATCTCCGCCGCCGTCGCCGAGCTGAAGCTCGCGCGCGAGGCGCAGGGCAGGCTGTCGGCGCGGCTCGGGCGGCTCGCGGCCGTGCTTGTCGGCGAGACCGAGGCGCTGCGCGCGCTGCTGCCCGCGACCGGCCGCAACGAGCGCCGCCTGCTCGCCGCCGTCGAGCGCGAGCTGGGCCGGCGCGAGGAGCAGGCGGCCTCCGCGCGCGGCCGCGTCGAGGAGCAGGAGCGGGTCCTCAGCGCCCACAACGCGCGGCTGCGCGAGCTGGAGCAGCAGCGGGCCGAGGTCGACAGAGCCGAGCGCCGCTGCGAGCGCGCGCTGGAGCGGCTCGACGGCGTCGACGACCTCGACGTGTCCGCGCTGAAGGCCGAGTTCGAGCGGCTCGCCGAGCGCGTCGACGGACTCGCCGGCGAGGCCGAGGGCCTGCGCCGCGAGCGCGACGAGCTGATCCGCGACGCGAAGGGCCTGGAGGATCGCGTCGCGACGATCCGCGGCCAGGCCGACACGCATCGCCGCCGCGCCGCCGCGCTGCCGCTCGACGGCGCCGAGCCGACCGCGCAGGCCGGCGCGCTGCCGGAGCTGACCGAGCGGCTGCTCGTCTGCGAGCAGCTGCTGGAGTCGCGCATCTCCGACGGCGAGCTGCGCGCCCGCCTCGCCAGCGCCGAGGCGCGTGCCGCCGCGCAGCGGTCCGACCTCGAACGGGCCGGCGAGCAGGTCCGCGAGCGCGCCCGTGCGCTCGCCGGCTCCGGCGCCGGGATCGACGCCGAGGCGCTCGCGCGCGGCCGTCGCGAGGCGAAGGAGTCCTACGAGCAGGCGATGCGCCGCCAGGGCGAGGCGGCGACCGTCGAGGAGCAGGCGGCCGAACGGCTCTACCTCGCCAACGAGGCGCTGTCGCCGGCCGACCGCACGCGCGAGCCGAAGCTGCTGGCGACGCTCACGCCCGAGGATCCCGCCCACGGCGCCGTCCTGCTCGGCGAGCTGAACGAGCTGCGCGCCGCGCGCGAGGCCGACGCCGCCGCGACGCGCGCCAAGCTCGCCGACAGCGACGAGCGCGTGCAGACCGAGCGCGACCTGCTAGGCGAGCTGCGCGCCGGCCGCGACCGCCTCGACGTGCCCGACCGCGTCCGTGCCGCCACCGCGGCGGCCGCCACCGGCCGCGGCGCAAGCGCCGGCGCGCGCCCGCACGTCGGCGAGCTGCCGGCGTGGGTGCGGCGGCGCGAGCGGGTCCACGAGCAGGTGACCGAGGTCGTGCGCGCGGCCGAGCAGGCGACGCGCGACCAGTCGAGCGCCCGCCAGCAGGTGGCCGAGCGGCTGCGCGCGATCGACGACGCGGTCGCCGCCGCCGACGAGCGGATCCCGAGAGGGATCACCGCGCCGCTGCGCGCGGGCGAGGCGCTGGCCGGCGACGCCGGCCGGCTGGAGGGCGAGCTGCGCACCCGCGCCGGCGAGCTCGACCGCACCGTCGGCGAGCTGGAGCGCCATCGCCAGGCGCTCGTCGCCCAGCTGCTGGCCGTCGGCGCCGAGGGCGTGCGCAAGCTCGACAAGGTCGCCGCCGCGACGACGCTGCCGCGCGAGAGCGCGCTCGGCGCCTGGTCGGGCAAGCAGTTCGCGCGCGTGCGCCACAACGCGCTCGCCGACGACGCCGCACGCGAGTCGGCGCTCGGCCGCGTGCTCGACGAGGCGGTCTCCGGCGGCGCCAGACGGCGCGGCCTCGACCTCGCCTTCGGCGCGACGATGGCGCTTCTGCGCGACGGCCTCGAGGTGACCGTGCTGAAGCCCCACCCGCAGCCCGACGACCAGTACCACCCGATCGAGGTCGTCGGCCCGGAGTTCTCCGGCGGCGAGGAGCTGACGATCAAGCTGGTGCTGTTCTGCGCCGTCTCGGCCGTCCGCACCGCCGAGCGCGCCGGCCGCACGCGCGGCGTCCGCCGCGCCGGCCCGCTGCTGATCGACAACCCGATCGGCACCGCCTCGCGCGAGTCGCTGGTCGACCTGCAGCTGCGCCTCGCCCGCCACCTCGACGCCCAGTTCATCCCCTTCACGGGCCTCGAGGGCGAGCTGAACGTGACCGGCCGCTTCGCGACCGCGGTCGCGCTGACCAACGACAAGGACCTGCTCGGCGGCATGCGCTACGTCAAGCTCGCCGACGGCTCCCCCGCCCCGCTGCTGCCGCCCCGCCCCGCCGACGCACCGCCCGAGGCGGCCGTCGTCAGCGCGGTCTCCTACACCCCCAGGGTCGACGTCGACGCCCTCGCCGACGCCGCCCGCGCCGCCGGCAGCGGCGGCGAGGGCTAGCGGCTCCTAGCGCCCGCGCCCACCGCCGCCGCGGGGGGCGACGCGGCGGGAGTTGGCGGCGTCCTCGGCGGCGCGGCGGGCAACCTTCGAGGCGCCGACGGCGCCGGCGCGGCCGATCGGTCTGCCGTCCTCGTCGAGCGGCTGGTACAGACCGGCCGCGACGCTGTCAGGGCCGCGCAGGCGCGAGGTCGCGCGCACCAGCAGGCGGGTGGTCGTCTCGCCCTCGGTCAGCTCCAGGCGCGCGTCGGGACGGACGAGCGCGCCCGCCGCGGCCGGCGAGCCGTCCAGCAGCAGGCGCCCTTCCGCGACCGCCGCGGCGGCGGCCTCGCGCGTCTTGACGATCCGCGCGGCCCACAGCCACAGCTCGACGGGCACCGCTTCCAGGCTCTTTCTCATGCCGCAGATCCTCGCACCGAACGGCTCCGGACGCGTCCCCCAGCGGCTACTGGAAGTCGCGCTCGCGTGCCTGCTCGAAGCGACGGCGGTCGCGTTTGGTCGGCCGTCCGCCGCCGTCGTGCTGCTGTCCCAGCGCCGCCATTCTGCGCTCCAGCGCGAGCCGTTCGCGCAGCTCGACGCTCTCCTCGGTCTCGTCGTAGAGGACGGCGGCGACTCTCGCCGAGCCGCGCATCTTCGCGACGCCGCGGATCACGACCGCGATCCGCAGCTCGCCGTTGCGCAGCTCCAGGCGGTCGCCGGCTCTGACCTCCTTGGCCGGCTTGACCTGCACGTCGTTGACCTTCACGCGGCCGGCTTTGACCGCCTCCGCGCCGATCGCGCGGGTCTTGACCAGGCGCGCGACCCACAGCCATCTGTCGACGCGCATCGACTCCAACGACTCCATCTGCGGATGATCGCACGCGCTAGGATGCGCCTGTCGCCGGGACTGGCGTTCACAGGTGGAGCACCACCGGGGACCGGCGACGTGGTTCTCTCCGCCGCGCGCCTGGGCAAGCCCGTCGTCGTTCCATCCACGCGAGAGGACCCCGCATGTCTGACACCACCGTCACGATCCCCGACGATCTGAAGCCGGCCGACGGCCGTTTCGGCTGCGGCCCCTCGAAGGTCCGCCCCGAGCAGCTCGCCCGCCTCGTCAGCGGCGACGGCGCCGCGATCATGGGCACCTCGCACCGCCAGAAGCCGGTCAAGAACCTCGTCGGCAGCGTCCGCGCCGGCCTGCGCGAGCTGTTCCAGCTGCCCGACGGCTACGAGGTCATGCTCGGCAACGGCGGCACGACCGCCTTCTGGGACGCCGCCACCTTCGGGCTCGTGCGCGAGCGCGCCGCCCACCTCGTCTACGGCGAGTTCTCCTCGAAGTTCGCGAAGGCGACCGACGACGCGCCGTTCCTCGGCGACTCGATCGTCACGAGAGCGGACCCGGGCGACGCGCCCGCCCCCGCCGCGCAGCCCGACGCCGACGTGATCGGCTGGGCCCACAACGAGACCTCGACCGGCGTGATGGTGCCGGTGCAGCGCGTCGGCGACGGCCTCGTGCTGATCGACGCGACCTCGGGCGCCGGCGGCCTGCCGGTGAACGCCGCCGACGCCGACGTCTACTACTTCGCGCCGCAGAAGTGCTTCGCCTCCGACGGCGGCCTGTGGCTTGCGCTGCTGTCGCCGGCCGCGCAGGAGCGGATCGCCGAGATCGGCTCCAGCGACCGCTGGATCCCCGAGTTCCTGTCGCTGACGACCGCGCTCGACAACTCGAAGAAGGACCAGACCTACAACACGCCGGCGGTCGCGACGCTCGTGCTGCTGAACGACCAGCTCGAGTGGATGAACGCCAACGGCGGCCTCGACGGCATGGTCGCGCGCACGACCGCCTCCTCGCAGCACCTCTACCAGTGGGCCGAGGCGACCTCGTTCACGACGCCCTACGTCGCCGACCCGGCGAAGCGCTCGCTGGTCGTCGGCACGGTCGACTTCGACGAGCAGATCGACGCCGCCGCGGTCGCCGCGACGCTGCGCGCCAACGGCATCGTCGACGTCGAGCCGTACCGCAAGCTCGGCCGCAACCAGCTGCGCGTCGCGATGTTCCCGGCGATCGAGCCGGACGACGTGAAGGCGCTGACCGCCTGCGTCGACTACGTCGTCGACCAGCTCGGCTAGCTCGGCGAGCGGCCTCCACCGATCGGACGACTGGGGCGGCCACCGCGCCGCCCTAGTCTTTTCTGACCAGTTGAGAAATCCTGATTAGTGGTGTTATCGTCGCGCCGGGGACCGGAGTCATCCGATTCAGGGGAGATGCCATGCTTCGTCCAGCACGGCTCGCGGCGCTCGTCGCCGCTGTAGTGACCACCGCCGCAATCGCGGCCGCGCCGGCTTCCGCCGGCACGACGGCGATAACGATCTCGGGCTGCACGCTGAACGCGTCGTCGACCGGCACGCCGCCCGCGAACGTGATCGTCAGCCCGACCTCGGGCAGCTGCACCGTCAGCGGCATCGCCGGCACGGCGAGAACGTCGGGCAACACGACGCTCACGACGCAGCCGGACAGCTCGGTCACCGCGGACACGATCAACGTCACGCTCAGCGCGACGATCCTCATATTCGTGAGAGTCACGTGCAGCTACGCGGCGAGCAACGTCAACGTGCCGCTCGTCGCCGCAGGACCGCCGACGTGGAGATACCACACCGATTCGGCGACCGCGACGAAGACGTCCGGGCCTGACCAGTACTGCGACCCGACCGTCACCGGTCCGGTCGACATCGCGGTCACGCCGTAACCGACCCGCAGCACCCTCGCGACGGTGCGCGCTGCGACCAGGCGGCGCGCCCGGCGCATCCGCGCGCACGCGGGCGGCGTACTGTCATCAGTGATGGCACGCCGACCGCTCACGCCGCTCGCCCTGCTCGCCGCGCTCCTGCTCTGCCTCGCCGGCTGCGGCGGAGGCGGAGACGACGGCGCGACGGGCGCGCCCGACGCGCTCCGCACGACGCCCGGCGGCGGCACCACGACGCCCGGCCCCACCGGCACCACGCCGGGCGGCAGCGGCGCGCGCTCGGTCGACGCGAGAGACCTCGCCGTCGTGCGCGCCTGGGCCGCGACGCTGCAGCGCGGCGACGTCGCCGGCGCCGCCCGCTTCTTCGCCCTCCCCAGCGCCGTCGCCAACGGCACCAGACCGGTCGCCCTGCAGACGCGCGCGCAGGCGCGCGCCTTCAACCGCTCGCTGCCGTGCGGCGCCGACGTGATCTCGGCCCGCCCCGCCCGCGACGGCTTCTTCATCGTCACGTTCAGGCTGACCGAGCGCCCCGGCGGCGCCTGCGGCAGCGGCACCGGCAACACCGCCCGCGCCGCCTTCCACGTCAGCGACGGCCTGATCGACCACTGGCTGCGCGTCGAGGACCTCGAAGGCGCCCCGGCCGCGCCGGGCACGCCGACCTAGGAGCGGCCGCCGCCCTCGCGCTCGCGTCTCTCGGCGGCGCGGGCACGATCCTCGCTGTAGCCGACCTCGAGGAAGAAGAGCGAGACGGCGCCGACACAGCCGACGCCGAAGATCCCGAAGCCGACCGCCTGGGCGGTGTCGCTCGTGACCGAGGCGACGACCGCGCCGGCGACGATCAGCACGAGCGGGACGATCGCGCGGCGCAGGGCCGCTCGCTTCCACTCCTCCATACCGCCCACGGTAGCGGCTACGGCAGCGACCAGTAGCCGTCGTTGGCGTACGGCGCCAGCGTCGCCGGCGACGCCTCCAGCTCCGCGCGGGCGTGCTTGATCGAGACGCCGCGGACGGCGGCGACCTCGGCGGTCGCGAGCGGATACGGCGCCCACGCCAGCAGCTCCTCGGCAGACTCCGGCGCCGCTCTGCGCGGCAGCTGCGGCGCGGCGGCGGCGAACGCGACCTCGTACGCCGCCCACGGCTGGAAGCCGGGCGCGGCGGCGCGCCGCTCGCCGGACTCGACGACCGTCGAGGAGGCCGTGTAGCGCCAGCCGTCCTCGCCCTCGCGCGCGAGCTTGTGCGGCAGCGCGAGCGCCTCCGGCACCGGCGTCCGCGCCGCCGCCATCTCCTCGACCAGCTCGGCCTCGACGGCGTCGCTCTCCAGCCAGCCGCGCAGCGTCGGCTCGCCCACGCCGACGTCGGCCGCGGCAGCCGCGAGCGTCGCCGGCTGGTCGATCAGCTCGCCGGCCGAGTGGACGCGCACGCGGATCGCGCGCAGCAGCCGGTCGCCGCCCGCCTCGCCGCCGTCGAGGCGGGCGCCGATCACGGCCTTGCAGGCCGGCCGCGTCGCCGGCAGCCGCTCGGGCGCGCGCACCTCCATCGGCATCCCGTGCTCGTCGCGCAGGTGCGTGCCGTTGGCGACCAGCTTCGCCGGCGACAGGAAGCCGCCCGGCTCGAACTCCAGCGGTCTCGACTTCAGCACGATCATCCGCACGCGCACGTCGGCGTGCTCGCCGTAGGTCCAGCGCAGCTGGAGATCCTGCCGCTGGGCGTTGAAGCCGAACGGGCAGCCGGGGTCGGTGAAGATCGTGACGATCGCATCGGAGGGCATGCGGTCGAGCCTAGCCGGCCGACCGCCGCCCTCACCCGGCCGCTCAGCGCAGGCGCTTCGCGCGCATGATCACGACCTGCTCCGAGCAGGTTCTCAGCCCCGGCCCTCTGAGTCTGTCGCAGGCGCCTCTTCTCCGCTTCTGCTGGAATCTCGTCTGCTGTCCGGGCTTCAGCCGCAGCAGCCGCTTCGTCGCGCCCGGGATCCGCATCGGCGTGAACTTCGGCTGGGCCGAGAACATCGGCACGACGCCGTTGCGCGGTGCCTTGCATCTCGACAGGTCCGCCATCGGCCCGCCGGAGACGATCATCGAGCTGCCGCTGACCGTCAGCGCGAGCGCGCCGCCGCGCGTCTTGCGGTCGCCGCCGCATTGGTCCGACTCGACTCTGTCCGGCAGCGCGCCGGTGCAGAGGCCGTATTCGCTGAGCGGGCCGCAGGGCGAGCACTCGGACGTGTTGTCGCCGACGTGGGTTCTCGTCTTCCAGAAGCGGCGGGTGTCGTTCATCCAGACCGGCCCGCGCGGGATCAGCGCGAAGACCGAGTCGTCGAGGCCGCTGACGACGAGCCCGAGCGTGAACGGCGCATCCGCCTCGATGTCGTAGACGAGCGTGCTTCTGCCCTGCGTCCAGCTCTTGCATCTGTCCGGATAGCCGCCCTCTTCGAGGTTCGACTCCTCGACGGAGCTGACGTAGAGCGAGACGCTGAACTTCGGCGGCGGGGCGGCAACGGCGCTCGCGGCGCCGAACGTCAGCAGCAGCGCCAGCGCGGCCAGCGCGGCGAGCGGGGTGCGGGTCATCTGGCGTGGTCCTCTCATCATCTGACGGTGACGGTCGTGGTGCGGACGACCGCGCGGCCGCTCGCGGGCGCGAAGGCGATCCGCAGCGTCAGCCGCGCGCCGCGGCGCAGCTGACGGGCGGCGGCGCGCGAGGGCTTGAGCGTGAAGGCGCGGCGGCCGGGCGCGGCGAGCGTGACGGTGGCGCCGGCGGCGCGGACGCTGCGTGCGCCTCTGCCGGCCGGCTTCAGCGTCAGCGTCGCGGCGAGCCTGCCGGCGGCGGGCGCGCTGACGGTGACGCGCAGGCCGCCTCTGAGCGCGCTCGCGCGGGCGCTTCTGGCGACGGCGACGGTGACCGCGCCGGTCGGCGTCAGCTCGGGTCTTCTCTGAGGCAGGTCGCCGGGGCCGGTGGGGACTCTGCCCACATCGGTGGGGGTTCTGCCCGGATCGGCGGGCTGCTCGCCGGGGTCGGTGGGATCTCTGCCCGGATCGGCCGGGTCTCTGCCGGGATCGGTGGGGTCTCTGCCCGGGTCGGCCGGGTCTCTGCCGGGGTCCTGCGGCTCTCTTCTGCCGGGATCGGGATCTCTCGGCAGCGTCAGCGTCGCGGTCGAGAAGGCCGGCGTCGTGCCGGTCGCCGACAGCAGCACCGTGCCGCTCGTCGCGCACGTCGTCGCGCCGGTCGCGCCGACGGTCGCGACGCGCAGGCCGCTGCCGTCGCTCCAGGCGACCTGCGCCCCGTCGGGCGACAGCGCCGCCCACTCGACCGTCGCCGACGGCAGCAGGCACTGGGCGGTGACGCTGCCGCTCGTGCTGCCGACGGTGCCGCGCCAGTGGGCGTAGACGACGCGGCCGTCGGAGCGCGTGACGAGCAGGCGCGTGCCGGCGCGGTCGACCTCCGCCCCGGTCAGGATCGGGTTGTTCGGGTCGCTCAGCCAGCTGCTGAACTGCAGCGGCTGCGTCTCGAACCAGATCGCGCCGCCTCTCGCCGTCACGAGCCGGTCGCCGAACCAGGTCGGGCGGCTGTTGGCCGGCTGGTCGACCGCCGGCATCGTCGGGCTGCCGGGCGCGGCCGGGTTGACGACCGCGACCCGCTCCTCCAGGCCGCAGCCGCTGCAGACGCCGTGGTTGAGGAAGTAGGTGTAGGCGAGCTGCGAGCCGATCGTCGGCTTCACGCGCGCCCACAGCGGCCCGATGTTGACGCCGCCGGAGATCCGCCACGGCATCACGTTGACGGTCGGCCCCGCCGCGCCCCGCGGCAGCGTCCAGATCACGCGGTTGGTCGAGAAGCCCTTGATCGCGGTGATCGTGCCGGCGTCGTCGCCCGACGGGAACGCGTAGTAGAGGTCGGCTCTGCCGTCGCTGGTGACGCGCTGCTTGATCGCGCCGTCCGGCGAGGCGGCCCAGACGTCGTTGCCGTCGCGGTAGACGAGCATCGTCGCGGCGGCCGGTGCCGGCAGCTCGGCCGCGGTCGTGGCGAGCGCGACCAGCGTCGCGCACAGGGTCCGTGAAGGCATCGCCCGATCGTGCAGGCGATCCGCTCACGGCGCATCGGGGAGGTCCCCTGCGTGCGGCCGGCGGCGGAGCGGGGTAGCGCCCCGCCGCCGCCGGCGACGACGACGACGACGCGTTACGGCTTCGCGTGTCTCGTGACGAATCTCAGCGACAGCTCGGCGATCTCGCGCCAGCCGGCGTCGATCGTGAGCGAGTGGCCGCGGTCGACTCTGACGATCTCGGTGACCGCCTCGTTGCGCGCTTCCTTCTTGTAGGCGGCGTTGGAGACCGCCCACGGGACGGTGTGGTCGTGCTCGCCGCCGACGATCAGCACCGGTCCGCGGTTCTCCGCTCTGCTGTTGACCTTCACCTCGGTCCACGGGTTGAGGTTGGCCGTCGCCGCCTGGAACAGCGGGATGCCGGCGGCCGGGACCGCGTACTGCGTGTAGAGCTGCTTCGCCTCGTCCTCCTCCAGCGCGTTCCCGAACGCGTAGTGGAACTGCTCGTAGGTGAGCGGCACCGCGCGGTTGCGGTTGGCGGGGTTCTTCAGCACCGGGCTGGAGGACTTCAGCGCCGAGATCGGCAGCGGCAGCACACCGCGGAACGGCGCCGGCGACAGCGCGACGGACGCCTGCGCGAGGCCGCGACCGGCGAGGATCAGCGAGAGCAGGCCGCCGAACGAGTGGCCGACGATCGCCGGCTTCTTGTCGAGCCCCGAGATCACGTCCTCGAAGTGGTCGGCGACGTCGCCGACCGTCTTCTTCGCCATCACGTCGGGGTTGGCGTTGGCCTCCTCGACCGTCTCGGGGTCGTCGGGCCAGCCCGGCGTCAGCGGCGCGTAGCCGGCGGCCGCGAACAGCTCGGCCCAGTTGTCCCAGCTGCTCGGCAGCAGCCAGAGGCCGTGAACGAAGACGACCGGGGTCTTGCCGGTCTTGTTTGCGGCCTCGACCTGCGCCGCTTCGTGCTCAGTGATCGTCGCCATGATTGCGCGATCCTACGCGCCGACCGGCCCTGCGCCTAGAGCCGGCAACGAGATCGAATCGCGCCGCCGGCGGCTCAGCCGAAGCGGGTCGCTCTGACGACGACCGTCCGCTGCCAGCAGGTCCGCACCCCCGGCCCTCTGAGCCGTCTGCACTCGCCTCTGGTGACTCTCTTCGTCAGCCTGATCGAGGCGCCGACCTTCATCCGCAGCAGCTTGCGGGTGCCGTCGGCGATCGTCAGCGGCGGCGTCCGCGCGGCGCGTCGCGCCGCACTCCCGTCGCGGCCGGCGAGCCCGCTACGCCGCGACCAGCTCCACGCCGAGCATGGGCAGGTCGGGGATCCCGCCGCCGCTGACGCGGCGCGCGTCGTGGCCCTGCGCGCGCAGCCACGAGGCGGCGAAGGCGGCGCGGCCGCCGGAGGCGCAGGCGACCGCGAGCGGGCCGGCCGGCAGCGCCCCGGCCTCCGCTCTCAGGCGGCTGAGCGGCAGGTGGATCCCGCGCGCGAGGTGGCCTCTGCCCCACTCCGGCGCGTCGCGCACGTCGACGAGCGTGACCGCCTCGCCGGCCAGCAGGCGCGGCAGCTCGGCGACGACGATCGGCGGCGTCTGCGCAAGCGGCGTGCCGGCGGCGGCGGCGAGGGCGGGCAGGCCGCCGCCGTCGCTCACCGGCACGACGCCGCGGACGCGCTCCAGCCCGACCGCGCGCACGAACCGCGCCAGCCGCAGCGCGCCGGCCTCGTCGTCGGCCAGCACGACCAGCTCGTCGGTCGGGTCGACCGCCCAGGCGGCGCGCGTGCCGAGGCCGCTGCCGCCGAGCGCGAGGCTGAGCGCGCCCGGCAGGTGACCGGCGTCGAAGGCGTCGGCGTGACGGCCGTCGAGCAGCGTCGCGCCGGCCTGCAGCGCGCGCGCCAGCTCGGCGCCGTCGAGCAGCGGCAGCGCGGCGGTCGCGGTCGCGGCCGGGACGCGGCCTCTGTTGCGCGCGACGACGGCGGCGACGGTCGGCGGGCGGGCCGGCAGGCCGGCGATCAGGCGGCTCGCGAACTCGTCGGCGGCGACGTTCAGGAGCGGGTTGACGGCGCGCTCGAAGCCGAGCGTCGAGCTGGTCTTGCGCGACAGCCCGGGGCCGCCGCAGAGCGAGCCGCCGACGTGGCCGGGCCACAGCTCGACGGCGCCGTCGAGCGCGCCGAGGCGGGTCAGCGTCGCATGCAGCGCGGCGGCGCCGTCGTGCGGGTCGACGGCGAGGTCGGGCCGGGCGAGATCGCCGACGAGCAGCGAGTCGCCGCTCAGCAGCAGCCACGGGCGCGGGTCGCGGGAGCTGTCGGCGACGAGCACGACGATGTGCTCCGGGCGGTGGCCGGGAGCGGCGAGCACCGTCAGCCGCAGGTCGCCGACGGCCAGCTCGTCGCCGTCGTGCAGCGGCTCGCCGGCGCCCTCGTCGTAGCCGCCGCCGGCCGGCAGCCGCACGCTCGCGCCGGTCCGCGCCGCCAGCAGCGCGCGGCCGGAGACGTGGTCGGCGTGGACGTGCGTCTCGACGATCAGCTCGATCTGCAGCGACTCCTCCTCCGCGACGGCGAGGATCCGTTCGACGTCGAGCCCCGGGTCGACGACGACGCCGCGGCCGTGGTCGCCGAGGAGGTAGCACGCGCACCCGAGGTCGCGATCGATCAGCTGCCGGAAGATCATTCTTGTTTCCTTTATGGAGCGAGAAAGTCAAGTTTGACCGATCGAACACTGGCGTGCCACGAAGGAAGCGGTTTGCGGCGGCGATTCTCACGCGATCTTCACAAGCGGCTCGCGTGCGGCCGGGTCGCGCGCAGGCCGGGCGCGCAGGAGTGCGGGCGGGGTGTCAGCCCGCCCGCCCGAGGGGATAAGGTCCATCCGTGGACCTCGATGCGCACGACAGAGACGACGAGCCGGTCGACCCGCAGTCGACCGAGGAGATGACGGCCCCGTTCGACGCGCTCGCGGAGGCCGACGACGCCGACGCGCCGGTCGCGGACGCGCCGAGCCCGGACGCCCCGCCGTTCGCCGACGCGCCGCCGCCCGCCGCCGACGCCCCGCCGCCCGGCGCGGAGCCGCCGACGGCCGCCCACCCGCTGACGAGCGGCGAGAGCGTCGCGGAGGAGGCGCCGCTGCACCCGCTCGACGCGCTCGCGCCGACGCAGGCGCTGGCGCGGCTGGATCCGGAGGCACCCGACTTCGAGCCGCTGCGCGCGCCCGACTTCCCGGTCGTCTGGCGCGGCTACGACGTGCAGGCGGTCGACGCCTACGTCGCCGACGTGACCGCCGCGATCGAGACCTTCGAGCAGCGCACCGCGCCGACCGTCGCCGTCCAGCGCGCGCTGGAGCGGGTCGGCGAGCAGACGGCGGCGATCCTGCAGCAGGCGCAGCAGGCCGCCGACGAGACGACGCACGAGTCGCGCGCCGCCGCCGACGACCGCGTGCAGGCGGCCGAGCGCGAGGCGAGAGAGCTGCACGACGACGCGGTCGCGCGCGTGCGGGCGCTCGACGACGACGTCGAGCGGCTGTGGGAGGAGCGCCAGAGACTGATCGAGGCGACGAAGGAGCTGGCCGACCGGCTCAGGGCCGTCGCCGAGGAGGGCGAGTCCCGCTTCCCGCCCGCCGCCGCCCCGCCGCCGGCTGCCGCCGACGCGGCCGAGCCGCCGGCGCCGCCCGCCTGACGCGCGCGACGCCGGGCCGCCGCGCCGGCTAGACCGTCGCCGCCCGCGTCGCGACGCCCTCGGCGCCCGGCGTGACGACGTGGACGCGGCCGGCGTCGGGCTGGCCGGCGAGCTGCTGCGCGTCGAGCCCGACGGAGGCGCTGGTGACGAACAGCGTGCGCAGCTCCGGCCCGCCGAACTGGACCGACGAGCACTGCTCGACCGGCAGCGCGATCTCCTCCAGCAGCGACCCGTCCGCGCCCGAGAAGCAGCGCACGCACCAGCCGCCCCAGAAGGCGACCCAGAGATTGCCGTCGGCGTCGATCGTCATCCCGTCGGGGGAGCCGCTCAGCGCGCTCGTGTCGGCGTGGACCGCCCGCGCGCCGAGCGTGCCGCCGGCCATCTCGAAGGCGAACCGCTGGATCGATCTGGTCGGCGTGTCGACGTAGTAGAGCGTGCCGCCGTCGCGCGACCAGGCGAGGCCGTTGGAGATCGTCACGCCCGCCAGCACCGTCTCGACGTGGCCGCCGGCGTCGAGCCGGAACAGCGTGCCGCCGCCGGGCGTGTTGTCGTAGGCCTTCGTGCCGGCCCAGTAGCGGCCGGCCGGGTCGACCTCGCCGTCGTTCATGCGCGCGATCGCCGCGTCGACGCCGGGCGCGTCGACCAGCGGTCTGATCGCGCCGTCGTCGAGCGACAGCCGCGCGAAGCCGATCCCGACCGCCAGCAGCAGGTCGCCGCCGCGGTGCAGCGCGGCGGCGCCGACCGGTGCCGGGGTCGCGTACGAGCGGGTCGAGCCGCCGTCGGCGCTGGTGACGTGGACGAGCTGTCCGTCGATGTCGACCCACACCAGCCGCTGCTCGTCGGAGTCCCACACCGGGCCCTCCCCCAGCTGCGCTCTGACCTCGCTGAAGACCGCTGCTCTGCTGCTGCTCATCACCACTCCGTGAAGGCGCCGTCGGACGTGCGCCAGATCGGGTTCCGCCAGTCGTGCCCGCGCGCGGAGGCCGCGCGCACGGCGGCCTCGTCGACCTCGATCCCGAGCCCCGGCGCCGTCGGCCGCGCGATCGTACCGTCCGCGAAGGCGAACACCGAGCGATCGACCAGATAGTCGAGCAGGTCGCTGCCGACGTTGTAGTGGATCCCGAGGCTCTGCTCCTGGATCAGGAAGTTCGGCGTCGCGAACGAGACCTGCAACGAGGCGGCGAGGCCGATCGGCCCGAGCGGGCAGTGCGGCGCCAGCACCGCGCCATACAGCTCGGCCAGCGCCGCGATCCGCCGCACCTCCGAGATCCCGCCGGCATGCGAGAGATCCGGCTGGACGACGGTCACGCCGGCGTCGAGCGCATGCTTGAACTCCCAGCGCGAGAACAGCCGCTCGCCGGTCGCGACCGGGATCGGCGAGGCCGCGATCAGGCCCGGCAGCCGCTCGCCCAGCTCCGGCACCAGCGGCTCCTCGACGAAGATCGGCGCGACCTCCTCCAGCGCCGCCATCAGCCGCTTCGCCATCGGCGCCGAGACGCGGCCGTGGAAGTCGAGCGCGAGGTCGCGCTCCTCCCCCAGCGCCTCGCGCACGACCTCGGCGCGCCGCACGACGGCGGCGACCTGCGCGCGCGTCTCGATGAAGCCGAACGGCCCGGTCGCGTTCATCTTGACCGCCGTCAGGCCCGCCTCGACCTGCCGCTGCGCCTGCTCGGCCGACTCGCTCGGGTCGTCGCCGCCGATCCACGAGTAGATCCGCGCGCGCTCGCGCACGTGGCCGCCGAGCAGCGCGTGCACGGGCGCGCCGCGGACCTTGCCGTGAATGTCCCACAGCGCCTGGTCGATCCCGGCGACGGCGCTGGCGAGGATCGCCCCGCCGCGGTAGAAGCCGCCCTTCGTGAGCGTCTGCCAGTGGTCCTCGATCCGCAGCGGATCGGCGCCGATCAGGCCCTCCATCAACTCGTGGACGGCCGTCCGCACCGTCGCGGCGCGGCCCTCGACGACCGGCTCGCCCCAGCCGACGACGCCGTCGTCGGTCTCGATCCGCAGGAACAGCCAGCGCGGCGGGACGAGGAAGGTCTCGAAACGGGCGATCTTCGCGCTCATGAGAGCCGCGCTCCGACGCCGCCGTCGACCGCGATCGAGGCGCCGTTGACGAAGCCGGCCTTTTCGTCGCTGGCGAGGAACGCGACCGTGTGGGCGACGTCGAGCGGCCGGCCGACGCGGCCGACCGGCTGGTCGGAGGCGAGCTGCTCGACGGTCACGTGGCCGCCGTCGCGCGCGAACCCCTCACGCGCCAGCTGGGTGTCGATCAGCCCCGGGCAGACGGCGTTGGCGCGGATCCCGTTAGGACCCTCGTCGAGCGCGAGGCTGCGCGTGAGGCCGACGATCCCGGCCTTCGCGGCGGCGTACGGGAAGCGGCCCCGCTGCGTCAGCGTCGCGTGGATCGAGCTGACGTTGACGATCGCGCCGCGGCCCGCGGCGCGCATCTGCGGGAGCGCGGCGCGCGCGGTCAGCCAGCAGGCCTTCAGGTCGAGCGCGAAGAAGGCGTCCCACTCCTCGTCGCCCATCGTCGCCGCGTCGGCGTAGGCGTTGACGCCGGCGTTGTTGACGAGGATCGTCGCCGGGGCGCCGAGCTGCTCGGCAACGCGGACGGTCGCGGCCGCGACGGCGGCGCCGTCGGTCACGTCGCAGTCGACGTGCAGGTCGGGCGCGTCGAACGGCTCGCCCGGGTCGGGCGGGATCACGTCGAAGGAGGCGACGCGCGCGCCCTCCTCGCGCAGGCGGTGGACGATCGCGCGGCCGATTCCGCGCGAGCCTCCGGTCACGATCGCGACACGGTCGGCGAGGTCAGGCATCGCGGGGCTCCAGGGCGCCGCGCGCGTGGCGGCGGGCAAGGTCAGGCATCTGTCTCCTCCAGGGGTTCGAGCGCGGCGCGCAGGTCGCGCTCGGTCATGCGCAGGTGGGTCTCCATCGCGTGCGCGGCAGCTTGCGGGTCGCGCCGCTCGACGGCGTAGAGGATCGCGCGGTGCGCCTCGACGACCTCGTCGAACGGGCGCCCCTCGCGCAGCCGGCCGCGGTGGCTGTGGCGGCGGCTGGTGCGCAACGGCTCGGCCAGCTGCTCGATCAGCTGCGTCAGCATGCCGTTGCCGGTGGCGGCGGCGAGCGCCTCGTGGAAGCGCACGTCGGCGTCGTGGAAGCCGTCCTCGTCCTCGGCGCGGCGCATCGCGTCGATCGCGCCCGCCATCGCCGCTATCGCGCTGCGCGGGGCGTTCGTCGCCGCCAGCGCCGCGTTGCGGACCTCCAGCGCCAGCCGCACCTCGGTCAGCTCGAACAGAGCGGACGGATCGCGCCGCACGGCGATGCGGAAGTAGTCGCCCGCGAGCGAGCCGTTCGGCTCGCGCACGGTCGGCCGTCTGCCCTTGCGCAGCTCGACCAGCCCGCGCGCCTCCAGCGAGCGGACCGCCTCGCGCACGGTCAGGCGGCTGATCGACAGCGTCCGCGCCAGCTCGCCCTCCGACGGCAGCGCCTCGCCGGGCCGCAGCTCGTCGAGCGCGAGCCGCTCCAGCTCCTCGACGGCAGTGCCGACGGCACCGGCCGGTTGTGCAGGTCTCTCAGCCATGTTCGAGAACCTATCTGATACCTTTTGCGATTGCAACCGCTTTCAGCGTCTGTAGACTCTCGCCACGCGTCCTCGCGCCAGCAACCTATCAGCGACGTTGTAGGAGAGAGATTCGGATGGCAGGCATCACGCTCGATCGGGTCAGCAAGAGATACGGCGACGGCTACGAGGCCGTGAAGCAGCTCGACCTCGACATCGGCGACGGCGAGTTCGTGATCTTCGTCGGCCCCTCCGGCTGCGGCAAGACGACCGCGCTGCGGATGATCGCCGGCCTCGAGGAGATCTCCGACGGCGAGATCCGGATCGACGGCGCGCGCGTCAACGAGACCGCGCCGAAGGATCGCGACATCGCGATGGTCTTCCAGAACTACGCCCTCTACCCGCACATGACGGTCGCGGAGAACATGGGCTTCGCGCTCAAGCTGGCGAAGACGCCCAAGAGCGAGATACAGCAGAAGGTGCGCGAGGCGGCCGAGGTGCTCGACCTCGTCGAGCACCTCGACCGCAAGCCCGGCCAGCTCTCCGGCGGCCAGCGCCAGCGCGTCGCGATGGGGCGCGCGATCGTGCGCGAGCCGAAGGCGTTCCTGATGGACGAGCCGCTCTCCAACCTCGACGCGAAGCTGCGCGTCGAGATGCGCACGGCGATCGCGCGGCTGCAGCAGAACCTCGGCACGACGACGATCTACGTCACCCACGACCAGATCGAGGCCGTCACGCTCGGCGACCGCGTCGCGGTCCTGCGCGACGGCGTGCTGCAGCAGTTCGCCTCCCCGAGAGAGCTGTACGAGCGCCCGGCGAAGCTGTTCGTCGCCGGCTTCATCGGCTCGCCCGCGATGAACTTCGCGCGCGGCGAGCTGACGAGCGGCGGCGTGCAGACGGCGATCGGCGTCGTGCCGCTGCCGGACCGGCTGCGGACGGCGGTCGAGGCCGGCGGCGGCCGCCGCGAGGTCGTGCTGGGCGCGCGGCCGGAGGCGTTCGCGCTGCAGCGCGACACGGCCGAGAAGCCCGGCTACCGCTTCACCGCGACGGCCGAGGTGGTCGAGTCGCTCGGCTCCGAGGTGCAGATCCACTTCGCCTTCGGCGAGAGCGCGCTGTCGACCCACACGCCGGTCTCGACCAGAGGCCTCGCCGTCGCGAAGCTGCCCGGCGACGCGGTGATCGAGGTCGGCCAGCCGGTCGAGCTGTGGCTCGACGGCGAGAAGCTGCACGTCTTCGACGCCGACAGCGGCGAGTCGCTGACGGTGAACGCGTAGCGATGGAGGGTTCCGCGCCCGCCTCGCCCGAGGTCGTCACCTGCGGCGAGACGATGGGCCTGCTGCTCGCCGACGACGGCCTGCCGCTGCGGCGGGCGCGGCAGTTCCGCCGCACGCTCGCGGGCGCGGAGCTGAACACGGCGGTCGGGCTCGCGCGGCTCGGCCACCGCGTCGCCTACGGCGGCCGCGTCGGCGACGACCCGTTCGGCGAGGACGTGCGCGCGACGCTGCTGGCCGAGGGGATCGACGCCGCCGCGCTGCACGTCGACCCCGACGTGCCGACCGGCCTGCTGACGCGCGACCGCGACGGCCACCGGCGGATCCGCGTCGTCTACCACCGCGCCGGGATGGCCGGCAGCCGCCTGACCGCCGACGACCTCGCCGCGCTGCCGATCGAGCGCGCGCGGCTGCTGCACCTGACCGGGATCACGCCGGCGCTGAGCGAGTCGGCCGCGCGCGCGACCGCCGACGCCGCCGCCCGCGCGCGCGCCGCCGGCGTCCCGATCGCCTTCGACCCCAACTTCCGCGCGCGGCTGTGGTCGCGCGAGCAGGCGCTGCCGGCGCTGCGCGAGCTGGCCGCCGGCGCGACGATCGTGCTGACGAGCGAGGACGAGGGCGCGTGGCTCGCCGGCATCGACGCGGCGGCCGCCCCCGCGCGCGACGGCGACGCCTCCGGCGTGAGAGGCGCCCCAGCGCGCGACGCCGACGCGCTCGCGCAGGAGATCGCCGCCTGGTTCCACGCCCGCGGCGCGGCGATCGTCGTCGTCAAGCGCGGCGCGGACGGCGCCTGGGTCAGCGACGAGGGCCGCGGCGGGGCCGTGCCGGCGCTCGCCGTCGCGGCGGTGACCGACCCCGTCGGCGCCGGCGACGCCTTCGACGCCGGCTTCCTCTCGGGCTGGCTCGACGGCCTCGACGCGCCCGCCGCCGCCCGCCGCGGGGCAGCCTGCGGCGCGGCCGTCGTGCAGGTCGCCGGCGACCTCGAGGGCCTGCCGACGCGCACCGAGCTGGAGGACCTGTTGAGCGACACGAGAGAGGCAGATCGATGAGCCCGCACCCGCCCGCCGCGCCCGCCGCCGCTCGTCCGGAGGCGGCGCCGGCCGCCGCCGCGCGCCGGGAGCCGTCCGCATGAGCTACCGCTGGGAGGCGAGCGCGCGGATCGCGCAGCGCAGGCTGGTCGCGATCGTCCGCCACGCTGACACGAGCGTCGCCGAGCAGGTCGGCGACGCGGTGATCGAGGCCGGGCTCGACGTGCTCGAGGTCCCGCTCACGACGCCCGACGCGCTCGGCGCGATCGAGCGGCTCAGCCGCCGCCACCCGCAGGCGCTGATCGGCGCCGGCACGGTGCTCGACGCGGCCAGCGCGCGGCTGGCGATCCTCGCCGGCGCCCGCTTCCTCGTCTCCCCCTCGCTGCACGCCGACGTGCTGCAGACCGGCCACCGCTACGGCGCCGCCGTGCTGCCGGGCGTGCAGACGCCGACCGAGGTCGTGCAGGCGCTGGAGGCCGGCGCGGACCTGATCAAGCTGTTCCCCGCCGACGAGCACACGCCCGGCTACCTGAAGGCCGTCCGCGCCGCGCTGCCGCAGGCGCCGATCGTCCCGACCGGCGGCATCGGCGCCGCCAACGCGCGCGCCTGGCTCGACGCCGGCGCCGTCGCGCTCGGCGTCGGCGGCTCGCTCACGCGCGAGCCCGCGACGGCCGGCGCCACCGCCGCCGCGCTGCTCGCCGCCGTCGCCTGAGGCGCCTCTCGCCGCTCCCCGTGACGCCGCCCGCAGAGGGCGGCGTCGCGGCGCGCGCTCAATTCACCTCAAAACCCCGAGATGGGGCGAAGTGACATCACTTTCGTCAATCTCGCCAAAACTCTTGTCGACGCTCGACGTAAGTGCGACAGTGCCGCGCCATGGAGGGAGAGAGAACGCAGCCGCTGCGGATCGCGGTCGCGGGCACCGGCATGATCGGCAGCATCCACGCCCGTTCGGCGCGGCTGGCCGGCGCCACGCTCGTCGCCGTCGCCGCCTCGACGCCGGCCCGCGGCGAGCAGGCCGCGCGTGAGCTGGGCGCCGAGCGCGCCGCCGCGACCGCCGAGCAGCTGGCGACCGCCGACGACGTCGACGTGCTGCACGTCTGCACGCCGAACCACCTGCACGCGCCGCTGACGAAGCTGGCGCTGGAGCACGGCAAGCACGTCGTCTGCGAGAAGCCGGTCGCGCTCGACCGCGCCGAGGCCGAGCAGCTCGCGCTCGACGCCGCCGACGCCGGCCGCTTCGTCGCGGTCCCGTTCGTGTACCGCTACCACCCCGTCGTCCGCCACGCCCGCGCGCTGGTCGCCGACGGCGCGCTCGGCGACGTGCGGCTGATGCACGGCACCTACCTGCAGGACTGGCTGCTGCAGCCGTCGGACACCAACTGGCGGGTCGACGTCGCGCTCGGCGGCCGCTCGCGCGCCTTCGCCGACATCGGCTCGCACTGGTGCGACCTCGCGAGCTTCGTCAGCGGCCATCGCTTCACCGCCGTCCAGGGCGCGACCGAGACGACCGTGCCCGAGCGCGACGGCACGCCCGCCGCGACCGAGGACGTCGCGGTCGCGACGCTGCGGACCGACCGCGGCGCGCTCGCCAACGTCGTCGTCTCGCAGGTCTCGCCCGGCCGCAAGAACCGCCTCTGGCTGGAGCTGGACGGCTCGCTCCAGAGCGTCGCGTTCGACCAGCAGCAGCCGGAGACGCTGTGGCTCGGCGCCCGCGACGGCGCCCGCCTGATCACGCGCGACCCCGAGCAGCTGGCGCCCGCCGCCAAGCGCTTCGCGGTCGTCCCCGGCGGCCACCCGCAGGGCTACCTCGACTGCTTCGACGCCTTCGTGCGCGACGTCTACGCCGGGATCGCGGCGGGCGAGCTGCCCGACGGCACCCCGCAGCTGGCCGACGGCGTGCGCGCCGCGGCCGTCACCGACGCCGTGCTCGAGGCCGCCGAGAGCGGCGGCTGGAGCGAGATCGGCGCGCGCACGCACACCACCACCGCCAACGGAGGAGCGCCACGATGAAGGTCGGCGTGTTCACCGCGGTCTACGCCGACCGCGGCTGCGACGAGATGCTCGACAAGCTCGCCGGCTTCGGCGTCGAGGCGCTGGAGCTGGGGACCGGCAACAGCGCCGCCGACAAGCACGTCGGGATGGACGAGCTGCTGGCCGAGCCGGCGAAGGCGGCCGCCTTCAAGCGCAAGCTCGACGCGCGCGGCATGACGATCTCGGCGCTCTCCCAGCACGGCAACCCGGTCCACCCCGACCCGGACACGGCCGCCCACGACCACGCGATCTGGGTCAAGACGCTGCAGCTCGCCGAGCTGCTGGAGGTCGAGGTCGTCAACGCCTTCAGCGGCTGCCCCGGCGGCAGCCCGCAGGACCGCACGCCGAACTGGATCACCTGCACCTGGCCGGACGACTTCGCGCGCGCGCTCGACTACCAGTGGGACGATGTCCTGATCCCCTACTGGAGCGCGCAGCTGGAGCCGATGCGGCGCCACGGCGTGAAGGTCGCGATCGAGCCGCACCCCGGCTTCGCGGTCTACAACACGGAGACGCTGCTGAGGCTGCGCGCGGCGACGGGCGAGGAGGTCGGCTGCAACTTCGACCCGAGCCACCTCTTCTGGCAGGGGATCGACCCGTTCGCCTCGATCAAGGCGCTCGGCAGAGCGATCCACCACGTGCACGCGAAGGACACCTTTCTCGACGGCGGCAACGTCGCCGTCAACGGCGTGCTGGACACGAAGAGCTACACGCGCCTGTCGGAGCGCTCCTGGTACTTCCGCACGATCGGATTCGGTCAGGGCGAGCAGACGTGGCGCGAGATCGTGAGCGCGCTGCGGCTGGTCGGCTACGACTGGGTCGTCTCGATCGAGCACGAGGACGCGTTGCTGTCGAAGGACGAAGGACTGCGGAAGGCGATCGACCTGTTGCAGGCGATCGTCCCCGCCGAGCCGACTGGCTCGATCTGGTGGGCCTGACCGGCCCGCTGTCGTAACTGAGAGGAGAGAGCGAAGTGAGCATCGATCTGAGCCTGCGCCGGCTCCCCCGGGTCGGCGCCGCGATCGGCCTGGCCGTGAGCGCCGCGGCGCTCGCCGCCTGCGGCAGCGGCAGTGGCGGCGGCCCGTCGGGCGGCCCTGCCGGAGACGGCACCGAGATGCCGACCAAGACGGTCGCCAGCACGGTGAGAGTCGACGTCAGCGCCGCCCCGAGAGGGACGATCTCGGTCGCCGCGGCGTCCGACGCGCCCGGCGACATCGCCCTGCGCAAGAAGCAGGCGGAGGCGTTTCAAGCGAGATACCCTGGCACCAAGGTCAACATCCAGGTGATCCCGCGCCAGGGGTACGACCAGAAGATCATGACCCAGATCGCGGGCGGCTCGGCGCCGGACGTGATCGGCACCGGCGACGTGCAGATCCCGACGCTCGTCAACCGCAACTTCGCGCTCGACCTGTCGCCGTACATGGAGGCCGACAGAGAGTTCGACAGCTCCGACTGGTACCCGGAGGTGCTCAGAGGGCTCACCTACGACGGCAAGGTCGTCGGGCTCTCCGACAACTGGGACACGCAGGCGCTCTACTACAACCGCGCGCTGTTCAGAGCAGCCGGCGTCGCCGAGCCGACCGCCGACTGGACCTGGGACGATTACAGAGCGGCCGCCGAGAAGCTGACCAGCGGCGAGGGCCCGGACAAGGTCTGGGGCTCCTTCTGGCAGAAGTGGTTCGTGCCGGTCGCCGACGCGGTCGCGGCGGCGGGCGGCTCCGTCTACGACGAGGCCGGCAGAAGATGCACGCTGACCGAGCCGGAGGGGATCGAGGCGCTGACCTTCCTCGACGACCTGCGCAGAGCGGGCGTCGACCCGGGCGCGACCGAGGACCGCGTGCTCGGCCGCGAGCCGGACGAGATCTTCGCCGCCGGCAAGGCCGCGATGCTCGTCGGCGACGGCCGCTGGGGCGCCTACGCCTTCAACGAGGCGAAGGACCTCGACTGGGCCGTGGCGGAGCTGCCGAGAGGCCCGGCCGGCCGCTCGAACTTCTTCCACCTCGCCGCCTACTCGATCCCGTCGAACTCGAAGAACCCCGACCTCGCCTGGGCCTTCCTGCGCTTCATGACCTCCAGAGAGGGCGTGATGATGGGGCTGGCCGAGAGCCAGGGCGTGCCGGCGATCAAGTCGGTCGCGACCTCGGCCGAGCTGAGAGACGAGCCGATCGTCAAGGACCACAACGCGCTGCAGCCGTTCCTCGACTCGCTGCCGACGGCCCGCCGCGCCCCGCAGCTGACCGACTTCAACCGCTACCAGGACAGAGTCGACGAGGACCTGCTGCCGCTGTGGCGCGGCAAGACGACGCCGCAGGCGGCGGCCGAGAAGGTCTGCAAGGACGTCGACGCCGTCTTCGCCTCGGCCAAGTGACCTGAGCGATGAGCGTCGTCTCGTCACCCCCGCCCGCCCGCGCGCAGTCGCGCGGGCGGGGCCGGGGGCGCTCCCAGCGGTCGCGCGAGACGCTCGCCGCCTGGCTGTTCCTCGCCCCCAGCACGCTCCACTTCGTCGTCTTCACCGTCGGCGCGCTGATCGCCTCGCTGGTGATCTCGACCTGGCAGTGGGACCTCGTCACCGAGCACCAGTTCATCGGCGTCGACAACTACACGGCGCTCGTCAACGACCCGCAGTTCTTCACCTCGCTCGGCGTGACCGGCATCTACTGCCTGATCACGATCCCGAGCGGGATCGTGCTGGGGATGCTGATCGCGCTCGCGCTCAACCAGAAGCTGCGCGGGATGGCGACCTTCCGCTTCGTCTACTTCATCCCCTACGTCGCGCCGGTCGCGGCCGTCGCGCTGCTGTGGAGATGGATGTACAACACGCAGTACGGGATCCTCAACTGGTTCCTCTCCGGGATCCTCCCCGGCGACGTCAACATCGACTGGCTCGGCGATCCGAGACTGGCGATCGTCGCCGCCGGGATCATGGACGTCTGGAAGAACCTCGGCTGGAGCGTGACGCTCTTCACCGCCGGCCTGCTGGCGATCCCGGCGCACTACTACGAGGCGGCGGAGCTGGACGGCGCGAGCGCCTGGCAGCGCTTCCGCTACGTCACCTTCCCGCTGCTGACGCCGACGACCTTCTTCCTCGTCGTGATGGGCGTGATCGGCTCCTTCCAGGTGTTCGACTCGATCTACCTGATGCTCGGCGACACGCCCAGCTCGCATGCCACGACGTACAACTTCTACATCTGGCAGCAGGGCTTCCGCTACAACAACATGGGCTATGCCGCAGCGCTGTCGTGGGTGCTGTTCGCGATCATCGGGATCGTCACCTTCCTGCAGTTCAAGTTCCTCAACAAGCGAGTGAACTATGAGCTCGGCTAACGCGTCGCTGGCGCGCCGGGTGGTCGGCTACGCGGCGCTGATCGCGCTCGCCGTCGTCGCCGCCGCGCCGCTGCTGTGGATGCTCTCGACCTCGCTCAAGAGCAACAGCAACGTCTTCTCCTACCCGCCCCAGTGGATCCCCCACGACTGGAAGTTCTCCAACTACACGTCGCTGTGGGACGACCTGCCGATGAACCGCTGGCTGCTGAACACGGCCTTCATCTCGACGGCGGTCGTGCTCGGCCAGCTGCTGTTCTGCTCGATGGCCGCCTACGCCTTCGCGCGGATGACGTTCAGAGGCCGCGACCTGCTGTTCTACGTCTTCCTCGCCTCGCTGATGGTGCCGTACCAGGTGACGCTGATCCCCGCCTTCGTGCTGATCTCGAAGCTCGGCTGGATCGACACCTACAAGGCGCTGATCATCCCCCAGCTGTCGACCCCGTTCGGCATCTTCATGCTGCGCCAGTTCTTCATGACGCTGCCGAAGGAGCTGGAGGAGGCGGCGCGACTGGACGGCGCCTCCTACTGGCGCATCTACCGCACGATCATCATCCCGCTGGCCAAGCCGTCGCTGCTCGCCTTCGGCGTCTTCTCCTTCATCGGGATGTGGGGCGACTTCCTCTGGCCGCTGATCGTCACCAACACGCCCGACAAGATGACGCTCACCGTCGGCCTCAACTACCTCAGCAACTCGTACAACACCGACTGGGCTCGATTGATGGCTGGCGACGTGATCTCGCTGGCCCCGCTGATGCTGATCTACGCGATCGCGCAGCGGTACTTCATCCAAGGCATCGCCATGACCGGACTGAAAGGCTGACCCGTCCCATGCCGTCCACCGTCGTCCGCTTCGAAGAAGCGCTCAACGCCACGCTCGTCCCCGACCCCGACGACCGCTCGACGCGCCCGCTGGAGCCGCATCAGGTCCGCCTCCGCACGCTCTACTCCGGCATCTCGGCCGGCACCGAGCTGACCGCCTACCGCGGCTCCAACCCCTACCTCAGCAAGCGTTGGAACGAGACCACGCGCCTGTTCGAGGCCAACGCCGACACGAAGCCGAACTTCACCTTCCCGATCGACGGCTGGGGCTACGAGGAGGTCGGCGAGGTGATCGAGGTCGGCTCCGACGTCGAGTCGCCGGTCGTCGGCGACATCGTCTACGGCGCCTGGGGCCACCGCAGCCACCACGTCTGCCGCGCGAACTACGCCGCGCCGCGGATCCTGCCCGCCGGCGTCGACCCGATCGTCGGCATCTTCAGCCAGATCGGCGCGATCGCGCTGAACGCCGTGCTCGACGCCGACATCCACGTCGGCGAGGACGTCGCCGTCTTCGGCCAGGGCGTCCCCGGCCTGCTGGCGGCGCAGCTCGCGCGCGTCAACGGCGGCGACGTGATCGCGATCGACGGGATCGCCGCGCGGCTGGAGCTGGCCGCCAAGCTCGGCGCCCGCCACACGATCGACATCACGCAGGAGTCCGCGCCGGAGCAGGTGAAGGCGCTGACCGCCAACCGCGGCGCCGACGTCTCGATCGAGATCACCGGCTTCGCGGGCGCGTTGAACGACGCGATCCGCGCGACGGCGTACAACTCGCGCGTCGTCGCCTCCGGCTTCTTCCAGGGCGGCGCGAGCGACCTCTTCCTCGGCGAGGAGTTCCACCACAACCGGATCGAGCTGCGCTGCTCGCAGATCTCGGGCGTCTCGCGCGAGCTCGACCACCGCTGGAGCGAGCTGCGGCTGGCGCAGACGTTCATCCGCATGTGCGCCGAGGGGCGCGTCGACGCGGAGGCGCTCGTCAGCCACCGGCTGCCGGCGTCGCAGTCGGGCGAGGCCTTCCGGCTGCTGCACGAGTCGCCGCAGGAGGCCGTCCAGGTCGTGATCGACTTCACGGAGGAGGCGGCGTGAGCGCCCAGCACGAGCTGAAGCTGCTCGTCCAGGAGTACGAGATCCCGGGCTCGTCCCTGGAGCAGAAGTGGGAGCTGCTGCAGCAGGTCGGCTTCCACGGGATCGAGCTGCACGGCCGCGACCAGGCGTTCGCCGAACGGCTGCCGGAGCTGCAGAAGGCGGCCGCGGCGGGCGTGCCGATGCCGTCGGTCTGCCTGATCTCGGAGAGATTCATCGGCGACTGGGACGCGGACGTGCGCAGGCTCGCGGTCGCGAACATGAAGACGCTGCTGAGCACGATCTCCGCGATCGGCGGCAAAGGCGCGATCACGCCCGCCGCCTTCGGCCTCTTCTCCAAGGCGCTGCCGCCGTTCAAGTCGCCGCGCACGGTCGAGGAGGACCGCTCGGTGCTGCTGGAGGCGCTCGCCGAGCTGGCTGCGCACGCCGACGCCGAGGGCGTCGACATCTACCTCGAGCCGCTCAACCGCTACGAGGACCACATGCTCAACAAGCTCCACCAGGCCGTCAGCCTGATCGAGGAGCTGGGCAGCCCGCGCGTGAAGGTGCTCGCCGACACCTTCCACATGAACATCGAGGAGGACGACCTGCCGGCCGCTCTGAAGGAGACCGGTCGCCACCTCGGGCACATCCACCTCGCCGACTCGCAGCGCTCCCACCCCGGCAGCGGCCACACCGACTTCGGCGCGATCGCGGCGGCGCTGCGCGAGCTGGAGTTCGACGGCTGCCTCGCGATGGAGTGCGGCATCCGCGGCGACAAGACGGAGTCGCTGCGGCAGGTCGCGGCGCTGTTCAACTAGCCGATGGAGCGGATCGCCGACCACCCGCGCCCGCTGCTGCGGCGCGACTGGAGCAGCCTCGACGGCCGCTGGTCGTTCGCGTGGGATCGCGGCGCCGGCTGGCGCACGCCGGCGCAGGTCGGCTGGGACAGCGAGATCGAGGTCCCGTTCGCGCCCGAGACGGAGGCCAGCGGGCGCGGTGAGGTCACCCCTCACCGCGCCTGCTGGTACCGCCGCTCGTTCGCCGCCCCGGCGCTGGGCGACGGCGAGCGGCTGCTGCTGCACTTCGGCGCCGTCGACGCGCTCGCGACCGTCTGGGTCAACGGCCAGCAGGTCGCCCGCCACGACGGCGGCTGGACGCCGTTCCACGCCGACGTGACGGACGCCCTGCTTGCGGGCGAGGTCGAGCAGGAGGTCGTCGTGCGCGCCGTCGACGACCCGCTCGACATGGAGCAGCCGCGCGGCAAGCAGGACTGGCAGGACGAGCCGCACATGATCTGGTACCCGCGCACGACGGGGATCTGGCAGCGCGTCTGGCTGGAGGTCGTGCCGGCCGTGCGGATCGAGACGCTCCAGTGGCGCCCGTCGGTCGCCGACTGGGCGCTGACGATCGAGGCGACCGTGCTCGACGCGCTGCTCGACGGCCGCCCGCGCGAGCCCTCCGCACCCGACGCCTCCCCCGACGGCCGCCCGCGCGAGCCGCTGGAGCTGGCGGTGACGCTGCGCGTCGGCGACGACGTGCTCGCCGACGACGTCTGCCGCCTGCGCGACGGCGAGCTGACGCGCACGATCGCGCTGCCCGACCGCGGCATCTTCTCCGAGCGCGAGCTGCTGCTGTGGTCGCCGAGATCGCCGACGCTGATCGACGCGACGGTCGAGCTGCGCCGCGGCGGCGACGTGCTCGACCGCGTCGCGTCCTACAGCGCGCTGCGCAGCGTCCGCGCCGAGCGCGACCAGTTCCTGCTCAACGAGCAGCCGCTGCCGCTTCGGCTCGTGCTCGACCAGGGCTGCTGGCCCGACAGCGGCCTCACGCCGCCCTCGACCGAGGCGCTGGAGCGCGACGTCGAGCTGACGCTCGCGCTCGGCTTCAACGGCGTCCGCAAGCACCAGAAGCTCGAGGACCCCCGCTTCCTGCGGCTCGCCGACGAGCACGGCCTGCTCGTCTGGGAGGAGCTGCCGAGCGCCTACCGCTTCTCGCCGCTGGCGGCGCGGCGGCTGACGCAGCAGTGGGTCGAGGCGATCGAGCGCGACCGCTCCCACCCCTGCATCGTCGCGTGGCTGCCGGTGAACGAGTCGTGGGGCGTGCCGGCGCTCCCCTCCAGCCCCCGCCAGCGCGCGCTCGTGACCGCGCTGCAGGCGCTCGCGCGCACGCTCGACGGCGACCGCCCCGCGCTCGGCAACGACGGCTGGGAGCTGTCCGACGGCGACCTGCTCGGGATCCACGACTACGGCACCGCGGACGTGCTCGCCGCCCGCTACGCCGACGGGCTCGACCGCGTGCTGGAGCAGGAGCAGCTCAGCCGCCGCAGGCTGCTGCTCGACGGCGTCCGCCGCGACGGCCGCCCGGTCGTGCTGAGCGAGTTCGGCGGGATCGCCTTCACGCCCGCCGCCGCCGAGGACGCGACGTGGGGCTACGACCGCGTCGCCTCCGCCGAGCAGTTCGCCGACCGCTACGCCGGCCTGCTCGCGCAGGTCCACGCGATCGAGCGGCTGGCCGGCTTCTGTTACACGCAGCTGACCGACACCTGGCAGGAGGCCAACGGCCTGCTGACCGCCGCGCGCGAGCCGAAGGCGGACCTCGCCGTGCTCGCGGCCGCCACGCGCGGGGTGGTCGTCTCGCGCGAGCAGGTCGCCGCCGCGACGCGCGGCGTGGCACCATCCTCCCCCGATGGAGGGGCGTGAGGTGAGCAACGGGGCGGGCGCGCTGCTGGAGATCCTGCGGCGCCAGCCGGAGGCGAGCCGCTCGGAGCTGGCCGAGCGGACCGGGCTGGCGCGCTCGACCGTCGGCCAGCGGCTTGAGCTGCTGAGCGCGCTCGGCTACGTCGAGGAGGCCGGCCCGCGGCCGTCGACCGGCGGCCGGCCCGCCTCGACCGTCCGCTTCAAGCCCGACGGCGGCGTGATCCTCGCACTCGACCTCGGCGCGACCCACTGCCGCCTCGCCGTCACCGACCTCAACCGCGAGGTGCTGGCGGAGGTCTCGCACGAGCTGCCGATCGCCGACGGGCCCGAGCAGGTGCTCGGCCGCGTGCGGACGCTGCTGCTGGCGCTGCTGAGACGCGCCAGACGCGCGCCGGCGCAGGTGCGCGCGATCGGCGTCGGGCTGCCGGGGCCGGTCGAGTTCGCCAGCGGCAGGCCGGTCAACCCGCCGATCATGCCGGGCTGGGACGGGGTCGACGTGCCGCGGCTGCTGTCGGCCTTCGGCGCGCCGGTGCTGGTCGACAACGACGTCAACATCATGGCGCTCGGCGAGCACCGCGAGCACTGGCCGCAGTGCGGCGACTTCCTCTTCATCAAGGTCGCGACCGGCATCGGCTGCGGGATCATCACCGGCGGCCGGATCCACCGCGGCGCGCAGGGCGCGGCCGGCGACATCGGCCACATCCGCGTCCCCGACGCCGACGAGCTGTGCCGCTGCGGCAACCGCGGCTGCCTGGAGGCGGTCGCCTCCGGCGGCGCGCTGGCGCGGCGGCTGTCGGCGCAGGGGCTGGCGGTCGACGACGCGCGCGCGGTCGTCGAGGCGGCCCAGCGCGGCGAGCCGCTCGCGGTCGCGGCGATCCGCGAGAGCGGGCGCACGATCGGCGAGGCGATGGCGGGGATGGTCAACTTCTTCAACCCGGCGACGCTCGTGATCGGCGGCGACCTCGCGCACGCCGGCGACGAGCTGCTGGCCGGCATCCGCGGCGCCGTCTACGAGCGCTCGCTGATGCTCGCCACGCGCGAGCTGCGGATCGTCACCTCGCAGCTCGACGAGGCGGCCGGCGTCGTCGGCGCCGCGACGATGGCGACCGACGGCCTCTTCGACCCCGCCCGCGTCGACGCGCTCGCCGCGCGCGCGGTCAGCGCGGGGTAGCGCGCGGCGGCGGCGCGTCCGGCGGCGGGCGCGGCGGGCGCCTCGCGCGGCGGCG
>NZ_JAUTDN010000044.1 GCF_030646155.1 Conexibacter sp. CPCC 205762
TGCACTGACGACGGCGAGGCGTCTCCGACGGTCGGCGGTCTGCGTCAGTCGATCGCAATCGCGGTCTGGTTGCGCCCGCGTTGCTTCGCGAGATAGAGACCGCGGTCTGCTCGATCGAGCAGCCGCCGCGCGTCGAGCGTGCCGGAACCGTCGAGCGCGACGCCGATCGAGACGGTCACGCCGCCGGGCACGAGCCCGGCGAGGCTCGCCGTCGTCGCGGCGCGCAGGCGCTCGGCGGCCGCGAGCGCGCCGGCATGGTCGGTGTTCGGCAGCACGACGAGGAACTCCTCGCCGCCGAGACGGATCGGGACGTCCTGCTCACGGGCGTGCTCGCGCAACAGCTCGCCGAACCGCTCGAGGACGCGATCGCCGGCATCGTGGCCGTGGTCGTCATTGACGCGTTTGAAGTGGTCCAGGTCGCACAGCAGCAGCGCGACCCCCGGCTGGGCTGCGATCAGCGCGTCCAAGCCGCGCCGGTTGCGCAGCCCGGTCAGAGCGTCGTGCCCGGCGAGCCTGTCGAGCGACTCACGCTGGAGGACGCCGCGGTGCGCGGCCGCCGCGAGATCGATCAGCAGCGCGATCGACTGGCAGCGTTCCTCGGTCGGGATCAGCCGGTCGACCGGGTCCTGCGCGATCACCAGCCCCGCGAGCTCGCCGGCTGCGTACCACGGCGCCAGGAGACAGTGGTCAGACCATCCTCGCGGGCCACGGCCGTTGCTCGGCGACCGGACGTGCTCCGCGGGCAGCAGGTCGCGGGCGGCGAGCAGCCAGCACCCGGAGCTGCGGGCGGTCGCGGCGAGCACCGCCGCGACCGCGGACCGCTGCAGCGGCGGCGGCCGCTCGTCGCCGCCGCGCCGCATGCTCGCGGCCAGCGGCGCCGCGACGCCGTCGGACCGGTACACGGTCACGCGGGCGAAGCCGAACTCCCTCTCGATCGTCGTCGCGAGCAGTCTGTCGACCGCATCGCTGGAGGCGCACCCGACCAGCTGCGCGGAGACCTGGCTCAGCCGTTCGAGCTCGAGCCGCCCGACCTCCGCCGTCCGTGCGCGTCGTGCCGCGCGCAGCGCCTGCTCGGCATAGGAGCAGATGACGCGCAGGAGACGCAGATCGCCATCGCCGGGGCGCTGGCCGGATGCGGGTTCGTCCATCGACATGAAGCCCAGCGGCGAGCCGTCGACGTCGGTCAGCGTCACCAGCAGCGCGTCTTCTGCCGTCCACGCTTGCGGATCGGCGGACGGCGCGATCTCCGGCACGTACACCTGCTCGATCTCGCTCCACGCCGAGGACCCGCCGTCGGAGCGGAAGAAGAAGACGTTCGCGGCACGCCGGTCGGCCTGGGCGAGCAGCCGGCGCAGCAGCTCGAGCGGCGTCGTGCTGCCGAGCAGCTGCTCTCGGCATGCCTGCTGACCGACGACGAGGGTGGCCTCATAGTCGTCCCACTGCGGCCGGTAGACGTTGAACACCACCGTGCGGTACCCCGCAGCGTGCAGAACCGTGTCAGCGACCACTTCCAGCACCTGCGGCAGCGGATCCTCGCTCACGCTGCGCGACAACCGCAGCAGCCGCTCCAGCGTAACGGGACCAGTGACAGTTCCCGAATTCTCAACCATCGACCAACCGCATACTAGAGCGGTCTGCGGTTGAATCCAATCCCAGGCCGGCGCGCCGGCTCGAAGACGTCGTCGTCACCGCGTCGCGCGTGCACCCGAGGCCTGACCGCGTCGGGGCGTTGACGAAATCTTGATGCGCGGGCGCCCGATCTTGACGAAGCCTCGACAGGGGCGGCGCGATCGTGTGAAGCGACCCGTCGTGCTTGTCCGAAAGTGAGTCGCGTTGTGCACCACGTCGCGCGCTACCGCCACCTGCTCCCTGTCCAGACGCGAGCCTTGCTGACCGTCCCTCGGCAACCGTCCCGCATCGATCGCATCCGTGCGTCGCTCGATCAGAGCGCGCTCGATCGGAAGATCGCAGCAGGCGTCGCGACCGTGGACGACGGGCCGCTGACGACCCGCTGCTGGCAGCTGACGCGCCCGCGCACGCGGCAGCATCTCGCCGACGCGCTGGACCGCGTCCTCGTCGGGGGCGCGCTCGTGTCGATGCTGCCGGCGGACGCCAACGGGCCGCCGTACGTCGCCGCGAGAGAGCGCAACCGCCTGTGGCACGAGCTGCACCAGTCACGCGAAGCGCTCGACCATGCGGCCGGAGGGATCTAGGGATGCCTCCGATCGTCAGCTCGGACTCGCCTGCGGTCCTGGACGAACCTCCCGCCCTACCAGATGCCCCGATCCTGGCGCCGTGCAGTCGCACGGTCGCGATGCACGACGGGTTCGAGGTCGTCACGCTCGCGTCGGCCGACGGGCTGGAGGCGTCGTTCGCGCCGCGCGTGGGCATGACCTGCTGCTCGCTGCGCGACCGCGGCGTCGAGCTGCTCGGGGAGCGGTTCGGGCTCGCCGCCTACGCGAGCTGCGGCCTTTCGACCGGGCTGTCGCTGATGCATCCGTGGACGAACCGGCTGTCGAGCTGGCGCTACACCGCCGGCGGCACGACCGTGAGGCTGCCGGTCTCGCCGCTGCTGCACACCGACCGCTGGGGCCTGCCTGTCAACGGCGTGCAGTCCAAGGGCCACGACTGGCACGTCGAGGACAGCGGCGCCGACGCCTGCAGCGCCTGGTTGGAGGCGACGCTGGCGTTCGAGCGCCCCGAGCAGCTCGCGCTGTTCCCGTTCCCCCACCGTGTTCATCTGCGGATCGAGCTGCGCGGGCGCGCGCTGTCGCTGGAGACGCGGGTCGAGGCGACGGGCAGGGTGCCGGTTCCGGTCTGCTTCGGCTACCGCGTCTACGTCAGACGCGATCCGGTCGCGTGCGCGGTCGTGCTGCCGCGCCGCCGGCAGCTCGTGACCGACGAGCGCATGCTCCCGACCGGCGCCGCCGAGCCGCGCGGCGGGCGCGCCTTTCAGCTCGAGCGGGGCGACGTGCGCGAGTTGTTCGCGCTCGGCGACGGCGGCCGCGTCGCGGTCATGGGGACCGGCCGGCGGCTGACGCTGGAACCGCTCGCGGGCTTCCCGTTCGCGCAGGTCTGCACGTACCCGGAGGAGCCGCACGCGACGTTGGAGGCGATGACGGCCGAGCCCGACGCGCTCAGCCACGACACCTACCCGGTCGCGACCGCCGCACGCCCGTACCACGCCGCGCTGCGGATCGCGGTCGACGACGCCTTCGAGCCGGCGGCGGTGGCGGCGTGACGCCCGCGAACGTGCAGCGCTCTGGCATGCGCCTGGGCGCGAGCCGTCCCGCGCTGATCGCCTCGGTCCGCCACCTCATCAGGGCACGCGCCGACGCCAGAACGCGGCAGGCGCCGCGTGGGCGCGCTGCCGCCGGAGGGCGCGAGTAGGGTGTCGGCGTGATCGTCGACGGGGCCATCTATCGCGATGGCAGACGGATGGCGGCGCCTGACAGCTTGGCGGAGCTGAACGCGGCTTGTCGCGGCGGTGAGGGGATCGCGTGGATCGGCCTCTACCGGCCCAGCGCGGAGGAGTTCGCGCACGTCGCGAGCGAGTTCGACCTGCACGACCTGGCCGTCGAGGACGCGGTCAAGGCCCATCAGCGGCCGAAGCTGGAGCGCTACGGCGACGCGCTCTTCCTGGTGCTGCGCCCGGCGCGCTACGTCGACGCGACCGAGACGGTCGAGTTCGGCGAGGTGCACGTCTTCGCCGGCCCGCAGTTCGTGATCACCGTGCGGCACAGCGAGGCGCCGGACCTGGCGAGCGTGCGGCACAAGCTGGAGACGCGGCCGGACCTGCTGCAGCGCGGGTCGGTCGCGATCGTGCACGCGATCCTCGACCAGGTCGTCGACGACTACGAGCCGGTCGTCGCCGGCGTGCAGAACGACGTGGACGAGATCGAGGACGACGTCTTCGACGGCAGCCCGAACGCCTCGCGGCGGATCTATGAGCTGTCGCGCGAGGTGATCGGCTTCGAGCGCGCGACCAAGCCGCTGCTGACGATCCTCGACGCGCTGATGAGCGAGCACGGGATGGAGGCCGAGGAGCGCCGCTATCTGCGTGACGTGCGCGACCACGCGGTCCGGATCGAGGAGCGCGTCAGCGCGTTCCGGCAGCTGCTGCAGAACATCTTGAGCGTCAACCTGACGCTGGAGACGAAGTCGCTCAGCGAGGCGGCCAACAGGACCAACGAGGAGGTCAAGAAGATCTCCGCTTGGGCGGCGATCTTCTTCGCCCCGACCCTGATCGCGACGATCTACGGCATGAACTTCAGACACATGCCCGAGCTCGGCTCGACGCTCGGCTACCCGCTCGCGCTCGGCGGCATGGTCCTCAGCTGCCTCGTCCTCTACGCGATGTTCAGACGGCGCGACTGGCTCTGAGAAGGAGACGCTGACGCCGATCCGCCCAGCGCGGCGACGCCGATCAGATGGGACGGCAGACGACCTTCCCCGTAAGGGTCTCGACGACGCCGGACGGCTCGTCCGCGGGCGGCTGGTCCTGCCCGCTACCGCGCCGTGCGGATCGTGTTGCGGCCGCCGTCCTTGGCGGCGTAGAGGGCGCGGTCGGCGAGGGCGAGGAGGGCTTCGGCGTCGTGGCCGCTGCCGTCGAAGGTCGTGATGCCGAGGCTGATCGTGAACGGCAGGCCGGCCGCGGAGGAGGCGGTCGCGACGCGGGTGCGGACGTCCTCGGCGTAGGCGAGCGCGTCATCGGTGTCGGCGCCCGCGAGCGTGACGGCGAACTCGTCGCCGCCGAGGCGGCCGAGCGCGTCGCCGCGGCGGAGGCGGTCGGTGACGGTGCTGGTCAGGATCCGCAGCGCCTCGTCGCCGGCGGCGTGGCCGCCGCGGTCGTTGATCGCCTTGAAGTCGTCGATGTCGAAGACGACGACCGAGGAGCAGCGGGTCGCGCGCGCGGCGGTCTCGGCGTCGAGGTGCTCGACGAAGGCACGGCGGTTGAAGGTGCCGGTGAGCGGGTCCTCGCGGGCGAGCGTCTCGAGCTGGCCGAGCAGCGTCTCGACCCGCTCCTTGAGCGCGACGGCGCAGAGCAGGACGCCCCCGCCGACGATCGCGACGGTGAGCCAGAGGATCGTCCGCGGCGCGTCGGTCTCGACCGCCGGCAGGATCGCGCCGAAGCTGCCGACGACGACCAGATAGGTCAGCAGCGCCTCGCGCCGGCGCAGGAACGACCCGGCCATCAGCAGCGGCAAGGCGTAGAACATCGGCGTCAGCGCCAGCGGCGGGTCGAGCAGGGCGACGGCCGTCACGGTCAGCCCGGCGACCGGGAAGGCCGCCAGCAGCACGACGTCGCTCGCCTCGCGCCACAGCAGCATCAGCGCCGCGACGGCGGCGGTGAAGGCGATCGCGCCGAAGGTGAAGTACCGCTCGTCGGCGGGGTCGCCGTCGGTCAGCAGCGCGAGCGCGAGCGTGACCGCCGCCGCGCCGTAGATCCCCGCGTGCATCTGGCGGATCAGCCGTCGCGTCTGCAGCGAGGCGAAGGGGCTGGTGAAGGGGTACGGGCTCAACCGCCGCAGCGTAGCGCCGCGCCAGGCCGTCAAACGCCTACGCTGCGGCGGCGACCAGGGGCGCGCGCCCGCTCAGGGCGCGGGCTCGATGCGCCGCCGGCGGTGCCAGACGAGCAGCGCGAGCGCGAGCATCGCGACGATCACGACGGCGACGAGCGGGGAGGCGTCGGGGTCGACGCCGACCTGGCCGGAGAGGATCGTGAAGTCCTGCGAGGCGTGGACGGCCATCGCCAGCCAGATCACGCCGGCCCAGCGGCGGGTGAGGTAGAGGAAGTAGCCGGTCAGCGAGACGGCGATCGCCTGGAAGATCGCTCTGGCGCCGGTCGCGAGCGCGTTGCTGAGATGGACGGCGCCGAAGACGATCGAGCTGTAGAGCGCGACCTTGGCCTCGGTCAGGCCCATGCGGCGCATCGTGACGACGCCGATGCCGCGGAACATCAGCTCCTCGGTGAAGCCGACGAGGCAGACGAGCGCGACGAGCATCACGACGAGCCCGGCCTTCTGGTCGAGCAGGTTGCCCCAGCTGGCGCCGACGAGCGCCGCCAGCAGCAGCGCGATCGGGATCGCGCCCACCCACCGCCGCGTGCGGCGCGGCTCGTGCACGATCTCGGGCCACCAGCCGAGCCAGGTCGCGACCGCGATCGCGAACAGGGACGACAGCGCGATCGGGATCAGCGTCGACTCCAGCAGGCCGCGCGCGGTCTCCAGCGCGTCGTCGGCGCCGACGTCGGTGCCGATCAGGCGACCGCCGCCCTGGATGATCGCGAGGTAGGCGATCACGACGAGCAGGAACTGCCACCACGTCAGCGAGCGGCCGCTGGTGGCGGTGGGGCCGGTCTCGGTCGGCGTCGCGTCCATGCTGCGGGCGAGCCTAGACGAGCGAGCGGCGTGCGACGCCTCACCCGGCCCGGGTGACGCCCGCTCACCCGCGGCAGCCGGACGATCGCGCCGGACCGAACGACCGAGGGGAAGATGAGCGATCCACGGCGGGACGCGACCGCGGCGACGCGCGCGGCGAACGAGGCGATGGCGGCCGGGCTGCCGTTCGAGGACAGACGCGACTTCGAGGAGGCGGCGCGGGGCCTGATCGCGCCGCTGCCCGACGGCGGCAGAGTGACGAGCAGCGACGGGCGCACGATCTGGGACCTGTCGCGCTTCGACTTCATCCACGCGCACGCGCCGGCGCCGGAGACGGTCAACCCGAGCCTGTGGCGGCAGATGCAGCTGACGGTCCAGGGCGGCCTCTACGAGGTCGTCCCCGGGCTCTACCAGGTGCGCACGCTCGACCTCTCGAACATCACCTTCGTCGAGGGCGACACGGGCGTGATCGCCTTCGACCCGCTGATCTCGGCCGAGACGGCGGCCGCGGCGCTGGAGCTGTACCACGCCCACCGCCCGCGCAGACCGATCGTCGCGGTCGTCTACTCGCACAGCCACGTCGACCACTTCGGCGGCATCCGCGGGATCGTCGACGAGGCCGACGTGACGGCCGGCAAGGTGAGAATCGTCGCGCCCGAGGGGTTCCTGGAGGCGGCGGTGGCGGAGAACGTGCTCGCCGGCAACGTGATGAGCCGCCGCGCCAGCTACATGTACGGCAACCTGCTGCCGGCCGACCCGAAGGGGCAGGTCGGCGCCGGGCTCGGCGTCACCACCTCGGCCGGCAGCGTGACGCTGATCCCGCCGACGCACACGGTCTCGGAGACCGGCGAGCGGATGACGATCGACGGCCTGGAGTTCGAGTTCATGATGGCGCCCGACAGCGAGGCGCCGGCCGAGATGCACTGGTTCATCGATCGCTTCAAGGCGCTGACGGCGGCCGAGAACTGCTGCCACACGCTCCACAACACCTACACGATCCGCGGCGCGAAGATCCGTGACCCGCTGGCCTGGTCGAAGTACCTGGAGCAGACCGTCGAGCTGTGGGGCGATCGCGTCGAGGTGATGTTCGGCATGCACCACTGGCCGGCGTGGGGCCGCGAGCGGGTGCTGGAGCTGCTGGAGCTGGGGCGCGACGGCTACCGCTTCATCAACGACGAGACGCTGCGGCTGGCCAACCACGGCTTCACGCCCGGCGAGATCGCCGAGCAGGTGCAGTTCCCGCCGCGGCTGAGCAGACACTGGGCGATGCGCGGCTACTACGGCACGCTCAACCACAACGTCAAGGCGACCTACGTCAACTACCTCGGCTGGTTCGACGGCAACCCCGCCAACCTGCACACGCTGCCGCCGGTCGAGGCCGGCAGACGCTACGTCGCGTTCATGGGCGGCGCCGACGCGCTGCTGGGCAGAGCGCAGGGGGCCTACGAGCTGGGCGACTACCGCTGGGTCGTCGAGGTCGTCAACCACCTCGTCTTCGCCGACCCGTCCAACGGCGCGGCGCGCGAGCTGCAGGCGGCGGCGCTGGAGCAGCTCGGCTACCAGTCGGAGTCCGGCCCCTGGCGCAACTTCCACCTGTCGGCCGCGAAGGAGCTGCGCGAGGGCGTCAGACGGTTCGCGACGCCGAGCACGGCGAGCGCCGACATGGTGCGCTCGATGAGCCTCACGCTCTTCTTCGACTACCTCGGCGTGCGGCTCAACGGCGCCAAGGCCGGCGACCGCGAGATCGCGATCGCCTGCGACATCCCCGACCTCGGCGAGCAGTGGACGCTGCTCGTCCGCAACGGCGCGCTGAGCGAGCGCCGCGGCCTCGCCGACGGCGCCGACGCGACGCTGACGGTCGCCCGCGCCGACCTCGACGCGATCATCCTCGGCACGGCGACGCTGCCGGACCTGCTCGCGGCCGGCACGGTCACGCTCGACGGCGACGCCGGCGCCGTCCGCGACTTCCTCGGCCTGCTCGACGAGTTCGACTTCTGGTTCGACATCGTCACACCGTGAGATCCGACATGTTTCCGGAAGAATGCGGGAACGTGCACGCCTGTGGGATCTGACGTCCGGCTGCTCGACCATGACAGCGCGCTCGCCGAGCGGGTGCCGCCGCATGTGCGCGAGGAGGCGCGCCGGCAGCTGCTGGTCGAGGTCGTCGAGCTGCCCGGCGGGATCCTCGCGCCGGCGTTCAGCCCGGTGGCCGGCGCCGGCCCGACCGGCCTGCTGCTGCTCGACGGCCTGCTCAGCCACAGCATTGAGCTCGCGGGCACGACGACCGTCCAGCTGCTCGGCGCCGGCAACCTGATCGATCCCGCCGCCGACGCGGCCGGCAGCGAGCTGCTGCCGATCGCGGTCGGCTGGTCGGTGGTCCAGCCGGCCCGCGTGGCCGCCATCGACGACGGGTTCGTGCGCCGCGCCCAGCGGTGGCCGGAGCTGATCGCCGCGCTGTTCGAACGCGTCGCGCGGCAGTCGTCGCGGCTGGCGACGCGCTGTGCGATCTCCCACCTGCCGCGGGTCGAGGACCGGCTCGAGACGCTGATGTGGTTTCTCGCCGAGCGCTGGGGCCGGGTCGGCGAGGACGACGTCGAGCTGCCGCTGCGGCTGACCCACGAGGCGCTCGGGCAGATGATCGGGGCGAAGCGCCCGACGGTCACGCTCGCGCTCAAGACGCTCGAAGGCGACGGCGCCGTTCGCCGTCGTCGCGCCGACGGCGTGTGGCTGCTGCGCCGGCCCGAGCGCACGTCGTCGCCGCTGTCGCCGACCGTCGCCGGCGTTCGCCTGCCGGCGGGCGCCCCGCTTGGCGACGGCGTCGCCACGCCGCCGCTGTCGGTCGCGGCGGTCGCACGCGATGCGCGCGCGGCGCGCGTGGACGCGCAGCAGCTCGTGTTGCGGATCGAGCAGCTGCGGACGACGCACGAGCGCACGAGCGAACGGGTGCGGACGACGCTGCTCGACGTCGCGCGGACCCGCGAGCGCAGCGCCGCGCTGCGGCGGCGGGCGCGACAGGAGGGCGCCGCCGCGCGAGCGGCGGGCGGTCGCTAGTCGTCGGCCGGCGTGCGTCGTTCCATCAACAGGATCGCGCCGGAGGCAGCTTCGTCGGCGGCGAAGGCGAGCGGCAGCACCGTCACCGTGCAGTTGATCGTTCTCCCGCGCCGGGTCGTCGCCGGCAGCGTCAGCTCGGTGCGATCGGGCTCGCCCTGCAGCGCCTGGCGGATCGAGGCCTTCAGCTGCTCGACTGGGAGGCCGATGTCCAGCTCGAGGAAGTGCGTGCCGATGACCTCCTCCGATCGCAGCCCCCACAGCTCCTGCGAGTGCGCGTTCCAGACCTGGATCTGCAGCTGGCGGTTGAGCACGACGAGCGCGACCCCGAGGCTGGTGAGGATCATCTCGAGAAAGTCGTTGACCTCGTTGAGCTCGAGCGTGCGCTGGCGCAGCTCGTCGTTCATCGTCTCGAGCTCTTCGTTGGTCGACTGCAGCTCTTCGTTGGTCGTCTCCAGTTCCTCGTTGGTCGACTGCAGCTCTTCGTTGGTCGTCTCGAGCTCTTCGTTGGTCGACTGCAGCTCCTCGTTGGTCGTCTCCAGCTCCTCGACCGTCGACTGCAGCTCCTCGTAGGCCGCCTCCAGCGCTGCTCTGGAACGGTCCAGCTCGTCGCGCAGCCGCTGCCGCAGCGTCACGTCGAGGTAGGCGATCGACATGCCGAGCAGGTTCGTCCCCGAGATCAGCGGCGTCAGCTCGACCTCGAGGTCGGTGGCGGTCCCGCCGGGGCCGGTCCACTCGACCGGCCCGAAGCGCATGTGGCGGCGCTCGCTCAGCGCCTGCTCGACGCTCGCGCGCAGGTCGAGCGGCCGGTAGGAGAGCCCGAGATCCTTCAATGGGCGGCCGATGTCGTCGCCGACGATCCCGAACAGCTCGCGCGCCTGCCGGTTGACGAGCGCGACGGAGGCGTTCGCGTCGATCACGATCTGGGCGATCGGCGAGGCGTCGAAGCCGCTCTCGCGGATCGCGCGGGCGGCGGCGTCGCGCTCGTTGCCGTCGGTGGTGAGCAGCAGCCGGTCGCGCAGCGTCGCGCGCGGGATCTTCGAGAAGATCCGCCTTCTCAGGCTCACCGGTCTGAAGAGGTCGGTGTGGGTGATCAGCATCTCGGACTTGCCGAGGAAGAGGCAGCCGTCCGGGGCGAGCGCGAAGTTGAAGCGGGTGAGGACCTTCTCCTGCGTCTCGGCGTTGAAGTACATCAGCGTGTTGCGGCAGACGAGCAGGTCGATGCGCGAGATCGGCGCGTCCTGGACGAGGTCGTTGCGACCGAAGATGACGGCGCGGCGCAGCTCCCGCCGGAACGCGAAGCGCTGGTCGACGCGCTCGAAGTAGCGCCCCAGCAGCGTCGGCGAGACGCCCTCGACCTGCTTCGCGCCGTAGATCCCGAGCCGCGCCGTCGCCAGCGCCTCCCCGTCGACGTCGGTCGCGTAGATCTTCACGCGCTCCATGAAGGCCGCCTCGCCGAGCGCCTCCGCCAGCACGATCGCGATCGTGTACGCCTCCTCGCCCGACGCGCAGCCCGCGCACCAGACGCGGATCGGGCCGCCGTCGTCGCGCGCCTCCAGCAGTCTCGGCACGACCTCCTCGGAGAGGTACTCCCACGCCGGCGCGTCGCGGAAGAAGGCCGTGACGTTGATCAGGATCGTGTTGAAGAGGAAGGCGAACTCCTCGGGGTGGACCTCCAGGAAGTCGAGGTACGCGAGGTAGTCGGCGCACTCGACGGCCGCCATCCGCATCGCGATGCGGCGCTCGAGGCTGGTGCGCTTGTAGCCGGTGAAGTCGAAGCCGCGCGAGCGCTTGACGTGGTCGAGCAGCAGGTCGAGCGGCTCCGCGTCGGTCGCTTCCCGCTCGGTGTTGGGTTTGGCGGTCACGCCGGAATCCTTGCAGTCATGGCGGCGAGTGCTCGATCGCCGTGCCGGCGGCCGCCCGCCCGGCGAGCAGCGCCAGCGCGGCCCCGATCTCGGCGAGCGGCAGGATCGCGTCGACCGCGACGTGCTCGATCGCGCTCAACGGCATGCTCGGATACTGCGCCGTCAGCGGGTCCTGCGCGATCGCGACGCCGCCGCAGCGCGCGAGCTGCCGCAGCCCGGCCGTGCCGTCGTCGCGCGCGCCGGTGAGGATCGCGGCGGCCGCGCGGGAGCGGAACGCACCTGCGAGCGACCGCAGCAGCGGGTCGATCGCGGGCCGGTGGCCGTTCTCCCGCGGCTCCTGCGAGAGCCTGATCCGCGCACCCTCGACCGTCATGTGGCTGCCCGGCGGCGCGACGTAGACATGTCCCGTCGCGAGCGGATCGCCGTCGCGGCCGGCGGCGGCCGGCAGGCGCCCGGCACGGTCGAGGATCGCGGGCATCACGCTGGTGCCGACGTCGGAGACGTGCAGCACGATCAGGACCGCCGCGCCGAGATCGGCGGGCAGCGTCGCGACGACCGCCGACAGCGCCTCGACGCCTCCGGCCGAGGCGCCCAGGGCGATCACGTCGACCGTCCCCCCCAGCGGGGTCAACGCGGCTACGTCTCGCTTCGGCGCCGGGGCCGTCGGCTCATGTCGCATCGCGCCACAGAGGCTACCCCGGCTCGGCAGCTTCTGCCTGGTTTCGCGGCCGCTCCCGGAGCAAGGACCGCCGGGCTCGCGCCGTCCCGCAGCGGAAGGGCGCGTACGGGGTGGGAGTCCTCGTACGGCGACGCTGCGCCGCGAACCCAGGCGGCCCTTGCCACGGGCCGGCACAAGGGGTCCGGCCGTGCACGCAGACACACTAGCGCTCTGATAGTTGTAAAACAACATTATGGTCGATCGATTGAATTTGCCCGAGGCGCGACGGCCGGGCGCGGCCTGCCGAGCGGCAGGCCGCGGTCGGTCCTATATCTCGCTGACTCTCTGCACCGGGCTGAGCGCGAGGCTCCCGCTCAGTATCAGGTTCGCGGGGCAGAGGCCGCTCGCGTTTAGGTCGAGCCACAGCGGGACCGGCATCGGTAGCAGCGTCAGGGCGTTGCCGGCGGCGGGGATTAGGACGCCGAGGTTGCCCCGGTATAGGCATCTCAACGCCCCGGCCGCTATTAGTATCGCCGCGGGCGTCGCGTCATATAGCAGGTTTCCGGGCGATAGCCGGAAGACGAATCGCAGCACCCACGGCAATAGCAGCGTGACCGCGACCGGGACTCCTGCAGCATTGCAGCCGGCGACCGTCCCGCCGGTGACGTTGCCGAGCGGGGCGCCGGCCGTCTCCGGTATCGGCCCGGTCGGGAGCGCGGCGTTCAGCGAGACGCCGGTGCAGGTGCCGCTCAACGAGCCGGCGCTGAACGAGAGCGCGCCGGAGGCGGTCACAGGACCGCCCGGCGTGTACTGGACGGTGAGCGCGCTGGCGGCTGAGACGAGCGTGAACAGGCCGACGACCGACAGCGCAGCGGCGAGGAACGTCCTCGCGCGTGCAGACATGGTGTGCCCCTTCTGTTCGAGAGAGAACAACGAACCAACGGTGCACGCGGCCGGCGTCCGATCACCCCCCGGTGGCGGCCGCGCGGTCAAACGCGGACGCCACCGATCTTAGTTCAGAAAGGCAGTAATTCAAACTGCCGGGTTCAGTTGCCGCCCGGCGTCATGTAGAACGACGCGTTGACCGGCCGCACCAGCAGCGTCGAGCCGGCCCCTCTGCCGCACTGCACCGGCCCGCTCCACGACACCTGCGGGAAGCTCTGCTGCGTCGTGTCGAGCGTCTGCAGGTTGAACGTCAGCGGCGAGCTGGCCGCGGTCCAGTTGACCGGCGAGCCGCTGAACAGCCCGGTGTCGTTCAGGTAGAACTGGAAGTGCTGGCCGTCGGAGGTCTCGAGGCCGCCGGCGATCTGCCAGTAGCTGCCGCTCTGCGGTGCGGTGCCCTGCGTCGAGCAGGCGCGCGCGTCTCTCTGCGCGACGAGGTTCTGGCGCAGGAAGACGTCGTCGTTGCTCTGGTTCCACGGCTGCGTCGAGATGTCGGAGGCGCCGACCGTCTGGCCCGGGTACGGGTAGGAGCCGGGCAGCGGCCCGCCCGGCGGCATGTCGTAGACCGGCAGCGGCAGGCTGCACTGCGGCTGGATCATCGAGACGCCGATGAAGTTGAACGTCAGCAGGTACGTCTGCCAGTTCGAGAAGCCGTTGCTGCCGCCCCAGGTGCAGAGCATGTCCTGCTGCTGGTTGGTCGGGTCCCAGGCGCTGACGTTGACGATCGGGACCGGGTAGGTCGGCACGGTCCCGTCGCCGAGCAGCACGCGGTCGCCGACGATGCCGGGGTCGAAGCCGGCGGCGCCGCCGAGCCACTGCTTGACGGTCGCGGGCACCTGCGGGCCCGTCGCGCCGGAGGACGGCAGCGTCGGGTTGCCCGGGACGAGCGAGCCGATGTCGGCCTGCGTCGCGGCCGAGAAGGCGGCCGCGCCGCCGTCGACCGCTCTGCCGGAGCCGTTGGTCGCGACGCCGGGCAGCTGCGTGCTCGGCACCTGCCACGTCGTCGCCGGGCCGAGCGTCTGGTAGGCGTCCTCGGCGTCGGCGACGAGGCTGCCGGGCATGGAGAACATGCCCGTGCAGTTCGCGCTGCAGCCGCTCGGCGTCACCTGCGCGGATCTGTCGAGCGCGGTCACCCACATCCGCCCGGCGGAGAGGTCGAGCACGGTGTTGGGCGGCAGCACCGGCAGGACCTGCTCGGGGTAGTCGCCGAGGTCGTTCTGCGCCGCCGCGATCACGCGGCACGAGGGCGTCGCGGCCGGCGTCGCGCAGGCCTCCGCGTCAGGCAGTCCGCCGCCGCCGTAGCTCGTCGGCGAGCGGTACCAGAGCGCTTCGAACTGGGCGGCGCTCGCCTCGTACGCGGCGTAGTAGAGCATCGTGCGCAGCGGCACGTACGACTCCTGCCAGCCGTAGAGCCCCTGCTGGCCGTTGGCGTCGGCGTACGTGACGACCTGGTTGGCCCAGTAGAGCAGGCCGTTGCCGACCGGCGGGTCGAGGTAGGAGCCGAGCAGCGTCGAGAGGGTGCCCTCGCCGGTGGCGTTGACGAGGTCGTTGCCGAGGTTGGTCATGAAGGCGGTCCAAGCGGCGCTGATGTCGGCGGCGGAGCGGCCATCGGCGGCGAACTGCGCGATGCCGCTGAGGTTCGCCGTCGTCGTGTCGACCGCGTTGGTGATCTTGAGCGCGTTCTGCGTCAGCGTGTCGAAGGTCCCCTCCGTGACGAGCTGCTCGAGCTGGTAGACCGACGACTGCAGCGCGTTGACGCTCAGCTGCAGCTGCGTCAGCTGGGCGGAGATCTGCTCCAGCTGCTGCTCGACCTGCTCGAAGCCGTTGTCACCGGAGAGGAACGACAGGAACGGCACGTTCTGGCCCAGCCATGACAGCGCGAGGTCGGTGATCGAGCTGGCGATCCCGTCGGCGCCCTTCTCCAGCGCGCCGCCGAGGCCCGTCAGCAGCAGGCTCTCGACGCCGTTCGGCAGCCAGCTCGGCAGGCTGGGGGTCGATCTGGCGAGGCGCGCCGTCGGCGCGCCTGTCGCGACGGTCGCCGTCGCGGCGCGGCCGCGCGGCGCGAGGTCCGGCCCCAGCGGCGGCGTCTTCGTGCGGATCCGCCGCGCGAGCCGTCTCGCGTAGCGGTCGTAGCCGCCGGAGGCGCGGGCCGTGCCGATCATCCGCAGGCCCGAGAAGCGCAGGTCGGCCGGGCGCGCGAAGCGGGAGGCGTGCGCGAGCGCGAAGCCGCGCGGGATCCGCAGGAAGCGGCGCACGCGCTGCTCGGCGACCCGCGCCCGCACGCGCGGGTGCGCGATCCGGTAGTGGGTCAGCACCGTCGTGGCGGGGCTGACGAGCATGAAGTCGCCAGAGCGGTGGCGCGACACCTGCGCCAGCATGCGGCCGCCGAACGGCTTGCCGGCGACGCGGCCGCCGCTGACGACGACGCGCAGCGTCTTGGGGACGTGCCGCAGCCGGAAGATCACCGCGCCCGAGCGGGCGCGCTTCGCTCTCGCGACCAGCCGCGTGACCGTCCGGCCGCGTCTGCCTCTCGTCACCGCGACGAGCCGCACCGTCGCGCCCCGCAGCGGCTTGCCCTGCTCGACGTCCGCGGCGACGCCGACGACGTGCAGCGGCCTTGCTCTGCCCCTCACGGCGGCGTGCGACGCCGGCGGCGCGAGCAGCGGCAGCGCGAAGGCTGCCGTGGCCGTGGCCGCGGCGAGGACGGAGAGACGCGAGCGGGCGCGTGCGAGGCGGAGGGACATGGACGATCCAGTCGGTGGGGCTGCGGACGAGGACGGTGACAGCCGTCGGCCGGGTTGATCGACCGCGCGCGAAGCGGCCTTGAGCGCGGACGTGCCAGGTCGGGCGAGCGGCGGTACTGGCATCGCCCGGTCGCACGTCCGGTCGCGTGCGCGCCGCGCATGTCGTGATAGAAGGATGCACACGATGTCGACCTGCGTTCTCGACGATGAGCAGGATCTCTGAGCGGACAGCGAACGAGTCGCGCGCGCCGCTCGGGCGGGCGTTGATGCTCGACACCGCCTCCGAGCCGTTCTTCGGCCGGCTGCTGCGCTTCGCCGCCGAGCAGCTCGGCGTGCCGATCGCGTTCCTGGCGATCCCCAGCGACGGCGAGCAGCAGGTCAAGGCCGGCTGCGGGCTGCCCGCCGCGGTCAGACGCCTGCAGCGGACGGCGGTCCCGCAGCGGCTGGAGGTCGTCGCCGACACGGGCGGGCAGCCGGCGCTGGTCGCGGGCGTGGCGATCGGCGCCTACGTCGCGCTGCCGCTGCACGGCCGCGACGACGACCCGATCGCGACCTTCTACCTCGCCGACCGCGATCCCCGCGACTGGGCCGCCGGCGAGCTGCGACGGGCGCGCGACTACGGCGAGCTGATCGAGGAGGCGGTGCGGGCACGGCGCGCGGCGCTCGCGCTCGGCGCCGACCAGGACCGCGAGCGCGACGTCGCCGCTCGCCGCCACAGAGCCGAGACCGACGCCCACCGTCAGCACGCGCAGGAGTCGGCCGCCGTCGAGCAGCTCAGCGCCCGGCTGCAGCGCGCGCTGCTGCCCGCGCGGCTCGACGCCGACCTCGACGCCCGCGTGACCGTGCTCTACGAGCCCGGCAGCGAGCGGCTGCTGCTCGGCGGCGACTTCCTCGACGTCCGTCTCCTCTCCGGCGGGCGCGTCGCCTTCGTGCTCGGCGACGTCTGCGGTCACGGCCCCGAGGCGGCCGCGCTCGCCGTCGCGCTGCGCGCCTCCTGGAACGCGCTGCAGGACGACGACCACTCGCTGGAGACCGTTGCCGACCGTCTCGGTCACACCGTCGAGCGCGAGCAGCCCGGCCAGTCGCTGTTCGCGACCGCGCTGCTCGGCGTCCTCGACGACCGCAGCGGCGTCGCGACGATGCTCAGCGCCGGCCATCCGATGCCGATCGCGATCGACGGCGACGCGCGGCCGCTCGAGCTGCCGCGCGGCCTCCCGCTCGGCCTCGCCGCCGACCACCCGGCGCCCTGGACGGCCGCGACGGTCCAGCTCGGCGAGCGCAGCCTGCTCGCCTACACCGACGGTCTCGTCGAGGGCCGCCTCACGCCCGGCACGGCCGCCCGCCTGGGGGAGGACGGGCTGCTGACCGCGATCGCCCAGGCGCTCGAAGCGCAGACGCCGCCGCGCGCGCTCGCCCGCCGCCTGCTCGACCACGCCACGCGCGCCCACGGCAGCCCGCTGCCCGACGACGTCGCCGTGCTGCAGCTGTTCCCGCGAGCGCGCTGAGGCGGCGCGTCAGCTCTTGATCAGCGGTCTGACCGCGGCGAGGACGGCGTCCTGGGTGAGCGGTCTGTCGAACGCGTCGGGCGCGGGAGAGGTGCCGTTCAGCAGCCGGATCGCGGCCGCGTGGCGGGCCTCGACCTGGACGATCGAGCCGGCGGCGCCGAGCACTTCTCTGGATCTGATCGATGGGGCGGCGCCGTTGTAGGCGCCGACGCCGGTGTCCTCCAGCGTCTGGGCGAGCTTGAGGAAGCTCGCCTCGTCCGTGATCGGGAACGTGAACGTCGGTCTGGCGGCGGGGGTGCCGCCGAGCTTTCTGGCGGTCGCGGCGAGCGCGGCGACGTGCTGGGCCTCGTCGCCGTGGAGCAGTCTGGCCAGTCTCATCGTCTCGGCTCTGAGACCGAGCGTCAGCGCCTTCGCGTAGAAGGCGGTCTCGAGGTACTCCAGCGTCAGCGCGAAGTTGACGATGTCGATGTCGCCCGCGTCGGACTGGGCGAGCGCCTCACTGACGAACGGGCCGACCGTGCCGACGCCGTAGACGGCGCCGGCGGCGAGCGCGCCGCGGGCGAGGAAGGCGCCGCGGGAGATGCCGTGGATCTCGATGCCCGCGAGTTCGGGAGCGGCCGTGCTGCGGTGGGGAGCCATGGGGGAAGTCCTCTCGGAACGGGCGGGCATCAGCTGACGATGAAGGGCTTGACCTTGGGCAGGACCTGGGCCATCGAGGCCGGTTTCGCGAACGCGCCGTCGGGCGTGATCGTTCTGCCCGCGAGCGTGTTCAGCGCCGCGGCGTGTCTGCCCTCGACCGAGTGGATCGAGAGCGCGGCGGCGAGCACCTCCTTGCTGCTGATGCGGGGCGCTTGGCCGAGGTAGGCGGCGGCGCCGAGGTTCTCGACGACCGCCGCCAGCTGCACGACGGCGCCGGCGCTGCCGAGCGGGAATCTCGTCTGCGGTCTGGCGACCGGCGTGCCGCCGAGCTGCTTGGCGGTGGCGGTGAGTGCTGCGACGTGCTGGTTCTCGGCGTCGGCGATCTGCTTGAGCAGGTCCTGCTGTCTGCCCTTGAAGAGGCCGCTGGCGACGACCTTCTCGTAGAAGGCGGCCTCGATGTACTCCAGCGTCAGCGCGTAGTTGACGATCTCCAGGTCGCCGGCGTTGCCGGCGGCGGTGGTTCTCGTCATCGTGCCGGTGCTGGTGGCGGCGCTGCTCGCCGTCGTGGAGGACGAGTCGGAGCTGCCGCAGGCGGCGATCAGCGTCGCGAACGCCGCCGCGCCGCCGCTGCCGACGAGCTTCATGAAGCTGCGGCGCGAGCTGTCCTCGCGCGTCAGCTCCGCGGCCGCGGACTGCGTTGGGTCTGCCATCGGAATCCCCTGTCGTTGATGCTGCGGTGAGCCGTTCATCTGACGAGCACCGTCCCGTGCATGAAGGGATGGAAGTCGCAGTGGTAGGCGAACGTCCCGGCTCTGGAGAACGTCACCTGTCTGGTCGCCCCGACCGCGATCGTGCCGCTGTCGAAGCTGCCGTCGTCGGCGGTCGCGGTATGCGCCGCGTCGTCGCGGTTGTCGAACCTCAAGCGCGCGCCGACGCGCACGGAGACAGCCACCGGTCTGTACTTGAACGACGCGATCGTGACCGCCTCAGCGGTCGTCGGCGCGACGCCCGTGGAGGTCGTCGCCGCGGCGGTCGAGGACGACCCGCCGGAGCTGCCGCAGCCGGCGAGCGCGCAGGCGGCGAGCGCCAACGCGGCAGCTGCGGACATGGCGGCGCTGCTGGTTCTCGGCACAACAGTCCCTCCCGCGGGACGACGACAGACCTCAAAGAGGAGATTCGCGCGGGAGGCGCGAACGGATCAGTCGCCGTGTCAGCGGGTCGGCCCGTGCCGCGGGCCGGGCGCTCAGCTCAGCTCAGCTCAGCGTGACCGCTGGGGGCGGGAGGCTCAGCTCAGCGCGTCAGGAGGCAGCAGGTAGCGCGTTGGCGCGCCACCGCTCGCCCGCTGTCTGCCGGCGTCGGTGCGGGCGCCGTGGAGGCCGCCGCTTCTGGCCGCAGCGCCGGCGAGCTCGGGCTCGCCGCCGTGTCTGAGGATCCACGCCTCGATCGCGCCGAAGTCGGAGCCCTCGGCGACGAGCGCGGCGCGCTCGATCGTGCGGCCGCCCTTCGCGTCGACGCGCGCGAGGCGGTCGATGGTCTCGCGGATCGACGACTCGTCGATCACGTGAGCCACGGGCGCCTGGTGCGCGAGGCGTCGTCCGACGCCTCCGCTCTGGCGGCCGCGGCCGCGCGGCGCTCGGCCGCGAGTTGCTTCAGGCGCACCTGCTCCGCCTTGTACGAGGCCGCTCTGGCGGCGGCGGCGATCTGCCGCGGATTGTCTGCGCTTGCCCTGGCCATCCTGTCACTGACGGTACTCGATTTCCTGGATCCACGAGCAGATTGGCGGTCAGCCGACCTCGGCGCGCATCACCTCGGGGCCGGTGGCGGCGGGGTTGCCGTCGCCGGGCTCGGCGGTGATCTCGACGGTGGGATAGAGCGCCGGATCGACGGCGGCCTTGAGCTGCACGTTCGAGCGGCCCGCTCTGTCGGGGTGGAAGGTGCCGGCGGAGATGCGGTTCGGTCTGCCGGGCCTGTCGCCGGGGCCGACGAACCAGACCTCGTAGTAGTCGCCTCTAGGCAGCAGCGGCAGCGCGTCGGTGCGGAGGTCGACGGTGCGGCCGATCCCGATCTCGCGGATCTCCAGGCTGCCGGCGTCGGCGCCGTCGGGGAGCCTGATCGCGCCGGCGTACTCGACGACGCCCGCCGGCGTCGCGTCGCCGCCGTCGTCGAGCGCGACGACCGCGAGCGCGCTGCCGATCGCGAGCGCAGCCGCGGCAAGCGCCGTGCCGACGGTCAGCCGCGGGCGCGTCAGCCAGGCGGGGGCGGCGAGGCGGCGGCGACGACGCGGGGCGGGCGCCGGCGGCGCGGGGGGCGAGGCAGGGGCAGCGGTCGAGGCCGCTTCGGCGTTGCGCGCGGCGACGGCGCGGCGGAAGGCGGCCAGCCGCTGCGGATCGGGCTCGGCGTGCGGGCCCGCGTCGGCGCGCAGCGCGGCGGCGAGCTCGTCGAGCAGGCGCTCGTCGTCAGGCATGCTCGCTCTCCCGCAGCTTGGCACGCAGCCGGTCGAGCGCGCGCGTCTGCGCCATCCGCACCGCGCCCGCTCTGCGGCCGACGACGGTCGCGACCTCCTCGGCGCTCAGCTCGCCGACGACGCGCAGCTCCAGCAGTTCGCGATCGCTGTCGCTGAGCCGCGCGAAGGCGCGCCGCAGCAGGCCGTGCCGCTCGGCCCGCAGCGCCTGCTCGGCCGGCTCGTCGCCGGCCGGCGCGGCGCGCTCGGGCAGCTCGGCGACCGGCCGCGCGCGCCGGTCGGCGCGCTGGTGCTCGAGCACGACGAGCCGCAGGATGCCGAACAGCCACGCGTCGAAGCCGCCGTCGCGCCAGCGGAAACGGTCGATCTTCTCCAGCGCGCGGGTCATCGTCTCCAGCACCGCGTCCTCGGGCGAGGCGTCGCCGGGCAGGCGGCGGCGGGCGTAGGCGAGCAGGCGCGGGTAGGCGTGCCGGTAGAGCAGCTCCCAGGCGGCCTGGTCGCCTGCGCGGGCGCGTTGGACGAGTGCGCGAAGGTGCGGGTCGTCATGTCGGGCGTCGTTCGATGGCACTCGTAGATGAGGCAACGCCCGCGAACGTCACACGGATCAGCATGCGCCGACAGCGACCTGTGACGTTCTCGTCGCTCGCTGCATGAGAGGAGGAGTCAGGGCATTCCGATCCCCTCCCAGGAGGCCTCCGTCACATGCATCGCTCATTGCTGGTCCTGCTTTCCGCCCTGGCGGCCGCGCTCGCCGCGGCGCTGCTGCCGTCGCTCGCCGCCGGCGCGAGCCGCTTCGCCGTCGACACGACCGCCGACACGCTCGACAGAAGACCCGGCGACGGCCGCTGCGCCGACAGCGCCGGCCGCTGCTCGCTGCGCGCCGCGATCATGGAGGGCAACGCGAGCAGAGACGGCGCCCGCATCGCGCTCAGACAGCGCCGCTACACGCTCACGCGCGCCGGCGCAGGTGAGGACGCCGCCCGCAGCGGCGACCTCGACGTGACCGGCACGATCACGCTCGTCGGTGGCGGCGCGCTGATCGACGCGGCCAGAATCGACCGCGCCTTCGACGTCGCGGCCGGCGGCCGGCTGACGATCGGCAGAGCGCGGATCGCCAACGGCGCCCCGCCCGCCGGCCAGAGCGGCGGCGCGATCGAGAGCGAGGGCCGCGTCGAGCTGAAGGGCGTGCGCGTGCTGAAGAACGCGGTCCAGGGCGACGGCGCCTCCGGCGGCGGGCTGTTCAACGCCAGAGGGACGCTGATCGTGCGCGACTCGCAGGTCAACCGCAACAGCGCCCCGCGCGCCGGCGGCGGGATCGAGGCGAGCGAGGGCACGACGCTGCTGCGCAGAGCGTCGCTGCTCGTCAACACGACCGCGGGCGGCCCCGGCAACGGCGGCGGGCTCCACCTCACCGGCAGCGGCGTCGTCGACGTGCACGACTCGCTCGTCGACCGCAACAGCGCCAGCGCCGAGGGCGGCGGCCTGTGGAACTCCGCCGGCGGCGCGATGAGCGTCGCCGACACGACGATCACGAGCAACGTCGCGGCCGGCGCCGACGCCGACCAGGGCGGCGGCGGGATCTTCAACGACGGCGGCCGGCTGCGGCTCGACCGCGGCACGCTCGCCGGCAATCAGGCGACCGGCGCCGCCGGCTCCGGCGGCGGCCTGCTGAACAACCTCGGCAGCGTCCTGATCGACGGCGCCGACGTCAGCGCCAACAGCGCCAGACGCGCCGGCGGCGGCATCGAGGCGGTCGCCGGCTCGACCAGCGTCCTCGACGCGAGACTGACCGGCAACGCGACCGGCGCCGCGCCCGGCAACGGCGGCGGCCTGCACCTGACCGGCAGCGGCCAGGTCGAGGTCACGAGAACCGTCGTCAGCGGCAACAGCGCCAGCGCCGAGGGCGGCGGCCTGTGGAACTCGGCCGCCGGCACGATGCGCGTGCTCGACACGACCGTCACCGGCAACAGAGCCGACGGCGCGGCCGCCGACCAGGGCGGCGGCGGCCTCTTCAACGACGGCGGCCGGCTGATCGTCGAGCGCGGCACCGTCGCCGACAACCGCGCCCCCGGCGCCGCCGGCTCCGGCGGCGGGATCCTCAACGACAGAGGCACGCTCGCGGTCAGCGGGACGATGGTCCGCGGCAACAGCGCGACGCGGGCCGGCGGCGGCGTCGAGGCCAACCTCGGCAGCACGACGCTCGACTGGACGACGCTGGAGGCCAACGCCACCGGCCCCGCGCCCGGCAACGGCGGCGGCCTGCACCTGACCGGCGCGGGCACCGTCACCGTTCGCGACGGGCAGATCGCGCGCAACAGCGCCAGCGCCGAGGGCGGCGGCCTGTGGAACTCCGCTGCCGGCACGATGACGATCGCGCGCACGACGCTCGTCGCCAACGTCGCCGCCGGCGCGGGCGCCGACCAGGGCGGCGGCGCGCTCTTCAACGACGGCGGCAGAATGACTGTCACGGGCGGCACGATCGCCGACAACGCGGCGACCGGCGCGGCCGGCTCCGGCGGCGGGATCCTCAACGACAGAGGCACGCTGACGGTCGACGGCAGCCAGCTGCGCGGCAACAGCGCGCCGCGCGCCGGCGGCGGGATCGAGACCAACGTCGGCACCGTCGCCCTCAGCGGCGTCACGCTCGCCGGCAACAGCACCGGCGCCGCGCCCGGCAACGGCGGCGGCTTCCACACCACCGGCGCCGGCACGGTCACGATCGCCGGCGGCAGCGTCAGCGGCAACAGCGCGGCCAACGAGGGCGGCGGGCTGTGGAACTCGGCGGCCGGCACGATGACCGTCACCGGGACCGCGATCTCGGGCAACACGGCACCGAGCGGGGCGGACGTCTTCAACCAGCCGCCCGGCGGCAGCTTCACGATCGACGGCGTGCCCGTCCCCGCCTAGCGGACGGCGCTGCGACCGCGTCAGCGGTCGTGGTATGACTCGCGGCTCTCCATGGGCCGCGAGTCATGAACATCGGCAGGACGAGAGCGCAGCCGCTGGCGCTCGTCGCGCTGGTGCTGGTGTCGCTGCTGGCGCTGCTGACGACGCCGGTGGCACTGCTGATGCTGTCGCCGGCGCTGCTGCTGCTGAGCCTGCTGTACGCGGGCCGGACGCCGGGCGAGGAGCTGCTGCTGCGGTGGCAGCGGCGCGTGCCCGCGCCGCGTCGCCGCGCGACGCGGTTCGTCGCGCGCGGGCATGTCGAGCTGCCGCTGCGGCGGATCGAGCGGATGAGCGCGTCGGCGCTCGCGATGCGCCCGCCGCCGTTGCGCGCTGTCTGCAGCTAACAGGGCGCGCGCGGTGCACGGGAGTGGCCGGGCTGTCGCCCGGTCCTCGCCGCGCCGGCATTCGGCGCGGCGCGTTTCCCGCATCCAGGAGAACCACATGCACCGCTTTGCATCCGCGGCCGCGGCCGCCGGCGCGCTCACGATCCTGCTCGCGCCGGCCGCCGCCGGCGCGCGCATGCCCAAGCCCGCCAAGAGCCAGCGCGTCGCGATCGAGTTCGCCGCCGTCGCCGGCACGACGCCGGTCCGCTGCGGCAGCCCGATCGGCGGTCTCGGCACGACCGCCCGCAGCGCCACGCTGACCGACCTGCGCTTCTTCGTCTCGGACGTGCGGCTGCTGCGCAGAGACGGCCGCGCGGTTGCCGTCAGACTCGCCCCCGACTCGCCCTTCCGCGTCACGCGCGGGAAGGCGGCGGTGACGCTGATCGACCTGGAGAACGGCCGCGGCGGCTGCGCCGAGGCCGGCACCAAGGCGACGAACGCGTTCGTGCGCGGCAGCGTCCCGCAGGGCGACTACGTCGGCGCGCGCTGGAGCGTCGGCGTGCCGTTCGCGCTCAACCACAGCGACGCGACGACCGCGCCCGCCCCGCTCAACAGCGCGGCGATGGCGTGGTCGTGGCAGGTCGGGCGCAAGTTCACGAAGATCGAGGTCAGCGACCCGGGCGGCGGCACGCCGTGGGCGGCGAGAACGTTCTTCGTCCACCTCGGCAGCACCGGCTGCACGGGCAACCCGGCGACGGGCGAGACCGCGAACTGCAGCGCGTCGAACCGGCCCCAGATCGTGCTGAGACGGTTCGACGCCGCCAGACAGCGGGTCGCGGTCGACCTGAAGGCGCTGCTGGCCGGCGTCGACGTGACCGTCAACGGCGGCGGCGCCGGCGGCTGCATGGCCGGCATGAGCGATCCCGAGTGCGGGCCGATCTTCCGCGCCTTCGGCCTCAGCGCGCCGGCCGGCGGCGGCATGGAGATGGGCGGCGGCATGGAGATGGGCGGCATGAGCGCCGCCGCCTCCGCGGCGCCGCGGCAGACGGTCTTCCGAGCGATCCGGTGAAGCGGCTGCTCGCGCTGGCGGCGGTCATCGCCGCCAGCGCCGGGCTGTGGGCGATCGCCTCCGCGGGCGCGGAGAGACCGGTTGCGGGCGGCTGGAGATGGACGCTGCCCGGCGACTTCCCGCAGCCGCGCGTGCCGAGGTCGAACCCGATGAGCAGGGCGAAGGTCGCGGTCGGCCGGCGGCTCTTCTACGACGTGCGCCTGTCCGGCAACGGCACGCAGTCGTGCGCGAGCTGTCACCGGCCGGAGCTGGCGTTCAGCGACGGCAAGGCGCTCGCGGTCGGCTCGACCGGCGAGGTCCACCCGCGCAACGCGCAGTCGCTCGTCAACGTCGTCTATCAGCAGACGCTGACCTGGGCCAACCCGGCGCTGGTGACGCTGGAGGCGCAGATGGCGGTGCCGCTGTTCGGCAGCGACCCGGTCGAGATGGGCGTCACCGACGGCAACAGAGCGCGCGTGCTGAAGCGGATCGCCGGCGATCGCTGGTACCGCAGGAGCTTCTCGCGCGCGTTCCCGGGCGTGAGAAACAAGATCGGCTGGACGACGATCGTGCAGGCGATCGCGGCCTTCGAGCGCAGCATCGTCGCGGCCGACGCGAAGTACGACCGCGCCGCGCGCGGCAGCGCGCGGCTGACCGCGCCGGAGAGACGCGGCGCATCGCTGTTCATGGGCGAGCGGGCCGAGTGTCACCACTGCCACGGCACGTTCATCTTCAACGACCAGGCGACCTTCGTCGGCTCGGCGCTGGAGCGGCCGCTGTTCCACAACACCGGCCTCTACAACGTCGGCGGCACGGGCGCCTTCCCGGAGCCCAACCGCGGCCTCTTCGAGATCACCGGCAGAGCCGAGGACATGGGCAAGTTCAAGGCGCCGTCGCTGCGCAACGTCGCGCTGACCGCGCCGTACATGCACGACGGCTCGATCGGAACGCTGGCGGAGGCCGTCGACCACTACGCCGCCGGCGGCCGGCTGATCCCCGACGGCCCGCTCGCCGGCGACGGCCGCAGCAACCCCTACAAGGACCCGCTGATCGCCGCGATCAGGCTGACCCCGCGCGACCGGGCCGATCTCGTCGCCTTCCTGCGGACGCTCACCGACACGACGATCGCGACCGACCCGGCGTTCGCTGACCCGTTCAGAGGGCGGAGACCGTGACGGCGGCGCGCGGCGCCTCGCGCTCGCCGCCGCCGCTGCTCGCGAGCTGGATGTAGCGGGCGGCGACGAGGCAGGCGATCAGGCCGAGCAGGCGGCGCAGCGCGGTCTCGGGCAGGCGGGACTGGAGGCGGGCGCCGAGGTAGCTGCCGGCGAAGCCGCCCGCGCCGAGAAAGGCCCCGAGCGTCCACTCGGGGCCGATCGCGCCGCTGCCGGTCGCCTGCAGCACGACGTAGGTGGCGATCCCGGCGATCGAGGTGAGGAAGGTCGCGGCGAGCGTCGCGGGCGCGGTCTCGAAGGCGCTGAAGCCGAGCGCCAGCAGCAGCGGCGCCAGCAGCGAGCCGCCGCCGACGCCGTAGATCCCGCCGACGGTGCCGATCGTCAGCGCCAGCGCCCAGATGCCGAGCCGCAGCCGCGGCGTCAGCTCGCGCCGCTGCGGCTGCATCCGCTGGCCGGCGAGCAGCAGCCAGAGGCCGAGCGGCAGCAGCACGCCGGCGGCGACCCACATGAAGGCGTGCTCGTCGGCGAGCAGCTCGACGCGCACGATCGCGCCGGCGATGACGCCGGGCAGCGTGCCGGCGACGAGCAGGCGTGCGAGCGGGCCGCCGAGCCGCCGCTCGCGCCCGAAGCGCAGCAGCCCGCCCGGCACGGCGGCGACGTTGAAGAGCAGGTTGGTCGGCGTGACGGCCGGGCTGGCGACGCCGAGCACGCTCACCTGGACCGGCAGCAGCAGCACCGCGCCGGAGACGCCGGCAGGCGTCGTCGCGAGCGCGACGAGGAAGGCGAGCAGCGCCCCGACGGGCCATTCCCACGGCATCGCCGCAGCCTAGCCGGCGTCTAGCGGCTCCGTGCCGCTCTGGCGGTCGCGCCGTCGGGCAGCGGCATCGGCGCGGGCGGGTTGACGTGCTCGTGGTGGTGGCGCAGCGCGGCGAGCAGGTCGACCATGTGGTGGTCGTGCAGGCCGTAGTAGGCGTGGCGGCCGCTGCGGCGGACTCTCACGAGCCGCCCCTGGCGCAGCAGCCGCAGCTGATGGGAGGCGGCCGACTGCGACAGGTCGGCCTGCTCGGCGAGCTGCTCGACCGTCAGCTCGCCGTCGAGCAGCGCCCACAGCAGCCGCAGGCGGCTGCCGGTCGCGAACGCGCGCATCGACTCGGCGAGCGCCTCGGCCTCGTCGAAGTCGAGCGGGCGGGTCGCGTCTTCGTGCTCAGACGGGTGCGGCACGAGACGCATGATACCGTGCATGAAGACATGTTCATATGTAGGGACGATCACTCGCCGCTCCGCAATGCCACCTACCGCCGGCTGTTCTCGGCGCAGCTGATCGCGCTCGTCGGCACCGGCCTGACGACGGTCGCGCTGACGCTGTTGGCCTACGACCTCGCCGACCGGAACGCCGGCGCGGTCGTCGGCATCGCGCTCGCGCTGAAGATGGTCGTCTACGTCTTCGGCGCGCCGCTGATCACGGCGCTCGCGACGCGGCTGCCGCGCCGGCGGCTGCTGGTGACGCTCGACCTGCTGCGCGCCGCCACCGTCGTCGGGATGCTGTTCGTCACCGAGGTGTGGCAGGTGTACGTGCTGATCGTGCTCGTCAACGCCTGCTCGGCCGGCTTCACGCCGACCTTCCAGGCGGCGATCCCCGACGTGCTCGACGACGAGCCGGCCTACACGCGGGCGCTCTCGCTCTCGCGCCTGGCCTACGAGCTGGAGGGGCTGCTGAGCCCCGCGCTGGCGGCGGCGCTGCTGGCGTTCATGAGCTACAGCGGGCTGTTTGCCGTCAACGGCATCGCCTTCCTCTGCTCGGCCGCGCTCGTGCTGTCGACGCGGCTGCCGGCGCGCCGCCCGGCGCCGGACGCGGCGAGCTGGCGGGCGCGCGTGACGGCCGGCACGCGCCAGTACCTCGCGACGCCGCGCCTGCGCGGCCTGCTCGCGCTCAACGTCGCGGTCGCGGCGGCGAGCGCGACGGTGGTCGTCAACTCGGTCGTCTACGTGCGCGACCAGTTCGGCCGCGACGCCGCCGACGTCGCCTGGGCGCTCGGCGCCGCGGGCGCCGGCGCGATGGTCGCGGCGCTGCTGCTGCCGCGCCTGCTGAAGCGCGTCCACGACCGCACGCTGATGCTCGCCGGCGGCGCGCTGCTGCCGCTCGGCCTCGCGCTCGCCGCGACCGTCGTCAGCGGCTTCGCCGGCCTGCTGGCGGTCTGGCTGCTGCTCGGCGCCGGCCTGTCGCTCGTGCAGACGCCGAGCGGCCTGCTCGTCACCCGCTCCGGCAGCGAGCAGGAACGGCCGGGGCTGTTCGCTGCCCAGTTCTCGCTCTCGCACGCCTGCTGGCTGGCGACCTATCCGGTCGCCGGCGTGCTCGGCGTCGCGCTCGGCCTCGCGACGACCGCCTGGCTGCTGGCCGCGCTCGCCGCCGCGGCTGTCGTGGCGGCGGCGCTGCTGTGGCCCGCGGCGGCGCGCGGCCACGTGCGGCTCAGCCCGGCTCGTCGCTGACGATCCGCGCGAGCCGCTCGATCGTCTGGCGCAGGATGCGTGAGATCTGCATCTGCGAGCAGCCGAGCCGCTCGGCGATCTGCGTCTGCGTCAGCTCGCGGTCGAAGCGCAGGCAGAGGATCGTGCGTTCGAGCTCGGGCAGTGGCGCCGCAGCTCGCCGTCGATCGCCGGGATCGCGAACGCGCCGCGTGAGCATTGCCCGTGCGCGCGAGGGGTGAGCGCCAGGTTCCTGAGCCGCGGCGCAAGATCCAGCCCAGCGCTCGCCGGGCCCAGGCGCCGTTGGTAGAACGTGAGCGAATGCGGTTCCGGATCCTGGCCTCCTGCCTGCTGCTGCCGCTCGCGCTCTGGATCGCGCTGCCGCTCGTCTCCGACGCCGCCGATCCGCAGCGCGAGCTCGAGCGCGTGGAGGCGGACATCGACGAGAAGAAGCGGCGGCTCGGCAGCGTCGGCGCGAGAGCGAGAGTGCTGACGAGCGACGTCACGGCGCTGACCGGCAGGGTCGACGCGCTGCAGGGCACGATCGACGGGCTGCAGCGCAGACAGGACACGCTGCAGGGCGAGCTGGACGCGAAGCGGCGCGAGCTGGGCGAGACGCAGGGCGAGCTGCGCGACGTGCGCGCCAGAGCGGTTCGGCTGAGAACGCGGCTGACGAGCGCGCGGCAGGTGCTCGCCGCGCGGCTGGTCGAGCTGTACAAGTCCGGCGAGCCGGACGTGATCTCGGTCGTGCTCGACGCCGACGGCTTCGGCGACATGCTCGCCAACGGCGCCTACCTGCAGCGGATCGGTGAGCAGGACCGCCGCATCATCACCGCCGTCAGAGCGGCGAAGGGCGCCGCGACGACGACCGTCGGCAGGCTCAGAACGCTGGAGGCGCGCCAGCGGCGGATCGCCGACGAGATCTACGTCAAGCGCAACGCCGTCGCGCGCACGCGGATCGACGTCGAGTCGCGCCGCGACGAGATCGACCGGGCGCGCGCGGCCAAGCGGCGCGTGCTGCGGCAGGTGCGCGCGACGGCGACCGACCTGCACGAGGACGTCGGCCGGCTGGAGGCCGAGCAGGCGAAGATCGAGCGCCGCATCCGCGCCGCACAGACGCAGAACGCGACCGGCGGCATCGCGCCCGGCGCGATCAGACGCGGCGGCCGCTTCATCTGGCCGCTCGACGGGCCGATCACGAGCCCGTTCGGCTGGCGCACCTCGCCGGTCACGAGATTCCACCAGGGGCTCGACATCGGCATGCCCGACGGCACCCCGATCCGCGCCGCGGGCGCGGGCACGGTGATCATCGCGGGCGTCAACGGCGGCTACGGCAACTTCACCTGCCTCGACCACGGCGGCGGCCTCTCCAGCTGCTACGCCCACCAGTCGTCGATCGGCGTCAGCATCGGCCAGCGCGTCGCGCAGGGCGACGTGATCGGCGCGGTCGGCAACACCGGCTTCTCCTTCGGCGCCCACCTCCACTTCGAGGTGCGCGTCAACGGCAGCGCGGTCGACCCGCTCAGCTACCTGTGACGAGCTGAGCGGCGGGCCGCCGGCTCAGCGGCTCCAGTGCAGCACCTCGAGCGCGACGGCGACGTCGATCGCGGCCTCCTCCAGCGGCCGCGGCAGCAGCGCCTCGGCCTTCGCGATGCGGCTGACGACCGTGTTGCGGTGGGTGTGCAGCTCGCGCGCGGCGCGGGTCGCGTTCGACTGCGCGCGCAGGTAGGTGCGCAGCGTCTCGCGCAGCTCGCGCGGCGCTCGCGCGAGCGCGCCGACGGTCTCCTCGACGAAGCCGCGGGCGCGCTGCTCGTCCTGCGTCAGCAGCGCGGCGACGCGGATCTCGTCGTAGCGCGCGAGCGCGACCGCGGAGCCGAGCCGCTCGACCGTCCGCTGCGTCGCGAGCGCGTCGAAGTGGCTGCGGCGGAAGCCCTCGACGCCGCGGCCGCGCGAGCCGAGCGCGACGCGCACGCCGGGCAGCTGCCGCAGCGCCTGCTCGAGCCCGCGCAGGTCGGGCTCGGCCGGCGCGGCGGCCCAGCACCAGACGGTCGCGCTGCTGGCGGTGACGCTCAGCGCGGTCGTGCCGGTCGCGGCCGCGAGCGCGCCGGCGGCGCCGTCCAGCAGCGGCTCGGCGGCGGGATCGCTCGCCCACGCGACGGCCGCGACGTGGGTCCGTCTGAGGTCGTAGCCGAGGCGGCGCTCGGCGCGGTCGAGGTCGATCTGCGCCGCCTCGATGATCCGCATCACGGTCGACAGCCGCTCGGCGTTGGTGCCGCCGGTGAGCGCGTCGCGCTCGCGCCCGAGCTGCTCGGCGATCGCGACGTTGGTGGCGTCGACGTAGGTGAAGATCTTCTGCGCCGAGAGGCGCAGGAACTGCTGCAGCTCGTCGGGGTCGGGGATCAGCGCGAAGGCGATCTCCATCCACGCCTGCCAGGCGCTGTTCTGGCCGGCGCGGAACGGCTCCAGCGCGCGCGTGTCGAGGCCGCGGCGGACGAGGTCGCGCGTGACGCCGAGCATCTCCGGGCCGGTGAACGGCGGAACCGGCCGCGTCGGGTCGGCGATCGTGCAATTCGCCCAGTGGATCATCATCGCGCGGCTGGAGCGCTTGATCCCGGCCAGCAGCACCGGGTCGGCGGCGACCTCGGGGTCGTGCTCGCTGAGGCTGGCGCGGTCGACCGCGTCGTAGACCTCGTCGGGCGCCTGCAGCACCGCGGTCGCGGCGGCGACCAGCAGCGCGTTGATCCGTTCTGGGGCGACGGGCGGCATCGGCCGGAGACACGCTACCCGCTGCGCTCACGCTTGTGTGCAGTTTGCACAGACGATTACATCAAATCGTGTCATTCTGACGTTGGGCGCGAGGCCCGCAGCACCGATGCTTGACCAGCACCGTCCCGACCTGGAGATCCCGATGACCGCCGACCTCACCAGCAGCACCGCCGTCGAGCAGCTCGACGTCCTGATCGTCGGCGCCGGCGTCTCCGGCATCGGCGCGGCCTACTACCTCCAGCAGAGCCACCCCGGCAAGTCGTACGCGATCGTCGAGGCGCGCGAGGCGATCGGCGGCACCTGGGACCTGTTCCGCTACCCCGGGATCCGCTCCGACTCCGACCTTCACACCTTCGGCTACGCCTTCAAGCCGTGGGAGGGCGAGAAGGCGATCGCCGACGGCCCCTCGATCCGCGCCTACATCGAGCAGACCGCGAGCGAGAACGGGATCGACCGCCACATCCGCTTCGGCCGCCGCGTGCTGAAGGCCGAGTGGTCCAGCAGCGCCGCCCGCTGGACGGTCGAGCTGGCCGACGTCGCCAGCGGCGAGACGACGACGGTCTCGACGCGCTGGATCCTCGGCGCGACCGGCTACTACCGCTACGACGAGGGCTTCACGCCCGCGTTCCCCGGCCTCGACCGCTTCGGCGGGCAGCTGATCCACCCGCAGCACTGGCCGGAGGACCTCGACTACGCCGGCAAGCGCGTCGTCGTGATCGGCTCCGGCGCGACGGCGGTCACGCTCGTGCCGGCGATGGCCGAGCAGGCCGGCCACGTGACGATGCTGCAGCGCTCGCCGACGTACATCCTGCCGCTGCCGTCGGAGGACAAGCTCGCCAACTGGCTGAGAGGGAGACTCGGCACGCGCCGCGCCTACGCGCTCGCGCGCTGGAAGAACATCCTCCGCCAGATCGCGCTCTACAGAGCGTCGCAGCGCTTCCCGAAGCAGGTCCGCAAGGTGATCCGCAGCGTCAACGAGCGGCAGCTGCGCGGCAGCGGCCACGACGTCGACGTCCACTTCAACCCCGCCTACGAGCCGTGGGACCAGCGCCTCTGCGCGGTCCCCGACGGCGACTTCTACCGCGCGCTGCGCAACGGCTCGGCGTCGGTCGTGACCGACAGGATCGAGACGTTCACCGAGCGCGGCGTGAGACTGGCCTCGGGCCGCGAGCTGGAGGCCGACATCGTCGTCACCGCGACCGGCCTCAACCTGCTCGCGATCGGCGGGATCGAGATCGTCGTCGACGGCCGCGAGGTCGCGCTCAACGACACGATCGCCTACAAGTCGCTGATGCTCAGCGGCGTGCCGAACTTCGCCTTCGCGGTCGGCTACACGAACTCGTCGTGGACGCTGAAGGTCGACCTCGTGTGGGAGTACGTCTGCCGCCTGATGGCGCACCAGGACGCGACCGGCACCGACACCGCCGTCGCGACCCCGGCCGACCCGGCGATGGCGACGCGGCCGCTGCTCGACTTCAAGGCCGGCTACGTGCTGCGCTCGCTCGACGCCTTCCCGCGCCAGGGCGAGCAGGCGCCGTGGAGAGTCGTGATGAGCTACCTCGCCGACGTCCGCCAGCTGCGCCGCAGCCCGGTCGAGGACGGCACGATGCGCTTCACGCGCGGCGCCGTCGCGCCAGCCGCGGCGGAGCCGGTCGAGGCGGCCGCGAGCGCGTGAGCGCCGGGCGCGGCGCGAGGCGGCATGCGCCTACGCGCTGCCGCCGTCGCCGTGCTCGTGCGTGACGTGCTGCAGCGCGAGGTCCATCAGCAGGCGCACGTGCGCGTCGTCGAGCGAGTACCAGACCATCCGCCCGTCGCGGCGGTTGCGGACGGTCCGCTCGGCGCGCAGCACGCGCAGGTGCTGCGAGGTCTGCGCCTCGGTCATGCCGACGGTCGCGGCGAGGTCGCAGACGCACAGCTCGCCGGCCTCCAGCAGCGCGGTCACGATCCGCACGCGCGCCGGCTCTCCGAGCACGTGGAAGACGCGCGCCATCCGCTCGGTCGCGTCGCCGTCGGGCAGCCTCGCGCGCACTGACGCGACGCGCTCGGGGTCGACGAGGCGGACGGAGCAGCCGTCGAGCGGGATCGGCTCGCTCATCTGGCCGACTGTACGCCGTTCAGCAGCGGCAGGCCGCGCGGGCTCGCGACCAGCAGCCGCAGCCCCCACAGCACGACGACGAGCGAGGCGCCGACGTCGGTCGCGACCGCGGCCCACAGCGGCAGCAGCCCGAAGGCGAGCAGGACGGCGGCGGCGACCTTGGTCGCGAGCGAGAAGGCGATGTTCTGGCGGACCGTGCGGCGGGTCCAGCGGGCGAGGCCGACCAGCCCCGCGACCTTGCGCGGGTCGTCGCCCATCAGCGCGACGTCGGCGACCTCGATCGCGGTGTCGCTGCCGGCGCTGCCCATCGCGATCCCGAGCGAGGCGCTGGCCAGCGCGGGCGCGTCGTTGACGCCGTCGCCGACCATCGCGACGTGGTCGCCGAGCCCGCCGAGCAGGCGCGCCTTGTCCTGCGGCAGCGCGTCGGCGCGCAGCTCGGCGACGCCGGTCGCGGCGGCGACCGCCTGCGCTGCGGCGGCGTTGTCGCCGGTGATCATCACCGTCTTCGTGATGCCGAGGCGGGCCAGCTGCTCGACCGCCTCGCGCGCCTCCGGCCGCGGCGGGTCGGCGAGGCCGAGGACGGCCAGCGGCTCGCCGTCGCGCGCGAGCACGACCGCCGTCTGACCGGCTTCCCGGGCGGCGGCGAGCGCGCGTTCGACGGCCGGCATCAGCGTCGAGACGTCGGCGGACGCGCCGATCGCAGGCGAGGTCGCCGCCAGGTCGCGCTGCGCGGGCGCGCCGACCGCGGACGAGGCCGTCGCCGCGCTGAACAGCGCCGGCTTGCCGATGGCGACGAGCGCGCCGTCGACGACGCCGGTCGCGCCGAGGCCGGTGCGAGCCTGGAACTGCTCGACGGCGCTGATCGGCAGGCCGCGTTCGCGCGCGGCGGCGACGATCGCGGTCGCGAGCGGGTGCTCGGAGCCGGCCTCCAGCGCGGCGGCGAGCCGCAGCGCGCGGTCCTCGTCGCCGCCGAGCGCGTCGATCGTCACCAGCCGCGGGCGGCCGGCGGTCAACGTGCCGGTCTTGTCGAAGGCGACGGTGTCGATCGCGGCGGCGCGCTCGAGGAACTCGCCGCCCTTGACGAGCACGCCGGCGGCGCTCGCGCGGCCGAGCGCGGAGACGATCGTGACCGGCGTCGACAGCACCAGCGCGCACGGGCAGGCGAGGATCAGCAGCGCCAGCGCGGTGTAGAAGCTGCCGTCGAAGCCGGCGCCCCAGGCCAGCGGCGGGACGGCGGCGACGAGCACCGCCGCGGCGATCACGGCCGGCGTGTAGATCCGTGCGAACGCGTCGACCCAGCGCTCGGAGGGCGAGCGGCGCGCCTGCGCGTCGGCGACGAGCTGGCCGATCCGCGCGAGCGTCGTGTCGCCGGGAGCGGCGCCGACCTCGATCACGAGGCGGCCCTGCGCGTTGAGCGTGCCGGCGAAGACGCGCGCGCCCGGCTCGACATCGACCGGCACCGACTCGCCGGTGATCGCCGCCTGGTCGACGGCGGAGGTCCCTTCCAGCACCGTCCCGTCGGCCGGGAGCCGCTCGCCCGGCCGCACGACCACGACGTCGCCGAGCTCCAGCGCCGCCGCCGGGATCTCGCGCTCCGCGGCGGGCGCGGCGTCGCCGTCGCGCACGCCGGCCGAGATCTCACGCTCCGCAGCGGCGCCGTCGTCGCGCACGCGGATCCGCGCCGTCTCCGGCGCGAGCGTGACGAGGCTCGCCAGCTCCCGTCGCGCCCGTTCGACCGCGCGGCCCTCCAGCCACTCGCCGATCGAGAAGAGGACGACGACGAGCGCGGCCTCCATCCAGGCGCCGATCGCGATCGCGCCGATCGACGCGATCGTCATCAGCAGCTTGATCTCGGGCCGCCGCGTGCTCCACAGCGCGACCAGCCCGGCGCGCGCGATCGGCCCGATCCCGACCGCGACGGCGGCGCCGTACAGCCACGCCGCCGGCAGGCCGGTCGCGAGGTCGGCGACGACCGCGACCAGCAGCAGCGCGGTCGCGACGATCGTCAGCAGGTCGGCGCTCGGCCAGCGCAGCAGGGCGCGGCGGTCGGCGGCGGGCGCGGCGGCGTCGTGCGCGGACCCGGCTCCCGCGGCGCCGCCGGCCTCGCCCGCGACGCGCGTCGTGTAGCCGAGCCGCTGCACCTGCCGCGCGACGGCGGCGCGGTCGAAGCCCTCGGGCGCGTGCTCGACGACCATCCGGCCGGCGGTGAAGCTGACGTCGACGTCGATCACCGCCGGCATCCGCGCGACCGCCTGCGAGACGGTCCGCGCGCAGCCGGCGCAGTCCATCCCGCCGACCTCGATCGTCGTCTGCTCGGAGTGGGTGGCCGAACTCATGCCATCCACGGTCCTGCACATCTGCGCAGAAATCAAGATGTCACGGAGAACGTCAAAAGAGGACTCATTACCGTGAACGCATGCCGCTTCACCTGCGAGCCCGGCGCGCGGATGCCGTGGGGCCACCGCCACCGCGAGCAGGAGGAGGCCTACGTCGTCGTCGGCGGGTCGGGGCGGGCGAAGCTCGACGACGAGGTCGTCGAGCTGGCCACGTGGGACGTGCTGCGCGTCGCGCCGAGGGTGATCCGCTCGTTCGAGGCCGGCCCCGACGGCCTCGACGTGATCTGCATCGGCGGGCGCAAGCCGCGCAGAGGCGACACCGAGCGGTTCGACGACTTCTGGCCCTGAGGCGTCAGCCTCTCGGCATGTGCTCCGCCGGGTAGCGGCTGCCGTAGGAGCCGTCCGGGACGATCGCGTGGATGCGGGCGAGGTCGTCGTCGGTCAGCGTCACGTCGGCGGCGGCGACGTTCTGCTCCAGCCGCCGCGGGCTGCGCGTGCCGGGGATCGGGACGACGTCGTCGCCCTGCGCCAGCAGCCAGGCGAGCGCGAGCTGCGTGACCGCGATCCCCTTGCTCTCGGCCAGCTCCTTCAGCTGCTCGATCGCGCGCAGGTTGGCGCTGTAGTTGTCGCCCTGCCAGCGCTCGTCCCAGCGGCGCATGTCGCCCTCGGGGTACTCGTCGGCCGGCTTCACGTCGCCGGTCAGGAAGCCGCGGCCGAGCGGGGAGTAGGGGACGAAGCCGATCCCCAGCTCGCGCGTCACCGGCAGCACCTCCTCGGCCGCCTCGCGCTCGAAGATCGAGTACTCGGTCTGCAGCGCGCTGACCGGCTGGACGGCGTGGGCGCGGCGGATCGTCTCCGGCCCCGCCTCGCTGAGCCCGAACCAGCGCACCTTGCCGGCGTCGATCAGCTCCTTGACGGTGCCGGCGACCTCCTCGATCGGCACGTCCGGGTCGACGCGGTGCTGGTAGAAGAGGTCGATCGTCTCGACGCCGAGGTATCTGAGGCTGTTGTCGGCGACTGCGCGGATGTTCTCCGGGCGGCTGTCGAGCGCGCCGGTGAACTCTCCGCTGGAGAAGTCGAAGCCGAACTTGGTCGCGAGCACGATCTCGTCGCGGAACGGCTTGACGGCGCGGCCGAGCAGCTGCTCGTTGCTGCCCGTGCCCATCCCGTACAGCTCGGCGGTGTCGAACAGCGTCACGCCCAGCGCGTGCGCGCGCTCGATCGTCGCGATGCTCTCCTGCTCGTCGCCGGCGGGACCGTAGGCCATCGTCATGCCCATCGTGCCCAGCCCAAGGGCCGACACGACCAGGCCCTGCTGGCCGAGTGCGCGTCTCTGCATGGTGTCTCTCCTGTTCGGGTTCAGGTGGGGCGTGGAGCGGGGCGGAAGCCGGCACCGGCCTCCGTGAAGCCGCGGCGCAGCAGCGCGAGCAGCTGCTCGACGCCGGCGTCGCCGTCCCACTGCGCGAAGGCGGCGTTGAGGACCGCCTGCGCGGTGCCGAGCTGCAGCGCGATCGCGAACGGGTCGCCCGGCTCGCGCCGCGCCGCCCACTCGCTCAGCTCGCGCCAGAGGCGGTCGCTCGCCTCACGCGAGGAGGCCGCCAGCGTGCTCGACGAGGTCTTGATCCGGTGGATCGTGACGAGGTGCTCGGAGAAGCCCTCGACGTTCTTCAGCAGCAGCGTCTGCAGCGCCTCCCACAGCGGCGTCTGCTCCGGGATGCTCTCCAGCAGCGCGTGCCACTGCCGCACCGTCTCGGGATCGGCGTCGAAGACGACCGCCTCCTTCGACGCGAAGTAGTTGAAGAAGGTCGTGCGCGAGACGTTCGCCGCCGCCGCGATCCGCTCGATCCCGACGGCGTCGAAGCCGTCGCGCTCGAACAGCTCGAAGGCGGCGGAGTGGATCGTCCGCCACGTCTCCAGCTTCTTGCGCTCGCGCAGGCCCGTCGGCTCCATCTGCTCCACCGTAGCAAAAGGTGGACGGAGTTCAACTTTGGCCGGAGTTCAGCGAGCGCGCAGGCCGGCGAGGACGGTCTCGACGAGCGCGTCGGCGAAGGCGGCGGTCAGCTCGCCGCCGTCCTGCCAGCGTCTCCAGAGCGGGCTCCAGAGCAGGTCGACGGCGAGGTCGAGGTCGGTGCCGGGCGGCAGCTGGCCGGCCGCGACGGCGCGCTCGACGCGGGCGCGCTTGACGGCTCGCAGCGGCTGTTCGAGCCGCTGCTCGTATTCGGCTCTCAGCGACGGGTCGGTCAGCATCGCGGCGGCGAGCGCTCTCATCGGCAGGTCGTAGCGGGGGTCGACCAGCTCGGCGGCGGTCGCGCGCAGGACCAGCTTCAGATCGGCCTCGAGATCGCCGCTGTCGGGCAGCGCCGGGTCGCCCTGCGGGTCCTCGGAGAGGGCGAGGAAGGCGTCGAGCAGGACGACGCCCTTCGACGGCCACCAGCGGTAGATCGTCTGCTTGCCGACGCCGGCGCGGGCGGCGATCCCCTCGATCGTCAGGCGCGCGTAGCCGACCTCGCCGACCAGCTCGAAGGCCGCCGCCAGGATCGCTCTGCGCGAGGTCTCGCTGCGCCGAGCCCCGCCTCTCGCCGCTCTCGTCACGTCGGGCACGTTAGCAGCGCGACGAAACGAGACGGTCCGTCTTGACAAGGGTGGGTGGCGGTGGCATCCTCTCGGCTCCGATCAACGAGACGAACCGTCTCGTATTGAAATCGAAGGAGCTGTGGAATGACCTCATCTGCGGACATCGCCGCCGCCGCCGCCACCGACGCCGCCGGCATCGCCGCCACCGACGCCGCCGGCATCGCCGCCACCGACGCCGCCGGCCGCGTCTGGCTGATCACCGGCGCCAGCCGCGGGCTCGGGCGCGCCTTCGCCGAGGCCGCGCTCGCGGCCGGCGACCGCGTCGCGGCGCTCGCGCGCAGCGCCGACGCGCTCGACCGGCTCGCCGACGAGCACGGCCGCGAGCGCGTGCTGCCGCTGCCGGCCGATGTGACCGACCGCGCCGCCGTCTTCGCCGCGGTCGAGCGGGCCGTCGAGCGGTTCGGGCGGCTCGACGTCGTCGTCAACAACGCCGGCACGATGGCGCTCGGCGCCGTCGAGGAGTTCGGCGAACAGGAGGCGCGGGCGGCGCTGGAGGTCAACTTCTTCGGCGCGCTGTGGGTCAGTCAGGCGGTCGCGCCGCGGCTGCGCGCGCAGGGCGGCGGCCGCCTGCTGCAGATCTCCAGCGTCGGCGGCGTCGTCGCCGGGCCGATGACCGGCCTCTACGGCGCCTCGAAGTTCGCGCTGGAGGGGATGAGCGAGGCGCTCGCGCAGGAGCTGGCGCCGTTCGGCGTCAGGCTGACGCTGGTCGAGCCGGGCGGCTACTGGACCGACCTCTACCGCGGCGGCATCCGCTGCACCGAGCCGCTCGACGCCTACGCGCCGCTGCGCGCGGCGCCGGAGGGCGCCGCCGGGGAGCCGACCGACAGCGAGCCGCGGCTCGCGGCCGCGGCGCTGCTGGAGCTGGTCGCCAGCGACGACCCGCCGCTGCGGCTGGTGCTCGGCGGCAGCGTGCTCGACGCGCTGATCGCGGTCACGCGCGAGCGGATCGAGACGTGGCGGCGGTGGGAGCCGGTCAGCCGCGCGGCCGAGCAGCCCGTTCCGATGCCGGCCGGCTATCTGGAAAACAAGCGTATCGAGGGGTGAATTGCTGTTTGCCGTGTGGTCGGACCGGTGATTTGACGTTTCAAAAAATCCTCGTATATGATCGCTCCCGTTCAGAAAACGGCCGTGTCTCGTAGGTCCAGGGAGGGAACGTGAGGAGAAGGTTGTCCCCGCGCCGCGGGTTCGCGGCGCTCGTGCTGCTGGGCGGAGCGCTGACCGTCGCGCCGCCCGCGCAGGCGGCAGACGGCTGCGCCAACGCCGCCTTCCGCAGCGGCGCCGGCGCGCGCCTGCCCGACTGCCGCGCCTGGGAGCAGGTCTCGCCGGTCGAGAAGGACGGCAACGACGTCGTCAACTCCGGCACGATCGCCAGCGTCGCCGGCGGCGACCGCGTCTACTTCAACGCCGCCGGCGCCTTCGCCGGGGCCGAGTCCGTGCTGTACGACACCGCCTACCTGGGGAGCCGCGGGGGCGACTGGTCGACCCGCGGCACCGACCCCGGGCTGACGCCGACCGGCCTGCTGGTGAAGGCGACGCTCGGGCTCTCCGAGGACGGCACGCACGCCGTCGTCGTGACCTCCAACGCGCTCGCCGCGGGCGCGATCGAGGGCGGCAGCAACCTCTACCTCCGCGACCTCACGCAGCCGGCCTCCTACCGGCTGATCGCGGCGACCGCGACGCGCGCGATGTACGAGGACCTGACCGGCTTCGGCGGCCAGGGCAACTACATCGGCGGCACCGCCGACCTGTCGGCGATCGCCTTCCAGACGACCACGCCGCTGCTCGCCGACGCGCCCGTCGGCGTCCGCTCGCTCTACCTCTGGCACGACGGCAGACTGTCGCTCGCGAGCAGGCTGCCCGACGGCTCGGCCGCCGACATGTCCTATGACGGCAACTCGCCCTCGCGCCGCCAGCACCGCCTCTCCGACGACGGCACGCGCCTCTGGTTCCGCTTCGACCGGACCCTCTACCAGTACGTCGAGGGCGAGGGGACGACGCTGATCACCCGCTCGCACCGCGCCGGCGACGATCCGGCGAGAGCGGTCCAGATAGACGGCGACGTCGTCGCCTCGCGCGACGGCCGCACGCTCTGGTTCCTCGGCTTGCAGCCGCTGACCGACGACTCGCAGCTCAGCGGCATCTACCGCTGGTCGGCCGGCGACGACAGCCTCGCCGCCGTCGGCGGCGACGGCGCGGCCGCGCTGATCGACGTCTCGGCCGACGGCCGGCTCGCCTGGATCGGCGCGCGCAGCAGCCTGACGCCCGACTCCGGCGGACCGGCCGACTTCGACGCCCGCCTCTACCTGCTCGACACGCAGAGCGGGGAGATCCGCTACGTCGCGCGCTTCAGCCGCGAGATCGGCGGCGTCGACACCTATCGCTTCAGCCCCGACGGGCGGCGCGTCGCGTTCGTCAGCTTCTCGCCCGTCACCGGCGTCGACAACGCCGACGCGGCCTGCAGAGAGCCGGGCTACCCGGGCGCGGACGGCTTCTGCGGCAACGTCTTCACGTGGGACGCCGGCAGACCGGAGGAGCCGGTCCGCTGCCTCTCCTGCGGACCGCCCGGGATGGCGCACGCGGGCCCGTCGGCGACCTTCGGCCGGCCGGTCACCTTCTTCGACGGCCGCGGCAGCCGCGCGGTCACCGACGACGGGCGCGTCTGGTTCGACAGCCCCGACCGGCTCGTGCCCGCCGACACCAACTCCGTCGGCGACGTCTACGAGTACACGCCGGGCAGCGGCCTGTCGCTGCTGACCTCCGGCACCAGCGGCGAGCCGGCCGGCTTCGGCGACGTCTCCGAGGACGGCCGCGACGTCTTCTTCGTCACCGCCGAGCGGCTCGTGCCGCAGGACGCCGACGTGCTCGCCGACCTCTACACGGCGCGCGTCGGCGGCGGGATCGCCGGCCAGCAGGTCGCGCCGCGTCAGGCCGGCGGCGGCTGCGGCGGCGACGCCTGCCGCCCCGCGCCGACGGTCGTCCCCGACAGCAGCCCCGTGCCCGGCAGCGAGCTGTTCGCGCTGCCCGCGCAGGCGCCGCTGCCGCGGCTGACCGTGGCGCGCCCGTCGGCGAGCGCGCTGCGCGCCGCCGGCACCAGCGGGCGGCTCGTGCTGCCGCTGCGCGTGAGCGCCGCGGGCACCGTGCGGGCGACGCTGCAGGGCCGCATCGGCGGCACACCGCAGCGGATCGCGGCGCGCGCGAGCGGGAAGGCCGGCGCGGCCGGGACCGTCCGCCTGACGCTGCGGCTGTCGGCCGCCGCGCGCAGACAGCTGCGGCGCACGCACAGACTGCGGCTGCGGTTGACGGTCACCTCCACGACGGGCGCTCCCGCGTACCGCACGACGCTGACGTTCACGAGCAAGAAGGGCGGTTCCCGATGAGGTCGTCGATCGTCGCGCGGGTCGCCGCGCGCGCCGCGGCCGTGCTGGTCGCGTTCGCCGCCGCGCTGCTGCTGGCGGCGCCGGCACAGGCGTTCGAGCTGAGCGGCTTCGGCGTCGGCCTGACCGACCCCGGCACCGCTGCCAACCCGACGCCGGACGCGCCGCAGCTCGCCGCCGGCGCCCACCCCGACGTCACCTTCGACCTGCAGTTCCCGACCAGACCGACCGACTGGGGCGGCGTCGAGCCGACCGAGAGCGTCAAGTCGATCGACACCGACCTGCCGCGCGGGCTGCTGTTCAACCCGACCGCGGTGCCGCGCTGCACCGCGCAGCAGCTGTCGCTCGACTTCGCCGCCCACTGCCCGCTGGCGAGCCAGATCGGGATCGCGTGGGTCGGGCTGTCGGGCTTCGAGCAGGCGTTCCCGATCTACAACGTCGTGCCGCCTCCGGGCGTGCCGGCGCAGTTCGGCTTCAACGTCGCCAAGACGACGATCAAGCTCAACGGCGCCGTGCGGACCGGCGGCGACTACGGCCTCTCGGCGCACGTGCGCGGGATCTCGCAGGCGCTGCCGCTGACGGGCACGCGGATCGTCCTGTGGGGCGTGCCGGCCGATCCCGTCCACGACGCCGAGCGCACGACGCTGGCGCCCGACGGAGGGCAGATCGGCCCCGGCCCGGCGAACGTGCCGGCCGTCCCGCTGACCGCCAACCCGGGCCGCTGCAGCGGCGAGCCGCTGCGCTTCACCGCCGACGCCGCCTCGTGGCCGACGCCCGGCGCGTCGAGCCCGCGGACGACGACGACCCAGCGCGTCGGCGGCGCGCCGCTGACGATCGGCGGCTGCGAGTCGCTGCCGTTCGAGCCGTCGGTCGAGATCCGCCCGACGACGACCGCGGCCAACAGCCCCAGCGGCCTCGACGTGACGATCTCCGTGCCGCAGTCCGACAGCCCGCAGGTGCGCGCCAGCGCCCACCTGAAGGACGCGACGATCCTGCTGCCGGAGGGGATGACCGTCAACCCGTCCTCGGCGGACGGCCTGGCCGCCTGCACGCCGGCGCAGATCGCGCTCGCGAGCGCCGGCTCGCCGTCGTGCCCCGACGCCGCGACGCTCGGCAGCGTCACGATCGACACGCCGCTGCTGGCGACGCCGCTGCGCGGCAGCGCCTACCTCGCGTCCCAGGACGACAACCCGTTCGGCACGACGCTGGCGCTGTACCTCGTCGCCGAGGGCGACGGCGTCGTCGTCAAGCTCGCCGGCCGGATCGACCCCGACCCGGTCAGCGGGCGGGTGCGCGTCACGTTCAGCGACAACCCCGAGCTGCCGTTCCGCTCGCTGCGGGTGTCGCTCGACGGCGGCCCGCGGGCGCCGCTCTCGACCCCGTCGCAGTGCGGCAGCGCGACCGCGACGGCGACGCTGACGCCGTGGAGCGGCGGCGCGCCGGTGGAGGCCTCCAGCGGGTTCGCGATCGCGCGCGCGGCCGACGGCGGGCCGTGCCGCCCGCGCGGCTTCGCGCCGCGCTTCGGCGCCGGCGTGCTGAACGCGGCCGGCGGCGCGTCGAGCACGTTCACGCTGTCGTTCGGCCGCGCCGACGACGATCAGCTGCTCGACGGCGTCACGGTGACGATGCCGGAGGGCCTGACCGGCATGCTCGCGACCGTCGACGAGTGCCCCGAGGCGCTCGCGGCCGGCGGCGGCTGCGGTGAGACGGCGCGGATCGGCTCGGTCGCCACGCGCGCCGGCGCCGGCACGAACGCGCTCGCGCTGCCGGGCAGGGTCTACCTGACCGGGCCGTACAAGGGCGCTCCGCTCGGCCTCTCGATCGTCGTGCCGGCGGTCGCCGGGCCGTTCGACCTCGGCACCGTCGCGGTCCGCGCGGCGCTGTTCGTCGACCGCCGCGACGCCTCGCTGCGCGTCGTCACCGACCCGCTGCCGCGGATCCTGCGTGGGATCCCGCTGCAGATCCGCACCGTCGACGTGGCGATCGACAAGCCGGGCTTCATGCTCAACCCGACCGGCTGCGCGGCGAAGCGGATCGCGGGCCGCATCAGCTCCGCGGAGGGGGCGACGGCGGAGCGCGACGCGCGCTTCCAGGTCGGCGGCTGCGCGAACCTGCGCTTCGCGCCGAAGCTGGCGGTGCGGGTCGGCGGCAGAGGGCGGACGCGGCCGCGGATGACGGTGCCGTTCCGCGCCGTCGTGCAGATGCCCAAGGGCGACGCGAACCTGCGCTCGGTCCGCGTCAAGCTGCCGAGAAACATCAACGCGCGGCTGCGGGTGATCAGCGACAACGCCTGCCCGCAGGCCGACTACGACGCCGGCAGCTGCCCCGCCAGCCGCGCGATCGGCACCGCGAAGGCGGTCACGCCGCTGCTGAAGCGACCGCTGGCCGGTGACGTCTACCTGGTCAGAAACCCGGCCCGCAGAATCCCGGACCTGGTGCTGGCGCTGCGCGGACAGGTCGCGATCGACGTCGTCGGAAAGATCACGATCCCGCGCGACCTGTCGCTCGCGACGACGTTCGACACGATCCCCGACGTGCCGATCTCGTCGTTCTCGCTCGCGCTGCGGCCGGGCAGATTCGGGCCGGTCGGCACGGTCGGCAACCTCTGCAAGGCGAGCGTCAGAAAGGGGATGCGGGCACAGGTGACCTACATCGGTCACAACGGCCGCTCGATCGCCCGCACGCAGGCGGTCGGGATCGACGGCTGCGCCGGGAGGGGCGCAGCCGGACGCTGACGCGGATCGCCGGGCGGAGCGCGCCTGCGCTCCGCCCGGCGCCGCGCCGGCTGCGGATCAGCCGATCCGGATCAGCTTCTTGTTGACGAACTCGTCGGCGCCGAAGCGGCCCAGCTCGCGGCCGAAGCCGGAGGCCTTGACGCCGCCGAACGGCAGCTCGACGCCGTCGGCGTCGACGACGTTGACGAAGACCATGCCGGCCTCGATCTGGTCGGCGACGCGGTTGGCCTGGTCGGCGTCGCTGGAGAAGACGTACGAGCCGAGGCCGTACGGCGTGTCGTTGGCCAGCGCGATCGCCTCCTGCTCGGAGCCGACCTTGTAGACCTGCGCGACCGGCCCGAAGAACTCCTCCGAGTAGGCGGGGTTGTCGGGCGTGATGTCGGCGATCACGGCCGGCTTGTAGAAGGCGCCGTCGCGGCCGCCGCCGGCGACGAGGCGGGCGCCGCCCGCGAGCGCCTGCTCGACCTGCTGCTCCAGCCGCTCGGCCGCGGCGACCGACGACAGCGGGCCGAGCGTCGTGTCGTCCGAGGTCGGGTCGCTCGGCGTCATCCCGAGCATCGAGTCGGTCAGCTTCTGGACGAACTCGTCGTAGTGCTTGTCGAGCACGACGAACCGCTTGGCGGCGTTGCAGGCCTGGCCGCCGTTGCCCATGCGGGCGGCGGTCGCGGCCTCGACGACCGGGTCGAGGTTGTCGTTGTCGAGCACGAGGAACGGGTCGGCGCCGCCCAGCTCGAGCACGACCTTCTTCAGGTGGCGGCCGGCGATCTGCGCGACGGCGGCGCCGGCGCGGCCGGAGCCGGTCAGCGAGACGCCCTGCACGCGCGGGTCGCCGATCACCCACTCGATCTGCTCGTTGGTCGCGTAGATGTTGATGTAGGCGTCGGTGGGGACGCCGGCGGCGTGGAAGATCTCCTCCATCGCGGCCGACGACTCCGGGCACTGCGGCGCGTGCTTGAGCAGGATCGTGTTGCCGATCAGCAGGTTCGGGCCGGCGAAACGAGCCACCTGGTAGTAGGGGAAGTTCCACGGCATGATCCCGAGCAGCAGGCCGACCGGCGTGCGGCGCACGACGGCCGAGCCGTCGCCGTCGAGCAGTCTGATCGGCTCGTCCTTCAGCAGGTCGCCCGCGGTGTCGGCGTAGTACTCGTAGATCGCGGCCGCGAAGTCGACCTCGCCGAGCGCTTCCTGCACCGGCTTGCCCATCTCGCGCACGATGATCGCGGCCAGCTCCTCGCGCCGCTCCGTGTGGAGCGCGGCGACTCTGCGGATCGCGGCGACCCGGTCGTCGAGGCTCGTCTCCCGGCCCCACGGCCCGGCGGCCGCGGCGGCGCGGCCGATCGCCGCCTTCAGATCATCGTCGCTGATCACGTCGTAGGTCTTGAGCGTCTCGCCCGTGGCGGGGTTGACGACGGCGTACGTCGGTGCGGTCACGGAGTGCCTTTCTGCTGGAGTCCTCAGACACATCATGCCTTCGCGAGGGCGCGTGAAACAAACTCCGGCGGCGATCTCCGCCGCGGTGTCCAACTCGCGCCGCCAGCTTGTCCGTTGCTGTCCTTGACGGCGTGGCGCGCGCTCGCTTCAGCGGCGGCGGGGGCGCGCTTGTCCACAGCAGCGCGTGGGCGAGTCGGTGAATTGACGTCTGGCTCAACGCGTGGGGTGGTCGGCGGGGTGGGGAAGCGTCGTCACGGCGCGGCTGCGTCCGCGAGCGCTTCGAGCACCGCGGCCTCGAGCGGCCGCCGCTCGGCGCCGTCGCGGACCGCGGCGAACAGTTGGCGGCGGACGGGGGAGACGAGCGGGCGGGCCGCCGCGCTGGCGCCGCCCGCCGCGCCGCCGCCCGCCGCGCCGCCGCCCGCC
>NZ_JAUTDN010000045.1 GCF_030646155.1 Conexibacter sp. CPCC 205762
GGTGGACCGAGCCGTAGTAGGGCAGCACGCGCGTGACGCGCTCGGCGACCGTCGTCAGCGCCGCCGCTCGCACCGCCGCCGCGTCTCGCGCCGCCGCCTCTGCCGCCGCCAGGACGACCGCCTCTTCGCGGAGCGGGCATCAGCTGTTCGGGACCAGTTCGGGGCCGGCGGCGCCGTCGCGGACGGTCCAGCCGAGGGCTGTCAGCTCGTCACGCAGCGCGTCGGCAGCCGCGAAGTCACGCGCCGCACGGGCCGCTTCTCGCCTCACCAGCAATTCTTGTGCCGCCTCATCAGGACCATCGGTGGCATCGCCTCCGTCAAGCAGGGTGTCGAGCGCCAGCACCTGCAGCAGCTCGCGCAGATCGTCGCCGCCGACCGTCTCGCCGGCTTCCAGCAGGCGGTTGGCGCCGCGGACCCAGTCGAACACGAGCGCGAGCGCTCTCGGCGTGTTGAAGTCGTCGGCGAGCGCGGCGAAGAACTGCTCGCGCAGCGGCGCCAGCTCGGCCGGCGCGGCGCCGTCGGACAGCCGCCGCCCCAGCTCGCGGATCCGCTGCGCCGCTCTGCCGGCCTCCTCCAGCCGCTCGCCGGAGTAGGAGATCGGCTGGCGGTAGTGGCCGCCGACGAAGAACAGCACGAGCGCGTCACGGCCGTGGGTCGCGAGCGCCTCGTGCAGCAGGAAGATGTTGCCGACCGACTTGGCCATCTTCTCGCCGTCGAGCCGCACCATCCCGTTGTGCATCCAGATGCGCGCGAGCGACTCGCCGTGCGCGGCGCAGGTCTGCGCGGCCTCGTTCTCGTGGTGCGGGAAGACGAGGTCCGAGCCGCCGCCGTGGACGTCGAAGCCGACGCCGAGCAGCTGCTCGGCCATCGCGGAGCACTCGATGTGCCAGCCGGGGCGGCCTCTCCCCCACGGCGTCTCCCAGGAGGTGTCCTCGCCCTCCTTCCACGCCTTCCACAAGGCGAAGTCGAGCGGGTCGCGCTTCAGAGAGGGGTGAGTGGGATCTGGTTTTCCCTCGCCCTGGTCCATCTGCTCGACGTCGCGGTGCGACAGCTCGCCGTAACGCGGGTAGGAGCGGACGTCGAAGTAGACGTCGCCCTCGACCGCGTAGGCGTGGCCGCGCTCGATCAGCCGCTCGATCAGCGCGACCATCTCGGCGATCGTCGCTCTCGCCTTCGGCTCGTGATCGGGCCGGCCGAGGCCGAGGCCGTCGGTGTCGGCGACGTAGTGGGCGGTCATCTCGGTCGCGAGCTGCTCGCTCGGGACCCCGGCCGCGCGCGCGGCGTCGTAGATCTTGTCGTTGACGTCGGTGACGTTTGCGACGAACGTGACGGCGAAGCCCTCGTGCTCGAGGAACCGCTTGAAGAGCGAGAAGACGACGAACGGGCGCGCGTTGCCGACGTGGACGCGGCCGTAGACGGTCGGCCCGCAGGCGTAGATCGAGACTCTCCCCGGGTCGCGGGGTTCGAGCGGCAGGACTCTGCCGCTCAACGTGTCGTGGATCGTGATCGTGCGGGTCATGAGCCCGTCAACCCTACCGAGCCGATCGAGTTCCCGGAGCTTCAGTCGTCGGGGCGCGTCAGCGTCGCGATCGCAAGCGCGGCCGCGCCCTCGACGCGGCCGACGAAGCCCATCCCCTCGCCGCGCGTCGCCTTGACGTTCACACGCGCGAGCGGCAGCTCCAGCGCGCCGGCGAGGTTCTCGCACATCGCCGGCTTGTGCGGCAGCAGCTTCGGCCGCTCCATCAGCACGGTCGCGTCGACGTGGGCGATCTCGACGCCGCCGACGGCGACCAGCTCGCGCGTCGAGCGCAGCAGGTCGAGCGAGTCAGCCCCTCTCCAGCGCTCGTCGGTGTCGGGGAAGTGCTCGCCGATGTCGCCGAGGCCGGCGGCGCCGAGCAGCGCATCGATCACCGCGTGCGTCAGCACGTCGGCGTCGGAGTGGCCGAGCAGCCCGACCTCGGACGGGATCGTGACGCCGCCGACGATCAGCGGCCGTCCGGCGGCGAATCTGTGCACGTCCCAGCCGATGCCGGTGGCGACCATCGTCACAGGCCTCCCCAGATGACCGGCCGGCGAATCACGCCGCGCCGATCGGCTCCAGCCGCCGCTGGCGCTTGTCGAAGACGGCCAGCTCTCTGACCCCGAAGCCGGCGAGCCACTCGACGGTCGACTCGTACTCCCAGCCGATGTGCTCGGGCAGATGGGCGTCGCTGGAGAGCGCGACCGGGCAGCCGGCGTCGAGCAGCAGCTCGAGGAAGCCCTCGGCGGGGTAGCGCTCGCCGACCGGCTTGCGCAGGCCGGCGGTCGAGATCTCGACCGCGATCCCGGACTCGGCGATCGCCTCGACCGCGATCTCGTAGTAGCGGCGCAGGTCGCCGTCGGGCTTGGGGCGGTTGGTGCCCCACACCTTCACGAGGTCGGGGTGGGCGAGGATGTCGTAGAGGCCGGAGCGGGCGCACTCGGCAAGCGTCTCGAAGTAGCGCGTCCAGACCTTCTCGGGCGACTCGAAGGTCGTGCGCCAGACGTCCCACTCGCCCGGCATGTCGACGGCATGGTCGCGCACGAAGTGGACCGAGCCGACGACGTAGTCCCACTCGCGCGCCTCGAGCAGGTTGCCCATCTGGTCCTCGCGACCGGGGATGAAGTCGGCCTCGATGCCGAGCTTGAGGTCGGTCTGCTCGCGCACGAACTGGCAGTAGGCGTCGATGTCCTCGCCCGCCTGGCTCTGCCAGAACGGATGCTGCCACACCTCCAGCGCCTGCTCGAAGCGGTAGATGTGCTCGGAGACGCCCAGCTCGGCGATGCCGCGCTCGGCGGCGGCCTCGCGGTAGCGCTCGGCGTTGGCGGGGACGAAGTACCTGTCGGCGGTCGTGCCGGGCTCGTCGGGGCGCAGGTGGACGTGGTAGTCGGTCAGCATCGTTCTTCCAGGAGGAGGGCTGCGAGGCGGAGGTCGAGCGGGTTGGTCACCTTGAGGTTCTCGCGCGGGGACTCTACGAGGTGCACGCGGCCGCCGGTCTGCTCGACGATCCCGGCGTCGTCGGTCGCCGCCGCGAGCACCGCGTCGGGCAGCGCGAGCGCGCGCCGCAGCGCGGCGCGGCGGAAGACCTGCGGCGTCTGCACCGCCCACAGCGCGCTGCGGTCGAGCGTCGCCTCGACGTGCAGGCCGGGCGCGTCGGCGTGGACGCGCTTGATCGTGTCGACGACCGGCGCGGCGGCGACGACGGCGTCGGCGCCGGTGTGGTCGAGCGCGTCGAGCGAGGCCTGCACGATCTCCGGCGTCAGCAGCGGCCGGGCGGCGTCGTGGACGACGATCGCCTCGTCGTCGGGGCCGTCGCCCGCGGCCGCGAGCGCGGCGCGGACGGAGTGCGAGCGCTCGGCCCCGCCGGCGACGCCGACGGTTCCGGCAGGGGCCTGCTCGCCGGCAGGCAGCGCAACGACGATCCGCTCGACGGCCGGCACGGAGCGCAGCGCGTCAAGCGACCATTCGAGCATGGGACGGCCCGCCAGCATGACGAACGCCTTGGGACCGGCGGCCCCAAGGCGTTCTCCACGACCGGCGGCCACGAGCAGGGCGACCGCCATTCTTCGATTCCAGCTGCTGGGCCGCTACTCCGCCCCGACAGCCACCTTGCCGTTGGCAGAGGCGGCGAGCAGGTCGTCGAGGTGCTCCTCGGCCTGCGACTCCTCCATCTCCAGCGCGTACATCAGCTCCGAGGCGAGGATCTTCTTCGCGCGCGTGAACATCTGCTTCTCACCAGTCGACAGGCCCTTCTCCGCCTCTCGGATGGCGAGATTTCGCACGACCTCGGCCAGCTCGTAGATGTCGCCGGTCTTGATCTTGTCGCGGTTGTGCTTGAAGCGCCGGTTCCAGTTCTTCGGCATCTCCGAGCACTCGTCGGCGAGCACGCCGAGCACTCTCTTGACGGTCTCCTCGTCGATCACGCGGCGAAGTCCGGCGACCGCAGCGTTCTCGGTCGGGACCATCACGGTCATGTCGTTGTGGAGGATCTTGATCGTCAGGTACTCACGGGTCTCCCCGAGAATCTCCTTGTCCTCCTTCTTGAGGACCTGCCCGGCACCGTGATGCGGGTAGACGACGTTGTCGCCGATCTCGAACTCGATGTGCTCGACCTCGATGGTGAGGTTGTCGAGTTCCTCGAGCTGCTCTTCGCTCAGGTCAGTGATGGTCGTCCTCCTTGTGTCCAAGCAGTCAGGATCCGCAGGCCCTCAGGTCTGCAGGTACCGATCCACCAGGTTGATCTCCTGCTGTCGGCGAAGGCCCTCGCGGATGTCCTTCGCCCGGATCTCGCCGACGCCGTCGACGGTTTCGAGCTCGCCGTCGGTCGCTGCGAGCATCTCCTCCAGCCCCCCGAACTCCTGCACGATGCGCTGCACGACGAGGCGCGGCAGCCGCGGGATGCGACCGAGGATCCGGTAGCCCCGCGGGGAGACGGGATAGTCAAGTGTGTTGACCTTGCGGTCGTAGCCGAGCAGCTCGGCGAGGCGGCCGAAGTCGAGCAGGTCCTGGTGCGGGAGCCGCACCAGCTGATCGAACGCGACCGCGAAGTTCTCGTCGTTGTCCTCGGCGAGGTAGTCGTGCACGAGCGCCGACTTGTCGCCCGCGACGCCGACCATCGTCTCGTCGAGCTGCATCTCGATCAGGCGCCCCTCGGTGCCCAGCTCGACGATGTAGCGCTCGATCTCGACGCCCATCCGCGTTACCAGCTCGGCGCGCTGGAGGACGGTCAGGACGTCGTGCAGCGTCGCGCCGCCCTCGAACTCGAGCGCCGTCAGGCGGGTCGAGACCTGGTCGAGGCGGCTGCGGTACTTGTCGAGCGTCGCCAGCGCCTGGTTGGCCTTCGCCAGCACGACGGGGATGTCCTCGAGCATGTACTTCGCGCCGTCGACGTAGAGCGAGACGACCTCTCTGCGCTGCGAGACCGCGATCACGAGCGCCTCGGTCTGCTTCGAGATGCGCTCCGCCGTGCGGTGGCGGGTGCCGGTCTCGAGCGTGAGGATCGTCGGGTCGGGCGTCAACTGCACGTTGGCCCAGACGATCTTGGTGGCGTTGGCGTTGAGCACCAGCGCGCCATCCATCTTCGCCAGCTGGTAGAGAAACGCCGGCGTGTAATCGATGTCGAGCTTCAGTCCGCCCGAGAAGAGGAACGAGAGGTCGTCAGCGTCGCCCATCACTATCAGCGCGCCGGTGCGCGCGTGGACGATGTTGTCGATACCCTCGCGCAACGACGTGCCGGGGGCGACCATCTCGAGTGCCTTGACGAGCCGGGGCTCTTGGCGAGACTCGAGCTCGTCTTTGAGCTCTTCCCCGGTACGCGGCGCCATAGAAACACCATTCTACCGGGTTTTTCCGCGATTTTCGGCGGGATGGAGGGATTCGTGGACAGAAAACGAACGCCGCGGGAAACGCCGGCGTCCGCGGAACCCGCCGACGCGCCCGCCGTCAGGCCGCTCGCGGCCGCTCGCGCGCGGGCAGCGCCGCCCGCAGCGCGGCTCGCAATGAACCGGCTTCGGGAGTCACGATCGTTCCCAAACCGAACTTGCGCGCCTCCGCGACCCGCCGCTCCGGATGCGCGACCGTGCGCAGCTCACCAGTGAGGCCGAGCTCACCAAAACAGGCCAGCGGCGGGCCTGGCGCAGGTCCGTCCGACGCCTCGCCGGCGGCCGCGGACGGCGCGCCCGCAGCGCCCTCGCGCCCCGCGACGCCCCCGCGCAGCGCCACCCCGCGCGAGGCGCTCGCGACCGCGAGCGCGACCGCGAGGTCGGCGCCCGGCTCGTCGACGCGGACGCCGCCGACGACGTTGACGAAGACGTCGGCGGTCCCGAGCGAGACGCCGGCATGGCGCGTCAGCACGGCCAGCACGAGCGCGAGCCGGTTGCGATCGATGCCGCTCACGACGCGGCGCGGCGGCACCAGCTCCGACGGCGACACGAGCGCCTGCACCTCGACCAGCAGCGGCCGCGAGCCCTCCATCGCGCACAGCACGACCGAGCCGGGCGCATGGGTCGCCTCGCCGACGAAGCGGGCGGAGGCGTCGAGCACCTCGACCAGCCCGTCCTGCTTCATCTCGAAGACGCCGGCCTCGCTGGTCGAGCCGAAGCGGTTCTTGAGCGCGCGCAGCGTGCGGTAGGTGCGCTCGCGCTCGCCCTCGAACTGCAGCACGCAGTCGACCAGGTGCTCGAGCACGCGCGGGCCGGCGAGCGCGCCCTCCTTCGTCACGTGGCCGACGAGCAGGACGGCGATCCGGTGCTGCTTGGCGACGCGCATGATCTCACCGGCGACCTCGCGCACCTGCCCGACCGAGCCGGGCGCGCCGGTCAGCTCGGCGGCGTGCAGCGTCTGGACCGAGTCGATCACGCAGACCTCCGGCCGCTCGCGCTCCAGCGTCGCCAGCACGGCGGCGAGGTCGGTCTCGGCGATCACGGGGATCTCCAGCGCCGCCTGCGACAGCCGCTCGGCGCGCAGCTTGATCTGCGCCGCCGACTCCTCCGCCGAGACGTAGAGCGTCCTGCGGCCGGCGCCGGTCAGGTTCGCGAGCGCCATCGTCGTCAGCGTCGACTTGCCGATGCCGGGCGAGCCGCCGATCAGCACCAGCGAGCCGGGCACGATCCCGCCGCCGAGCACGCGGTCGAGCTCGCCTATCCCGGTCGCCAGCCGCGCGACCTCGGTCGCCTCGACGCTGCCGAGCCGCGTCGGCGTGACCGCCGCCCCGCCGCGCGAGGCCCCGACGCCGCCGCGCGCGCCGGCCGGGCCGCTCGCACGCGCGGGCGCGCGGACCTCCTCGACGAGCGTGTTCCACTCGCCGCAGCCGGGACATCTGCCGGCCCAGCGCGGCGTCTCGTGCGCGCACGCGGAGCAGACGTGGACGGTGGTCGCGCGAGCCATGGCGCAACGGAAGCTACCGACCGCGCCGGACGAACACGCGTTCGCGCGGAAGTCTGCGGCGGAGCCACTCCGGTGGAGGGCAAACGCCGCAGACTTCGCGGGCGGCGGGCGGCGGGCGGCGGGCGGCGGCTCAGCGCGTCGCGTCGAGCGCGGCCGTCAGGTCGCGCGCGAGGTCGTCGGCGTCCTCGATCCCGACGCTGAGGCGGATCAGGCCCTCGGGCACGTCGCCGTAGCCCCAGCGGGCGCGCCGCTCGGCCATCGTGTGGACCGAGCCGAAGCTGGTCGCCTCGATGATCAGCTCGGAGCGCTCCAGCAGCGCCCGCGCGCGCGAGGCCGAGCCGACGTCGAACGTCAGCACGGTGCCGAAGCCCGTCATCTGCCCGCGAGCGCGCGCGTGCGCGGGGTCCGACGGCAGCCCTGGGTAGCGGACCGCCACGACGTCGTCCCCCACGCGCGCCGCCAGCAGCTGCGCCAGCGCCAGCGCCGTCGCCGTCTGCCGCTCCAGCCGCACGTCGAGCGTCGCCAGCGAGCGATGCGCCAGCCACGCCTCGAACGGCCCGAGCACGGCGCCGGAGCGGTCGCGCCACTGTCTGATCGCGGCGGCAATCGTCTCGTCGCGGGTCGCGACCGTGCCGAGCAGCAGGTCGCCGTGGCCGGTCAGGTGCTTGGAGCCGCTCAGCAGCGTCACGTCGGCGCCCAGCTCCAGCGGCCGCTGGCCGAACGGCGTCGCGAGCGTGTTGTCGACGACCAGCCGCCCGTGCGCGGTGGCGCGCATCGCCGCGGCGACCGCGCGCACGTCGACGACGTCGAGCCCCGGGTTGTCGGGCGTCTCGACCAGCACGAGCGCGGCGCCGTCGGCGGCGGCGACGACCGCGGCGGTGTCGGTCGGCACCAGCCGCACCTCGACCCCGAGCGCGGCCAGCTCGCCGGTCGCCAGCAGCTGCGCGGTCGGGTACGCCTCTTCCTGCACGACGATCACGTCGCCGGCGCGCAGCAGCGGGAACAGCACCGCCGAGATCGCGGCCGAGCCGGACGGGAAGACGAACGCGCGGATCTCGCCGCCGCCCTCCAGCTCCGCGACCGCCCGTTCGAGCGCGACGGTCGTCGGGTTGCCGTAGCGGGCGTAGCCGTACTGCTCCTCGTAGACGTCGTCGCCGGCGAGGTGGTACGGCGCGGCGAAGGTCGGTCCAGGCAGCAGCGGCTGGCCCTGCTGCGGCGCCGGCAGGCCGGCGTGGACGGCGCGTGTGCCGTCGGCCCACTCAGCCATGCCGGGCCGCCCGCACGCACGACGTGAAGCCGCTCGCCTTGTGCGCCGCGTCGCAGAACGGCTTCGTGTGCGACTGGCCGCAGCGGCAGAGGACGATCGGCCGCCCCGGCTCGGGGTTGGCGATCTCGTTCCCGTCAGGATCGACGAGCCGCACCGGTCCGCTGACCTTGTACGGACCGTCGTCGCGGACTCTGATCTCTACGCGCGCGTCGTCCATCCCGAGCACGCTAGCAGCGCCCGGAACGCAGAACGGGGCGGCCGAATGGCCGCCCCGTTCGGGAACCTCAGGTGAGCGTCGCGGCTACTTGTCGGCCGACTCGCCGCCGTCGGCGGAGGCCTCGGCCTCCGGCGCCGCCGGCGCCTCGTCGGACGAGCCGCCCTCGGCGCCGACGCCGACCGGCGTCGGGGCCGGCTGCGGCGCGACGATCTCGATGATCACGTCGCCGCGCTCGTCGCCCTCGGGCGCGCGGTCGACCATCACCGTGCCGCCGGGGATCAGCTCCGAGCGGAGCACGAAGTCGGCGAGCGGGTCCTCGATGTATCTCTGGATCGCGCGACGCAGCGGACGGGCGCCCATGGCGGGATCCCAGCCTCTGTCGACGAGCAGGTCCTTCGCCTCGTCGGTCAGCTCCAGCTGCAGCTCGCGCTCGGCCAGCGAGGCGCGGATCCGCAGCAGCAGCAGGTCGACGATCTCCTTGATCTCTTCCTTGGCCAGCTTGTGGAAGACGATCACGTCGTCGATGCGGTTGAGGAACTCGGGCCGGAAGACCTTCTTCAGCTCGCCCATGATCCGCGTCTTCATGTCGTCGTACGTGATGCCGGTCTCGTCATCGGAGATGGCGAAGCCGAGCGGCGTGTTCCGAGCGATCTCGGACGCGCCGATGTTCGACGTCATGATCACGATCGCGTGGCGGAAGTCGACCGTGCGACCCTGCGCATCGGTCAGCCGCCCGTCCTCGAGGATCTGCAGCAGGATGTTGAAGACGTCCGGGTGGGCCTTCTCGATCTCGTCGAGCAGGAGCACCGAGTACGGCTTGCGCCGCACGGCCTCGGTCAGCTGACCGCCCTCGTCGTAGCCGATGTAGCCGGGAGGCGAGCCGACGAGACGCGAGACGGCGTGCTTCTCCATGTACTCGGACATGTCGATGCGGACCATCGCGTCCTCGTCGCCGAAGAGGAACTCGGCGAGCGTGCGCGCCAGCTCCGTCTTGCCGACGCCGGAGGGGCCGAGGAAGATGAAGGAGCCCGTGGGCCGCTTCGGATCCTTGAGGCCGGCGCGCGAGCGGCGGATCGCCTTCGAGATGACCTCGACGGCGGCGTGCTGCCCGATGACGCGCTTGTGCAGCTCCTCCTCCATGCGCATCAGCTTCGCCGTCTCAGCCTCGGTCAGCTTGAAGACGGGGATGCCGGTCCACATCGAGACGATGTCGGCGATCTCCTCCTCGCCGATCGAGGGGCGCTCGCCGGACTCGCCGGACTCCCACTGCTCCTCGAGCTCGCGCTTTCTCTGCGTCAGGCGGCGCTCCTGATCGCGCAGGTTCGCGGCCTTCTCGAACTCCTGCGCCTCGATCGCGGCCTCCTTGTTGCGCCGCGTCGTCTCGATCTCCTCTTCGAGATCGCGATACACGGGCGGGGAGGTCATCGACTTGATCCGCATGCGGGCCGCGGCCTCGTCGATCAGGTCGATCGCCTTGTCCGGCAGGAAGCGGTCCGAGATGTAGCGGTCGGCGAGGTCGGCGGCGGCCGTCAGCGCCTCGTCGGTGATGTTGACCTTGTGGTGCGCCTCGTAGCGGTCGCGCAGACCCTGGAGGATCTGGAAGGTCTCGTCGGTCGACGGCGGGTCGACGCGGATCTGCTGGAAGCGCCGTTCGAGCGCGGCGTCGCGCTCGAGGTACTTGCGGTACTCCTCCAGCGTCGTCGCGCCGATCGTCTGCAGCTCGCCGCGCGCGAGCGCCGGCTTCAGGATCGAGGCGGCGTCGATCGCGCCCTCGGCGGCGCCGGCGCCGACGAGGTTGTGCAGCTCGTCGATGAAGAGGATGATGTCGCCGCGCTGGGTGATCTCCTTCATCACCTTCTTGAGGCGCTCCTCGAACTCGCCGCGGTACTTCGAGCCGGCGACGAGCGCGGCCAGGTCGAGCGTGTAGATCTGCTTGCCCTTCAGCAGCTCCGGCACGTCGGCGTTGGTGATGCGCTGCGCGAGGCCCTCGACGACGGCCGTCTTGCCGACGCCCGGCTCGCCGATCAGGACCGGGTTGTTCTTCTGGCGGCGCGAGAGGATCTGCATGATCCGCTCGACCTCGGTCTCGCGACCGACGACCGGGTCCAGCTTGCCTTCGGAGGCGAGCTTGGTGAGGTTGCGGCCGAACTGGTCCAGCAGCTTGGAGGACTTCTTGCCCTCGCCCTGCTGACCAGCGGCGCCGGCCGCCGCACCCGAACCGCTGCTGGCGCCCTGGCGGCGACCGCCAGGACCGGACAGCATGCGGATGACCTCGTTGCGGATCTTCTCCGAGTCCGCGTCGAAGTCGAGCAGGATGCGGGCAGCGACACCCTCGTTCTCGCGCACGAGGCCGAGAAGGATGTGCTCGGTGCCGATGTAGTTGTGCCCGAGGCTGAGTGCCTCGCGCAAAGCCAGTTCCAGGACCTTCTTCGCACGAGGCGTGAAGGGGATCTGACCGGACGTCACCTCTTCACCGGAGCCGACGATGCGCACGACCTGCGCACGCACGCGCTCGACGGTGATGTCAAGGCTCTCGAGCACCCGGGCGGCAAGCCCCTCTTCCTCACGCAGGAGGCCGAGGAGGATGTGCTCCGTCCCGATGTAGTTGTGCTTGAGCGTCCGGGCCTCCTCTTGGGCGAGGACGACCACTTGGCGGGCTCGCTCTGTGAATCGCTCGAACATGGGTGCGACGTTCCTTCCCTACGGGCGGGTGAGGCGGGATCTTTCAGAGGACTGCGAATGCTCCCGCATACACGGATCATCGGCCGCAATGCAACAGATGATGAGCGCTGGGGTTCGTTCGCCGGGCATACGTCAGTCTACCAACAGGGCGGATGGCCACAGGGGGCGAACTTCTGATACCCGCGTTCGCCCGTCCGCACTAGTCGCGCATTGCAGGGAAGAGCACGATCTCGCGGATCGATCTGCGCCCCGTCAGCAGCATCACGAGGCGGTCGATCCCGAGCCCGACGCCGCCCGTCGGCGGCATTCCCTGCTCCAGCGCCTGCAGGTACGCCTCGTCATACGGCTGCGCCTCCTCGTCGCCGGCCTCGGCGTCCGCGCGCTGCTGCTCGAAGCGGCGGCGCTGGTCGTCCGGGTCGTTCAGCTCCGTGAACGCGTTCGCGATCTCCATCCCGTTCACATACGCCTCGAAGCGCTCGACGAGGCGGTCGTCCTCGCGATGGCGCTTCGCGAACGGCGACAGCTCGACCGGGTAGTCGAACAGGAAGGTCGGCTCGATCAGCGTCGGCTCGACGTGCTTGGTGACGAGCTCGTCGACGAGCTGGGCCCAGGTGTCGTCGGGCGGGACTCTCATCCCCTTCGCCGCCATCGCCGCGGCCAGCTCGTCGCGGGTCGGGTGGGCGAGGATGTCGATCCCGCTGCGGTCGAGGATCGCGCCCTGGAGCGTCTCGCGTCTCCACGGCGGCGAGAGGTCGACGGCGCCGTCGTAGCCGGCCGCCGCGGCAGCCGCGGCGACGAGCCGCTCGGTCCGCTGCGCCATGTCCTGGTAGTCGGCGTAGGCCTCGTAGAACTCGACCATCGTGAACTCGGGGTTGTGCTTGTGCGAGATCCCCTCGTTGCGGAAGTCCTTGCCGATCTCGTAGACCCGCTCCAGGCCGCCGACGATCAGCCGCTTGAGGTACAGCTCGGTCGCGATCCGCAGGTAGAGGTCGCGGCCGAGCGCGTTGTGGTGGGTCGTGAACGGGCGCGCCGCCGCGCCGCCGTAGAGCGGCTGCAGGACCGGCGTCTCGACCTCGACGTAGCCGTTGCCGTCGAGGAAGGCGCGCACGGCCGAGACGATTCTCGCCCGCGCGATGAAGAGGTTGCGCGTCTCCTCGGAGGAGAGCAGGTCGACCTCGCGGTGGCGGTAGCGCGTCTCGACGTCCTGCACGCCGTGGTGCTTCTCCGGCGGCGGCCGCAGCGACTTCGCCAGCAGCGTCCAGCCGTCGATCCGCAGCGACAGCTCGCCGCGGCGGGAGCGGAAGACCGTCCCGTCGACGCCGAGCAGGTCGCCGAGGTCGAGCGAGACGAGCCGGTCCAGCGACTCCTGGCCGAGCACGTCGACGCGCGCGTGCAGCTGGATCCGGCCGGAGCGGTCGACGAGGTCGAGGAAGGCGGCCTTCCCCTGACCGCGGCGGGCCGCGAGGCGGCCGGCGACGCGGAACCGGTCCTCGGTCTCGCCGCCGTCCTCCAGCTCGTCGTAGCCGGCCTTCACGTCGGCGATCGGCGTGACGCCGTCGAAGTCGTGCGGGAACGGGTCGATCCCCTCCGAGCGCAGGCGCTCGAGCTTCTGGCGGCGGGCGGCGAGGAGCGCGGTCGTCTCCTCGCCGGCGGACGCGGCGGACCCTCTGTCGTCGTCGGCCATCTCGAAGGCCGCGCTACGCGAGGCCGACGTCGATCTTCTTGATCTTCAGCTCGCGCTGCTTGCCGTTGGGCAGCTGCACGGTGACCGTCTGGCCGGCCTTGGCGCCGATCAGCGCCTTGCCGACGGGCGACTCGTTGGAGAGCTTGCGCTCGGCCGGGTTGGCCTCGGAGGAGCCGACGATCGTGTACGTCGCGCTCTTGCCGGAGTCCTCGACCTCGACCGAGGAGCCGATCCCGACGACGTCGGTGTTGATGTCGCCGGCGTCGATGACCGTCGCGGAGCGCAGCTTCTCCTCGAGGTTGGCGATCTTCGTCTCGAGCATCGCCTGCTCGTTCTTCGCGTCGTCGTACTCGGCGTTCTCGGAGATGTCGCCGAACTCGCGCGCCTCCTTGATGCGGGCCGCGACCTCTCGCCGCTTTTCCGTCGAGAGATACTCGAGCTCGTGCTTGAGTCTCGTGAGACCGTCCGGCGTGAGGATGACGTCCTTGGGCATAGGCGTGACCTTGGAGGTGCGGTGGTGAGCAATGCGCGCCGAGCCTGACAAGGAAAAACCCGCACTGGGCGGGATTCCGGTCCAATCAAGGCGACGGGGCGCGACAGTATAGCGCCGCGCTGCTAAGCGCTCGGTAAGCCTGACAACAAGGGTGGACGGTCAGGCGGCGGCAAGCTGTTCGATGCCGAAGGCGGCGCGCGCCTGCTCGACGCTCTCGGTCCGCTGCAGGCGGTCCTGCAGCTCGGCCCCCTCGCCCAGCCGCTCGACGTACCAGGGGTAGAACTTGCGCAGGTAGCGGGCGGCGCGATCGGGGCCGAGATGCTCGACGGCGCGGTCCAGCACCCAGTCGACCTCGGTCAGGATCTCATCGCGCGTCGGCTCGCCCTCGCGCACGCCGAGCACCTGCTCGAACAGCCACGGGTTGCCGAGCGAGCCGCGCGCCAGCAGAACCGCCTCGGCGCCGGTGTACTCGAACACCTCTCTGACGCGCTCGGCGCTTCTGAGGCCGCCGGAGATCAGCACCGGCACCGGCAGCTCCTCGACCAGCCGCTTGGCGAGGTCGTAGTCCGGTCTGCCTCTGTGCTGCTGGGAGGCGTGGCGCGGGTGGATGCAGAGCCCGGCGATGCCGGCGTCGGCGACGAGCCGGTAGGCCAGCTCGATGCCGTGCTGGTCGCCAGGGCGCAGGCCGGGACGCAGCTTGACGGTGACCGGCAGGCCCGAGCCCTCGCGCGCCGCGACGGCGAGCGCGACGGCCAGCTCCGGGTCCTTCACCAGCGCCGCGCCGGCGCCGGTCTTGCAGACCTTCGGGACCGGGCAGCCCATGTTGAGGTCGATCAGGTTGGCGCCGGTCGCGGCCGCCGTGGCCGCGGCGGAGCGCATGATCTCCGGGTCGTTGCCGAACAGCTGGATCGAGACGGGGCCTCTGACCTGCTCCTCCGGGTGGACCCGCAGCAGCTCCGTGCAGGTCTTCTCGTTGCCGTAGTGGATCGCGTGGCTGGAGACCATCTCCGAGACCGCGAGGCCGGCGCCGTAGCGCTTCGCCTGCAGGCGCACGAACCAGTTGCCGATGCCGGCCAGCGGGGCCAGCACGACGCGGTTGGGGATCTCGACGCCGCCGAGCGTCCAGGAGTCATGGAGGGAGCGCATCGCTCCCTAGGGTAGCTAGGTGTTGCGCTCGTGCAGCAGGCGCAGGCCGGTCAGCGTCAGCAGGTCGTCGGTCTCGTCGATCTCCTCGGTGAAGGGGACGATCGCCTGCGCGAGGCCGCCGGTCGCGATCGTCGCCGTCTCCTGCCCGAGCTCGGCCCGCAGCCGCCGCACGATCCCGTCGACCTGGCCGGCGAAGCCGTAGACGATGCCGGAGCGGATCGCGTCGACGGTCGTCTTGCCGATCAGCGCGCGCGGCTCGACCAGGTCGATCTTCGGCAGCGCGGCGGCGCGCTCGGTCAGCGCCTCCATCGAGATCTCGACGCCCGGCGCGATGATCCCGCCGAGGTACTCGCCCTCCTCGGAGACCGGGTCGTACGTGATCGCGGTGCCGAAGTCGACGACGACGCAGGCGCCGCCGATCCGCTCGAAGGCGGCGACGGCGTTGACGAGCCGGTCGGCGCCGATCTCGCGCGGGTTCTCGTAGCGGATCGGCATGCCGGTGCGGATGCCGGGGCCGACGACGACCGTGCCGTGGCCGAGGTAGCGCTCGCCGACGACGCGCCACTCCGAGCCCAGCTGCGGGACCGTCGAGGAGACGATCGAGGCGTCGACGTCCCTGAACGAGAGGCCGCGCAGCTGCAGCAGGTTGGCGAGCTTGGCGCCGAGCTCGTCGGCGGTCGACTCGCGCACCGTGGCGAAGCGCCAGTGCTGCGTCAGCTCCTCGCCGTCGAAGGTTCCGAAGTGGGTCTGCGTGTTGCCGACGTCGAGCACGAGAAGCATGGGCGCGACAGTATCGCCGCTGCGGCAGCGACGCGACCGGTCACGTCGACCGACGCGAAAGCGGTGCAGTGAGGCGTATGCTCGCGCGATGGCTCACGTGCTCTACGAGATCCACGGCTCGCACCCCTGCGTCGCCGTCGAACGGGCGCTCCAGCTCAAGCGCCAGCCGTACAAGCTGCGCGAGCTGCCGCCGGCGTTTCACGTGCCGCTGCAGTGGCTGCGCTTCCGCAGACTGACCGTGCCGGTGCTGGTGCTCGGCAGCGGCGAGACGCTGATCGGCTCGACGACGATCCTCCACCGGCTCGACGAGCTGGTGCCGGAGCCGTCGCTGCTGCCGGCCGACCCGGCCGCGCGGGCGCGCGTCGAGGAGGCCGAGCGGTGGGGCGACGAGGTCCTGCAGCCGGCCGTGCGGCGGATGATCTGGCTCGGCATCAAGCGCAACCCGCACGCGCTGAAGGGCTACGCGAAGGGCTCCAAGCTGCCGGTCCCGGGGCCGCTGCAGACGCCGACCGCGCGGCTCGTCTGCCGCCTCGCGGGCTGGCGCAACAGAGCCGACGCGGCGACGCTGCAGGCCGACAGCGCGGCGATCCCCGGCTGGCTGGACCACGTCGACGAGCTGATCGCCGAGGGCGTCGTCGGCGGCCCGCAGCCGAACGCGGCCGACCTCCAGATCGGCTCCAGCCTGCGGCTGCTCGGCACCTTCGCCGACGTCTGGCCGCAGCTGTCGGCGCGGCCGGCGTGGCAGCTGGCGCGGCGCGCCTTCCCGAGCTACCCGGGCGAGGGCGAGATCCCGCCGGGGACCTACCCGATCGCGACGCCGGCTCCTGCGCTCGCGGCGGCCGCGGCCGCTTAGACCAGCGGGCCGCCGGCGAGCCGCACGTCGTCTCTCTCGCCGTCCGGCAGGGCGGCGAGCGCGTCGGCGAGGCGAGTGCCGTCGGGCAGGCGCAGCTCGGGGTCGAGGTCGAGCAGCGGCACGAGCACGAAGCGGCGGCTGGTGACCTCGCGGTGCGGCAGTCTCAGCCGCTGCGAGGCGTACTCGACGTCGCCGAGCAGCAGCAGGTCGACGTCGATCGGCCGCGGGCCGTGTCTGACGTAGCCGGGGCTGCTCTGGGCGACGCGGCCCAGCTCCTGCTCGACGGCCTTGCAGGCGTCCAGCAGCGGCTCGGGCTCCAGCACGGTCGCGATCCGCAGGCAGGCGTTGAGGAAGTCCGGCTGGTCGAGGATCTCGCCGACCGGATCGGTCTCGTAGGTCGAGGAGGAGGCGAGCACGCGCACGCCGTGAGCCGGCAGCGCCGCGACGGCGGCCGCGAGGTTGTCCCGCGGCACGCCGATGTTGGAACCGAGCCCGAGGTAGCCGATCCGCTCCGGCACGCGCTGCTAGCCGTCGGCCTCGCGGAAGACCTCGACCGAGACGTCCTCGACCGGCAGCGGGATCGGCGGCTCCGGCTTGGAGGCCTTCACCCACACCGTCTCGGCGTCGTACTGGTCGAGCAGGCGGTCGGCGATCGCGGTGCAGAGCCGCTCCAGCGTTCTGTACGAGCGCTGCTGCGCGACGAGCGCGACGACCTGGCAGACCTCGCCGTAGTCGATCGTGTCCTCGACGCGGTCGGTGATCGTGGCGTCGCAGTCGCCGACCTCGAGCCTGAGGTCGAGCAGGAGCCGCTGACCGATCTCGCGCTCGGCGGCGGAGACGCCGTGGTGGGTGTAGAGCGAGAGGCCGTTGATCTCGATCGTGACGACCGGCTCCGACGGGGCGTCCTCGTCGTCCAGCTCGTCGTCGAGGTCGTCCTCGAACTCGTCGGGCTCGTCGTTGGAGTCTTCAGGGCTCATGGTCGGCGGACCGTAGCAGCAGCGACCGTGAGCGCGTCTCTGAGCGGCGCGACGTCGTGGACGCGGAAGATCCGCGCCCCGCGCTCGAACGCGAGCACGTTGGCGGCGAGCGTCGCCGGCAGGCGGTCGCCGACCTCGCGGCCGGTCAGTCTGCCGAGGAACGACTTGCGCGAGACGCCGACCAGCAGCGGCCGTCCGAGCGCGGCCAGCTCCGGCAGCCGCGCCAGCAGCTCGACGTTGTGGTCGACCGTCTTGCCGAAGCCGATCCCGGGGTCGAGCTGGATCCGCTCCTCCGGCACGCCGGCGGCGATCGCGAACGCCATCCGCTCCTCCAGGAACGCCTTCACGTCGGAGACGACGTCGTCGTAGGCCGGCGCCCGCTGCATCGTGCGCGGCTCGCCGCGCATGTGCATCAGGCAGCAGTCGAGCCCGCGGTCGGCGACGAGGCCGGCGATCTCGGGGTCGTGGCGGAAGGCGGTGACGTCGTTGACGTAGCTGGCGCCGGCGTCGACGGCGGCCTCCGCGACCGACAGCTTGATCGTGTCGATCGAGATCTGCGCGCGCGTGCCGCCGGCTGTCAGCGCCTCGATCACGGGCACGACGCGGCGGCGCTCCTCCGCGGCCGGGACCGGATCTGCGCCGGGCCGCGTCGACTCGCCGCCGAGGTCGAGGATCGCGGCGCCCTCGGCCTCCAGCTCACGCGCGTGCGCGACGGCGGCCGCGCTGTCGAGGTAGCGGCCGCCGTCGGAGAAGGAGTCGGGCGTCGCGTTGACGATGCCCATGATGCGAAACGGGGCCGCCCCGTCGGGGCGGCCCGCAACGGCTGCGTCAGGCAAGCTCGGGCTTGTCCGGCCCGTCGAGACCGCGCAGCTCCGTCGTGCCGCCGGCGAGGCCGGGGCGCGGGAGCGGCCGCGGCGTGTCGCGCGGGCGCTCGGAGGCGGCGCTCGGGACCTCCGGCGGCGGCGGCGCCTCGGTGCCGAAGACGTCCTCCTCGGTGCGTCCCTCCAGCAGCGCCTCGAACTGCGCCTTCTCGATCGTCTCGCGCTTGATCAGGATCTCGGAGATGTACTCGAGTCTCTCGCGGTGCTCGGTGAGGATGTCCTTCGCCGACTGGTGCGCCGACTCGACGATGCGGCGGATCTCGTCGTCGATCTCACGCGCGATCTCGTCCGAGTAGTCGGGCTCGGAGCTGAACTCGCGGCCGAGGAACGGCTGGCCGTGGTCGTGCCCGAAGACGCGCGGGCCGAGCTTCTCGCTCATGCCGAAGCGCATCACCATCTGCTTGGCGGTGCCGGTGACCTTCTCGAGGTCGTTGGAGGCGCCGGTCGTGATCTCGCCGAAGACGATCTCCTCCGCGGCACGGCCGCCGAGCGTCATCGCCATCGTGTCCTTCAGCGCCGCGCGCGTCGTGAGGAACTTGTCCTCCTGCGGCATCGAGATCGTGTAGCCGAGCGCCTGGCCGCGGCCGATCACGGAGATCTTGTGGACCGGGTCGGCGTGCTCGAGAAAGTGGCCGACGATCGCGTGGCCCATCTCGTGGTACGCCGTGATCTTGCGCTCCTCGTCGCTCATCACCCGGGTCTTCTTCTCCGGGCCGGCGATCACGCGCATGATCCCCTCTTCGAGCTCGACCTGGGTGATCTCGCGCTTGCCCGTGCGGGCGGCGAGCAGGGCGGCCTCGTTGACGAGGTTGGCGAGGTCGGCGCCGGTGAAGCCGGGCGTCTGGCCGGCGAGCGTGTCGACGTCGATGTCGCGCGCGAGCGGCTTGCCGCGCGTGTGCACCTCGAGGATCTTCGCGCGGCCCTTGCGGTCGGGCCGGTCGACGGTGATCTGGCGGTCGAAGCGGCCGGGGCGCAGGAGGGCGGGATCGAGGATGTCGGGCCGGTTGGTGGCCGCGATCATGATGATGTTGTCCTTCGCCTCGAAGCCGTCCATCTCGACGAGCAGCTGGTTGAGCGTCTGCTCGCGCTCGTCGTGACCGCCGCCCATGCCGGCGCCGCGGTGACGGCCGACGGCGTCGATCTCGTCCATGAAGATGATGCAGGGCGAGTTCTGCTTCGCCTGCTCGAACAGGTCGCGGACGCGCGAGGCGCCGACGCCGACGAACATCTCGACGAAGTCAGAGCCGGAGATCGAGAAGAACGGCACGCCGGCCTCGCCTGCGACGGCGCGGGCGAGCAGCGTCTTGCCGGTGCCGGGAGGGCCGTACAGCAGCACGCCCTTCGGGATCCGCGCGCCGAGCGCCTGGAACTTCTTCGGGTTCTCGAGGAACTCCTTGATCTCGTGCAGCTCCTCGACCGCCTCGTCGGCGCCCGCGACGTCGCGGAAGGTGATCTTCGGGCTGTCGACCGACAGGCGCTTGGCTCTGCTCTTGCCGAACGACATCACCTTCGAGCCGCCACCCTGGACCTGGTTCATCAAGAAGATCCAGAAGCCGATGAAGATCAGGAACGGCAGCACGTACGTCAGCAGGGACAGCCAGCCGTTGGACTTTCTGCCCTCGATGTCGAAGGTGACTCTCTGCTCCTGCAGCTCGTTGACCAGCGAGTTGCCGTCCTCCGGCACGTAGCCGAGCTCGTGCTTCTCGTTCGCGGGGCTTCTCAGCGTCACCTCGAGCGTGTTGTCACGCGTCTTGATGACCGCGGATCTGACGTTGTTGTCCGAGAGATCCTGCTGGAAGGTCGAGTAGTCGTATCTCGGCCCTGAGTCACCAGTGTTGATGAGCCGCTGGGCGAAGAAGGCCAGCACGACCACGATCAGGATCGGGAATGCGGCGCTCTTGAAGAACCTGCTCATGGATGGCTTCCCGGCGCCCTCGGCGCCGCTGTGACGGTGGACGGGTGAAGCAAGCCTAGCATCTGTCTTTTCCCGTTCCCGCAGGCTTCGCTGCACGTCGGAACGGAGTTCTCCCTGCATCGGCAGGGAGCACCGGGAACCTGAGCGTCCCGCTCGGCGACAGTCAGATCGCTTGGTCCTGCTCGACCTTCAACGCGGCGACGTACGGCAGGTTGCGGTACCGCTCGCCGTGGTCGAGGCCGTAGCCGATCGCGAACTTGTCGGCGATCTCGAAGCCGACGTAGCGCGGCGAGAGGTCGACGCGACGGCGCTCGGGCTTGGTCAGCAGCGCGCAGACGGCCAGCGAGGCCGGCCCGCGGGCTCTCAGGTTGCGCAGCAGGTACTGCAGCGTCAGGCCCGAGTCGACGATGTCCTCGACGATGATCACGTCGCGGCCCTCGATCGAGGCGTCGAGGTCCTTGAGGATCCGCACCACCCCGGAGGTCTGGGTCGCCGAGCCGTACGAGGAGACGGCCATGAAGTCGACCTCGCAGGGGACCTCGAGCGACCGCATCAGGTCGGCGAGGAAGAAGACCGCGCCCTTCAGGACGCAGACGAGCAGCGGCTCTCTGCCCTCGTAGTCGCGGGAGATCTCCCGCGCCAGCTCGCGCACTCGGTGCTGCAGGTCGTCCGGCTGGACGAGGATCTCGCCGATCGCGGCGTCACGCGTGGAAGCCATACGGGGCGGAGAGTCTACGGCGCGGGCGTCGCCGACAGTCGCACCGCCTCGCGCGTGCGCGCGGAGATGCCGAAGCGGGCGGCGGTCGCGACCCCTGGCACCCAGGCGATCTCGCCGTCGGCGACGACGACCGGCAGCGCGCCCCGCCGCGCGCGCGGGATCCGGCGTGCGGTGAAGAGGTCCTGCAGCGTCTTGCTGCCGCCGAGGCCGACCGGGGCGATCCGGTCGCCGCTGCGCCACGGCCGCACCAGCAGCGGGCCGGCGCCGAGCGCGGCGCGGTCGAGCACGCCGTCGGCCGGCTCCGGCGCGCTCGCCTCGCAGGCGACGCGCCAGCCGCCGAAGGCGACAGCGCCCGGGATCGGCAGCTCGACCGGCGCGAGAGCCGCAGCGCCGGGTGCGGCGGCGCCGAGGGCGGCGGCGCCGGAGCGGGCAGGCTCGCCGGCGGCGGGCAGCGCCTCCCCGCGCGGCCCGCGCGCGACCAGCTCCGCGCGCACGACGCCGTACTCCGCGACCGCGCGCACGCCGCCGCCGAGATCGGCGTAGGCAGTGCCGCGCTCGCGCAGCGCCGCGACCGCGCCGGCGTGGCCGGCGGCGCCGGCGACGGGCCGCCCGGCCGCGTCGTCGGCGAGCCGCTGCACGACCAGCCGCCGCAGCGCCGGCGCGAGCCCGCGCAGCCGCTGCAGCGGGATCGTGCGGCCGCCGGGCGCGTCGAGCTGCTCGTCGACGAGCGCGTCGAGCAGCTCCGCCTCCTCCCCCAGCACGGCGGCGATCCGCAGCACGTTCGCCTCCGCCGCCGGATGCGCCTCGCGCAGCGCGGCGACGAGGTCGTGGCGGATGCGGTTGCGCGCGTAGGCGCGGCCGTCGTTGCTGGCGTCGTCGCGCCAGGCCAGCCCGCGCGCCTCGCAGTACGCGGTCGTCTGCGCCCGCGTCAGCTGGAGCAGCGGCCGCACCAGCGCGCCGTCGCGCGCCCGCATCCCCAGCAGCGCCCGCCGGCTCGGCGAGGAGGCGAGCCGGTAGAGGATCGTCTCGACCTGGTCGTCGGCGGTGTGGCCGACCGCGATCGCCGTCGCCGGCCCGCGCCGCGCCGCCGCGCGGGCGGCCGCCGCGTAGCGCAGCTCGCGCGCCCACGCCTGCATGTTCCCGCCCGCGCGCGGCATCGCCTGCTCGACCGTCAGCGCGACGCCCAGCTCGGCGCAGAGCGCGCGGCAGTGGTCGGCGTCGGCGCCCGCCTCGGCGCGCAGCCCATAGTTCACGTGGACCGCGCCGACGTGGGCCGGGCCGGCGATCCGCGCCGCGACGTCGAGCAGGCAGACCGAGTCGCGCCCGCCGGACAGCAGCACGACGACCGCCTCGCCCGTCCGCAGCAGCCCGCCGGCGCGGACCTGCTCGACGACGTCGTCGGGGTTCATGCGCCCACTCTACGCCGCCGCAGGCCCCTTAAAGCGTTGACGGCGAAGCTCCACACGGGAACTCCGCCGTCTGCGGGCAAGGCGGCCCGCCGCGCTCGGCCGACGACGCTCGTTCCGCTGTGCGGTCGCGGCGCCTTGCAGGCCTCGCAGCACCCACCGCCCGTCCGTCGGACCGGCGTTCGGGCGGCAGACCCACTGAACGGCCTGGTGCCTTGGTTGGTGCACCCGACCCTCCTCCAGCCGCGCGCGGCTGTCAAGCGCGCGAGCGGTCCTCAGACCTTCAGGTGCGGGTAGTCGCGCTCGACCAGCGCGGTGTACTGCGCGTAGACCGGCTTGACGACCGGCATCAGCGCGAGCGCCGCCTTGATGTCGCCGCCGGTCTTGATCCGCCGTCGGGCGATCGCCATCGCGATGTTCTCCTTGCCCTGGAAGTACTTGTTGGCGGTCTCGGAGGCCATCTGCATCCGCACCTTCGGCTCCCAGTCGACGTCGTCGCTCCACTCCCAGACGATGAAGCGGCCCTCCTCGTCGGGACGGGCGGCGCGGACGTTGACGACGAGGTCGAGGTCGTCGAACTCGAACCGCTGCGGCACGTCGGCGTCGCGCAGCTGCGGGCCCATGTCCGGGCTGTCCATGAGACCGAAGATCTGGTCGATCACCTCGCGGAACTCGGCCGGCGATCTGAAGCTGCTGCTGCCCATCTGCGGTGACCTCCCAGTCGACGACGCCGCGCCCCGTCGGACGCGGTTGGGCCGCAGTCTATGCTCGCTGCCCCATGGCGACGACGCTTCACCTCCACCCGACCGCCGAGCTGGCCCCGCGCGTGCTGCTGCCGGGCGACCCCGGCCGCGCGCTGCTGCTCGCGCAGTCGCTGCTCGAGCAGCCGAAGATGTTCAACCACAATCGCGGCCTGTGGGGCTACACCGGCGCCGCCGCCGACGGCGAGCCGCTGACGATCCAGTCGACCGGGATGGGCGGGCCGAGCGCGGCGATCGTGATCGAGGAGCTGCTGCGGCTGGGCGCCGAGCGGATCGTCCGCGTCGGCTCCTGCGGCGCGCTGACCGACGGCTTCGCGCTCGGAGACGCGCTCGTCGCCGACGCGGCGATCGCCGGCGACGGCACCAGCCGCGCGCTCGGCGCCGGCGAGCGGGTCGCCGCCGACAGCGCGCTGACCGCGGCCCTGACGGCGGCCGCGGACGCCGACGGCGGCGCCCGCCGCGGCGCGGTCGTCACGACCGATCTCTTCTACGACCCGGCCGGCGAACATGCGGATCCGCCCCCGCGCGACGCGCTCGCGATCGAGATGGAGACCGCGACGCTGTTCCAGCTCGGCGCGCTGCGCGGCGTGCCGACCGGCTGCGTGCTGCTCGTCAGCGACCTGCTCGGCCCCCAGCGCGGCCGGATCGACCCGGAGGCGCTGGAGGCAGCGGCGATCCGCGTCGGCCGGATCGCCTGCCACGCGCTGAGCTGACGCGGGCGGGGCGCCGCGAGCGACGCCGATCCGCGCGTCAGCGTCTGGCGGCTCTTCTCGCTCTGGCGCTTCTTCTCGCCGCCGCGCGTCTGCTGGCGGCTGCCGCGCGCGTGCGCGAGGGGCCGGCTCTTCTGGCCGCGCTCGTGATCACCGGCTGCGGCGCCGACGGGGTGTTCTCGTCGGCGATCCGCTCGGTCTGCAGCGAGAGGCCGTCGAGGCGCCGCTCGATCCCCTCCAGCCGCGACTCGATCGCGGTCAGCGCGGTCAGCTCCTCGATCCGCGCCTCGACCCGCTCGATCGAGCCGACGAGGTCGAGCTCGCCGACCCTCTGCTCGACGCGGTCGAGCGCGTCCTCGATCCCCTCCAGCCGCTGCGAGACCGAGCGCACGCGGCGCGTCAGCTTCTCGAGGTCGGCGGCCGACGGCAGGTTGAGCGCGCCCATCGCGACCTCCTGCGCCGCGGCGGCCTTCTCGCGCGCGTCGAAGGCGCGTGTCAGCGCGGCACTCACGAACGGGCTCTCCAGCAGCTCCTGCGCCAGTCTGCCGAGCGCGTCCTCGCTCTGCTTGGAGATGCGGGCGCGCAGCCCGTCGCTCGTCTCGTTGCTCATCGGATCCCCTCGCGGGTCGGAGTCGGCGGGAAGGCGCCGACTGTAGCGCAGCCGTTGCGCCCTGAACGCCGGCAAGATCCGTTGCAGCGGCGGTGAACGGGACGCGGACTCAACGCTTGCCTCGACGCTGATCGGGAAGAACGTGTGAAGCTGTTCTCATGCCCGTCACCGGACGCCTTCATGCGGCGTTAAACGGCTTGGTTACTCTTGAGCCAGTTTGCCTGTGGTACTCAAGAGGATGGAGCCGCACGCCGAAGCTCACGTGCAGCTCCTTTTGTCTGTGAGCACCCCAATACAAACACGCGGGTTCTTCTTTGCAAACGTCCAGAACAGCAGGTAGCTTCCGGTGCAGTCGCCATCTCGGCGGCCGTGATTTCAGGCCGCAGATGCGGCGTGTCGGGAGGAGCTTGCAGGTCCGATGAGAAGAACCACGCTGCGCATCGCCTCGCTCGCCGCGGGCACCGCGATCCTCATCGGCGGCATCTCGTCGCAGGCTTCGGCCGACAAGCGACTCGTCACCGTCACCCTCGCCGGGGGCAGAATCGTCACGCTCACGCTCGACGGGACCCCCGGGGTCCCGATCGACAAGACCCAGCTGCCCGATCTCGGCGCGCCGGTCCTGTCGATCTCCGAGACCCCGCTCGCGGAGACCCCGCCCCAGACGCAGGCGACCGCCACCACACCGCCGGCGACGCTCCAGACCAACCCGATCATTCCGACGACCCCGACGCAGCCGCCTGCCGGCACGACGGGAGCGACGGGCACGACGCCGGGCACGACCGGGACCGGCACCACGCCGGGCACCACCGGAACCGTTCCGGGCACGACCGGCACGGGCACCACGCCCACGACCGGCACCGGCACGACGAGACAGCCCGACGCCGTCGGCGGCATCGTCACGACCGGCAGAGGCGCCAAGGGCAGGGGCGGCAGATCCGTCCCGAGAACGAACGCCGGCTCCGGCGGCGCGGGCGAGCTGACCGACGCGAACCGCGACGGCACCGCGACCCCGGACGAGACGCCGGACACCCCGGTCCAGACCGAGGGCGCCCAGCCGACCCCGGACACCCCCGGCTACACGGTCGCGCCGACGCTCGACCTGACCCCGGCCGGCGTGCCGAACTTCTTCATCGAGCAGTTCCGCATCCCGCCGTTCCTGCTGCCGATCTACCAGGCTGCCGCGATGCAGTACGGCGTGCCGTGGCAGATCCTCGCCGCGATCAACGAGATCGAGACCGACTACGGCCGCAACCTGTCGGTGTCGTCGGCCGGCGCGCTCGGCTGGATGCAGTTCATGCCCGGCACCTGGGAGACGTACGGCGTCGACGCCAACGGCGACGGCCAGAAGGACCCGTACAACCCGGTCGACGCGATCTTCGCCGCCGCCCGCTACCTCAAGGCGGCCGGCGCGGAGAGCGACCTCTACAAGGCGATCTTCGCGTACAACCACGCCGACTGGTACGTCGAGTCGGTGCTGCTGCGCGCGAGAGTGATCGGCGGCATGCCGGCCGACCTCGTCGGCTCGCTGACCGGCCTCACGCAGGGCCGCTTCCCGGTCGCCGCGCGCTCGACCTACGCCGACTCGATCGACGTCAGAAGAGCGGGCAGAAGAATCACGGGCAGCAATGCCGCCGTGACGGTCGAGGGCGACGCCGATCGCCGCTCGATCAACATCTTCGCCGCCAGAGACGCCCCGGTCGTCGCCGTCAACGACGGCACGATCGTGAAGCTCGGCGAGAACGACAGACTCGGCCGCTTCGTCGTCCTCCAGGACGTCTACGGGAACCGCTTCACGTACAGCCACCTCGGCTCGCTCGCGGAGAAGATCCCGGTGCCGAAGGAGGCCGACGAGCTGTCGGCGCCCAGCAGCACCGAGCAGGAGCAGGCGCTCAAGGCCCAGCAGGGCCAGGACACGGCGCCGACGGCGGCCGCCAGCGCCGGCAGACAGGCCGCCACGGCGGGCGCTGCCGACACCGCTGACGCCGCCGCTGCCAGAGCCGACGCGAGAACGGCGAGAAGCGCCGGCAGAGCGACGGCGAAGGCGGACGCGCACACGACGCTGCCCGACGTGCCGCAGGGCCCGTCGCTGGCGAAGGAGCGGCTGTTCGCGAACCCGTCGCGGCCGGAGGCGTTCGCCGCCGGCGGCGAGCGTCAGCTCGACCAGATGGGCGAGCGCCTGACGACCTTCGAGGGCTACTTCTCCGGTCCGCTGGAGGCCGATCCCGACGACTACCTGCTGAAGCCGCTCAGAAAGGGCTCCACGGTGATCGCCGGCACGGTCCTCGGCCGCATCGACAGAACGACCGAGAGACTGGCGCCGCACGTCGAGTTCACGATCCAGCCCGCCGGCCGCGGCGCGCCGAAGATCGACCCGAAGCCGATCCTCGACGGCTGGAAGCTGCTGGAGTCGACGGCGATCTACAAGGCCGGCAACGACAGCGTCTTCGGCCGTGACGGCTCGGAGCCGTCGATCGGCCAGATCCTGCTGATGACCAAGCAGGAGCTGATCTCGCGGGTGCTGTCGAACCCGAACATCGAGATCTACGCCGGCGGCCGCGAGGACATCCGCACCGGCCAGATCGACCGCCGCGTGCTCGCGACGCTGGAGTTCCTGTCGTCGAGCGGCCTCAAGCCGACGGTCACCTCGCTGAAGGGCAACCACGGCCTGATGACCGCCTCCGGCAACGTGTCGGAGCACTCGACCGGCACCGCCGTCGACATCGGCGCGATCAATGGGATCCGGATCCAGCCCTCGACCCAGGGCGACGGTTCGATCACGGACATCACGATCCGCCGCCTGCTGACGCTGCAGGGGACGATGAAGCCGCATCAGATCATCTCCCTGATGTCGTACCCGGGCAGTGACAACACGCTGTCGCTGCCGGACCACGACGACCACATCCACATCGGCTTCCATGCGGTCGATCCCGCCGTCGGCGCGACTCCGAGACTGCAGCAGATCCTGAGACCGGAGCAGTGGACGAGACTGGTCGACCAGCTGACGACGATCGAGAACCCCGTCGTCCCGACGTCCGTCTCCAGATACGCGATCGAGGACAGAGACGCCAGATAGCGTCTCTCTGGACGAGCGGAAGACCCAGGTCTTCCGCTTCGTCCAGCTCGAGTTCCCGTGGGCGGTCGGTCCGGATGACGGCCGCTATGTCGTCCGGCCGGACGGACCCGGTGGCGAGGCGACGCATGTCGTCGTCGTCAGAACGCTCGGCAGCGGACGGCGGCAGCTGCTGCCGCGCCGCCAGCGCGCCCGTGCCGCCGCGCCCGAGCCGGAGCCGGCGAAGGTGCCGGTCGGCCGCGTCACGATCGTCGACGCCCGCCCCGGCGCCGTCGCCGACGCCGAGCGCTGGCTGGCAGGCGCCGGTCACGCCGAGGCCGACGCGGGCGTCGTCGAGCTCGGCCGCGTCGTGCGCGCCCACCGCGTCGCCAGCGGCGACCCGGGCGTGCCGCTGCCGCGGCTGACGCAGGCGCTCGCCGTGCGCGTCGGCTATGGGGCCGGCGAGGAGGTCGCCGACGGCCGCTGGCGCGCCGCGCGCGAGCTGCCGCCCGTGAGCGACGACGGCGGCGCCAGACGGCGCGGCCGGATGCTGCACCCGCAGGAGCGGCTCGCCGCCCTGCTTGGCGGCCGCTCGCACGCGCTCGCCTGCGAGGAGCTGACGCTGCGCGCCCGCCACGACCTCGACCACGGCCAGCTGCGCGAGGCCGCGCTGCAGCTGCGGATCGCGCTCGACGCGGCGCTGGCGGAGCTGCCGGCGACGCCGCAGGCAACCGCGCTGGAGGGCCGTGTGACGGAGCTGGACGGGCTGCGCGGCTCGCTCGCAGCGCTCGCCGACGACGCGCTCGGGGGCGTGCTCCCGGCTGACGCCGCCAGCGCGCTCGACGCGACGCTGAGACGGCTGGAGGCCGCCCTGCGCGCCCGCACGGCCGCCGAAAGCGGCCATACCTCGACCTCAGCCTGAGGTCGAGGGTTGCTCGCTCGACGCCGTTCGCGGCGCCGAGACGGCCGTCAGAGGGCGTCGATCAGCGCTTCCAGCTCGGCGACGACGTCGCCGTCGAGCTTCACGACCGCGTCGTCGTCGTAGCGGGTCGGGCCCTGCGTCAGGATCGCCACCTCTCCCCCGGCTCGCAGCGTCAGCGCCGGCAGCTCGCCGACCGGCCACACCTCCAGCGAGGAGCCGATGCAGAGCAGCAGATCGGCCTTCACCGCCAGCGACTGCGCCCGCTCCAGCGCGGCCTGCGGCAGGAACTCGCCGAACAGCACGACGTCGGGCTTGAGCGGACGGCCGCAGTCGCAGCGCGGCACGCCCTGCGGGTCCTCGTCGAGCCGCCGCTGCACCTCCGCCAGCGGATACGAGCGGCCGCAGGCGGGGCAGGAGGAGCTGGCGATGCTGCCGTGCAGCTCGATCAGCTCGCCATGCGGCCCGTGCAGGCGGTCGATGTTCTGCGTGATGACGGCGTCGACCAGGCCGCGCCGCTCGAGCTCGACCAGCAGCTCGTGGGCGCGGTTGGGGCGCTTGTCGCGCAGCGACTGGAAGCGCTCGCCGTAGAAGGCCCAGAAGCGGGCCGGGTCGCGCCGCCAGGCGTCGACGTGCGCGACCTCCATCGGGTCGACGTTCTCCCACAGGCCGGTCCGCGGCGTGCGGAAGTCGGGGATCCCGGAGGGCACCGAGATCCCCGCGCCGGTCAGCGCGACGACCGAGCCGGCAGCGCGCAGCCGCGCCGCGAGCGTCGCGACGGCTGACGCCGCGGGTGCGGCGCCGGCGGCGGCCGGTTCCGCGTCGCGATCGGCGTCAGCCGGTCTCATCACTTCCCCTGGAACTTCGGCGTCCGCTTCTTCAGGAAGGCGCCGATGCCCTCCTTCGCGTCCTCGGAGGCGAAGACGACCGCGAAGCCCTTCTTCTCCTCCTGGATCCCCTCGTCGAGGTCGGGGACCGCCGAGACCTGCTTGATCTGCTCGACCGCCAGCGGCGCCTGGCCGGCCAGCTTGCGCGCCCACGCGAGCGCCGTGTCGAGCAGCTCGTGGTCGGGCACGAGCCGGTTGACGAGGCCGAACTCGTATGCCTCGTCGGCCGACATCGGCTCGCCGGTCAGGTTCATCTCCTTCGCCTTCGCCTCGCCGACGAGCCGCGGCAGCCGCTGCGTGCCGCCGAAGCCGGGGATGATGCCGAGGTTGATCTCGGGCTGGCCGAAGCTGGCCGAGGCGGCCGCGATGCGGACGTCGGCCGCCATCGCCAGCTCGCAGCCGCCGCCGAAGGCGAGCGCGTTGATCGCCGCGATCGTGATCGTCGAGCTGCGCTCGAAGCTGCGGAAGAGCGCGTGCGCGTCGTCCAGCAGCATGCGGCCGCCGGCCTCGTCCATCGACGAGAACGCCTTCAGGTCGGCGCCGGCGCAGAACAGGGCGGGGTTGGCGGAGGCGATCACGAGCACGCGGATCGCCGGATCGCCGTCGACCTGCGTCCAGGCGTTTCTGAGCGCCGCGATCGTCTCCGGCGAGAGCGAGTTGGCCGGCGGGCGGTCGAGCCAGGCGATCGCGGTCGCGCCGCGCGTCTCGAGCTTGACCGGGCCCTCGTCCCAGCCGGCGTCGGGCTGCGGGTAGGGGAAGAAGCCCTGGCCGCTCTTGACGCCGAGCCGGCCCTGCGCGATCAGCCGCCGCAGGATCGCCGGCGGCGCGTAGTGCTCGCCCCACGCCTCCTGCGCCCGCTCCAGCCGCTCCAACAGCGTGTCGAGGCCCTCCTGGTCGGCGCGCGCGAACGGCGGCGGGATCAGGCCGGCGCCGGCCATCATGCCGAGGTCGATGTCCTTCGTCGTCGCGATCCCCTCCTCCAGCACGAGACAGGCCTCGACGAACGCCTTCAGCTGAAAGCGGTCGACGACCTCCTCGATCCCGGCGGGCGCCTCGACCGCGGCCGGCGCGGAGCCGTCGTGCGCGTAGAAGCCCTTGCCGCTCTTGGCGCCCAGCTCGCCGCGCTCGATCCGCTCCAGCATCCCCTTGTGCAGCGGGAAGCGGTCGCCGAAGCTCTCGTGCAGGTATCTGCCGACGTGGCCGACGGTGTCGAGGCCGAGCAGGTCGACGAGGAAGAACGGGCCCATCGGCGTCGCTCTCGCGTCCGTCATCGCTCTGTCGATCGCCTCGATCGGCGCGCCGCTCTGCTCCTGGAAGCGGAAGACCTCGCCGAACGACGAGTTCAGCACGCGGTTGACGACGAAGCCCGGCGCCTCGTCGCAGCGGATCGCCAGCTTGCGGATCGTCTGGGCGAAGCTCATCGCCGCCTGCGTCGTCTCCGGCGAGGTCTCCAGCCCCTCGATCACCTCGACCAGCCGCATCATCGAGGCCGGGTAGAAGTAGTGGAAGCCGACGACGCGGTCGGGCCGGCCGGTCGCCTCCGCGATCTCCGTGATCGACAGCGCCGAGGTGTTGGTGGCGAGGATCGCGTGGCCGGGCGTGACGTCGTCCAGCTCGGCGAAGACGGCCTGCTTGACCTCGATCCGCTCCGGCACGGCCTCGATCACGAAGTCGACGTCGCCGAAGCCGGAGTAGTCGGTCGTGCCGCTGATGAGCGCGAGCTTGCGCTCCAGCTCCTCGGGTGCGAGCTTGCCGGCGTCGACCTGGCCCTGCCAGATCGAGCGGGCCTTCTCCAGCCCTTGGTCGACGAATCTCTGGTCGACGTCCTTCAACACGACGGGGATGTCGGCCGAGGCGATCGTGTAGGCGATCTCCCCTCCCATCGTGCCGGCCCCGACGACCGCGGCCTTGAACACGAACATGCTTGCCCTTCACTCGGTGGCGGTTGCGGGCAAGTCTATGCCGGCGCGGCTCGCCGCAGACCCGGCTCTCAGGCGAGCGCGCGGGCGACGCCGGCGAGCGTCCGCCGCAGCGAGTCGCGCAGCGCCCGCCGCACGAACAGCGGGTCGGCGACGACCATGAAGGGCCCGCTTCTGAGCAGCGCGTAGTCGAGCTCCAGCGCGACGCCGATCCGGTCCGGATCGGCCGCCACCGGCGCGAACGCGAGCCGCTGCACGCCGCGCAGCTGCGGATCCTCCTGCGTCACGACCAGCTCCTCGCCGGGCGTCTGCCGCAGCACCTGCTCGACGACCCGTCCGCGGCCGCCGGCGTGCGACTCCCACGTCAGCCGCGCGCCGACGGCGGGCCACGAGGGATCGAGCGAGACGACGTGGCCGAAGCCGTCGACGAAGGCGGCCCAGCCCTCCGGCTCGCTCCACAGCCGCTCGACGGCGGCGGGCACGGCCGTCAGCTCGACCGCGGCGCGCGCAACCCCCATCTAGGTGCCCCTCCGCATGCGTTGCCGTCTCACGGGGCACGGATGTTCGCAGAGAACCACGGAATGGAGGAACGAACGATGCAACGAGCACTGGTCGCGACTGTGCTCGCGGGCGCCGGCCTGGTGGCTGCGGCGCCGGCGACGGCGATCGCCGCGAGCCCGGCCGCGAGCACCTCCTCCGCGGCCGACGTCGGGCAGACGGCCGTGACGCTGCGCGGCAGCGTCGACCCCAACAGCGTCCCCACCACCTACGCCTTCCAGTGGGGCACGACCGCCAGCTACGGCAGCCAGACGCCGAACCGCTCGGCCGGGTCGGGCGCCAGCGGCAGAGCGGTCACGTTCCGCCTCAGAGGGCTGACGCCAGGCACCGCCTACCACTACCGGATCGTCGCGACCAACAGCGACGGCACGACCGTCGGCGGCGACCGCAGCTTCAGAACGACGCTGCCGCCGGCGACGCTCCCGTCGATCCTCGCGACGGCGCCGTTCGCGCCCTACGCCAACAGCGTCACGCTGACCGCCACCGTCAACCCGGGCGGGGCCGCGACGACCTACAAGTTCCAGTTCGGCACGACCAACACGTACGGCGCCGAGACGTTCGCCGCCAGCGTCCCGGCGGGGATCGTGCCGGTGCCGGTGAAGATCCCGCTCAACGGCCTGCAGGAGCGGACGACCTACCACTTCCGCACCGTCCTCTCCAACCGCAAGGGCACGGTCGTCGGGCCCGACGCGGTCTTCACGACCGGGCCGTTCGCGCCCGCACAGGTGACCTCGCAGACGCGGCCCTCCAAGCAGCGTCGCTCGCACCCCTACTTCGTCACGACGGGGGCGCTGCGGCTCGGCTCGGGCGTCGGCGTCGCCGACGGCTGCCAGGGGATCGTCGGCGTCCGCTTCACGAGCGGCTCGCGCACGGTCGCCAGCAAGCGCGTGCGGCTGAAGAGCGGCCACTGCAGCTACCGGCTGCGCGTCCGCGCGCTGCCGCCGTCGGGCAAGTCGAAGCTGCGCGTGCGCGTGCACTTCTACGGCAACGCGATCCTGACGCCGCAGGACGCGCGCTCGTACCTCGTCGGCTTCAAGTAGCCGCCGCAGAATGACAAAGGCCCGGGGCGGATGCCGCGCCCGGGCCTTCGTACTCTCTCACCACATAGAACCGGTCCCAGCTGGGCGTGCAGACCCTTGTGTGAGGGTGCGCACTGAAGCTCTGCCGGGAAGGGTAGCGGGTTCTACGCGTTCGCGGTAGCCGGGGTCTCCGCGCGGCGCGGCAGGAGCGTCTCGCGGGCGATCACGAGCCGCTGGATCTGGGCCGTGCCCTCGTACAGCTGCATGATCTTGGCGTCGCGCATCAGCTTCTCGACCGGGTACTCCTTGATGAAGCCGTAGCCGCCGTAGACCTGGACGGCGTCGGTCGCGACTCTCATCGCGGCGTCGGCGGCGAAACGCTTCGCGTGCGAGGAGACGAGCGTGTTGCGCTCGCCGTTGTCGAGCTGCGTCGCGGCCTTCCACGTCAGCAGGCGGCTCGCCTCGACGTCGGTCGCCATGTCGGCGATCATGAACTGGATCGCCTGGTGCATCGCGATCGGCACGCCGAACTGGACGCGCTCCTTCGAGTAGTCGATCGCGAACTCCATCGCGGCGCGGGCGATGCCCGTCGCCATCGCGGCGACGCCCGGACGCGTGCGGTCGAGCGTCATCATCGCGAGCTTGAAGCCCTTGTTCTCCTCGCCGATGAGGTGGTCGGCGGGGATCTCGACGTCGTTGAAGGAGATGGTCGCGGTGTTGGAGGCCCGCTGGCCCATCTTGTCTTCCTTCTTGTCGACCACGACGCCCGCGTCACGCGGGACGATGAAGGCCGAGATGCCGCGGTGGCCGGCGTCCTTGTCCGTCTTCGCGTAGACGGTGTAGAAGTTGGCGTACGTGCCGTTGGTGATGAAGCACTTCGAGCCGTTGATGACCCACTTGTCGCCCTTCTTGACGGCAGTGGTCTTCATGCCGGAGACGTCGGAGCCGGCGTCGGGCTCGGTCAGGCAGAAGGAGGCGAGCAGCGGCTCCTCGGTCAGGCGGCCGAGGTACTCCTTCTTCAGCTCGTGCGAGCCGCCGAGGATCAGCGGCGCGGTCGCGAGGCCGTTGCAGCCGACCGAGGTCTGGATGCCGGAGCAGCCCCAGGCCAGCTCCTCCTCGATCACGCAGCCGTCGAGGTAACCGAGGCCGACACCACCGTACTGCTCGGGGATGTGGTTGTTCATCAAGCCGACCTCCCAGGCCTTCTTGATGATGTCCTCGGGCCACTGGCCGTCCTTGTCGTACTCCCAGGCGACGGGGCGGATCTCCTTCTCGGCGAAGTCGTGAGCGACCTCGCGCAGGTTCTTCTGCTCGTCGGTAAGCGTGAAATCGACCACGGTGAATGCTCCTTGGGGCGGTGCGGTGTTCCGCGGCCGCTCGCGGCGGCCTGCAGACGTGACAGATTGACTGGTCAGTCAACGACTGGCCGCAAGGGTAGCGGACCGTCCCGCGCGCATACAAGCGGGAGCTGTCCGAAGGCGCCGATCACCCGTCGCACCAGTCAAAACCGGCGCGTCAGCGCGATGACGCGCCGCGTCAGGAGGTACCCTGCGGACATGGCTGAACTTCGCCGTTTCGAGCTGGACGAGCTGCTCGTCCGACCCGGGACCTACTTCAATCCGCAGACCGAGGTGCTCGTCGTCGTCGACGACTCGCCCGAGATCGACCAGGCCGTCTTCAACATGGAGGACGCCGAAGGCGCCGAGTGGGTGCTCGTCTCAGACGAGTCGCCGATCGACGAGGCCGAGCGCGACGAGCTGCTCGAGCGCTTCCAGGTCAGCTACCACCCGGGCGGCGCCGGCTCGATCACCGACGACGGTGACGACCACGGCGACGAGGAGGACGAGCTGGAAGCCGACGACCAGGAGGTCGGGCGCGAGGACTGAGTGCTTCGCATTGCGAGTTCCACGCCAGCGCGCCGCCCCGCCAGCGCGCGTGGGAGCTCGCGTAGCTAGGCGAAGGCGAAGGCCAGCGCCAGGACGGCGTAGACCGCCAGCAGCTGGACGCCTTCGAACCACGTCGACTCACCCTCGTTGGTGACGTGGTTGGCGATCAGCACCGCGATCAGGAACGCGCCCAGCTCGAAGCCGTTGAAGACGAGCGCGAGCGGACTCGGGCCGATCACGAACGAGGCCAGCACCAGCACCGGCACGACGAACAGCGCGATCTGCGCGCTGGAGCCGATCGCGATGTTGACGGCCAGATCCATCTTGTTCTTGCGCGCGACCAGCACCGCGACCCAGTGCTCGGCCGCGTTGCCGACGATCGCGATCACGATCGCGCCGACGAAGAACTCGGTCAGCCCGATCGACTCGGCCGCCTCCGAGATCGAGCCGACCAGCACCTCCGACATCACGCCGACGGCGACGCCGGCCAGCGCCAGCGCGCCGATCGATCTGCGGATCGGCCACGACTCGTGCGCCTCCGACTCGTCGTGCGCGTCGGGCGGGTTGAACAGCCCGCGGTGGGTCTTGAGCGAGAAGACGAGGCCGGCGACGTAGGAGAGGATCAGCACGATCGCGACCGCCAGCGAGAGGTGCTCGACGGTCGAGTCGTACTTGATCCGCTCGTCGCCCGGCAGCGGCAGGCCCTTGCCCTCGACCAGCTCGAAGATCGCCGGCATGATCAGCGCCGCGCCGGCCAGCAGCAGCATCGACGACTGCGCCGAGGCGGCCGCGCGGCTGAAGGTCTGCTTGTCGCGCCCGATCCCGCCGGCCAGCATCGAGGCGCCGAGCACGAGCAGGATGTTGCCTATCACCGAGCCGACGAGCGACGCCTTGACGACCTCGTGCAGCCCCTTCTCCAGCGCGAAGAGGGCGATGATCAGCTCCGGCGCGTTGCCGAAGGTGACGTTCAGCAGGCCGCCGATGCCGGGGCCCGAGCGGGCCGCCAGCTCCTCGGTCGCACGGCCCATCAGGGCCGCCGTCGGGATCACCCCGAGCGCCGAGGTGAAGAAGATCGCCACGGGCGAGGCGCCCGCGAGGTCGAGCACCACCGCGAGCGGGATGAACGGGACCAGGAAGAGGGACCAGCCTTCGCTCGAGAAGAGCAGGCGGAGCAGCGCTGAGCGCTGCTGGACAGGGGGCTCTGACACGGTCGGCAGACTACCCGTCAGGCCGCCGGAAAATCTGGCGCCTGCGCGCGACCACCGTGGCGGCGGTCGCGCGCGGTGCGCTCAGCGTGTCATCTGCCGGTCAGCAGGGCCTCGCACTCCTGGCCCTTTCTCACGTCGCCGTTGGCGTCCGTGAGGCACTTCTGGTACTTCGACAGGTCGTCGGCGGACGGCGCGGTCGGCGTGGCGGCGCCGGCGCCGCCGAGGCCGCTGGCGCTCATCAGGCCGCCGAGGCCGGCGAGCAGCTCGTCGAACGGCTTCGGGTTCGCGGGCGCCTCTATCGTCTGCGGCTCGTTGACGTCGGTCAGCTCGTAGCTGAGCGAGAAGTCGCCGCTTCTGCCGGCCTCCGGCTCGATCCCCGACGACAGCTCCATTCTGCGCACCGTCGAGTCGTCCTTGGAGACCCACACGTCGATTCTCGGATCTCTCAGCGCTCTCTCGATCTGGGCGCGCGCGTCGGCCGGGATTCTCGACGGCACCTGGCCGCCGGCGGCGGCGCCGAGGCCCTCTCTGGAGACGTCGGCGAGGACGCCGTCGATCGAGTCCATCAGCGCGGACGCGTCGATCCCGCCGCTGACGTGCGTCGTGTCGACGCCGGCGGCCTGCTCGTCACCCTCGACCTTCGGGTCGGTGACCCAGTCCTGCGCGTCGATTCTCGGCACCGAGGTGAGCGGCAGTCTGTCCATGCCGGTCCCCTCTCTGAGCAGCTCCGAGGACAGCTCGTAGGCGCTCCCCTGGAACTCGACGTAGGCCTTGTCGCCGGTCGAGATGAAGCCGGCTCTGATCGGCTCTCTGCCGCCGGGCAGCGTGATCGTCGCGTCGATCTGGCTCTGCGGCGGGTTGCTGCCGGTGTCGAACGGGCCGGCGACCTCGATCGCGGCCTCCTCGCCCTCGGCGTTGAGCTTGACCGAGAGCGTGCCCTTGCCGCTTCTGATCTTCTGCAGACCGGCGAAGCCGTCGTTCAGCAGCGTCTGCGCGTCAGCCGTGTCACCGCCGCTCCCACCGCCTCCGCCAGAGCTGCCCTTGTCGTCGTCGCTGCCACAGGCCGCGAGCGTCAATGCCGCGAGCAATGCGAGCAGCAGCGCGACAACTGCGCGGGCTCTGTGTTCCAGGACACGATGGGTCACGTGCAATCTCCTTCTCACTGGTGGCGTCAAGCGGTGGTTCGAGCAACACTCGGCCGCGTGCCTTCCCGTCTCTTGCTGTGCGCATGCATCGTCGCAGGTGCACTGCTTTCAGGTTCCAATTCGGCCACGGCCGCCAGCCGCGTGCTGGTGATGGATGCGGACGGCAGTGTGCACGAGCGGGTCGACAGAGCGCTCCCGCCGGTCGGCGATCCGCTCGCCGACCTGCCGGCTCCGCGCCAGTTCCACGCCGCCGCCGCGCGCGCCGCCTCCCCCGCCGCCCGCGCCGCGATCGCGCGCACGAGCGCGCCGCGCGCCCGCCGCGCCGCCGCCCGCAGCGTCCGCGGCGAGCTGAAGTCGCTGCTCAGAAGCGGCCAGATCGACGCTGGGCAGGCGCGCGACTACCGCGCCGTCTACGACACCGCGCTGAAGGTCCGCAAGCGCCTCTCCAGCGACCGCGGCGCCGCGCTCCAGGGCGTCATCAACAACACCAACTTCATGGCCGGCCGCGGCGATCTGACCGCCTCGCGCCTGCCGGCGATCTTCACCACGCTCAGACGCAACACCGAGTGGTGGCAGACCGGCCGCCTGCTCTCCTACGGCGAGCGGGTCGAGTTCAACGACAGCGAGCTGGTCTGGCAGTACTACCCCGGCGAGGGGATCCAGCTGCAGGTGCTCGGCACCTTCGGCAAGGCCAACGGCCTGTGGATGGCGAAGGACAAGGCGAGACTCGCCAACGTGCTCGACGAGATGAGCGCGCTCGCCTCCACGCGCGGCGGCGCCTACGCCTGGGAGTACTACTTCTACTTCGGCGGCGGCCGCCCGCCGTGGGCGAGCGGGATGGCGCAGGCGACCGGCGTGCAGGCGTTCGCGCGCGCCTCCGAGCTGCTGAAGAAGCCGGCCTACCTGGCGACCGCGAAGAGAGCGATCAAGCTGTTCGAGCTGGGCGCGAGCACCGGCGTCGGCGTCAAGACGAGCGCCGGCCGCCGCTACCTGCTCTACTCGTTCGCGCCCAGCCAGCAGGTCCTCAACGCCTTCGTGCAGACGCTCGTCGGGCTGAACGACTACTGGGAGATCTCCAGAGACGCGCGAGCGCGCAAGCTGTTCGTCGCCGGCGAGAAGCAGGCGCGGCTCGACCTCGGCGCGACCGACACGGGCGCCTGGTCGCTCTACCAGGTCGGCGGCAACGAGTCCGACCTCTCCTACCAGGAGCTGGTGACCGGCTTCATCCACAACCTCTGCGACCGCGCCTCGATCGAGTTCTGGTGCAGAGCGGACGACCGCTTCAGAACGTATCTGAAGGAGCCGCCGGCGCTGGAGCTGACGACCAGACGGGTGCAGGCCGGCAAGACCGTGCTCGTCCGCTTCGACGTCTCGAAGATGTCGAAGGTCGGCCTGACGATCAAGCGCTCCGGCGCGACCTCGCTGGCGACCAGCGCGACCGTCGCGCGCGGCTCGCACGGCTACACGTGGCGGGTGCCGTCCTCCCCGGGCACGTACGACGTCGTCCTGACCGGCACCGACCTGGCCGGCAACTACGGCCGCGCGACGGCGACGATCACCGTCGTCGGCAAGGCCAGAACCTGATGCGGCGGGCGCGGCGGTTGCCGCCGCGCCCTCCCGCGTAGAATCGAGCCTGTGTCCACCACGTGGGTCCTGACCTGCTCGCCGGAGAACTACGCCGCGACCCGCGCCCACGCGTTCGGCGCGATCGGCATCAAGCAGCGCAACCGCAGACGCGCGTCGAGAATCGCCGTCGACGACCGCGTCGTGCTCTACCTCACAGGCCTGCAGGAGCTGGCCGCGAGCGTCGTCGTGACCGGCGCGCTGACGCCCAACGACGAGCTGATCTGGCCCGACCGCAGCGGCACGATCGACATCTACCCGTGGCGCTTCCCGACGCGGCCCGAGCACGTGCCCGACGAGGCCGAGTGGATCCCGGCCGCGACGCTGGTCGACGCGCTCGACCACATCCAGAAGTGGCCGCGCGCGCATTGGACGCTCGCCTTCCAGGGCCAGCTGCGACCCGTCTCCGCGCACGACGAGCAGGTGCTGGTCGAGCGCCTGCGGGCGGCCGAGACCGCGACGGTGGGGAGCTGAGGCCGGGATGCTGTCGCGGGTGACGAGCGCGTGGCGCGGGCTGGCGCCGGAGGGGCGGCTGGCGGCCGGCGCGGCGCTGCTGCTGTTCGTGACGATGTTCCTGCCCTGGTACCAGCTCAACGCGGTCGTCGCGGAGAGAGCCGGCGGCAGACTGGTCGGCCGCAACCTGACCGCGTTCGGCGTCTTCTCGTTCGTCGAGGCGGCGGTGCTGCTGGTCGCGATCGCGGTGCTGTTCCTGCTGTTCGCGCGCGCCGAGGGCAGGTCGTTCCACCTCCCCGGCGGCGACGGCACGATCGTCACGATCGCCGGCGGCTGGGTCCTGCTGCTGCTCGTCTGGCGGCTGTTCGACAAGCCGAACGTGAGCGGCGCCGGCGTCGGCAACGTCGGCATCCAGTGGGGGATCTTCTTCGCGATCGGCGCCGCCGGGCTGCTGACCTCGGCCGGCCTGCGGATGCGCGCCGCCCACCGGCCCGAGCCGGTCGCCGGCGGCGACGAGCAGGCGTCGGCCCCCGCCGCGGCCCCGAGCGCCGCCGAGCGCGCCGCCCGCCGCGCCCGTGCCCGCACCGCCCCCGGCACCGAG
>NZ_JAUTDN010000046.1 GCF_030646155.1 Conexibacter sp. CPCC 205762
GGCGCGGCGGCGCGCGCGGTGGAGGCGGGCGCGGCCGGCGCGGCGGCGGCAGCGGCGCGCCCGGTGGAGGCGAGCGCGGCCGTCGCGGTCGCACCCGCACGCTGTCGGCCGAGCAGCTCGAGCGGCTGCGCACGCGCGTGCGGCGCGCGCTGGCCGACATCGACTACTTCCTCGCGATGCCGCTGGGCTGGCGCGACGGCACGGTCGTCGTGTGGGCCGGCATGCGCGGCGCGATCACGCTCGCGGCAGCTCAGACCTTGCCGGAGGACACGCCCGACCGCGAGCTGCTGATCCTGGTCGCGTTCCTCGTCGGCGCCGGCTCGCTGCTGCTGCAGGGCAGCACGCTGCCGCGGCTGGTGCGGGTGCTCGGCACCACCCGCGAGGACCGCGACGAGGCCGACGCCGCCGAGCGCGAGCGCCTGACGACGCTCCTGCGCGCCGCCGCCGAGGACGCCCTCCTCGCCCACCCGGTCGACCACGACGGCGAGCGCACCGCCGAGCAGGCGCTCGCCTGGAAGCGCCAGCGGCTGGCCGTGATAGACGCCCAGCGCGCCGCCCTGCTCGACGCCCGCGACGACGGCGCCTTCAGCGCCGCCGCTCTCAACAGCGCGCTCGCGACCCTCGACGCCGACCAGATCAGCCTCGAGCTGAAGGGCCGGCCGGCGGACGCCTGAGCGCCGCTGGACCCGGCGGCGCTCAGCGCCGCTAGGATGCCGCCGTCGCGCCGGCGGCGAGCAGCGTCTCGCAGCGCCGCGCGCGGTCGGCGACGAGGTCGAGCAGGCGCGCCGGCAGTGGGCTGGCGAGCGCGGTGACGGCCGGCTCGGCTGCGGCGTCGGCGAAGGCGTCGGGCGCGATCGCCGCCAGCTCGCGCACGCGCTCGATCAGCGTGTCGGCGTCGAGCCGCAGCTCACGGGCCGCTCTCGGCCAGAGGTTGCGGCGAGGGAAGACGGCGTAGTCGCCGCCGAGTTTCATCGCCAGCCGCAGCTTGCGCTCGTGGACGCCGTAGGGCAGCGCCGAGGCGATGTCGTAGGGCGGCGCCAGGCGCGCCTGCGAGCCGGACAGCAGCAGCGAGTAGTTCTTCGCGTGGGCGTCGGTGCCGGCGATCAGCCAGTTCCAGGCGAGCGCGTCGGCGAAGCGGGCGACCGCCGCGTCGGCGGCGGCCGGCGCCATCGCCGTTCGCAGCAGCTGCGCGATCTCACCCGCGCCCGGCCCGCCCTCGTTCTGGTACTTGCGCGACGGCTGCACGCCGAGCGCCTGGCAGAGGTCCTCCTGGTGGACGCGCCGTATCGCCTCGCCGGCCGCGAGGCGGTCGTAGCGGGCGACGACGACGGCGCTCTCGCCGTCGAACCGTTCGATCCGCGTGCGGGCGGCGAGCAGGCCGGCGCGGTGCGCGGCATCGAGGCAGAGGTGCTCGTTGAGGTCGTGGTCGTCGAGGCCGGCGACCGCGGGCTTGAGGATGTGCGTCGTCGGCAGCGCGCCGGCCGGGACACCCCAGCGTCCGTCGCGCAGCAGCAGGGCGGTCTTCGCCTGCGCGCCGGCGAGGCTGAACTGGCCGACGAAACCCGTGCCGAGCCACGCGCTCGTGTCGGCCCGCAGCTCGCGCAGCCGCGTGCCGGCCTCGGCCTCGGTCAGCCAGTCGACCGTGCCCGGCCGCTCAAGCAGCGACGCGACCCGCTCCGGCCGGGCGAAGCCCACAGCCACGCCTCCAGGGCGGTGCCGCCGTGGCGGCGGACCTCCGTCGGCAGCGAGAGCGACAGCGGCGTCGGCGCGAGGCGGCTCGCGTATTCGTCGTCGTAGGTGAAGCCGAGGCCGCCGTCGGAATCACGTTCGAGCGTGCCGGCGACCGCGTCGTCGAGCAGGACGGTGAGCTGGTCGCTCATCTGCGGTCGCGGAGGTCGTCGAGCAGGGCGTCGAGGTCGATCGCGTCGTCGTCGGCAGGGGGCGGCGCGGACTCGGCGGGGGAGAGCTGCAGGTGCAGGTCGAGCGCGTCGAGCAGGCGCAGGGTGAGGCCCAGCTCGGCGGTCTCCTTGCCGGCCTCGAAATCGATCACCCACTGGCGCGACACGCGGGCGCGCGCGGCGAGCTGAGCCTGGGTCAGGCCCAGCTCCGCGCGTCGGCGGCGAACCGCCAGCGAGAGCTGTCGCAGGGCGAGGACGCCCATGAGATGTCAGCGTACGGCGACATGGGCGCGCTCGATCGCCAGCGCCCAGGGGTAGCTGGGGTGGCGGGCGAAGGCGACCGGGCCGGACTCGCTCCACTCCGGCGTCTCGGCGGTGACGACGGGCGGGGAGCGGCGGTCGCGGATCAGGGCGCCGGCGACCCAGCCGGAGGTGTTGGAGGCGATCACGCGGCCGTCGGCGTTGACGAGCGCGCTCGGCTCGCCCAGCTCGCGCAGCCGGCGCAGCACGATCGGCTCGATCTCGCTCACGCGCAGGTCGGCGGCGGCGACGCCGAGGAAGCGGCCGTCGGCGGTCGTGATCGGCGTGCACGGCGTGACGAGGTGCTGGCGCGTCGCGCCGTGGTCGACGTGCGGGCCGACGATCGAGCGTGCGCCGGTGTCGCGCGGCTGGCTGAACCAGGCCGAGCGCTCGTAGTCGTAGAAGTCCTCGAACGCCGGGTCCAGCGGCAGCACGAGCGAGGTCGGCTCGCTGCCGGGGCTGCGGCGCCAGTACCACTCCAGCCAGCGGGGCGTGTCGGCCAGCGCGCCGGGCGCGAAGACGGCGCCGATGCCGGCGACCAGCGGCTGGTGCTCGCCGAGGTCGTGCAGCAGCAGCGCTCTCAGGCCGGCGGCGTCCTCGCGCGCGAGCCGCCTCGCTGCGCGCTGCGCCTCGGCGTCGAGCCGCAGAACGGCGTCGCGCAGCTCGTCGAGCGCGGCGAAGACCTCGTCGAACGGCGCGAAGATCGCGGCGAGCGCGCGCCGTGCGCGCTCGGGAAGACCGCGGTCGCTCATCTCGCCGCCACCTCCAAGTGCACCCGGATCAAGCGATCGACGATCGCGCTCACATGCTCCTCCGCCAGCTCCCGGGCGCGCTCGGCCTCGGCGGCCTCGACCGCGCCCAAGAGCGCACGATAACGGCTCAGCGCCGCCTCCCGGAAGGGCTCGTCGTGGGTCGACAGCAGCAGCAGGTCGGCGGCCTGGTGCTGCAGCTCCAGCTCGGCGCGCGCGAGCCGCGGCGAGTGCGCCGCGGAGGCCAGCTCGACGTGCAGGCGGCCGTCGGCGCGGCGCCAGGCGGCCGCCGCGGCCGGACCCGCCTCGGCGAGGTTGGCCAGCAGCTCGCGCAGCCGCGCCATGTCGTCCTCGCCCGCGCGCGCCGCGGCGAGCTTGGCGGCGGCGCCGCGGATCGCCGCGCAGTGGTCGCCGAGGTCGCGCAGCTCGTCGACGGCGAGGTCGCGCACGAGCAGCTCGACGCGCTCGGTGCGGGTGCTGCGCGGCCCGCGCACGAACGTGCCGGCGCCGCGCCCGCGCCTGGTCTCGACCAGCCCCTGGCTGCGCAGCGTCGCGAGCGCCTCGCGCAGGGTGATCGTCGAGACGGCGAACTGCGCCGCCAGCTCCGCCTCGCTCGGCAGCCGCGCGCCGCGCGGCAGATGGCCGAGGTTGATCGCGGCCTCCAGCCGGCGCGCGACGACCTGCGACCGCCCGCCCTGCGCCAGCGGCGAGAAGACGGCCTCGTAGGCGGTCGGGGAGAGCTCGTCGTCGGCGCGCCACATCGCGCGGCGATTCTATACGGACGAGCATCTTGACCTTTGAAATTAAAGGACATACGATCGCCGCCGGTTTCCACCAGGAGAGGGAGGAAAGTGGTGTCAGAGATCGCCGCTCGTCCGCACGACCGGTCGCCCGCGGGCGCCGGCCGCGACGACGAGGACGCGCGTCGCCTGGCGGACCTCGGGTACGAGAGCCGCTTCGAACGACGGATGGGGCTGTGGGAGAACTTCGCCCTCGGCTTCACGTACCTGTCGCCGGTCGTCGGCGTCTACTCGACCTTCGCGCTCGCCTTCGCGGCCGGCGGCCCGCCGATGATCTGGAGCATCCTGATCGCCGGCATCGGCCAGATGCTGGTCGCGCTCGTGTTCGCCGAGATCGTCGCGCAGTACCCGCTCGCCGGCGGCGTCTACCCATGGGCGCGGCGGCTCGTCGGGCGCGGCTGGGCGTGGATGACCGGCTGGCTCTACGGCTGGGCGCTGATCGCGACCGTCGCGAGCGTCTCGACCGGCGCCGTCGTCTTCGTCGGCGCGCTCTTCGGCTTCACGCCGACACGCTTCACGACCGTCCTGATCGCGGCCGGGCTGATGCTGTTCGCGATGCTCGTCAACCTCAGCGGCACGAAGGTGCTCGGCCGCGTCGCGATGGCCGGCTTCGTCGCCGAGCTGGTCGGCGCGCTGTTCGTCGGCGGCTACCTGCTGCTGTTCGAGCGCCACCACGACCTCGGCGTCTTCTTCGACGGCCTCGGCACGCAGGGCGACGGCACCTACCTCGGCGCCTTCCTCGCTGCCAGCCTGCTCGGCCTCTACCTCTTCTACGGGTTCGAGGCCTGCGGCGACGTCGCCGAGGAGGTGCCCGATCCCGGCCGCACGATCCCGAAGGCGATGCGCCGCACGATCTACATCGGCGGCGCCGCCGCGCTGCTCGTGACGGCCGCGCTGATCCTCGCCCAGCCGGACTTCGGCGCGATCCTCTCCGGCGAGCAGGCCGATCCCGTCGGCGCGGTGCTGAGCGACGTCTTCGGCTCGGTCGGCTCGAAGGTGATCACGGTGATCGTGCTGATCTCGTTCGTCTCCTGCATCCTCAGCCTGCAGGCGGCCGCGAGCCGGCTGATCTTCTCCTACGCGCGCGACAGAATGGTCTTCGGCTCGGGCGCGCTGTCGCGCTTCTCGCCGGAGCGTCACGTGCCGCCGGTCGCGCTGACCGTCGCCGCGCTGCTGCCGGCCGCGCTCGTCGCGATCGCGGAGCTGATCTCCGACTCGGCGCTGCTGCGCGTGATCTCGTTCGCCTCGGCCGGCATCTACGTCGCGTTCCAGATGGTCGTGCTGGCGGCGCTGATCGCCCGCAGCCGCGGCTGGATCCCCTCGGGCCGCTTCACGCTCGGCCGCTGGGGCGTGCCGGTCAACGTCGCGGCGCTGATCTACGGCGTCGCCGGCGCGCTCAACCTCGCCTGGCCGCGCGGCGGCGACGAGGTCGCCTGGTCGGACAAGTGGATCGTCGTGCTGGGGCTGGCCGCGGTGCTCGCCGTCGGCACGCTCTACGCGCTGATCGCACGGCCGCACCTGCGCAGCGACAGCCCCTGGGGCGACGCCGCCGGCTCCTCGCGCGCGGCCGCGCCAAGCGATACCGCCGGCTGAAGCCGGCGCGGCCCGTACCATGCGGGCCATGAAGAAGAGCCAGCTGTTCATCGTCGTCGCGGCGATCGCCGCCGTCGCCGTCATGGCGCTCGTCGCCAGCGGCGGCGGTGGCGGCGGCGGCGACAGCTCCACGACGGCGGACCGCGACGGGACGCCGGCCGCGCCGGCCGGGGCGGTCGTCGTCGACATCGCCTACTCGCCGGAGAAGGCGCAGCTGCTGGAGGCGGCGATCGACGACTACAACCGCACCGACCCGCGCGTGAACGGCAGAGCGGTCTTCGTGCGGGGCAGATCGGTCAGCTCCGGCGACGCGCAGGTCGACATCGCCGCCGGCAGACTGAGACCGACCGTCTGGTCGCCGGCGTCGTCGATGTGGGGACGGCTGCTCACCTTCGAGAGCGACAGAGGCTACGTGCCGGAGGAGAGCCCCTCGATCGTGCGCACGCCGCTCGTGATCGCGATGTGGGAGCCGATGGCGCGCGCGCTCGGCTGGCCGAGAAGAGCGATCGGCTTCGCCGACGTGCTGAGACTGGCGCAGGCCGACAGAGGCTGGGAGCAGTTCGGCCACCCGGAGTTCGGCGACTTCAAGCTCGTCCACACGAACCCCGACTACAGCACCTCGGGGCTCTCCGGCGTCGTCGCCGAGTACTACGCCGCGACGGGCAAGAAGGAGGGGCTGACCGAGGCCGACGTCGACAGATCGCGCAGCTCGGTCAGAGCGATCGAGAGCGCGATCGTCCACTACGGCGACACGACCCTCTTCATCGCCGACCAGCTCAGAAGATCCGGCCCCGGCTACGCCTCGGCGGTCTTCATGGAGGAGGCGACGCTGGTCGACTTCAACCAGAGACGCGGCTCGGGCGACAAGCTCGTCGCGATCTACCCGTCCGAGGGCACGTTCTACTCCGACAGCCCCTACATCGTCCTAAACGCGCCGTGGGTCAGCGCCGACCAGCGCGCGGCCGCGGAGCAGTTCGCGACCTGGCTCGACGGGAACCTCACGCCGGAGCTGGCCGGCAGATACGGCTTCCGTCCGGGCGCGCTGGAGCAGAGACCGGCCGGCTCGCTGACCGCCGCCAACGGCGTCGACACGGCCCAGCCCAGACGCGTCCTCGGCGTCCCGGAGCCGCGCGTGCTGGCGAAGCTGAAGGACACCTGGCGCGCCGATCGCAAGCCCGCCAACGTGCTGCTGGTGCTCGACACCTCCGGCTCGATGAACGACGAGAAGCGGCTGGAGAACGCCAAGCGCGGCCTGCAGGCGTTCCTCAGAGAAGCGGCGCCGCAGGACCGCATCGGCCTCACCGCCTTCAACGAGGAGACCCGCGACCTCGTCCCGATCGCGCCGATGAGCGGCAACCGCGCGAAGCTGCGCCAGACCGTCGACGGGCTCGTCTCCGACGGCGGCACCGCCGCCTACGACGCCGTCGACCACGCCGTCGACACGGTGCGCGGGATGGCCGACCGCGACCACATCAACGCCGTCGTCGTGCTGACCGACGGCGAGGACACCGACAGCGGCATCAGCGCCCGCTCGCTGGTCGACAAGCTCGCCGCCCAGGGCGACTCGACCAGCCACGTGCGCGTCTTCACGATCGCCTACGGCAACTCGGTCGCGGGCGGCGCGAAGGAGCAGATGGCGGCGATCGCGGAGGCCTCGGGCGGGCTCGCCTATGAGGGCTCGACCGACGACATCGACCAGGTCTACCGCTCGATCTCGAGCTTCTTCTGAGCCGATGTCCTCGCCACCGCCCGACCGTCGTCAGGAGTACCTCGGCGCGCTGCTGCTGAACGCGGCGGCGAAGCCGTTCAACGTCGCGGTGCTGCTGCTGGTCGCGCTGGCGGGGATCCTCGTCGGCGCGCCGATCGCGCTGGCGGTCGGCCTCGCCGCGGTCTTCTACGCCGTCAGCACCGCGCGCACTCTGCTCGACGAGCAGGAGCAGGACAAGGTGCTCGCGCGCCTCAGAGGCGACCGCGGCAGACTGGCGGCGGCCAGACGCGCGCAGGTCAGAACCGAGCAGCTCGCGCCGCCGATCCGCCGCTACCTCGACCAGGCGATCGCCACGCAGCGCCGCATCGCCGACGCGATCGACCGCGCGCAGCTGCCGTACGAGGCGCTCGCGGGCGAGGTCGACGCCTTCGTCGTGATGATGGACGCCTCGGCCAAGCGCGCGCAGATGCTCTACGACGGGCTGGAGGAGAACCCGCCGCGGGCGATCGAGCAGCGGCTCGCGCAGCTCGGCGGCGCGCCCGACAAGGCCGCGCTGGTCGAGTCGCTGCAGCACCAGCTGCACGTGATGCGGACGATGGAGCGGCAGCTGCAGCGCCAGTACGACGTGATGGAGCGGGTCGTCGTCGAGCTGGACACCGTCCGCGGCTCGCTGCTGAGCGTCTCCGCCTCCGACGACAACGCCAACCAGGAGATCCTCGCCGGCGAGGTCAGGCAGCTGCGCGACAGAATGCGGGCCGTCGCCGACGGCATGGACGAGGCCGCCCGCCTCTACGAGAGCTAGATCCAGCCCTCCTCCCAGGCGATGCGGGCAGCGTCGGCGCGGGTCGGCGCGCCGAGCTTGGCCATCGCGCTGGAGGTGTAGTTGCGGACGGTGCCGGGGGCGAGGTGGGCGGCCGCGGCGATCGCGGAGGCGCTGAGGCCCTCGCGCACGAGCCGCAGCAGCTCCAGCTCGCGCTCGGTCAGCGGGCAGGCGTCCTCGGTCAGCGCGGTCGCGGCGATCTCCGGGTCGACGTAGCGGCCGCCGCCGTGGACGTCGCGCAGGATCCGCGCGAGCCGGTCGGCCGGGGTCGTCTTCGGCACGAACGCGCGCACGCCGTTGGCGAGCGCGCGCCGCAGCACGCCGGGGCGCGCGTGACGGGTCAGCAGCACGATCGGCACCTGCCGCGCCAGCAGGATCCGGCGCGCCGCCTCGACGCCGTCGAAGACCGGCATCTCGAGGTCGAGCACGACCAGGTCGGGCTGGGACGCGGCCGCCAGCGCGACCGCGCGCTCGCCGTCGCCGGCCTGCGCGACGACCTCCAGGTCGTGCTCGAGCCCGAGCAGCGCCGCCAGCGCCTCGCGGATCAGGTCCTCGTCGTCGGCGAGCAGGATCCGGATCACGCCGGCGCGCTCCCGGGGGAGAGGCGCGGCTCGCGGCGGCGGGTCACGCGGGCGCGCTCCCGGGCTGGGCCGGCGCCCGCCCCGTCAGCGAGAAGCCGCGCGGCTCGCGCGGGCGCGCGTCGAGACGGCCGCCGGCGGCCGCGAAGCGCTCGCGCAGGCCGTCGAGGCCGGCGCCGCGGCCGGCGCGGCCGGCGGTGCCGAGGGCCGCCGCGACGCCGTCGTCGTCCATCCGCACGACCAGCTCGCCGGCCTCGCGCACGATCGCGATCTGGCAGCGCTCGGCGTGCGAGTGGCGCAGCAGGTTGGTCGTGCCCTCGCGCACGAGCGAGCCGAACAGCGGCTCCAGCTCCGCCGGCACCGGCGCCGGCTCGCCCTCGATCGACGCCTCGACGCCGGCCGCGCGCAGGATCGCGACCGCGTTGGACAGCTCCTTCTCCAGCCTCACCTCGCGGTAGCCGTGGGCGATCGCGCGCGTCTCGGCGAGCGCCTCCAGCGCCAGCTGCTGAACCTCGGCGGCATGTCTGCGAGCGCCGTCGTCGTCGCTGCCGACGAGCCGCCGCGCCAGCTCGGCCTTCAGCGCGATCGTCTGCAGCTGGTGGCCCTGCACGTCGTGCAGGTCGGCGGCGAAGCGCAGCCGCTCGCGCAGCACCGCCACCTCGGCCTCGACTCTGCGGGCGTTGTCGACCTGCAGCGTCACGTCCCAGATCCACACCTGCGTCACCGTCAGGCCGCCGACGAAGGCGACGACGAACATGCTCGCGGCGATCAGCGCCAGCGGCGCCTCGGTCGTCCAGCCGGCCAGCGCCGCCAGCGCGCCGACGACGCCGGTCACGACCGTCGCGCCGGCCAGCAGCAGCCAGCGGGTGCGCCGCTCCGCTCCGAGCGAGACGCCCGTCACGAGCACCGCGAACGGCAGCGCCCAGCTCGGCTGCAACTGCTCGGAGGTGCAGCCGATCGCGGCGAACAGGACGATCGCCAGCACCGCCGCGGCGATCGTGCGCGGCGGCGCCCAGGCGCGCGGCTCCATCCCGTCGGTGCCGACGAGCAGCAGCCGCGTCGCCTCCGCGCAGACGAACAGCAGCGCCGCCAGCGCCGGCACCACGACCGCCCACGGCAGCCCGCGCTGGGAGAGGTCGACCGCCGGCGCGAGCAGCGCGGTCAGCGCGACCAGCACCAGCGACCAGCGCGTGTAGGTGCGGACGCCGGCGATCCGGTCGGTGCGCGAAGCGGCCATCTGACGCCCAATCTAGCCCCTGTCGTGCGCGTGTGACAGGAACCGGTGACAGCTGTCACATCGGTTGGTGACAGCCGGCCACTACCGGCGCCGGCCGCGGCCGAGGAGCATCGTGACCATGACCGAACTCGCCATCGAAGTGCACGATCTGCGCGTCGCCTACGGGGACCATGTCGCCGTCGACGGCGCCGACCTGACCGTCGCCCGCGGCGAGCTGGTCGCCCTGCTGGGCACCAACGGCGCGGGCAAGACGACGATGCTGGAGACGATCGAGGGCCACCGCCGCGCCGACGCCGGCAGCGTCCGCGTGCTCGGGCTCGACCCCGGCCGCGAGCGGCTGAGGCTGCTCGGCCGCGTCGGCGTGATGCTGCAGGAGAGCGGCTTCTCCGGCGAGCTGACGACGTGGGAGACGGCCGACCTGTGGCGCTCGCTGCGCAGACGCGGCGGCGACGCCGACGCGGTGCTGGAGCGGCTGGAGCTGGCGCACCGGCGCGACGTGCCGGTCAAGCAGCTCTCCGGCGGCGAGCGGCGCCGGCTCGACCTCGCGATCGCGATCCTCGGCGAGCCCGAGGTGCTGTTCCTCGACGAGCCGACGACGGGCCTGGACCCGCAGTCGCGCCGCCGCACCTGGGAGGTCGTCGGCGGGCTGGTCGAGAACGGCACCGCGGTGCTGCTGACGACCCACTACCTGGAGGAGGCGGAGGCGCTCGCCAGCCGCATCGCGATCCTCGACAGAGGCCGGATCGCCCGCCGCGGCACGATGGCCGAGCTGGTCGCCGGGATCGCCGCGACGATCGTCTTCCAGCTGCCGGCCGGCGCGCCCGCGCTGCCGCCGCTGACGGCGCAGGTCACGACCGGCCACGGCGACGACGTCGTCGCCGAGACGACCGAGCCGCAGCAGGACCTGCGCACGCTGCTCGACTGGGCCGACGCGCACAGGCTGCGGCTGGCGCGCCTGCGGGTCCGCGACGGCTCGCTGGAGGACGTCTTCGAACGCGTCGCGCACGAGCAGGAGGTCGCAGCATGACGGGACTGGACGCGATGACCGTGAGCGGGACGCTGGCGCTCGCCCGCAGCGAGCTGCGGCTGCTGTGGCGCAACCGCCTCGTCGCCGCGACCGCGCTGCTGCTGCCGCCGCTGATGGCGCTCGGGCTGTCGCGCTCCAGCGACTCGTTCGGCGACGGCGGCTGGGGCGCCGTCGTCGGGCTGCAGATCCTGACGATGCTGATGTTCGCCGTCTACGCCGCCGCCACGACCGCGGTCGCCGCCCGCCGCGGCGAGCTGGTGCTGAAGCGGCTGCGCACGAGCGAGCTGCCCGAGTGGGCGGTGCTCGGTGGGATGCTGGCGCCGCTGGTCGGGCTGGCGGTCGTGCAGGCGCTGCTGTCGGCGGCGATGGTCGTCGCCTTCGGCGCGCCGATGCCGCAGCGGCCGGAGCTGCTGCTGCTCGCCGTGCTCGGCGGGGCGCTGATGTGCTGCGCCGCCGCGCTGCTGACGACGCGCATCACCGCCTCCGCCGAGCAGGCGCAGGTGACGACGATGCCGCTCTTCTTCATCGCGCTCGCCGGCGCGATCTGGACGATCTCGGTCCCCTCCGACGAGGTCACGCCGCTGATGCTCGCGGTCCCCGGCAGCGCGATCGCCGAGCTGGCGCGGATCGCCTGGAACGGCGGCGGCGACCCGCTTCCGGCGATCGCGATGATCGTCGTCTGGACCGCCGTCGCGGGCGAGCTGGCGAAGCGGCTGTTCCGCTGGGAGCCGCGCGCCTAGGTCGCGGCCCAGAAGGAGAGCAGCTCCGCGGCGAGCCGCTCGGGCGCCTCCATCGCGACATAGTGGCCGACGCCGTCGAGCGTCACGGCGCGCACGCCGGCGGCGACCTGGCCCAGCGCGGCGGCGGTGAAGCCGCCGGAGCAGCCGCCGACCGCCAGCGCCGGCAGCGCGAGCCGGCGCTGCGCGGCGAGCGCGCGGAACTCCTCGCCCTCGCTCAGCAGCGAGCGGTAGAGGCCGGCGGCGCCGCGGAAGCCGCCCTCGCGCGCGTAGCCGCGCGCCAGCTCGTCCAGGTCGGCCGCGTCGAAGGCGCCGGCGGTCGCCGTCAGCGACGGGATCGCGTAGTCGGCGAGGAAGGCGCGCTCGCGGCCGGCCAGCAGCAGCTCTGGGATCCCCGGTGCGGCCAGCACGCCGATGTGCCAGGCGCCGCCGTGGGTGACGTCGGCGAGCTGTTCGAGGCCGAAGCCCGGCAGGCCGCTCTCGATCAGCGTCAGGCTGCTGAGCAGCTCGGGACGGCTGGTGGCGAGGCGGTAGGCGGTCGGGCCGCTGACGTCCTGGGCGGTCAGGTGGACCGGGCCGAGCTTCAAGTGCTCGATCAGGGCGGCGAGGTCGGCGGCGGCGGTCGCGCTGTCGTGGTCGGGCGCGGCGAACGCGGAGTCGCCGAAGCCGCGCAGGTCGACGGCGACGACGCGGTGGCGCGCGGCCAGCAGCGGCAGCAGCTTGTGGAAGACCCACCAGCTCTCGGGGAAGCCGTGGACGAGCAGCACCGGCGGGCCGCTGGTGCCGGCGCTGACGTAGTGCAGCTCGGTGCCGTTGACGGCGGCGCGGTGGTGGGCGAAGGCGGCGGTCTCGGTGCGCATCGCGGGGCTCCTCGGACGGTTCGACAACCAGGTTGTCGAACACGATAGCGGGTTTCGGCAACCCGGTTGTCGAAACGCGTGTACGATCCCGTCGCATGAGCGAGCGACGTGGAGCCGACCTCGCGCTGCTGCTGCTCGGCGGCTTCGAGGCGATGGTCGAGGAGGTCGTCGCCGAGCTGGAGCGGCGCGGCCACCCGGGCGTGCGCGCCGCGCACGAGTTCGCGCTGCGCGCGATCGACGACGGCGCCGACAGCGCCGCCGAGCTGGGGCGGCGGCTGGAGGTCTCCAAGCAGGCGGCCGCGAAGACGATCGCGGCGCTGGAGCAGCTCGGCTACGTCGCGCGCGAGGACGACCCCGCCGACGCGCGCCGCAAGCGGCTGCGCGTGACCGACCGCGGCCATGAGATGACGGCGATCGGTCAGGCGCTGTTCGACGAGGTGCGCGAGCGCTGGGCGCGGCAGATCGGCCGCGCCGAGCTGGACGAGCTGCAGGCGCAGCTCGGCCGGCTGCTCACCACGCCGTCCAGCCGCCGTCGACCTTGAGCACGTCGCCGGTCGTGCTGCCGGCGGCGTCGCAGGCGAGGTAGCGGACCGCGTGCGCGACCTCCTCGACGGTCGCGAAGCGGCGCGTCGGCAGGCGCCGTTCGAGCACCTCCTCGCGGAACTGCGGATCCTCCAGCCACGCTCTCGTCATCGGCGTCTCGACGAACGTCGGCGCGACCGCGTTGACGCGCACGCCGTCAGGCGCCCACTCGACCGCGAGCGCCTTCGTCAGCCCCTCGACCGCGTGCTTGCTCGCGCAGTACGGCGCGCGGCCGGGGTAGCCGACGCTGCCCATCTGCGACGAGACCGTGACGATGCTGCCCGGCACGCCGCGCCGCAGCAGCGAGTCGCCGACGGCGCGGCAGGTGAGGAAGGTCGCGCGCACGTTGACGTCGAACAGCGCGTCCCACGCGGTCGTCGGGTAGTCGCGCGCCGGGCCGGGCGTGTTCGTGCCGGCGGCGGTGACGGCGATCCGCAGATCGCCGAGGTGCTCGGCGCGGCGCACGGCGGCGTTGACCTGCGCCTCCTCGGTGACGTCGGCGGGGTGGGCGTGCGCGACGCCACCGGCCGCGCGGACCTCGTCCACGAGCGTGTCGAGCTGGTCGCCGGAGCGGGCGACGCACAGCAGCTCGGCGCCGGCGGCCGCGAGGCCGAGCGCGATCCCGCGCCCGAGCCCGCGGCCGGCTCCGGTCACCAGCGCCAGCCGGCCCTCCAGCGACCAGGCGTCCATCAGCGACGCAGCCGATCGAGCCGCATCGTCGCGGTCACGCCGTGGCCGAGCATCTGCTCCGCCTCGCAGATCGCCTCGATCGTCGGCGCGATCGCGCGCGTGCCGTCCTCCGTCAGCTGCTGCCAGGTGACGGTCTTGAGGAACTTGCCGACCCACAGGCCGCCGGTGTAGCGGGCGGCGCGCGAGGTGGGGAGGACGTGGTTGGTGCCGACGCCCTTGTCGCCGTAGGCGACGGTCGCCTCCTCGCCGAGGAACAGCGAGCCGTAGTTGCGCAGGCGCGCGCGGTAGTCGTCGAGCTTGTCGGGGTCGACCTGGATCTCGAGGTGCTCGTTGGCGTTCTCGTTCGCGAGCGCGATCGCCTCGTCGTCATCGGCGGCGATCGCGATCCAACCCAGCTCGCGCCACGCCTGGCCGGCGATCTCGGCCGTCGGCCAGGTCTTCAGCAGGTCCTCGATCTGGTCGGCGATCGCCTGCGCGACCTCCTCGCCGATCGCGATCGCGCCGGCGACCGAGGTCGGGCCGTGCTCGGCCTGGCCGAGCAGGTCGGCGGCGACGATGCGCGGGTCGGCGGTCGCGTCGGCGACGACGAGCACCTCGGTCGGGCCGGCGAGCAGGTCGATCCCGACGTGGCCGAACAGCTGGCGCTTGGCCTCGGCGACGTAGGCGTTGCCGGCGCCGACGAGCATGTCGACGGCGGGGATCGACGGGTCGGCGGTGCCGAAGGCGAGCGCGGCGAGCGCCTGCACGCCGCCGAGCGCGACGATCGCGTCGGCGCCGGAGGTGTGCATCGCGTACAGCATCGCCGGGTGGATGCCGCCGCTTCTCTGCGGCGGCGCGGTCGCGACGACGTTGTCGACGCCGGCCGCCTTCGCGACGATGATCGTCATGAAGGAGGAGGCGAGCATCGGGTAGCGGCCGCCGGGCACGTAGGCGCCGACCGACTCGATCGGGATGTGGCGCTGGCCGAGCACGATGCCGGGCAGCGGCTCGATCTGCATGTCGCTGAGCGTCGCCCGCTGCGCCTCGGCGAACGTGCGCACCTGTCTCTGCGCGATCGCGATGTGGCGCTTGAGGTCGTCGTCGAGCGCGTCGGCGGCAGCCGCGATGTCGGCCTCGCCGACGACGAAGCTGTCCGGATCCCAGCCGTCCAGCTCGCGCGACCAGCGGCGGACGGCGTCGGCGCCGCCGGCCTCGAGGTCGGCAAGCATCTCCTCGACGCGGCGGCTGACCTCCAACGGCGCGCGGGTCGAGCGCGGGCCGGGCGTCTTCAGGTGACGAAGCTCTGAGGAAATCGACATTGGCCGAGCATACATACGTATGCACACGGCGTCTAGCGTAGGCTTCCGCATCCGATGCGGCCCGCCACCAGCCATGACGTCGCGAGGCTCGCGGGCGTCTCGCAGCCGACCGTCTCGCGTGCGCTGCGCGACGATCCGCGCGTCAGCCGCGACACGATCGCGCGCGTGCGGGCCGCCGCCGCGTCGCTCGGCTACGTGCCCAGCAGCCGCGGGCGGAGCCTCTCGACGCGCGCGACCGGGCAGGTCGCGGTCGTCGTCGGCGAGCTCGACAACCCCTTCTACATGGAGGCGCTGGAGCATCTGTACGGTCGTCTCGAAGCCGACGGCCTGCGGCTCGTCGCGCTGACCGACCCGCCCGAGCGCTCCTCGCTGACGGTCGAGCGGCTGCTCGACGGCGCCGTCGACGGCGCGATCGTGATGACGACGCTGCTCGGCTCCGACCTGCCCGGCCAGCTCGCCGCGCGCGGGCTGCCGACGGTGCTGCTCAACCGCGCGATCGACGACGAGCTGGTCGACACGGTCGAGTGCGACAACCGCCAGGGCGCCGGGCTCGCGGCCGCGGAGCTGCTGGCGCTCGGCCACCGCGAGATCGCGGCGATCTTCGGCCCCGCGACGACCTCGACCGGCCGCGACCGCGAGGCCGCCTTCCGCGAGGTGCTCGCGGCCGGCGGCGTGCCGCTGGCGGAGGCGCGGATACGGCGCGGCCCGTTCACGCACGAGTTCGGCCGTCAGGCGCTCGGCGAGCTGCTCGCGGGCGCGCCCGCCGACGCCCGCCGCGGGGACGGCGCCGCGCGCGCGGCTGGCGCGGGCTCGGCGGCGGCCCGCCCGACGGCCGTCTTCTGCGCCAACGACGTGCTCGCGATCGGCGCGCTCAACGGCGCCAAGGGCGCGGGCGTCGCGGTGCCCGAGCAGCTCACCGTCGTCGGCTTCGACGACATCGGCATGGCCGCCTGGGAGCTGTACGACCTCTCGACCGTGCGCCAGCCGCTGGCCGAGATGGCGGCGACGGCGGTGCGGCTGCTGAGCGAGCGGATCGCCGACCCGTCGCTGTCGCCGCGGCGGCAGCGGCTGCCGGCCGAGCTGGTGCGACGCGGCTCGCATCGCGCCGCGCCAGCCGCTCGTTGAGGCCGGCGCGCGGCCGCGCGGCGGCACGCCGCCGGAACGCCGCCGCGCGGAGTGCGATGGAGCGCTACTTGCGCAGCTCGCTCGCGGCGCGCGTCGCGAGGCGGCCGCCGATCGCGTGCAGGCGCAGCGCGAGGTGCAGTTCGAGCATCCGCTCCGCCTGCGCCCAGCCGGGCAGCAGCGCGGTGACTCTGTCGAGCCGCTGGCGCAGCGTGTTGGAGTGGACGTGCAGCGCGTCGGCGGTCGCCGAGGTGCTGTGGCCGCAGTCGAAGTAGGTCAGCAGCGTCTGCGTCAGCGTCGTCGAGCGGCGCGCGTCCCAGGCGATCAGCGGGCCGATCTGCGCCTCGACGAACTGCTGCGCGTCACCGCGCCCGCGCTCGCTCAGCAGCAGCGTGTACGGCGCCAGCGCCGCCTCCGGCTCCAGCGCCCCCGCGCGGCCGAGCCCGAGCAGCAGCTCGACGCTCTGCCGCGCGCGCAGGTGGGCCGAGGGCAGCTCCGTGAGGTCGTCCGCGAGCGCGTGCGAGATCGTCACGTCCGTTCCCGCCGCGGATGCGCCTGTGGGGGCGGCGGCGCTGAGGGCGCCGTGGAGGCGGCGGGCGGCGCCGGAGCCGTGCTCGGCGGCGACGATCGCGACCGGCATGCCATCGAACAGGCCGGCGAGGCCGGCGAGGCCGTCGCCGAGCAGCGCGGCGCGCGCGGCCTGGGCGGTCTGCGCGTCGGGCTGGCGCTCGAGCCGGGCGGCGACGACGCAGAGCGGCCCCTCCAGCGGCAGGCCGTGGCGGCGGGCCTCGCGCACGAGCGTCGCGCGGTCGCCCTGCGGGTGCTTCAGCAGGCTGCCGATCAGGTCCCCGAGCGCGCGCTGCTCGGCGACCGCGACCCGCTCGCGCACGAGCAGCATCAGCGCGACCATCACCGCCGCCCGCTCGAGCGTGCGCACCTGCGGCTGCGTCAGCTCCGCCGCGCGCCACAGCACCAGCCCGCCCGGCGCCCCCGACGGCGCCCCCGCCGCCGCCACCCACGCGGCCGGCCGCTCGCAGCGCACCGACCGCCCCAGCTGCGCCGACCGCTCCAGCGCGATCCGCAGCGCCGGATCGAGCGCAGCCGCGCCGCGATCTGCGTCATCCACGCCGCGACGTGCGTCATCCGCGCCGGGATCTGTGTCAGCCGCGCCACCTTCGCCGCCGGAATCGCCCAGCGCGGTGAGCGTGCCGTCGACCACCGCGACGCGGCCGTCGAGGTGGCGGGCGACGACGTCGGCGAAGGCGTCGAGGTCGCCGCCCGAGGCGAGCAGCGAGGTCAGCTGCTCGTGCACGTCCGCCGCCGCCTGGATCTCGCGCGTGCGCTCCTGCAGCCGCGCGTTCGCGTCGCGCTCGCGCGCCAGCGCCTCTCTCGCCTCCTGGAACAGGCGCGCGTTCTCCATCGCCGCCGAGGCATGGGCGCCGAGCGAGTCGAGCAGCGCGATCTGGCTGGCGCCGTAGTCGCGCTGGTAGCGGTCGGCGACGAACAGCACGCCGATCACGTCGTCGTCGGCCAGCAGCGGCACGCCCAGCAGCGACTCGATCTGCTCCGCCAGCACGCCGTGGTCGATCCCGCCGCTGTGACGGAAGCGCTCATCGGTCGCGTAGCCGCTGGACCAGTGCGGGATCTTCTCGGCCGCGACCAGCCCGCAGATGCCGACTGCGAGCGGCACGCGGATGCGCGCGAAGGCCGGCGAGACAGAGCCCTCGGTCGCGCGGATGTAGAAGTCGCGCCGCTGCGGGTCGTAGACCGACAGGTAGCCGACGTCGGCCGACAGCAGCTGTCGCGCGCGGCGGACGATCGCCTGCAGCACGCGGTCGACGTCGCGCAGCGCGGTCAGGTCGCGCGCGGTCTCGTGCAGCGCCAGCAGCTCGCTCTCGCGCTGCTGATGTCGTTCGAGCTGCGCCCGCAGCTCGGGAAGACTCGATGCGGGCAGGTCATCGATCAAGGAGCAGAGTGTTGCAGAGGATTCCACACATAAGGCGTCATCTGATGTGCATCTCCACATTGCCGCCCGTCGGTGCGGCGTCGTAGCGTGGAGTTCGGTCCTGATCGGTCGCGAGGCCGGCAGGTGACTGGAGCCGGAGGAGAGAGATGCGAATCGAAGTTGGCGTGGACGTCGGCGGCACGTTCACCGATGCGGTCGTTGCGGCCGGCGGCGAGCTGATCCGCGCGAAGGCGTACTCGACGAGAGACGTGACGGGCGGGATCCTCGACGTGCTCTCGCGCGCCCGTCAGCAGTTGGAGCTGGACGAGCCGTCGTTCTTCGGCGCGATCGACAAGTTCGTGCTCGGGAACACGATCGTCACGAACGTGATCGACGAGCTGCGCTTCCCGCGCGTCGGCCTGCTGACGACGGCCGGCTTCAAGGACACCCTGCGGATCGCCCGCTCGGCCCGCGGCCCCTCGCGCGACGCGCACGCGAACGTGCCGCCGCCGGAGATCGTCGGCCGCGAGCGGATCGCCGAGATCGCCGAGCGCGTCGACGTCGACGGCACCGTCCTCGCGGCCGTCGACGAGCCAGCCGCCCGCAGCGCGATCCAGCGCCTGCTCGACCAGGGCGTCGACGCGATCGCCGTCTGCTTCCTGTGGTCGTTCAAGAACGCCGCCAACGAGCAGGCGGTCGGCGCGCTCGTGCGCGAGCTGGCGCCGGAGCTGCCGCTGACGCTCAGCAGCGAGCTGGCGCCGGTCTACCGCGAGTACGAGCGGATGGTGACGACCGCGCTCGACGCCGCCTGCAAGCCCCGCGTCGCCAGCCACTTCGAGGAGCTCGACGCCGCCCTGCGCGAGCGCGGGCTGCGCAGCGGCCTGAAGCTGATGCAGGTCGACGGCGGCTTCCTGTCGGCTGCCGAGGCCGGCAAGACGCCGATCAAGATGTTCAACTCGGGGCCGGTCGGCGGCGTCGAGGGCGCCCGCCGGCTCGGCGCGGCACTGAGACTCGACCGGATCGTCACCGGCGACATGGGCGGCACCAGCTTCGACGCGGCGATCGTCACCGACGGCGCCTACCGCGTCCTGCCGCGCGCCGAGATGGGCCAGTTCCCGACCGCGCTGACCGCCGTCGACATCAGCTCGATCGGCGCCGGCGGCGGCTCGATCGCCTGGATCGACGCGCGCGGCCTGCTGCGCGTCGGCCCCAAGAGCGCCGGCTCGGTGCCCGGCCCGGCCTGCTACGGCCGCGGCGGCGAGGAGCCGACCGTCACCGACGCGACCGTCGCGATGGGGCTGATCGACCCCGGCTACTTCCTCGGCGGCACGATCGCGCTCGACCGCGGCAAGGCGCTGGAGGCGCTGCGGCGCGTCGCCGACCCGCTCGGCTTCGGCGTCGACGAGGCGGCCGGCGGCGTCTACCGCCTGACGACGGTCCAGATGGCGAACGCGATCCGCGCGCTGACGGTCAACCGCGGCCACGACCCGCGCGAGTTCACGATGGTCTCCTTCGGCGGCGCCTGCGGCCTGTTCGCGGCCGAGATCGCGCGCGAGTGCGACGTCGCCCGCGTCGTCGTGCCGGCGGCGGCGTCGGTCTTCTCGGCGTTCGGCCTGCTGCACGCCGACTCGATCTTCACCGCCGTCCAGACGACGCCGTGGAGCTTCGCGCAGAACGCCGACGAGCTGGAGCGGGCGTACGCGGGCCTCGAGACGCGCGTGCAGGAATGGTTCGCCGCCGACGCGATCGCGGCCGGCGCGCGCGAGGTCGTGCGCGAGGCCGACATGAAGTTCGCCGGCCAGGTCTTCGAGGTCACCACGACGCTGCCGCAGGACGCCTTCACCGACGCGCTCAAGGACGACGTGCGGGCCCGCTTCATCGCCGACTACGAGAAGGAGTTCGGCGCCGGCACCGCCTGGACCGAGGCCGAGATCGTCGTCACCAACACGCGCGTGAAGGGGATCGGCCGCTTCGGCTCCGACGCCGACCTGCCGCTGCGGCTGACGGTCGACAGCGGCGACGGCCAGCGCCGTCGCGAGATCGTCGAGCCGATGACCGGCCTGCGCCGCGAGGTCGACGTCCACCGCGGCCTGGCGCCGGGCGAGCGCCGCGACGGCCCCTGCGTGGTCGAGGAGCCCGACACCAACATCTACGTCCCCGACGGCGCGACGGTGCAGCGCGACGCGCACGCCAACTACGTCATCGACATCCCGGAGCGAGCATGAGCACCACCGACCTGACGGCGCCCTCCTCCGCCGCCGAGCGCGCCCACGACCCCGTCACGCTGGAGGTCGTCCGCATGCGCCTCGACGCGATCGTCGACGAGATGGCGATCGCGATGATGCGCTCCTCCGGCTCGCCGGTGATCACCGAGTCGGGCGACTTCAACACCGCCCTGTTCGACGCGCAGGGGCGGATCTACGCCTACTCCAACTACGTCCAGTTCCACATCGGCTCGGCGAAGGTCGCGCTGCAGGGCCTGCTCGACGTCGTCCCCGTCGAGCAGATGGCGCCTGGCGACGCCTTCATCTCCAACGACTCGCACACCGCCGGCTCGACGCACCCGCCGGACGTGTCGGTGATCACGCCGATCTTCCACGGCGAGACGGTCGTCGGCTTCGCGCAGTCGCAGGCGCACCTGCTCGACGTCGGCGGGATGAACCCGGGCGGCTTCGCGCCCGGCGCCGTCGACTGCTTCGCCGAGGCGCTGCGGATGCCGCCGGGCGTGAAGATCCACGACCGCGGCGAGGTGGTCGAGTCGGTGCGGCGGATGATCGTCAACAACATCCGCCTGCCGATCCCGTTCTGGAACGACGTGCGCAGCCTCGTCGCCGCCAACAACACCGGCGCGCGCCGGCTGCAGGCGACGATCGAGGAGTTCGGCGCGGAGGCGTTCGGCCGCTACGCCGAGCTGGCGATCGAGGCCGCCCGCGAGGTCGTCGCCGAGCGCGTGCGAGCGCTGCCCGACGGCGTCTACGAGGCGACCGAGTGGCAGGAGGGCGACGGCAAGAGCGACGAGCTGCGGCCGATCCGCTGCCGCATGACCGTCGACGGCGACAGCATGGAGCTCGACTTCTCCGCCTCCAGCGAGCAGACCGACGGCTTCGTCAACTGCTCCTACGGCGCGCTCGTCGGCTCGGTCGCGACCGCGATCAACCCGGTGCTGGCGTGGGACCTGCCGTTCAACGAGGGCGTGCTGGGGCCGCTGAGCGTCGTCGCCGCCGAGCGCAGCATCGTCAACCCGGCGGTGCCGGCGCCGGCCTCCAACGGCCATCTGACCGTCGGCGCGCGCGTCACGCGGCTGGTCACGCTGCTGCTCAACCGCGTCGTCGAGCGCTCCGCCGACGCGGCCCTGCGCGACCGCGCGCAGGGCATCTGGGCCGACTCGTGGACCGGCGGCATCTCGGCCGGCACGCGCTCGGACACGGGCGAGTACTTCGTCCTCTTCAACATGGACGGCGGCCTGATGGGCGCCGGCGCGCAGCCGGGCCGCGACGGGCTCGACGGCTCGGGCATGGTGACGCAGATCAGCAACATGGTCCCGGACGTCGAGATGAACGAGCTGATGTACCCGGTGCTCTACCTGTGGAAGCGGGTCGACCCGGCGACGGGCGGGCCGGGCGCCCAGCGCGGCGGTCTCGGCGTCGACTTCGCCTGGACGCTGTGGAACTGCCCGGAGGTCCTGCACACCGTCTTCCTGCCGTGCGCGCAGGTGCCGGCCGGCGGCTACGGCGGCGGCTTCCCGGGCGGCGGCGGCGAGCAGGCGATCCTGCGCGGCGTCGACGTCCACGCCGCGGTCGCGGCCGGCGAGGCCGCCGACCCCGAGCGGCTGCGGCCCGACGCGGTCGAGCTGTGCGAGATCGTCGCGCAGGGCCTGAGGATCCAGGCCGGCGACGTCTTCCGCCAGCGGATCGCGGGCGGCGGCGGCTACGGCGATCCGCTGCTGCGCGACCCGGCGGCGGTCGCCGCCGACGTGCGCGACGGCTACGTCTCGGCCGAGGCGGCGCGGGCGGCGTACGGCGTCGTGCTGGCTGGCGGCGACGGCGCTGGCGGCGGCGGCGCGGGCGCTGGCGCGAGCGCCGGTGACGGTGCCGGCTCTGTCGCGGTCGACGCCGAGGCGACCGCCGCGCTGCGGCGCGAGGCGCGCGCGGCGCGGCTGGGCAGAGCGCCGGCGGAGCTCGTCGCCGCCGGCTACGAGGCGCTCGCGCCGGTCGCCGACGCGGAGGCCGGCGGCCTCGGCGTGCGCCGCAGCGGCGGCGGCTGGGCCTGCCGCCTCTGCGAGCAGCCGCTCGGCGACGGCGCCGAGTGGCGCGACGGGACGCTGACGCGGACGGCCGGCGCCTCCGCGGCGCTCGCCGCGCTCGGCATCCGCGTGCGGCCGCGCGAGCAGGTCGAGCTGACCGAGCACCTCTGCCCCTCCTGCGGCAGCTCGCTCGACGTCGCGGTGACCGTCGCGGAGGCGGTCTGATGCCCGTCGGCGCCGAGCAGTGGCGCGCGGCGCTCGACGCGCTCGACGGCCCGCCGCGGCGGCAGGGGCCGTTGCGCGGCGTCGTCGTGCTCGACGTCACGCGCGTGGTCGCGGGCCCGTTCTGCGCGATGCTGCTGGGCGACATGGGGGCGACCGTGATCAAGGTCGAGAACCCCGCCGAGCCCGACTACGCGCGCGACTTCCCGCCCTTCGTCGGCGCCGGCGAGGAGCGCTTCAGCGGCTTCTTCGCGCAGTACAACCGCAACAAGCTCGGGATCACGCTCGACCTCAAGTCCGAGCAGGGGAGAGCGCTGCTGCGCGAGCTGGCGGCGCGCAGCGACGTGCTGGTCGAGAACTTCCGCGCCGGCACGATGGAGCGGCTCGGCGTCGGCTGGAGCCAGCTGCGCGAGGTCAACCCGGCGCTCGTCTACACGGCGATCTCCGGCTTCGGCCAGTACGGGCCCTCCTCGCGCAAGCCGGCCTACGACAACAGCGGCCAGGCGACCGGCGGGCTGTGGTCGATGAACGGCTACCCGGACCGCGAGCCGGCCCGCGTCGGCACGATCATCGGCGACCTGTCGGCCTCGCTCTACGCCGCCTTCGGCACCGTCGCCGCGCTGCGCGAGGCGGAGCGGACGGGCGTCGGCCAGCAGGTCGACGTCTCGCAGCAGGACGCCGTCCTGTCGCTGACCGAGAACGCCGTCGCCAGCTACACCGTCGACGGCAGGATCCCGGCGCCGCTCGGCAACGACCATCCGTTCGTGCGGCCGTACGGCCTCTTCCCCTGCGCCGACGGCCACGTCTTCTTCGGCGGCTACACGCAGAAGCTGTGGCGCGAGAGCTGCGAGCTGTTCGGCGCCCCGGAGCTGCTGGCGGACCCGGAGCTGGAGACGATGGAGCAGCGCTTTGACGACGGCGTCTACGAGCGCCGCGTCAAGCCGATCGTCGAGAACTGGTTCGCCGGCCGCACGAAGGCCGAGCTGGAGCAGATCGCCGGCGACCGGATCCCGCTGAGCGCGGTGAAGGACATCGGCGAGGTCGTCGCCGACCCGCAGGTGGCGGCGCGCGAGATGGTCGTCGACGTCGACTACCCGGGCGGCGCGGTCGGCATCTTCGGGCTGCCGGTGAAGCTGAGCGAGACGCCCGGCGACCCGCGCGCCCGCGCGCCGCTGCCGGGCGAGCACAACGACGCGGTCTGGGGCGCGGCGCTCGGCCTCGGCGCCGAGCGGGTCGCGGCGCTGCGCGCGGACGGGGTGATCTGAGCGATGTCGATCGCCTACTCCGCGGCCGGCGGGATCGCCGAGATCCGCTTCGACCGGCCCGAGAAGCTGAACGCGCTGACGCTCGCGATGTACGAGCAGCTGGGGGAGGCGTGGGAGCGCGCCCGCGCCGACGACGACGTGCGCGTCGTGCTGCTGACCGGCGCCGGCGAGCGCGCCTTCTGCGTCGGCGCCGACCTGACCGAGTCGATCCCCGCGCTCGCCTCCGACCGCTTCGACATCTCCGCGTGGGATCCGGCGCACCTGAAGGGCGAGCCGCTGCACAAGCCGGTGGTGGCGGCCGTCAACGGCCTCTGCCTCGGCGGCGGCTTCGAGCTGCTGCTCGCGACCGACGTCCGCTTCGCCTCGACCAGCGCGTCGTTCGCCTTCCCCGAGGCGGCGATCGGCTTCGTCCCGGCCGGCGGCACGCTCGTGCGGCTGGCGCGGCAGATCGGCTACGCGCCGGCGATGGAACTGCTGCTCACGGCCGAGCGGTTCGACCCCGACCACCTGCTGCGCGTCGGCGTGCTCAACCACGTCGTCGCGCCGCACGAGCTGCTGCCGCGGGCGCGGGCCTGCGCCGAGCGGATCGCCTCGCTGAGCCCGCAGGCGGTCCAGACGATCAAGCGCAGCGTGCTCGAACTGGGCGACCTGCCGTTGCGCGAGGCGTTCGCGCGCGAGGCCGTGCTCGGCCAGCAGACCTTCACCAGCGCCGACGCGAGAGAGGGGCTGCGCGCGTTCGCCGAGCGCCGCCCTCCCCGCTTCGCGCCCTGAACTCAGACAGACCCGACGGGAGAGACGATGTCCGTGAACAGCCGGCTGCCCGGCTTCTACAAGCTGACGCCCGACGAGCGCCTGGAGACGGCGGCGAGAGCCGCCGGGGTCGCGGAGTCGGAGCTGGAGGCGCTGCGCGCGCCGCTGCCCGAGATCCTGCCGATCGCCGACGGGATGGTCGAGAACGCCGTCGGCGTGATCTCGCTGCCGCTCGGGATCGGCGCGAACTTCCGCGTCAACGGGCGCGATCGCGTCGTGCCGATGGCGACCGAGGAGCCGTCGGTGATCGCCGCCGCCAGCAACCTCGCGCAGGTCGCGCGCGAGCGCGGCGGCTTCCACTGCTCGACGAGCGCGCCGCTGATGATCGCGCAGGTGCAGGTGCTCGACGTGGCCGACCCGCATGCCGCCAAGCTGCGGCTGCTGGAGCACCGCGACGAGCTGCTCGCCGCCGCCGACGAGCAGGATCCGGTGCTCGTCAGCTACGGCGGCGGGGCGCGCGAGATCGAGGTGCGGGTCGTCGCCGGGGAGGCGACGACGCACGTCGTGCTGCACCTCGTCGTCGACGTCGGCGACGCGATGGGCGCCAACGCCGTCAACACGATGGCGGAGGCGCTGGCGCCGCGGATCGCCGAGATCGCGCGCGGGCGCGTGCTGCTGCGGATCCTCTCCAACAAGGCCGACAAGCGGCTCGCGCGGGCGCGCGCGGTCTTCGACGCCGGCAAGCTCGGCGGGCCGGACGTGGTGCGCGGGATCGTCGACGCCTACCGGCTCGCGGCCGACGACTCCTACCGCGCCGCGACGCACAACAAGGGCGTGATGAACGGGATCAGCGCCGTCGTGCTGGCGACCGGCAACGACACGCGCGCGGTCGAGGCCGGCTGTCACAGCCACGCCGTGCGCGACGGCCGCTACACGACGCTCTCGCACATGGAGGTCGACGCCGACGGCAACCTCGTCGGCACGCTGGAGGTGCCGATGCCGGTCGGCCTCGTCGGCGGCGCGACGAAGACCCACCCGACGGCGCGCGCGGCGGTGAGGCTGCTCGGCGTCGAGACGGCCGCGGAGCTGGCCGAGATCGTCGTCGCGGTCGGCCTGGCGCAGAACGTCGGCGCGCTGCGGGCGCTCGCGACCGAGGGCATCCAGCGCGGCCACATGACGCTCCACGCCCGCAACGTCGCAATCGCCGCGGGCGCGTCGCCGGCGGAGGTCGACCACGTCGTCGCGCGGCTGGTCGAGGCCGGCGCGGTGCGCCAGGACCGCGCGGAGGCAGCGCTGGCGGAGCTGCGGGCAGGGGCGCCCGCGTGAGCGGGGTCGGACCCGGCGCCGCGTCCCCAGGCGCCGGGTCCGGCCCGTGGCGGCTGCCGCCCGCGGTGACGATCCGCGACGTGGGCCCGCGCGACGGGCTGCAGGTCGAGCAGCCGCTGCCGCCGGAGACGCGGGTCGCGCTGACCCGCGCGCTGGCGGCGGCCGGCCTGCGCGAGATCGAGGTCGCGGCGTTCGTCTCGCCGCGCGCGGTCCCCGCGATGGCCGGCGCGGCCGAGCTGATCGCCGAGCTGGGCTCGCTGCCCGGCGTCGTGCGGACCGCGCTGGTGCCGAACGAGCGCGGCGCCCGCGACGCGCTCGCGGCCGGCGTCGACGCGCTGACGGTGACGGTCTCGGCCTCGGAGCGGTACAGCCTCCGCAACACGCGGATGGGGCGGGCGCAGGCGCTCGCGGGGCTGGCGCCGATCTGCGCGGCGGCGGCCGCGCGCGGCGACGGCGTGCCGGTCGACGTGGTGATCTCGTGCGCCTTCGGCTCGCCGTACGAGGGCGAGATCGCGCACGCGGAGGTCGAGCTGTGCCGCGACGCCGCGGTCGCCGCCGGCGCCGCGCGCGTCACCCTCGCCGACACGACCGGGATGGCGACCCCGCCGCGCGTCGCGGCGCTGGTCCAGCGGCTCGGCGGCGAGATCGGCGTCCACTTCCACGAGACCCGCGGCACCGGCCTGCTGAACGCATGGGCTGCGGTCGCGTGCGGCGTGACGCGGCTCGACAGCTCGCTCGGCGGCCTCGGCGGCTCCCCGTTCGCGTCCGGCGCCGCCGGCAACGTCGCGACCGAGGAGCTGGTGCTCGTGCTGGAGGACGCCGGCGTCGCGACCGGCATCGACCTCGATCGCCTCCTGCGCGCCAGCGCCCTGCTCGCGCAGGCCGTCGGCCGCGAGCTCCCGAGCGCCGTCGCCCGCAGCGGCCCGCGCCTGCCGCCCGCGCGCTGACGCCGCCCGCGCTGACGCCGCCCGCGCTGACGTCGCCGCGCGGGCGGCGGCATCAGCGGCGGGTGCGGCGGCCTCAGCGTCTGGCGACCACCCGGAAGCTCGCGCGCAGCGGGGCCGAGCGGTTGCCGGCGGGGTCGGTCGCGACGAGCGTGACGCGGTAGGCGCCGAGCGCGGCGCGGCGGCTCTGCGCCCGCGTCAGCAGCGCGACCCGGTTGGCGCCGGCTCTGCCGCTGACCGTGGCGGAGCGGAGCGTCTTCCAGACGACGCAGCGGGCGCCTCTGCGCGGCGCCTTCGCGCCGGTCAGACAGCGTCTGCCCGCTCTGCGGCCGTCGAGCCTGCGTGCGACGACGAGCCGCACGCGCGCCCGCTCGGAGAGGCGGAAGCGGACGCTCGCGGCGCCGCCGCGGCGCAGCGTCCGCGTGCTCGCGGCGACGCCGCTCAGGCGCGGCTTGACGCGATCGGGCGCGGGCGCTCTCGGCGTGCCCGGGTCCAGCGGCGGTCTCGGCTGGCCCGGGTCGAGGGGCGGCTGCGGCTGCTCGCCGCTCGGCGCGAGCGCGATCTCGGCCTCGCCGTAGGGCGTCAGCACGACCGGGCCGAGCAGGCCGTACGCCTGGCGGGCTCTGCCGCCGATCCCGGTGCCGGGCGCGACGCGGACGGCGTTGAACAGCGTCGAGGCGACGCGCACCTCGATCGTGTTGGCGCCGGCGCGCAGCGCGCTGGAGACGTCGATCCGCGACGTGTCCTGCGGGTCGACCGGCGCCATCGGCGTGCCGTTGACGGTCACGACCGCGGTGTCGACGACGGCGCCGAGGTCGAGCCAGGCGCCGTGGCCGCCGCTCCAGCTCGCCGGCAGCGCGACGGTCGTCGTGTAGACGCCGGTGCCGGAGACGTCCTGCAGCGGCGCGAGCGCGCTCCAGGCCGGCAGTCTGCCGTCCTCGCCGGCGCTGAGGGCGAGCGGCGCGAGCGTCGTTCTGACGGTGTCGCCCGGCAGCCCGCTGGCGCCCGGCGTCCAGCTCTGCGCCGTCAGGCTCCAGTCGCGCAGCGTCCGCGCGGCGGGGACGTCGGTCAGCGCGCTGGCGACGGTGCGGCCGTCGCTGAGCGTCGTCGTGACCGTCCGCGCGCTCGTGCTGCGGACGCGCAGCACGCCGGGCGCGCCCGGCGCCAGCGCGTCGGCGTCGCTCGCGGTCGCGTGGACGGCGTCGGCGGCGCGCGCGGCGCCGACGGCGGCCGGGTCGTCGCTGAGCGCGATCACGGTCGCGTTCAGCGGCGCCAGTCTGACGTCGACGGTGACGCCGCCGGCGGTCCGCTGGTACTGCGCGATCGGCGTCGTCTGGCCGCTCCAGGTGTCGAGCAGGTACGGCGTGCCGCTGCCCTCCAGCGTGACGCGGTCGGCGAGCGCCGCTCTGCTGGTGTTGTAGAGGTAGTAGAGGTCGCCGTCGGCCGTCTGCCGGCGGACGCTCAGCAGCGCCGCCGCGCCGCTGGCGCGGGCGGCCGAGGCGCGCACGCCGAGCCGCTCCAGCGCCGCCGGGACCTCGTCCACGGAGGCGGCGCGCGTGACGCTCGGCAGCGCCAGCAGCTGGTCGACGACCGCGCTCAGGCGGGCGTCGTCGCCGACCGTGTCGCGGCCGGGGATCGTCTGCGGCAGCGCCCCGGCGAGCACGACCGGCAGGCCGGCGCGGGCCAGCTCGCGCAGCCTGCGGGCGACGTCGAGCGGGAGCGTGCGCTGGTCGAGCAGCAGCAGCGCCTTGGAGGCGGTCCTGCCCGGGAACAGCCGCCCGTCGCGGAACACCGCGTCGTCGCGACGCAGGTACTCGGGCGACAGGTAGCTGTTGGTGAAGCCGGCCCGCTGCAGCGCGTTGCCGTTTCTGAGCAGGCCGTCCGGGGTCGCGAACTGCTGCCAGTAGACCGACACGTCGAAGCGCGGCTTGCCCTGGCGCAGCGCCAGCTGCAGGCGGCCGACGTGGTCGTTGACGGTGCGGACGTCGCCGGCTGCCCACTGCGGCATGCGCGGGCCGAACGACTCGGCGAAGCCGTTGGCGCCGGAGAAGGAGAAGCCCGGCCACAGCGCGCGCGGGCCGTAGCCCTGCGGCGCGGTCAGGTAGGGGAAGCCGTGCCAGACGATCTGCGTCGCCCCGCCCGCCAGCTCCTGGTAGACCTGCCACAGCTCGTTGCCGGCGCCGGTTCCGCCCATCGTCGTCGACCACGCTCTGTTGAAGTCGGCGCAGCACTCGGTCGAGGCGATCTGCGCGTCGCCGAGCTGGGCGCCGACGATCGAGGTCTTGAAGCGCTCGATCGGGTCGGCGGTGCCGAAGAAGGCGGAGAAGCCGAACGACTCGCCCTCGGGCACGTCGCTTCTGCTGGAGGCGTAGACGGTGTCGATCGGCTCGCCGTAGGACTGCGTGCGGGTCGTCATCCCGCGCTCGCGCGCCCAGCGGTGGAAGGTGCCCATCCGCTTGTCGACGTAGAGGTCGCTGAACGTCTGCTTGTAGTCGGTGCGGATGCGCTCCCCGAGGCCGCCGGGGAAGTCCCAGAAGGGCGCGTCGGTGCCCTCGCGGCCGATCCCGGCCAGCGCCGGCAGCGACGTCGCCGGGTCGTAGCCGCGGCGGTCGCGCCACTCCTCGGCGAAGCGCCAGGTCCACTTCGTCGTCGTGTCGAGCTCGAGCGAGTCCTCGAAGAACTCGGCGCCGCCGTCGAGCTGGTCGATCAGCTGGCGCACCTGCGCGGTCAGCAGGTGCTCGTCCCAGTAGTCGGTCGTCAGTCTCGCGCCGGCGACCGAGAGGTGGTCGGGCGTGTAGCCGTTGCCGCTGGGCAGCAGGTCGACGACGGTGCCGCCGAAGCCTCTGTTCTGGCCCGAGGCGGTCTGCCGCAGGACGATCAGCTGCCAGCTGCCGCCGTCGTCCGGGGCGGTCCAGGCGAGCTCGCCGCCGCTGCCGACCTGTCTCGTCAGGTCGACGACGGAGTCGGGGTCGAGCATCCGCGCGCCGCTGGCCTGGCTCGTGCAGGTCGCCTCGACGCATCTGGCGGCGAGCACGGCGACGAGCGTCGTGCCGGCGCCGGCGGGCGGCGCCGGTCTGTTCGCGCTCGGCAGCGCGCCGCTGCGCGCCTCGCCGGCGTCGAGGTCCTCGTAGGCGTAGACGAGCTGCTGCTGGATGCGGCGGTCGTCGATGTCGAAGACGCCGGGGACGGCGGCCGGCCACAGCGGGCCGACGGTCATCGCGAACGAGAGGTCGTTGTCGCGCGCGCCCTCCAGCATCGCGCGCGTCTTCTGCTCCCACGTCGGCGTGCCCCAGCCCCATCTCTGCAGCACCGGGTCGCCGGCTCTGACGCCGTCGATCGCGAACGCGACGACCTCGGCGCCGCCCGCGCCGCCCGCCTTCATCTGCCGCAGCTCGGCGCGCAGCTCGTCGTCGTCGGTCGCCGCCAGCGGCTGCCACCAGCGGTACTTCGGGCGCACGCTCTGGGGCGGGTCGGCGAGGTTGGGTGCAAGCGCCGGGGTCGCCGCGGTCGACGGCGCCGCGGCGAGCGCCGGCGCGGTCTGCGCGACCATGCCGACGACGATCGCCGCGCCGAGCGCGACGACCTTGCGGGGGTCGTTCATCGAGTCTCCTCCTCAACTGCTGCTGCTGCGCCGAGCTGGGTTCGCTCGACACCGTGTGGAGTGACTTTATGTTCGCTTTCGGTTACTTTCTAGCGGTCGCGAGTGTTGGTAACCATCAAGGAGAGTGATGGACCTCCGTCAGCTGCGCTACTTCGTCACGATCGCCGACGAGGGAAGCTTCACGGCCGCCGCCGACCGGCTCGGCGTGCGCCAGTCGGCCGCCTCGGCCGCCGTCCGCCGGCTGGAGGAGACGCTCGGCAGCCCGCTGTTCGAGCGCACCTCGCACTCGCTCGCGCTGACCGACGCCGGCCGCGCGCTGCTGCCGCAGGCGCGCCGCACGCTGGAGGCGGCCGAGGAGGCGCGCGCCGCCGTCGAGGCGGTCACCGGCGGGCTCGCCGGGACGGTGCGGATGGGCACGGTCGAGTTCACCAACGGGCTCGACGTCGCCGCCGCGCTGCGCGCCTTCCGCAGCGCCAACCCGCGCGTCGGCGTCGCGCTGACGCACGTCGGCGACGGCGCCACCCAGCTCGTCTACGACGTCCGCGACGGCCGCCTCGACCTCGCCCTCGGCGGCCTGATCGGCGCGCCGCCGGCCGGCGTCGAGGCGACCGTGCTGTGGGAGTCGCCGATGCGCGTCGCGCTGCCGCGCGACCACGTCGCCGCGACCGCGACGGCGCCGCTGCACCTCGGCGAGCTGCGCGGCGAGACCGCGATCGCCTACGACGCCGGCGGCCCGTCGGCCGGCGTCGGCGGCGCGCTGCTGGCCGACGCCGGCCTCGACGTCGCCTACCAGCTCAACTGGCTGCCGACCGCGCTGGAGATGGTCCGCGACGGCGCCGGCGTGATGCTCGCCGCCGCGACCGCGACGCACTGGTTCCAGGACACGATCCGCAGCGTCGCGCTCGCCGACGCCGTGCGCGTGAGACTCGTGCTCGCGCAGCCGCTCAACCGCCGGCGCAGCGCGGCCGCGCGCGCCCTCGCCGCGACGCTGCTGGCGAGCTTCCGGCCGGGCGACCCGGCCGTCGCGGCGGCGTGACCGAGGTCGCGCCGCCGCGTCAGCCGCGGGTCAGCGCGTCAGCGTCGCTCTGACGGTGTCGTTGGTCGCGCCCGACTCGGCGTAGATCACGAGCGGGATCGTCCTGCGCTTCGTCAGCGCTCTGCGGAGCTTTCTGGCGATCGCTCTGTCCGGCACCAACCGCACCAGCAGCGCGCCCTCGGCGTTGATCTCGCCGGTCGCCTCGACGATCGTGGTCGAGGAGAGGCCGAGCGCTCTGCGCTGCCCTCTCGGCACGTCGACGGTGAGCGTGACCGGGTCGGTCGCGACGCCGGTGACGAGCGCGACGCCGTCGCCCAGCTGGAACCGTCTCGTCGCCAGCGACAGGTCGATCGGCCGCAGGAACAGCGCCTGGTAGGCGGCGTCGGCCGCTCTCAGCGCGTCTCTGGCGGTGGTCAGCGCGGTTCTCGCCGCCGTCAGCGCGTCTCTCGTCGTCGTCAGCGAGGTTCTCGTGTCGGCGAGCGATCTGTCGACCGCGTCCTTCGCTCTTCTGAGGTCGGCGAGCTGCGTCTGCAGCGGCGCGGTCGCCGCCGCGACCAGCGCGTTGGCCAGCGGGGTGGAGCTGTCGGCGGCCTCGAGTCTGCCGCCGAGTCTCTCGCACTCCGCTCTCGGGTCGGTGACGGTCGCGAGGTCGACGCCGGTCGCTCTCTTGACGACCGCGATCCACGTCGCCGGGTCGTCGCCGAGGCCGGCCGAGGTCTTCTGGAACGGCACGTACGCGTACGACGGCTCTCTCGCCCCGCTCTGCCAGGCGAGGACCGTGTCCGGATCGGTCAGCGACGCGACGCCGGAGCAGGTCGCGTGCGCCTGCAGCCCCGTCTGCGCCGCCGGGTAGGCGAGCTTCTCCTGCGCCGTCATCGGCTCGCGGTACTCGCTCGGCAGCGCCGAGTAGTCGAGCACCCCGCCGGCCGCGACGCCGTTGTCCTCGACGTAGCCCAGCACCCAGCCGTCGAGCGACAGCACGTAGCGGGTCTGCGTGTTGGTGAGGCCGGCGCCGGTCGGGTCGGTCAGGAACGTGACGCCGGGGTTCCCGGTCTTCGCCTCGACGGACGTGACGCTCGGAACGGCGGATGCGGTCGCCGGCACGGCGAGCGCGAGAACGGCGAGCGCGCCGGCGGCGCGGATCGACCTGGACGGTCTCAAGCGATTCCTCCTGGTGTGGGGATGGACGGACCTGGGACGTCGGCGGAGAGCCCCCTGGCCTCGCCGATCGCCAGCAATCTACACCAAGGTGATCGGTTTTATGGCATTTAATGCTGCGAGCATCCGCCGTCGGGAGACGCCGGTTTCGGGCATAACGTCAGGTGGAGTCATCCACAGCCGACCGCGACTGGCGCGGCGACGCTGTGAAAGGAGAGCTTGATGACCAGCATGATCGTGGCCGGTGTCGACGGTCTTCGTGGTGGTCGCGACGCCGTCGCGCTCGGCGCGGCACTGGCCGCCGCCGACGATGCGGAGCTGCTGCTGACCGGCGTCTGGCAGGAGACGCTGCTGCCGCTGCCGCTGCTGATGAGCAGCGGCGAGCCGCCGTTGGAGAGAACCGAGCGGATGCTGCTGCGGACGCGCGCCGCGCAGGCGCCGCGGGCGATCACGCGCCCGCTCAGCGGCCTCTCGCCGGCGCGCGCGCTCTGCCGCGTCGCCGCGAGCGAGCACGCCGGCACGATCGCGATCGGCTCGACCGCCGCCGCGCCCGCCGGCCACGTCCGCGCCGGACGCGACGCGCAGCACGTGATCCACGACGCGCCCTGCAACGCCGCGCTCGCCGCCCGCGGCCTGCACGAGCGGCCGTTCGCGATCGGCTCGATCGTCGTCGGCGTCGACGGCGGGGCCGAGTCGGAGGCTGCCCTCGGCGTCGCCGCGCGGCTGGCGCAGGGGCTCGGCGTCGCGCTGACCGCGATCGCCGTCCACGACCCGCGGCCGCACGCGCGCGACGGCGCGGAGGGGATCGCCGAGCAGGCGCGCGAGCACGCCGGCGTCACCGCCGCCGAGGTCCGCCACGGCGATCCGGCGACCGAGCTGGCGCGCGCCGCGCAGGAGGCCGATCTGCTCGTGCTCGGCTCACGCCACGGCGGCCACGCCGCGCGCGTCACGCTCGGCCGCGTCGGCCACCGGCTGACGACCGACGCGCCCTGCTCGCTGCTGCTCGTGCCCTGCGCCGGGCCGACGCTGCACTGACGCGCGGGCGTCGCGCGGCCCGTCCTCGCGCGGCGCGCCCGCTCACCAGGTGTCGACGGTCCGCCCGCTCGCGCGCGGCGGGCCGGCGGCGGCGAGCGTGCGGGCGATCAGCGCGCGCGTCTCGGCGGGGTCGACCACGTCGTCCAGCTCGAACAGCTGGGCGGCGTTGAGCGCCTGCGCGTGCTCGTGCAGCTGGGCGGTGAGCGCGCGCACGCGCGCCTCGCGCTCGTCGTCGTCCGCGATCGCCTCCAGCTCGCGTCTGAGCGCCAGCCGGACCGCGCCCTCCAGGCCCATCGGGCCGAGCGTCGCGCCCGGCCAGGCGACCGTCAGCAGCGGCTCGTGGAGGCTGCCGAACGCCATCGCCTGGGCGCCGAGGCCGAAGGCGCGGCGCAGCACGACCGCGATCGTCGGGACGGTCAGCGCGGCGCCGGCCACCAGCAGGCGGCTGGCGCGGCGGACGAGCGCGCCGGCCTCGTGTCTGGGGCCGACCATGTAGCCGGGCGTGTCGATCAGCGACAGCAGCGGCAGGCCGAAGGCGTCGCACAGCTGCAGGAAGCGGGCGGCCTTGTCGCTCGCCTCCGCGGTCACCGTGCCGGCCATGTGCTTCGTGTTGTTGGCGATCACGCCGAGCGGCCGGCCCTCGATCCGCGCCAGCGCCGTCACCAGCTCGGGCGCGAACCGCTCCCGCAGGACGGTCGTGGAGCCGGCGTCGGCGAGCCGCTCGATCAGCGGGATCACGTCGTAGGCGCGGCGGCCGCTCTCGGGCAGCGCGTCGCGCAGCGGGCGCTGGTCGGGGGCGGTCCAGTCGCTGCGCGGGCCGCTTTCGAAGTAGCTCAGCAGCGTGCGCGTCGCCGCGACCGCCGCCGCCTCGTCGGCGACGAGCAGGTCGATCACGCCGTTGGGCGCCTGCATCGCGACCGGCCCGACCTCCTCCGGCGCGAAGCTGCCGAGCCCGCCGCCGGCGATCATCGCCGGGCCGCCCATCCCGATCGAGGCCGATTCGGTCGCGATGATCAGGTCGGCGCAGCCGGCGATCACGGCGTTGCCGGCGAAGCAGCTGCCGTTGACGATCGCGATCCGCGGGACAGTCCCCGACAGCTTCGCCCACAGCGCGAAGGCGCGCACCTGCAGCGAGCTGACGACCGGGTGGTCGCTGTCGCCCGGCCGCCCGCCGCCGCCCTCGGCGAAGAAGACGACCGGCAGCCGCATCCGCTCGATCAGCTCGAACATGCGGTCCTTCTTGAGGTGGCCGAAGACGCCCTGCGTGCCCGCCAGCACCGTGTAGTCGTAGGCGAGCACGGCCGTCGGGCGGCCGCCGACCGTCGCGGTGCCGGCGACGAGCCCGTCGGCCGGCGTGTTCGCGATCAGGTCGCCGGCCTCGCGCCGCCCGCGCTGGGCGGCGACCGCGTAGCGGCCGTACTCGACCCACGAGCCGGCGTCGATCAGGTCGGCGACGTTCTCGCGCGCGCTGCGCCCGCCGCGGCCGTGGCGCTTCTCCAGCGCGGTCGGGCGCGCCGCGTCCTCCGTCAGCAGGCGCCGGCGCAGCAGCTCGGCGAGGTCGTCGCGGATCGGCTCCTCGGTGCTCATGCGCACAGCATCGCGCCTGGCTCGGCGCGGGCGCGCCGGGAGAGCGGCGGGAGAATCGGCCCATGCGACGCCGGCGGCGCGGCGGGATCGTCGCCGCATGACCGTCGAAGAGATCCCGGCAGCCGTTCGTCCCAGGTACGCGCTGACCGCCCACGAGCAGGTGACGATCCTCTCCGCGACGCCCGAGCGGCTGCTCGCGGAGGTCCGCTACAGCGCCGGCGGAAGAGAGCCGCCGCTGCATCTGCACCCGCAGCAGGACGAGCGCTTCGAGGTGCTCTCCGGCGCGCTGCGCGTGACGCTCGACGGCCGCCTGCTGACCGTCGCGGCCGGCGAGTCGGTCGCGATCCCGCGCGGCGCCGCGCACCGGATGGCGCCGGTCGGGCCGGAGGGGGCGACGGCGCGCTGGAGCACGACGCCGGCGCTGCGGACCGAGCAGTGGTGGAGCGAGCTGGCCGCGCTGCGCGAGCGCTGCGGCGGCGACCCGCCGCTGCCCGCGCTCGCACGGCTGCTGCGGGAGTTCGACGGCGAGTTCCGGCTGGCGCTGCCGCGCTTCGTCGCGCTGCCGCCGGTGCGGCTGCTGGCGGCGCTGCCGGCGGGTCGTGGCGCCTGAGCGCCGCTCAGCCGTCGAGCGTGCTCGGCGCGTCCGGCGCGCGTCCGGCGGCGCGCGCCGCTCAGCCGTCGAGCGGCCGGCCGGCGACGAGCGCGGCCAGTTCGGCGCGCCCGCGCAGGCCGAGCTTCGCGTAGATCGCGCTGAGCAGGTTCGCGACCGTCTTGTCGGAGATGTGCAGCGCGCGGCCGATCTGCTTGTTGCCGACGCCGTCGGCGACCAGCGCCGCGATCTCGCGCTCGCGCGCCGTCAGCTCCCGCAGCCCCTCGGCGCCGGCCGCGCGGCCGACCCGGCCGCTCGCGCGGCCGCCGAGGCGGCGGATCTCGCGCGCGGCGACGTCGTGCGCGCGCTGCAGCCCGCAGGCGGTCAGCGCGTCGGCGGCCGCCTGCAGCTCGCGCAGCGCCTCGTCGCGCTCGCCGGCGTGCGCGAGCACTCGCCCGAGCACGCTGCGCGCCAGCCCGGCGTGGACCGGGCCGGCGGCGGCGCCGGCACGGGCGAGGCCGTCGCGCGCGTGGGCTACGGCGTTGTCGTCGTCGCCCTCGGCGCTCAGCACGAGCGCGCTCGCGGAGGCGGCCTTCGCGGCGGAGAGCGGCAGCCGCGTGTGCGCGGCGAGCGCTTGCGCGCGCTCGGCCCAGTGGCGCGCGGCGTCGCGGTCGCCGAGCTCCAGCGCGCTCAGCACGAGCGACTCGGCCAGCTGGCAGGTCCAGGCCGGGTCGACCCGCTCCAGCTGCGGCCCGCCGGCCGCGACCGCGTCGCGCAGCAGCCGCGCCGGGTCGACGTCGAGCGCCATGAACAGCGAGGCGTTGAGGCGGCTGATCGCGGTCAGCAGGTCCGGCTGCTGGCGCGCGACGATCCGCTGCGCCTCCGCGCCGGCGCGCTCGCCGGCGGCGCGGTCGCCCGCTCTGACGTGCAGGTGGCAGGCGACCGCGAGCGCGTGGCCGAGCAGCGCCTCGGCTCTCAGCAGCCGCGCCAGCTCGACCGCCTCAGCGACCGACTCGAGCGCGCCGTCCATGTCGCAGAGGTTCCAGCGGCTCATGCCGCGGTAGGTCACGAGCTGCGCGAGCGCGAGGTCCTGGCCGGAGCGGCGCGCGAGCGTCTCGCCGCGCGCCAGCAGCGCGTCAGCCGGCGCGAAGCGCTCGTGCGCGATCGCCATCAGCGCGAGCAGGTGGACGGTCTCCAGCGCCTCCGTCAGCTCGCCGTCGCCGACCTGCTGCAGTTCCGCGAGCGCCTGCTCGACCGCCGCGGCGGCGGCGACGTGATCGCCCTCCCAGGCGGCGAGCAGCGAGGCGCAGGCGCGCGCGGAGGCGATCTCCAGCAGCGACTCCGCCCGCTCGGCGGCGGCGAGCGCCGCCCGCACCGCCGCGCCGGCCTCGCGGTCGCTCAGCTGCACGAGGCTGAACGCCAGCCCGACCCGCAGCCGCGCCTCCTCGGCCGCCGTGCGCGCGATGCCGGCGGCGGGCGTCGGCCCCGGCTGGGCGGCGTCGGCGGGCGTCTGCGCGATGCCGGCGGCCAGTGCCCGTTCGAGGCGGGCGCGGGCGTCGTGGGCGCGGCCGCCGGCGCGCTCGATCTGCGCCAGCTGGACGACCGCCGGGACCGCCAGCGGCGAGCCGGGCGGCAGCGCGTCGTGGACGGCCAGCAGCACGTCGTGCGCCTCGGCGCTGCGGCCGCAGGCGGCGAGCGCGAGCGAGCGGCGCAGGCGCAGCTCGCGGCGGCGCTCGCCGTCGGCGGCGGGCGGCAGCAGCCGCTCGGCGGCGTCGAGCCAGCCGGCGGCGGCGTCGGGCGCGACCGCCTGCACGTCGCGC
>NZ_JAUTDN010000047.1 GCF_030646155.1 Conexibacter sp. CPCC 205762
CGGCAGCGGCCCGCGCGGCCGCCGTGCCCGCGGCCGCGGCGCGAGCGTCGGCGCGATCGACAGCCGCGCGGCGGCGCCGGGCGCCCCGGACCTCGCGCTCGTCGCGACGCTGCGGGCGCGGCTGCAGGCGGGCGCCGCGCTCCCCGACGCCGGCCTCGAAGCTGGCGCGTTGCCGATGTCTGCGGATTTGGCCCTCCACAGCGAGGCACGAGCCGCAGACTTCCCGCTCCACGAGCACGTGCGGGCGGGGCGCGAGGCGGTGCTGCTGTGTCTGGTCGTCGATGCGAGCGGGTCGATGGGGGCGCGGCAGCGGCTGGCGAGAGTCAAGGGTGCGCTGCTGGCGCTGCTGCGCGACGCCTACGCGCGCCGCGATCGCGTCGCCGTGATCGCCTTCCGCGACGCGCACGCTGAACTGCTTGTCAGACCAGGCGCTCCGCTGGAGCAGGCTGGCGCCGCGATCCGCGCGCTCCCGACGGGCGGCCGCACGCCGCTCGCCGAGGGGCTGCGCGAGGCGGCGCTGACGATCGGCCGCGAGGCCGTCCGCGAGCCCGAGCGCCGCTCGCTCGCGATCGTCCTCACCGACGGTCGCGTGCAGGATCCCCACGGCGCGGTCCCGGCCGCGGCGCGCGCGCTCGGCGCGGCCGCCGGCGCCGTCCACGTCGTCGACACCGAGGAAGGGCACGTGCGGCTCGGGCTGGCGGGGCGCGTCGCCGCGGCCGCCGGCGGCCAGCTGCACCGGCTCGCGCCGGCCCCCGTCCGTCACAGGAGAGCAGCATGAGCGAGACCACTCCGCTGGAGAAGCACGGCGGCGACGACGTCGACGTCCCGCACCGTCCGGGCGACGTCGGCAGCGCCGAGCCGAAGCGCCGCAAGCCGCGCGACAGAGCGCTCGTCGCGGTCTACACCGGGCACGGCAAGGGCAAGTCGACGGCCGCGTTCGGGATGCTGCTGCGCGCGTGGGCGCGCGGCTACCGCTGCGGCGTCTTCCAGTTCGTCAAGTCGGGCAAGTGGAAGGTCGGCGAGGCGAGAGCGGCCGCCGCGCTCGGCGGGATCGACTGGGAGAAGATGGGCGACGGCTGGTCGTGGCTGTCGAGAGACCTGGACGAGTCGGCCGACCTCGCGCGCGCCGGCTGGGAGGGCGTGAAGGCCGCGATCGCGTCGGAGAGATACGAGTTCCTGCTGCTGGACGAGATGACGTACCCGATCAAGTGGGGCTGGATCGACGTCGACGACGTGGTCGAGACGCTGCGCTCGCGCCCCGGCTTCCAGCACGTGATCATCACCGGCCGCGACGCCGATCCGAAGCTGATCGAGCTGGCCGACCTCGTCTCCGAGGTGACGAAGGTCAAGCACCCGATGGACCAGGGCATCCGCGCCCAGCAGGGGATCGAGTGGTGACGACCGCGAGCACCGATGCCTGACGGCGGCGTCGAGCCCGCGGCCGCGGAGTGCGAGCGCGGTGAGGCCGCGAGCTGGCGGCCGGCGCAAGCGGGCGGCGTCGAGCTGCTCGTGATCCTCGACGGCGCCAGCGAGCCGCCGCGCGACGGCCGGCCGACGAGCCTCGAACGCGCCGCGACCCCGGCGCTCGACGCCCTCTGCGCGGAGGGCGCGCTGACGCGGCTGCGGACGGTCGCGCCGTGGCTGGAGGCCGGCTCGGAGCACGCGATCCCGGCGCTGCTCGGCTGGACGCCACCGGCGTCGGTCGACCGCGGGGCGGTCGAAGCCGCCGCGCGCGGGATCGCCGTCGAGGACGGCGAGCGCGCCTGTCGGATCGACGTGCGCCACGCCGCCGACGGCGCCCGCGCTGATGCCGCGCAAGCGCTGCCGGCACTCGCAGTCGCGCTGCCGTCGCACCGTCTGCACCTGCTCGGCGGCCATCGGCTGCTGGCGGTCGCGCGCGCGCCGCTGCCGGGGTTGGATCCGCTGGTGGCGTTCGGAGCGGCGTTGGCGTCGGCACCCGCGTCTGCGTTGGCGTCTGCACCTGCGTTGGCGAGCGCGAGCGCGGGCGAGCGGGACGTGGCGCGCGAGGGCCTGACGCTCCATCCCTGGCGCGAGGGGATCGTGCCTCCGCGCATTCTCGATGCGCGCACGGTCGTGATCGCCGCCCCCGGCGCCGCCGCCGGCCTCGCGCGGCTGCTCGGCGCGCGCGTCATCACGCCCGCGGGCGCGACCGGTCGCCCCGGCAGCGACCTCGCCGCCAAGGCCGCCGCGGCGCTGGGCGTGCTGCGGGACGCGACGGCCGGCGCGTCGAACGGAGCAGCTGGAGCCCGGTGCGGCGACGGTCCCGGTCCCGGACCCGGACCCGGACCCGCGAGCGTCGAGCGGATCGTCGTCCATGTCGGCGCTCCCGACGAGGCCGCCCACGAGCACGACGCCGCCGCGAAGATCGCCGCGATCGAGGCCGCCGATCGCGACCTGATCGCGCCGCTCGCCGCTGCCCTGCGTGCGCGTGCAGGCGCCGTCGGCTCGCCGCTCGACGGCACGGCTTCACGCCCCGTCGACACCCTGCGCGTCTGCCCCGACCACGGCTGCGACCCCGCTGACGGCCGCCACGACGCCACACCTGTTCCGTGCGTGACGTGGTCCCCGCAATCCGCGCCGCGAACTGCGCAAGCTGGGCCGCGGTTTGAGACAGATGCGCCGCGAGCTGCGCAGACTGCGCCGCGCATTGCGGCGGATGCGCCGCGAACTGCGAAGACCGCGCCGCGAATTGCGGCGGATGCGCCGCGAGCTGCGCAGACTGCGCCGCGAATTGCGGCGGATGCGCCGCGAGCTGCGCAGACTGCGCCACGGCTGACGGAGCGAGCGGTGGCCGCGCTGCCGCTCACGCTCCCGGTCGAGCTGGCGACGAGCGTGCGGGCGGCGGCGTGATTCCGCGGCTCGTGGTCGCCGGCACCAGCTCCGGCGCCGGCAAGACGACTATCGCCAGCGGCCTGATCGGGGCGCTGCGGGCGCGCGGGCTGCGGGTGCAGGGCTTCAAGGTCGGCCCGGACTACATCGACCCCAGCTATCACGCGCTCGCGTCGGGCCGGCCTGGCCGCAATCTCGACGCCTACCTCGCCGGGACCGAGCTGATCGCGCCGCTCTTCCGCCACGGCTCCGGTGACGCCGACATCGCCGTGATCGAGGGTGTGATGGGTCTGTTCGACGGCGCCTCCGGGCGCGGCGAGCTGGCCTCGACCGCGCAGGTCTCGAAGCTGCTGCACGCGCCGGTCGTGCTGGTCGTCGACGGCTCGGCGATGGCGCGTTCGGCGGCTGCGATCGTCCACGGCTTCGCGACCTTCGATCCGCAGGTCGACGTCGCGGGTGTGATCTTCAACCGCGTCGGCTCCGACGTCCACGAGCAGTTGCTGCGCGAGGCGGTCGAGCCACTCGGTCTTCCGGTCCTCGGAGCGCTGCGTCGCGACGAGCGGATCTCCGCCCCCGAGCGCCACCTCGGCCTCGTTCCGGTCGCCGAGCGCGAGCCGCGCACCCGCGCCGCACTCGCCCTGCTCGCCGCGACGCTCGCCGACCGCCTCGACCTCGACGCCCTGCTCGCGCTTGCCCGCACCGCCCCGTCGATCGACGGGGCGGCGTGGAGTCCGCACGTCGGTGCTGCGGCTGCCTCGCAGACCCCCGCCGTGGAGGCGCGTGACGGTGGCGCGGATGTGCGTGATCGTGGCGCGGATGTGCGTGATGGCGGCGCACCTGCGCGCATCGCGATTGCGCGCGGGCCGGCCTTCTCCTTCCACTACCAGGAGAACCTCGAGCTGCTCGAGGCGGCGGGGGCAGAGCTGCTGCCGTTCGATCCGCTGCGCGACGAGACGCTGCCGGAGGGCACCGAGGCGCTCGTCCTCGCGGGCGGCTTCCCCGAGGTCTTCGGGGCAGAGCTGCAGGCCAACGCGCGCCTTCGCGGCGAGGTCGCCGCGCATGCGGCCGCCGGGCGCCCGATCCTCGCCGAGTGTGGCGGTTTGCTGTTCCTCTGCGAGCATCTCGACGGTCATGAGATGTGTGGAGTGGTGCCGATGAGAGCGGCGATGGGAAGACGGCTGACACTGGGCTACCGCGAGGCGACCGCGGCGACTGCGACGCCCTGGCTGGCGCGCGGCGCGCGCCTGCGCGGCCACGAGTTCCACTACACGCAGGTCGAGCCGGCCGGCGACACGACGAGCACGGCAGCGGCAGCTGGTGCGCCGAGCGCCCCCGGCTCGCCGGACGCTCCCGCCTGGACGCTCGCCGCACGCGGTCTGGAGCGGCGGGAGGGATTCGTCGCCGGCGCGGTGCAGGCGAGCTACCTGCATGTTCACTGGGCCGCCTTCCCGCAGGTCGCGCACGACTTCGTCGCAGCGGCGCGCGCGGGGGGACCCGGGTGACCGTCACGCTGCTGCTCGGCGGCACCCGCTCGGGCAAGAGCGCACGCGCCGAGCAGCTCGCCGCCGACAGCGGGCTGCCGGTCACCTACGTCGCGACGGCGGACGGTTCCGACCCGTCGCTCGCCGAGCGGATCGCCGCGCACGTCGCCCGCCGGCCCGCGGAGTGGACGACGATCGAGGCTGGCGACGACCTCGCGGCTGCGTTCGTGGCCGGCGGCATCGCCGAGCATGGCGCCGGCGTCGAGCGTGTCGCTCCCGCCGAGACCGGCAACGGTGCGGAGGGCGCCGCCCGCGCTGAGGGCGGTAACGGTGCGGAGGATGTTGCCCGCAGTGCGACCGGTGACGGTGCAGAGGGTGTCGCCCGCAGTGCGACCGGTGACGGTGCGGAGGCCATCGCCGCGGTGCCGGACCGCCGCTGCATCCTGGTCGACGGACTCGGGCCGTGGATCGCCACCACGCTCCACCACGCAGGCGCCTTCGACGATCCCAGCGAGGAGCGCCTGACGGCCGCACGCGAGCGGATCGAGACCGGGGTTGCGCAGCTGGCGCACGCCGCGACCACGCTGTCCGCCGCCGGCGGTGCCGCGATCGTCGTCGCCGAGCAGGCCGGCGAAGGCGTGCTGCCTCCCGACCGCGCCTCCCGTGTCTGGCTCGACCTGCTCGGCAGCGCGACGCAGCAGCTCGCCGCCGTCGCCGATCGCGTCGAGCTGATCGTCGCCGGCCGCCCGCTCGCGCTCACATCAGCGCAAGCCGCGCCAGCGTCCGCGCAACCCGCGCCCGCATTTGCGCAACCCGCGCCCGCATTCGCGCAACCCGCGCCCGCATTCGCGCAATTCGCGCCCGCATCTGCGCAATCCGCGCCGACATCTGCGCAAGCCGCGCCGGCATTTGCGTCAGCCGCGCCGGCATTCGCGCAACCCGCGCCATCCGACCTCGCCGCGCTGCGCACGCACGGCGACACGGCCGTGCGGCCGGGGGATGCGGACCATGCGGTCAACGTGCGGGCGGAAGGGCCGCCGGCGTGGCTGCGGACGGAGCTGGAAGCGGCGCTGGCGGAGCAGGCGACGCGCTATCCGGACGAGCGCGAGGCATGCGAGGCGCTCGCGGCGCTGCACGGACGCACGGCGGAGGAGATCGTGCCGGCGAACGGCGCGGCGCAGGCGCTGTGGCTGCTGCCGACGGCGCTGAGACCGCGGCTCGCGGCCTGCGTCCATCCCGGCTTCACCGAGTCGGAGGCCGCTTTGCGCGCGCACGGCGTCGAGGTCGTGCGCGTCCTGCGCGATCCCGACGCGGGGTTCGCGCTCGACCCGGCGGCGGTGCCGGCGGAGGCCGACCTCGTGATCGTCGGCAACCCGGCGTCGCCGAGCGGCACGCTCGATCCGGCCGCGGCGCTGCTGGCGCTGCGGCGGCCGGGGCGAATGGTCGTCGTCGACGAGGCGTTCATCGATCTCGTGCCAGGCGAGCCTGGCACGCTCGTGCGCGAGCCGCTGGAGGACGTGATCGTCGTTCGCAGCCTGACGAAGTCGCTCGCGATCCCCGGCCTGCGCGCCGGCTACGCGGTCGCCCACCCGGCCGCCGCGGAGCGGCTGCGGGCGGTGCGGCCACCGTGGTCGGTCAACGCGCTCGCGCTCGCGGCACTGGCGGCGGTCGCGCGGCGGCCGCAGGTGCTCGCCGAGGCGGCCGAGCGGACCTGCGCGGAACAGAGCGACCTGGCCGCCCGGCTGGCGACGCTCGATGGCGTCCGCGCCTGGCCGGCCGCCGCCAACTACACGCTGATCGAGGTCGCCGACGGCGCTGCCGTAGCCGCCGCGCTGCGCCGGCGGCGGATCGCCGTTCGCGAGGCCGCCTCGTTCCCGGGCCTCGACGGCCGTCACCTGCGCGTGACCGCGCGGGCGCCCGAGCAGAACGCGCGCCTCGTCGCGGCGTTGGCAGAGGCGATCGCGGAGGTGGGGCGATGAGACAGGCGCCGATGCGCGGTGAGACGCGCGCGGGCGGCGTCGGGGCTCCATCCGCTCCGGCTGGCGAGCCATCGACGGGCCGCGTCTCGGCTTCGTCCGGCGCGGCCGGCGAGGCGCCGATGGGCGGCGGGTTCGCCGGCGAGGCGTCGGCGTGCGATGCGGCGCGATCCGGCGACGCATTGGCAGGCAGCGCGGCGCGATCCGGCGAGGCCTCGGCGGGCAGTGCGGCGGCGCGCATCGTCCGCCGACCCGGCACGCTCCTGGTCGACTTCGGCGCGCCGCGGCGGGTGCTCTCCTCGGCGGTGCTCGGCGGCGGGATCGGGGTCGCGCACGGCTGGCTCAACGCGACCGTCGCGCGCGACTACGACCGCCTCGACCCGGCCGTCGACCTGACCGAACGAGCGGCGGCGCTCGGCTTCGACGGCTCGCTGGTGGGGATGCTGACGGCGGTCGACGTCGACCGCTGCGAGATCGGCGAGCGCGGCCGGGCGCGGGCGTTCGCGACGGTCGGGGTCGGGCATGCGCTGGCGGCCGCCGGGACGAGACCGCGTGCGGTGCCGACCGTCGGGACGATCAACCTGCTCGTGCTCGTCGATGCGCCGCTCGACGACGCCGCGCTCGCCGGCGCGGCGCAGACCGCGATCGAGGCGAAGGCGCAGGCGCTCGCGGCCGCCGCCGTCCCGGCCGCGAACGCCGACTGCCACGCGACCGGCACCGCCACCGACGCCTTCTGCATCGCCGCCCTGCCCGGCGGCGGCGAGCCGTTCGCCGGTCCCGCGACCGCGATCGGCGCCGACATCGCCCACGCCGTCCACCGCGCCGTCCTCGCTGGCGCCCGCGCCGACCGTGCCGACTTCGGGCCGCTGTTCGAGGAGGCCCGCCGATGAGCGTTCGGCTGACCGTCGTCGGCATCGGCGCCGACGGCTGGGACGGGCTCGGCGGTGCGGGACGGGCGGCGGTCGCGGCGGCGACGCTGCTGGTCGGGTCGGCACGACAGCTGGAGCTGGTGCCGGAGTCGGCGACGGCGACGGCGGCGGGCGCGCGCCGCCTGGCTTGGCCGTCGCCGCTGGAGCCGCTGCTCGACGCGCTGGCCGCCGGCCGCCACGGCGACGCCGTCGTGCTCGCCAGCGGCGATCCGATGCTGCACGGCATCGGCGCCAGCCTCGCCCGCCGCGTCGCGGATGATGCAAAGCAGGGCGCGGGTGCTGCAGATGGCGGCGCGGAGCTTGCCGTGATTCCGCATCCCTCGGCCTTCGCGCTCGCCTGTGCGCGGATGCTGTGGGCGGAGCAGGAGACGGAGCTGGTCAGCACGGTCGCGCGGGCGCCAGAGCAGGTGGCGCGGGCGCTGCAGACCGGCCGGCGGCTGATCGTCTACGCGACCGGGAGCGACGGCGCGGCCACGATCGCGCGCGTGCTGCGAACGCGCGGCTTCGGCACCAGCCGCTTTGTCGTGCTCGAACAGCTCGGCGGAGCGGACGAGGCGCGACACGAGACGACCGCCGCGGGCTGGGGCGACAGAGCCGCCGACCCGCTTCACGCGATCGCGATCGAGGTGCGGGCGGATCAGGGAGGAGAGGGCCTCTCGCTCACCCCCGGGCTGCCCGACGACGCCTTCGACCACGACGGGCAGATCACGAAGCGGCACGTGCGGGCGGTGACGCTCGCGGCGCTGGCGCCGCGGCCGGGCGAGCTGCTCTTCGACCTCGGCGCGGGCTCCGGCTCGATCGCGATCGAGTGGCTGCGCGCGCTCGCCGCGATCCCCGCGGCTACGCCGGGGAAGGCGGTCGCGTTCGAGGCGAACGAAGCGCGCGCCAGGCGGATCGCCGAGAACGCCGCCAGACTCGGCGCCCCGCAATTGACCGTCATCCGCGGGCGCCTCCCGGCCGTGCTCGGCGACGCGCTGATCGATCCGGGCAAGCCCGACGCGGTCTTCGTCGGCGGTGGGCTGACCGCCGCCGGCGTGCTCGACGCCGCCTGGCACGTGCTCAAGCCCGGCGGCCGGATCGTCGCCAACGCCGTCACGCTGGAGAGCCAGGCGCGGCTGCTGACCGCGCGCGAGCAGCACGGCGGCACGCTGACGCAGATCGCGATCGCCCACGCCGCCCCGGTCGGCGGCTTCAGCGGCTGGCGGGCGCAGATGCCCGTCGTCCAGTGGGAGGCGCGCAAGCCACAGGAGAGACCACTCGCATGACCGTCCACTTCATCGGCGCCGGCCCTGGCGCGGCCGACCTGCTGACGCTGCGCGCGGCGAAGCTGATCGCCGCCTGCCCCGTCGTGCTCTACGCCGGTGCGCTCGTGCCACCGGAGGTGCTCGAGCATGCGCCCTCCGGCGCCCGCGTCGTCGACACACAGCACCTGGAGCTGGACGAGATCGTCGCGGAGTTCGAGCTTGCACACGCGAACGGCCAGGACGTCGCGCGCCTGCACTCGGGCGACCTGTCGATCTACTCCGCGCTCGGCGAGCAGACGCGCCGGCTCGACGCGCTCGGGATCGACTGGGACATGACCCCGGGCGTGCCCGCCTTCGCCGCCGCCAGCGCCGCGCTCAGACGCGAGCTGACCCTGCCCGGCGTCGCGCAGTCGGTGATCCTCACCCGCTACCGCAGACGCGCCTCCGCGATGCCCGGCGGCGAGGACCTCGCACAGCTCGCCGCGCACGGCTCGACGCTCGTGCTCCACCTCGGCGTGCAGGCGATGGAGGAGCTGGTCGCGACGATCGAGCCCCACTACGGCCGCGACTGCCCGGCCGCCGTCGTCGCCCGCGCGAGCTGGCCCGACGAGCTGATCCTGCGCGGCACGCTCGCGACGATCGCCGAGCAGGTCGCCGAGGCGGGCGTGAAGCGGACCGCGACGATCCTCGTCGGCCCCGCGCTCAGCGGCAAGGGCGGCGAGAGCTTCCTCTACTCGAAGGGGCGAACCCGCCCCGCATGAGCGACGATCTCGCCCTCGCGGTCGACCACCAGCACCTCCGCCGCGACCGGCGCGGTGCCGAGCACCCCGCGCACGACGCCCAGCGCCTCCGCCGCGATCCGCTCGGCCAGCGGCACGCCGGCCGCGACCGCGAGCTGGTGGGCGTGGAGCGCGGTGTTGCCGGCACGGATCTCGTCGGCCAGCGTCGCCGACCCGCCAGACTCCAGCGCCCAGCCCGCCAACCGGTCGAGGTCGACCTGCGACCGCGCCGAGTGCAGGTCGAGGTGGCCGGCGGCGAGCTTCGACAGCTTCGCGACGCCGCCGGCGAGCGTCAGCCGCGGGACGGGGTTGCGCGCGAGGTACTTCAGCAGCGCGCCGGCGAAGTCGCCCATGTCGAGCAGCGCGCTGGGGGGCAGCTCGTACAGCCGCTGGGCGGCGCGCTCGGAGGTGTCGCCGGTGGCGGCGATCGCGTGCGGCTGCCCGGTCGCGCGCGCGACGTCGATCCCATGGCGGATCGAGGCGATCCAGGCCGAGCAGGAGTACGGCACGACGACGCCGGTCGTGCCGAGGATCGACAGCCCGCCGAGGATCCCCAGCCGCGCGTTCCAGGTTCTCGTCGCGATCTGCTCGCCGCCCTCGACGCCGATCTCGACGATCACGTCGCCGGGGTCCCCGTGCGACGCGGCCAGCTCGGAGACGACCCCGCGCATCAGCCTGCGCGGCACCGGGTTGATCGCCGGCTCGCCGACCGGCAGCTGCAGCCCCGGCAGCGTCACCGTGCCGACGCCCTCGCCGGCGCGGAAGACGACGCCCGCGCCGGGCGCCGCACGCCGCACCGTCGCGAGCACGAGCGCGCCGTGGGTCACGTCGGGATCGTCGCCGGCGTCCTTGATCACGCCGGCGGTCGCGACGCCGTCGCCGAGCCGCTCGACCGCGAGCGCGAACGCCGGCTGCTGGCCGCCGGGCAGCGTGATCGCGACCGGATCGGGGAACGCGCCGGTCAGCAGGGCGGCGTAGGCGGCCTTCGTCGCGGCGGTCGCGCAGGCGCCGGTCGTCCATCCCCGGCGCAGCGGGGTTCCGGCCTCGCTCACCGGACAACCCTCACCCTCAAGTCAACGGTGAGACTGTGCGCGTTCTGATCCTCGGCGGGACCGGTGAGGCACGGGATCTGGCCGCGGCGCTGCATGCGCAGAACGTAGCGGTGATCTCGTCGCTGGCGGGGCGCGTGGCGCGGCCGCGGCTGCCCGTCGGCGAGGTGCGGATCGGCGGGTTCGGCGGTCCTGACAAGCTCGCCGAGTGGCTGCGCGCCAATGAGATCGCCGCCGTCGTGGACGCAACTCATCCGTTCGCGGAGCGGATCTCGGCGAGCGCGGCGCAGGCGGCGAGCGCCGCGCACAAACCCCTCCTGCGGCTCGAACGCCCCGGCTGGAGCGAGCGCGACGGCGACCGCTGGACGTGGGCCGACGACCTCGACCATGCCGCGCGCCTGATCCCCCAGTGCGCCCGCGTGCTGCTGACGACCGGCCGCCAGGGGCTGCCGGCGTTCGCGCGCAGCGAAGCCTTCTTCCTGATCCGCTGCGTCGACCCGCCCGACCCGCCGCTCCCGCCTCATCACGAGCTGCTGCTCGACCGCGGTCCCTACACGGTCGCGGGCGAAGGCAGCCTGATCGACGCCCACCGCCTCGATCTCGTGGTCACGAAGGACTCCGGCGGCGCGCTCACGCACGCCAAGCTCGACGCCGCCCGCGCGCGCGGCCTGCCCGTGATCGTCGTCCGCCGCCCGCCGCGCCCGCAGACGCCCGCCGTCGCGACGGTCGCCGAGGCGGTCGCGTGGGCGCGTGCTCACGCCGGGTAGCGGCGCGGGGTGTAGACGCGGACCGGGCCGGCGCCGTTGCCGTCGCCGAAGACGCGCGTCTGCGAGGAGCCGACGAGCAACAGCGTGCGCATGTCGACCGCCTCGGCGTCAAACGCGCCGAGCGTCGTGACCGTGATCGTCTCGCTCGGCGCGCCGACCGCTCTCGCCAGCACGACGACGGTCTCCGGCGCACGGTGGCGCAGCAGCACCGCGCGCGCCTCCTCCAGCTGCGTCGGGCGCGTCTTCGAGCGCGGGTTGTAGACGGCGAGCGCCAGGTCGGCCGCCGCGACCGCCTCCAGCCGCCGCTCGATCACCTCCCACGGCTTCAGCACGTCCGACAGCGACAGCACGCAGAAGTCGTGGCCGAGCGGGGCGCCGACCCGCGCCGCCGCCGCCTGCATCGCGCTCAGGCCCGGCACGACGCGCACGTCGACACCACCGAACGAGCCCGCTTCGAGCTGCTCCATCACCGCCGCCGCCATCGCGAAGATGCCGGGATCCCCGGAGGAGACGACCGCGACCCGTCTGCCGGCGGCGGCCAGCTCCAGCGCATGGCGCGCGCGGTCGGCCTCGACGCGGTTGTCGGTCGCGTGGCGGGTCTGGCCGACGCGGCCGGGGACGCGGTCGACGTAGGTCTTGTAGCCGACGATCTCGGTCGCCTCGGCCAGCTCGGCGCGTGCCTCGGGCGTCAGCCACTCCGGCCCGGCGGGGCCGAGGCCGACGACCGCGACCGAGCCGGCGGCGGCGCTCGCGGCGGCGTCGCCCGAGCGGTGCACCTGCGTCGTCGGCACGAGCACGAGCGACATGTACGGGACGCTGCCCTCGACCTCTTCCAGCGGCACGATCCGCTGCTCCGGCGCGCTCGCCCGCTCGACGTAGACGCCGCGCTCCGCGACGCCGGCCTCGGCGGCCGCCTCGACGACCTTCGGGAAGGTCCGCCCGAGCTTCATCACGACCGCCGCGTCGGCGCTGCGCAGGCGCGCGGCGAGCTGCTCCTGCGGCAGCGTCCCGGGCAGCGCCATGAAGACGTCGTCGCGCTTGACCAGCGGCGTGCCGGCGGCCGCGGCGGCCGCGCTGAAGGCCGTCACGGCGGGGATCACTGTCGTCTCGTAGCGGGGCGCGAGGCGCTCGTGGAAGTACATGTAGGAGCCGTAGAAGAACGGGTCGCCCTCGCACAGGATCGCGACGTCGCGGCCGGCGTCGAGGTGGACCGCCAGCTCCTCGGAGGCCTCGTCGTAGAACGCGAACAGCGCCGCCTCGTAGCCGCCCGGGTGGCTCGTCAGCTCCGTCGTGACGGGGAATCTGAGCAGCACCTCGAGGTGGTCGGCGCGCAGGTACGGCGCCGCGATCCGGCGCGCGACCGACTTGCCGTGGCGCGCGCTCGGGTAGGCGATCACGTCGGCGTCGTGGATCGCGCGGGTCGCCTTCAGCGTCAGCAGCTCCGGGTCGCCGGGGCCGACGCCGACGCCGAACAGTCTTCCGGGCATCGGGCTCACTCCGCCTCGCTCGCGAGCGCGTTGACCGCACCGCAGGCGATCGCGCTGCCGCCGCGGCGGCCGTGGACGACGACATGCTCCAGGTCGCTGCGGGAGAGTGCGACCTTCGACTCGGCCGCACCGACGAAGCCGACCGGCACGCCGATCACCGCCGCCGGCCGCGGCGCGCCGTCGGCGATCATCTCCAGCAGGCGGAAGAGCGAGGTGGGGGCGTTGCCGATCACGACCAGCGCGCCGTCGAGGCGGTCGCGCCACAGCTCCATCGCGGCGGCGGAGCGGGTCGTGCCCGCCTCCTGTGCCAGCGCCGGGACACGCTCGTCGTTGAGCGTGCAGACGACCTCGTTGGCGGCCGGCAGCCGCTTGCGCGTGATGCCGGAGGCGACCATCTGCGTGTCGCAGAGGATCGGCGCGCCGGCTCTCAGCGCCTGCTCGGCGGCCGCGCCGAAGCCGGCCGAGGCGGCGACGTCCCTGGTCAGGTCGACCATCCCGCAGCTGTGGATCATCCGCACGACCGTTCGCGCGAGGATCGGCTCGAAGCCGCTCAGGTCGGCCTCGGCGCGGATGATCGCGAACGAGTTGCGGTAGATCTCCGCGCCGTCGCGGATGTAGTCGAGCGTCGTCATGCGGCAGGTCTTTCGTGGTGGTTCAGCAGGTCGAGCGCGTGCTCGGGATCGGCCGCCTCTGCGTACGCGCGGCCGGCGTGCAAGAGCTGGAGCGTGTCCTCGCCGGCGACGATCCCGACCGCCACGTCGCGCTTCATCCCGCATCTGCGCGGGCAGGCGGACCAGTGCTCGGGCGGGTCGCCGGCGCTGCGGACGGCGGCGCGGGCCGCGGCGGCGGCGCGCACGTCGACGTGCGCGCGGCGGCACGCGCCGAGGCCGGAGCAGGCAGTCAGCCCGCGCCAGCCGGAGTCGGCGCGCGTGACGAGGCCGAGCGTATCGAGCTGCGCGGCGAGTGCGGGCGCGGTCTCGCGCGGGACGTCGGGGATCGTCAGCGTGCGGTTGGGCGCGACGCGGACGTCGTCGAGCCCGTGCTCGGCGAGCAGCGCGTCGAGCCCCCGCAGCTGCCGCTCATCCAGCCGCGCCAGCGGCGCCAGCGCCGTCACCGCCACCCGCCCGTCGGCCTGCGCCCGCTCGCCCGGGTCGATGTCTGCGGCCCTTCCCTCGCTATGCGAGGGGAAAGCCGCAGACTTCGGGATCGCGAGGGCGTCGGCGAGCGCCTCCGCGCCGCCGGGCAGGTCGGCGACGTGCCAGGCGGTCGGCGCCAGCTCGGCGCGGAGGGCGAGGAAGGCGCGCGCGGCGTCGAGCAGCGTCGCGACCGCCGCGTCTGGCATCAGGGTGCGGGAGGTCGGCCGGCCGGCGAGCCACAGGCGCAACCGGTCTGACGCCTCCGCCGCCAGCGCGACATCCGCCGTCGCCAGCTCGACGAGGCCGGCGCCGTCGTCGAGCGCGAAGAGGAAGCGGCCGGGCAGCGCCGCGAGCGCAGCGTCGGCGAGGATCGCGGCGTCGAGCGCGCTGACGAGCGCGTCGGTGGGGAGGAGGGAGCCGCGCGGGGCCGGCGCAAGCGCGTCGCCAGGCGCGGGCGCGTCGGCGGACGTGGGGAGCCGCCCCGCCAGCGGGCTCGCCAGCACGTTGCGCACGCGGTCGTGCTCGGGCGAGGGCAGCAGGCCGCCGGCGGCGAGCAGGCGGGCGAGCGGGGCGGCGGCCGCGGGCGGCAGGCCGCGCAGCTGGACGCTCGCGCGCGAGGTCAGCTCGGCGAGGCCGTTGCCGAGCGCGGCGCCGTCGGCGAGCGTCGCGAGCGCGCGGCGGTCGAGCCGCCCGCCGGGCACGCGCACGCGCGCCAGCAGCCCGTCGCCGGCATCGTGCAGCCGCAGGATGCCGGGACAGCGATCGGCCGCCCGCACGACGCCGCCGGATGCGCCGGCCGCCCGCACGACGCCGCCGGATGCGCCGGCCGCCCGCACGACGCCGCCGGACGCGTCGGCGCCCGCCGTCGAGCGGCCGCCGGCGCCCGCGGAGGCGCCGCCACCCCGCACGCCGCCCGCACCCGCCGCCGCGTCAGCGGCGGGCGTCGATCCGGTGGCGGCGGAGGCGGGCATCACGAGGGCGCCTGTCAGGCGCGGGCGGGCGCGGCGGCGCGGCGCGCGGCGGACGGTTCCAGCACACGCTCCGCGAGCGCGCCGAAGCCGAGGCCGAGCGCGGCCCACAGCGTCGCGTTGATGCCGATCGAGGCGACGCGGAAGTGCCACAGCACGTCGGCGGGGAAGCCTCTCGGCGTCTCCTGGACCGTCGGCAGGATCAGCTCCGCGACCGCGATCACGGCGACGAAGACGATCGCGGCGACGATCGCGCCGTTCCACGCGCCGAGCCGCGGCGCGAGCTGCTGCCACAGCCGCCAGGCGGCCAGCAGCGCCAGCACGGAGATCGCGATCATCGCGAAGAACAGCAGCGTGCGTCTGTCGATCGTGTCGGGGTTGCCGACCGTCGGCGGGTTGGCCGGGTACTTCGTCGACGGGACGAGCGTGATCGCGAGGAAGGCGGCGAGCGCGAGCAGGGCGGCGGTCGCGCGGGCGCCGAGCGCGCCGATGCGGCCGTAGGCCCAGGCGAACACGATCGCGTAGATCGAGCCGAGCGCGATCCCCATCACGACGGTGCCGGTGAAGAGGCCGAGCGTCGACTGGACGCCGCGGCTGACGACCTCGGGCTCGCCCGGATCGCCGGCGGCGGCCGCCAGCATCTCCTCGAACGCGATCGCCTTGTCGATCTGCGGCTCACCGAAGATCTTCGCGAACACGAAGGCCAAGACACCGGCGAGGACGCCGGCGATCAGCCCCCGCACGAGCAGGGTGCGTGCCATGTCGGAGCCCCGCCTAGTGGCAGGGGAAGCCGAGCAGGTGGCGCGCGTCGTGCACGAACTCGTGGACGCTCGTGCCGGAGATGAGCGACAGCGCGCCCTCCTCGCTGCCGACGAAGTAGACGAGCACGAGCATCAGGACGCTGACGGCGATCGCCCACGGCAGCAGCTCGCGCGGCGAGACGACCGGGGTGGGGATCCGAGCGGAACCCCGCTCAACGGCTGTGTCGGACATGCTCGCTACCTCCTCGGGATCGGGCGTCCCGTTATCTGGATGGGCCAGGCGTGGGCGGCGAAGTGTCTGGCTGACGGGCTGGGGCCCGATCACAGTGGCGCGACCGCGCCGGTCTCTCACCGGCTTCCTCGCACCGCCACGCGTCGGCGGCATGATACCCGCGAATCGGAGCGCCGGAGCGCCGCTCGGACAATTTCGCCCCGCGCGGCTAGACGATCCCGCCGTTGACGCGCACGAGCTGACCGTTGACCCACCGCCCCGGGCCGGCCAGGAACGACACCAGCTCGGCGGAGTCCGCCGGCAGCCCGAGCCGCTCCAGCGGCGGCTGCGCGGCGAGTCTGGCGATCGTCGCCTCGTCCTTGCCGTCGAGGAACAGCGGCGTCGCGGTCGGGCCTGGGGCGACGCAGTTGACGGTCACGTCGCGGCCGCGCAGCTCGCGCGCGAGGATCGGCGTCAGCGCCTCGACGGCGCCCTTGGAGGCGGCGTACGGCGCATAGCCGGGGAAGCCGAGCGCGAGCACGCTGGAGGAGAAGGTGATCAGCGCGCCGCCGTCGCGCAGCCGCCGCACGGCCTGCTGGGCGATCGCGAGCGTGCCGAGCGCGTTGACGCGCACGACCCGCTCGACCTGCTCCCAGTCGAACTCGGCGAGCGGCGTCGGCAGCGGCATCACGCCGGCGGCGTGGGCGACGACGTCGACGCCGCCGAACTCGCGCTCGGCCGCGTCGAACAGCGCGGCCGCGCCCTCGGGCCCGGACAGGTCGGCGCCGACCGCGACCGCGCGGCCGCCGTCCGCGGCGATCGCGGCGACGAGCGCGACGGCCGGCTCGGCGTTGCCGGAGTAGGCGGCGACGATCGCCTGGCCGTCGGCGGCGAGGCGGGTCGCGACGGCGCCGCCGATGCCGCCGGAGGCGCCGGTGACGATCGCGACGCGGCTGGGATGCTGCTCGGAGACGCTCATGGCACTGTTATGCCACGTCTCGCTTCGAGCGCCGATGAGTTTCCTCGCCGCCGGTCTCAGGTGGCGGATGGCAACAGAGAGGACGACGATGGCGACGTTCGGATTCGTGCACGGCGCCGGCGACGTCGGTGCGGCGTGGGAGGGGGTGGCGCGCGAGCTGCGTGCGCGCGGCCACCGGACCGCGGCGCCCGACCTGCCCTGCGACGACCCCGAGGCCGGCCTCGACGACTACGCCGACGCGATCGTCACGGCGGTGGGGGAGGCGCGCGCCGACAGCGGCCCGGTCGTGCTCGTCGCGCACTCGCTCGGCGGCTTCTTCGCCCCGCTCGCGGCGGCGCGCCTGGGCGCGGGCCAGCTCGTCTTCGTGACCGCGATGGTCCCGCTCCCCGGCGAGACCGCCGACGCGTGGTGGGGCGCGACCGGCTTCCCCGACGCGACCGCCCATCTCGCCGGCCTCGACGAGCTCGAGCGCTTCCTCCACGACGTCCCGCACGAGCAGGCGGTCGCCGCGCTGGCGGCCGGTCGCGACCAGGCAGAGAAGGCGCTCGCCGAGCCGTTCCCGCTCGACGGGATGGGGACCGCCGACGTCCGCTTCCTGCTCTGCCGCGACGACCGCTTCTTCCCGCCGGCGTTCATGCGCGCGGTCGTGCGCGAGCGGCTCGACGTCGAGCCGGAGGAGATCGACGGCAGTCATTGCGTCCATCTCAGCCGGCCTGCCGAGCTGGCGGAGCGGCTCGACGCCGGGTTGCCGCGCTGACGCCGCCTCGATCCCGAAAGCGGCGCTCCGACGGCACGTCGCGCGCCGATCTGACGCCGCCGCCGTCGGGCCACCGCCGCTACTAGCGCGCAGGCTCGCCCGCCCGCAACGCCGCCCGCTCGGCCGCGCCGAGTCTGTCGAGCACCCGCCGCAGCACGCGTGAGACGTGCATCTGCGAGCAGCCGAAGTGGGCCGCGATCTGCGTCTGCGTCAGCTCGCGGCCGAAGCGCAGGAACAGCAGCTCACGCTCGCTCGGCCTCAGCGCCGCCAGCAGCGGTGCGATCGAGGCGCGGTGCTCGACGAGGTCGAAGCCGCCGTCCTCGTCGCCGAGCGTGTCGCCCAGCAGCAGCCCGTCGTCGTCGCCGTCGCCCCCGCCGACCGGCCGCTCGATCGAGCTCGTCTCGCGTGCGAACTGCGCCTGCAGCGCCTCGGCGACCTGCTCGGCGTCGAGGCCGGTCTCGGCGCACAGCTCGCCGACGGTCGGAGCGCGCCCGCCGCGCTCGGTCAGCGCCTGCGTCGCCTTGCGCACGCGCAGCGCGTCCTCCTGCATCCCGCGCGGGACGTGGACCGCCCAGGTCGTGTCGCGGAAGTGGCGGCGCAGCTCACCGGTGATCGTCGGGATCGCGTAGGCGCCGAATCTGTGGCCGCTCTCATGCGGGAGCTCCCTGGGCGATGGGATCGAACACTCCGGCGGCCGGATCCACGCCCGACGCGCGAGCGCATCCCTTCCTGCCTGGCAGCAACGACGAGCGGGCCGTTGGGACGACGCGCGAGCCGTGCGCAGGGGAGTACCCGCTCGCCGTGCGGAGCAGTCGCACGGCGAGCGGGCAGCGCAGATCAGGCGGGCTGCGCGTGCTGGTTGTGGCGGTGACGGGCGCGCCACGTCAAGGCGGCCGCCAGCGCGCCGACTGCGGCGACGAGCGCGCCGCCGCGGCCGGCGAGCGCGAGCTTGTGCGAGCGTTCGCGCGCCGCTCTGCGACGGGCGATCGGATTCCATCTGCGGTTGGCCTGTGCGACCGGCTCGAGGGCGTCGTGGGGATGGGGGATCTTCGCCATTGTGGGCCTCCTGTGCGATTGCCTCTGCTCTTCGCCTACCCGTGCCTCAGCTGTGGAAACGGCTGTCGGGTTCGCCCCATCGCATGCTCCGCCTCAGCGTTTGTTCGACCGCCCATGTGACAGGCCTCACCCCCAGACCGGTCAATAAATCGTGAGCGGCGCCGACCAACATGGATGTGGAGCGGGAAGACAGCGCATCGATCGCCTCCGGCACCTTGACGCAGGACTTCGCGGTCGCGCGCCAGCCGATCCTCGACCGCGCCGGCCGCACGCTCGGCTACGAGCTGCTGTGCCGGCCGATCGACACCGTCCTGAGCGCCCCCGACGCCGCCACCGCGTCGGTGATCCTGCATGCCTTCGGCGACGTCGACCTCGCCAGCTTCGTCGGCGGCACGCGCGCCTTCATAAATGTCACGCGCAGCTTCCTGCTGCGCCAGCGGCCGCTGCCGCTCGCGCCGGGCCGCGTCGTGCTGGAGCTGCTGGAGGACCAGCTCGTCGACGAGGAGCTGCTCGACGTGCTGCGCGAGACGGTCGCCGCCGGCTTCCGCATCGCGCTCGACGACTTCGTCCACGACGCCTCCAACGACGCGCTGCTGGAGCTGGCCTCGTGGGTCAAGCTCGACGTGCGCGAGCACGACCCCGCGCAGCTCGCCAAGGCCGCGCTGCGGCTGAAGGCGCGCGGCGTCGCGCTGATCGCCGAGAAGGTCGAGGACGCCGAGGAGCACCAGCGCTGCATGCAGCTCGGCTTCGACGCCTTCCAGGGCTACTTCTACGAGCGCCCGGAGACGTGGAGAGGCCGCACCGTGCCGACGGCGGCGCTGACGACCCTCTGCGAGCTGGCCGCGACCGACACGGACGTCTCGCTCCACGAGCTGGAGCGGATCGTCCGCCGTGACGCCGGCATCGGCCACCGCATGCTGCGCTTCGCCAACTCCGCGCTCGTCGCCCCGCACGACCCGATCCAGTCGCTGCGCCAGGCGCTCGCGCTGCTCGGCGTCGCGCAGGTGCGCCGCTGGGCGCTGCTGTTCGGCATCGCCGGCATGCCCGACGTGCCGCACGTGCTGCTGGAGACGGCGCGCGTGCGCGCCCGCGCGGCGGAGGCGCTGTCGGAGGAGATCGCCGGCGCCGACGCCGACCGCGCCTACATCGTCGGCCTCTTCTCGGTCCTCGACGCGATCACCGCGACGCCGATGCCGGAGCTCCTCAGCGGCCTGCGGCTGCACCCGGCGATCGTGCGCGCGCTGCTGCACGGCGAGGGGCCCGAGGGCGAGCTGCTGCAGGCGCTGCTGGCGTTCGAGCACGGCACGCCCCCGCTCGCCGGCGCGCGCGTCGACGACAGCCAGGTCGCGCACGTCTATCGCCAGCAGGCGAGCGGCGAGCCGCCGACGCGGCTGTTCTAGGCCGCCCGCGCCCCGAGCGCCGTCGCCGTGCGGTTGCGACCGTCGCGCTTGGCGCGGTAGAGCGCGGCGTCGGCCTGCGCGATCAGCTGCTCGGCGCCGACGCCGGGCGTCCACAGCGCGACGCCGGCGGAGAAGGTCTGGCCCTGCGGCACGACCGGCCGCAGCTGCTCGATCAGCGCGCAGGCGCCGGCCTCGTCGCAGCCCGGCAGCAGCAGGCAGAACTCCTCGCCGCCCCAGCGCGCCAGCACGTCGGTCGCGCGCAGGCGCGCGCTCCAGCCGGCGGCTGCCGCGCGCAGCAGCGCGTCGCCGGCAGGGTGGCCGTACGTGTCGTTGTAGTCCTTGAAGCGGTCGAGGTCGATGATCGCGAGGCAGAGCGGCCTGCCGCTGCGGGCGGCCGCCGCCAGCTCGCGCTCGTGGTGCTCCTCCAGCGCGCGCCGGTTCGGCAGCCCGGTCAGCGGGTCGGTCCGCACGAGCCGCTCCAGCTCGGCGTGCGCGGAGGCCTTCACGAGCGCGACCGCCGCCTCGTTGGCGAGCAGCTCGAGCAGGTGCGTCTCGGACGCGTCGAGCGCCTGCTTGCGCGTCGTCCAGGTCAGCGCCAGCACGCCGATCGCGCGGCCCTCGTCGAGGATCGGCTGGAACAGCTCGGCGTCGGCGCCGTGCGGGCCGGTGGGGAGGAAGACGGCGGTGCGCGTGTCGATCGCGCGGCGCGCGTCGGGGTCGTCGGTCTCGTCGAGCTGGCGGATCTGCGCGGTCGTCGCGTTGCTGATCCGCAGCGCCAGGCCGCAGACGGTCTCGCGCGCGTCGTCGGGGTTGGCGTGCGCGATCACGCGCGTCACGGTCGCCAGCTGCGCGAGCTGCTCGCCGCGCTCCTCCATCGCCTGCTCGGCGGCGCGGCGCTCGGTCACGTCGCGCATCGTGTTGAGGAAGACGGTCGAGCCGTCGTCGGGCTGCGGCACCGGCACCGCGGTCACCTCGGCGACGAAGCGGCTGCCGTCGGCGCGTCTGAAGGTCGTTTCGAAGGTGCCGCCCCGCTCGGCCTTGATCTGCGCCCTGACGCGCTGCAGCGCGGCCATCTGGTCCAGCGGCCAGAACGGGAACGGCGTGCGCGCGCCGATCAGCTCGTCGCGCGTGAAGCCGGTCAGCGCGGTCAGCGCCGGGTTGACGTCGACGATGACGCCGTCGCGCGTCAGCGCGAAGCCCTCCCGCATCGAGCTGAGGATCGCGGTCGAGCGGGCGTGCTCGGCCTGCACCAGGTCGCTGCTCTGGCGCTCGCGCGCGAGCAGCTCCTGCACGACGACGCCGACGAGCGTGCTGGCGAGCAGCGTCAGCGGGACGCTGCGCCAGCCGGTCGCGGCGTAGCGCGGCTCGCCGATCGCGACCAGCGGCACGGTGAACATCAGCGCGACGGCGAACAGCAGCCGCCACAGCTGCGGGCGGGTGCCGTAGAGCGCGACCCACAGCACCGGCACCATCACCGTGATCCCGTAGCCGCCGCGGGCGCCGCCGGTCCCGTCGCGCAGCAGCGCGATCGCGACGAGCGCGACGAGCGCGCCGGCGTCTGCGTGGCGCGGCTCGGTCAGCGACGGCTTCAGCAGCGCCAGCACGCCGAGCAGCGAGGTGATCGCGAAGGCGATCGCGACCTCCGGCCAGCGCACGGCGATCGCGCCGGAGAAGGGCACGAGCGCAAACGCGACAAGCCCGCAGAGGGCGAAGGGAGCGAGCCGCCGGGCGGCGATGCGGACGTCGGACGCGTCAGTGCGCTGCGGTACCAGCATGCGGAGAGTCACCAACCGGGGAATCGGCCCGCTCCGCGCAGAGCTTTAGCGCTTTGTGAACAGCGTTAGGTCTGGCTGGCCCCGCCGGTGTGGCGGAGGCCGTCCATCAGCAGCCGCAGCAGGCGTCTGGCCTGTTCCTGCCAGTCCGCCTCGTCGGGCATCTGCCAGACCGATCCAGTGGCCCGCAGGACGTCCCAGGCGTCGACGTCGGAGCGCAGCGAACCGGCCGCCACTCCGGCCTTCAACAGCGTCCCGATCGCGTCCAGCAGGAGCCCTCTGACGTCGATCCCGATTCCCTCGCCGGAGTTGACGAGCGCCCGCAGCGCGGCGCCCATCCCTCTCTTGGTGGCGGCGTAGAGGACGAAGCGGTCGAGCCACAGCGCGAGCGCCTCGTCGGGCGGATTGGCGCGCAGCAGCTCGGCGGCCGCGGCGTGCAGCTGCTCGACCTCCTGGCGGTAGACGGCGGCGAGCAGCGCGTCCTTGGTCGGGAAGTGGCGGTAGAGCGTGCCGACGCCGACCCCGGCCGCCTTCGCGATCGCCTCCAGCGAGCTGTCGGGACCGGCGCTCGCGAACTGCGCGGCGGCGGCCGCGAGCAGCTTGTCGCGATTGCGCTGCGCGTCGGCGCGAAGGGGCTTTCCGGGTGGTTTGGTCGTGCTCATCTCGTGAAATAAGCGGAGGGAGCCTCCGGTTGCGTGCTACGGTGGCTCCAGGTGAAACGGAGGTTGCCTCCGCTTCGAGTGTACTCCGACTGGAGAATCCACACATCATGTCCAAGGTCTGGTTCATCACCGGCACGTCGAAGGGCTTCGGGCGCGTCTGGGCCGAGGCCGCGCTGGAGCGCGGCGACGCCGTCGTCGCGACCGCCCGCGACGTGTCGTCGCTCGACGCGCTCGTCGAGCGCTACGGCGACGACGTCCTGACGCTGCCGCTCGACGTCACCGACAAGGCCGCCGTCGACGCCGCCGTCGCGACCGCGCACGCGCGCTTCGGCAGACTCGACGTCGTCGTCAACAACGCCGGCTACGGCCTCTTCGGCGCCGTCGAGGAGGTCACCGAGCAGCAGGCGCGCGCGCAGCTGGAGACGAACTTCTTCGGCGCCCTGTGGGTGACGCAGGCGGTCGTGCCGATCCTGCGCCGGCAGCGCTCCGGCCACATCCTGCAGGTCTCCTCGATCGGCGGCGTCCACGCCTTCCCGGTGCTCGGCCTCTACCACGCCTCGAAGTGGGCGCTGGAGGGCCTCAGCCAGTCACTGCAGGGCGAGCTGGAGGAGTTCGGCGTGCACGTCACGCTCGTCGAGCCGGGCGGCTTCACGACCGACTGGTCCGGTCCGTCGGCGACCCGCGCCGAGCAGCTGAGCGAGTACGACGGCGTCCGCGAGCGCCGCTTCTCGCGCCTCAGAGGCGTCGCCAGCAGACCGGGCGACCCGCAGGCGACCGGCGCCGTGATCCTCGAGCTGGTCGACATGCAGGAGCCGCCGCTGCGGCTGTTCCTCGGCGACGCGCCGCTGGAGCTGATCAAGCCCGAATACACCGCGCGACTGCAGCAGTGGGAGGCGCACGCCGACCTCGCGCACCGCGCCCAGGGAGAGCAGGTGACGGCATGAGCGCCATCGAGCAGGAGCTGATCAGAACGCCCTTCGGCGCCACCTCGACGGCCGCCGAGGTGCTCGCCGGCGTCGATCTCAGCGGCAAGCGCGCGATCGTCACCGGCGGCGCCTCCGGGATCGGCGTCGAGACGGTGCGGGCGCTCGCCGGCGCCGGTGCGGAGGTGACGATCGCCGCGCGCGACCTCGACGCCGCCAGACGCGTCTCCGCCGACGTCGCCGCGAGCACGGGCAGAGCCGCGCCGCTGATCGGGCTGCTGGAGCTGGCGGACCTCGACTCGGTGCGCTCCTTCGCGTCGTCCTGGGACGGGCCGCTCGACATCCTCGTCAACAACGCCGGCGTGATGGCGGTGCCGGAGAAGCAGCTGGTCGGCGACGGCTGGGAGCGCCAGTTCGGCGTCAACCACATCGGCCACTTCGCGCTCACGACGCTGCTGCACGCGGCGCTCACCGCGGCCGGCGGCGCGCGCATCGTCGCGGTCAGCTCGACCGGTCACCTGCGCTCGCCGGTGATCTTCGACGACATCAACTTCCGCTTCCGCGACTACGGCCCGTGGCTCGCCTACGGGCAGGCGAAGACCGCCAACGTGCTGCTCGCGGTCGAGGCGGCGAAGCGCTGGGCGCGCGACGGGATCGTCGCCAACGCGCTGATGCCGGGCGGGATCGAGACGCCGCTGCAGCGCCACCTGCCGCCGGAGTACATGGAGAGAGCGAAGGCGCTCGCCGCCGCCGACCCGAGCGCGATGCAGCTCAAGAGCACCGCGCAGGGCGCCGCCACGAGCGTGCTGCTGGCCGCCTCGCCGCTCGTCGAGGGGGTCTCCGGGCGCTACTTCGAGGACTGCAACCAGGCACGCCTGCTTGACCACCGCGAGGGCCACTGGGGCGTCGCGCCGTACGCGCTCGACGCGGACAACGCCGCGCGGCTGTGGGAGCTGTCGGAGCGCGCGGTCGCGTAGGCGGTCGCCGCAACTCGCCGGCTGCGCGCCGGTTTCCAGGGGAAGCGCCGGGCAGGCCCCGCACGGCGCGAACCCTGGAGGCAGTTCGATGATCAAGCAGTTGCTGGCCGTCGCGGGAGTCGCGGCAGCGCTCCCGGCAGCGGCACAGGCCGCCGCCGCGCCCGTGCCCGCCGTCCCGTCCGCCCGCGCGGCGCAGGCCGCGCCCGTGAGCGCCTACCCGAGCCCCGGCGCGCGCACGGTCGAGGCCGGCGCCCAGCTGTCGCTGCGCGGCGTCGCGCCGGCCGCGGTCGGCCCGCTGGAGGTGACCGGCTCGCGCAGCGGCCGCCACGACGGCAGACTGGTCGCCCATCCCGACGGAGACGGCGCCAGCTTCGTGCCCGAGCGGCCGTTCACGGCGGGAGAGAGCGTCACGGTGCGCACGACGCTGAACGTGGCCGGCGCCCGCAACGGCGACTTCGGCTGGACGATCGCGACCCCCGGCCCGCCGCTGAGAGCGATGGCGATCCCGCCCGCGACGCTGAGCGGCAGCGGCGTCGCCCGCTTCCACTCGCGCCACGACCTCGTGCCGCCGCGCGTCGTCGTGAAGGCCGCCAGGGGCGCGCGCACCGCGCCCGGCAGCCTCTTCCTCGGCCTCTTCTCGGCGCCCTACCAGCACGGGCCCGGCCAGATCGGCCCGATGATCGTCGACGCCTCCGGCCGGATGGTCTGGTTCCACCCGCTCGGCGACGACCAGCTCGCGCTCGACGTGCGCGTGCAGCAGTACGCCGGCAGACCGGTCGTGACCTGGTGGCAGGGGGTCAACAACCTCGGCCTCGGCAGCGGCGTGGGGGAGATCTACGACAGCTCCTACAGAGCGGTCGCGACCGTCCACGCCGGCAACGGCCTCAGCGCCGACCTGCACGAGTTCCTGCTGACGCCGCGCGGCACCGCGCTGCTGGCGGCCGCGACGCCCGTCGTCTGGGACGCCTCCGCGGCCGGCGGCAGCAGACGCGCGGTCGTCTACGACGACGTCGTGCAGGAGGTCGACGTCAGCAGCGGTCTCGTCCTGTTCGAGTGGCACAGCCTCGACCACGTCGGCGTCGCCGAGTCGCACATCAGAGCGCCGCGCGTCGACGGCCACCTGTACGACTACTTCCACCTCAACTCGATCGGCGAGCTGCCCGGCGGCGACCTGCTGATCTCGGCCCGCAACACCTGGGGCGTCTACCGGGTCGCGCGGGCGAGCGGAGACGTCGACTGGCGCCTCGGCGGCACCCGCAGCAGCTTCAGGGCCGGCGCGGGCGCGAGCTTCTCCTGGCAGCACGACGCGCGCGCCACGGCCGACGGCACGATCACCGTCTTCGACGACGGCCCGACGCCCGGCGCCGGCAAGCAGTCGCGCGCGATCGGGCTGCGGCTCGACCTGCGCCGCAGAACGGTGCGGCTCGTGCACCAGTGGAGCCACGCGCCGACGCTGCTCGCCGGCACGCAGGGCAACGTGCAGACGCTGCCGGGCGGCGACGCGCTCGTCGGCTGGGGCAGCCAGCCGCACCTGACCGAGTTCGCGCCGCACGGCGCGCCGCTGCTGGAGGCGACCTATCCGAGAGGCGTCGAGTCCTACCGCGCCTACCGCTTCCCCTGGAGCGCGACGCCGGACTCGCAGCCCGACGTCGCCGCGTCCGCCGCGCCAGGCGGCCGCATGCGCGTCTACGCGAGCTGGAACGGCGCGACCGCCGTCGCCCGCTGGCAGCTGCTCGGCGGCACGTCGGAGGCGGACCTGAAGCCGCTCGCGACGGCGGGGGTGCGCTCGTTCGAGACGCTGCTGCAGGCGCCCGCGACGGCGGTCGTCGCGGTGCGCGCGCTGGCGGCCGACGGGACGGTCCTGGCGACCTCGCGATTGGCGGCCGTGCGACCTGCCTAGGATGAAGGCGACCGCCACCGGCCCGCCACCGAAGGAATCAAGAACCGATGAGCCAGAGCAGCACGTCCGTCGCGAACATCGGGGTCGTCGGCCTCGCGGTGATGGGGTCCAACCTCGCCCGCAACCTCGCCAGCCGCGAGGGCAACACGGTCGCCGTCTACAACCGCTCGCCGGAGCGCACGCGCACGCTGCTCGCCGACCATTCCGACGCCGGCTTCGTCGCCAGCGAGAGCATCGACGACTTCGTCGCCTCGCTGGCGAAGCCGCGCACGGCGATCGTGATGGTGCAGGCCGGCACGGGCACCGACGCGGTGATCGAGCAGCTCGCGGAGCGGTTCGAGCAGGGCGACATCATCGTCGACGGCGGCAACGCCAACTTCCACGACACGATCCGGCGCGAGCGGGAGCTGCGCGAGCGCGGGCTGAACTTCGTCGGCGCCGGCATCTCCGGCGGCGAGGAGGGCGCGCTGAAGGGGCCGTCGATCATGCCCGGCGGCTCGGCCGAGGCGTACGAGACGCTCGGCCCGATCCTCGCCTCGATCGCCGCCGTCGCCGAGGGCGAGCCGTGCGTCACGCACGTCGGCACCGACGGCGCCGGCCACTTCGTGAAGATGATCCACAACGGGATCGAGTACGCCGACATGCAGCTGATCGCGGAGTCGTACGACCTGCTGCGGCGGGTCGGCGGCCACGAGGTCGAGGCGCTGGCGGAGGTGTTCGCGACCTGGAACGAGGGCGACCTCGAGTCCTACCTGATCGAGATCACCGCCGAGGTGCTGCGCCAGCGCGACGCCGCCAGCGGCAGACCGCTCGTCGACGTGATCCTCGACGAGGCCGGCTCGAAGGGGACGGGCGTCTGGACGGTGCAGAACGCGGTCGGGCTCGGCGTGCCGGTCGGCGGGATCGCCGAGGCGGTCTTCGCGCGCGCGGTGTCGAGCAAGCCGGCGCAGCGCGAGGCCGTGCGCGCGACGCTGCAGGGGCGGCCCGCGCTGCAGGAGGCTGGCGACGGCTTTGAGGACGACGTGCGCGCCGCGCTCTACGCCTCGAAGGTCGTCGCCTACGCGCAGGGCTTCGACGCGATCATCGCCGGCGCGAGGGAGTACGACTGGCGGATCGACCTCGGCAGCATCGCGAAGATCTGGCGCGGCGGCTGCATCATCCGCGCCCGCTTCCTCAACCGCATCGTCGAGGCGTACGAGAGCAACCCGTCGCTGGAGACGCTGCTGGAGGACCCCTACTTCGCGGCCGCCGTGCGCGACGGCGAGGCGGCCTGGCGGCGCGTCGTCGCGAAGGCGGCGCTGTCGGGCATCCCGGTGCCCGGCTTCTCCTCCGCGCTCGCCTACTACGACTCGCTCGCCTCCGAGCGCCTGCCGGCCGCGCTCGTGCAGGCCCAGCGCGACTTCTTCGGCGCCCACACCTACAAGCGCGTCGACAGAGACGGCACCTTCCACACGCTCTGGTCCGGCGACCGCTCCGAGATCGAGACGGAGCCCTCGACGCACTGAGCCGCGGGCGCCCGCGGGGCGTGCGCTACGTTCGAGAGATGAAGAAGCGGATCGGGTTCCTCTCCTTCGGGCACTACCAGGCGGTGCCCGGATCGCAGACGCGCACGGCGGGCGACGCGCTCGTGCAGAGCATCGAGCTGGCGATCGCGGCGGAGGCGATCGGCATCGACGGCGCCTTCTTCCGCGTCCACCACTTCGCCCGCCAGCTGGCGGCGCCGTACCCGCTGCTGGCGGCGATCGGCGCGCGCACGAGCCGGATCGAGATCGGCACCGGCGTGATCGACATGAGATACGAGAACCCGCTGTACGCAGCGGAGGAGGCCGCCGCGGCGGACCTGATCGCCGGCGGCCGCCTGCAGCTCGGTGTCAGCCGCGGCTCGCCGGAGCCGGCGCTGAGAGGCGCGCGCGCCTTCGGCTACGTGCCGGCCGAGGGCGAGGACGACTCCGACCTCGCCCGCGCCCACACGGAGCTGTTCCGCGCCGCGATCGCCGGCGCCGGCGTCGTGCACGGCGACGACGGCCGCGGCAACCCCTCCGGCGTGCTCGCGATCCAGCCCCAGTCGCCCGGCCTCGCCGACCGCATCTGGTGGGGCGCCGGCACACGCGCGACGGGCAGATGGACCGCTGAGCAGGGCATGAACCTGATGTCCTCGACGCTCCTGACCGAGGACACCGGCGTCCCCTTCGACCAGCTCCAGGCCGAGCAGATCGCGCTCTTCCGCGAGGCGTGGGCGGCGGCCGGCCACGAGCGCACGCCGCGCGTCTCGGTCAGCCGCAGCGTGCTGCCGATCGTCAGCGACGAGGACCGCCGCTACTTCGGCGGCCGCGGCGGCGCGGGCGAGAACGAGGACCAGGTCGGCTACCTCGACGGCGGCGTCGCCCGCTTCGGCAAGAGCTACGTCGGCGAGCCCGACGTGCTCGCCGAGCAGCTCGCCCAGGACGTCGCGGTCGCCGAGGCCGACACGATCCTGCTGACCGTCCCCAACCAGCTCGGCGTCGAGTACAACGCCCGCCTGCTGGAGACGATCGCCCGCGAGATCGCCCCCGCGATCGGCTGGGAGCCGGCCGGCGAGACGGAGCCGAGCCCGGCCTGAGCGCCGCTCGGCGGCGCGCCGCCCCGCCGGCGCGCCCTCACAGGCGCGCCAGCAGGGCGCCGCCCCGCCGGCGCGCCCTCACAGGCGCGCCAGCAGGTCGAGCGGGAAGGGCGGCTGCGCCAGCGGCCGCACCGCCAGCCGCGTCAGCAGCAGCGGGTTGTCGTCGCCGGCGATGCGGTTGAGATCGAGCTCGCCGCAGCCGGAGCAGCGGTGGACGAGGACCCACTCGCCGTCACCGCGCACCGAGACGGCGATCGGCTCCATCGCCGCGCCGCAGTCGGCAGCGCGGTCGCCGGGCGTCGCGTCGTCGAGGTGACGGCTCCAGAGGCAGCTGGGGCAGTGGTTGCGATGGGCGGTGCCGGGCGCCTCGGCGGGGATGTCGAGGCCGCAGCGGCGGCAGCGGAACGGGCGTGGCACGCGGCGTGAGCCGCGCTGTCGCTGGTTGCGCGACAAGGGAGACCTCCGGATGAACGATGCGGACACGAGACGAGGTCGCGCGCATCGACGGCCCGCCGGCGAGGGCAGGGACCGACCGGCTCGGGAGATCGGCTACGCGATCTGGCGAGCGGGGAGCAGCGCGACGATGTCCGCAGCGGCAGTCATCAGGCTCGGACGGTAGCGGACCCGGTGCTCGAACGGCGACCGCCGAGCACCGGGCGCTCGGCTCATCTGCCTCTGCCGCTCACCTGCAGCGTGAAGATGACGTTGCCGCCGCTGTCCTTGAACTTCAGCTTCGCTCTGTAGTCACCGGCAGCCGTCGGGCTGAACTTCACGTCGACCGGTGCGGAGGAGTTGGCGTCGATTATGAAGCCGGACGAGACGGAGAAGACTCTGTCGCCCTCGACCTCTATCGACTCGATCGTCACGTCGTCGCCGGTGTTGTTGTAGAAGCGCGACGATCTCGTCGAGTCCGCTCTCGCCGTCGTGTCGGGATATCTGAGCGGGTTGGGGTCGGTTCTGTACTTCTCCGCGGCCGCCCAGAAGGCGATCGGCGCGTCGCTGTTGGAGACCGACCAGGCGCCGCTGACGGTCGCGGTCGTCGCGCCGAGGCAGCTGGTCGTGAGGTTGAGCGTCGCCGCTCTCGTCAGCGTGATCGACGCGGCCGGCGGCTGGCTGCGGTCGTTGAGCGCGCCGCCGTCGTTCCAGACGACGCCGCTGGAGAGCACGCTGGCCGTGTTGCTGATCGTGCAGAGGCCGCCGCCGAGCGTTGCGCTGATCGAGCCGGCGGGCAGCGTCAGCGAGGCGGCGCCGCTGCTCGGCGAGCTGCTGAGCGACGGCAGGCCGATCGACCAGCCGCCGGTGGCGGTGACCGTCGCGGAGCCGAGCGTCGAGCTGCAGCCGCTGAAGGAAGCGGACGAGACGGCGATCGAGGTGGCGCTCTCGCTCGCGGGCGTGGTGCCGGCGAGCGTCACGCCGGTGCAGTTGACCGTGGCGACCGGTGAGGTGATCGTCAGGGTGGTGGTACTCGAGGCGAGGAAGGCGGCGCTCGTCGGCGTTATCTGCGCGACGGCGGTGGAGGCGGCTGTCAGCGAGAGCGCGGTGAGCGCGAGCCCGAGCAGCGACCGTAGGACCCAGACAGGCACAGCTATCCCCCTTGTTGTAGGTGTGCTGCGCGAGCCTAACCGACCGGCGGCGCTACATTCGGATGTGTGACCTCCCCCCGTCAGGTGATCACCGAGCGGCTCGACCTGCGTCCGACCGCGGAAGCCGACACGGACGAGCTGTACCCGATCATGAGCGACCCCGAGGGCTGGTGGTTCGATCCGATCAACCGCCATGACGAGCCCGAGCGGACGCGCAGATTCGCCGCCCGCGCGGAAGAGCGCTGGGAGGAGGGGCTGAGCTACTGGACCGTGCGCGAGCGTGCGAGCGGGCGCGTGGTCGGGGTCGGCGGCGCGCAGCGTCACGCCAGCGGCTCGTGGAACCTCAGCTACCGGATCGCGACCGACGCGTGGGGCAGAGGCTATGCGACCGAGCTGGCGAGAGCGGGGATCGCGGCGGCGCGGGCAGCCGACCCGGACGTGCCGGTGATCGCCTGGGTTGTCGCCCACAACGAGCCGTCGCGGCGGGTCGCGCAGCGGCTCGGCCTGACCGACCGCGGGCCGCACCTGGACGAGAACGACGGCCAGATCCGGCTGGCCTACGCCGACAAGCCGATCGACGACTGGGTCGCGACCGCCGGCGCGTCGCGGCCGAGCGAGGCCGCGAGCCCGCCCGCTGCGTCCCAGACGCAGTCTCTGGGTCTGACAGACCCAGAGACTGCGCCCGAGGCAACGCGGAACTAGGACGCGGCCGGCACCTGCACGACGGCGATGTGGTTGCCGTCGGGGTCGCGCAGCATGAACAGCAGCGGCGCGCCCGGTATCGGCTGCGGCTCCGGGTCGAGGTCGATCCCGCCGATCGCGGTGAGGCGCTTGTGCTCGGCGATCACGTCGGTCGTCTCGATCCCGATCCCGCCGCCGCCGGGCGGGTTGCCCATCGGCGGGTTGAGCGCGAGCCGCGCGGTCGAGCCGGGCGGCGCGACCTCGACCCAGCGGTGGTCCAGCTCGGGCCCGAATCTGGCGTCGTTGCGCAGCTCGAAGCCGAGCTTCTCGGTGTAGAAGGCGATCGCCGCGTCCTGATCGGCGACGGAGAACATCGCGACGCCGATGTTCGTGACGGTGGTGGGGGCCTGCGTTGATTCGCTCATGCCCCCAAGACCGGCGGCCGCCGCGAAACTCATCGCGGCCGGCGGGAGAGCTGGCGCGCCCGTCTACGTGGATCTCCCGAATCCCGGCGCTTCGTCGCACCGCAGCCGCTACGGTGCCGCGCATGCGCACGATCGTCGGACTTCTCCTCGCGGCCGGTCTGGCTGCCGCAATCGCCCCGGCCGCGTCGCCGGCGGCCACGACCAAGGTCTGCCCGATACCGCCGGTGGCGAGATACCCGTACCCCGGCACGAACGGCACCTGGACGCTGTTCAGAGCGAAGGGCGTCACCTGCGCGACCTCGTACAGAGTCGCGACCGCGTTCCAGAAGTGCCGCCTGAAGAACGGCGTCTCGGGCCGCTGCGTCAAGAAGGTCGCCGACGGCTGGGCCTGCCGCGAGCAGCGCAACAGCGGCCCGACCTCGTTCGGTGCCGCGGTCACCTGCAGCAAAGGCAGAGCGACCGTCGGGCACAACTACATGCAGACGACCTCGGGCTGAGAACAGGTTCTAAGGCCAGCCGAGGTCGCGCAGCAGCGACACCGCCGCCGCGAGATGGTCACGCGGCGGCGTCCGCGGCTGCAGCGTGACGAGCCGCCGGGCGGCGCCGATCGCGCCCATGAAGCTGCCGGCGAGCAGCTCCGCGCGCTGGGCGTCGGCGCCGCGCGCGGCGAGGAAGTCGACGACGGCGGCGTGGTGGTCGGCGACGAGCGCCTCGTCGCGGCGGCGCAGCTCCGGCTCGCGCTCCAGCAGCGCCAGCAGCTCGCCGCGCTCCTCGGCCGGCTCGTCGTCGTGCTGCTCCAGTCTCAGCAGGCCGAGCAGCGCGTCGACGAGCGCGTCGAGCGTCGGCCGGTCGGCCGGCTGCTCGCCGAGCAGGCGGCGGAAGCGGCCGAGCTCCTCCGCGTGGCGGTGGAAGACGAGGTCCTCCTTGCGCGGGAAGTGGCGGAAGACGGTCCGCGGCGCGACGCCGGCCTCGGCGGCGACCTGCTCGACCGAGGTCGCGGCGTAGCCCTGCCGCAGGAACAGCCGGCGGGCGGCGGCGACGATCTCGGCGCGGGCCCGTGCGCGGTTGCGCTCGCGGAGGGTCGGCCGTGTCGCGGTCACGGGCAGAGGGTAGTTGCTGGCCAGGTCCCTAAGATGTCAGTCACTGCCAGTTCGACAGTCGGAGTCACCTAACCGCCATGCGTCTGCTGCTGCTCTCCACCGGCCGCCGCTCGAAGCTGCTCGTCGCGCTCGTCGGGATCCTCTTCGCGGCCGGGCTCGCCTCCCAGTCGGGCAAGCTCGAGCAGGTCCAGAAGAGCGACACCGCCGACTTCCTGCCCGGCGGCGCCGAGTCGGTCGCGGCGCTGGAGGCGGCGCGGCAGTTCCCCTCCGGTGACGTCTCGCCCGCGGTCGTCGTGGCCGCGCGCGACGGCGGGCTGACGGGGGCGGACAGAGCGGCTTTGTCGCGGGGGCGCGCTGCCGCCGCCGATGGCTCGCTGCCGCTGGCCGTCGACAGGCTGCCGCCGGTCACGTTCGCGCGCGACGGCGCCGCCGCGCTGCTGCCGGTGCCGCTTCGGGCTGGCGACGGCGACGCGGTCGCCGAAGCGGTGAAGGAACTGCGCGCCGCGCTGACGGACGCGCCGCCGGGGCTGGAGACCGCGGTCACCGGCCCGGCCGGCTTCACAACCGACCTGAAGGACGTCTTCGCCGGCGCCGACACGCGCCTGCTCGCGGTCACCGGCGGGCTCGTGCTGGTGCTGCTGATCCTGATCTACCGCTCGCCGATCTTCTGGCTCGTGCCGTTCTTCACGGTGCTGCTGACGGAGGGCGCCAGCCGCGGCATGGCGGCGCTGCTGGGCGAGGCCGGGCTGACGATCAACGGCCAGAACGCCGGCATCCTGTCGGTGCTCGTCTTCGGCGCCGCGACCGACTACGCGCTGCTGCTCGTCGCCCGCTACCGCGAGGAGCTGCGGCGAGAGGAGGACGCGGGCCGCGCGATGGCTGCGGCGCTGCGCGGCGCCGCCCCGGCGATCCTCGCCAGCGGCGGGACGGTGATCGCCGGCCTGCTGACGCTGGTGCTGGCCGACGTCGACTCGACCGCCTCGATCGGCCCGCTCGGCGCGGTCGGCGTCGCGCTCGCGCTGCTGCTGAGCCTGACGGTGCTGCCCGCGACGCTCGTGCTGGTCGGCCGCCGCGCCTTCTGGCCGTACGTGCCGCGGGTCGTCGCCGCGTCCGCGCCTGGCGCCGCGACGCCGCGCGACCCCGCCGACGACCCGCGCGAGCACCGCATCTGGCACGCGCTCGGCCGCCGCATCGAGGCGCATCCGCGGCGGCTGTGGCTCGGCGCGACCGCGATCCTGGCCGTGCTCGCGCTCGGCCTGACCGGGATCGACACCTCGCTGACGCAGGAGCAGCAGCTGCGCGGCAACCCGGAGGCGGTCACGGGGCAGGCGCTGCTGGCCGAGCACTTCCCGGCGGGCAGCTCGGCGCCGGCGAGCGTGATCGTGCCGCCGGGCGGCGACGTCGAGGCGGTGCGGGCGGCGGTGGAGCGCAGCGACGCGGCGGCCGGGATCCAGCGCACGGAGGAGGGGAGACCGGGCACCCAGCTGAGCGTCGTCTTGGCCTCCGATCCCTTCTCGGAGCGGGCTGTCGCGGCGATCCCGCGGCTGCGCGCGGCGGTCCACGCGGTCGCGCCGGAGGCGCTGATCGGCGGCCAGACGGCACAGTCGTACGACCTGCGCCAGGCGGCCGAGCGCGACAACCTCGCGATCCCGCCGCTGACGCTGCTGGTCGTGCTGCTGATCCTGATCGCGCTGCTGCGCGCGGTCGTCGCGCCGCTGCTGCTATTGGCCGCGACGGCGCTGTCGGCGGCGGCCGCGCTGGGGGCGGGGGTGGTGATCTTCGGCCACGTGCTCGACCTGCCGGCGGTCGACCCGGCGCTGCCGCTGCTGGCGTTCGTCTTCCTCGTCGCGCTCGGGATCGACTACACGATCTTCCTGATGGCGCGGGCGCGCGAGGAGGCCGCGCGGCGCGGCACGCGCCGGGGCGTGCTCGCCGCGCTGGCGGTGACCGGCGGCGTGATCACGAGCGCGGGCGTCGTCCTCGCCGGCACCTTCTCCGCGCTCGCGGTACTGCCGCTGGTGCTGCTGACGGAGCTGGGCACGGTGGTGGCGTTCGGCGTTCTGCTCGACACCCTGCTGGTGCGCTCGGTGCTGGTGCCGGCACTCGTGCACGACGTCGGCGAGCGCGTCTGGTGGCCGTCGCGGCCGGCGCGCGACGACGGCGACGTGCGCTGACGCCCGGCGGCCCCGCGCAGATGCTCCGCGCCCCGCGCAGACGCCCCGCGCCCCGCGCCCCGCGCTGACGCCCGCCTACTCCACGACGACGTAGACCTTGCGCAGGCGCTCGTGGACGGTCCAGGTCGTTCTGTCGCCGGCGCGCAGCTCGACGGCGTCGCCGGGGCCGGCCTCGACGACGCGGCCGTCGGCGAACGCGATCGTCGCGCGGCCGCTGATCACGACGAACAGCTCGTCGGCCTCGACGTCGGTCGAGACGCCCTCGCCGATCTCCCAGACGCCCGCGCTGACGGCGCCGGCCGGCGCCCGCCACAGCTCGCGCGCGGCGACGGTCGGATCGCCGGAGACGACCTGCTCGGCCGGCAGCGGCGCGTGCTCCAGCTCGACGTCGGCGACGTGGACGGCGAACGGGGGAGTGGCGGTCATCGGCGATTCCTTCTCGTTGCGGTGGCGGGAGAGGGGATGATGCCGCTCGCGGCGGCTGCGACGACCGTCTCCAGCTCCGCCTGCACGAGCAGCCGGCCGTCGAGCCCCATGTCGCCGACGACGCCGGCCAGCTCCAGCGTCACGATCCCGTGCAGCCGCGTCCAGGTGAGGACCCCGAGCAGCAGCAGCGCCGGCGCCGCCGTCTCGTCCTCGCCGCGCGCACCGGCCCAGCGGCGGAGCTGCCCCGCGAGCTTCGGCGACGGCACGCCCGCGCCCGCGCCCGCCCCGCCGGCCCCGCCCGCGCCCGCCCCGCCCGCGCCCCTCGCGCGGGCGTCGGCCGCCCCCTTCGCGACCCGCCCGAGCAGCTCCAGCAGCGTTCCCATCGCCGGCTGGATCGCGGAGATCGCCTCCCCTGGCTCGGCGTATCCGGGCGGGCGGACGCTGAACAGCAGGCCGTAGCGGTACGGGTTCGCAAGCGCCCACGCCCGGTAGGCGTCCGCCACCTGCGCCAACCGCCGCGCGGGCGCGCGGCGCGGGCCGATCGCGGCGGCGCTGCGGACGACCTCCGCCAGCTCGCCGTAGCCGTCGGTCACGAGCGCGCCGAGCAGCTCCTCGCGGGCGGCGAAATAGCGGTAGATCGCCGGACCGGACATCCCCATCGCCTTTGCGATCGCGTTGAGCGACAGCGCACCGGCGCCACCCTCGGCGACCTGCGCCAGCGCGTGCTGCTTGATCTCGTCGAGGGTCTGGGCGCGCAGACGCTCACGGCGGCTGAGCGGCTCGATCGCATCGCTTCCGGTCGGCATTCGAACATCGTAACACCATGTTGCGTTGTGCTAGTCGTGCTAGAAATGTTATAGGTTCTAACTCAAGTGAAGAGTCGATACCAAGGGATGTGGATCATGCGTACGCTTCAGATTGAACTGCCCGCGATCGGTGCGCCGGAGACGCTGCGCGCGGTGCGGCGGGAGCTGCCCGAGCCGGGTGCCGGCGAGGCGCTCGTGCGCGTCGAGGCGACCGGCGTCTCGTTCGCCGAACAGCAGATGCGGCGGGGCAAGTACTACGACCAGCCGGCCTTCCCGTTCGTCCCCGGCTACGACCTCGTCGGCGTGATCGAGCGGCTCGGCGGAGGCTCGGAGGCGGCGGGCGCGGGCAGCGGCGCGGCGGGCGCGGGCAGCGGCGCGGCGGGCGCGGACGGCGGTGCGGCTGGCGCGGGCGACGGCCTGCGCCCCGGCATGCGCGTCGCGGCGCTGACGAGAACCGGTGCCTGGGCGGAGCGGGTCGTGCTCGACCGCGCCGACCTCGTGCCGCTGCCGGACGGCCTCGACGCGGTCGCCGCGGAGACCGCGATCGTCAACGGCGTCACCGCCCAGCGGATGCTCCACCGCAGCGCGAAGGTCAGCGCGGGGGAGACGATCGTCGTGCTCGGCGCGGCGGGCGGGGTCGGTTCGCTGCTGGTCCAGCTCGCCCGCGCGGCCGGCGTGCGCGTGATCGGCGTCGCCGGCGGCAGACAGCAGCAGGGGGTCGCCGCGCTGGGTGCGATCGCGGTCGACTACCGCGCCGAGGACGTGCCGGCACGCGTGCGCGAGCTGGCGCCCGACGGCGTCGCGGCCGTCTTCGACCACGTCGGCGGCGCCGGCATCGAGGCGTCGTGGCGGATGCTCGCGCGCGGCGGGACGCTCGTCTCCTATGGCACCGCCGCGACCAAGGACGAGCCCGGCAACCCGCGGCTGCCGGTGCTGAAGCTGCTCGGCCGCCTGACGCTCTGGAACCTGCTGCCAAACGGTCGCAGGGCGCTCTTCTTCAACCTCTGGGCCGGCCGCAGGCTGCGCCCCGCGCGCTACCGCGCAGAGCTGAGAGAAGACCTCACGCGTCTGTTCGCGCTGCTGGCCGACGGCGAGCTGAGAGCGCAGGTCGCCGGCCGCTTCCCGCTCGCCGACGCCGCCGCCGCGCTCCGCTTCGCCGAGCAGGGCGGCAACACCGGCAAGGTGGTGCTGCTCGCCGGCGCATGAGCCCCGCCGGCCGCCGCCTCCCGCGCCCGCCGCCGCCCGCGCCCGCCGCCCGCGCCCGCCGTCGCCCGCCC
>NZ_JAUTDN010000048.1 GCF_030646155.1 Conexibacter sp. CPCC 205762
CGCGGCTGCCGCTCGCCGGCCACCTGCGCCGCGCCGCCGCGCTCGCGCGCGACGGCGTGCCGGTCGCGCCCGGCCTCGCCCGCGCGATCGAGGCGCGCGCGCCGCAGATCGCCGCCGACCCCGGCCTCAGCGCGCTGCTGACGCCCGGCGGGCGCGCGCTCACGAGCGACGACACGCTCGTCCAGCCCGCCCTCGCCGCGACGCTGGAGACGATCGCGACCGACGGCCCCGGCAGCTTCTACGGCGGCGCCGTCGGCGCCGCGCTCGTCGGCGGCATGCAGGCGGCCGGCTCCGCGATGACGCTCGCGGACCTCGCCCTCCACCGCGCCGAGCAGGCCGCGCCGCTGAGCGCCGAGCTGCTCGGCGCGACCTGGCACGTCGCGCCGCCGCCGTCGGCCGGCATCACGCTGCTGGCGATGCTCGACGGCCTCGACGGCGACCGCCTCCCGCTGCAGCGCGCCCGCGACGCCGCCGCCGCCCGCGACCGCTTCCTCGGCGACCCCCGCCGCGGCCCGCTCGACCTCGCCGCGCTGCGCGCCGCCGACCCCGCCGGCTCACCGCGCGCCGCCGCCGCGTCCGACACGACGCCCGCCGGCCCGCCGCGCGCAGACGCCTCCGGCGCGACGCCCGCGGCCGCCGACCTGCTCCCCGCCGGCAACGAGCGCGCGGCCGGCGACACGGTCGCGATCGCCGCGATCGACAGCGAGGGGCGGGCGGTGACCGTCGTGCAATCGGTCTACCAGACCTTCGGCGCCGGGCTGCTGGAGCCGAGCACCGGCATCGTGCTGCACAACCGCGGCTCGGCCTTCTCGCTCCAGCCCGGCCATCCGGCCGAGATCGGCGGCGGGCTGCGGCCGCCGCACACGCTCTGCCCCGCGCTCGTGATCGCCGACGGGACGATCACCGCCGCCGGCTGCCAGGGCGGCCGCGCGCAGCCGCAGGTGCTCGCGCAGCTCGCCGCCGACCTCGCCGACCCGTCCGCCGACCTGCCCGCCGCCGTCGCCCGCCCGCGCTGGGTCGTCGGCACGCGCGACATGGACCGCGAGGTCGAGACCGTGCTGGCCGAGCCGGAGGCCGCCGCACCCGCCGCCGACGCCGCACCCGCCGCCGACGCCGCCGTGCCGGCGCCAGCCGACGCCGCCGGCCGCTTCGACGGGCTGGCCGCGGAAGCCGCCGAAGCCGGCGTCGCCTTCGAGCGCCTGCCCGCCCCGACCGGGCTCGCCGGCCACGTCCAGGCCGCCCGACTCGCCGCCGACGGCGCGCAGCAGGCCGCCACCGACCCGCGCGCCGACGGCGTCGCGACCACCTTCGCACCCGCCCCCGACGACGAGGACCGACCGTCATGAGCATGCTCGCCCCCGGCTCCGGCCGCCCGACGACCGCTGGGTCCGCCGGCCATCCGCTCGACCCGCTCAGCCCGGCTGAGATGGCGGCCGTCGTCGCGGCCGTCAGGTCCGACGAGCGCCTCGGCGAGCCGCTGCGCTTCACGGTCGTCTCGCTGGAGGAGGCCGCGGCCCGCGCCGGCGAGCGGCGCGCCGAGGTGATCGTGCGCGACGCCGGCAACCACCGCTCCTGGCACGTCTCGGTGCTGCTCGACGGCGAGGCCGCCAGCGCCGACCGCTGGGACGACCTGCACGACGACCAGCCGCCGATCACCCCGCACGAGTCGCGCCTGTTCGCCGCCGCCTGCCGCGCGAACCCCGCATTCGTCGCGGCGCTCGCCAAGCGCGGCATCGACGACCCGTCGCTGACGATGGTCGACGCCGAGTCGCTCGGCGGCTTCGTCCCGGAGCGGTACAGAGGCCGCCGCGTCGCCTGGGGCGCGACCTGGCACCGCGAGGACGTGAAAGACAACGGCTACGCGCGCCCGGTCGAGGGGCTGATGCCGATCGTCGACCTCGACACGATGGAGCTGCTGGAGATCGAGGACCGCGGCGTCGTCAGAATGGCGAGCGAGCGCGGCACCTTCGCCGAGGGCGAGTGGGGCGCGCCGCGGCCGAACCTGAAGCCGCTGGAGGTCGAGCAGGCCGAGGGCCCGTCGTTCACCGTCGACGGCTGGCAGGTCGACTGGCAGGGCTGGAGATTCCGCGTCGGCTTCGACCACCGCGAGGCGCTCGTGCTGCACGAGCTGACCTTCCTCGACCGCCCCGTGCTCAAGCGCGCCGCCGTCAACGAGATGTACGTCCCGTACCTCGACCCGACCGCCTCGCAGTACCGCAAGAACTTCTTCGACTGGGGCGAGTACGGCGCCGGCGTGATGACGAACTCGCTGGAGCTGGGCTGCGACTGCCTCGGCCTGATCCACTACTTCGACGCGACCGTCGTCGACGGCGACGGCTCCGTGCGCGACATCAGACACGCGATCTGCATGCACGAGGAGGACCACGGGATCGCCTGGAAGCACACGAACGGGCGCACCGGCGAGGTCGAGGTGCGGCGCTCGCGGCGGCTGATCGTCTCCTCCTTCGCGACCGTCGCCAACTACGACTACGGCTTCTTCTGGTCGCTCTTCCAGGACGGCTCGATCGAGCTGGAGATCAAGCTGACGGGGATCCTCTCCGCCGCCGGCATCCCCGACGGCGAGCAGCCGCTGCACGGCCGCATGGTCGCGCCGAACGTGCAGGCGGCGACCCACCAGCACTACTTCGCCGTGCGGCTCGACACCGAGGTCGACGGGCCGCTCAACCGCATCGCCGAGGTCCACGCCGAGCCGGAGACCGATCCGGCGCTGGACCCGTACGGCAACGCGGTCCGCGCCGTCCGCACGCTGCTCGCGAGCGAGTCGGCGGCAGCGAGACGCAACGACCCGTCGCGCGCCGTCCACTGGCGCGTCGAGAGCGACAGCGAGACCAACCGCTACGGCGAGCCGACCGCCTACCGCCTCCACGTCGACTCGACCGCGGTCCCGTTCGCGCGGCCGCACTCGGTCTCCGGCCGTCGCGCGCCGTTCGTCGAGCAGCACGTGTGGGCGACCAAGCGCAGCGACGCGGAGCGCTACATCGGCGGCGAGTACCCCAACCAGGCCGAGCCCGGCGCCGACGGCATCCACAGATGGCGGGAAGCGGACCGCTCGCTCGATCCCGCCGAGCTGGCCGTCTGGGCGATCGTCGGCACCCACCACCTGCCGCGCCCGGAGGACTGGCCGGTGATGCCGGTCGCGCGCGGCCACATGCGCTTCGAGCCCGACGGCTTCTTCGACCGCAACCCGGCGATGGACCTCGCGCGGCCGCAGTCGGCGCAGGGCGGGCACTGCTGCCACGGGGACGGCGCCAAGTGACCGCCGTGCTCCCCGCCTTCCCCGCGCTGACGCCGATGTCGATCGCCGGCGCGCCGGTCGACGGCGCCGGCGGCGAGACGATCACGGTGATCGATCCCGCGACCGAGGAGGTCCTCACGCACGTGCCGCAGGCGACCGACGCGGAGGTCGACGCCGCCGTCGCCGCCGCGCTCGCCGCCCACCGCGACGGCCGCTGGCGCAAGCTGCCGGCGACCGCGCGGCGTGACACGCTGCAGCGGCTGGCCGAGCTGGTCGCCGCCGAGGCGGAGGAGATCGCCGTCCTCGAGACGCTCGACAACGGCAAGCCGATCGAGCGCGCCCGCGGCGACGTCGAGCTGGGGCTCGCCGCGCTGCGCCACTTCGCCGGCGCGCCGACCCGCCTCACCGGCACCGTCGCGGCGCCGCAGCCGGGCCGCCACGCCTACGTCGTGCGCGAGCCGGCCGGCGTCGTCGCGGCCGTGCTGCCGTGGAACTTCCCCTTCATGATCGCCTGCTGGAAGCTCGCCCCGGCGCTCGCGGCCGGCTGCCCGGTCGTGATCAAGCCGGCCGAGCAGACGCCGCTGTCCGCGCTGCGGTTGGCCGCGCTGTGCGCCGAGGCCGGCATCCCCGAGGGCGTCGTCTCGGTCGTCACCGGCGACGGTCGCAGCGGCGCGCGCCTGGTCGAGCACCCGGACGTCGCGAAGATCACCTTCACCGGCTCGACCGAGGTCGGCCGGCTCGTGATGGCCGCCGCCGCGCCGGCGGTCAAGCACGTGACGCTGGAGCTGGGCGGCAAGTCGCCGCAGATCATCTTCGACGACGCCGACCTCGACGCCGCGATCCCGATGGCGATCCGCGGCGTCTTCGGCCACTCCGGCCAGATGTGCACCGCCGGCAGCCGCCTGATGGTGCAGTCGTCGATCGCCGAGGAGGCGCGCGAGCGGCTCGCCGCGGCGGTCCGCGGGCTGAAGGTCGGCCCCGGCTTCGCCGGCATGGTCAACGTCGGGCCGCTGGTCTCCGCCGAGCAGCGCGAGCGCGTCGCCGGCTACGTCGAGATCGGCACGGCCGAGGGCGCGTCGGTGATCGCGACCGGCGCGGCGCCCGACGGCCCCGGCTACTACGTGCCGCCGGTCCTCTTCGGCGGGATGACGCCGGGGATGCGGATCGCGCGCGAGGAGATCTTCGGCCCGGTCGTCGGCGTGATGGAGTTCGCCGACGAGGCGGAGGCGCTCGCGCTCGCCAACGACTCCGCCTACGGCCTCGCCGCCGGCGTCTGGACGCGCGACCTCAGCCGCGCACACCGGATGGCCGCCGAGCTGGAGGCCGGCACGGTCTGGGTCAACACCTACAACGCCTTCGACGCCGCGATCCCCTTCGGCGGCGTCAAGCAGTCCGGCCTCGGCCGTGACCTCGGCGACGCCGCGGTCGAGTCCTTCACCGAACTCAAGAGCGTGACGATCGCATTGTGAGCCCGATAGACGTCGAATTCGAACGGGCTCGCACGCCCGGGGTGGGCGACGCCCACCATCTCAACGCCGCCGGCGCCGCGCTCCCGAGCGCGCGCACGCTGGCCGCGGTGACCGAGCAGCTGCAGCTGGAGGCGCGGATCGGCGGCTACGAGGCCGCCCACGCCGTCCGCCCCCGGCTCGACGGCCTCTACGCGCTCGCCGGCAACGTGCTCGGCGCGGCCGCCGACGAGATCGCGCTGACCGAGTCGGCGACGGTCGCCTGGCAGCGCGCGGTCGACGCGCTGCGGCTCGGCCGCGGCGACCGCGTGCTGGTGTCGCGCTCGGGCTACGTCTCGTGCGCGCTGCACCTGCTGACGCTGGAGCGCGAGCGCGGCGTCGTCGTCGAGCTGCTGCCGTGCGGCGAGGACGGCGCGCTCGACCTCGACGCGCTCGCCGCATCGCTGGAGGCCGGTCCGGCCGCGCTGCTCGTGGTGACGCACGTGCCGACGTCGTCCGGCCTGATCGAGCCGGTCGCCGCGGCCGGCGAGCTGGCGCGCTTGCATGGCGTGCCGTACCTGGTCGACGCGACCCAGTCGGCCGGCCAGCTGCCGCTCGACGCGGCCGCGATCGGCGCCGACCTGCTCGTCGCGACCGGCCGCAAGTTCCTGCGCGGGCCGCGCGGGACCGGCGTGCTCGTCGTCCGCCGCGGGCTGCTGGAGCGGCTCGCGCCGACCGCGCCCGACGTGCGCGGCGCCGAGTGGACCGGCGAGCGCGACTGGACGCTCGTCGACGCCGCCCGCCGCTTCGAGACGTGGGAGGGCTCGCACGCGCTGCGGCTCGGGCTCGGGGTCGCGCTGGCGGAGCTGGACGGGCTCGGGGTGGCGTCTGTGAGCGAGCACCTCGGGGCGGCGTCGGATCGCCTCCGCGGCGAGCTTTCAGCGCTCCCCGGCGTGCGAATCGCCGACCCGGCGGGCGCCGCAGGCTCCGCGATCGTCACCTTCACCGTCGACGGGATGCCGGCGCGCGACGTCGCCGCCCAGCTCGCGGTGCGCGCCGTCCACGTCGTCTCGGTGCCGGCCTCGCACGGGCGCTGGGACCTCGAGCCGCGCGCGCTGCCGGCGGTCGTGCGCGCGTCGATCCATGTCTACAGCGACGACGGCGACCTGAACGCGCTGCGCGACGGCGTCGCCGCGCTTGCGCGGCTGTCGGTCGCGCCGCGGGCCGAGCTGGCGGGAGCGGCGTCCGGCAACGGCGCGTCCGCGAACGGCTCGGCGGCGGGCGCCGGCGCCGGCGCGGCGGGCGCGGGTGCCGCAGGGTCCGCGCGCCCGCCCGCGCCCTCCTACCCGGCGACGCCCGGCCCGCCGGTCGAGCGGGTCGACGCGGTCGTCGTCGGCCTCGGCGCGCACGGCTCGGCGACGACGCGCGCGCTGGCTGAGCGCGGCTTCAAGGTCGTCGCGCTGGAGCGCTTCCGGCTCGGCCACGACCGCGGCTCCTCGCACGGCGAGACGCGGATGATCCGCCGCGCCTACCCGAACCCCGTCTGGGACCCGTTCGTCGAGCTGGCCTACGACGCCTGGGCGCGGCTGGAGGAGGCGACCGGCGAGCGGCTGCTGGAGCGCTCCGGCGGGCTGTTCGCCCGTCCGGTCGGCGCGACCGACGCGCTGCGCGGCCCCGGCTGCACGGTGCTCGACGCCGACGCCGCGCGCGAGGTCTTCCCCGCGATCGAGCTCGGCGACGAGCTGGAGGGGCTCTACGACCCGGCCGCCGGCCTGCTGCACGCCGACCGCTCGCTGCGCGCGCTGCAGCTGCTCGCGCGCCGCTCCGGCGCGAAGCTGCGCGACGCCGAGCCGCTGCTGGCGTGGGAGCCCGACGGCGACGGCGTCCGCGTCGACAGCGTCGGCGGGCGGCTGCGCGCCGACCGGCTGATCGTCTGCGGCGGGCCGTGGCTGCCGTCGCTGGTCCCGCAGCTCGGCCTGCGCCAGCGGATCGCGCGGATCGTCAACGTCTACCTGGAGCCGCGCAACCCCGCGCTGGTCGTGCCGCCGTCGCTCGGCTGCTTCTCGTTCGACCTGCCGATCGGGCTCGTCTACGGAATCGCCGCCCTGCGCGGCCGCGGCGTCAAGATCGGCCTCGACGACGGCCGTGAGATCGACCCCGACCGCCCGCGCGAGCCGGCGACCGAGGCCGAGCTGGCCGAGCTGGCGGCCGTCGCCGCCCGCCACCTGCCGGCGGCCGCGGGCCCGATCCAGTCGTCGCTGACCTGCCTCTACGCCTTCACGCCCGACAAGCGCTTCGTCGTCGGTCCCGTCCCCGATCTCCCCCAGGTGCTCGTCGCCTCGGCCTGCTCGGGCCACGGCTTCAAGTTCGCCCCCGCCCTCGGCGAGGCGCTCGCCGACCTCGTCGCCGGCACCGCCCGTCCCGACCTCGACTTCATCTCGACGACGCGGCTGGAGGCGCAGCCGGCGCAGTAGGACGTGGCGCGTCGGCACTCACTAGAGTGCCGGGGCGATGGGGAACGAGCTGCTGAGCGCACGCCGGGCCGCGGTCGGACTGCTGGCCTGCGCCGCGGTCGCCGCCGGCGGCTGCGGCGGCGGCAGCAAGTTCGAGCGCGTCGGCGAGGTGCAGCCGCAGCCGGCGCCGACGACCACCGCCGTCAGACCGCCCTCGCCGCAGGCGCTGGCGCGGGCGGCGCTGCTGGAGCAGTCCGATCTGCCCGACAACTGGCAGGCGTACTCTGAGATCCGCAGACTCAGCGGCGACGACCTCGCCGTCGTCGCCTGTCTGCCGCGCGCCACGCCGCCGCTCGCCGGCGCGCTCGGGCCGCAGTTCGCCGACAGCGCCTCCGAGCAGCGCGACGGCACGATCGTCCAGCTCGAGCAGGTCGTCGAGCTGCACGCGAGCGAGGACGTCGCGCGCGAGGTGATGGCCGCCTTCGAGACGCCGCGCTCGCGCCGCTGCCTCGTGCGCTCGTTCCTGCCGTGGCTGCGCGACACGCTCAGAGGCGACGTCAGCTTCAGCGACCTGCACGCCTCGCCGCTCGAGCTGCCCGCGCTCGCCGACGACCGCGCCGGCCTCCACGTCTGCGCGACCGCCTTCGCCCAGAACACCGAGCGGCGTCTCTGCAACGACGTCGTGATCGTCCGCCACGAGCACGCGACGACGACGCTGACGATCAACGCCTTCGGCGCACCCGACCCGTACCGCGCCAGACAGTTCGCCACGCTCGCCGCGAGACGGCTGGAGGAGACGCTCTGATGGAGAACCACCTTGCACGCGCCCTGACGGCGCTGCTGGCCGGCGCCGCGCTCGCCGTCGCCGGCTGCGGCGGCAACGCTTCCGACGGCGCGACGACGACCGCCGCCGCGCCTGCGACGACCGCCGACACCGCCCCGGCGCCCGCCGCGACGCCCCCGGCCGCGACCGCGATGAGTCCGCGCGAGCGTCTGCGCAGCGCACTGCTGGTCGTGTCGGAGCTGCCGGAGGGATGGACGCCGCACGACGCGGTCATCCAGTACCAATGGCCGCACCGCGACGCCCACTGCCTCCAGCCGATCGCGCCGCCGCGCGACGGAGCGTTCGGGCCCTTCTTCGAGCTCAACCCAGACCAGCAGGCCGGGTCGCTTGTCCAGGTCGTCGAGCGCCAGTCCGGCACGGCCGCCGCGCGGCGGGCGCTCGCTGCCTTCGGCTCGCAGCGGGCTCGCCGCTGCTTCATGCGGGAGTTCACCGCCACGCTGCGCGCCAGCGCCCGCGAATCGGGCATCAGAACCCGCCTCGGCTCGTTTCGCTCCGTGCCGCTCGAGCTGCCGTCGGTCCTGTTCGGCGACGAGGCCGCCGGTCTCCGCCTCTGCGGTCTCGCGAGATTCCTGAGCGGACGCTACGAGGGCAGGGCGAACACCTATTGCGACGACCGCGTGATGGTCCGCGCCGGCGTGCTGACGACGCTGCTCCACCTCACCGGAGGGAACTCGCAGGAAGCGATCGAAGCCGACGAGCTCGGCGCGCTCGCCGCCGAGAGACTCGAAGCGGCGGCGGCGCGCTAGCCGCTACGCCTGGAAGACGGTCGTCGAGCGCTCTTCGTACCAGCGCGCGAGCTGCTCGCCCGACTCGATCACGTGCTTGTGCATCGCGGCGCGGGCGGCGGGGCCGTCGCCGGCCTCGAGCGCGCCGATGATCTGGTCGTGCTCGACGACGGTGAGGCGGCGGGCGGCCGGATCTGAGGCGAGCACGAGCGCGAGCACGTTGCGCGGGAACGACTCGTTGATCTGGTTGATCATCCTGCCGAGCCACGGGTTGCGGGCGGCCTCGTGGATCGTCGTGTGGATCTCGTCGTTGGCGAGCGTCGTCGGCGCGGTCGCGCCGGCCGCGGCCTGACGCGGTCTCGCCTTCTCGGCCGCTCTGCGCATCGTCTCGTTCGCTCTGCGCAGGATCGCGAGCTGCGGCTCGGTGATGCGGGTCGCGGCGCGCTCGGCGGCGAGGCCCTCCAGCTCGGCGCGGACCTCGTGGGCGGAGCGGACCTCCCACGGCGACGGGACGCGGACGACGGCACCGCGGTTGGGGACGACGGTGATCAGGCCGCCGGTCTGGAGCTGCCGCAGCGCCTCGCGCACGGGCGTGCGGCTGACGCCGAACTCGGACGCCAGCGCGGCCTGCCGCAGCTGTGCGCCGATCGGGATCTCGCCGGTCATGATCCGCTGGCGGATGCGCTCCGCCAGGTCGTCGACCAGCGCCTGCGGCTCCTGCTCCCTCGTCGTCGCGGTCATCGTCGTCGGTAACCCCCGATTGAGTGCTGTGGATCCGATGCCCGGATGGCCGGATCCATTGCAAATCGTACTTCACAGTGGCGCCGGAACGCGCCGCAGCGGGGGTGCGTGCGCACACATTGGCACAAGTTGGATCCACTTGCATCCAGCGTGGATCCCGTTTAGCATCGCCGACGTGACCGACGCTTCCGCCACGCCGCAGGGCGCGCCCTCCGCCGACGCGCAGGGCGGCGCCGCCGCTCCCCCGTCCGCGCCGCTGGCGCTGATCGTCGTCGACGTGCAGGGCGATCCTGGCGGCAGCAGCCCCGGCATCGCCCACACCGACGGCAAGGCCGTCCGCTACCAGCGGGTCCTCGACCTGGTCGCGACCGCGCGCGCCAACCACGTGCCGGTCGTCTTCATCCAGGAGGTCCACAAGCCGTCGCTGGTCGACATCGGCCGAGAGCTGGACGGCGCCGAGGGCGTCCACTGCGTCGAGGGCGAGCCGTCGACCGAGCTGGCGCCCGACCTCGTCCCCGGCCCCGACGAGTTCCTCATCCGCAAGCGCCGCTACTCGGCCTTCTTCGCGACCGAGCTGGACCTCGTGCTGCGCTCGCACGGGATCAGGACGGTCGTGCTCGTCGGCGGGCTGACCGACGTCTGCATCCACTACACCGCGGTCGACGCGCACCAGCACGACTACCACCTGCGGGTCGTCGCCGACGCCGTCGGCGGCTCCTCGGTGCCGGCGCACGACGCGGCGCTGAGAGCGATCGAGTACCTCCAGCGCGACGCGCTCACGACGACCGCCGCGATGAAGGACGCCTTCGCCGCGCAGCCGGGCGTGCCGCTGGGGCGGCGGGCGGCGGACGGCGCGGACGAGGCGCGCGCGTGACCGCCGCGCTGCTCACGCGCGAGCTGCCCGGGGGCGCGACCGCCGCGCTCGTCGTCAGACCTGGCCGCGCGCTGCGGATCACCGCGCGCGAGGACGGCGCCAACGTCGCCGCGCTGCTGCTGCGCGCCGACTGGCCGGCCGAGCGCTACTCGATGGCGGACACGCTGAAGGCGCAGTTCGTCGCGTACCTGACCGCCGGCAACGCGCTCTACTCCGACATGGGCCGCGTGCTGATGTCGATCACGCGCGACGACTGCGGCTGGCACGACCCGCTCTCCCCGCTCCCCTCCGACGGGGACGTCGCCGCGCGCTACGGCGCGCGCTCCTACCAGGCGGCGCGCAACGAGATGCACCGCAGCGCTCTCCGCCAGCTGCTCGTCGAGCTGTCGAAGCAGGGGCTCGGCCCGCGCGACCTGCCGCCGGCGATCCACTTCTTCTCGCGCGTCGGGGTCGACGACGCGGGCGGGCTGGCGTTCGTCCCCGGCAACAGCGCGGCCGGCGACGCCGTCGAGCTGCGCGCCGAGCTGCCGACGCTGGTGCTGCTGCACGCCGGCCAGCACCCGCTCGACCCCGCCGCGGAGTACGCGCCGCGCGCGGCGACGCTGGAGCTGGTCGCGGTCCCGCCCGCGCCGGCCGACGACGCCGCGCGCACCTTCCGTCCCGAGAACGAGCGCGGGTTCGCCGCCTCCGAGGAGGCCCTGGTCTAGATGTCCCGCGATCCCGCGACCGCCGCGCTCGACGTCGTCGTCGAGGCCGGTGACGGCTGGGCCGGCGTCGTCCCGGCCGGCGGCGTCCTCCGCATCGTCGACCTGCACGGCAACCAGGCCGCCGACACGCTCTTCTACGACGCGCACGACCGCTCCGACCGCTACGACGCGCAGCTCACGCTCGCCCGCAACGGCGCGATCTACCTGACGACGGGCAGCGTCCTCTGCTCCAGCGCGGGCGGCGAGCTGCTGCGGATCGTCGACGACACCTGCGGTCGCCACGACACGCTCGGCGGCGCCTGCTCGCGCGAGTCGAACGTCATCCGCTACGGCGGTCACGTGCGCGACATGCACGCCTGCCGCGACACCTTCACGCGGCTGGCGCTGGAGCAGGGGATGGAGAAGCGCGACCTCACCTCCAACGTCAACTTCTTCATGAACGTGCCGGTCACGCCGGCCGGCGAGCTGACCTTCGCCGACGGCATCTCGGCGCCCGGCAAGCACGTCGAGATGGAGATGGCGCGCGACGTGCTCGTGCTGATCTCCAACTGCCCGCAGCTCAACAACCCCTGCAACGCCTACGACCCGACCCCGATCCGCCTGCTGTCGTGGCTCCCCAGCTGACCGTCGAGCGCGGCGGGACGCTGACGACGGTCCAGGACTGGCCGGGACGGCTCGGCCTGTGGGAGGTCGGCGTGCCGCCGTCGGGGCCGATGGACGCGCGCTCGCTGCGGGTCGCGAACCTGCTCGTCGGCAACGCCGAGGGCGCCGCGGGGCTGGAGATCACGCTCGCGGGGCCGTGGCTGCGGTTCTCGTCCGCTGCCGTGATCGCGCTCGTCGGCGCGCCGACGCGGGCGCGGCTCGACGGCGCTGTGGAGCTGCCGTTCGATCGCGCGGTCGCGGTGCCGGCGGGCGCGGTGCTGAGAATCGGCGCGCTGAAGGGACCGGGGCTGCGGACGTACCTGGCGGTGGCCGGCGGGCTCGACGTCGCGCCGCAGCTGGGCAGCCGCGCGACGTTCACGCTCGGCGGCATCGGCCAGCCAGGGCGACCGCTGGCGGCGGGGGACGTGCTGGGGGTTGGGGATGACGCCAACTCCCTGGGTTGGACTCGAACCAACCCGCTTTCGATCGACAGCGCCGCCCCCACCCCCTTCGAGTCGCCCTGGATCCTCCACGTCACGGCCGGGCCGCACGGGGCGCCGGAGCTGCTGACGGCGGCCGGCGTCGAGGCGCTGCTCGGCGGCGGGGCGGCGTGGACGGTCCACCACCACTCCGATCGCACCGGCATCCGCCTCGTCGGCCCGCGCGTCGCGTTCGCGCGGCCCGACGGCGGCGAGGCCGGCCTGCACCCGTCGAACATCCACGACTCCGCCTATGCGCCCGGCGCGATCATGCTCGCCGGCGACGCGCCCGTGATCGTCGGACCGGACGGCCCCAGCCTCGGCGGCTTCGTCGTGCCGGCCGCCGTCGTCAGCGCCGACCTCTGGAAGCTCGGCCAGCTGCGCCCCGGCGACCGGGTCGAGCTGCGCGCGATCGACGCCGCCACCGCCGCCGCCCGCGCCACCCGCCACGACGCCGCGATCGCCGCCCTCGCCGCGCCGCCGGCGCCGGAGGAGGCGGCGCCCGCCGCGCGGATCGTCCGCCCCACGCAGGTGGAGGCCGCCGCCGCGCCGCACGCCGCTCCCGCACCGCAGGCCGCCGACGCCGCCGCGCCGCGAACCGCTGACGCCCCCGCCAGCCCGCGCGCCGCCGCCGAAGCGCCCGCCGTCCGCTACGCCCCGATGGGCGACGCGCACCTGCTGGTCGAGTACGGGCCGCAGACGCTCGACCTCGCCCTGCGCGTCCGCATCCACACGCTCGCCGATGCGCTCCAAACCGCCGCGCCGGACGGTCTCGGCGAGCTGACGCCGGGCGTCCGCTCGCTGCTGATCAGACGCGACCCGCGGCGGCTGGGCGAGGAGGCGCTGCTCGGCCTGCTGCGCGAGCTGGAGCGCGGGCTGCCGGCCGCGAGCGAGGTCGAGCTGCCGTCGCGGATCGTGCGGCTGCCGCTGTCGTGGGACGACCCGGCGGCGCAGGAGGCGGTCACGCGCTACGCGCAGTCGGTCCGCGCCGGCGCGCCCTGGTGCCCGTCGAACATCGAGTTCATCCGCCGCATCAACGGGCTCGACTCCGAGGACGCGGTCAAGCGGATCGTCTTCGACGCGACCTACCTCGTGCTCGGGCTCGGCGACGTCTATCTTGGCGCGCCGGTCGCGACGCCGCTGGACCCCGCCCACCGGCTCGTGACGACGAAGTACAACCCGGCGCGCACGTGGACGCCGGAGAACGCCGTCGGGATCGGCGGCGCGTATCTGTGCGTCTACGGGATGGAGGGGCCAGGCGGCTACCAGCTCGTCGGCCGCACGATCCCGGTCTGGTCGACGAGCGGCCACGCGCAGGGCCTGGAGGACGGCCTCCCCTGGCTGCTGCGCCCGTTCGACCGGATCCGCTTCGAGCCGGTCTCGCACGACGAGCTGACGCGCCTGCGCGACGGCTTCCACGGCGGCGCGACCGCGGTCGCGATCGAGCCCGGCACGCTGCGTCCCGCCGCCCACGCCGGCCCGCTCGCCCCCGCGGCCGAGACCTTCACCACCCGCCGCGCCGCCGCCTTCGCCGCCGAGCGCGCGGCGTGGGAGGAGGCCGCCGCCGCAACAGGAGCCCCCGCATGACCTCCACCGACGGACACGGCCCCGCGCTCGCCGCCGCCGAGCGGGCGCTGGCCGCGATCGGCGAGCCGGACGACCAGCGCGTCTGGATCGCGCGGATCCCCGCCGAGACGGTGCGCGAGCGCGCCCGCGCGCTCGACGCCGCCGCCGCGGCCGGCACCCGCCTGCCGCTCCACGGCACGACCTTCGCCGTCAAGGGCAACCTCGACGTCGCCGGGCTGCCGACGACCGCCGCCTGCCCCGCCTTCGCCTACGAGCCGGCGCAGACCGCGACCGTCGTCGCGCGGCTGGAGCAGGCCGGCGCGCTGCTGCTCGGCACGACCAACCTCGACCAGTTCGCGACCGGCGTCGTCGGCACCCGCTCGCCGTACGGCGCGCCGAGCGCGGTCGACGACGCACAGCGGATCTCCGGCGGCTCCTCCTCCGGCTCGGCGGTCGCGGTCGCGCGCGGCGAGGTCGACTTCGCGCTCGGCACCGACACCGCCGGGTCCGGCCGCGTCCCGGCCGCCTTCAACGGGCTCGTCGGGACGAAGCCGAGCCGCGGCCTGCTGTCGACCGCCGGCCTCGTCCCCGCCTGCCGCTCGCTCGACTGCGTCTCGATCCTGACCGCCGACGCCGCGCTCGCCCGCCGCGTGCTCGACGTCGCCGACGCGCCCGATCCCGCCGATGCGTACAGCCGTGCCGATCGCGCCCCGCGCGGCGGCGGCGCGCTGCCGCCGCGGCTCGCGATCCCGACGCCCGCCGCCCTCGCCCCGCTCGACGCCCCCTCGCGCGCCGCCTGGGACGCGACGATCGCGCAGGCGGCCGCGCGCGGCGCGGAGCTGGTCGAGGTCGAGATCGAGCCGCTGCTGGCCGCCGGCCGGCTGCTGTACGAGGGCCCGTGGGTGGCGGAGCGGTTCGCCGCCGTCGGCGCGTTCGTGAAGGCGGCCGCCGCCGGCGAGCCCGCCCCCGCCGCAAGCCAAGACGCCCACGTCGCGGGCCAGGCAGCCCCTGCCGCCGGCCGGGCCGCCCCCGCCGCCTCCGCCGCCGGCCAGGCCGAGTCCGCCGCCGGCCAGGCCGAGTCCGCCGCCGGCCCGAGCGCCCCCGCCGCCGACGGCCTCGACCCCTCCGTCCGCCAGATCGTGCTCGCGGCCGAGCGCTGGAGCGCGGCCGAGGCGTACGCGGCGCAGGAGCGGTTGGAGGCGCTGCGCGCGCCGGCCGCGGCGCTGTTCGCGCAGGCCGACGCGCTGCTCCTCCCCACCGCCGCCCGCCACCCGACCCATGCCGAGGTCGCGGCCGATCCGCTCGGCGTCAACGCCCAGCTCGGCCACTTCACGACGTTCGTCAACCTGCTCGACTGCGCCGCCGTCGCGCTGCCGGGCGAGCGCCGCGCCGACGGGCTGCCGTTCGGCGTCCAGCTGATCGGCCCAGCGCTGACCGACCGCTGGCTGCTGGAGCTGGCGGCGTGGTGGAACGGCGAGCCGCCGCTGCCGGCGCCGGGCGACCCGCTCGTCGCCGTCGCCGGCGCGCACCTGCGCGGCCAGCCGCTCAACCACCGCCTGCTCGCGCTCGGCGGCCGCTTCGCGCGCGCGACCCGCACCGCGCCGCGCTATCGCGCCTACGAGCTCGCCGGCACGCCTGCCCGCCCCGGCCTCGTCCGCGTCGGCGACGAGGACGCCGACGGCGGGGGCGCGATCGAGGTCGAGCTGTGGCGCCTGCCGCTTGCCGGACTCGGCGGACTGCTGACCGAGATCGCCCCGCCCTTGGGGCTCGGGACCGTCGAGCTGGAGGACGGCGCCAGCGCGATCGGCTTCCTCTGCGAGCCGCACGGCGTCGCCGGCCGCCCCGAGTTCACCCAGCTCGGCGGCTGGCGGGCATGGCTGGAAGGCAAGGAGGCCGTCCATGGTTGAGCACGCCGCCGCCGAGGATCTCGGGATCGAGCCGGTTGCGCTGGAGCGGGCGCTGGCGCTCGCGCTCGCCGGCGAGCCGGCGCTGCCGCGCGACATGCGCGCGTGGCTGACGACGACGCTGGCGAACGAGCCGTGGCCGCAGATCATGGGCGATGTGCTCGACCGCGGCGGTCCCAACGGCGTCGTCTGGGTCGGCGGCCGCGAGGTCGCCTCGTGGGGCGATTCCGACCGCGTCGAGATGTGCTTCAGCCTCGCCAAGTCGGCGCTCGCGACCGTCGCCGGGATCGCGTACGCCGACGGCCTCCTCAGCGACCTCGACGCGCCGTTCCTCGACAGCGTCCCGCAGCTCGCGTCGCTCGTCGTCGAGGGCACCTGCGGCGACGCGGCCGCCGCCCACGAGATCACGTGGCGCCATCTGCTGACGCAGACGAGCGACTGGCGCGGCGAGCTGTTCGGCGTTCCCTGGTGGGCCGATCCGCAGGGCCGGATGACGCCGAGCGAGCCGCGCCACGGCGCCGGCATCCGCTTCTCCTACAACGACGTCCGCACCAACCTCTGCGCGCTCGCGCTCACCCACCTGCTCGGCGACTCGCTCGACAACGTCTTCCGGACCCGCGTCTTCGACCCGATCGGGGTCAGCTCCGACTGGAGCTGGCGCGGCCTGCGGCAGATGCGCACCGAGCTGCCCGACGGCCGCGTCGTGCCGGTCGTGACCGGCGGCAGCCATTGGGGCGGCGGCTGGTGGTGCTCCGCCCGTGACCTCGCCCGCTGGGGCCTGCTGCAGCTGCGCGACGGCGTCTGGAGCGGCGCGCAGGTGCTCGATCCGCGCTGGTGCGAGCTGCAGCGCGAGAGCACCGGCGTGCGCCCGGCCTACGGCCTGATGTGGTGGCTCAACCGTCCCGACGGGACCGAGTACCCGGGCTGCGGCGCCGCCGGCTTCGCCGCCCACGGCACCGGCGAGCAGCTCGTCTGGTGCGACCCGGAGCGCGACCTCGTCGCCGTCGTGCGCTGGGCGCGCGAGCCGATCCCGATCCTCGCCGCGCTGACCGCGGCGGTTCCCGCGACCGTGATGGAGACCTAGATGGGCGCCCCGATGATGGCCGAGATGACGTGGCCCGAGGTCGACCTGGCGGCGCGCGCCGGCGCGGTCGCGCTGTGGTCGGTCGGCGCGACCGAGCAGCACGGGCCGCACCTGCCGGTGTCGGTCGACCACCTGCTGCCGGTCGAGCTGTCGAAGCGGATCGCCGAGCGGGTCCACTGCGTGATCCCGCCGCCGCAGCCGTTCGGCAACCGCAGCCACCCGCTGAGCGGCGGCGGCCAGGGCTTCCCCGCGACGACCTCGCTGCGCGCCTCGACGCTGATCCAGGTCGTGCGCGACGTCGTCGGCGAGCTGGCCCGCTCCGGCTTCACGCGGATCGCGCTGATCAACTGGCATGCCGAGAACGTCAACCTGCTGTACGAGGGCGTCGAGCTGGCGCGCGAGGCCGGCGGCTTCGACGACGTGACGGTGATGATCGTCGACCGCGTCTGGGCGTCGTTCGGCGAGGGCGAGCTGGACTTCCTCTTCGCCGACGCCGACGGCTTCCCCGGCTGGGCGGCCGAGCACGCCGCGATCGTCGAGACGAGCCTGATGCTCGCGCTGCGGCGCGACCTCGTGCGCGAGTCGCTGATCGCCGACGATCAGGCCGCCGAGCGCCCCTTCTACGAGCTGCGCCCCACGCCGCCGTCGCACATCGCGCAGAGCGGCGTGCTGGCCCCGGCGACGCCGGCCTCGGTCGAGAAGGGCGAGCGGCTGGCCGGCATGCTGGTGGAAAACCTCACCCGCGGCCTGATCGAGGGCCTCGGCGCGCCGCTCGCCGTGAAATCGGGGCCCTCAGAGGGCACCGATCTCACGCTCCTCCCCACCTGCGACCGCCTTCACCCGCTGCTGCTCGGCTGGGAGTCGGCGCCGGAGTGGGTCTCGCTGGAGGGCGGCTCCAGAGCGATCCGCAGGCTGCCGATCATCGGGATCCTCGTCCACACGCCGGCCGGCTGGCTGCTGCTGGAGAGCGGCGTCGACCTGGCCCCGTTCGCCGGCCTGCCGCTCGACACGCCGCACGAGATCTGGCGCGCCGGGCTGCCCGAGCAGCCGTACGAGGGCGACGACGGCGACCCGCTGCTGCACCAGCTCGCGCGCGTCGGCGTCGCGCTCGACGAGATCGCCGGCGTCGCGCTGTCGCATCTTCACCTCGACCACACCGGCGGCCTGCGCCACTTCAACCAGCGCGGGATCCCGGTCTGGCTGCAGCGGCGCGAGCTGGCGTTCGCGCGGCGCGCGTCCGCCCCCGGCGAGGAGGCGAGCCGCGCCTTCTACGAGACCGACCTCGACGGGATCGACTGGCGGCTGCTCGACGGCGACGGCGAGATCCTGCCCGGCGTCGAGGCGATCGCGACCCCGGGCCACGCGCCCGGCCACATGTCCTACCGCGTGCGGATGGCCGAGTCGGGCACGTGGATCTTCGCCGTCGACGCGATCGACCTGCAGGAGGGGATCGACTCGGGCCGCCCGATCGGCAGCTCCGCCGCACCCGCCGACGCGCCCCTGCGCAGGCTCTCGCACGAGCGGCTGATCTCGCTCGCGGCGGCCGAGGGCGCGCGCCTCGTCCCCGGCCACTGCCCTGTCACCTGGCCCGCGCTGGCGGCTGACCCGGCCGGCTTCCGCTGAGTCGCGCAGGATGCAGCTCGGCCTCTTCTTCACGACCTTCCACCCGCCCGAGCGGGCGGTCCCCGCGGCGCTCGAGTGGGACCTCGGCGTGCTGCGCCACGCCGACGCGCTCGGCTTCGCGGAGGCGTGGTTCGGCGAGCACTACACGCTCGGCTGGGAGCCGCTGTCGGCGCCCGACCTGCTGATCGCGATGGCGCTGCGGGAGACGAGATCGATCCGGCTCGGCCCCGCCGCCCATCTGCTGCCGTACCACCACCCGGTCAACCTCGCGCAGCGGATCGCCTGGCTCGACCAGGTCGCGCAGGGGCGTTACATGGTCGCGTTCGGCGCCGGCAGCTTCGCCTCCGACCAGCAGCTGTTCGCGACCGGCGGCGCCGCCGTCAACGGCGCGATGGCGCGCGAGTCGCAGGAGATCATGCTCGGCCTCTGGCGCGCCTGGTCGCGCGGCGAGCCGTTCCGCTTCGACGGCGAGCACTGGACGGTCGACTCGCCGGGCTTCTCTGAGGTCTTCCACGGGCCGCACGCGAGACCGTTCCGCGGCGAGCGGCCGGAGATCGCGGTCGTCGGCGCCTCGCCGCGGTCGGCGTCGCTGCGGCGGGCCGGCGCGCAGGGCTTCGTCCCGATGACGGTCGTCCACAGCCGCGACTACGCCGCCGGCCACTGGGAGGTCTACGCGGAGGGCGCGCTGGAGGCCGGCCGCACGCCCGACCGCGACGTCTGGCGCCTGTCGCACCCGCTGTTCGTCGCCGACAGCGACGAGGCGGCATGGCAGCACGCGGTCGGCGGCGCGATGGGCCGCACCTATCGCGACTGGATCCTCCCCTACGCCGAGGCCAACGGCCGCCTCGTCCACTTCGCGCCGGCGCTCGCCGCCGAGGGCGCGCCGATCACGACCGAGCTGCTGGCCGAGCGCAGATGGCTGCTCGGCTCGCCGCAGACCGTCGCTGACGGGATCGTCTCGCTGTACGAGGCGACGGGCGGCTTCGGCACCCTGCTCGCGAGCGTCTACGACTACGCCGACGACCCGGCGCCCTATCTGCGCTCGCTCGACCTGCTCGCGACCGAGGTGCTGCCGCGCGTGCGCGACCGCCTCGGCCTGCCCGCCGCCGCGCTCCCCGACCCGAAGGCCGCCTGATGCTGATCGACTCCCACCTGCACATCTACCGCGAGCGCGAGATCGGCGTGCGCGCGAAGGCCGACTACCCGATCGTCGAGTACGGGACGCTGGAGGGGGTGACGTACTCCGAGCGTGGCGGCGACGCGGCCGACGCGCTCGCGGCGCTCGCCGAGGCCGGGGTGTCGTACGCGGCGGTGCTGAACGTCTTCCTGATGGACGGGATGCCGCAGCCGGCGAGCGGCCTGACCTGGCCGGGCGCCGACGGCCCGCCGCCGCACGCCGACCGCGCCGCCGACCTGATCGGCCTCAACGAGTGGCTCTGCGCGCTGGCGCAGGAGCACGCGCAACTGCTGCCGATGCTGACCGTCCACCCGGGCGTGATGACGCCCGCCGAGACGGCCGACCACGTCGGGACGCTGGCGAGCGAGCGGGGCGCACGCGGCGTCAAGCTGCACACGGTCGCGCAGCGCTTCCTGCCGTCCGATCCCGCGCTCGATCCGCTGTGGGAGCTGTGCAGCGACCGCGGCCTGCCCGTGATCGCCCACTGCGGCCCCGACAGACTCGAGACCGGCTGGGCGACGCCGGAGGCGTTCGTCCCGCTGGCCGAGCGCTTCCCGCGCCTGCCGCTCGTGCTCGCCCACCTCGGCGGCGGCGACTTCCGCCGCATCGTCGCGGTCGCCGACGCCTTCCCCGGCGTCCGCTTCGACCTCTCCGAGATCGTCTCGTGGGTCGGCGGCAGCAACGCCCCCGAGGACGCCGCCGCGCTCGCCGCGCTCGTGCGCGCCGTCGGCGTCGAGCGCGTGATGGCCGGCTCCGACTTCCCCTGGTACGAGCCGGCCTGGGTGATCGACGCCGTCACCAGGCTGCCCGGCCTCTCCACGAGCGAGCGCGACCTGATCCTCGGCCGCACCGCCGCGCAGCTGTTCGGCCTCTAGCCCTCCGCTCTCACATACGCGACGACCGCGTTCGCGTGCCCGTGCCCCATCCCGTGCTCCTGCTTCAGGAACGCGACCTTCTCGCCATGTCTCTCCAGCGGCGACTGGCGCACCAGCTCCAGCCACTCGTCGATCGGCTTCCCGTATCTCTTCTCGATCGACGGGAAGTACGAGGCCGGGCCCTTGACGGTGCTTCTCTCAGTGCTCATGGGCGCAAAGACTGCGCGACGGCGCGAGAGTCATCGGTCAGCGGCGGCGGGCCGTGGACGACGACGCCGAGCTGTCGCGCGACGGCGCTGACGCGAGAGCGGGTGGGCGGTGGGTCGTCGGGGTGGGCGGTGCCGAGCAGCTCGGTCCAGCGTTCGAGGCCGGCGGGGGTCGAGACGACGAGCATGCGCGCGCCGGCGGAGTCGACGCGGAGCGCGTGCGGGAGGCCGCCGGCGGCGAAGACGGTCTCGCCGGCGCGGGCGCGGCGGGGCGGTTCGGCGCCGAGCCAGAAGGTCACCTCGCCCTCCAGCAGGTGCCAGGTCTCGTCCTCGGGATGGGAGTGCAGCGGTGAGGCGGTGCCGTGCGGGGCGACCTCCTCCAGCACGGCGACGCGGCCGCCCGTGTCGGCGGCCGCGAGCGTCACGCGCGAGGCGACGCCGTCGACCCAGCGCGCGGTGGGCGGCGCCGCCGCGCCGGGCGAGGCCGCCCCGCCAGACGAGGCGCTGCCGCCTACCACCAGCGCTGTCTGCAGCTCGCCGTCGTCACCTCGACGTGATCCTCGTGGATGATCACGCACTCCTCGTGGGAGATGCCGCCGGTGGCGGGAGTCCCGACGACGATCTCCAGCGACAGCGACATGCCGGGCGTGACGAGCGCGGACTCGCCCTCGCTGACGAACGGGGCGGTCGTGCCGAGGCCGAGCTGGTGGCCGAAGGCGGGCCAGAAGCCCTCGAAGTAGCCGTGCGGCGGGTGGCCGTGCTGCACCAGGTAGTCGACGCCGAGGTCGTGGACGCTCCCGAACGTCACGCCCGGTCTGAGCGCGCCGACCAGCAGGTCGATCAGCTCGACCGCCTGCTCGAGCACGGCGCGCTGCTCGTCGGTCGGCTCGGCGCCGACGCAGGCGGAGCGGGCGAGGTCGCAGTAGTAGCCGCCGGCCACGGGGCCGAAGCCGTCGACGCGCACGAGGTCGCCGGCCGCGAACGGGCGGCGGGCGTCGAACGAGGGGATGCCGCGCTCGGCCTGGGGCCGCGCGGGGTTGCCGGAGCCGGCGACGACGTCCATCGGCCAGCCGCCGGCGGCGAGCATGATCGGCAGGCCGGCGGCGACCAGGTCGGCCTCGGTGCGGCCGGGCTCGACCGCCTCCATCATCGCGGTCATCCAGGCGCTGCCGACGTGCGAGGCGTAGCGCAGCAGCTCCTGCTCGGCCGGGCTCTTGATCTGCGCCAGCGGCTCGATCCAGCGGTCGGCCGGGACCAGGTTCAGCGACGTGCCGAGGGCATCCTCGACCTCGCGCCGCTGGCGGTCCAGCAGCGCGCCCTCCCCCACGATCCCGAGCCGTCTCCCGACCAGGCCGGCCTCGCGCAGCGCGTCGGCGACCGCGGGCGTGATCGTCGGCCCGGTGCGGGCGTCCTCGATCGCGACCTCGCCCGGTCTGACGCGCTGGTCGAGCACGAGGATCGGGTCGCCGTCGGCCGGCAGGATCAGGACCGAGAAGCCCTTGTCGCCGAAGGTCGAGGCGGCGCCCTGCTGCATGAAGCCCGACTGGTGGTCGGCCAGCCATCTGACCGCCCACGGCCAGTTGCGCGAGCCCCACACGAGCAGGCCGTCGAGCTCATGCTCGGCCGCGACCCTGAGCGCGAGCGCGCGGCGGGCGGAGAACTCCTCCAGCGCGATCGGCGGCGGCGGGGTCGTCAGGTCGGGGGCGGCGGCGGTCATGCGAGCGGTCCTTTCATCGAAATCCTTCGGCGTGCGCGAGCGCCGGCCACGTCTCGGGGCAGTGGCCGGGGACGAGGCGCGCGTCCTCGGCGGCCGCCAACGCGACGAGGCGGTCGTGCGAGCGGCGGCGCAGCGGGTCGTCGGCGGGGTCGGCGGCCCAGCCGATGCAGCGGTCCTCGGCGATCCCGCGGCCGAGGTCGATCGCGTCGATCGCGAAGATCCACGTGCCCGACTCGGCCATCGTGACGCGGTAGGACATGTGGCCGGGCGCGTGGCCGGGAGTCGAGATCGCGTCGATGCCGGGGGCGATCGGCGCGTCGCCGTCCAGCTGGCGCCAGCGCAGCTCCGGGTGGGAGTAGTCCTCGCGCAGGTAGAACTCCGGCTCGCCGGCCCGCTCCAGCCCGAACGCCAGCTCGCGCCGCTGGATCGCGACCTCGACGCCGGCCGCCGCGAGGTGGCGCAGGCCGCCGGCGTGGTCGATGTGCAGGTGCGAGACGGCCGCCAGCGCGAGGTCGCCGGGCGCGAGGCCGACGGAGGCGAGCGCGTCCAGCAGCGGGTCGCCGTCGGTCGGGAACTCCGGCGCGCCGTCACGGTAGAGGGGTGAGGCGCCGCCGCGGAAGCGGCGCGCGTCGATGCCTGTCTCCAGCAGCACCCAGCCGATCGGCGAGCGGGCGACGATCGCGATCACCGGCTCTCTCAGCACCGCCCGCGACCCGCCCTCCAGCGAGACGAACTCGGGCACGTACTCCCACCCGAGCGTGAGGCAGAAGAGGCGGTCGCAGACGGCGGCGTCACGCGCGGAGGCGGCGGCCTCGCGTCTGGGCGCGGCCTCGCGCTGGGGCACGGCGTCCTCGCGTGCGGCGGCGTCGCTCACGCCAGCGTCCGCAGGAACACCCGCGCCGGCGCGGCCTCGGCGCCGCTCAACGGCAGCGGCAGCGCGAACAGCTCGTACTCGCCGGCCTCCACGCCGGCCAGGTCGACCGCCTCCAGCAGCGCCAGGCCGGCGTCGCACATGACGTGGTGGGCGGCCCAGCCGCCGGCGCTCTCGGCGACCCCCTCGATCGAGAGGAAGTCGAGCCCGACCAGCACCGCGCCGCGCTGCACCAGCAGCGCCGCCGCGTCCTCGGCGATCCCGATCCACGCCTCCGGCTTGGCGTCGCCGTGCAGCAGCCGCTCGCCCGAGTTGCGCGTCTTCAGCAGCACGCGCGGGGCGTCGCCGAGGCCGGCGGCCTCCAGATCCGCGGCGGTGACGTCGGCAGCGACCCCCGTGAGGTCGAGCACCTGCGCGCGCCCGTGGAAGACCTCCAGCGGCATCGCGTCGATCGCGGGCTGGCCGGCGCTGTAGTGCAGCGGCGCGTCGACGTGCGAGCCGGTGTGGGTGCCGATCGTCCAGCGCGTGACGTTGCACATGTTTCCGCCGTCGAGCGACTCGACGACGATCCGCTGCGGCGCCTTCCCCCATGTCAGCATCCGCTCGCGCACGGGGATCGAGACGTCGATCAGCTGACCGCCGCCCTCGCCCGCCACCAGCGGCCGGATCAGCGCCCGCGCCGGCGCCGCCTCGGCGTCGAGCAGGACCGGCGGGCAGATCAGCTCGACCAGCCCGGCCGAGACCTCCGCGAGGTCGAGCGACTCGATCAGCGCGACGCCGGCGCCGTTGAGCACGTAGTGCGCGTCGAAGGTCGCCTCGCGCGCCGGCGCCTCGATCGTCAGGTAGTCGACGCCGAGCACGCGCACCCCGCGCTCCACCAGCAGCGCGGCCGCGTCCGGCGCGACGCCGATCCAGTGCTCGGCCTTGTCGCGCTCCAGCAGCACGGTCGTCGAGTTGGCCGTCTTCAGCAGCACGCGCGACTCGTCGCCGAGGCCCGCGGCCAGCAGGTCCGCGGCGGTGATCTCGGTGGTCACGCTCGTCAGGTCGAGCACCCGCGCCGGCCCGACGAACGTCTCCAGCGGCAGCGCGTCGATCGCGGCGCCGCCTGCGACCGTGTGCAGCGGCGCCTCGACGTGCGTGCCGGCGTGGGCGGAGATCGTCCAGCGGCTGACGTTGTAGTCGTCGCCGCCGTCGAGCGTCCACGGCCATTCGACGGTCGGCCGGCGGCCGCCGTGGAGCATCTCGGGGTGGATCGAAAGCGTCGCGTCGACCATCACTACCTCCTCAAACGAAATGAGACAACGATCAAGCGGCGAGCCGGTCGAGCAGGCGCCGCGGGTTGTCGACCAGCATCAGGTCGAGCTGCTCCTCGCCGGCGCCGCGCTTGCGCAGCGCGGGGACGATCCGCCGCAGCAGGTGCTCGTAGCCCATCCCGCCATAGGCGCGCAGCTGGCTCTTGGTCCAGACCGAGTTGCCGAGCACGATCTGCCCGGCCAGGCCCTCGCCGAGCAGCGTCTCCATGCCGGCCAGCCGCACGCCGTCGGGCGGGTCGCCGTAGCCGTCGCGGTAGTAGGCCTCGTTGCCGAAGCAGACCTCGAGCGTCGCGCCGGAGGCCGCCAGCGCGACCAGGTACGCCGGCTCCATGAACTCGTCGACGTTGCCGAAGATCACCTGCGCCGGCGGGCAGCCGACGGCCGCCAGCTCGTCCAGCACCCACTGCCCTCTGCGGGCGGAGGGGTCGAGCCGCACGAGCACCGCGGCGCCGGTCGCGGCGGCCGCGCGGCCGGCGGCGCGCAGCGCCTTGCGCTCCCCGCCGGTCACCGGCTCGCTCGTCCCGATCAGCCCCAGCAGCCCCGCGCGAAACGAGACACCGGGCAGCGAGACGGTCAGCGCGCGGAGGAACGAATCGGCCAGCTCGCCCTCGTCGAGCGCGGCCACATGCGAGGGGTGCGGCCGGTCCAGATAGACCCCGCAGCCGGCGACCACGTGCATGCCGCTCGCGCGCGAGATCTCGGGCAGCCGCTCGTACGCCGCTCCGAGCCCCCAGCAGGTCGGGTCGACCACCGCCCGCTGGCCCTCAGCCCCCGCCCGCGCCAGCTCCGACGCCGCAAGCGCGGCGTCGTCGAGCACGAGGTTGTCCTCCAGCGCCAGCAGGTTCCAGCGCACGAAGCCGAGGTTCTCCAGCGTCACGCGCGGATCCTCCGGCAGCGGCTCTCTCGCGGGCGCGTGCAGGATCCGCGCGTCGGTCAGCAGGTGGTCGTGCATCGAGACGACGCCGAGCGACGCCGCCTCGATCGGACCGAGGACGGTCTCGATCACGCCGCGGCGAGCCTCGACGCCGCCGGCGCGGAGGCCGCGGCGGCAGCCGCGGCGTCGACGTCGGCGAGCACGTGGACGGCGGCCGGGACCGCGCAGGCGATCTCGATCTCGCTGCCCGGCGCGACCGCGGCCGGCGCCACGTCCGGCGGGATCGAGGCGACCAGCTCGCCGAGCACGTCGTGCACGCACTCGACGCGGTAGCGCGTCCCCTGGAACGAGGTCGTGCGCACCTGCGCCCGCAGCCGCGGCGCGTCCGCGTGCGCCCGCGCGCCGAGCGTCAGCTCCTCCGGCCGCACGATCGCGGTCCCGGCGCGCGCGCCGACGGCCGCGTCGAAGCCGTGCAGCCGGCCGTCGCTGACCGGCAGCAGGTTGGCCTCGCCGAGGAACTGCGCGGCGAACAGCGTCGCCGGCTTGCGGTAGAGGACCTCGGGCGCGTCGAGCTGCTCGACGTTGCCGTCGCGCATGATCGCGACGCGGTCCGACATCGTCAGCGCCTCGGTCTGGTCGTGCGTGACGGCGATCGTCGTGACGCCGACCTCGGCCTGGATCCGCTTGATCTCGATCTGCATCGTCTCGCGCAGCTGCTTGTCGAGCGCGGCCATCGGCTCGTCGAGCAGCAGCACGCTCGGCTCGGGCGCCAGCGCGCGCGCGAGCGCGACGCGCTGCTGCTGGCCGCCCGAGAGCGACCGCACGGTGCGGTCGATCATGTCCGGCAGGTGGACCAGCTCCAGCATCCGCTTGGCGATCTCGCGCCGTCTGCTCTTGGAGACGCCGCGCGTGCGCAGCGGGAAGCCGACGTTGTCGCCGACGGTCATGTGCGGGAAGAGCGCGTACGACTGGAAGACGAGGCCGATGTCGCGGTCGTGCGGCGGGCGCTTCTCGACCGGCTGGCCGTCGAAGCGGACATGACCGCCGCAGGTGCCGGTGAGGCCGGCGATGACGTTGAGGGTCGTCGTCTTGCCGGAGCCCGACGGCCCCAGCAGCGTGACGAACTCGCCGGGCGCGACGTCCAACGAGATCCCGTGCAGGATCTCGTTGCCGCCGAGCTCGACGCGCACGTCCTCGAGCGTGAGCCGGACGCTCATGCCGTACCTCCGTTTCGGGTTGCGGCACGTCGGCCGATCAGGGTTGCGACGCCGAGCACGAGGATCGCCAGCAGCGTGATCGACGTCGAGACGGCGGAGAGGGTCGGGGCGATCGCCTCGTTGGCGGAGCGGTAGAGCTGCTGCGCCAGCGTGACCTGGTCGATCGGCGAGAGGAAGATCGCCAGCACCGCCTCGTCGAAGCAGGTCGCGAAGGCGAACAGCGCGCCCGCGAAGATCGCCGGCCGCACGAGCGGCAGCTCGATCCGCCAGACGACCGTCGGCCAGCGCGCGCCGAGCGTCGAGGCGGCGCTGGCCAGCCGCGGGTCGACGCCCGAGAGCGCGCCCGAGACGACGATGTAGACGAGCGGGAAGGTGATCAGCGACTGCGCCAGCACCAGCGGCACGATCGTCTCGCTCAACCCCGCCGGCAGGTCGAGGAAGAGGTTGTAGGCGCCGAGCGCGTACGAGACGTACGGGATCGCCATCGGCAGGATGAAGAGGCTGCGGATCAGCGCGCTGCTGCGGTCGCCGACCAGCCGCCGCATGCCGAGCGCGGCGGCGGTCCCGAAGAAGGTCGCCAGCAGCGCCGCGATGCTCGCGATCTTGAGCGACACCTTCAGCGGGTCGATCCAGGTCGGGTCGGCCAGCATTCTGTCGTACCACTGCAGCGAGAACCCTCTCGGCGGGAACTCGATCAGCATCCCGCTCGTCCACGAGGTCGGGACGATCACGAGCAGCGGCAGCAGCAGGAAGACCGCCAGCAGGCCGCCCATGATCAGGAACGGCGCGCGGCCGAAGCCGAGGCCGGCGCGGAGCTCAGCGCGCATCAGCTTCTCCCCCAGTGCTTGGAGACGCCGAACAGGCGATCGGCGGCGGCGTAGACGACGACGATCACGATCACCAGCAGGACCGACATCGCGGCCGCCGTCGAGGTCTGGCCGGGCAGGTTGAACTGGCCGCCGATGACGCCCGCGACCATCGCCCCGTTGGGGCTGCCGAGCATCTCCGGCGTGACGTAGAAGCCGAGCGACATGATGAAGACGAGCACGCCCGCGGCCAGCAGGCCGGCGCGCAGCTGCGGCAGCACGACGCTGCGCAGGATCAGCAGCGGCTTGGCGCCGAGCACGCGCGCGGCGCGCACCTGCAGCGGGTCGAGCTGCAGCAGCGAGGCGTAGACCGGCAGCACGACGAACGGCAGCATCACGTGGACCATCGCCGGATAGGAGGCGAGGTTGGTCTGGTAGATGTCGAGCGGCCTGTCGCGCAGGCCGACGGCGTGGAGCGCGTCGTACAGCGGCCCTCTCGGGAAGTAGAGGATCATCCAGCCGTAGGTGCGGACCAGCAGCGAGGTCCAGAAGAGCGTGATCAGCGCGACCAGCATCAGCACGGCCGCCCAGCGCGGGGCGATCGCGAGCGCCATCGCGTAGATCGTGCCGAGCACCATCGCGAACGCCGTCACGACGGCGGCGAGCACGAACGTGCGCGGGATCGAGTCGGTGAAGATCGAGTTGTCGAGCGCTCTGGAGAAGCCCGACTCCTGCGACGCGAGGTAGACGAGGTAGCCGAGCGGGACGACGAGGACGAGCGCGAGGAAGACGAGCGGCGGCGCCAGCAGCCATGCGACGCCGCTGCCGCCGAACGCCCCGCGCAGCCGCGACGAGGCGCGGCGCGCGGGCACCGGCAGCGTCTGCGCGGGGGTGGATCGGACGGACATGAGGAGCGAGTGCCTGCCTTAGGAGAAGAGCTTCTGGTTGTCGGCGGCCAATCTGTCGAAGACCTCCGAGAGGTACTTGTCGGTCGGCATGACGGTGTCGCGACCGGGGGCGTTGGGGAGCAGGCTCTTCTCCTCCTCGGTCATGTCGTCGAAGGCCGCTCTGACGGGCGGGCCGTAGTTGGTGATGCGCGCGAACTCGGCGGCGCGCTCCGGCTGCGCGCACCAGCCGGCGAGCGCCTGGACGGCGTCGAGGTTCGGCGCGTCCGGCATCACGGCCATGTTGTTGAGCGACAGCAGCGGCAGCGTCCAGTCGATCGTGACGTCGAGGCCCTGCTTTCTCGCGCCTGAGAAGATGCCGTTGGGAGCGAACGCGACCGCGGCTGTGCCGGAGGAGAGGAACTGCTGGATCTGCGGGTACGCCTCGTAGAAGACCATGTCGTCCCAGATCGACTTGATCTTCGCGTCCGCCCGCTCGACGTCGAGCGGGTAGAGGTCGTCCGGCGTCACGCCGTCGCCCAGCAGGGCCGCTTCGCGGGTGCCCTCGAAGTAGTATCTGTTCGGCCAGGCGCGCTTGCCGGGGAAGGTTCTGGTGTCGAAGAAATCGGCCCAGCCGGCCATCTCTCTGTCCCACGTGCCGGTGATGTAGCCGGGCACGTAGCCCATGTAGAACGACTGGAACGAGGACTTCGCGACCTCGGGCGGGAGCAGGTCCTCGGTCATCTCCAGCGTCGGCAGCGGCTTCTTGCCCTCGTCGGCGAGCAGCACCATGTAGCCGCTGGAGTGGACCGCGTCCCATCTGGTCGGGACCTTGCCGAGCAGCATGTCGTCGCCGAGCGAGCCGGGGATGTCGACGATGCGGATCTTGACGCCGGTCCGCTCGGTGAACGAGTCCCAGAAGGCCGCCTTGCGCGCCTCCTCGGTCGTGCCGCCGAAGGAGCCGATGATGACCTCCTTCGATCTGATCGCGTCGATCAGTCTCGTCAGCTCCGCAGGCTCGGTCGCTCTGGTGGCCGCCGACGTCGCGGCGGTCGCGGCCGTGCTGGTGTCGTCACTGCTTCCACAGGCGGCGAGCAGGCCCGGGACCGCAAGCATCCCGAGCGTCACGCTGCCGCGCTTGAGCAGCGTTCGACGAGACAGCTCGCCGTTCCACCGCTGCGTCTGATCGTCCATCAACCTGCCTCCTGTTGGCAAAAGCGAGTCCGTCCGGTCCGCTGGGGGGGCGGGGGCGACCACGAAACCCTCGCGACGTTCACGACCTTGCTCTACGTGGATCCATCTTTGATTCCGATGGATCCAACTGGTGCAACCGTAACGAGGTCCGCCACACGCTGTCAAGGCCGCGATGTCGATTCTCAGCCCCATGGCACCTCGACATCCTGGCCAAGTGGATCCTGAGTGGATCCCAAGATGGCTGTTTTGTATCCTGCGGAAATGAAGCTTCCACCGGACATCAGCGCCGCTGAGCAGGAGCTGCTGACGCGCGCCGGGCAGTTGCTGGCGGCGCGCCATCTTGCCGGCCGCCACGAGGTCGCGGCCGCGTTGCGCACGCGCGCGGGCGCGATCCACGTCGGCCTGCACTGCGACGGCTCGGCGCGCCGCAGCGGCATCTGCGCCGAGGGGATGGCGATCGGCGCCGCCGCCGCGGCCGGCGACCTCGACGTCGAGACGATCGTCGCCGTCCACTACAAGCCGGCCGAGACGCTGCGCGTGATCAGCCCCTGCGGCGTCTGCCGCGAGCTGCTGGCCGACTACTGCCCGGACGCGACGGTGCTGGTGTATGCGGACGACACCGGCGCCGTCGAGCGCGCCACCGTTCGTGGCCTGCTGCCGGCGAAGACGATCCGCAGATGGTGATCCCCGTGAAGTTGCTGGTCTGTGGGACCAGTGACTTCACGGGGATCGTGGCTAGGCGCGGGCGGCGAGGCCGAGGACGCGGGCCATGTTGCCGCCCTCGATCAGGGCGCGGTCGGCGTCGTCCTCGATCGCCTTCCTGATCTTGAAGCGCTCGAGGTCGAAGTCGTGGCCGGGCCACTCGGTGCCCATCACGATCTTCTCGGGGCCCAAGCGCGCGTAGGCGCGGCGCACGTCGGCCAGCAGCGTCGCCGAGGTCTCCAGCAGGATGTGGTCGTGGCGCTCGGCGACGATGATCGCCTCCGGCACGTTCCAGACGGCGCCCATGTGGGCGATGATCGTGGGCACCTCCGGGAAGCCCTTGGCGATCTCCTCGATCGCGAACGGGGCGCAGAAGGAGTCGTCGAGCGCGTTGATCAGGACCGCGAGGCCGTGCTCGCGGCAGCGCGCGAAGACCGGATCCAGCAGCCCGTGGTCGGCGACGTGGTAGCCGTGCATCGACGGGTGCAGCTTCAGCCCCGACAGTCCGGCGGCGGCGATCCTGTCGATCGTCTCCAGCGCGTCGTCGTCCTGCGGCAGCACCTGGCCGAAGCCGAACAGGCGGTCGGGGTGGTCGGCGACCAGTCTCGCGATGAAGTCGTTCTCGATCCGCTGCGCGAGCGAGCAGACCATCGCCATGTCGACGTCGGCGGCGTCCATCCGCTCCAGCAGCCTGCCCGCGTCGAACGGTCTGTACGGAGGCGGCGGCTCGCCCGGCTTGGCGCCGGTCAGGTAGTCGGAGCGGCCGCGCACGTCCTGCGCGGTGTTGTAGGCGTCGATCACCATCGGGGGATCCCCTTTCAGTGCTCGTGGACGACCTCGCCGCCCACCATCGTCATCAGCACGCGGCCGTCGGCCAGGTCGGCCGGGCGCGCGGTCAGCGGGTTGAGGTCGAGCTGCACGAGGTCGGCCTCGCAGCCGGGCGCCAGGCGGCCGGTGCGCGGCATGCCGGTGATCGCGGCGGCGCCGGTCGTGTAGAGCGCGAGCGCCTGCTCGGCGCTGACCGACTCCTGCTGCCCGACCGGGCCGGGCACGCCGTCGACCTCGCGCGTCTGCAGCTGTCTCAGCGCGAACAGCGGCGCGAGCTGCTCCCCCGGTCCGTCGCTGCCGCCGCCGACGGTGACGCCGGCCTCCAGCCACGAGCGGAAGGGATGGGCGCGGCCGATCGCCTCGACGCCGAAGCGCTCGACGAGGCCGCGGCCGAAGCTCCACTGCAGCGGCGCCTGCGTCGCGACCAGCACGCCCAGCTCACGCGCCTGGCGCATGTTCTCGGGCGAGGGCCACAGGTAGGCGTGGATCAGCGTGAAGCCGAGCGGTGCGATCGGGCCGTGGGCTGCGTCGGCCGCGGCGAACGCCTTCAAGACCATGTCGATCGCGGCGCCGCCGACGCAGTGGATGCCGAGGCCGCGGCCGTTTTGCGCGCACCACTGCGCGTAGTCGTCGATGGCGGCTTCGCTCGTGGTGAGGTTGCCGTGGTAGCCGTCGCTGCCGGGCCACGGCTCGCGCAGCAGCGCGGTCGCGAGCGAGCCGCCGCCGTCGCCGAACAGCTTCACCGGGCCGACCTTCAGCAGCGGGTCGTCGCGGTCGAGATCGATGCCGGCGGCCTCGAACTGGCGCCAGCGCTCGTCGGGCGCGACCTCGCCGTCGCCGAGCGGCATCATCGTCGTGCGGACCTTGAGCGCGCCCTGCGCGAGCGCGGCCTCGTACGCGGCCATCTCCTCCGGCAGCAGCGCCGGGTCGCAGATCGCCGTGATGCCGACCTGGTGGAAGACCGGCTGGATCGACTCCAGCCAGCGGACGCGATCGGCGAGCGTCGCCGCCGGCAGCATCCGCTCGACCAGCTCCGCCGCCGGCCGCTCGACCAGCAGGCCGGTCGCCTCGCCGTCGCCGTCGCGCTCGATCACGCCGCCGGGCGGGTCGGGCGTGTCGCCGCCGATCCCGGCGGCGGCGAGCGCGGCGGAGTTGACGAGCGCGTCGTGGGCGCGGCGGTCGAGGAACAGCGGGCGCCCGCCGCTCGCCGCGTCCAGCTCGGCGCGGGTCGGGAAGCGCCGCTCCGCCAGCCGCTCGGCGTCGACGCCAGCGGAGCCGACGATCCAGGGGTCGTGCGGGCGCTGCTGCGCCCATGCCCGCACGCGCTCCAGCAGCTCGGCGACCGAGGCCGAGCCGGCCAGCTCGACGCGGTCGCGGTCGCGCCCACCCCACAGCATGTGCACGTGCGAGTCGATCAGGCCGGGGACGAGCGTGCCTCTGAGGCGCCGCTCGGGCGTGCCGGGCGGCAGCAGCGCCGCCGCCTCCTCCCTGCACCCCCACCCCACGATCCTGCCGTCCTGGATCGCGAGCGCCTGCACCTGCGGGCGCCGCCGGTCCATCGTCACGATCTCGCCAGTCAGCAATTGCGCTCTCATCGGGCCGGTTCGCCTCCCACGGATTCGATTTGGTCGCCGGCGCGGACCGCTCGCAGCGGCCGTCCGCCGGGGCCGAGCAGCAGCGCGACGCCGAGCACCGCCGCGACCGCCGCCGACCAGAAGCTGAGCGCGGTCGAGGCGACCGCGACGATCAGGCCGCCGGCGACCGCGCCGGCGCCGAAGCCCATGTCCATGAACGCCATGAACGTCCCCAGCCCGGCGCCGCGGTCCTCGGCGACGACGCGCGCGGTCACGAGCAGGCCGAGCGCCGGGTACAGCAGCGCATAGCCGGCGCCGACCAGCGCCGCGCCGGCCGCCGCGGCGGCGAAGCCCTGCGCGGTCGCGAACAGCGCCCAGCCGCCGCCGACGAGCAGGTTCGCCAGCAGCGCGCAGCGGAACGGCCCGATCCGGTCGACGAGCATCACGGCGCCGATGCGGGCGGCGAAGGTGACCGCGGCGAAGACGGTGAAGATCGACGCCGCGCCGCCCAGCTGCGCCCCCTCCGGCACGCCGCGGCCGACGAGGTGGATGACCCCGAACGCCCCCATGATCCCCTCGCCGTACAGCGCCAGCGCGATCACCGCGCCGGGGCGCAGCGCAGCGGTGGGGATCTGCGGGAGGAGTCTGGTCGATTGCTGTCGTCTATCGACAGCAATCGACCGGGGCGCGGGCAGCAGGCCCAGGAGGAGGCCGGACGCCAGCGCCGTGACCGTGCAGAAGATCCAGACCGCGGTGAAGCCGTGGTCGACGCGCAGGGCCTCGGCCGCCAGCGGGCCGAGGCCCAGGCCGAGCCAGATGCTCATGCCGAAGGCGCCGAGCGCGCGGCCGCGGTGCTCGTTGGGGGCGCGGTCGATCACCCACGCCATCGAGGCGATGCTCAGCAGCGCCTCGCCGAGGCCGATCGCCAGCCGCGCCAGCAGCACGACCGGCAGCAGCTCCGGCCCCAGCAGCAGCGCCGCGCCGGCGCCCATCACGAGCGAGCCGATCAGGGCGGCGAAGCGGCGGCCGCGGCGGTCGCCGAGCGCGCCGGCGCTCGGGCGCAGCACGATCGCGACGACCGCGGTGATGCCGGTCACGAGCCCGACCTCGAGCCCGCCGCCGCCCAGCTCGTCCTGCACGAAGCGCGGCAGCACCGGCGCGTAGGCGCCGATCGAGAGGAAGCAGAGCGCCGAGGAGCAGAACAGCAGCCAGAAGCCGCGGTCGAGCGCGCGGGTTCTGCGCGGCGGCGACGCGCTCGGCGCGCCCGGCGACGCGGTGCCGGCGGCCGGGGCGGGCGGCGGCGCGGCGGCCGCGCCCTCAGCCATGTGCTTCGACGTGCATCGCCTTCCAGCCGGAGCGGGCGAGGCGGATCCCGATCCCGCCGAGGAAGACGGCGAAGCAGATCCGCAGCGCGCTCGCCGGCAGCGCGAGCGCCAGCAGGCCGCCGCCGACGGAGCCGAGCGCGCCCAGCGCCCCGAGCTGGAGCGCGCCGGAGAGGTCGCCGACGCCGCGGCGCTGGAGCGTGATCGTCGCGACGATCGCGGTCGGCAGCACGACCAGCAGCGAGGTCGCCTGCGCGGCGTGCTGCTCGATCCCGATCGCGAGCGTCAGGAACGGCACCATCAGGATCCCGCCGCCGACGCCGAGCAGGCCGGCGGCGGCGCCGACCGCGAGGCCGAAGGCGGCGAGCGCGAGCGCGATCTCGATGCTCATGCCGTCACCCCCATCACGATCGCGGCGCCGACGAGGAAGATGCCGAAGACGAACTGCAGCTGCGCCGGCTCGATGTCGGCGAGCAGCTTGGCGCCGTAGCGGGCGCCGACGATCGAGCCGACCGTCAGCGCGATCGCCTGCGGCACGCGCACCTCGCCGGCCGCGCCGTAGGTGACGATCCCGCCGACCGAGATCGGGATGATCGCCGCCAGCGAGACCGCGTGCGCCTCGCGCTGGCCGAGGCCGAACCACAGCACCAGCAGCGGGATCATGATCACGCCGCCGCCGACGCCGAGCAGCCCTGACAGCACGCCGCCGACGGCGCCGACGAGCACCGCGCGGCCGGAGATCCAGGTCGCGCCGCCGGGGCGCAGCTCGCCGCGCGCGGTCGCGCTCGGCGCGCCGCCGGGTGCGCGGCCGCCGCCGGGCGCGGGCG
>NZ_JAUTDN010000049.1 GCF_030646155.1 Conexibacter sp. CPCC 205762
ACCTCGAGGTCCTGCGCGACCACCCGCTCACCACCCGCCGCTACTACCGGCGGATCGACTACTGAGCTAGCCTGCTCCGTCAGACGTCCTACAAGTTGGCGCAGTGGAGAGAGACGGCGTGACGCGATGATCGCATCCAATCCTGAGAACGAGCCCGTCCCTGAAGGCGGCGGTCTGCCCGGCATCTGCCTGGTCGGCAACCTCAACCTCGACCTGATCATCCGCGGCGTCGAGACGCTGCCGGTGTGGGGGCAGGAGATCGCCGGCAGCAGCCACACGACCGTCACCTCCGGGCAGGGCGGCTACGTCGGCCTCGGGCTCGCGAAGATGGGCCTGCGGGTCGACGCGATCGCCAACGTCGGCGACGACGCGGAGGGCCGCGGGATCCTCGCCGAGCTGCAGGCGGCCGGCATCGGCACGGCCGGCGTCGAGGTCAGACCGGGAACCGCCACCGGCATCACCGTCGGGCTCGTGCGACCCGACGGCGAGCGCGCCTTCGTCTCGCACTTCGCCTCGCTCGGGGAGATGGACGAGGCGCTGGTCGAGCGACAGTGGCAGACCGCCCGCGCCAATCCGGTCGTCTGCCTCGTCGGCCTCTTCTCGCTTCCCGGCCTCGACCCGGACGCGGCCGGGCGGATCCTGGCGCGCGCCCAGCAGGAGGGCCGCCACACGGTGCTCGACACCGGCTGGGACCCGGACGGCTGGAGCGCCGAGACGGTCGCCGGCGTGCGCGCCGCGCTGCAGCACGTGGACGTCTTCCTGCCCAACCTCGACGAGGCGTCGGTCATCAGCGGCGAGACGGACCCGCTCGCGGCCGCTCGCGCGCTGCAGCAGGACGGCCCGTCGCTCGTCGTCGTCAAGTGCGGCGCCGACGGCAGCGTCGCCGTCGACGGCGAGCACGTCGCGACGACGAGCGCGACCACGGTCGACGTCGTCGACGCGGTCGGCGCCGGCGACGCCTTCGACGCCGCCTTCCTCTTCGCCCATCTGTCCGGATGGGCGCTCGAACCGGCGCTCGCCTTCGGCAGCGCGGCCGCCGGCATCCACGTCTCGCGCGCGAGCGACCGTCACGCGACGCCCTCCGAGGCGCACGCCGCGGCCGCCGAGCTGGGCGTCGCGCTGCCACCCCTTTCCCCCCGACCCACAGCCCCAAGAGGCGGGCAACGCCAGTGATCGACTTCCACACCCACCCTGTCCAGGTCGCCGACCTGTTCGACGACGACCCGACGCTGACGCGCGCCGTCCAGGACGTCTTCGGCCTCTGGATGTCCCCGCAGCCGCTGCGGACCTACGAGCTGCACATCGAGGAGGCCGGCGCCGACAAGGCCGTCGCCGTCCCGCTCGACTGCACCACCGCGCACGGCATGACGGTCGTCTCCAACGCGCAGATCGCCCGCCTGATGGAGCTGACCGACAAGGCGATCGGCTTCGCCTCGGTCGACCCGCGCGACCCCGGCGCGCCCCAGAGGCTGGAGCACGCCGTCAGCGAGTACGGTCTCAAGGGCCTCAAGCTCGACCCGGCGCTGCAGCAGTTCGACGTCGCCGATCCCGACACCGCCTTCCCCGTCTACCAGGCGGCGCAGGAGCTGGGGATCCCGCTGCTGATCGACTGCGGCCTGAGCTGGGCCCCGAAGGGACGCGCGGAGCTGGCGCGGCCGCTCGCGCTGGAGCCGGCGATCCACGCCTTCCCGGAGCTGCAGATCGTGATCTCGCACTTCGCCTGGCCGTGGATCGAGGAGGCGGTCGCGCTCGCGGTCAAGCACCGCAACGTCCATCTCGAGACGTCGATCCTGTACAGCGGCACCCCGCCGGAGTCGCTCCGACACGCGCTCGACCGCGTCGGCCTCGACCTGCTCGACCGCAGCCTCCACGCGCAGGTCGTGTTCGGCTCCGACTACCCGCGCGTCGACCCCAAGCGGGTTGCCGACGGCGTCCGCAGACTCGGCCTGCGGCCGGCGCTGGAGCGCAAGATCTTCAACGACAACGCAGCCCGGCTGCTGAGACTGGAGGTCGCGGTCGCATGAGATCCCAGGTGATCCGCTTCGGCGTCCAGACGACCGGCGACACGCAGGTGATCGACATCACCGAGCGCGTGAAGGAGATGGTCCGCGAGAGCGGCGCGCAGAACGGCCAGGCGCTCGTGATGACGCTCCACACGACGACGGCGATCACCGTCAACGAGGGGCTGCCCGACCTCGAGGACGACATCGTCGAGCTGCTCGAGGAGCTGGCGCCGGCGGAGAGAAACTACCGCCACGCGCGCTTTCTCCACTCGGACGGGCAGATGGCCGTCAACGCGCCCTCGCACCTGCGCGGCGCGCTGCTCGGCTTCCAGTGCCTCTTCCCGATCGCCGACGGCGAGCTGGTGATGGGCGGCCGCCAGACGATCTACTTCGTCGAGCTCGACGGCCCGCTCTACCGCGAGGCGATCGTCCAGGTGATGGCCGCATGACCGCCGGCGAGCGCACACCGCTGCTGGAGGCGCGCGGCGTCGTCAAGAGCTTCGGCCGCGTGCGCGCGCTGCGCGGCGCGAACTTCACCGTCTTCCCCGGCGAGGTCGTCGCGCTCGTCGGCGACAACGGCGCCGGCAAGAGCACGCTTGTGAAGACGCTCGCCGGCGTCCACAGCCCCGACGAGGGGCAGCTGCTCGTCGACGGCGAGCCCGTCGACTTCAACTCGCCGGTCGACGCTCGCGCGCACGGCATCGAGGTCGTCTACCAGGACCTCGCGCTCGCGGCCGAGCTGCCGCCCGCAGCCAACCTCTACCTCGGCCGCGAGCTGATGCGCAGAGGGCTGCTCGGCAAGCTCGGCTTCATCGACGACAAGGCGATGAAGCGCGCGGGCGACAGATCGTTCCACGACCTCGGCGTCCGCATCCAGGACACGAACGCCGCCGTCGCGGCGATGTCCGGCGGCCAGCGCCAGGGCGTCGCGGTCGCGCGGGCGGTCATGTGGGCCGACCGCGTCGTCTTCATGGACGAGCCGACGGCCGCGCTCGGCGTCGTGCAGACGCGCAACGTGCTGGACCTGATCCTGCGCGTCCGCGAGCGCGGCATCGCGGTCGTCCTGATCAGCCACAACATGCCCGAGGTGCTCGAGGTCGCCGACCGCGTCGAGGTCCTGCGCCTCGGCCGCCGGGTCGCCCGCTTCGAGCGCGGCAACGTGACGATGGAGGAGATCGTGGGCGCGATGACGGGCGCGATCGAGCACAAGGAGAACCACGCATGAGCGCGCCCGCCGAGTCGATCGCCGCGCCCGACGACGACCTCGACGGCGCGCAGCAGCAGCCGTGGTGGGCGAAGCTCGTCGGCGGCTCCAGCATCTGGATCGGCCTGATCCTCGTCGGCCTGATCGCTGCCTTCGCGATCGTCGAGCCGAGCAGCTTCGTCTCGATCGCGAACGCCCGCAACATCTCGACCGACGCCGCGATCCTGCTGGTGCTGGCGACCGGGCAGACGTTCGTCATCATCACCGCCGGCATCGACCTGTCGGTCGGCTCGGTGCTCGTCTTCGCGGGGGTGATGTCGGCCAAGGCGATGGACTGGGTCGGCGGCGACGGCACCGGCACGATCGTCGTCGGCCTGATCTCGGCGCTGTTCTTCGGCGGCGTCTGGGGCTGGGTCAACGGCTTCCTGATCGCGAAGGCGAACATCACGCCGCTGATCGTCACGCTCGGCACCTTCGGGATGGCGCTCGGCGCCGCGCTCGTGATCACCGGCGGCATCGACGAGCGCGAGATCCCCTACGACCTGATCGACACCGTCGGCACCGGCCGCCTCTTCGGCGAGGTCCCGTGGCTGGTCGTGATCGCACTGGTCGTCGCGGCGCTGTTCGGGGTGCTGCTGGCGAAGACGCGCTTCGGCCGCTTCACCTACGCCGTCGGCTCCAACGCCGAGGCGGCGCGGCGCGCCGGCATCGGCGTCGACCGCCACCTGATCAAGGTCTACATGGTCGCGGGCACGCTCGCGGGCCTGGCCGGCTGGCTGTCGCTGGCACGCTTCGGCACGACGACGATCGGCGGCCACTCGACCGACAACCTGCAGTCGATCACGGCTGTCGTGATCGGCGGCACGAGCCTCTTCGGCGGCATCGGCTCGATCCTCGGAACGGTCTTCGGCGTCTTCATCCCGGCGGTGCTGCAGAACGGCTTCGTGATCACCGGCGTGCAGCCGTTCTGGCAGCAGATCGCGGTCGGCGCGGTGCTGATCGCGGCCGTCTACCTCGACCAGCTGCGGCGCAGCCGCAACCGATGAGCGCAGCGGCCGACAGCACGCGGCGGCTGCTGCCGCCGCAGGCGCCGCCGACGGCGGGCGAGCTGCTGGCGCGCTTCGCGGCGCGCGAGCAGTCGCCGGTCGAGGTCGCGCGCGAGACGCTCGCGCGGATCGCGGCGACCGACGGCGAGCTGCACGCCTTCAGCTTCCTCGACGAGGAGGCGGTGCTGGCGGCCGCGCGCACGAGCGAGCGGCGCTGGGCGACCGGTGAGCCGCGCGGTCTGCTCGAGGGCGTGCCGGTCGCGGTCAAGGACGTCGACCCGCAGGCCGACGCGCCCAACCGGCTCGGCTTCCAGGCCGACGACGAGCGCGCCCATCCGCAGGAGGACGGCTCCGTGGTGGCCGCGCTGCGCCGCCACGGTGCCGTCCTGAGCGGTCGCACGACCGTGCCGCAGCTCGGCTGGAAGGGCGTCACCGACGGCCCCGGCCGCGCGCCGACGCGCAACCCGCACGACCTCTCGCGCACCGCCGGCGGCTCCTCGGGCGGCAGCGCGGCGGCGGTCGCGGCCGGCTGCCTGCCGCTCGCGACCGGCACCGACGGCGGCGGCTCGGTCCGCATCCCGGCCGCCTGCTGCGGCCTGGTCGGGATCAAGCCGACCTTCGGCCGCGTCGCGCAGTGGCCGCCGTCCGGCGTCGGCATGCTCGGCCACACCGGGCCGATCGCGCGGACCGTCGCCGACGCGGCGCTGCTGCTCGACGTGCTGGCGGAGCGCGACCCGCGCGAGGCGGCGAGCCTGCCCGCTCTGCCGCGGCCGTATCGCGAGCAGCTCGGCGGCGGCGTCGCCGGGCTGCGGATCGCGGTCTCCACGACGCTCGGCTTCGCCGACGGCGTCGCGCCCGAGGCGATCGCGCCGCTGCTGGAGGCGGCCGCCGCGCTCGGGGAGCTGGGCGCCCACGTCGAGCAGGTCGACCCGCCGCTCGGCGACCCGCGCGAGCTGTTCGCGCGCTTGTGGGAGACGTCGATGGCGGCGATCGCGGCCGACCTGCCGGCGGCGTGGAACGAAGAGCTGCAGGACGGGCTGCGGGCGACGATCGAGCGCGGCCGCGAGCGGGACGCGGTCGCGCTCGCGCGCGCGGAGCTGGAGCGGATGCGGCTCGGCGCGGCGATGGGCCTCTTCCACGAGCAGTGGGACCTGCTGCTGACGCCGGCGCTGGCGGTGCCGCCGTTCGCGGCCGGGCAGGACATGCCCGGCGGCTGGCCGGCGGCTGCCGGCTGGCCCGCGTGGACCCCCTTCACGTGGCCGTTCAACCTGACGCAGCAACCGGCGCTGACGCTCCCCTGGGGCGCCACCGCCGACGGACTTCCACTCGGACTGCAGCTCGTCGGCGCACGCCATGACGAGCCCGTTGTCCTGCGCGCGGCGGCGGCCCTGGAGGAGAGCCGCCGCGGCGTTCGCTGATCGAATCGAAAGGGACGGAGATGGTGCACCAGTCACGCACGCGACGGCACGTGGTGGGCCGCGCATCGGTGGCGCTGATGGCGGCCGCGGCGACCTTCGCGGTCGCCGGCTGCGGCAGCAGCGACGACAGCTCGAGCGGCACGTCCGCGAACGGCGGAGACGGCTCGGCGAGCGGCAAGAAGATCACGCTCGTGACGGGCGTGAAGGGCGACGAGTTCTACATCACGATGGCGTGCGGGGCGCAGAGAGAGGCCGACAGGCTCGGCGTTCAGCTCGACGTCCAGTCGCCGGACGAGTTCGACCCTTCCAAGCAGACGCCGATCGTCAACGCCGTCGCGGCCGCCAAGCCCGACGCGCTGCTGATCGCGCCGACCGACCAGTCGGCGCTCTACGCGCCGATCAAGCAGATCGCCGACGCCGGCTCGAAGATCGTCCTCGTCGACACGACGCTGGAGAACTCCGACGTCGCCGTCTCGCAGATCGCGACCGACAACCGCGCCGGCGGCAAGGAGGCGGCAAGAGCGCTCGCCGATCTGATCGGTGGCAGCGGCAAGGTGCTGCTGCTCGGATTCAGAGCGGGCGTCTCGACCGACGACCTGCGCGGCCAGGGCTTCAGAGAGGGAGCCGAGGAGCTGGGCCTGGAGCTGGTCGGCACCGAGTACAGCGACAACAAGCCGGAGAAGGCGGCCTCGATCGTCAAGGCGGCGCTGGCGCGCGACCCCGACCTCAAGGGCGTGTTCGCGACCAACTCGTTCGCCTCCGAGGGCGCGGCGACCGGCCTGCGCGAGGCCGACGCCCAGGACCAGGTCAGAATCGTCGGCTTCGACGCCGGCCCGGTGCAGGTCGACCAGCTCAGACAGAACCTCGTGCAGGCGCTGATCGCGCAGCAGTCGGCGGAGATCGGCCGGCTCGGTGTCGAGCAGGCGGTCAACGCGCTCGAGGGCAGAGCCGTCGAGGCGAGAATCGGCACCGGCTCGACGACGATCACGCGTGACAACATCGACTCGCCGGAGGCGAGAGCGGCGATGGACAAGCGCGAGTGCTGAGGCGCCCATGGACGTAAGATGTCCAACATGAGCATCGAGACGCGCGACAGACGATCGGTCGTTGTTCAGTTGCGTGACGCGCTGCGCGAGCTGATCGAGGAGATGGAGCCGGGCGACCGGCTTCCGTCCGAGAACGAACTGGTCGCGCGCTTCGGCGTCGCGCGCGGGACGATCCGCGAGTCGCTGAAGCTGATCGAGCAGGACGGGCTGGTCGACGTGCAGCACGGGCGCGGCCGCTTCGTCTCGGCGGTCGCCGACCTCGGCGTCAACCGGCCGATCACGCGCTTCGAGGGCGTCACGGAGATGCTGCGCGCGCTCGGCTTCGCGCCGAAGACGAGGCTGCTGCTGGCGGAGCGCGCCGGCGCCGACGAGGAAGAGGCGCAGGCGCTCGGGATCGAGGTCGGCGACGACGTCGTGCGCCTGGCGCGCCTGCGCATGAACGGCAGGCAGCCGCTGGTGCTGTCGATCAACGCGTTCCGCGCCGACCTGCTCGGCGAGGACGACGTCGGCGACCACGACTTCTCCGGCTCGCTGCACGCGTGGCTGTCGGAGCGGGGCGCGGCGCCGGTCTCGTCGGCGGCGCGGATCCAGGCGGTGCCGCTGGAGGAGCCGTGGAGGGAGACGGTCGGTGAGCCGGCCGCCTCGGGCGCCTGGCTGCTGACCTCGGAGCGCTGCTTCGACGTCGGCGGGGCGGTCGTGCTGTTCTCGCGCGACTTCCACCGCGGCGACGTCTTCAGCTTCCACGTCGTCCGCCGCCGGGCGGACTGAGCGGCAGCGAAGTCGGGTCGAAAGACCTTGACTTCGTCACCGCTCGAAGTAACTTGTTAGACGTCTGGCGTCCGACCTCCTGGGGAGAGAGGTGACGTCGATGCACGATCGGTTCACTCACGGAGGTAATGATGGGAATTGCGCGTCGCGGCATCAGCACCAAGCCGCTGGCCGTCCTTGGCGTCGCCGCGAGCTGTCTCGCGTTCGCCGCCTGCGGCTCGGACTCCGATTCGGACTCGAGCTCGACGAGCACCGCCGCGAGCGGTGCGACCGGAACCACCGCTGCCGGCAGCGCCGCCGGCAAGAAGGTCGCGTACGTCCCCGCCGCGGCGGGCGACATCTTCTACATCACGGTCCAGTGCGGGATCGAGACCGAGGCGCAGAGACTGGGCCTCGAGGTGACGACGCAGGCACCCGAGAGATTCGAGGCGCCGGCGCAGACGCAGACGCTCAACTCGGTCAGTGCGACCAGCCCCGACGCGCTGATCGTGGCGCCCGCCGACGACACCGCGATGTTCGCGCCGATCAAGCAGATCGCCGACGGCGGCGCGAAGATCGTCACCGTCGACCAGCGGCTCAAGCAGGCCGACATCGTCAGCTCCGAGATCTTCGGCAACAACGAGGCCGGCGGCGCTGCCGCGGCCGAGTTCCTCGCCGACAGACTCGGCAGAGGCGCGAAGGTGCTGCTCGTCAACAACAAGCCGGGCGTCTCCTCGACCGACGCGCGCGGCAAGGGCTTCATGGAACGCGCCGAGGAGCTGGGCCTCGACGTCGTCAGCCAGGAGTACGGCGAGAACGACCCCGTCAGAGTCGCCTCGATCGTGACCGCCACGCTCGCCAAGAACAGCGACCTCAGAGGCATCTTCAGCACCCAGGGCTACGGCGCGATCGGCGCGATCAACGGCCTCAAGGCGCAGAACGCCGTCGGCAGAGTGCTGCTCGTCGGCTACGACTCGTGGGACAAGGAGATCGAGGCGCTGAAGGACGGCCAGATGCAGGCGATAGTGGCGACTCCGCCGCGCGAGGTCGGCGTCGCGGCGATCCAGAACGTCGCCGCCGCGCTGGAGGGCGGCGAGCCGCAGAAGGAGGTCTCGATCGACCCGATCACGATCACCGAGGAGAACGTCGACTCCGCCGAGGTGAGAGCGGCGACGCTCGTCGAGAAGTGCTGATGGGGACGCTGCTCGGGATCGACGTCGGCGGCACCTTCACCGACGTCGTCCTCTACGACGACGCGACGGGTCGCACGCTCGTCGACAAGGTCAGCTCGACGCCGTCGCGCCCCGGCGACGGCGTCCTGGCAGGGATCCGCAAGCTGCGCGACGTCCACGGGGTGGACGTCGCGGGGCTGGCGATGTTCACGCACGGGTCGACCGTCGCCACCAACGCGCTGCTGGAGCACAAGCTGCCGCGCACCGCGCTGGTGGTGACGGAGGGCTTCCGCGACGTGCTCGAGATCGGCGACCAGCGCCGCGCCGACCCGTTCGACCTGACCGTCGGCAAGCCGGCGCCGCTGATCGCGCGCGACCTCGTCGTCGAGGCGGGCGAGCGCGTCGACCGCGCGGGCGGGATCGTGCGCCCGCTCTCCGAGCAGGAGATCGAGCGGGTGGTGGAAGCCGTCGCGGCGCTCGACGTCGCAGCGGTCGCCGTCTGCCTGCTGTTCAGCTTCATGGAGCCGGAGCACGAGCGCCGGCTCGGCGCCGCGCTGCGCGAGCGGCTGCCGCACGTCGCGGTCACGCTCAGCAGCGATGTCTGCCCGGAGATCAAGGAGTACGCACGCGCCTCCACGACGGCGATCGCGGCGGCGCTGCAGCCGCTCGTCGCCGGCTACCTGGCCGAGATGCGCGCCGGCCTCGCCGACGAGCGGGTGACCGCGCCGCTGAACGTGATGCAGTCCTCCGGCGGGGTGATGACGGCCGACGAGGCCGCCGCCAACGCCCACCGGATGATCCTCTCGGGACCGGCCGGCGGCGTGATCGCGGCGGCACGGCTGGCGCGCACGCCGGCCTATCGCAACCAGATCACGTTCGACATGGGCGGCACCTCGACCGACATCTGCCTGATCGCCGACGGCAGACCGCGGCTGGAGCGGGAGTCGAGCTTCGAGGGCCGGCCGGTGAAGGTGCCGCAGGTCGGCATCCACACGATCGGCGCCGGCGGCGGCTCGCTCGCCTCCGTCGACGCCGGCGGCGGCGTGCACGTCGGCCCGGAGTCGTCGGGCGCGCAGCCGGGGCCGGCTTGTTACGGCCGCGGCGGGACCCGTCCGACGACGACCGACGCCCAGCTCGTGCTCGGCCGGCTCGCGCCCGACCGCTTCCTCGGCGGCGAGATGACGCTCGACGTCGAGGCGGCGCGCGCGGCGATCGAGCAGCACGTCGCGACGCCGCTCGGCGTCGACGTCGTCGCGGCGGCCGCGGGGATCCTCGACGTCGCCGACGCGGTGATGGCGCGCGGCGTCCGCGTCGTGTCGGTCAACCGCGGCTACGACCCGCGCGACTTCGTGCTCGTCGCCTACGGCGGCGCCGGCGGGATGCACGCGGCCGGCGTCGCGCGGCTGACCGACGTCTCCGCCGTCGTCGTGCCGCGCGCGACCGGCGCCTTCTCCGCCTACGGGCTCGTCAGCGCCGATCTGCGGCAGGATCTCTCGCAGGCGGTCGAGCAGGCGCTCGACGCGGTCGACGAGCGCGTGCTGGAGGCGGCTTTCAAAGCGCTGGAGGAGCGTGCCGCCGCGCGTCTGCGCGCGGGCGACGGGCCGCTCTCGGAGATCGCTTTCGAGCGCAGCGCGCGCGTCCGCTACGCGTGGCAGGACAACGCGGTCGAGGTGCCGCTGCCGGCCGGCCGCGCGATCGACGCCGAGCTGCTGAAGCTGCTCGCCGCCGGCTTCCACGCCGCGCATGACCGCGAGTTCGGCCACAGCAACCCGGCCGACCGCACCGAGCTGGTCGCGCTCGCCGTCGCCGCCGTCGGCCGCCTGCCGCGCGCGAGCGCGGCGCCGGCCGGGGCGGAGGTCGTCGCGGAAGGGGCGGGCAGCGCGCCGGAGCCGGCGAGCACGCGCAGAGCGTGGTTCCACGAGAGCGGCTGGACCGACCTCGCCGTCTACGAGCGCGGCGCGCTGCGCCCCGGCCAGCAGGCCGCCGGCCCGGCCGTCGTCGAGGAGCGCGAGGCGACGACGATCGTCCCGCCCGGCGCCGCCTTCGCGGTCGATGCCGATGCCAACCTGCTGCTGTCCTACGGAGAGGAGCCGCGATGACCGCGACCGCTGCCGACGCCTTCACGACCGAGGTCGTCCGTCACGCGCTCGACACGGTCGCGGAGGAGATGCGCACGTCGCTGCACCGCACCGCGATGACGGTCGCGGTGAAGGACATGCTCGACTACTCGTGCGCGCTGTTCGACGCGCGCGGGCGCCTGCTGGCGACCGCACTCGACCTGCCGACGCTGCTGGCGTCGATGGGGCCGGCGCTGCGGGCGGCGATCGACAAGTGGGGCGACGAGTTCGCCGCGGGCGACGTGCTGATGTCCAACCACCCGTATCAGGGCGGCGTCCACACCTCCGACATCAACGTCTTCGTGCCGGTCTTCCACGGCGACGCGTTGATCGCCTTCGCGGGCACCGTCGCGCACCACTCCGACTGGGGCGGGCGGCTGCCGGGCACCTGCTCGCACTCGAACCTGTCGGTCTTCGAAGAGGGCGTCATGTATCCCTCCGTGAAGCTGGAGGAGGGCGGTCGGCCGAACAGGTCGCTCTACGACACGATCGCCGCCAACGTCCGCAACCCGGCGCTCAACCTCGGCGACCTGCGCGCGCAGATCGCCGCCGCCCGCACGGGCGAGCGCGGCCTGCTGCGGATCGTCGAGAAGTACGGCTCAGGCGCGCTGACGGAGGTCGTCGAAGGGCTGATCGCGCATGCCGCTCGTCGCACGCGGCAGGAGATCGCGGCGATGCCCGACGGCGTCTACGAGGCGGAGGGCTTCCTCGACGACGACGGCGTCACGCGCGGCGAGCCGGTGCGGATCCACGTCCGCGCGACGATCGCCGGCGAGCGGATCGCGATCGACCTGTCGGGCAGCGCCGCGCAGCGGTCGAGCGGGATGAACTGCCCGTTGTCGACGACGCTCTCCGACGTCCACTACGCGGTCCGCTGCCTGATGCCGGCCGACGTCCCGTTCAACGAGGGCTGCCTCGAGCCGGTCACGCTGACGGTGCCGCACGGGAACCTCTTCAATCCGAGGTTCCCGGCCGCGACGAGCGACCGCCATCACACCTCGCAGCGGCTCAACGACGTGCTCACGCGCGCGCTCGTGCAGGCGCTGCCGGAGCGCGGCTCGGCCGGCTGGTACGTCGGCTGGCCGGCGCTGATCTGCGAGACGCAGTCGCCGAAGACCGGCGACCGCGCGGTGCTGCTGGCGCAGGTCGCCGGCGGGGCCGGCGCCAACGCCGTCCGCGATGGCGCCGACGCGCTCGACGTGCACGGCGCCAACTGCGCGATCGTGCCGGCCGAGACGGTCGAGATGAACTACGCGCTGCGGGTCGAGCGCTACCAGCTGCGGCAGGACTCCGGCGGCGCCGGGCTGCGCCGCGGCGGGCTCGGGATCCGCGCCGACTACCGCATCCTCGGCGACGAGGAGGTCTTCTTCATCGTCGAGGCGGAGCAGGGCGATCCGCGCTTCGCGCCGCCGGGGCTCGACGGCGGCGCGCCCGGCGCGGTCGGCGGGCTGGTGCGGATCCGTGACGGCGTCGAAGAGGTGATGGAGGGCAAGACCGAGTTCAGCGGCCGGCCCGGCGACGTCGTCTCGATGCGCGCCGGCGGCGGAGGCGGCATCGGCGACCCGCGCGCGCGACCGCATGAGGCCGTCGCCGACGACGTGCGGCGCGGGCTCGTCTCGCCCTCCGCTGCCGCCGACGACTACGGGCTCTCGGCATGAGCGACGGGGCGATCGCCGCCGAGCGGGTGCTGTGGCGGGCGCAGGCGCCGGTCTCGGCGCCTGCCCCGCCGCTGCGCGGCGACGCGGATGCCGACGTCGCGATCGTCGGCGGCGGCTACGTCGGCCTGTGGACGGCGATCCGGATCAAGCAGCGCGATCCGGCCGCCGACGTCGTCGTGATCGAGCGCGAGCAGTGCGGCGCCGGCGCCTCCGGCCGCAACGGCGGCCAGGCGCACGGCTGGTGGCGCCAGCTGTCGATCCTGACCGAGCTGTGCGGCGCCGAGGAGGCGCTGCGGCTGGTGCGCGCCGCCGACGCGGCCCTGGAGGAGATCGGCGCGCTCGACGCGAGCGGCGAGCTGTCGTGCGACTTCGCTCGCAGCGGTCTCCACTGGACCGCGACGACACCGGCCCAGGTCGGCGCCTGGGAGGAGACGGTCGCGCACGTCGAGCGCAACGGCGGTGAGCAGGTCTTCCAGCGGCTGACGCAGGAGGAGCTGTGGGCGCGCACCGGCTCGCGCGCCCACCTCGCCGGCGTGCTCGAGCGCCCGGCCGCGGCGGTCCATCCCGGCAAGCTCGCGCGCGGCCTGCGCGAGCGCGCGCTGGCGCTCGGCGTGCGGCTGCACGAGGGCACCGCGATGGTCGCGCTCGAACGCGGCGGCTCCGGCACCTCCGCGGCCGACGCTCCCGCGGGTGCCGGCGCGATCGTCGTGACGCCGCACGGCCGCCTCCGCGCCCGCAGGGTCGTGCTCGCGACGAACGCGTGGGCGATCGCTGACGCGCGCCTGCGGCAGCGGCTCTACGTCGTCTCCTCCCAGGTCGTCGCGACGGCGCCGGTCCCCGAGCGGCTGGCCGCGCTCGGCCTCGGCCCCGACCTCCGCATCCACGACTCGCAGGACCGCGTCCTCTACTACGGCACCACGCGCGACCTGCGCTTCGTGCTCGGTCGCGGCGGCGGCAGCGTCGCGCTCGGGTCCCGCCTCGGCGCGGGCTTCGCCGACTCGGAGCGGTGGGCGGCGGATGCGGCGAGCGAGCTGCGGCGGCTCTACCCGACGCTCGCCGACGTCCCGCTGGAGCGCCACTGGGCCGGCCCGGTCGACCGCACGACCTCGGGCCTGCCGCTGCTCGGCCGCCTCGACGCACGCGGCGACGTGCTCGTCGGACTCGGCTGGAGCGGCACCGGGATCGTGCAGGCGGCCGTCGGCGGAGACGTGCTGGCGAGCCTCGCGCTCGGACTCGACGACGAGTGGAGCCGCAGCGCCCTCGTCGACGCGCCGGTCGCGCGGCGGCTGCCGCCGGAGCCGCTGCGCTGGCTCGGCGCGCAGCTCGTGCGCGGCGCGGTCGTGCGCGTCGGCCGCGCGCAGCTCGCCGCGCGCGAGCCGCATCGCGTCGTTCGCGCGCTCGCCGGCCTCGTCCCGCGCGGGCCCGACCGGCGACGCTAGGCCCGTCTGCCCCAGCGCTGCAGCAGCATCCCGGAGGACAGCACGTCGCAGTCGATCAGCGACAGCGTGCGCGCGTGCGGCGCGTCCTCCGGGAAGAGGCGGCGGCCGGAGCCGAGCACGACCGGGAAGACCATCAGCCGCAGCTCGTCGACGAGGTCGCGGCGCAGCAGCTCGCGCGCGAGCGTGCGGCTGCCGGCGACGAGGATCGAGCCGTCGTGTCTGGCCTTGATCTCGGCGACCGCGGCGGCGACGTCGCCGCCGACGACCGTCGTGTTGTTCCACTCCGGATCTCTCAGCGTCGAGGAGACGACGTACTTCGGCATCTCGTTCATCTTCTTCGCGAAGCCGCCCTCGTCGTCGGGGCCCTCGCGCTCGGGCCAGGCGGAGGCGAAGCTCTCGTAGGTCGTGCGGCCGATCAGCTGCGCCTCGGCCGCCTCCAGCTCGTCGCTCTTGAAGGCGCCCGCTCTCGGGTCCTCGAACCACGGTCTGCCGTTCTCGTCCGTGAAGGCGAAGGTCCAGCCGGCGTGGGCGTAGCCCGGCTCGCCGCCCGGCGACTCGATCACGCCGTCGATGCTGATGAACTCGGTGACGGTGATGGTTCCCATGGTGTCGCTCCTCGCTCGCGTTCCGCGTCGGTGTCGATGCCAAGACGGCGGCGGCCCGCCGAACTCATCGCGGCCGCTCAGCTCCGTGCGCGCGTGAGCGCGTCGGCCAGCGCCAGCGCCAGCGCTGCCGCGACGAACGCCGCGATGCTGACGAGGCCGTGGCGGAAGGCGGCGGCGAAGTCGCCGTCGTCGCCGAGCGCGCCGTAGAAGATGCTGCCGGTGACGGCGATCCCGGCCGCCGAGCCGATCCGCTGGCCGGTCTGCAGGAAGCCGCCGGCGCTGCCCGCGCGCCGCACCGGCACCTCGTTCAGCGTCAGCGTCTGGTTGGGCGAGATCACCAGCCCGCCGCCGAGGCCGGCGAGCAGCAGCGGCAGCGCCGTCCACAGCCCGACCTCGTGGCCGGGATGGGCCTCGACCGCGAGCCACACCCCGGCGATCCCGGCGATCACGAGCGCCAGCCCGAACGCGACCAGCGAGCGGCCGCGTCTCAAGACGTGCCGGCTGCCGAGCGCGGCGGTCAGCGCGCCGCCGACGGCGAACGGCGTCGCCGCCAGGCCGGCCTTCCAGGCCGGGTAGCCGAGGCCGATCTGGAGGTACTGGGTGAGGATGAAGAAGGTCGCGGTGAAGCCGGCGAAGTAGAGCACGCCGACGCCGGTCCCGAGCACGTAGGAGCGGATCTGGAAGAGGTCGAGGCTGACGACCGGCTCGCGCGTGCGGCCGTAGCGGCGCTCGTGCCAGACCCACACGAGCAGCAGCACGGCAGCGACGCCGAACAGCGCCGGCCGCAGCGGGGAATGCCACGAGCGCTGCTCGACGAACGGCACCAGCAGGCAGACGACGGCGGCGCCGAGCAGCACGACGCCGACCGGGTCCAGCGACGCGCGCCCGCACTCCTCGCGCGGCGGCGGCGCCGGCAGGTAGCGGCGCGCGAGCACAAGCGCGAGCAGGCCGACCGGGACGTTGACGAAGAAGACCGCGCGCCAGCCCTCGCCGCTGCCGAACAGCGCGATCAGCGCGCCGCCGAGCAGCGGGCCGACCGCGGTCGAGATGCCGACGACGGTGCCGAACCAGCCGAACGCCTTGCCGCGCTCCTCGCCGCGGAAGAGGTCCTGGATCGTGCCGCTGACCTGCGGCGTGATGAGGCCGCCGGCGAAGCCCTGCAGCAGCCGCGCGATCACGAGCGCGATCGCCGACGGCGCCAGCCCGCAGGCGACGCTCGCGAGCACGAACAGCGCGACGCCGGTCATGAAGACCGGCCGCCGGCCGCGCGCGTCGCCGAGGCGGCCGGCCGGCACCAGCAGCAGCCCGAGCGTCAGCGCGTAGCCGGAGACGATCCACTGCAGCTCGTTGTCGTTGGCGCCGAGGCCCGACTGGACGCTCGGCAGCGCGACGTTGACGATCGAGACGTCGAGCAGCGTCATGAAGCCCGCGACGAGACAGACGGCGAGCGCCTTCCAGCGGTCGGGATGGGGCGCTTGCTCGGACACGCTCTCACTGTGCCCTACGCCCCGGTCCCGTCAACGGGTCATCTGCGTCTCGCGCCCGCCTTCAGCGCCGCTCTGGAGAAGGCCGACAGCTTCAGCGAGCCCCAGCCGCTGGCCGGGTCGTAGCCTCTCTTGGCGGAGTAGACGCCGGCCGGCGAGCCGCCGCCGGCATCTCTCGGGACCGCGACGTTGACGTCGTTGTTCCCGGTCACGACGTCGCGCAGGACGCTCGCGCGCTTCCCGCTCGTCGCGAGCGAGTACAGCAGCGGGTTGAGGAAGCCGACCGGCTGCTGCCCGTGGCGGCGCGCCTCCTGCGTCATCAGCAGCGAGCCGACGGCGGTCAGCGGCGCGGCGGCGCTGGTGCCGCCGACCGTCATCCAGCCGCCCTGGCAGACGTCTCTGCCGGGCGCGGTGCAGTAGAGCGCGTAGCCGGGCAGCTCGTCGGCGAGCGCGGCGACGTCCGGCACGACGCGCGTGATCCCGCGCGGGCCGCTGGTCGTGCGGCCGAGCGGCTGCTGGTACCAGGGGCGGTCGATCATCACCGAGAGACCGCCGCCGCCACCGGTGACGCCGCCGAGCGGGGTGTCGTTCCAGACGACCTCGTTCGTGATCTTGTTGGCCGCGTCGAGCGTCACGTTGGTGCCGCCGACGGCGGTCACGTACGGCAGCGCCGCGGGCAGCGAGACGGCTGGGACGAACGTCGGCGCGCCGTCGCTGGAGCAGCCGGCCTCGCCCTGGTCGCCGGAGGAGGCGAAGACGCCGATGCCGGCGCCGGCCGCGACCGCGAAGACGTCGCTCATCGCGCGCACGCTGACGACGTTGCCGCCGACGAGCGGCTCGCAGATGCCGAGCGAGATCGAGATCACGTCCGGCTTCGGTCTGCCCGCGCGCAGCGCCGCGACCGCCGACTTCAGCAGCGACGCCTCGTCGGACGGCGAGGCGTAGATGTCGATCGCGCCGAGCCGCGGCGCGAGGCCGACCAGCACCGACAGGTCGAGCGTCGTCTCGTCGCCCGGCGCCGGCATTCTCTTCATGTCGATCGGCGTCTGCGAGATCGGCGGCACCTTCGAGCCGAAGCAGCTCGCGAACGTCTCGATGTCGCTGCGCTTGAAGCCGTCGGTCTCCATCAGCGCGACGCGCATTCTCTCTCCGCGCAGGCCGCGCTTGTGGAGCGCGTCGAAGCCGTAGGCGGCGCCGTACTGGTTCGGCGTGAAGCCGTTCAGCTGGATGATCTCGGTGCGCTCGGTGTTGAGCGCGAGCGGCGTGTTGGCGCCGACGCCGGCGGCGCAGCCGGCCGCTCTGCCGCTGTGGACTCTGGCGCTGCCGAAGTATCTGGTGAGGATCGCCTGCGCCTCTCTGGCGGGCAGCACGTACGGGTTCTGCGGCGTCGCCTGCTCAGGCGTCGGCGCGTTGGAGGAGCGGCCGCGCGGCGCCCGCGGCTCCAGCAGCGCGGCGCCCGTGACGGTGCCGCGCAGCGCCTGCGGGACCGGCAGCGCGGCGTCGCGCGGGCCGGCCGCGGCGGCGAGCGCCTGCGTGCCGACGGCCGTGCGCACGGCGGCCGCGGGGCCGCTGACGATCGCGAACGTCCCCGACGGCCCGGTCTCGGCGCTGAGGCCGGCGGCGCGCGCCCACGCGGCGACGGCGGTGCGCTCGCGTCTGCCGGCGCCGTATCTGGCGGCGATCCGCTCGACTGTCAGGTATCTGCGGTAGCGCGGCGAGGCCGGGTCGGTGACGGAGCGGACGAAGGCGTGCAGCGCCGGCCGCTCGCGATACTGCAGCAGGATCTCGACCTGCTGCGGGATCGCGCGGCTTCTGGCGGCGGTCGCGTCGGCGCTGGCGGCGTCGGCGGCGGCCGGTGCGGCGAGCGCGGTGGCAGCGGCGAGGAACGGGAGCGTCTTGCGGATCATGCGGTCTCCGGGGCGAACAGGGCGGCGCGGGGCGCCGTTGCGGGGGTTGGAGCGTGCTCGTGCCATGTCCGAGTTGATCGAACGAACTGCCCTCGATCTGAACCGCCGATGTCAGCGGTTTGCCGCAGTCTTGGCGCGATTGTCGGCTCACCGCGCCGGTATCGGGAGCTTTGGTGAGCATTGGCACTCTGGCAAGAAGTCTTGACAGAATTGGCCGTGCCGCCGTACGGTGCGCGTCATGCGCCGTCTCCTGCTGCTCGCGCTCGCCTGCTGCGCGGTCGTTCCCGCGCCTGCCGCCGCGACCTCGTTCCGCAACCCCGTGCTGCCGCAGGCGGCCGACGGCGAGGACAGCCCCGACCCGTGGATCTTCCGCGCCAGGGGCCGCTACTGGCTGACGTACACGAGCAGCGACGAGATCGAGCTGCGCAGCGCCGCGACGCTCGCCGCCCTCGCCGACGCGCGCCCGCGCAGGCTGTGGCCGCGGGCCGGGGCGAGCGAGCCGCGCGAGCGCTGCTGCCAGCTGTGGGCGCCGGAGATCCACCGCGCCGGCAGCCGCTGGTATCTCTACTACGCCGCCGCCGGACCGGACGGCGCCGGACCCGCGACGCACGCGCTCCACGTGCTGGAGAGCGCGGGCGACGACCCGGCCGGGCCGTACCGGATGAAGGGGAGGCTGGCGCTGCCGCAGGCGTACGCGATCGACGGCACGGTCGCGCGCATCGGCGGGCGCTGGTGGCTGCTCTACTCGGGCGGCGCCGGCTTCGCGCCCGCGTCGCTGTGGCTCGCGCCGCTGTCGAACCCGTGGACGGTCGCCGGCCCTCCGCTGGAGATCTCGCGGCCGGAGCTGCCGTGGGAGCGGGTCGCGTTCGCGATCGAGGAGGGGCCGGAGGTGCTGCTGCACGACGGCACGCTCAACGTCGTCTACTCGGCCAGCTGGTGCGGGACCGGCGCCTATGCGCTCGGGCTGCTGAGCGTGCCGGTGCGCGCGAACCTGCTCGACCCGGCGACGTGGGCGAGCGCGAAGCGGCCGCAGCCGATCTTCGCCGCGGATGCCGGCGCGGGCGTCTTCGGCCCCGGCCACGGCTCCTTCTTCAGCTCGCCCGACGGCCGCGAGAGCTGGATGGTCTACCACGCGACCGAGACCGACGCCGGCTGCTTCACCGGCGGCCTGCGCACCACGCGCGCGCAGCGGATCGGCTGGAACGCCGACGGCACCCCGCGCCTCGGAACGCCCGCCGCGCTCTCGAGCGATCTCGACGCCCCGAGCGGCGACGGCACGGTCGCCGTGCAGGTCGAGGACGCGCTGCCGGCCGGCGCAGGCGGGCGCCGCGTCGAGGACCGGCGCCTCGTCGGCTACGCGGGCGTGGCGGTGCGGCTGCGCGGGCGGGCTGGCGTCACGCCGCCGCTGCGGGTGCGGATCGCGCGCGGCGGGCGCTTCAGCGCGACGTTGCGCTGGGTCGACGGGGGTCGGGGCGACGACGGTGGTGCGGGCGTGGCAGGCGGGCGCGTCGCCGTCCGCCGGCTGGGCGTCGTCCGTCTGCGGCGCGGTGTCGCGGTGCTGCGCCCGCGGCTCGGCGGCGGCGCGCGCACGGTGACGCTCGACCAGCTGCGGCTGGAGCGCGCGCCTACGCGGCCGGCGCGGTGAAGGCCGCGACGAAGAGGTCGACGAGCGTCGTCACGATCGCCTCGGTGGCTGGCGGGTCGTCGCTCGTGAAGCAGTCGGTCAGCAGGCCGTCGACGGCGCCGCCGAGCGCCATCGCCGTCAGCGCGTGGTCGCGCTGCGGCAGCGCGCCGCTGCCGGCGAGCAGATCGGCCTCGCGCTCGATCAGCTGCGCGAAGCCGCGCAGCGCGGCACGGCGGTGGCGTTCGAGGTCGAGGCTGACGCCGACGATCTCCAGGTAGGTGACGCGCGCGCCGCGCGCGTTCGCGAGCTGCGTCTCGACGAAGGCGCGCAGGCCGGTCTCGACACGGCCGCGCGGGTCCGCGGGCGCATCCTCCAGCGCCGCCGCGACCGCCGTCGCGAGCAGCTCCATGTGGCGGTCGTAGACGGCTCGCAGCAGCTCCTCGCGGGTCGCGAAGCTCTCGTAGAAGTAGCGCGGGTTGAGTCTCGTCGCGGCGCACAGCGACTCGATCGAGACGTTGCCGTAGCCGCGCGTGCCGAACAGCTCCAGTCCGGCGGCGAGCAGCCGCTCGCGCCGCTCCGCCCGCCGCTCCTCGGCGCTGCGGCCGCCGTATCGCTGCCCGGTCGCCATCGCCCGGCGGAGTCTACGGCCCGCTCCCGCGAGCCGGCCTCTGCGAGCGCGCGGGTCGTCGCCCGGAGATTCTGGAAAGACCTCTTGACAGAATCCTCGCGGGCGGCGTACGGTGCGGCGCATGCGCACCGTCACGCCGCTTGCCACCGCCCTCGCCGCGCTCGCGCTCGCCGTCGTCCCCGGCGCCGCGCGCGCCGCCGAGCCGCCGAGCTGCGACGCGCTCGCCGGCGGCACCGTCAACGCGATCGACGCCGTCCCGTGGGCGCAGATCCCCGCGGCCGGCTCGCTGCGCCAGTGGCCGGCGGCGCCGGCCGGGCTGCTGCCGGCGCGCGTCGACCTGCGCGGCGCGACCGAGAGCTTCAACCAGCGCTACCAGTTCGCCACACGCGGTGGACAGCTGTACGTCGCCGAGCGCGCCGGCAGCGCCGCGCCCGCCACCGCCGACTGGCGTGCGCTGCCGCTGCCCGGCTGCTTCGCCGGCCGCGTCGCGTCGATCTCCGCCGACGACGACGAGCTGATCGCGATCGACCGCGACCGCCGCGTCTTCACGCTCGACAACGCGCTCAAGGGCCCCGACCTCTTCAACTGGTCCAAGCGCTGGGGCCCGCCGCTGTGGACGGGACCGGGGCGCAGGCTGCCCGGCCGGGTCGTGGCCTGGTCGTGGTCGGTGCTGTCGCCGGCCGAGGACAGGACCTGGACCGACGTCGGCGGCACCAGGCATCCGGTCGGCGAGCGCAAGGTCTCGCACATCTGGGCGCTGCGCGACGGCGGCCGGCGGATGACGTTCATGGACCCGTGGCTGCCCGACGACGACAGCTACGAGATGTGCGGCCCGTACCGCTCGCGCTTCCGCGCGGTGAACCTGTCCGCCAGCGGCTCGCAGATCTTCGTGATCGGCGCCCACGGCGACCTCTTCACGCGCCTCTACGACTTCGATCTCGCCGGCCACGACGAGGTCTTCCTCAGATACGTCTACGCGCGGACCGCGCCGGTCGACGGCGTCGCGCCGATCGAGCTGCCGGCGCCGGCGTGGGTCCGCCAGCCGAAGGTGCCGGGCACGATCACGAGCGCGATCGGCATCGAGAAGAGCGGCGTCGGCGCGCGTGACGCGATCCTGCGCGTCGAGGGCCGGCGCGGCGCGCGCACCGGCTACTGGGAGAAGCGGCTGCTGGCGCGCTCCGCGCGGGCGTGGAGATTCCATGCCGGCGGGCGCCCGCTGCAGGGCCGCGTGCTCGACAACCCGCAGCGCGACAGCTCCCGCAGCGGCCTCGCGCCGCGCGCCGAGGACGTCCGCTTCAGCGGCGCGCCTGACGTGCTGCGGCGCGTCACCGTCGCGGACTTCAACGTCCACTGCACGCCCGCGCGGCTGACCGTCGCCGCCGGCCGCGCGACCGTCGCCCTGCGCCTCCACAGCGTCGACGCGCTGCGCCAGGTCGCCCGCGCCCGCGGCCTCGACGCCGACCCGCGCGCGCTGTACGGGACGATCGAGGTCCCGCCGGCCGTGCGCGCCCGCGCCGCGACGCTGCCGCCGGCGCTGCGCGCGCTCCTGCGCGGCCCGCTGCACGGCCGCTACACGAAGGTGAGCGTGACGGCGACGACGCGCGAGCTGACGATCGGCGACGGCGGCGCGCTCGATTGGAGGCTGACGCGATGAGCGCGCTCGCCGCACCGCTGGCGGCCGTCACCGAGGCGACGCGCGAGGCCGAGTCGATCCTGCGCGACGGCTCGACCTTCCAGTGGTCGACGGTCGCGCTGCTGGCGCTCGTCGTCTACGTCTACACCGTCGAGGTCGAGCGGCGGCGCTGGGACATCGTGCTCGCCGGGCTCGCCTTCTGGCTGATGGACGGCTTCAACGAGATGGTCAATTCAGCGGTGCTGCACCTCAGCGGCACCTCAGCGCTGTGGACCGTCACCGGTGACACGAGCTTCCTGATCCTGATCGGCCTCAACATCGAGATCAGCTTCCTCTTCCTCGTCGCCGGCGTCGCCTTCGTCAAGCAGCTGCCGCAGGACCGCACGCTGCGGATCCTCGGCGTCCCCAACCGCCTCCTGTTCGTCTTCGTCTTCTCCTGCGTCTGCGTCGCGGTCGAGGTGCTGCTGGTCAGAACCGGCTCCTTCCACTGGCACTACTGGTGGTGGAACTGGCCGTGCGTCCCGCTGATAATCCTGTTCGGCTACATGACCTTCTTCGGGATCGCGGCGAAGGTCTTCGACATGGGCAGCGACCACCGCGGCCAGCTCCGCATCGTCGGGGCGCTGGCCGCGGTCGACCTCATCGTCCTGCTGGCACTCGCGCTCGCCGGCTGGCTCTGAGGCGGCTGCCGCGCCCGCCGAGGCCGGGCCAGAAGGCGGCCCGGCCGGCGAGCGCGGTCAGCGCCGGCACCAGCAGCGTCGAGACGACGAAGGCGGCGATCAGGATCCCGAGCGCCATCGCGAAGCCCATCTGCTTCGTCGCCGCCGCCGGGTCGATCGCGAGCGTGCCGAAGGAGGCGGCGAGGATCAGGCCGGCGGCGCCGATCGCGGGCGCGGCGTGGCGCACCGCGTGGGCGACCGCGTCGCGCGGCGAGCGGCCGGCGCGCAGCTCCTCGCGCAGCCGCGCCGACATCAGGATGTTGTAGTCGGTGCCGAGCGCGACGACGAACAGGAACAGCACCAGCGGCATCGTGAAGACGACCCCGGGCCGGCCGGCGCCGTGCTGGAAGACGAGCGTCACCAGCCCCAGCGTCGCGGCGAACTCCAGCGCCACCGCGGCGAGCAGGTAGAGCGGCGCGACGACGCTGCGCAGCAGCACGACGAGGATCAGCGCGATCAGCGCGGCGGCGACCGGGAAGATCAGCTTCAGGTCGTGGTCGATCGAGTCGCCGACGTCGGCGAAGACGGCCGCGTTGCCGCCGACGAGCGCCGTCGTGCCGGGCGGCGCCGCCTCGTGCGCCGCCGTCCGCAGCGGCCCGCGCACGGTCGCCATCGCCGCCTCGCTCGTCGAGCTGTCGCGCAGCACGACCGCGAGCTGCGCCGCACCGCCGTCGCGTGACAGCTGCGGCGCGCCGACGGAGGCGACGCCGGGCACCGTTCTCAGCCGCGCCTGCAGCGGCGCCAGCTCGGCGGCGGTCAGCGGCTCGCCGGGCGCGGCCTTCACGAGCACCGTCTGCGGGTCGGTCGCGCCGTCGGAGAGCGCGGTCGAGATCCGCTGCTCGACGCGCGCGGCCGGCGTGTCGTCGGGGCCGCTGCCGAGGTCGTAGCTGTTCTTCGTCGTGAGCGCGACCGCGGCGCAGGCGCCGAGCACGGCGACGCAGCCGAGCGCGACCGCGCCGGGGCGCGCGGCGATCCGCTCGCCGAGCCGCGCCGCGAAGCCGTCCTCGCGCGGCGCCAGCCACGCCTTCGAGGGCCAGAACAGCCCGCGCCCGCAGATCGCCAGCAGCGCCGGCATCAGCGTCAGGCCGGCGAGCAGCATCACCGCGACGGAGATCGCGATCGCCGGGCCGAGCACCTGGAACTGGCCGAACTGCGCCAGCGCGAGCGTCGCGAAGGCGGCGATCACGGCGAGCGCGGCGGAGGCGATCACCTCGCCGACGCTGCGCGCCGCGGCGGCCGCCGCCGGCTTGCGCGCATCACCCGCGCGCAGCCGCTCACGCACGCGGAAGATCAGGAAGAGGAAGTAGTCGACGCCGATGCCGATCAGCACCGCCGGGATCAGCGACGGCGTGCCGGGATCGACCTTGACGTCGAGCAGCCAGGCGCCGACGCCGATCAGGCCGACCGCGCCGCCGCCGACGAGCGAGACCGCCAGCAGCGGCACGAGCGCCGCCAGCAGGCCGCGGAAGAAGATCAGGTTGAGCACGACGATCGCGCCCATCAACAGAACGCCCTCGACCATCCCGAGCGTCTCCGTCGCTCTCGCCGTGTCCAGCTCCGTCGCGACGCCGCCGGTGAAGCCGACGCGCAGCCCGTCGGCGCGCAGCTCGCGCTGGGCGTGCGCGCGCAGCTGCGCGAAGGCGTCCTGCACGACCGAGTCGGTCGCGTTGCCGTGGAAGCCGACCTCCAGCAGCTCGATCCGCCCGCCGTCGGCGCGCGCGCCGGGCGTCGCGGAGACGACGCGCGTCGCGCGCTGGGCGTCGCTGAGGCCGAGGATCAGCTCGGCGTCGCGCTCGATCGGCGTCCAGTCCGGTCTCCACGCGGGCAGCCTGCGCGCGACCGCGGCGACGCGCGCCTGGTCGGCCGCCGTCAGCGCGCCGCCGTCGGCGCGCTCGACGAGCCCGCTGACCGGCGTGACGCCCTCGACGTGGCCGAAGGCGTCGCGCGCGAGCCGGGTCGCGCGGGCGGAGTCGGAGCTGGCCGGCAGGAAGCTGGCCTGGTCGTCGGTCACCTGGCCGGTCAGCTTCTCGCCGCCGACGATCGTCAGCGGCAGGGCGATGACGGCCCAGACGAGCACGACCCGCCAGGGGTGGTGGGCGACCCAGTCGCCGAGACGCTGCAGCATGGTGGACCTTCCTCACGGGTGGATCGGAGCGCTACCGATCGTCCGCCGCCCGTGCCGTCATGCCATCGGCGGCGGGGAGGAACCGCGTTCATCCTTTCGGAGGAACGGACGGCCGCCGCGGGCGCCTAGGCTGCTGTGCGTGATCGGTCGTCTGCGTCAGCTCGCCGCCGCCCGCCCGCGTCAGACCGACGCGGCGCTCGCGCTGCTGATCTTCGTCGCCGCGATCGCAACGGCGCTGCTGACCGAGGTCGACCGCGAGATCAGCGTCGCGCCCGGCGTCACCTGGCCGCGGATCCCGCTGCTGGCGCTGATGACGCTGCCGCTCGCATGGCGGCGCGAGCGGCCGCTGACGGTGCTGCTGACGGTCGCGGCCGCCGCCGTCGCCGCCGGCCTGCTCGGCTACTCGACCGGTGCCGCCGCCTTCGGGCTCGTGCTCGCGCTCGTCTCCGCCGCCTACTACCGCGGCCGCACGACGACGGTCGTCGGCAGCGTCGTCGGCGCCGCGACGATCGTCTTCATGCTGCTCGTCTTCCCGCCGCCGGGCGACGCGGTCTCGTCGGAGAACACGGCCTTCAACGTCGCCGTGATCGTGCTCGCGCTGATCACCGGCGACGTGCTGCGCGGCCACCGCGAGGCGCTCGCGGAGCTGGCCGAGCGCAACCGCCGGCTGGAGCGGCTGCGCGACGTCGAGAAGCGCGAGGCGGTGACGCAGGACCGCATGCGGATCGCGCGCGAGCTGCACGACATCGTCGGTCATGCGCTCGCGGCGGTGACGCTGCAGGCGCGCGCCGGCCAGCGGCTGGCGCCGCGCGACCCGGCGGCGGCGAGAGCGGCCTTCGAGCAGATCGAGGAGGTCGCCAGCCGCGCGCTCGGCGAGACGCGCGAGGCGGTCGGCGTGATGCGCTCCGGCGCAGAGCGGGCCGAGCTGCGGCCGCAGCCGACGCTCGACGACCTGCCCGAGCTGGTGCGGGCGGTGACGACGCCGGAGGTGCGCGTGACGCTGCGGCGCCCCGACGGGGCGGGCGCGGCGCTGCCGCCGGCGGTGCAGGCGTCGGCGTACCGGATCGTGCAGGAGTCGCTCGCGAACGTCGTCAAGCACGCCGGCCCGGCGGCGGCGGTCGTGACGGTCGCCGAGGCGGCCGGCGGCGGCCTGCGGGTGGAGGTGCGCGACGACGGGCGCGGCGACGGCGCTTCCCGCGCGGCGGGCGCGCACGGCGACGATCGTGCGGAGGCCTCGCGCGCGGGCGGCAGCGGCATCGGCGGGATGCGCGCCCGCGCCGACCAGCTCGGCGGCAGCCTCGCCGCCGGGCCGGCGCCGGGCGGCGGCTGGCTGGTCGCCGCGCGGCTGCCGGGAGCGCGCCGATGACGTTGCGGATCCTGATCGCCGACGACCAGGCGCTCGTCCGCTCCGGCCTGCGCACGATCCTCGAGGACGAAGACGACCTCACCGTCGTGGGCGAGGCCGAGGACGGCGCCCACGCCGTCGAGCTTGCGCGCAGACGCGACGCCGACGTCGTGCTGATGGACGTGCGGATGCCGCGGATGGACGGCCTCGAGGCGACCCGCCTGCTCGCCGGCCCCGGAGTCGCCGACCCGGTCGACGTGCTCGTGCTGACGACCTTCGACCTCGACGACTACGTCTTCGGCGCGCTGCGCGCCGGCGCCGCCGGCTTCCTGCTGAAGGACGCGCCGCCGCGGCAGCTGATCGACGCGATCCGCTCCGTCGGCGCCGGCCACGGCCTGATCGCGCCCGAGGTGACGCGGCGGCTGATCGCCCGCTTCGCGGAGGTCTCGCCGGCGGTCGAGCGCGCCGCCGAGCTGGACGAGCTGAGCCCGCGCGAGCTGGAGGTGCTGCTGCAGATCGCGCGCGGCCGCAGCAACGCCGAGATCGCCGCCGCGCTCGTGGTCGAGGAGAGCACGGTCAAGAGCCACGTCTCGCGGCTGCTGGCGAAGCTCGGCTGCAGCAGCCGCGTGCAGGCGGTGATCCTCGCCTACGAGGCCGGCCTCGTCACCCCGGGCGGCGGCGCGCCGGCCTGACGCGGGCGCTCACGCGATCCCGGCCGCCCGGCGGCAGAGCAGGCGCAGCGTGGCGATCGCGGCCTCGTCGTCGTGGGCGCCTCTGCGGGCGAGCGGGGAGAGCGGGCCGGCGAGCACCTCGTTGCCGGCGCCGACGAGCGCCGCGGCGGTGATCGCGGTCTGCTGCGGGGGCGCGTCGCCCTGGCGGATCGCGGCTCTCAGCAGCCGCTCGACGTCGCGCGTGTAGGTGCGGCGGTAGTCGATCCGCACCTGCTCGATCGCGGGGTCGACCGGCTCGGCGATCAGCGCCCACGCCTGCACCGGGTTGGCGAGCGCGCGGCGGGCGAAGTTGGCGAGCACGGCGTCGAGCTTGTCGGCGGCGCTGTCGGCGGCCGCGGCAGCTCTCGTGGCGGCGGCGATCTCGCGCTCGCAGACGTCGCGGAAGACCTCCACGAACAGCTCCGCCTTCGACGGGAAGTGGCGGTAGAGCGTCCCCGCCGCGACCCCGGCCCGCTCCGCGATCGCCGCCACCGAGGCGCCGCCGTAGCCGTGCTGCTCGACGACCGCGCGGGCGGCGTCGAGCAGGCGCTGGCGGGTGGGGCTGGGGAGCGGCTCACTGGAAGAGCGAGCCGTCAGGCGAGTTCTTCCGACGGGACCCGAGGCCGCAGGCCGAGCGGTCACGCCGGCAGCGCGCGCTCGACGATCGCGCGCGCGTCGACGCCGAGCGGCAGCGTCCCGTACGCGTGCCCGCCGCCGCCGAGGCGGGAGGCGCAGAAGCCGTCGGCGACCGGCGCCGGCGCGTGCCGCAGCAGCAGGCTCGCCTGCAGCGCCAGCGCGAGGTCCTCGACGATCCGCCGCGCGAGGAACTGGCCCTCGTCGACGCGCTCCAGCGGGTTGCGCGCGTCGGACGGGTCGAGCAGGCGCAGCGCCTGCGCGCGGGCGCGGTCGAGATGGGCGTCGAAGCGGGCGTCGGCGCCGCGTGCCAGCTCGCACTCGGCGAGGAAGGCCGGCAGCCCCTCCGGCTCCTTCGCGAGCGCCCGCAGCACGTCGAGCGCGGCGACGTTGCCGGAGCCCTCCCAGATCGACATCAGCGGCGCGTCGCGGTAGAGCAGCGGCATGCCGGACTCCTCCACGAAGCCGTTGCCGCCGAGGCATTCGAGCGCCTCGTTGGCGTGCGGGGCGGCGCGCTTGCAGACCCAGTACTTCAGCGCCGCGGTCGCGAAGCGGCGGAAGGCGGCGTCGTCCTCGTCGTAGCTGCGCGCGATCCGCAGCGTCACCGCGGTCGCCGCCTCGGACTCCAGCGCGAGGTCGGCGAGCACGTTCGTCATCGCCGGCTGGTCGACCAGCAGCGCGCCGAAGGCGGAGCGGTGGCGGGCGTGATGGATCGCCTCCAGCGTGCCGCGGCGGATCGAGGAGGTCGAGCCGATCATGCAGTCCAGGCGCGTGTGGTTGACCATCCGGACGATCGCCTTGACGCCGCCGCCCTCCTCGCCGACGAGGCGGCCGCGGATGCCGTGGAACTCGACCTCGGATGAGGCGAGCGAGCGCGAACCGAGCTTCTCCTTCAGGCGCTGGAACTCCATCCCCGGTCCGCGCTCGACGAGGAAGCAGGAGAGCCCGGCCGGCGCCTGCGCGAGCACGAGGAAGACGTCGCACGGCGGGTAGGAGCAGAACCACTTGTGGCCGTGGATCGCGTAGTCGCCGTCGCCGAGCGGGGTCGCGGTCGTGATGTTCGCGCGCACGTCCGAGCCGCCCTGGCGCTCGGTCATCGCCATCCCGGCGAGCGCGCCGCCGTCGGTGGAGGGCCGCGTCAGCCGCTCCTCCCACTCGGCCGCCAGCGCGGGCGCGCCGTCGCGCAGCGCGGGCACGACCGCGTACGTCATCGAGATCGGGCACATCACGCCGCCGTTGGCGTTGGACCAGAGGCCGAACGTCGCCGCGCGCACGACGTGCGCGCCGGCCTGCGGCTCGCGCCACGGCCCGCCGGCCAGCCCCCGCTCGATCCCGTTGCGCAGCAGCCAGTGCCACGACGGGTCCAGCTCGACCGCGTCGACGCGGTTGCCGTAGCGGTCGTGCGTCGTCAGCCGCGGCTCGTTGCGCTCGGCGCGGAGGCCGTGGTCGCGCGTCGACGGCGAGCCGGCGAGCGCGCCGATCTCGTGTGCCCGCGCGGCGCCCCAGCCGCCGCCCTCGCGCTCCAGCGCCTCCTGCAGCGCGAGGTCGACGGCGAAGTAGTCGACCGGCTGCAGCGGCGTCGCCTGGTTGCGGACGGCGCGCATCGGCGTCTCGGGTCCGCTCGTGATCGGCTCGACAGTGGTGCTCATCGTCCCCTCCGGCGCAATGTGAATCTGGATTCACAGCGTAGCGAATCAGGATTCACGTGATCGGAATCGATCCCGGAAACGCCTCCGTGCACGAACTTAGGTTACCCTAATAAGGATCCCTTTACACGAGAGGCCTTGATGTCCATACCGTCCCTCCCGCGAGCAGCGCGGCACGCGCTGCTGGCACTCTTGCTCGCGCTCGCCGCGCTGACGGCGAGCGCTCTGACCGCACCGGCCCGCGCGGCCGCGGCCGACCCGGTCGCGATCACGCAGGGGGAGGGCCTGCGCTGGGGCCTGAAGCTGTCCTGGCGCAACTACGCCGGCATCGGCACCGCCTCTGACGGCGCCACGATCGTCGGCGGCGCCGACGGCTATGTGTGGCCGTTCAGATCGGGCAGCTTCAACCCCGACACGAACAGGGCCGAGCTGCAGTACGGCGGCAGCGTCCGCTGGACCGCGCACGAGGGCGTGCTCGACGTCACGGTCAGCAACCCGCGGCTCGTGCTCGACGGCGACGACGCGCAGCTGTTCGGCAGAGCGCTCAGCAAGAGCGAGTCGACCGGCCAGATGGTCGACTACGGCGAGATCCCGCTCGTCACGGTCACGCTCAGAGAAGAGGCGCTGACGGTCGCCGACGGCAGAACGAGGTGGGCCGCGCTCGGCACGAACCTGACCGCGGAGGGCTTCAGAGTCTTCAGCGGCAACTACCCGGTCGGGACCGTGATGGACCCGCTCACGGCCACCTACAGCGGCCCCGGCGGCTTCCCCGCGCCGACCGCCGACAACTTCACGCCGGCCGGCACGATCGGCTTCAGCGAGGTCAACCGCACGACGCCGTCGGAGCCGACGACCCAGCACGTCTTCGACCTCTTCTGGGACGCCCAGCGCGAGCTGATGCACGCGACGACCGACTCCGTCTGGGGCACCGTCGGCGCGCGCTTCCCCGACACGCTCGGCACGATCGGCGACACCGGCCGCGAGGACACGACCGGGCAGAGCTTCCCGAAGGCGACCTTCGACGCCGCCACCGCGACCGTGTTCGACAGTGTCAACACGACGGTCCACACCTACACGTGGAACGCCGCCACGTGGGGCTATGACCACACCAGCTTCGACGCCGGCACGTACGTCTACGCGCTCGAGTGGGATCCGGTCGGCAGACGCCTGCTGGTGGTGTCGAGCAGCGAGCTGGCCAGCTTCACCGACAACGGCGACGGCAGCTGGAGAAAGGTCAGATACACGCGCGTGGGCGACACCCTGCCCGCCGGCCCGCGCTCGCAGATCGCGATCGACGAGAGCGGCACGATCATGCTCGCCGATGCCGGCCAGCCGCCGGCCGAGGTCAGACTCGCCGGCACGACCGCGACGGTCACGAGACTTGCTGACGACGTCCACGACCCGGACGCGGCGCAGTCGACCTTCGCGCAGCCCTCGGAGCTGCGCGCGATCCCCGGCGGCGGCTTCTACCTGGCCGGCTACCGAGGCCTCGTGCAGCGCGTCGAGCGCGCCGGCGACGGCAGCCTGCGGCAGGTCGGCGAGACGCTCAGACTCGGCGTCGCGAGCGTACTCGCGTCGGCGATCGACCAGAGTGACGGCAGCTTCTACGTCGTCGCTCCGGCCGTGCGCAAGATCGCCGTCGTCAAGGACGGCGCGAAGGTCGGCGAGCTGGCGCTGACGCAGGAGCCGGGCGTCGGCTTCTCCGGGCCGATCGGCATCGCGGCAGGCGCTGACCACGCGCTCTACGTCAACGAGGGCGGCGGCTACCCGGCTCTCAACACGCTCGCGAAGTACGCGCGCGGCACCTCGCCGACCGTCGGCGACGACCCGCAGGACGCGGTCGTGCCGTTCGCGGCCGGCGTCGACAGCGGCACCGCCACCTTCACCGCCGCGGCCACCGCCGTCGGCGGCGACCCGACCGTCCAGTGGCAGACGCGCGCCGGCGACTCCGGCCGCTTCACCGACATCGACGGCGCGACCGCGACGACGCTGAGACTGCCGGTGACCGTCGCCGACAACGGCCGCCAGGTGCGCGCCGTCTTCAGCAACGCCTTCGGCAGACTCGGCAGCGCGCACGCGACGGTCACGATCAACGCGGCGGCGGCGATCGTCGTCGAGCCGGCCGACCTCACCGTCGACCCCGGCGCGACCGCCGAGTTCAAGGTGATGCCGAGCGGCAACCCGGCGCCCGAGATCCAGTGGCAGGTGCTGTCGAACGGCAGCTGGGTCGACCTCGCCGACGGCAACGGCTACGAGATCGATGGCGGCTTCCTGCGCGTGCTGAACGCGAGCGCGACGCAGAACGGGCTGCAGTTCCGCGCCCGCCTGCGCAACAAGATCACGCCCGGCTCGGAGGAGTGGAGCACGGTCTTCTCGCGCGTCGCGACGCTGAAGGTCGCCTCGCCGGTCACGAGCGCCGTCAGCTTCGGCGGCGGCCACGTCGACTGGGGCTTCGCCGAGCGCTGGCGCTGCTACGTCGTCGGCAACGTCGCGCGCGGCGGGATCGTCCCCGGCGCAGGCGCGACGCAGGTCCCCGGCACGCTCGCGACCGGCACGCTCTGCAACGGCCGCAACGCCGGCTCGGAGATCGTCCGCTTCGGCATCCGCGGCGGCAGCTTCGATCCCGCCAGCGGCGTGCTCGAGCTGAAGCTGCGCGGCACGGTCCGCTTCTGGGGCCACGACTACCACGTCCCCGGCGACACCAGACCGCAGCTCGACACGACCTTCTCGAACCTGCGGCTGGTCGTCACCGGCGACAGCGGCACGCTCTACGCCGACACCGTCGGTGCGACGATGGACGCGCCGACGCCGGTCACGCGCACGAACGTCGCGATCGTCTCCGCGAGACTGCCCTCCGGGCCGGTCGCGCGCGACGGCGGGCTCGACTGGAGCGGGATCGAGACGACGCTGACGGCCGCCGGCGCCGAGGTCTTCGGCAGCTACCCGGCCGGCGAGCCGTTCGACCCGATCGCGATCAGCGCCGACTTCGGCACGCCGGAGCCGGACGCGGTCGTCGATCAGCCGCAGCCGCCCGTGCAGCAGCCGCCGGTCCAGCAGCCGCCGGTCACGAGAGCGCCGGTCGCGAAGGCGGCCGGCACGATCGCCGCCGGCGCGAAGGCGACGACGGTCGGCAAGACCGGCGTCGCGCAGGTCGCGACGCTGCGCTGCGCCGCCGGCGCCCGCTGCACCGTCACGGTGCCCAAGCGCCTGACGCTGAAGATCGCCGGCAAGCGCTACGCCGCGACGGTCAGCTCACCGAAGGCGATCGCCGCCGGCAAGCGCGGCGTCGTGACGCTGAAGCTGTCGAAGAAGGCGGCGGCGAAGCTGGCCGGCCGCAGCGTCAAGGTGAAGCTGCGCGTGACGGTCAGAGCGAGCGGCGCCAGAGCGGTCACGAAGACCGTCACGGTGACGCTGAAGGGCGCGAAGAAGCAGGCGAAGAAGGCGCTGAAGAAGGGCTGAGGAACCGCCGCAGCCGCTCGCTGAAGCGGACGCGGTCGCTGAACAGATAGGCGTGCGCGCCCGGCAGCAGCATCAGCCGGGCGCGTGGGATCAGCCGCGCCAGGCGGCGGGCGTTGGCCGGCGGGACGACCGGGTCCGAGCGTCCGCCGGTCACCAGCACCGGCAGCGCCAGCCGCCGCAGCGCGCGGGCGTTCGCGTCCGAGCGCAGCCACGGGTCCTCGGCCTCGACCTGCGCGCGGATCGTGCGCGCGGGCACGTCGAAGTCGTCGGGGATCGTGCCGGCGTCGCTGGCGCGGTCCAGCCGCTGCAGGAAGGCGCGGCCCTCGCGCCGGCCGGCGGCCGTGCGCGGGTAGAGGACGCGCAGCGCGGCCGCGTCGGAGGGCGTCGGGTCGCTGTCGATCCGCTGGTCCTCGGGGCTGCCGAGGACGGTTTGCGACCCGCCTGGGTTGGTGCCGGCGAGCACCAGCCGGCGGACCGCGCCGGGATGGCGGATCGCCAGCTGCTGTGCGAGGAAGCCGCCCATCGACCAGCCGAGCACGTCGGCCCTGTCGATCCCGATCGCCCGCAGCAGGCCGGCGGCGCGGTCGGCCAGCAGCGCGAACGAGACGCGTCTGCCGGCGGTCGCCGAGGAGCGGCCGAGGCCGGGGTAGTCGAACAGGATCAGGCGGTGGTCGCGCGCCAGCAGCGCCAGCAGCGCCGGATCCCACTCGGCCATCGTCGAGCCGGTCCCGATCGCCATCAGCAGCGGCGGCCCGCTGCCGCGCTCGTACCAGGCGATGCGCGTTCTGCCGACCTGCGCGTGGCGCACCTCGGCGTGGAAGGCGGGCGCGGCGGCGGCGGGTGCCGCGGGCGCGGGCACCGCAGCGGGCGCGGCTGCGACCGCGGCGGCGGGCGCGAACGCGGCGCCGGCGGTTGCGG
>NZ_JAUTDN010000005.1 GCF_030646155.1 Conexibacter sp. CPCC 205762
CGCGCGACGCCGCGCCGGGCCGCGCGCCCGCCCCGCCGCCGCCGCGCCCGCCGCCTACGCCGCCGCGCTCGGCGACGGCCTGACCCGCACCGCCAGCCAGCCCGGGATCGCCAGCATCGCGACGGCGACCGTCGTCACGAGCGCGAGGATCGCGACCGCGACGATCCCGGCGGTCGAGTAGACGACCGGGAAGCCGGTGATCGTCTCCAGCGCCCGGCTCAGCAGCAGCTGCCCGTAGAGCCCGAAGACCGCGCCGATCAGGCAGCCGGTGCCGAGCAGCAGCCCGCTCTCCAGCAGCAGCGCCCGCCACAGCTCGCCCTCCGGGAAGCCGTGCACCTTCAGCGCCGCCAGCGCCGGCCGCCGCTGCCAGATCATCCCGCCCATCGCCGCCGCCATCGCCAGCATCGCCGACACCAGCACCAGCACCGAGATCTGCGTCAGCCGCTCGAGCCCGTCGCGGGTCGCGGCCTGGTGGCGCGCAAGCCGTGTCGCCTGCGTCTCGACCTCGGTCGCCACCCCGTCCCGCAGCGTCGCGCGCACCGCCGCCGCGACGGTCGCCGCGTCGGCGCCCGCATCAAGCCGCAGCTGCAGCGCGCTCGGCTCCGCGCTGGCCCAGCGCCGCGCGTAGTCGTCCGCGTTCATCACGATCGCGCCCGACGGCCAGCCGATGTTGGTCGAGATCGCCGCCACCCGCAGCGGCCGCGGATGCGGCGTCGGCAGCAGCACCGAATCGCCGACGCCGACGCCGAGCTGCCGCGCGATCGCGTCCGACAGCACCACCCAGCCGTCGCCGCGCAACCGCTCCGCCGCGAGCCGCGCGTCACCGTCGCGCAGCTGCGACGGCGGCACGATCAGCGGCGCCGTGCGCGGCGGCGCCTGCACCCACGCCCGCCGGTCGCCGACGTCGAGGAAGCTGCCGCGGTAGACCCCGACGCCGGCCACCCCGTCGACCCGCGCAACCGCGTCGAGCGCATCGCGCGGCAACACGAAGGGCGTGACCGCGAAGGTGCCGGCCCCACCCGCGGCGGTCACCCACACGTCGCCGTTGGCGTCGAAGTCGCTGGCCGAGCTGTCCAGCCCTCGGACGAGATCGGCATGGGCACCGCCGATCGAGACAGTCGCGAAGACCGCGACGGCGCCCGTCGCGGCGAGCGCGAGCGTTCGCAGTCTCGCCGCGCCCGAGCGCAGCTCAAGCGTCGCGAGAATCGGCACCGGCGTCCGCAGCGACCGGGTCACGCGCTCGAACCCACGAACCGCGATCCGCAGCAAAGGCCCGGTCAGGGCGAACAGCGCGACCGTCAGCAGAAAGAGACCGGCGAGCGCCAGGCGTGGTGCCACGAGCACGATGACCGTCGTCCCGGTGAGCGCGAGCAGGCCGATTCCGATGACGCCTCGGCCCGTGACGTGCCCGCTCTGCTCGGTTTCCGACGGCGCGGGCCGATCGCGCATGATCGAGCGCAGCGGCACGAGCACGGCGACGCAGGCCGCCACCAGTCCGGCTCCGCCGGCGACCACGACGCTCTCGACGGTCACGATCCGCTGAGTTCCGATCGGGAAGGCGTATGCCAGGTAGCCGGGGGCGGCCGCGAACAGCTGGCGGGACAGCTGGTCGCCGAGCGCGAGTCCGAGCAGCGAACCTGCCAGCCCGAGCACGGCCGCGTCGAACACCATCACCTGCAGCTGCACCCATGCGGGATGGCCGGAGAGACGCAGGTCGGTCACCAGGCGGCGCCGTTGCGGCACCGTCAGCAGCACCGCGCTGAAAGCGAACAGGAACCCGACCAGCGCCGAAAAGGCCGAGAACATCGTCGTCGACTGGCTGGTGGGATAGGCAGCCCGATCGAACACCTGCGCATCGAAGTCTGCCGGGCGCACGTTGAGCCGGTCCCCGAAGCGCGCGTCCAACGCCTGCTCGACCTGAGCCTCGCGTCCTGGCTTGGCGACGACGTAGATCAGCGACGTCCGGCCTTCCATCCCGGTCAACTCGCGCGCAAGCGCCAGCGGCACGATCGCGACCGGGCTGTGAACGAGCGTGCCGATGTCCTTGTCGCGCAGCTCGGCCCCGAGCGGGACCGTGGTCGATGTCGCGCCGGTGTCGATTCTGACGGGCCCGTAGATGCCCGCCTCGAGCTCGTCGGCGATCGGCACCGGCAACGCCACGGCCCGCTGTCTCGCCAGCTCGGATGCTGTGAACTGACGCAGCAGCGTGCCGCCGATGCGCGCCAGTCCGGGATCGCCGCCGACGAGCGTCACCGACTTGCTGTGCCCTCCGACCGCGACCGTCGCCGCCGCCTCGACGATCGGCGCCGCCGCCGCGACCCCGTCGGTCGCGCGCACCTGCCGCAGCACGTCGGCATCGAACCCGCCCGATCCGCGACTCGTGATCTGCGTCGACGCCTCGCCGACGATCCCCGTCGCGAGCTGCTGGACCGACCCGCTCATGCTCGTGTTGGCGATCAACGCCGCGAAGACGAGCGCGACGCCGACGACGATCCCGCAGAGCGCAAGCAGTTCCTGGACTGCCCGCGCCCGCAGACGGACGCGGTAGAGGTGGACGAGCGCCGAGAAGCGCATCAGCGCTCCTGCAACCCTGCCAGCGGCACATCCGGCAGCCGATCGACCAAGCGCCCGTCCAGCAACGCGCGCGTCCGTGTGGCAAACGCCGCCGCCTGTGGATCGTGCGTCGCCAGCAGCATCGCCACTCCGCGCTCCTCGCACAGCTCGCGCAGGAGCGTGAGGACCTCGCGGCTGCGCTCCGTGTCGAGGCTCCCCGTCGGCTCGTCGGCGACGACCAGCTTCGGATCGGTCGCCAGCGCACGTGCGATCAGGACCCGTTGCCGTTCGCCCGCGGAAAGCTGGTCGCCGCGGTGCCGCAGCCGCTGTCCCAGCCCCAGCCGGTCGAGCAGTGGCACGACGCGACGATGCGCCTCACGGACACCGATGCGCGTGTCGAACAGCTTCAGCGCGGCGTTGTCGATCGCCGGGACGCCGGCGATCAGCTCCAGCGACTGGCCGACGTAGCCGAGCTCGAGCCGCCGGTAGCGAGCGGCGTCCTGCTCCCCCAGCCCGACGACGTCGACGCCGTCGACGACGACGCATCCGGAGTCGGGACGCATCAGCGCCGCAACGATCGCGAGCAGCGTCGTCTTGCCGGAGCCGCTCGGTCCGTAGAGCGCGATCAGCTCACCCGGCGTGACCGTCATCGAGACGCCGTCGAGCGCGCAAATGGTCTCGCCGCCGAAACCGCGGTAGCGCTTGACGAGCGCATCCAGTTCGAGCATCTCAGGCGCGTCGCTCTTGGCCGGGAAACGGGAGGACCGTCCCGTCCTCGTCGCGCACCGCCGGCGTCAGCAGCTGACCGCGGCTCAGCAGCAGGGCGCGGTCGGCGTGACGCGTCGCCGCCAGCTCGGGCGCCGTCATCAGGACCGCGCAGTCGTCGTCGTGTGCGGCCGCGTGCAGGAGGCTGGTGACGCGCTCGCGGTCGATCACGCCGAGTCCTGCGGCGGGATCATCCGCGAGCAGCAGCCTCGGCCGACGCACCAACGCGTGAGCGAGTGTGACCAGCTTCCGCGCGGCATCCGACAGGTCGCTCCAGCGCGCGCCGGCGGCGTCATCGGCACCGACGCGCGCGAGCGCTTCCGACGCGCGCCTGCGTGCGACGGACGGGCCGAGCTCGCGGTAGAGCGGCAGCGCCACGAAGACCTCGATCGGCAGCTCGCCGCTGTGCGGCCCGTTCTGCTCGACCCAGGCGATCGCACCGGGCGCGTGCCGCTGGCGGCGCTTTCCGACGAGGGTCGGCGCCGCGCCGGCGAACGTGACCGCCCCGTCGTCCGGCCGGTCGAAGCCGGCCGCGATCCGCAGCAGCGTCGTCTTGCCGGCACCGCGCGCACCGTAGATGCCGACGAACTCGCCGGCCTCGAGCGCGAACGTCACGTCGTTCAGCACGCTCAGCTGTCGCGGCCCGCGCTCGTACGCCTTCGAGATGCTGTCGAGCCGCAGCAGTGTCATCGCTTGCTCGCCGCCGTCGCCTCGATGCGCTCGTCGAGCACTCCGCAGACGGCGTCGAGCCAGTCGATCAGGCACTGCAGCCAGCGCATTCTGAAGTCGTCGACGAGCATCGCCGCGGCGTTCTGCCACGGCACGGTTCGACTGGCGGCCTCGGCCAACAGTGGCCGGCGCAGCAGCTCCAGCTCGGCGAGGCATTCACGCGCCTGCGCCTCGGCCGCCGCCCGCAGTCTCGGCAGGTCGTCGGGATCGGCGAGCACGAGCTTGGTGCGCAGCTCGTCGCGCAGCACCGCGCGGTCGTTGGGCTCGGCGATCCAGTCGCGGAAGCGCTCGATCCCCGAGGCGGTCGGGCCGTACATGACGCGCGCGGCGCCGCGACGCGTGCGGCCGAAGCTGCGCTGTCCTATCTCCTCGATCCAGCCCTCGTCCTCGAGCCGGTCGAGGATCCGGTAGACGACGTTCTCGGACAGGCCGAGAAAGCCGAGCCGTTCGTCAAGCCGCTGGCCGAGGTCGTATCCGTAGCCAGGGCGCTCGACCAGCAGCCCCAGCACCACATGCTTCGTCGAGACTCCGCTCATTCCCCATCCCCGGTGAACAGTAAACGAGAAGGTACCTGAAGCGACCCTCTCTGCGCCACCGGTAGGCGGTGTCGGCACCTCCTGTCGGTGGTCCCGCGTACTGTCACGCGCGGGATGCCGTACGACGCTGCGAGGGACGCGTCGCCACTCACTCCTGCGTTGACGGTCGCGCTCGTGTCATCGGTGTGGCGGACTTTGCGCTGGTCCAGGAAACTGACCGCCGATCAGATCGATCGGTGGCGCTCGCTGGCGAACGCGATCCCCGATCACGACCTGCGCGCGGACGCGATCTCGTCGCTGCTGGAGAAGCGCGGCTACGCCGACGGCGCGGCGCTCTTCACGATCCTTCCGGCACATCGCGATCGCGCGCTGCTGCGCGTGCTCGTCGCATACGAGACGATCGTCGACTACCTCGACAACGTCAGCGAGCGCTGCCGCACCTATGAGAACGGCCAGCTGCTGCATCAGGCGCTGCGCGAGGCACTCGACCCCGGCGGGCCGTTGTCGGACTGGTACCGCCACAACGGCACGGGCGACGATGGCGGCTACCTGGCCGCGCTCGTCGGCTGCTGCCGCGAGGGGTGCGCGCGACTGCCTTCGTTCGAGCGGGTGCGTGAGCACATCGCGCTTGAGACGCGCCGCTCGCTCGTGCTCGGGCTCAACCACGAGCTCGACCCCGCACGCCGCGACGACTATCTGCGCACGTGGGCGCAGCAGGAGTTCCCAGCAGAACGCAAGCACCCCTGGTTCGAGCTCAGCGCGGGTGCCAGCGCAACGCTGATCGTGCACGCGCTGCTCGCGCTGGCGGCGCAGCCGACGGTCAGCGACGGGCAGATCGAGGCGGTCGCCGGCCTGCACTGGCCGTGGGTCGCGCTGGCGACCACCATGCTCGACAGCTACGCCGACCTCGAGGAGGATCGCGCCCCCGGCGGCCATAGCTACCTGCTCCACTACGACAGCCACGAAGCGGCGATCGCACGTCTGCACGAGTGCGTCGCGACCTCGATGCGGCTGACGCGGACGCTCCCGCGCGGCGGCAGGCACGCGGTGATCGTCGGCTGCATGATCGCGCTGTTCCTCTCCTCCGACGGCGCGAACAGCCCCGAGCTGCGCGAGACGACGCGCGCGCTGGCGCGCAGCGGCGGCTCGCTGGTGCGGCTGCTGGTGCCGGTCCTGCGCGTCTGGCGGCGGGTGCACAAGCAGTCGTCGTGAGCGAAACTTCCCGCAACCACGGGCATTTGCAGGCTGAGTGTTCGCACCGCAGGTATTGGCCGTGAGGTGACAGCGGCGTATCTTCCGTCACTGCTCTACGACTCGACGGCATCCCCCCTGTTCGAGTCTCGTGACGGGCGGTGAAACTCCCCTTGAGCCGCCCGCGCCCCCAAGAGCACGAGGGCTTCCGGCGCGCCGCATCCCCCGCGGCGCGCCGAGCCCCTCTTCCGGCCCGGCCGGGCCCTCAGCCGTCGCTCCGCGCGATGCCCTACCGTGAGCGGCGATGAGAGTCGCCACCCACTCCGGTTCCTTCCACGCCGACGACGTCTTCGCGCTCGCCGCGCTGACGCGGCTTGTCGCCGTCGAGCCCGCCCTTGGCCCGCTCGAGATCGTCCGCAGCCGCGACCCCGAGCTGCTCGCCGCGGCCGACCTGCGCGTCGACGTCGGCCAGCGCGACGATCCGGCCAGCGGCGACTTCGACCACCATCAGCGCGGCGGCGCCGGCGAGCGGCCCAACGGGATCCGCTACGCCTCATTCGGGCTCGTCTGGCGCGAGTTCGGCGCGCGGATCGCGGGCGGCGGCGAGCAGGCCGAGACGATCGCGCGGCGGATCGACGAGGTGCTGGTGCAGGCCGTCGACGCCAACGACACCGGCCAGACGATCAGCAGCCCGCTGATCGCCGACGTCGCGCCGGTGACGGTCTCGCACGCGATCGCGGCCTTCAACCCGAACTGGGACGAGGAGGCCTCGGCCGACGCCAAGCGCGCCGCCTTCGACGAGGCGCTCGCCTTCGCGCACGGGATCCTCACGCGCGAGCTGGCGTCGGCGTCGGCGTCGGTGCGCGCCGCCGAGCTGGTGCGGGCGGCGATCACGCGCGCGGAGGACCCGCGCCTGATCGAGCTGGACCGCGGCCTGCCGTGGCACCGCGAGCTGGTCCCGAGCGCGCCCGAGGCGCTCTACGTGCTCTACCCGCGCGAGCAGGACTGGGGCCTGCAGGCGGTCCCGCGCGTGCTCGGAGAGTTCGCCAACCGCAAGGATCTGCCGGAGGCGTGGGCCGGCCGCTCCGACGCCGAGCTGGCCGAGGTGACCGGTGTCGCCGACGCCCGCTTCTGCCACATCGGCCGCTTCATGGCCGTCGCCGGCAGCCGCGAGGGCGCGCTGGAGCTGGCGCGGCAGGCGCTCGCGCACGTGGACTGACGACCACTCCGCGCAGTAGAGTGCCGCGCCCGTGACCGTCGACGTCGACAGCGGCTCCTTCCTCGCGATCGTCGCGGTCGCGGCGCTCTCCGCCGTGCTCGCCGGGCTGTTCGCGCGGCGGCTGGTGGTGCCGGTCGTCGTGCTGGAGCTGGTGCTGGGGATCGTGATCGGCCCCGAGGTGCTCGGGATCGCCGAGCGCGACGCCTTCATCGACTTCTTCGCCAACCTCGGGCTCGGCATGCTGTTCTTCTTCGCCGGCTACGAGATCGACTTCGAGCGGATCAAGGGCGAGCCGCTGCGGCTCGCCGCGTTCGGCTGGCTGCTGTCACTGGTACTGGCGTACACGCTCGGCGGGATCCTCGCCGCGATGGGGATCGTGCTGTCGCTCGTGTTCGTCGGCTCCGCGATGGCGACAACCGCGATCGGCACGCTGATCCCGATCCTGCGCGACGCCGGCGAGCTGAAGACGCGCTTCGGCACCTATCTGCTCGGCGCCGGCGCGATCGGCGAGTTCGGCCCGATCCTGCTGATCACGCTCGTCTTCTCGACCAAGGGCGCGATCGAGAACGCGCTGATCCTGCTCGCCTTCGTGATCCTGGCGGTGATAGCCGGCGTCTTCGCGGTCCGCTGGGTCGGCCAGGGCTGGGAGCTGTTCGAGCGCACGCTGGAGACGAGCAGCCAGCTGGCGATCCGCTTCACGGTCGTGATCGTCTTCGCGCTCGCGGCGCTGGCCGCGACGCTCGGGCTCGACCTGCTGCTGGGCGGCTTCGTCGCCGGCATCATCCTGCGGCTGGCGCTGCGCGGCCGCGAGGTCGAGGTGCTGGAGTCGAAGCTGACCGCCGTCGGCTACGGCTTCCTGATCCCGTTCTTCTTCGTCGCCTCCGGCATCGGCGTCGACCTCGGTGCGCTCACCAGCGACCCGATCGAGTTCCTCAAGGTGCCGCTGTTCCTCGTGCTGTTCCTGATCGTCCGCGGCGTGCCGGCGATGGTGCTGTACCGCAGGGTGCTCGCCGCCCGCGACCGCGCCGCGCTCGCCTTCTTCAGCGCCACCGAGCTGCCGCTGGTCGTCGCGATCACGACGATCGCCGTCGAGGAGGGCCACATGCATTCCTCGACCGCGGCCAGCCTGATCCTCGCCGCGATCTGCTCGACCGCGATCTTCCCGATCGTCGCGCTGAGACTGCGCGGCGACCTCGACCCGACGCCGCCGCCGGACGTCTCGCCCCAGCCGGCGCTCGCATAGGCCGTTCGAGGGAGCCTCGGGCGAACTTCGGGGGAGGACCCCGGTGCCACGGCGTAAGACCGTTGTCAGGCTCGTGAGCCTCACGATTCCAACCAGGAGGAACTGCATGAACCGTTCGCGGATGGCGTTCGCCGCGACGCTGACGTTGGCGTTGGCGCCCTTGACCGTCGGTACGGCGTCGGCCGCCAGAAGACCACAGGGCCCGCCGCCCCCGCCGAAGGCGGCCAACGGCGCGAAGGTGACGACGCTGGCGCAGGGCGTCCCGACCCCGACGGCGTTCGCGTTCGCCGGCACGACGACGTTCGTCTCCGGCGCAGGCGCGGAGGACGGCAGCGCGCCCGGCGGCCTCTACACCGTCGCGAAGGGCAGAGCGACGCGCGTCGCGGGGGCGCCCAAGGCGATTTACGGGCTCGCCTGGGACGGCAGAACGCTGTTCGCCTCCTCCGGCCCCCGGCTCGTCGCCGCGAGCGGCTGGAACGGCAGACGCTTCAGCTCGGGCTTCAGAGCGATCTGGACCGGTCCGAGAGGGTTCAGCAACCTGAACGGGATCGCCCTCGGTCCCGACGCCCGCCTGTACGCCGGCGTCACAATGGGGAGAAACGGCGACCACGCCAAGGTCGACGCGCCGTTCGCCCAGTCGATCATCTCGCTGACGAAGCGCGGCGAGGACGTCACGACCTACGCCAGCGGCCTGCGCCAGCCGTGGCAGCTGACGTTCGCGCCCGGCTCCGACACGCCGCTGGCGACCGCGCTCGGCCAGGAGAACCTCGGCAGAACGCAGCCGCCGGACTACGTGATCGCGCCGCGCGACGGCGACGACTACGGCTTCCCGAGCTGCAACTGGTCCAAGCCGGCCGCCTGCGCCGGCTTCGCCAGACCGCTCGCGCTGCTGCCGGCGCACAGCTCCCCGATGGGGATCGGCGTGATCGGCCAGCGGATCTACCTGGCGCTCTTCACCGGCACCGGCAGAGGCCCGAGCGTCGTCTCGATCCCGCTCGCCGGCGGCAGCGCCAAGCCGAAGCCGCTGCTGGTCGGCTTCGCCGCCCCGGTCGTCGCGCTCGGCACACACGCCGGCCAGGTCTACGCCGGCGACGTGACCGGCGCGATCTACCGCGTCAAGGGCTGAACGTGGCGGTCTCCGCCTGTTGAGCTGACAATGCTGGAGGGGCTGGCTCTAGGCCAGCCCCGTGCGGGAGGCGCCGGGCTCAGTCGAGCTCGGCGCCGGCAGCCGCGTGCAGCGGCCGCGGACGGCGGCTGGAGCGGCGGCCGAGGTGCTCGCCCTTGGCGGCGGCCGCGTCGTTCTCGGGCACGCCGGCGGCCTCGAACAGCATCAGCACGATGCCGCTCGTGAGCGCATCGTCGCCGTGCTCCTCGCCGGCCTCGCGCAGACGCTCGGTGCTCTCGCCCTCGATCTCGTCGACCTTGCTCATCAGCTTCTCGAGCTCGACCGCGAGTTGTCTCCAGCCGCGCTCGTCAAGTGTCAACGACCGTCGGCTGAGATGCGCGTCGGGGCGGTCGAAGCCGCCTCTGGACGCGGCCTTGTTGACGTAGCCGGTGACCTGTTCGAGCGAGGCGCCGACCATCGCGCGCTTAACGATCGACGGCGTCTCGGCCCAGCCCTCGTCGGTCACGACCGGGCGCGCCTTGCCGCGATAGTGATGCTCTATCGCGCCGCGCCGCGGCGTCCGTCTGACGAGCTCGAGGAAGCCGAGCGCGTGCAGGCGCCGCACGTGGTAGCTCATCACGCCGAGCGAGACGCCGAGCATCTCGGAAAGCTCGTTCGGGCTTGCCATCTCGCGTTCTTCCAGAATCGCGAGGATGCGGATCCGCAACGGATGCGCAAGCGCCTTGATCAGGCGTGGGTCAGTGATGTCTGAGTACGGCTTCATCGGCTCGTCTCGAGTTCCTTCCGCAGGCGTCCTCGGAGTCGGTGGAGTCGGACCTTCACGGTTCCTTCCGGAATTCCGAGCATCCTGGCCACCTCGGGTTGACTCAAATCCTTTGCATAGCGTAGAGCAAGCAACCGGCGGTCATCAACGGAGAGCTGTCCCATCACCTGGCCCACCTGCAGCTTCCGCAGCAGGTTCTCGGTCGCCTCCTCGGCAGCGTCGTCGGAGACCGTGGAGAGCAGCGTCTCGTCGTCGAGCAGCTCTCGTTCAGAGCGCGTTCTGCGGCGGTCGAGCAGCCGCAGCGCCTCGTTGCGCGCGATCTGCCGCATCCACGGCAGCGTGTCCTCGCCCCGGCAGCTGGCACGTCGACGCCACGCTCGCATCAGCGCTTCTTGCACCGCGTCATCGACGTCGTGTGATGCCAGGAGATAGCGACGAGCCTCCCGTGTCGCCGCCGCCCGCATCCGCTCCCAATCCCATTCTGCGGCTCCCGGCAGGTGCTCGCGATCCCCCGCGATTCCTCCGGCCACATCGGCAAATATCGACGTTTCGGAAAATTTTTCGAACTGCGTGAAACGGTTGTGAGCAGTCAGCGGGTCTTGCTTGTCATGACGACGACCGCGACCGCCTCGGCTGCCCTCCTCGCGTATGAGCGACTGGCACCGTTCTATGACCGCTTCACCGACGGCTACGACCATGACGGCTGGATCGGGCGCCTCGAAGCGCTTGCTCAAGCGCACGGACTGCATGGCAGCCGGGCGTTCGACGTCGCCTGCGGAACCGGCAAGAGCTTCGAGCCGCTGGTCCGCCGCGGGTACGACGTGTGGGCCTGCGACCTCTCCCCCGCGATGGTCTCGCAGGCGCGCCGCGCGGGTGTCCTCGAGGCCGACCGGGTGCTCGTCGCGGACATGCGCGAGCTGCCAGAAGTTGGCGCGTTTGCGCTCGTGACCTGCCTCGACGACGCCGTCAACTACCTGCTCGACCCGGCCGACCTCGCCGCGGCCTTCGCCTCGATCGCCGGGCGCCTCGAACCGGACGGCCTGTTCCTGTTCGACACCAACACGCTCGCGACGTACCGCGACGGCTTCTCAACCCGCGCGACGTTCGAGCGCCCGCTCGCGGACGCGATCTGGCGCGGCGAGACGACCGGTCCGATCGTCGCGGGCACGCTCTGCTCGGCGACGATCGAGCTGGGAGGCAGCGACCGCACGGTCAGCCGCCACGTCCAGCGCCACCACCCCGAGCAGACGATCCGCCACGCCTTGGCGTCCGCCGGGCTCGACTGCCGAGCCGTGCTGGGCCAGTCCACCGGCGGCGTCCTCCACGAGGACGCCGACGAGGAGGTCCACACGAAGCTCGTCTACGTCGCGAGCCTGAGCGCGTGACGCGCGACCACGATCACAGAGAGGAGGTGATACCCGTCATGCAGATCATCCGTCCCATCATCCGGCCGATCATCCGTCCGGCGATCATCCGCCCGTAATCGCCTGTGGGGACGGGCGTCGCCGGCGCACCACGGCGTCGTCGGCGCTCGCATCCCACAGCCGGAACGGAAATCCGAGAGAGCGAATCGCCCTGAACGGGTACTGCTGGGACGGGATGAGTGTCAGCGATACAACCCGTTCAGGCGACCGCTTCGTCTACGTGCTCGACCACGACGCCGGTCTCCGCAGCGTTCTCGGAGAAGCCGATCGCGCCCGCTGCCGTCAGCACGCGGTCGCCGCGATCGCCGAGATCCCCTCCGGGCCGTGGGATCCACAGGCCCACCCGATGCCCGACGTCGAGCTGGGCCTGCTCGTGCTCGACGGGCTCGTGATCCGCGACGTGACGGTCGCCGAGGCCCGCTGCGGCGAGCTGATCGGTCCGGGCACGATCCTGCGCCCGTGGGACGAGTCCGGCCTCGACGCGCCGATGCGCCACGACGTCGACTGGCAGGTGATCGAGCCGCTGCGCGTCGCAGTGCTCGACCAGCACTTCCTGCGCGTCGTCGCCCATTGGCCGCCGTTGATCACCGCGCTGGTCGCGCGCGCGAACGAGCGCGCCCAGGATCTGGCCGTGATGGTCAGCATCCACAGCCTCAAGCGCGTCGACGTGCGCCTGCTCGCCTTCTTCTGGCACCTCGCCGACCGCTACGGCAAGGTCACGGCGGACGGTGTGCTGGTGCCGCTGGCGCTGACCCACCGCCAGCTCGCGCTGCTGGTCGGCGCGCAGCGGCCGTCGGTCACCTCCGCGCTCGGCACGTTGACGGACCGCTCGCTGCTGCGGCGCGACGACGACGGCCACTGGCTGCTGACCGGCGACCCGCCGGAAGACCTGAGCGTGCTGGCGCCCAACGGCGTCGCGGCCTGACCAGGCCGCGACGCCGTCGCGCTCCTCACCCGGCGCTCGTCGCCTTCTGCCCTGCGACGGAGGCGCCCTTCGCGGAGCTGTCCTCCGCACCCGTCCCGCCCGTCTGAGGTCCCATCGCGATCAGCTCGTCGATCAGCGCCAGCGCCGCGACATGGCTGCGGTCGGTATGGCGGCGGATCGACCGGGCCGCGTACGTTCCGGCGGCGTCGAGCCCGAGTCGCCGGTCGACGACCGCGGGCGCGGTGCGCGTCACCCAGCGCAGCGGACGAGCCCGCTCGCGCTTGCGCTCCTCCGCCCACTCGAGGCAGCGGCGCTCGCGCGCCCGCTCGACGTCCGCGCTGCCGCGCGTGGCGACGACCTCGGCGGCGTATCTGTAGAGATCCTGGCGGCGCTGGTCGTCGATGCGGTCGTTGTAGGCCCGCAGGAAGCCGCCGATCACGGGGCAGGCGGTCGCCGGCCGGTCGCTGAACGGCTCGCCCGCCAGCATCGACGCCAGCTCCATCACGCAGGCGCCCTCGGTCGGCGCGGCGTGCTTGCCTTTGCTGAGCCTGATCGTCTGATGGCTCGCGTGCCCGCAGTTCTCCGACATGGCCCACACCCTTTCTGACTCTCTCCGGCGGCACGAGAGGGGTACCCGCGCGCCAGCCTCGTCAGGCACCCGTCGGCGCAAGCGGGCGGATTCGCGCGCTTATGCGGCGTCGAGCGCGGCGTTCACGAGCGCGTCGGCGCCAGCGTTCTCAGCCCGCGGCACGTGCCGCAGCGACCAGCTCGCGAAGCCGGCGAAGGCGTCGAGCGCGGCCGCGTGCAGCGGCTGCAGGTCGGCGCTTCTGACGCGATAGTCGCCGGCGACCTGCTTGACGACCAGCTCCGAGTCGCCGCGCACCTCGACGGCGTCGGCGCCCAGCTCGCGCGCCCGCTGCAGCCCGCGCAGCAGTGCGCGGTACTCGGCGACGTTGTTGGTCGCGACGCCGATCGTCTCGGCGAGCTGCTCGACCGTCTCCCCCTCCGGCGTCGCGATCACGACCCCGATCGCGGCCGGCCCGGGATTGCCGCGGGCGCCGCCGTCGACGTTGAGGACGAGCCTCACACGCTCCCGTCGATCGGGACCGCGGCCGGCCCCAGCGGCAGCTGCTCGGAGGCGCCGCGACGACGGCGGTCGCGCAGCGTGCGCTCGTAGGCGCCGTCGCCGGTCGACCCTCTGTCGCGCCGCTCGCCTCTGCGGCGGTCGACGATCACGGTCACGTTGTCGTCGTCGGCGTAGTACGCCGTCAGTCTGTCGAAGAGCTGCTCCGCAAGCTCAGCGGGCACTACGCAGTAGATCAACTTGCCTCGTCGCGATTCGCCGACCGGGAGTGAGCGGATGCTAATGGAACGGCAGGACGCAGCGCGCTGCGGCGCGCCAAGGTGCCAATCGCGCCGCGCTCAGGCGGGCGTCAGCGAGCCGTACTCGTCGGCGACCGCGTTGGCCTCGACGCGATCGGCCGGGTCGAGCTCGTCGAGCTCGTAGCCCTGGCCTGCGGTGCGGACGTTGCCGGCGTCGAGGTCGACCTCGTAGCGGTACCAGCACAGCTCCCAGGAGACGACGATCGTGACGATGCTGGCCGGCTCCTCGTGCGCCCGGGCGACGACGACCGGCGCGCCGAGCGAGCGCGCGACGCCGGAGATCGTGCGCGTGTGCTCGCTCTGGTTGAAGCGGTCGATCGCGGTCGCGGTGCGCTGCTCGACGTTGGTCGGCACGGCGCGCACCTGGCGCAGCTCGCGCTCGGGCTCCATCCGCTCGACGCGCGAGACGCGCGTGGAGCGCGACGGGCTCGGCTCGTGCGACTCGTCGTACCCGTGGCCGTTGCCGCCGCCCGACTCCTCCGGGCGCGGGCGCTTGAGGCGGCCGAAGAGCGACCGGCGGCGTTCGCCGGAGGCCGGGCGCGTGCCCCGCTCCAGCGCCGCGCCCTCGCGCACCCAGCCCTCGTGCAGCGCGCGCGGCTGGCACAGCTCGCAGACCTCGCGCCTGGTTCCGCCGGACAGATAGGTCTCCGCCCGCTCCCCGCGCAGGAGGGTCCGGCCGCAGACGTCACAGGAGACGTGCGCTTGCGTTGTCCGGATGTCCTTCGTCGCCATGGAGCCGACGAGGGTAGCAGTGCGCCGCATCCCTACGCGTGCGCCGCCTCCTGCTCGCGGATCGCCTCCACGACTCTGCTGGCGAGATGCGGCGGCACCTCTTCGTAGCGCAGGAACTCCATTCCGAACTCGCCCTGACCGCCCGTGATCGCGCGCAGATCGGGCGCGTAGGAGAGCATCTCGGCCATCGGCACCTCGGCTCTGACCTCGGTCATGCCGCTGCTCGGCTCCATCCCGAGCGGGCGCCCGCGACGGCTGTTGAGGTCGCCGATCACGTCGCCGACCGACTCCTCCGGCGCGATCACCGAGACGAGCATGATCGGCTCCAGCAGCACCGGCCGGGCGTGCTCGAGCGCGTCTCTCATCGCGTGCGCGCCGGCGACCTTGAACGCCATCTCGGACGAGTCGACCGAGTGGTAGGAGCCGTCGACCAGCCGCACGCGCACGTCCTTGACCGGATAGCCGGCGACGGTGCCGTGCTCCATCGCCTCCAGACAGCCCTTCTCGACCGCCGGGATGAAGCCGCCGGGGATCGCGCCGCCTCTGATCGCGTTGACGAACTCGAATCCGGCGCCCGCCTGCAGCGGCTCGATCTCGATTCTGCAGTCGCCGAACTGACCGCGGCCGCCGCTCTGCTTCTTGTGGCGGCCGTGCGCCTTCGCCTGCGCGCGGATCGTCTCCTGGTAGGGGACGCGCGGCGGCTTCAGCGTCACCTCGGCCCCGAACCGCTCGCGCAGCCGCGCGACGATCACCTCGACGTGGATCTGCGAGAGGCCGGCGACGATCTGCTCGCCGGTCTGCACGTCGCGGTGGAGGTCGATCGTCGGGTCCTCCTCCTGCAGCCGTCGCAGCGCGGTGAAGACCTTGTCCTCGTCGCCCTTCGTCTTCGGCTCGATCGCGAACGCCATCACCGGCGCCGGCAGCGGAATCGACGGCATCTCGATCGGCTCGTCGCGGGCGGCCAGCCAGTCGCCGGCGGTCGTCTCCTTCAGCTTCGCGACGGCGCCGATGTCGCCGGGGCCGAACTCGTCGACGTGCTCGGTCGCTCTGCCCTCGAACGCGAGCAGCTGGCCGATCCGCTCCTTCGCGTGAGCGCGCGTGTTGAGCACGTGGCTGTCGTGCGCCATCACGCCCTGGTAGACGCGGAAGAGGTTGATGCGGCCGGCGAAGGGATCGGCGCGCGTCTTGAAGACGTAGGCGTAGAGGTCGGCCTGCTCGTCGGGCTGGAGCGTCATGCCGGCGACCTCGAGGCCGCCGTGCTTGACCGGCGAGGGCAGGTCCTCGACGATCGCGTCGAGCAGCCGGTTGGTCGCGAGGTTGCGGGTCGCGACGCCGCAGGTGACAGGGAACAGGGCGCCGTGGTTGGTGCCCTCCTTGAGCGCGTCGACGATCTCCTGGTGAGAGATCTCCTCGCCCTCGAGGTAGCGCTCCATCAGCGCGTCGGAGTTCTCCGCGACCTCGTCCATCAGTCTCTCGCGGTATTCGGCCGCCTGCGCCTCCAGCTCGGCGGGTATCGGGATCTCGCGGCAGTTCTCGCGGCCGTCGCCGTCGTACGCGTAGGCCTTCATGTCGATCAGGTCGATCACGCCGCTGACGTCGTGCTCGCGCCCGATCGGGATCTCGGTCGCGACGACGTGCGGGCCGAACGAGGACTTCAGCGACTCGAGCGTGCGGAAGAAGTCGGCTCGTTCGCGGTCGAGCATGTTGACGAAGACGAGCCGCGCGAGGTCCAGCTCGGCGGCGCGCTGCCACAGCCGCACGGTCGAGACCTCGACGCCCATGACGGCGTTGACGACGAAGACGGCCGACTCGCAGACGCGCAGCGACCCGAGCGCGTCGGCGACGAAGCTCGGCTCGCCGGGCGTGTCGAGCAGGTTGACCTTGCGCTCCTGCCACTCGAACGAGGCCAGCGACGCGGAGATCGACATCTGGCGCGCCTTCTCGTCCGGGTCGGAGTCGGAGAACGTCGTCCCGTCGGTGACCTTGCCGAGCCGGCTGACGGCGCCGGCGGTGTAGAGCAGCGCTTCGTGCAGGGAGGTCTTGCCGCTGCCGCGGTGACCGACGAGGGCGACGTTCCGGATCCTGCCGGCGGACTTGTGCATGCCCGATCTCCTCTGCTCGAGTGTGATCGGACACTACCCCTGGCGACCGGCCCCCGCCAAGGGGCCGGTCAGCCTGAGGTCAACCGAGGTTTCAGATGCCGGCTTCGGCGTCTTCGCTCTGCAGCCGCGAGCGCAGCCGCAGGACGGCCTTCGTGTGCAGCTGGGAGATGCGCGACTCCGTCACCCCGAGCACCTCGCCGATCTCGCGCAGCGTCAGGTTCTCGTAGTAGTAGAGCGCGATCACCAGCTTCTCGCGCTCCGGCAGACGCGCGATCGCGTCGGCGACGCGGTCCTTCAGCTCGCTCGCGTCGACGATCTTCTCCGGATCCGGCGCGTCCGGATCGTGGAGCGTGTCGAGCAGCGATATCTGGTCGCCAGAGGCGTCCGAGACCGTCCACAGCTCGTCGAGCGCCGCGATCGTCGAGTTCGAGATCTGGATCAGCGCGTCCTGGAACTCGTCCATCGTCATGTCGAGCTCGTTCGCCATCTCCTCATCCGTCGGCGCGCGCTGGAGCTTGTGCTCCAGCTTCGCGTTGGCGCGCTCGATCTCACGAGCACGCGCGCGGACCGACCGGGGAACCCAGTCGAGCGAGCGCAGCTCGTCGATGATCGCGCCGCGGATGCGGGGGATCGCGTACGTCTCGAACTTGATCTCGCGGCCGAGGTCGAAACGCTCGATCGCCGAGATCAGGCCGATCAGTCCATAGGAGATGAGATCCGCCTCTTCCACGTGGGCAGGCAGTCCCGAGGCCATGCGCCCCGCGACGTACTTCACCAACGGTGAATAGGCAACGACCAGTCGCTCGCGGGCACGCCCGTCGCCGCTCGCTTTGTAGCGGCGCCACAGGTCCTTGAGCTCGATCGCTTTGACGTTTGTTTCCAGCGTCGCCCCCTCCGCCTACGCCCGAGGATGGCTGTTTGCGTATGCCGACCTCAGCCGCGAGGACTCTACCCGAGTGTAGACCTGCGTCGTAGAGATGCTCGCATGTCCGAGCAGCTCTTGGATCGAACGCAGGTCCGCACCGCCGTCCAGGAGGTGGGTCGCGAAACTGTGCCGGAGGGCGTGCGGGGAGACCCCGCCGGCCGTCGAGACGCCTGCCGCCTGCCGCGCCCAGACGCGCAGCCGGCGGCGCACGTCGGAGGTCGACAGGCGCCGTCCGGACTTGGAGAGGAAGAGTGCGCCGTCGCTCTCAGGCGTCGCCAGCGCGGGGCGGGCGCGCTCGAGGTAGCGAGCGATCGCGGCCAGGGCCGGCTCGCCGGTCGGCACGAAGCGGGTCTTGGAGCCCTTGCCCTCGACGCGGACGCGCTCGCCGTCGAACTCGATCGCGCCGACGTCGAGCGTGACCAGCTCCTCGGCGCGCAGGCCGGAGGAGTACGCCAGCTCGAACAGCGCGCGGTCGCGCAGCGACAGCGCCGTGTCGGCGGGGATGCGGTCGAGCAGCGCGGCGACCTCGGAGGGCTTCAGCACGTGCGGCAGCCGCTGCGCCTTGCGCGGGGCCGACAGCAGGTCGGCCGGGTTCTGCTGCAGCTCGCCGTGCTCGACGAGTGTGCGGAAGAGCGATCGCATCGACGCGAGCTTACGGGCAACCGTCGTCGGGGCCTGCCCATCGGCGGTCAGACCGGCGGCGTAGCGGCGCAGCGCCTTCGGCGTGATCGCGCCGGGGGCGAACCGCATCGACTCGGCCCACTGCACGAACTGGGCGCCGTCGACGGCGTACGCGTGGCGGGTCTTCTCGGCGGCGCCGCGGCGGCGCAGGTCCTGCTCTTGCAGCAGGAGCGCACGGCGCCAGGCGTCACCGAGCGGCGCGCCGCTAGGCTCCGTCGTCATGGCCTTGTTCTTCATCGATACCGACACTGGTCAGATCGCCACTCGCAGACAGCTTGTTGAGGCCGGTCTGATGACCGACACCGACGGGCCCGAACGCCCATGGTTTCGCATCCAGGGTACGGATGACGCGACGACCTTGTGGTACGCCGTGTTGCGGAAGCGGACACGTGGAATCTTCATCGGCGCTCTCGCTATTCGCCACAGCGACCATCATGCCTCTTTGCTGAACGAAGATTGGGAAGAAGTCACGGTCGAAGAGCTGCGTGCGTGGCCGGCGAACGGATCACCGCAGGAGGCGTGAATCGCCCGCCGTCACGGCGCCGAGGTCGTCCGATCGGCGCCGGCGGGCCGGCTCAGGCGATGTAGATCGGCGTTCCCACCGGCGTCAGGTCGTACAGCTCGATCACGTCCGGGATCGCCATCCGCACGCAGCCGTGCGAGGCGGCGCTGCCGAGCGAGTAGTCGGCGTCGGTCCCGTGGATCCCGGCCCCGCCTATTATCCCCATCCAACGCGCCTTCAACGGGTTCGACGGGCCGGGCGGGATCGCCGAGCCGGCGAGGTCGCCCGCCCAGGCGCTGTTGGGCACATTCCAGACGGGATCGACCGCCTTGTTCTCGATTCTGTACAGCCCGGCCGGCGTGTCGAGCCCGACCTGGCCGATCGCGACGGTGTACTGCTTCGCGACTCTGAGGTCCTTCCACAGCCGCAGCGTGAAGGTCGCGCGGTCGACCGTGATCACGGTCGGGTACTCCTTCGCCAGCTGCGCGGTCGTCGTTCTCGGCGCGACCTTCTCCGCGACCGGCTCGATCTCGCGGCTGCCGGAGACGGTCCGCAGCTCGCGCATGACGGCGCGGCGCAGGCGGCGCGCGTCGACCGTCACGCCGCTGACGCCGCCGACCTCGCCGAGCGAGTCGCCCGCGAAGCTGACGTGCGCGTCGGTCGGCGGGCGGTCGAGTCTTCTGATCGTGTCGGTGACGAAGCGGTCGACGGCGCGGCGGTCGACCGTCAGCTGCGCGCGCATCCGCACGTCGACGCTGCCGCCGGTGACCTCGCGGCTGACGCGGGCGAGGATCGTGCCTCTGCGGCTGTGCAGCAGCGCCTCGTCGACCATCGCGTCCCAGCGCGGTCTGACGTGGGCGATCCGCGGCGAGAGCACGTAGCGTCGTCTCTCGAAGGTGACGACGACCGGCTGCGCGAGCGGTCTGCCCAGCTCGCGCTCGAGCTTCGCGCGGGCGGCGGCCGGGTCGAGCCCGCCGAGACCGACTCCGCCGACGACGACGCCGTCGGCGATCGTGTCGCGCTTGCTGTGGTCGTAGGCGAACGCCCCGAATGCCCCCGCCAGCAGGATGGCGACGAACGTGACGACGATGATGAATCGGCGGCTGCGCATTTCCCCGGTTTCCCGAAAGGCAGTGTACGGGCGCTCCGGACGGAAGCGCGGGGCGGCTGTCGGCGGCTGCTAGGGCTTGCGCGCGACCGGGCGCCCGAGCACCGGGGCGAGCTTCGTCGCCAGCTGCGCCCAGTCGGCGGCGCAGATGACGCCCTCCTCCTCGCACAGCTCGCGGTTCCACGGGTGCAGGATCGTCGCCGGGACGATCCCCTCCTCCTGCGCCCGCAGGATGTTCTCCGGGCTGTCGTCGATCAGCACGTCGATCTCGATCTCGGTGCAGCGCGTGATCTTGTCGAACGAGCAGTACAGCTCGTCGTGGGGAAGGCCGATCTGGTCCAGCCAGGAAGCGGTCGCCGCGTGCGCGTCCTGCGCGCGATGGCTCGTCACGTGGATGAAGTGACCGGCCTCGTGCCAGTCGCGCACGACCTCGACGGCGCCCGCGTACGGCGTCGCGCCGAGCACGTGGACGGCGGCGTGGCTCTCGGCCGTCAGCGCCGCGACCTGCTCGGGGCGGAGCCGGTCGATGTCGTAGGTGATCTGATCCTCGTAGGCGAGCGCCACGCCGAAGCGCTTGCGCGCGAGCCTGGCGAAGATCTCCCAGTAGTCGTGGAGAGTCGAGTCGATGTCGATGGCGATCCGCATTGGTACCGGTAGGGTAGACACGCGATGGCGCGCGTGCCGACAGCAGCGGACGGCCTGCCAGCGGCCGGGGCCGCGAGCGCGCCAGCGGCCGAGCCGTGGCGCGCGATCGACTGGCGCTCGCACCAGCGCTGGGTGCGCGTCGACGGCCGTTGGGCGAACGTGATCTCACTCGGCGAGGGGCCGCCGCTGCTGTTCGTCCACGGCCTCTCCGGCTGCTGGCAGAACTGGTTGGAGCAGCTTCCGGCCTTCGCCGCGGCCGGCTACCAGGCGATCGCGGTCGATCTGCCCGGCTTCGGCGTCTCGCAGCTGCCCGAGCGCGAGATCTCGATCCCCGCCTACGCGGCCTTCCTCGACCGCCTGCTCGACGCGCTGGAGGTCTCCGGGCCGGCGACGGTCGTCGGCAACTCGATGGGCGGCTTCGTCGCCGCCGAGCTGGCGCTGGCGGTGCCGCAGCGGGTGCAGCGGCTGGTGCTGGTGGCGGCGGCCGGGATCTCCAGCGACCGCGCCAAGCGCGCGCCGATGGTGACGGGCGCCCGCGCGCTGGGGATCGTGACGGCGTGGGCGGCGTCGCGGCACGAGCCGTTCGCGCGCCGGCCGCGGCTGCGCAGGCTCGCGCTGCGGTTCGTCGTGCGCCACCCCGACCGGCTGTCGGCGCCGCTCGCGTACGAGCTGATGGAAGGCTCGGGCAGACCGGGCTTCGTCCCCGCCCTCGACGCGCTCCTGAGATACCCGCTGCGCGACCGGCTCGGCCAGATCGTCTGCCCGACGCTGATCGTCTGGGGCGACAGAGACCAGATCGTCCCCGTCGGCGACGCCCACCGCTTCGAGCGCCTGATCCCGGGCGCCCGCAAGGTGATCCTGCCCGACACCGGCCACGTCACGATGCTCGAGCGCCCGCTGATCTTCAACGGCCTGCTGCGGGGCTTCCTGGCGGAGTAGCAGCCGCCGGCGCCGGCCCGGCACCCGCCAGGCGCCGCCCGCGCCAGCATCGGCCCGCCGGCCAAGCCGACCCACCACCCCGACGCGGCTGTTTCACCGTCGGGAACGCTCAGTGTGTGACAGCGCCCTCTGAGGCGTTGCCGACCAGCTTCGCGTACTTGCGGATCGCCACGTCGACGTTGTGGTCGTGGCGCGGCGGCGGCTCGTAGGCCCGCAGCCGGTCCTCGATCTGCGCGTCGGTGAGGTCGACGTCGATCCTGCGGTTGTCGACGTCGATCGTGATCGTGTCGCCCGTCCGCAGCGCGGCGATCGGCCCGCCGTGGACCGCCTCGGGCGCGATGTGGCCGGCCATGAAGCCGTGGCTGGCGCCGGAGAAGCGGCCGTCGGTGATCAGCGCGACGCTGTCGCCGAGCCCCTCGCCGATGATCGCGGCGGTGACCGCGAGCATCTCGCGCATGCCGGGGCCGCCGGCCGGGCCCTCGTTGCGGATCACGACGATGTCGTCGGGCTCGATCTCGCTCGCGAGCACGGCTCTCATCGCCGCCTCCTCGCCGTCGAAGACCTTCGCCGGGCCGACGTGATGCCGTCGCTCGTGGCCGGCGAGCTTGATGACGGAGCCGTCGGGCGCGACGTTGCCTCTCATGATCGCGAAGCCGCCCGTCGCCTTGAGCGGCTCGTCGAGCGCATGGACGACGACCTGGCCGGGCGTCTCGACCGCCGCGTCGGCGATCTCACCGGCCGTCTGGCCGCTGACCGTGATCGCGTCGGCGTGCAGCGAGCCGTGCTCTCTCAGCCGCTTGAAGACGACCGGCACGCCGCCGGCGGCGTAGAGGTCGGTCGCGTTGTATCTGCCGCCCGGGGCGAGGTCGCAGAGCATCGGCGTCGCCTCGCTGATGCGGTCGAACTCGTCGATCTTGAGCGGGACGCCCATCTCCTTCGCGACCGCCAGCAGGTGCAGGACGGCGTTGGTCGAGCCGCCGCTCATCGCGACGGCGGCGATCGCGTTCTCCAGCGCCGGCTTGGTGATCACGTCGCGCGGACGCAGGCCGCGTCTGAGCACGTCCATCACCAGCTCGCCGCAGTCGCGCGCCACGTCGCGCTTTCTGCCGTCCTCGGCGGGCACCATCGCCGAGCCGGCGGGCGAGATCCCGAGCACCTCGAAGGCCATCGCCATCGTGTTGGCGGTGAACTGGCCGGCGCAGGCGCCCGCGCCCGGCGAGGCGGCCTGCTCCAGCGCGTGCAGCTCCTCGTCGCTGATCTTGCCGACGGCGTGCGCGCCGACCGCCTCGAAGACGTTGAGGATCGTGACTTCCTGGTCCTTGTAGATGCCGGGCCGGATCGAGCCGCCGTAGAGCATCAGCGAGGGGATGTCGAGGCGCGCGAGCGCCATCACGGTGCCGGGGATCGTCTTGTCGCAGCCGCTGATCACGACGATCGCGTCGAAGTGGTGGGCGCTGGCGACCAGCTCGATCGAGTCGGCGATCAGCTCGCGCGAGACGAGCGAGGCGCGCATCCCGGAGGTGCCCATCGTGATCCCGTCGGAGATCGCGATCGTGTTCAGCTCCATCGGCGTGCCGCCGGCCGCGCGGATCCCCTCTCTCACCCTCGCCGCCAGCACGCGGTTGTTGAAGTTGCACGGCATCGTCTCGATCCACGAGTGCGCGACGCCGACGATCGGCTTGGCGAGATCCTCGGCGGTGTAGCCGATGCCGTGGAGGTACGAGCGCGCGGCTGCGCGATGCGGCCCCTCGGTGAGGGCGCGGCTGCGGTGCTTGAGGTCGAACGGCGCGGAGCTCACGGCAGCGGGACTCTCCGGTCCCGTTCCGGCTCGGATCCGTCGCCGGGGCCGCCACCGTCGGGCCCGCCGCCTCTGCCGCTCGGCGCTTCGGGGCCGGCGGCACGCGCCCGCTCGCGCTCCCACTGCCGCAGCCGCCAGAGGTCGCGCTTGACCTGGCGCGGGTCGATCTGGCGGCCGGGAAGGTGCATGTTGGCGGAGCCGATCAGCCGCCGCTCATCGCCGGTCAGCGCCATCCACTTGGCGAGCATGTCGTCGGAGTCGGGCAGGCGCGGGCTGCCGTAGGGACGCGTCTCGTCCGGGAACTCGACGCAGTACTCGTTCAGCAGGCGACCGGTCTGCGGCACGTACGCGAGGATCGGCCTGTGCGGGTAGATCAGGTAGGCGTACGGCTCCTCGCGCAGCTCGTTGCGGCGCGAGAGCCGGTGACGGCGGGCGCCGCGACCGCGAGCGCGCTCGCCGAATCCTTCCAGCCGCTCCCACTCGCGCTGGCGGCGCGCGTCGTCGCGGCGCGCCTCGGCGCGCTCCGCGGCGTCAGCGGCCGCATCCGCGTGAGCGGCATCGGCGTCGAGCGCGTCGGCCGCCGGCGCGGTGTCGCTCGCGTCGCCGATCGGCGCGGTGTCGCTCGCGTCGCCGATCGGCGCGGTGTCGCCTGCGTCGCCCGCTCGCGTGGCGTCGCTCGCGTCGCCGGTCGGCGCGGTGTCGCTCGCGTCGCGCTTGCCGCGGCCAGCCTCCATCCCCCAGACGCGGATGAAGCCGAGGTCGCGGTACATCGCCCACTCCTCGTCGTTGACGCACGACTTCAGCAGCAGGCGGGCGCGGGCCTCGGCACGTCGCTCTCTGCCGGGGTCGAGGTCGAACTCGGCGGTCTGCGGAATCCGCCGGCGGCGGGCGCGGTGGTTGGCGACCGCGCGTCCGGCCCGCGGCAGCACCACCTCGCCGAGCAGCGCGAAGATGACGATCCCGGTGGCGGCGAGCGCGAGGACCACGGGCGCGTGTGCCTACTGCCCGCCCGACGCGCGCGGGAAGAAGATGACGCGATCAGCGTCGCGCGGAACCTCGTCGAAGCTGCGGGCCATCTGCGCCTCGCGCCGGCCAGAGCGATCGACGATCGGCACCGCCGCCCACATGCCGCTGTCAAGCTGCCGCCGGAACTCGGCGACCAGCTCGGCTTCCTGCTCACGCACGTCGACATCGCCCTCGGCGATCAGGACCTCACCGTGTCCCGGTCTCATGCGCAGGAACTTCATGCGCGGATTATGCCACCACTGTCCCAGAGCTACGCGTCCTCGCCCCCGCCGGGCGATTCGCGCCCGCCGTTCAGCGCCGGGGCTGGTTGTCGCGGATGCCGAGCGCGTCGACCGGCCCGGCGCCTCTTCCGATCTCGCGCAGCCCGTCGCGGACCGCCCGCGCCGCGACCGCCTTCGCCGCCCGTGCTGCCGCGACCGGCTCGTAGCCGAGCGCCAGATGCGCGGCGAGCGCCGAGGAGTGGGTGCAGCCGGAGCCATGGGCGGCCCCGTCGGGAAAGCGCGCGCCGGGGATCTCGACCAGCGTCCGCCCGTCGAACAGCACGTCGGTCGCCTGCTCGCGGTGGCCGCCGGTGACGACGACGATCGTCGGCCCGAGCGCGTGGATCGCCCGCGCCAGCTCGGGAGCGTCGGCCCGGGTCAGGTCCGCCGCGCCCGATTCCGCCTCCCCCGCCCCGCCCGCTCCCTCCGCACCGCGCGCGCTCGCGCTCCCCGTGCCGCCCGCGCCCGCACGCGCGATCCCAGCCGCGATCACGCGCGCCTCCGGCACGTTCGGCGTCGTGACCGTCACGCGCGGCAGCAGCTTCGTCACGAGCGCGTCGCGCGCATCGTCCTGCAGCAGCTGCGAGCCGGACTCCGAGACCATCACCGGGTCGAGCACGATCGGCGTCGCGGGCGGCAGCTCGTCGAGTGCCGCGACGACCGCGTCGATCGTCGCGACCGTTCCGAGCATGCCGATCTTGACCGCGTCGACGCCGATGTCGCGCGCGACCGCGCGCACCTGCGCGACGATCATCTCCGGCGCGACCGCCACGACCGCGTCGACCGCGATCGTGTTCTGCGCCGTCAGCGCGGTGATCGCCGTCATGCCGTGTACCCCGCAGGCCGCGAACGCCTTCAGGTCGGCCTGGATGCCGGCGCCGCCGCCGGAGTCTGAACCGGCGATCGAGAGCACCGCCGGGATCGTTCTCGCAGTCACGGCGAGCAGCTTAGGACGTTTGCCGCGGACGACGCCCGCGGGCTGCCAGCGGTGCGGCTCGCGCGCGCCGCCGGGACTCGGGAAGCAGCTATCGAGCGCGGCAGACATAGCGTCCTCCCTCCGCGCGCCACACCAGTCTCCGCAGCTCGAGCTGCGCCAGCCCGGCGAGCACGCTGTCGAGTCCCGTTCCGTCCGCCGTCAGCGCGGCGACGGTGTCGCAGCCGCCGCCGACCCGCTCCAGCAGCGCACTCAGGTCGCCCGGCAATGCCGCCGGCGTGGGCGCTGTCGCCGTCAGCTGCCCTGCCTCCGCGCCGTAGAGCAGCTCCAGCACGTCGGCCGCCCCGCGGACCAGCCGCGCCCCGTCGACGATCAGCCCGTTCGCGCCTGCCGACGCCGGCGAGGTCACGAGCCCCGGCATCGCCGCGACGTCTCGGCCCAGGTCGAGGCTCAGCGTCGCCGTGATCAGCGAGCCGGACCGCTCCCCCGCCTCCACCACGACCGTCAGCCGGCCGAGCGCCGCGATGATCCGGTTGCGCGCCGGAAAGGTCCAGCGCCGCACGGCCGCGCCCGGTGGCAGCTCCGAGACGACCGCGCCTGCCGCCGCGATCCGCGCGTGCAGCTGCCGCTTGCTCGCCGGATACGCACGCTCGGCGCCGCCGGCCAGCACCGCCACCGTCGTGCCGGCGCTGTCGAGCGCGCCGAGATGGGCCGCGGAGTCGATCCCCAGCGCCATCCCGCTGACGACGGTCAGCCCGGCCGCCGACAGCCCGCGCCCGAGCCCGCGCGCCTGCTCCAGCCCGTACGGCGTGCCGCGCCGCGCGCCGACGACCGCGACGCAGTCCTGCTCCACGAGCGCGACGAACCGGCCCGGATCGCCGAAGACGTGCAGCACCGCAGGCGGGTCGGGCAGCTCTCGCAGCGCCGGCGGGTAGCGCCGATCGCAGCGGCAGATCGCCGTCACGGCGCGGTCGTCGCAGCGCTGCCGGGCCGCGGCGGCGGAGAAGTCCTCCCACTCTGCCCTGAGCCGCTCTCGCCGCTCTCCGCCGAGCGCCGCGATCAGCTCCTCGTCGGTGAGCGCGAGCAGCGCCGGCAGCGGTCTGCGCGCGGCCCATGCCAGCTCGATCGCGCCGGCCAGCCGTGCGATCAGCCATGTGCGCCGCAGGCAGACGGCGCAGGCCCCCGTCCCGGCTCCGTTGACGCTCACGCGGCCACCTCCCAGCTGTCGGCGACCCGCAGCCGCAGCGCGAGCGACTGCATCACGTCATCGACACCGACGCCGTCGCGACCGTCGAGGTCGGCGATCGTGCACGCGACCCGCAGCACGCGATCGTGGCCGCGAGCGCTCAGCGCGCCGGCGTCGTAGGCGCGGCCGAGCGCCCGCTGCGCCGCCTCGTCGGCGCGCACGTGCGAGCGCACCAGGCGCGCGTCGAGCTGCCCGTTGCAGCTCGCCGCGCTGTCGCGCAGCCGTCGTGCCTGGCGCTCGCGCGCCGCCAGGACCCGCTCGCGCACGACCGCCGAGGAGGAGTGTGCCGGCGCCCGCAACTGCTCCGCGCTCGGCCGCGAGACCGTCATCAGCAGGTCGAGCCGGTCGAGCAGCGGCCCGCTCAACCGCCGTCGGTGTCGCGCCAGCTCGGCGTCGCTGCAACTGCACGGGCGCTCACTGCCGGCGTAGCCGCACGGGCAGGGATTGGTCGCCGCCACCAGCATGAAGCGCGTCGGGAACAGCAGCGCGCGCTGCCCGCGCACGATCGTCGCATGGCCGTCCTCGAGCGGCTGTCGCAGCGCCTCCAGGCTCGGACGGGAGAACTCCGACAGCTCGTCGAGGAACAGCACTCCGTGGTGGGCGAGGCTCGCCTCACCGGGCATCGGCACCTGTCCGCCGCCGACCAGCCCCGAGGCCGAGATCGTGTGGTGCGGCGCGCGGAACGGACGGGTCCGCGCGAGGCCGGGATGTCGCTGCACGCCGGCGGCGCTGTGGATCCGCGTCACCTCGAGCGCCTCGTCGAGCGACAGCGACGGCAGCAGCGACGGCAGCCGCCGCGCGAGCATCGTCTTGCCGCTGCCGGGCGGCCCCTCCATCAAGAGGTTGTGACCACCGGCCGCGGCGATCTCGAGCGCCCGCAGCGGCAGCACGTGCCCGCGTACATCAGCGAGGTCGATCTCGGTGTCCGGCGAGTCCGGCAGCGCTTTCTCGGCCGGTGGCAGCTCCGGGACCGTGCCTCCCTCCAGCACCTCCGCGACGTCGCGCAGGCTCGCCACCGCCGCGACCTCGATCCCTTCGACGAGCGCCGCCTCACGCGCGCGCTCGCGTGGGACGATCAGGCCCCTGAGCCCGCTCCTGCGCGCGCCTTCGGCGGCCGAGAGGACGCCCCGGCAGGGGCGCAGCTCACCGCCGAGCGACAGCTCGCCGAAGACCGCCCACCGCTCCAGTCCCTCGGCCGGGCACTGACCGCTCGCGGCGAGCAGACCGACCGCGAGGCCGGCGTCGAACCCCGGCCCGACCTTCGGCAAGCTCGCCGGCGCGAGATTGGCCGTGATGCGGCGGGCCGGGAACTCGAAGCCGCTGTTGAGGATCGCCGCACGCACGCGATCGCGTGACTCGCGAACGGCTTTGCCCGCCATGCCGACGACACGGAAGGTCGGCAGGCCGGGGCGGACGTCGACCTCGACCCAGACGGGCCTGGGGTCGATTCCGTCGATGGCGAAGGTGGCGACACGGCTGAGCACGGCCGCCACGCTACGGGAGCAGATGCAACAGCGGACACGCGCTTTGCAACAATTCTGCGGATGCGGAGAATTGTTACACTTTCTCCTGCAAATCGTTGCAATTGAGCGGTGAAACGCAACAGCCCCGAGGCGTACGGTTGCTGGCATGTCCAGCGATCCCCGCCACCGTCTCGGAAGACTCGGAGAGCACCTCGCGGTCGAGCACCTCGAGCGCCGCGGATTCGTCGTGCTCGAGCGCAACTACCGCACCCGCTACGGCGAGCTCGACGTCATCGCCTGCGATGCCGAACGCCTGATCTTCTGCGAGGTCAAGACCCGCCGCGCCGGCGCGACCTCACCGTTCGAGGGCCTGCGGGAGAGCCAGCGCCGCCGGCTGCGGCGGATGGCGCTGACGTGGCTCGGAGAGCAGCCGAGACGGCCCTACGTCCCCGAGCTGCGCTTCGACGCGCTCGGGGTCATGCTCGACGCCAGCGATCGCCTGGTCGCGATCGAGCACCTGGAAGGCGCGTTCTGATGCGCGGCCAGAAGCTGTGCAGGCCGGTCGGCGAGCGCTCAGAGAGCCAGCTGCTGATACGCGGCCGACTGGAACGACAGCCGGTGCAGCGGCGTGATGCCGAGCCGCTCGATCGCGGCACGATGCTCTCTGGTCGCGTAGCCGACGTGAGATGCGAATTCCCAACCGGGGTGGGTCGCGTCGGCGCGATGCATGTAGCGGTCCCGCGTGACCTTCGCGATGACCGAGGCGGCGGCGATCGCCGCACTGCGCGCGTCGCCGCCGACGACCGCCTGCTGCTCGTGCCCGAGGTCGGCGACCGGGAAGCCGTCGCTGAGGCAGATCGTGCCGTCGCAGGCAACCCGGGCGAGCGCGTCGCGCAGCGCGGCGAGGTTGGTGACGTGGAGGCCGCGGCGATCGATGCCGGGCGCGCAGCGCGACACGACCGCGACTCTGGTCGCGACGCGCAGGATCACCGGATAGAGCGCGTCACGCCGTTCCGCCGTCTGCTGCTTGGAGTCGTTGAGGGCGCTGAGCGCTCTCATGTCGGCGCGGGACAGCCGCTCGTAGTCGAACAGGACCGCGGCTGCGACCAGCGGACCGGCGAGGCAGCCGCGACCGGCCTCGTCGGCGCCGGCGACGAAGCGGGCGCCGAGCGCGCGGTCGAAGGCGAACAGTCTGCGGCCGGGCGGGCGGCGTCTGGCTCTTCTGCGCCTGGCGGGCGGGTCGGTGGCGATCGCGTCAGGCATCGTCGCCTCTCATCATGCACGACGAGGGCGGCGGAACGCTGCGCCGCCGGCAGGCGGTGCGACGGATCAGAGCGGGCCGATGCGCTTCGGCGGCCAGTAGCTGGCGAAGGCGCCGCCGATGACCCAGTCGCGCTTGATCGGGCCCCAATAGCGGCTGTCGTCGGACTCGCCGCGGTTGTCGCCCATCATGAAGAACTGGTCTTTCGGCACGGTTATCGTGCCGAGATTGCAGTCAGCGCCGTTGCCGCAGGCGTTGATGAACGAATCCTTCTGCAGTCTGCCGTTCAGCACGACGCGGCCTTCGCGTATCGAGACGCGATCGCCAGGGCCTGCGACGACGCGCTTGATGAAGTTCTGGTCCGAGCGGTCGGCGGTCGACCGCGAGCAGGGGATCCGGCTCTGCGGGCCGTCGTAGAACGGCCCCTGACCGGGGATGCCGCACTCGTTGGTGTCGGCGCCCCTCGGCGGGTGGAAGACGAGGATGTCTCCGACCTTCGGATCACCGAAGTTGTTGCCGATGCGGTTGACGAGCACACGCTCGCCGACGGCGAGCGTCGGCTCCATCGAACCGCTCGGGATCCGGTACGGCTTGATGATGAACGCCTGGATCCCGAGCGCCAGGCCGAGCGCGACTGCGACGATGAAGACCAGCTCCAGCAACGAGCCGGAGGCGGACTTCTGCTTTCTTCGCACTTCGCGCTCGGCGGCGATGCCGGTCTAGGACTTCGGCTCGTCGGAGCCGGCGGCGTCTTCGCCAGCGGGCTCGGACGCGGCCTCAGCCTTGGGAGCGGCCTCCTCGGCCGGAGCGGCTTCGGCGGCAGGCGCCTCGACCTCAGCCTCGGGAGCGCTCTCGGTGGCGGCGACGGCCTCCTCCGGAGCGGTCTCCTCGACCTCGGCACCGGGCACGTACAGCAGCTCGCGCTCGATGACCTCCTCCGGACCGATCGAGCGGCGCTCGCGGACGCGAGCCCGCTTGCCGATGCGACCGCGCAGGTAGTACAGCTTCGCGCGACGGACGTCACCGCGAGCAGCCACCTCGATCTTCTCGATCTTCGGGGAGTGGACGGGGAACGTACGCTCCACGCCGACGCCGAACGACTGCTTGCGGACCGTGAAGGTCTCGCGAACGCCATGACCCTGGCGCTTGATGACCACGCCCTCGAAGACCTGCGTACGACGACGCGTGCCCTCGATGACCTGGAAGTGGACGCGCACTCGGTCGCCCGCGTCGAACTTCGGCGCGCGTCGAAGCTGCTCGCGCTCAAGATTTTCGATAACAGTGCTCATGGCAAGAGTAAATGGCGGGGCCCTTGCGGCCGACCGCGGATCGGGAATGGTAGCGGACCTGTGAAGCGCGTGAGGCGCGGTCCGTCAGCGCTCCTCTTCGGAGCGTTCCGGCAAAGTCTCGTGCGGGCGTGCCTCCAGGTCGCCCGCGGAACGGTTGGCAGCGTCGGCGGCAGCAGCACGAGCGCGGCTCTGATCCATCCGCCAGTCGTGGACCCGCTGATGGTGGCCGGACAGGAGGATCTCCGGCACGTTCCAGCCACGATACTCGGCCGGGCGCGTGTAGTGCGGATACTCCGGCGCACCCTCCAACGCCGCGCTGAACGACTCCTCGTGCGCGGAGTCGACGTGACCGAGCGCGCCGGGCAGCTTGCGCAGCACGGCGTCGGCGACGACCATCGCCGCCAGCTCGCCGCCGGCGAGCACGTAGCGGCCGATCGACACGGCGTCACTGGCGAAATGCTCGACGATGCGCTCGTCAAAGCCCTCGTAGCGACCGCAGAGCAGTGTCAGCTCGGGTTCGGCGGCCAGCTCGTCGACGAGCGGGTCGTCCAGCTGACGGCCGCCCGGGGTGAGCACGATCACCCGCCGGCGCTGGCGCAGCTCGACCGGGTCGCACTCATAGCGCGCCCGCAGCGCCGCCTCGACGACGTCGACGCGCAGCACCATCCCGGCGCCGCCGCCGAACGGCGTGTCGTCGACCTGGCCGCCGCTGAGCGGCGTCGTGTCGCGGTAGTTGACGCAGCCGAGCGTGTGGCCGAGCCGCTGGGCGTTCTCGACGTGGCGCTGGGTGCGGAACCAGTCGAACCACTGCGGAAAGAGGGTGAAGACGTCGAGCTGCATCGCCGCTCAGGCGCTCTCGGGAGCGTCGGCATCGGGCGCGGCGGCGCGCGGTGCGGCGTCAGCGGGCGGTGCGGCGCCGGCCTCAGGCGCGTCGGCAGCGCCCTCACCGAGGAACGCCAGGTCGATGTCGATCTGGCCGCCCTCGATGTCCACCATCCGGACGGCGTCGCGGATCAGCGGTACGAGCAGGTCCTCGCCACCGCCGTCGCGGGCGACCTGGAGCAGCTCACAGGAGGGCATCGCGAGCAGGCTGCGGACGCTGCCGATCTCGCGCTCGCCGTCGCGGACGCGGCAGCCTTCCAGCTCCTCGGGCCACCACTCGTCCTCCTCCAAGGGCGGCGCGTCGGCTCTGGAGACCAGCAGGTCTCTGCCGCGCAGCGCCTCGGCGTCGGTGCGCGACGTGCAGGAGGCGAGGCGGATGATCGGTCTCGCATCGGTGCCGGCACGGCGGACGATCTCGTCCTCCCTGTCGGCGATGCGGAGTCTGCGGGCGGCGGCGAGCAGCGGCGGGCGCGGCTGCGTCACGTGGACGCTGCCGTCGAGCCCGTGGGGCCGGCCGATGCGGCCGGCGAGGAGCCAATCGTCGCCGCCCCCGGCGGCCGGCGACTGCGCGGCCGAGCGGGAGTCGTCCGTCATCGGCTCAATCGACGATGTCGATCAGCACGCGGCGGTTGTCCTTCACCGCGGCGGCCTTCACGACCAGGCGCAGGGCGTTGGCCGTGCGGCCCCCGCGCCCGATCACCTTGCCGTAGTCGTCCTCGGCGACGGCCAGCTCGAGCACGAGCGTGCCGTCATCCTCTTCGAACTCCTCGACCTCGACCTCGTCGGGACTGTCGACGAGTTGTCTGGCGAGGTACTCGAGCAGCTCTCTCATGGGTGAACGCTCGGCCCGGTGCGGAGACCCTAGGCCTTGATGCCCTGGGTCTTGAGCAGCTTCTGGACCGTCTCGCTCGGCTGCGCGCCCTTGGCGAGCCAGGCGCGGACCTTCTCCTCGTCGAGCACGATCGTCGAGGGCTCGGTCTGGGCGTTGTAGTGACCGATCGTCTCGAGCACACGGCCGTCGCGCTTGCTGCGCTGATCAGCGGCGACGATTCGCCAGATCGGATTCTTCTTAGCGCCCACGCGGGTGAGCCGGAGTCGAACTGCCACGGTTTCCTTTCGGAGGTTGAGTCGAAGACCGACGAGGGAGGGTAGCGGAAACGCCTGCATCGCGGGCGAACGCGTCGGGTGGGTCGCGCGGGCAGTGCGCGCACGGTGCGGGCGGGCGAAATGCGCGGGCACGCGCGCGGGTGCGGGCGCCCGCGAGGGCTGCCTACCGCGCCTGCCGCATCAGCGCGCCGATGTCGGGCATCTTGCCCGACTGCATCGACTTCATCAGCTTCTGCATCTGCCCGAACTGTCTGATCAGCGCCTTCACCGCCTGCACGTTGGTGCCGGAGCCTCTCGCGATCCGGATGCGGCGCGAGCCCTTGATGATGTCGGGGTTGCGGCGCTCCTCCGGCGTCATCGAGGTGATGATCGCCTGGATCCGGTCGAACTCTCTCTCGTCCACTCTCAGGTTACGCAGCTGGTGACCGCCGAGGCCCGGCATCATCCCCAGCAGCGACTGCAGCGGGCCGAGCTTGCGCACCTGTCTGAGCTGGTCGAGGAAGTCGTCGAGGCCGAACTCCGACTTGCGGATCTTGCGCTCGAGCTCCTTCGCCTGCGCCTCGTCGAACTGCGCCTCGGCCTTCTCGATCAGCGTCAGCACGTCGCCCATGCCGAGGATCCGCTGCGCCATCCGATCCGGGTGGAAGCGCTCGAACTGGTCGAGCTTCTCGCCGGTGGAGGCGAACAGGATCGGCTTGCCGGTGACCGACTTGACCGACAGCGCGGCGCCGCCGCGGGCATCGCCGTCGAGCTTCGACATCACGACGCCGTCGAAGGCGACCGTCTCCGCGAACTGCTCGGCGACGTTGACCGCGTCCTGACCGGTCATCGCGTCTACGACGAGCAGGATGTTGGTCGGCCCCGTGACGCGCTTGATCTCGGCGAGCTCCTTCATCAGGTTCTCGTCGACGTGGAGGCGGCCGGCGGTGTCGACGATGAGGACGTCCTTGCCCTCGCGCCCCGCCCGCTCGCGCGCCCACTTGGCGATCTCGACCGGGTCGGCGTCGGTGCCTCTCTCGTAGACCTCGGCGCCGGCCTGTCTGCCGACCGTGATCAGCTGGTCGACGGCGGCCGGGCGGTAGACGTCGCAGGCGGCGACGGCGACCGAAGAGTTGTGCTGCTCCTTCAGGTACCGCGCCAGCTTCGCCGTCGCGGTCGTCTTGCCGGAGCCCTGCAGGCCCGCCATCAGGATCACCGTCGGCGGGCTGGAGGCGAACTTCAGCTCAGCCGACTCGCCGCCCATCAGCTCCGACAGCTCGTCGTTGACGATCTTGACGACCTGCTGACCGGGGTTGAGCTGCCCGATCACGTCACTGCCGAGCGCCCGCTCCTTGACCGCGTTCGTGAATCTCTTCACGACCTTGAAGTTGACGTCCGCCTCGAGCAGCGCGAGACGGATCTCGCGCATCGCGGCGTTGATGTCGTCCTCGGTCAGGGTGCCGCGCCCGCGGACGTCCGCGAGCGTGGCCTGGAGCTTCTCGGCGAGTGAGTCGAACATGTGCCAGAGAATCTACCTGGCCGGCGGGTGCGCGGGCGGGGGAAACGCCGCCCGCGCAGGGTGACCGGACCTCAGGCGGCCGGTCTCGGCAGCGTCGGCGGCTCGCTCGGGCCGGCCGGCGGCGCCTCGCCGGCGGCCGGCGGGGCGGGCGGCGGCGGGGTCTGGCCGCCGATCGCGCTCCCGATCGCGCTGCCGAGGCCGCCGAGCGCCTGCGTGAACTCCGACGGGATCACGAACACCTTGCTCGCCTGGCCGTCGGCCAGCTTCGGCAGCATCTGCAGGTACTGGTAGCTGAGCAGCTCGCGGTCGGGCCGGCCCTCGTGGATCGCCGTGAAGACCGTCTGGATCGCTCTCGCCTCGCCCTCGGCGCGCAGGATCGCCGCCTCGCGCTCGCCCTGCGCGCGCAGGACGGCCGACTGCTGGTCGCCCTGGGCGGTGAGGATCTGCGACTGCTTGATGCCCTCGGCGTTGAGGATCGCGGCGCGGCGGTCGCGCTCGGCGCGCATCTGCTTCTCCATCGCCTCCTGGATGCTGCCGGGCGGGTCGATCGACTTCAGCTCGACGCGGGCGATGCGGATGCCCCATCTGCCGGTCGCCTCGTCGAGCACGACGCGCAGCTGCGAGTTGATGTTGTCGCGCGAGGTGAGCGCGTCCTCCAGCGAGAGGCCGCCGATCACGTTGCGCAGCGTCGTCACCGTCAGCTGCTCGATCGCCTGCAGCGGGTTGGCGACCTCGTAGGTGACCGACTTCGGGTCGGTGATCGTGAAGTAGAGGACGGTGTCGATCTGCACGACGAGGTTGTCCTCGGTGATGACCGGCTGAGGCGCGAACGTGATCACCTGCTCGCGCAGGTCGACGAGCGGCTTGACCTTGTCGATGAACGGCACCACGATCGTCAGGCCGGGGGTCAGCGTGCGGCTGTAGCGACCGAGCCGCTCGACGACGCCGGCACGCGCCTGCGGGATGATGCGGATCGTCCGCGCTGCGACGAACAGGATGAACAGCGCGAGAACGCCGAGGACGATGAGGCTCGCCATATGTGGTGGTCTCCCCTAGTCGGTTGGTTGCAGGAAGCGCGCGCCCGGAAGCCCGCTCACTCGGATACGAGCGCCGTGGCGCCCCTGATCTCCACGACCGTCACCGGTCTGCCCGCTTCGATGACCTCGTCATCGTCGTAGGCGCGGGCGGTCCAAACCTCGCCGTCGATCCGCACGCAGCCGACGGCCTCGTCGTTGCTGATCCGCTCGATCACCATCGCGCGGCGGCCGACGAGCGCGGCGGTGCCGGTGCGGATCTGCGCCGGCACTCTCATGTGCGCTCGCGCGATCGGCCGCACGAACAGCAGCAGCAGGACCGAGACGAGGATGAAGACGGCCGCCGAGGCGACGACGCCGGCGCCGACCGCGGCGACGACCGCCGCGACGGCGGCGCCGACCGCGAACGGCGCGAGGAAGAAGCTCGTGGAGGCGATCTCGCCGACGCCGAAGACGACGGCGAGGATGATCCAGATGACCCAGTCGTCCATGTGCAGCCGAGCTTATCGCTGCGGCAGGCGGCCGAGAAGCGCTAGGACAGCAGTGCCTTCGCGAAGTCGTCCGGCTCGAACGGGCGCAGGTCCTCCAGCGACTCGCCGATCCCGATCATCTTCACGGGGATCTCCAGCTCGCGCGCGATCGCCAGCGCGATGCCGCCCTTGGCGGTGCCGTCGAGCTTCGTCAGCACGATCCCGCTGACCTCGACCGCCTCCGCGAACAGTCTCGCCTGGCGCAGGCCGTTCTGGCCGGTCGTCGCGTCGACGGTGATCAGCGTCTCGTGCGGCGCGCCCGGCAGCTGCTTGGCGATCACGCGGCGGACCTTCGTCAGCTCCGCCATCAGGTTGTCCTGCGTGTGCAGGCGGCCGGCGGTGTCGACGATCACGACGTCGGCGCCCTCGCGAACGCCGGTCGCGACCGCCTCGTAGGCGACCGAGCCGGGATCGGAGTCCGGCGGGCCCTTGACGAACTGCACGTCGGCGCGGCGCGACCACTCCTCCAGCTGCTCGACGGCGGCGGCGCGGAAGGTGTCGGCGGCGCCGAGCACGACCTTCTGCCCCAGCTCCTTGCGCAGGTGCCAGGCGAGCTTGCCGACCGAGGTCGTCTTGCCGGTGCCGTTGACGCCGACGACGAGGATCACGGCCGGACCGGCCGTCAGGTCGATCGTCGGCTCGCCGACGCGCGCGACGTCGGCCAGCAGCTCCGTCAGGCGCGCGGTCAGCTGCTCGCCGCCGACCAGCTCGCCGGCCTCGGCCTCGCGCTCCAGCTTCTCGACGATCTCGGCGGTCGTGCGAGCGCCGACGTCGGCCGTGATCAGCGCCTCCTCCAGCTTCTCCCACGTCTCCTCGTTGAGATCCTCGAACAGCGTCGAGGTGATCTCGCTCGTGAGCGCCTCGCGCGTCTTGCGCATGTTCTCGCGCAGCCGTCTGAAGAAGCCGCGGCGCTTCTCCTCGCGCTGCGGAGCGTCCTCGACGGCCACCGCCGAGGCGCCGTCGCGGGTGATGAAGAGGTCCTGCCAGTCGCGTGCCATGAGGATCGGCGACGATACCAGTGTGCAGACCTCCCCCATCCGCTTCCGGCGCAGCAGCCCCGACGCGCCCGAGGCGACCCGTCTGCTGCGCGCGTACGGCGCCGAGCTGGTCGGGCGGGGCCGCCCCTTCTCGCCGGTCGAGCCGCCGGTCGGGAGGCGGCCGGGGATCTGGGTCGAGCCGCACGAGCTGGAGCCGCCGGGCGGCGTCTTCCTCCTGGCGGAGGATCGCGGCGTCGCGGTCGCCTGCGGCGGGCTGCGGACGCTTGCCCCCGGGCTCGGCGAGGTGAAGCGGATGTTCGTCGTGCGGGGCGCGCGGCGGCGCGGGATCGCGCGCTCGATACTGACCGAGCTGGAGGCGATCGCGCGCGATCTGGGCCACGCGCGCGTGCGCCTGGACACGAGCGCGGTCCAGCCCGAGGCGCTCGCGCTCTACCACGCGACCGGGTACGCGGAGATCGCCGACTACAACGGCAACCCGTTCGCGACCCACTGGTTCGAGAAGACGCTCTAGCGCAGACGCCGGCGTGGAGCCGCGCTGGCCGGCCGCGGATGCCAGCTTCTCCGCTCACCTATGCAATCGATTACATCAGCGCTATGGTGGCGCCGCATGAACGACGCTTTCGAAGACGACCTGCTCGGGCTGGCGGCGCGGGTGGCGCGGCGGGAGGTCTCGCCGCCGGAGCTGGTCGACGCGGCGATCGCGCGGATCGAGCGGGCCGAGCCGCTGGTCGGCGGGATCGCGGTCGAGCTGTTCGAGCAGGCGCGCGCCGCGGCGCGGGCGCCGGGCGCGGCCGACGGGCCGCTCGGCGGCGTCCCCTACCTGCTGAAGGATCTCGGGCACGGCCACGCCGGCGTGCCGACGACCTTCGCGAGCGACTGGACGCGCGATCTCGTCCCGACCGCCGACAGCGTCTTCGGGACGCGGATCAAGCGGGCCGGCCTGATCGCGCTGGCGACGACCACCGTCGGCGAGCTCGCGATCCCGGCGAGCGCCGAGTCGCGCCGCTTCGGCGCGACCCGCAACCCGTGGGACCCGGGGCGCGTCGCCGGCGGCTCCAGCGGCGGCGCGGCCGCCGCCGTCGCGAGCGGGATGGTGCCGGCCGCGCACGCCAGCGACCAGACCGGCTCGATCCGCATCCCCGCCTCCTGCTGCGGCCTCTACGGGCTCAAGCCGAGCCGCGGCCGCGTCTCCTCCGCGCCCGACGCCGAGGACCTGACCGGGATGACGACGCAGCACGCGATCACCCGCACCGTGCGCGACAGCGCGGTGCTGCTCGACGTCGTCGCCGGCAACCTGCCCGGCGACCTGCACCGCGCGGCGCCGCCCGCGGGCAGCTTCCTCGACGCGACGCAGCGCGACCCGCGCACGCTGCGGATCGCGCTCTCGACGCTGCCGCCCTCGGGCGAGCCGCCCGCGCCCGACTGCGTCGCCGCGACCGAGGCGGCCGCGCGGCTGCTGGAGCAGCTCGGCCATGTCGTCGAGCCGGCCGCGCCGGAGCTGCCGGCCGAGCCGATCGGCCGCGCGCTGGCGACGATCGAGCTGGTCGGGGTCGCGCAGTTCGCCGGCTGGATGGAGCGCGAGCTGGGGCCGGCGAAGGGCCCGCTGCCGGCGACGATCGCCGAGCTGGTCGCAGGCGGCGTCAAGATCGGCGCAGTCGAGTGGATCGAGACGATCGCCTCGCTCCAGCGGCTGACGCGCGCCGCCGACGCGATCTGGGAGCGCTACGACCTGTGGCTGACGCCGACGCTGGCGCAGCCGCCCGTGCCGCTCGGCGAGCTGGTCGTCACCCATCCGGCCGAGCGCTTCTTCGCCGCCCACGAGCGCTTCACGCCGTTCGCGCCGACCGCCAACTGGACCGGCTGGCCGGCGGCGACGGTGCCGCTGCACTGGAACGACGACGAGCTGCCGATCGGCGTGCAGCTGACCGCCGCGCACGGCGACGAGGCGCTGCTGCTGAGCGTCAGCGCGCAGCTGGAGCGAGCGCAGCCGTGGCAGAGCCGGCGAGCGCCGTTGTCGGTCGGCTGACGGAGGACGCGGCCGCTCAGGCGGCCGAGCCGGCGGTCTCGGCCTCGGCCGCCTGCTCGGGCGGGAGTCTGCGCGAGATCACCTTCGATATCCCGTCGCCGCCCATCGAGACGCCGTAGAGGCTGTCGGCCGCCTCCATCGTCCGCTTCTGATGCGTGACGACGATGAACTGCGCGCGGTCGCGGTAGCTGCGCAGCAGTCTCAGGAAGCGGTCGATGTTGAGGTCGTCGAGCGCCGCCTCGACCTCGTCGAGGATGTAGAACGGGCACGGCTTCGCGAGGAAGACCGAGAACAGGAAGGCGAGCGCGGTCATCGACTTCTCGCCGCCCGACAGCAGCGTCAGCCGCTTCATCGACTTGCCGGCGGGCGTGATCTCGATCTCGACGCCGAGCAGGTCCTCCTCGCCGTCGCGCTCGTCGGCGTCGTCGGAGTCGACCTCGGCCGCTTCGGCGGCGGCTTCCGCCTCGCTCGCGTCGGCGTTCTGGCCGCCGATCACCGGCCGCGGGCCGGCGTCCTCGCGCACCAGCCGCAGTCTGCCGCGGCCGCCCGGGAAGACCTGCTGCGCCAGCTCCTCGAAGTTTCTCGCGGCAGCCTCGAAGGTCTCCTCGAAGGTCTCGCGGATCTGCCGGTCGGTGTCTCTGATCAGCGTGCTCAGCTCGCGCAGCGCCGCTTCGAGGTCGTTGCGCTGGCGCTCCAGCTCCTCGACGTGGGCGAGCGCCTCCTCGTACTCGTCCTTCGCGAGCGGGTTGACCGGGCCGAGCTGCTCGCGCCGCTTCGCCAGTCTCTGGATCCGCTGCGCCAGCGCGGCGCGCTCCTCGTCGGGCAGCGGCTCGCTCGCCGGCTCGGGTTCGAGGCCGAGCCGCTCGGCGAGCGCGCGCAGCTCGCCCTCGACCTCGGTCGAGCGGTCGCGCGCCTGCTGGGCGCGCACCTCGGCGGCGGTGACGGCCTCGCCGTCGCGCTTCAGCCGGCCCTGCAGCTCCGCCTCCTCGCGGGCGCAGGCGCGCAGCTCGACGGCGACGTGCTCGCCGGCGCTGCGGTGGGCGGCCAGCTCGGCGTCGAAGACCTCGACGCGGGCGGCGATCGCGCTCGCCAGCTCGGCGAACGTCTCGACCAGCCGCTCGGCGTGCGGGACGAGCTGCTGCTCGGCGGCCAGCCGCGCCTCGGCCTGGGCGATGCGGCGGTCGCGCTCTGCGCGCTCGCGCTCGGCCCGCTCGGCGAGCCGCCGCTCGGCCGTCAGCTCGGCCTCGATCTGGGCTCTGCGGATCGCGCCCGGACCGGCATCCTCGGCTCTGCGGCGCTGCTCGATCAGCAGCCGCGCGCGGTGCTCGGACTCGACCGCCTCGTCGAGCGCGCGGACGGCCTCGCGCTGGACCCGGTCGGCCGCGTCGCGAGCGGCGTCGACCGCGCCGATGCCGGCCGAGGCGGCCTCGACCTGCTGCAGCGCGGCCTGCTCGGCGCGCGCCGCCTCCTCGCTCTTGACGATCAGCGCGTCGCGGCGGTTGCGCTCGGCCAGCACGCGCTCCTCGCCGCCGGCCGGGACCTTGCGCAGCACGCGCAGGGCGCCGTTCCAGACGCGGCCGTCGGCGGTGACGGCGATGCCGCTGAAGGTCTCGGGGACGGCGGTGACGTCGTCGACGACCCAGGTGTCGCGCAGCAGCGGCGCGGCGATCGCGAGCGTCTCGGCGGGGCCGCGGACGTGGTCGAGGAGGCGCTCGGCGCCGTCGCAGGGAGGCGACTTAGCGCCGGAATCGGGTTCATCACCCGTGGGGGTGGCGGCTGCGGGTGGGGCGGCGGCGTCGGCATCCGCGGGCGCGGCGGCCGCGGGCCGCGCGACGAGTGCCGAGCCACCATCGCGGCCGGCTCTCGCGAGCAGTGCGATGCCGGCCTCGCGGTTGGCGACGACGGCGGCGCGGAGGCGGCCGTCGAGCGCGGCGGCGAGCGCCAGCTCGAAGCCGCCGTCGACCTGCAGCTTGTCCGCCAGCGCGGGGGCGCCGCCGGGGGCGCCGGCCTGCGAGCGCAGGAACTGGTTCGCCGCCGCCAGCTCGCCGCCGACTCTGGCGGCCTCGCGGCGGGCGGTCTCGACGACCTTCTCAGCCTCGCGGCGGGCGGCGCGGGCGGACTCGGCTCTCTGCTCGGCCGCGACCAGCTCCGCTCTGCGCTCGGCGACGACCGCCTGCAGCCGCTCGACCTCCGCGTGGGCGCCGGCGCGTCTCGTCTCCAGCTCGGCCAGCTCGCGCTCCAGCTCGGCTCTGCGGTCGCGCTCCAGCCGCACCAGCTCGTCTCTCAGCTCCGCGACGCGCGCCTCGACCTCGGGATCGACGACGTCAGCCGCCGCCTGCTCGCGCAGCGCGACCAGCTCGGCCTCGTGACGGAGGATCCGCTCGTTCAGCGACTGCGCCGTCCCGCGGATCGCCTCCAGCCGCAGGCCGACGCGCTCGTTCGCGCCGCGCGCGCGAAACGCCCGGCCCGACAGCTCCTCGCGCTGCTCCGAGCGCGCCTGCAGCGCCTGCTCGGCCTCCTCCCGCCGCTTCGCGACGCCGCCGAGCGCCTGCTCGGCCTCGTCGCGCCGGGCACGCGCGGAGCGGACCGCCTCCTCCGCCTGCGCCAGCTCGACGCGCGAGGCGCGGACCGCGTCGCGGCCCAGCTCCCAGCGCGCCTCCAGCGACTGGCGCTCGATCCGCTCGTGCAGCTCGGCCGCCTCGGCCTGTCTCTTCAGCGGCCGCAGCCGCGAGCGCGCCTCGCGCTCGACGTCAAGGGCGCGGTCCAGGTTGTCCTGAGTCCTGGCGAGCTTCAGCTGGGCGCGGCGGCGGCGCTTGCGGTGCTTGCCGAGGCCGGCCGCCTCCTCGATCAGCAGCCGCCGGTCCTTCGGCTTGGAGGTGACGATCGCCTCGACGCGCCCCTGCGAGATGACCGAGTGCGACTCCTTGCCCAGACCGGTGTCGGACAGCACCTCGAGCACGTCGGCGAGGCGGCAGCGGGCGCCGTTGAGGCGGTACTCGCCGTCGCCGCTGCGGTCGAGTCTGCGCAGGATCGAGACCTCCGCGAACTCCATCTCCAGCGTGCCGTCGGAGTTGTCCAGCACCAGCTCGACCTCGGCGCTCTGGCTCGCCTTGCGGCCGTGGCCGCCGCCGAAGATGACGTCCTGCATCGACTGGCCGCGGATCGCCAGCGGCGACTGCTCGCCCATCGCCCACAGGACGGCGTCGGTGACGTTCGACTTGCCCGAGCCGTTGGGCCCGACGACCACGCTGACGCCCGGGCCGAACGCAAGCCTGGTCCGATCCGGAAACGACTTGAAGCCCTTCAGCGTGAGCGATTTCAGGTGCATCGTCGCTGCCTATGCTCCCATCGCGCCCAAGGCCGCGCGCGCCGCTTCCTGCTCGGCGTCCTTCTTCGAGCGCCCGCGGCCGCTCCCGACTCTTCTGCCGGCGACCTCGGCGATCACCTCGAAGACGCGGTCGTGCGGCGGACCCTCCTCGGCGGAGACGGCGTAGGCGACGACGTCTCCCCTGCGCGCCAGTCTCTCCTGCAGCGCCGACTTGAAGTCGACCGGGTGCTCCAGCGCCTGCTCGATCTCCGGCTCGAACGCCTCGACGACCGCGGCCGCGGTGCTCTCGTAGCCGTTGGCGAGATAGACGGCGCCGATCACGGCCTCGATCACCGACGCCAGCACGCGCTCGGTGCGCACGAGCGCGTCGGCGTTCTGGCCGACGCCCTGCGGCGCGGCGGCACGCAGCCGCTCGGGCACGCCGAGCCGCTCCGCGACCTGCTGGCACGATCTGCCCGAGACCGCCTGGGCGCGGATCTTCGTCAGCCGGCCGGCGCCGTACCTGTCGGCCTCCAGGCGCGGGTAGAGGTGGGTCGTGACGGCGAGGCCGAGCACGCTGTCGCCGAGGAAGGCGAGCCGCTCGTAGGAGTCGGCGCGCCGATCGGTCCACGACGAGTGCGTGAAGACCTGGCGAGCGAGGTCGTCCGGCAGCGCGTCGAGCAGTTCGGCGAGCTGGCGCAGCGTCAGGCCCCGGATCCGCGGTCCGCGGCGACTCCGGAGGAGAGCACGAAGTCGACCGCCTGGCCGACCGTGAGGATCCCTGCCGCCTGCTCGTCGGACATCTGCACGCCGTACGTGTCCTCGAGCTCCTGCACGAGCGTGTAGAGGTCGAGCGAGTCGGCCTCGAGGTCCTCGCGGAAGCGGGTCTCCGCCTGGACGCGGGCAGGCTCGATCGCCAGCTCGTCGGCCAGGTGGTTGCGGATCAGGGTGAGAATCTCCTCGCGAGTCATGTCGACTGGACGCTAGCCGGGGCGTCGGACGAAGGGGCCTGGCGGAGGGCGCCGGCGGCGTCGAGCGCCGTCAGCGTGCGCGCGGTGACGTCCTCGCGCACGGCCCGCTCGGCGACCTCGATCGCGCGCGCGAAGCCGGTTCGCGTGAAGCGGCCGTGGGCGACGACGCCGGTGCGGCGGAGGCCGAGCATGTAGGCGCCGCCGGCAAGCTCGGGGTCGAGCGTCTCGCGCAGGGAGCGCAGCGGCTTGCGCAGCAGCAGCCCGCCGAGGCGGCCGCGCGGCGTCTGCATCGCGGTCTCTCTGATCGAGCGCATCAGCTTGCTGGAGACGCCCTCGATCAGCTTCAGCGTGACGTTGCCGGTGAAGCCGTCCATCACGACGACGTCGGCGACGCCGTCGACGACCTGCGTCCCCTCGACGTTGCCGATGAAGTTGATGCGGCCGCCGGTCTCGACCAGGCGGGCGTGGGCGGCGGTCACGTCGGGGGTGCCCTTGCCGGGCTCCTCGCCGTTGGAGAGCAGGCCGATCCGCGGCGCCTCGACGCCCATCACCGACTGGGCGAAGGCCGCGCCCATGAAGGCGAACTGGACGAGGTGCTCGGGCCGCACCTCGACCGAGGCGCCGACGTCGAGCAGCAGCACGGGCGCGCCCGGGACCGGCATCGGCAGCGCGAGCGCCGGCCGGTAGATGCCGCGGGCGCGGCGGATGTTGAAGAGGCCGGCGGCCAATGCGGCGCCGGTCGAGCCGCCCGAGACGAGCGCGTCGGCGCGGCCGTCGGCCACGGCCTTGGTCGCGAGCACGATCGAGGCGTCGGGGGTGCCGCGCACCGCCAGCGCCGGGTCAGGCGCCTTGGCGATCGAGCGCGGGGCGTCGACGACCTCGACGCCCGCGGGCACGGGACCGATCTCGGCGGCGGGGCCGAACAGCAGCACGCGTGTGCCGCGCTCTGCCGCCATGGCAGCGCCGGCTGCGACCTCGGCAGGACCGAGGTCGGCACCGTTCGCGTCAACGGCAACCGTGATCGGCTTCACGGCCGCGGGAAGATCAGACGTCGCTGTCGCCGGAGGCCGTGACGACCTCGCGACCGGCGTACGTGCCGCAGACCGGGCAGACGCGATGCGGCCGCCGGGGGCTGTGACACTGCGGGCACGCCTGCGTCGACGGCGCCGTGATCTTGTGCTGGGAGCGGCGCTTGTTCGTGCGCGCGTGGGATTGCTTCTGCTTCGGGACGGCCATAGAGCGGGAGAATGTACCAGTTGTCGGGGGCGTGGCGCGCTGACGCTGGCCGCGGGCGAGCGTGCGCGACGCGCCTGGACAGCGCGCGCCGGGAGATCTTACAGCTCCAGCTCCCGCAGCTTCGCCCAACGCGGGTCAGGCTCGCGCTCGTGGGCGTGCTCCGGGTCGAGGTTGAGATTCTCGCCGCACTCGGCGCAGAGGCCGGCGCAGTCGCGTCTGCAGACGAGCTGCGCGGGCAGCGTCAGCGCGAGCGCGTCGTTGGTCCACTGGGCGACGTCGACGACCTCGTCGGCGTCGACGTAGGGGCTGTCCAGCTCGTCCTCCTTGGTGCCCGGCTGGTCGACCTCGCGAGCGTCGACCTTGAACGCCGTCGAGGAGGCCTCCAGGCAGCGCATGCAGGGGCCGACGAGCGCGGCCCGGAAGCGCAGCCGCAGCGCCCAGCCGCTGCCGGTCGTGCGCGAGACGTCGAGCTTGACCGGGATCGTCGGCGGCTGCACCGCATACGTCTGGCCGCTGAGGTCGAACTCGCCGACCGGCACCTCGAGATCGATCGAACGACCCTCGCCGGAGGTCAGGCGCAGCGCGGCGAGGTCGAAGGAGGCAGCAGTGGACATGCCTCCTACGTTAGCGACGACCTCAGCGGAGCTCCCGCTTGAGCACTTTCCCGGTCGCGTTGCGGGGCAGCTCGTCGACGAAGACGACCTCGCGCGGGACCTTGAAGCCGGCGAGGTTCGCTCTCACGTACGCCTGCAGCTCCTCGACCGTGCACTCGCAGTCGGCCTTCAGCGCGACGACCGCCTTCAGCCGCTGGCCCCACTCTTCGTCGCTGACGCCGACGACGGCGACCTCACGAACCTTCGCGTGGCCGGCGAGCAGGTCCTCGACCTCCGACGGGAAGAGGTTCTCGCCGCCGCTTATGATCATGTCGTCGTCGCGGCCGTCGACGAACAGGCGCCCGGCCGCGTCGAAGTGGCCGACGTCGCCGGAGGACATCAGGCCGTCGACGATCTCCTTGCCGCCGCCGCCGGTGTAGCCCTCGAACGGCAGCTCGTTGCCGACGAAGATGCGGCCGGTCTCGCCGGTCGGGACGTCGCGCCCCTGCTCGTCGATCAGGCGGATGCGCGTGCCGTGCGGCGGGCGGCCGGCCGTGCCGGGCGCGGCGCGCATGTCCTCCGGCGTCGCGATCGTCGCCCACGCGACCTCGGTCGAACCGTAGGTGTTGTAGAGCACGTCGCCGAAGCGGTCCATCACGCGCGTCGCGAGCGGGCCGGGCAGGGCCGAGCCGGAGGCGGCGATCACGCGCAGCGACGAGGTGTCGTACTTGGCGAAGACGTCGTCGGGCAGCTCGAGGAGCCGCTGCAGCATCACCGGCACGACCGCCAGCGCGGTCGCTCTGTGGCGCGCGATCGCCCGCAGCGTGCCCTCCGGGTCGAACCGCCGCCTCAGCACGACGGTCGACGCGAGCGGGACGCCGAGCGTGAGGTGCGCCAGGCCCCAGGTGTGGAAGATCGGCGCCGCGACCATCGTCGTCTCGCGCGCTCTCAGCGGCATCTTCGACAGCAGCGCGGCGGCGGCGCCGAGGCCTGCGGCGCTGCGCTTGGCGCCCTTCGGCGCGCCGGTCGTGCCGGACGTGAGGATGATCACGCGGCCCGGCGCGGGCGGCGTCGCGACGCCTCTGGCGTCGCCCTCGGCGATCAGGTCCTCCAGCAGCGGGTCGCCGTTGACCGACTCGCCGTCGTGCCAGGCGATGAAGCTCTGGCGGCCGGCGCGGACCCGCTCGACGAGGTTGGCGAACTCCTCGTCGTACACGATCGCCGCCGCCTGCTCGCGCTCGACGACCTCGGCCAGCTGCGGCGCGGCGAACGCGGTGTTGAGGTAGATCACGTTCGCGCCCAGCCGCGCGGTCGCGACCGAGGCGTCGATGAAGCCGCGGTGGTTGCGGCACATGACGGCGATCGAGTCGCCGGGCCGCAGGCCGCGCGCCTGGAAGGAGCTGGCGAGCGCGTTGGCGCGGCGGTGCACCTCGCCGTAGCTGAGCGTCCCGAGCTCGTCGACGATCGCCGGCTGGTCGGGCGTGCGCGCCGCCGCGACGGCGAAGGCGCCGGCGGAGGTCGTCCCCCAGCGCTTGAGCGCGATGCCGACCTTTGCGAGCCTGTCGGGCCGCGTCGGGCCGAGCAGACCGGAGCTGAACAGTGTCTTGGCGATGAACGCCTGATGCGGGATCTCTCTCAACACGAGACGTATCCAACCACGAACGGCGCAGGTCGCGTGTCAGTTTGTGACGGGTGCGTCATCTTCGCTACGGGAGGTCGAGGCCCTTGGGCGTCTCGCCGCGCTCGACCAGGCCGTGGATCTCGGCCGCGCGACGGGGGTTGAGGTAGACGTGGCGCTGGCCGACGCTCGGCTTCTCCTGCAGCAGGCCGGCCTCCAGCAGCCGCTCGCCGATCGCCAGCGCGAGCGCCCGGTCGTGGCCGGCGAAGCCGCGTGCGAGGTGGCTGATCTCGGTGTGGTAGCCGCCCCACTTGCCCATCCCCATCAGCCGCTGGAGGATCCGCCGGGCGACGCGGCGGCCGCGGTCGGCGTCGTCGTGCGGGCGGGCGACGTCGAAGGTCGGGTCGAGGATCGCGATCACGTCCTCCTCGCGCTCGCGCACCGAGGCGGCGTCGGCCGGCCGGCCGCCGAAGCGCGCGACCGCCTCCGCGATCCGCAGCGGGTGCAGCTCGCCGATCGGCGGGCGCAGATCCTCGACGTCGGCGAGCGCGGAGGCCGGTAGACCGTAGGCGGCCGCTCTCAGGCGGTCGACCCCGTCGAGGTGGTCGGGGAAGAACTCCAGCGCGAACTCGACGTGCTCGTAGAGGTCGCCGCCGGTCAGCGGGAAGGCGAACGCGAGCCAGCCCTCCCAGCTGCCGACGCTGAGCGCGAGGTCGCGGCCGTCGGCCGGCGCCATCGCCTCCGCCGCCTCGACCAGCGCGCCGACGAGCGCCGCCGTCAGCACCCACGCGCGCTCGGGCACGGCATCGGGGTCGGCGCGCAGCTCCGGCGCGACCGGCGCGATCGCGAGCAGGCGCGTCTTCTCGGCCGCGATCGCGACCGGGACCGGTGCCGCCGGCGGGTAGCCGGAGCGGGCGAGCGTCAGCTCGTGGGCGCCGTCACCGAAGGCGTCGACGATCTCCGCGCGCAGCTGCGCGGCGCGATCTCTGGGGGCGCGGGTGCCGCCCGCGTCGGTGATGACGGAGCCGAGTCTGCTCATCTGCGCGGCGAACCCTAGTGGGTGCGGCGCGCCGGCTCGACGCCGGCAGGCCGCCGGCGCGGGCGCCGCGGCGTCAGCCGGTCAACCCGCTCCGCAAACCGGTCTGTCGGCCGGCAGGCCGCTGACGCCGCGCGGCGTCAGCAGGTAGGCGCTGGGAGCGCTGCGGACGGTGAGCGGTCTGCCATCGACGCTGATCCGCATCGTCGCGACGCCGACGCGCAGTCTCAGCCTGCGACGGCTGACCTCGTAGGGACCGGTCCGCATCCCCTCCCACAGCGTTCTGCCGGCGCCATCGGCGACGCAGAGGTAGGACGGCTCGCGCGGGACGATCCGCAGGCGGACGCGGCGGAGACGGGCTCTTCTGCTGGGGCGCGTCTCGTAGCGGAGCGTGTCGCGGCGCTGCTCCGGCGCGGGCGTGGTGGCCGGCGGCGTCTGCGCGGTGGTCGTCGTGGTGGTCGTCGCGGTCGCGGGTGGGGCGAGATCGCCGCCGCGGTCGCCGCCGCCGGGCGAGCCGATCGCGCCGCGCAGCAGCACGACGGCGACGATCAGGACGACGAGCGCGAGCAGGCCGAGCGCACCCGCGCGGAATCTGCTCTCGCTGTCGACCGGACCGCTCGTCGCGTGTCTGGAGGCGACCCTCATCGCCCACGACGGCCTGCGCGGCATCACGTCCGCGGGGGCGTCGGGCGCGGGCGGCGTCGGCGTCGGCGTTTGCGCGGGCGGCGTCAGCGGCTCGGCGAGCGGCTGCATCGCCGCCGGGTCGACCTCGCTGTGGCGCAGCCGCACGAGCTGGTTCGCCGTCGCCTCGGTCAGCGGTGGATCGACCAGGACGCCGGCGAGCGCGAGCGCGGCGGTCGCGCGGCGGCGGCCGTCAGGCGTGTCGCCGCCGAAGCGCGCCAGCAGGTCGCCCGCGGAGCGCTTGTAGCCGAACGGCGAAGCCGCCTCCTGCGCCAGCTCGTTCGCGGCCGCGAGGTTCTCCAACGGCACCGCGGCGCCGGCCTGGTGCCAGGAGGAGACCTGCGCCTTGCGCCGGCGGCGGCGCCCGCGCCCGAACAGGTCAGCCATCGGCCGCCTCGCGCAGCTCGGGGGCGTGTCGCCCGGCGTCGCGCGGGTCCGGCGCGTGTCGCGCGCTCTCGCGCGGGTCCGGCGCGTGTCGCGCGGCGTCGCGCAGCTCGGGGGCGTGCAGCTCGCGCGCGGTCAGGTCGATCGGCGTCAGCGGCGCGAGCGCGCTGGCCGGGTCGACGACGCCGTGGTCGGCGAAGCGGCGGGCGCTCGGCAGCACGCGGCTGTCGAACGAGCCGACCGCCTCGTTGTAGGCGCCGACCGCGCCGCGCAGCCGTGCGCCGACCTTGTCGAGATGGGCGGCGAAGGTGCCGAGGCGGCGGTGCAGGTCCCGCCCCAGCGTCGCGATCTCGCGCGCCGACTGGGCGACCGTCTCCTGCTGCCAGCCGTAGGCGACCGCGCGCAGCAGCGCGATCAGCGTCGTCGGCGTCGCGATCAGCACGCCGTCGCGGACGCCCTCCTCCAGCAGCGCCGGGTCGGCCTCCAGCGCAGCCGAGTGGAAGTGCTCGCCGGGCAGGAACAGCACGACGAACTCGGGCGCGGTGGCGAACTGCGACCAGTAGGCCTTCGCGCCGAGCCTGCGGACATGCTCGCGCAGCAGCCGCGCGTGCTGGGAGAGCGCCGCCGTGCGCGTCGTCTCGTCGCGCGCCTCGTGCGCGTCGAGGAAGGCGTGCAGCGGCGCCTTCGCGTCGACCACGACCTGCTTGCCGCCGGGCAGCTGGACGACCAGGTCGGGTCGCAGGACGCCGTCGTCACCGCGCAGCGACTGCTGCTCGCTGAAGTCGCAGCGATCGACCATCCCGGCCAGCTCGACGACCCGCTTCAACTGCAGCTCGCCCCAGCGGCCGCGCGTCTGCGGCTGGCGCAGGGCGGCGCTGAGACCGGCCGTCTCGCCGCGCAGGCGCTCCTGCGAGGAGACCAGCTCGCGCAGCTGCTGCTCCAGCGCGCCGCGCTGCACGGCGCGGTCGCGGTCGAGCGCGGCGAGCTGCTCGTCGACCCGCCGCAGCGAGGCGCCGATCGGCGCGACCAGCTCCTCCATCCCGCGGGCGCGGCGCTCGGTCGCGGCGCGCGAGCGCAGCGCCAGCAGCACGGCGCCGCCGCCGAGCAGGAGACCGGTCAGAAGCCAGAGAGCCGACATGCAGGTGAGCGTCGCGCGCGCGACGGACGGAATGCAACGTCCGTTGCAGGGCGCTCCGCCTGCCCGGCCGTCTACCCGACTTCGGCCGGCTCGTCCTTGCCCTGCAGGCGCTCGCGACCGCGCTGGACGGCCGCGATGAACTTCGACAGGTTGACCTCGAGCGTGTTGAGGATCTCGTCGGCGTAGTCCTCGGCGCCGAGGCGGATCTCGCGCTCGCGGGCGCGGGCGTCCTCGATGATGTCCTCGGCCCCGCGTTCGGCCTGCTTGGTGACCTCCTCGTCGGAGATCAGGCGATCCTGGCGCTCACGCGCCTCTCTGAGGATCCGCTCGGCCTCGCGCTTCGCCTCCGCGAGCATCTCCTGACGCTCCTTGACGATCCAGCGAGCCTGCTTGATCTCCTCGGGGATCGTGGCGCGCATCTGGTCGAGGAGGTCGTAGATCTCCTCTTTGTCCACGCGGACCTGATCGGTCAGCGGGACCGGCTTCGCGTTGTGGACGAGGTCGTCCAGCTTGTCGATCAGAACCAGGACATCCATCGGAACCTCTGTTTCGTCAACGGCCGAGTTCTTCCTGCAAGCGCGTGGCCACGTAGTCGGGGACGAGATCTGAGATGTTCCCGCCGAACGTCGCCAGCTCCTTGACGCCGGAGGAACTCAAGAAACTGTACTGCGACGACGCCATCAGATACACGGACTCGATCTCCGGCGCCTGCCGGCGGTTGAGCTGATGCATCTCCAGCTCGTACTCGAAGTCCGAGATCGCCCGCAGTCCCTTGACGATCGCCGTCGCGCCAAGACTTCTGGCGAAGTCGACGACCAGGTTGCTGAAGGCCTCGGCGCGCACGTTCCCGAGATGCTCGGTCGCGCGTTCGATGAAACTGATCCGCTCTTCCGCGACGAAGAGCGTTCTGCCCTTGCGGATCGGCAGATTGACGACGCTCACGACGACCTCGTCGAAGATCCGCGAGGCACGCGATATGACGTCCAGGTGGCCGTTCGTGACCGGGTCGTAGGACCCTGGGCAGACGGCGATTCGCTTAGTCGAGTTCATGGATGCGGATGAGTGTGTCGCCGTATCGGCGTTCGTCGGTCATGGGCAGGTCGAGCCCGAGCGGCGCGCGACGGTCGCTCTCGCACACGATCCTGCCGTCCGCGGCGATCAGCTCCGCGAGCGCCGGCGAGAGCTCGCGTCCCAGCTCGGGCGCGAGTCGGTATGGAGGGTCGAGAAGCACGAGATCGTATTGACGACCGCCGACATCTGCTCCACGCGTGAACGCGCGGGCATCCTGGCGCCGCACCGTCACCCGCTCCGCCGGCACCCCGAGAGCGGCCAGATTCGCCGTCACCGCTTTGATCGCGGGGGTCGCGGAGTCGACGAACGTGACGTGCTCGGCCCCGCGCGAGAGCGCCTCCAGCCCGAGCGCGCCGCTGCCGGCGAAGAGGTCGAGCACGCGCGCGCCGTCGAGCGGACCGAGGATCGAGAAGAGCGACTCGCGCACGCGATCGCTCGTCGGGCGGGTCGCGTCGCCCGCCGGGGCGGCGATCCGGCGACCGCGGTAGAGGCCGGCGACGATCCGCATCAGACGAGGCCGCTCATGCCGCGATCGGCGCCATCGCCTCGGGGCCGAAGACCTGCGCCAGCGCGTCGCGCAGCAGCGCGTGCTCTGGCCGTTCCAGCTCCGGATCGTCCGCCAGCAGCGTCTCCGCGCGGAAGTGGGCCTTCTCCAGCAGGTCGGCGTCGTCGGGCAGGATCGCGATCCGGTAGGCGGCCTCGCCGTGCTGGCGGACGCCGACGATCTCCCCCTCGCGCCGCAGCTCGAGGTCGATCTGCGCCAGCCGGAAGCCGTCGGAGTGGGCCGCGAGCGCTCTCAGCCGCGCCGAGTCGCGCGGGCCGAACAGCAGGCAGAGCGACTTGTGCTGGCCGCGGCCGATCCGCCCGCGCAGCTGGTGCAGCTGCGAGATCCCGTAGCGCTCGGCGTCCTCGACCAGCATCACGGTCGCGTTCGGCACGTCGATCCCGACCTCGATCACCGAGGTCGCGACGAGCACGTCGGCGCCGCCGGCGGAGAAGTCGGCCATCGCCTCCTGCTTCTCTCTCGGCTTCATCTGCCCGTGCATCAGCACGACGCGGAAGTCCCTGAACTCGGTTCTCTTCAGCCGCTCGTACTCCTCGGTCGCGGCGCGCGCCTGCAGCGCCTCCGACTCCCCCACCAGCGGGCAGACGACGAACGCCTGGCGGCCGGCGCGCAGCTCCTCGCGGATCCGCTCGTAGGCGCGCTCGCGCGCTCTCTCGCCGCTGGCGAGGTGCGTCTCGATCGGCTGGCGGCCGCGCGGCAGCTGCCGCAGCGCGGTGTGGTCGAGGTCGCCGTGCTGGACGAGCGCGAGCGTGCGCGGAATCGGCGTCGCGGTCATGTGCAGCACGTGCGGGGTCAGACCCGCCGGCGCCTTCGCGTCGAGCGCGGCGCGCTGGCGGACGCCGAAGCGGTGCTGCTCGTCGACGACGACGGCGCCGAGCCGCGTGAAGACGACCGCGTCCTCGATCAGCGCATGCGTGCCGACGATCAGCGCCAGCTCGCCGCTGGCCAGCTTGCCGAGCAGGTCTCTGCGACGGGCGGCCGGGGTCGAGCCGGTCAGCAGCGCGACCTGCAGGTTCTCGTTCGCCGTCAGCGCCTGGATCGTCGCGAAGTGCTGCTCGGCGAGCGTCTCGGTCGGCGCCATCAGCGCGCCCTGCCAGCCCTGCTCGACCGCGCGCAGCAGCGTGAACAGGGCGACGACGGTCTTGCCGGAGCCGACCTCGCCCATCAGCAGCCGCTGCATCGCGTGGTCGCGCGCGAGGTCGCCGTCGATCGCCTCCATCGCGGCCGTCTGGTCGTCGGTCGGCGCGAACGGGAGGCCGCTCTCCAGCCAGCGGGCGCTCAGCTCGCGCGGGCCGTCGAGCCGCGGCGCTCTGCTGCGCCGCTCGCGCGCGGCGCGACGCCGCAGCAGGCCGAGCTGGAGCAGCAGCAGCTCGTCGTAGGCGAGCCGGCGGCGGCCCTCGACGGCGTCGCGCTCACGGCTCGGGAAGTGGACCGCGGTCAGGGCGGCCTGCACGTCCGGCAGCTCGTCCTCGACGCGGACCGCGGCCGGCAGCGGCTCGGGCACGTCGAAGATCGCGTCGCGGTGCTCCTGCGCCAGCGCCAGCAGCTGGACCGAGCCGATCCCCTCGCTGGCCGGGTACTGGACGACGTGCTCGGCGCCGGCGATCTGCTGCGTCGTCGGCGCGTGGCCGGAGACTCTGAAGCTGCGCGGGCCGAGCCGGCCGGTCAGCATCAGCCGCGTCGGCGGGCGGTAGCGGTCGACGAGCCAGGGCTGGTTGAAGAAGACGACTCTGAGCGTCCCGGTCTGGTCGGCGACGGTCGCCTCGACCATCGGCCGCATGCCGCGTCTGCGGACCGGGCGGGACGTGATCGAGCGGACCTCGACCAGCACCGTCGAGGTCTCCTCCTCGACCAGGCCGGCGATCGTGCGCGCCTCGCCGGAAGCGCGCGGCAGATGGTGCAGCAGCGCCCCGACCGTCTCGACGCCGAGCGTCTCCAGGGCTCTCGCCGCTCTCGGACCGGGCGCGTCGAGCGGCTGCGCGAGCCGCGACGGGCGCGGCAGCCGCACCGGCGCGGCGCGCAGCTGCTCCTCGTCGAGCGGCTCGTCGCTCGCGAACTGGTTCAACCCGGTGGACGTCATGGCGGCGTCCACAACTATGGCGAGATCGGCGGCGTCGCGGCGGCTGTCATGCTGGCGCGATGCGGATCGCGATCCTCACGGCGGCGCTGGCGGCGGCAGCGCTCGCGCCCGCGGCGGCCTCCGCAGCCGGCGCGAGCCCGGTGCGGACGGCGAGCGAGGCGCAGACGCATCGCATCGCGGTCGAGATCAGACAGCCGCGCTGGAGCTGCTTCGGCGCGCTGCTGCAGCGGCGCGGGCCGTTCGGCGCGCTGCGGCTGCTGCCCGGCGGCGGCTGCCCCGAGCTGCCGTACGCGATCCTCGTGCGCGAGGACCCGCGCAGCGGCTGGCAGGAGCTGCGCCGCTTCGAGACGCGCGCCGGCGCCTGTCGCGCGCGGCCGCGCGGCCTGCCGGCGGCGACGCGGCGCGCCCTGCTCGGCTGCGCGGCGCCGCGCGGAGGTCGCTGAGCCGGTTCGTGCGGCGGCGCGGCAGCGGTTCGGCGTCGCCGTGCCAGCCGCTACTCGGCCGACAGCAGCCACCACCAGCTGCTCTGCCCGCCGCGCTGGAGGTCCAGCTCTATCGCGTCGCCGGCGGCGGTCGCGAGCGCCTCGACCTCGCTGTCGGGCAGCGGCGTCTCGGCGCCGGTCAGGCAGGTGATCAGCTCGGCGTGGCCGGCGAGCGCGCGCAGCACGGCGGAGAGCGTCGGCGCCGGCTCGCCCCAGGCGACCAGCTCGTCGTCGACGAAGCCGATCGCGTCGCCGATCGCGAAGCGGCCGGCGGTGTCCTCGCGCGCAGCCGGGGCGACCGCGCCGGTGCGGATCCTCCCCAGCGCCGCCGTCATCGCGTCGGCGTTGGCGGCCGCGTCGCGCGCCGGGTCGAGCGCGACGGCGGCGACGAGGCCGGACTGCTGCGCGGCGGCGCGGACGACGACGACGCGCTTCTCCGACAGCTCGGCCGCTCGCTCGGCGGCCATGAAGACGTTCGAGCTGTTCGGCAGCACGACGACCTGCTCGGCCGGCACGTCGTGGATCCCCGCCAGCAGCTCGTAGGTGGAGGGGTTGAGCGTCGGGCCGCCGTCGAGCACGTGCGCGCCGAGGCCCTCGAACAGCGCGCTGACGCCGTCGCCGGAGACGACCGCGAGCACGCCGGTCGTCGCCGTCGGGGCGGGCGCGGCGGTGGCCGGCGGCACGGCGGCCGCGTCGGCGCCGTCGCTGCCGGAGAGCCGCTCGGCGCGCTCCTCGACCTGCGCGTGCATGTCGGCGACGTCGAGGTGGGAGACGGTCCCGTCCGCGGCGAAGACGCCGGCGGCGGCGTCGGGATCGTCGGTGTGGACGTGGACCTTCAGCGTCTGCGCGTCGCCGACGACCAGCACCGAGTCGCCGAGCGCCTCCAGCGCCGGCACGAAGCGGCGCGCGTCGAGGCCGCTGCCGGTGACGGCGAAGTTCGTGCAGTAGCGGTAGGTCGAGGAGTCGTGCTGGGGCCGCGTGACCCGCGCCGCCCTGTGATGGGCCAGCTCGGGCGGCTCGCTGCCGCGCAGCGCCGCGACGACGCCCGCGAAGAGGACCGTGAGGCCGTAGCCGCCGGCGTCGACGACGCCCGCCTCGCGCAGGATCGGCAGCAGGTCCGGGCCGCGCGCGACCGACTGCTGGCCGGCGTCGAGCGCGCGCTCGAGCACGTCGGCGATCAGCGCGTCCTGCTCCTGCGGCGCGGCATCGGGGTCGAGCCGCGTCTGCGGCATGTGCGCCAGCTCGGTCGCGATCCGGTGCGCCATCTCGCGCACGACGGTGAGGATCGTCCCCTCGGCGGGGTTGCGGACCGAGCCGTAGGCCTGCTCGGCGGCGCGGGCCATCGCGGCGCCGATCAGGACGGGGTCGACCAGCTCGCCGGGGCGGCTGGCCAGCTCCTCGGCGGCGCCGCGGATCAGCTGGGAGAGGATCACGCCGCTGTTGCCGCGTGCTCCGAGCAGCGCGGCGCGAGCGACCGACGCGACGATCTCGTCGCGCCCGATCTCGTCGAGGGTGCGGTTCTGACCGGGCTCGGCGAGGAGCCGGTCGATCTCGGCGAGCACGGCGCGCAGCGTGAGCGCCATGTTGTCGCCGGTGTCGCCGTCGGCGACGGGAAAGACGTTGAGGTCGTTGACCTCGTCACGCCGCGACTCGAGTTGAACGAGCGCGGCGTCGACTACGGCACGGAAGCGGAGAAGGCTGGGGTCGGACACAGACGGGGGCCGGTTGGCCGGCCCCTACGCCTTGATGACCTTGCCGGCCTTCAGGCAGCGCGTGCAGACGTAGACGCGCCGAGCGGTACCGGCATCGTTGATGCGGATCCGCTGGAGGTTCGGGTCGAAGCGCCGCTTCGTCGCCACTCTCGAGTGGCTTCGGCTGTTGCCGAAGGCGGGACCCTTGTTGCAGACATGGCAGATACGGGGCATGGGTCGCAGGAGTATAGGGGGTCTTCTCCGGAAAGGGCGCGCCGCGGTCGCGACGGAGAAGTGCGCATCTGGTCATTCGACACTCCATATGCTGGCGCCGGGCGGCGGTCGGGGATGCCGCCCGCGAATCGCCAACTGAGGAGGATGGTCGATGAGAGGTCTGCTGGGCGCCCTCGCGCGCCGGCTCAGCTATGCCAACGTCGTCGCGACGCTGGCGCTGTTCGTCGCGCTCGGGGGCGCGTCGTACGCCGCGGTCCAGCTGCCGCGCGCGAGCGTCGGCTCCGCGCAGCTGCAAAGCGACGCGGTCACGTCGGAGAAGGTGCGTGACGGCTCGCTGCTGGCGCGCGACTTCAGCAGCGCCGAGCGGGCGAGGCTGAAGGGCGCGCGCGGGGCGCGAGGCGCCACCGGAGCCAGAGGCGCGGCCGGTCCGGCCGGGCCGCAGGGCGCCAGAGGCGAGACCGGCGCGGCGGGCGCGAGCGGCGCGCAGGGCGAGAGAGGCGCCGCGGGCGAACAGGGCGCGAGAGGCGCTCAGGGCCTCCAGGGGCCGAGAGGCGAGCAGGGCGCCAGAGGAGCGCAGGGCGAGAGAGGCGAGCAGGGCGCAGCCGGCTCGGCTGACGCCTGGGGTCGTGCCGGCAACGCCGGCACGACCGACGAGAGCTTCCTCGGCACGACTGACGAGCAGCCGCTGGAGCTGCGCGTCGACGGCACGCGCGCGCTGCGGCTGGAGCCGCGCGGCGACGGCACGCCGAGCGTGATCGGCGGCGCGGCCGCCAACAGCGTCGACGCGGAGGCGGCCGGCGCGACGATCGCCGGCGGCGGCGACGCCGACCTCGGCAACAGCGTCGGCGGCGCCTTCGGCACGATCGGCGGCGGCCGCGGCAACGCGATCACCGCGCCCTACGCGACGATCGCCGGCGGTACCGGCAACGGCGCCGGCGGCGAGACGAGCACGATCGGCGGCGGCGACGACAACCACGCCGGCGGCGACCAGGCGACGATCGCCGGCGGCGTCAGCAACGTCGCCTCCGGCCCGTACGGGACGGTCGCGGGCGGCCGTCAGAACGAGGCGACCGGCGAGTACGCGACCGTGCTCGGCGGCAAGTTCAACGTCGCCTCGGGCCAGTACTCCGCCGCGCTCGGCTTCTCCTCGCTCGCCAGCGGCGACGGCTCGATCGCCTTCGGCACCGAGGTGACCGCCGACGACAACGGCGCGGTCGTGCTCGGCGACGGCAGCGGCGGCGGCTTCGCCAGCGAGGCCGAGAACGAGCTGGCGGCCCGCTTCGCCGGCGGGATCCGCCTGCGCACGAGCGCCGACGGCTCGACCGGCTGCGACCTGCCGGCCGGCTCGGGCGTCTTCGCCTGCACCAGCGACGCGCGCCTCAAGCACGCGTTCGCGCCGCTCGACCGCGACGAGCTGCTGGCGCGGCTGCGCGGGCTGGAGATCTCGACCTGGCAGTACAGAGACGAGCCGGGCCGTGTCCGTCACCTCGGCCCGACCGCGCAGGCGTTCCGTGCCGCCTTCGGGCTCGGCGCCGACGACACGACGATCGGCCAGCTCGACGAGGCCGGCGTCGCGCTCGCCGCCGGCCAGGCGCTGGCGGAGCGGGTCGACGGCCTCGAACGCCGCATCGCGGCGCTCGAAGACCAGCGCTGACGCGCCAGACGTGCAGTCTCTGGGTCTGTTGGACCCAGAGATTGCGCGGGCGGCGGGCTGAGCCGGGCGTCAGGCGGGAGCGAAGCCCGTGCGGGCGCGCTGCTGCTTGACCGACTCCTTCACCTTCAGCGAGGCGAGCACCGCCTCGGCCGCGTGGGCGCCGGAGTCGCGCTTGGCGCCGCCGCCGACGCGCGCCTCGGCCTGCTCGCGCGTGTCGACCGTCAGCACGCCGAAGCCGACCGGGATCCCGCTCGCGAGCTGGACCTGCTGCAGCCCGCGGGCGCACTCGCCGCAGACGTAGTCGTAGTGCGAGGTCTCGCCGCGGATGACCGCGCCGAGCGCGACGATCCCGTCGTACCTGCCCGACTCGACCGCGTACTTGGCGGCCAGCGGCAGCTCGAAGGCGCCCGGGACGTCATACACGTCGACGACCGACGCCCCGTGCTTCTCCAGCTCGGCCGTGGCGCCCGCGACGAGCTTCTCGGCGAGGTCCTCGTAGAAGCGCCCGACGACGAGCGCGAAGCGGCGGTTCTCAGCGCCCATCGGCGTTCTCCTGCTTCTCGTGATCGTGCTCGTGCTCCTCGAGGATCATCTCCTCGTCGAGCGCGAGGCCCTGGTGGTGCAGCGTGTGGCCCATCCGGTCGCGCTTGGTGCGCAGGTAGGCCTCGTTGTGCGGGTTCGGCGTCGGCACGATCGGCACCTGGTCGGTGACCGAGAGGCCGTAGCCCTCCAGCCCGATGATCTTCTTCGGGTTGTTGGTGAGGATCCTGATCGAGGTCAGGCCGAGGTCCTTGAGGATCTGGGCGCCGATGCCGTAGTCGCGCAGGTCGGCCGGCAGGCCGAGTCTGAGGTTGGCCTCGACCGTGTCGAGCCCCTGCTCCTGCAGCTTGTACGCCTTCAGCTTGTTCAGCAGGCCGATCCCGCGGCCCTCCTGCGCGAGGTAGAGCAGGACGCCCTCGCCTCTCTCCTCGATCATCGCGAGCGCCGACTCGAGCTGCTCGCCGCAGTCGCAGCGGAGCGAGTGGAAGACGTCGCCGGTGAGGCACTCGGAGTGGACGCGCACGAGCACGTCGTCCTTGCCGGAGACGTCGCCCTTGACCATCGCGACGTGGTGCTTGTCGTCGACCAGCGAGCGGTAGCCGACGACCTCGAAGTCGCCGAACGCCGTCGGCAGCCTCGTCGAGACGACCCGCTCGACCAGCTTGTCGTGCTTGCGGCGGTAGGCGACGAGGTCGGCGACCGTGACCATCTTGAGGTCGTGGCGCTCGCAGTACGGGACGAGATCGCCGACGCGGGCCATCGTGCCGTCGTCGTTCATGATCTCGCAGATCACGCCGGACGGGTTGAGGCCGGCGAGGCGCGACAGGTCGACCGCGGCCTCGGTCTGCCCGATCCGCTCGAGCACGCCGCCGTCCTTCGCCTTCAGCGGGAAGACGTGGCCGGGCTGGACGAGGTCGCGCGGGGCGGCCTTCGGGTCGATCGCGACCTGGATCGTGTGCGCGCGGTCGGCGGCGGAGATGCCGGTGGTGACGCCGTCACGCGCCTCGATCGAGACGGTGAAGGCGGTCTCGAACGACGACTCGTTCTTGCTCGCCATCAGGTCGAGGCCCATCTCCTCGCAGCGCTCGCCGGTGAGCGCGAGGCAGATCAGCCCGCGCCCCTCCTTCGCCATGAAGTTGATCGCCTCGGGCGTGATGAACTGGGCGGCCATCGTCAGGTCGCCCTCGTTCTCGCGGTCCTCGTCGTCGCAGACGACGACCATCTTGCCCTGGCGGATGTCCTCGATCGCGTCCTCGATCGTCGCAAACGGCGATCTGACGGTTCTGACGTCGGACTGGGACTCGGACTGGCTCATCGATGCGCCCCCACGAGCTTCTCGACGTACTTCGCGAGCACGTCGACTTCGAGGTTGACCGGCTTGCCGACCTCGGCACGGCCGAGGATCGTGCGTTCCAGCGTCTCCGGGATCAGCGAGACGGAGAGCGAGTCGTCGTCGACCGCCGAGACCGTCAGCGAGACGCCGTCGATCGCGATCGATCCCTTCTCGACCACGTACCGCAGCAGCTCCGGCTCGACGCTGACCTTGACGACGCGCGAGAAGCCGTCCTGCGCGATCTCCGCGATCGTGCCGACCCCGTCGACGTGGCCCTGCATGATGTGGCCGCCGAGACGGGCGTCGGCGCGCAGCGCCAGCTCGAGGTTGACCTCGGCGCCCGGTCCGGCCTCGGCCAGCGAGGAGCGGCGCAGCGTCTCGTTCATGACATCGGCGGCGAAGGTGCCGTTGGTGGGATCGACCGCGGTCAGGCAGACGCCGTTGACGGCGATCGAGTCGCCGGGCGCGAGCTCTCTGCCGAGCGGGGTCGCGATCGCGAGGCGGACGCCCTCCCCGGTCGGCTCGACCGCGGCGACGGTGCCGAGGCCTTGTACCAGTCCGGTGAACATCACCACTCCTTCAGGCGCGCGGAGACGAGCAGGTCCTCCCCCACGCGGTCGCAGTCCAGGGTCAGGGCGCGCAGCGCCTCCGAGATCGTCTCGACGCCCTCGCCTTCCAGCGGGTCGCGCGCAGTGCGGCCGCCGAGCACGAGCGGCGCCAGGAACAGCCGCAGCTCGTCGATCTCGCCGGCGTCGAGGAAGGCGCCGGCGAGGCGCGGGCCGCCCTCCAGCAGGATCGAGCCGATGCCGGCGGCGCCGAGCTGGTCGAGCGCGGAGACGACGCGGGCCGGCTCGTTGGCGCCGGTCGCGACGATCACGTCGGCGCCGTGCGTCTCCAGCGCGTCGGTCGCGGTGCGCGGCGCGGCGCGCGAGACGACGACCGTCAGCGGCACGTCGGCGGCCGCCTGCACCAGCTGCGAGTCGAGCGGCAGGCGCGCGAGCGAGTCGAACACGACGCGGCGCGGCTGACGCACGACGTTCGGTATCCGCGCCGTCAGCTGCGGGTCGTCGGCGAGCGCGGTGCCGATCCCGACCGCGACCGCGTCGCACTCGGCGCGCCAGTGGTGCGCCAGCTCGCGGCTGTCGGTCGAGGAGATCCACTTCGAGTCGCCGGCGCGGGTGGCGACCTTGCCGTCGAGCGTCATCGCCGACTTGAACAGCACCCACGGGCGACCGGTCCGCGCCTGCTTGCGGAACGACTGGTTGAGCTGGCGCGCGCGCGTCGCCACGTCGCCGTCGGCGACGGCCACCTCGACGCCCTCGTCGCGGAGGATCCCGAGGCCGCGGCCGGAGGCCTTCTCGGTCGGGTCGTCGGAGGCGATCACGACGCGGCCGATGCCGGCGGCGAGGATCGCGTCGGTGCAGGGCGGCTGCTTGCCGCTGTGACAGCAGGGCTCCAGCGAGACGTAGAGCGTCGCGCCGGAGAGATCCTGGTCGCCGGCGGCGGCGATCGCCTCGGCCTCGGCGTGGCGCTCGCCGTAGGCGGTGTGCCAGCCCTCGGCGATCACCTCGCCGTCGCGCGCCAGCAGCGCCCCCACCATCGGGTTGGGGCTGACGCGTCCGCGCCCGCGGGAAGCCAGCTCCAGCGTGCGCGCCAGAAGGAGGCGGTCGGTGTTGGTCGTTTCAGACAAAGTCGATCGGGTCTCGTCGGTTCGCCGTTCAAGCCCTGCCGCTTGAGGATACGCAGACGCTCACGAACAACCTCCGCCCGACAACCGGTAGATCACGATCTCGGGGCCCGGCCGCTCGTACGCCAGCGGGTAGTAGTCGAACGCCCAGTCGAAGTTGAATCTCGGCGCCGTGGCGCCGTCTCTGTAGGGCGTGAAGCGCGCCACCTCCTGCCCGCGCTGTCTGAGCGCGTCGTAGTAGGCGAGCGCCTGCGGCACCTGCTCAGGCTGGGCGTAGGCGCGATCGCGCTGGTGCGAGCCGATCACGACCCAGCAGTACCCCTTCTGCTCGTACTCGTCGATCAGCGCCGGGCGCAGCGTGCGCTCGTACTTGTCGACCTTGACGAAGCGCGGCTTGGCGACCGGTCTGCCGAAGTCGTCGACGTCGGCGCGGGTCGTGTCCCACAGTCTCCAGCGCTTGCCGTCGGGGGTCGCCGGGTTCGCGCGGTCGGGGTCCTCGCTCCAGCGCGCCGGCACGATCGGCTCCAGCACGATCGGCGTGCCGGCGGGGATGTTGGCGACCATCCAGTCGTGCGCGAGGCCGCGCGTGTCCGGCCGCGACAGGACGCGGTCGTTGTGGACGACGTGGATCAGCCCCTGGCCGAGCGCCAGCACGATCGCGACGACCGCGACCGGCGTCGCGAAGCGCGGCCAGCGCCGCGCCGCCTGCTCGACCAGCCAGATCAGGAACCACGCGGCCAGCACGCAGGCGATCGGGAACAGCGGCAGCAGCCAGCGGCCGAAGTAGCGGTCCTGCGTGCCCATGTAGACGAGGTAGACGACGACCGTCGGCAGCAGCAGGAGCGCGACCGCGCGCTGCTTGACGCACGCCAGCACCGCCCCGCCGAGCGCCAGCAGCGCCGGGATCCAGCCGAGCCCCCAGCTGAAGACCCAGAGGTAGTAGACGATCCCGTTGTCCTCGGTCAGGCCGAGCTTCGCCAGCTCGTCGCCGCCGGCCAGCTCGCGCTGTCTGCCGACCCCGGCGCGGAACTCGTGGTAGCTGAGCAGCGCGTGCGGGTTCGCGATCAGGAAGCCGGCGCCGGCCGCGAAGCAGGCGAGCGCGCCGGCCGCGAGCAGGTGCGCGAAGCCCTGCCGCTCCGCGCGGGTGCGGATCAGCGCCGCCGTCAGCAGCGGCAGCAGGACTATTCCGGCGGTGTACTTGGTGCCGGCGGCGAGGCCGACCGCGAGCCCGCCCAGCAGCAGCCACCAGATCCCGCCGCCGCGGCCGCTGCCGGTCGCGATCAGCGCGGCGCAGACGAGCGCCAGCGTCGCCGGCGCCAGCGACGGCACGTCGTTGAGCGCCAGGTGGCTGTAGAAGACCGGCAGGAACGCGACCGCGCCGAGTGCCGCCGCCAGCAGCCCGACGCGGCGGTCCGAGAACAGCCGGCTGCCGAGCAGCGCGACGAGCCAGACCCAGACCGTCCCCAGCAGCGCGACGGTGACGCGCGCGACCAGGAAGACCTCGCTCGGATGCTCGACGTAGGCGCGCGCGATCGCCTCGCGGCCGCCGAACCAGACGGCGTAGACGACGTACAGCAGCTCGGTGTAGCCGGGCGGGTTGAGGAAGTAGCGCGGATCCAGCCCATGGCCGAAGAACCCGATCGCAACCGGGACGAAATGGCCTTCCTCGTCGATGTTGTAAGAGAACGGCAGGCCGTGCCCGATCCCCCACACGCGCAGTCCGAACGCGCCCAGGAGCACCGCGATCAGGGCCGCCGAAAGCCGATCGAACCGCAGTCGCGGCCGGCGTGCGTGGCGTTCCATCCGGTCCTTTGGGATACTGCGGCGCGAGTCTACGGCACCGGCCGTCGGTCATCCTTCGACGCGGCCCGCGCCCACGGTGCCCGGAGTCCCCCATGAAGCTGATCATCCAGATCCCCTGTAAAGACGAGGAAGAGCACCTTCCCGCGACGCTCGCCGACCTGCCCAGATCGATCCCGGGCATCGACGTGATCGAGACGCTCGTGATCGACGACGGCTCGACCGATCGCACGATCGAGGTCGCGCGCGAGCACGGCGTCGACCACATCGTCAAGCTGACCAACAACAAGGGCCTGGCGGCCGGCTTCCAGGCCGGGCTCGACGCCTGTCTCAAGCTCGGCGCCGACGTCGTCGTCAACACCGACGCCGACAACCAGTACTTCGGCGGCGACATCCCGAAGCTGGTCGCGCCGATCCTCGCCGGCAGCGCCGACATGGTGATCGGCGACCGCGACGTCGCGTCGATCGCGCACTTCTCGCCGCTGAAGGTCTCGCTGCAGAAGCTCGGCTCGTGGGTCGTGCGCCAGGCCTCCTCGACGAGAGTGCCCGACACGACCTCCGGCTTCCGCGCCTACAACCGCGAGGCGGCGCTGCAGCTCGTCGTCGTGTCGAAGTTCACCTACACGCTCGAGACGATCATCCAGGCCGGCAGACAGCTGGTCGCGATCGACGACGTGAAGATCAGAACGAACCCGAAGACGCGCGAGTCGCGTCTGTTCCCGTCGATGGGCGCCTACGTCCGCCGCAACTCGATCTCGATCTTCCGCATCTACGCGCAGTACGAGCCGCTGCGCGTCTTCTGGACCGCCGGCACGATCGTCGGCGTGCTCGCGCTCGCCGTCTGGGCGCGCTTCCTCGTCTCCTGGATACAGGGCGAGGGCGCCGGTCACGTGCAGTCGCTGATCCTCGGCTCGGTCCTCTTCACCGCCACGATGCTGCTGTTCGCGCTCGGCGTGATCGGCGACCTGCTCGCCGCCCAGCGCACGCTGTCGCAGCGGACCTTCGAGCGTGTCCGCCGGATCGAGCTGCAGCTCGGCATCCCCCCGTCCCATTACGAGCCGGGCGCACCGAAGGCGCCCGCCGGCGAGCGCCCTGACGGCGACTCCGGCGAGACCGGCGAGCGAAAGGCAATCGAGGTATGAGCACCACGTCCGCGGCCGCGCCTGAAGACGTCCCCACCGGCAACACCTTCGACAAGTACGGCTCGACGAACCCCGTCGTGCGCCGGCTGATGTCGAACTTCGAGCGGACGCTCGGCGAGCTGTTCCTGCAGGCGGCGCCCAGCTCGGTGCTCGACGTCGGCTGCGGCGAGGGCGTGCTGACGCACCAGTGGGCGCTGGCGCTCGGCGACAAGCGGATCGTCGGCATCGACCTCGACGACCCGAAGCTGCTGGCCGAGCAGGCGACGCGCACCGCGCCGAACCTCGAGTACCGCGTGATGAAGGCCGAGAACATGCCGTTCGCGGACGACGAGTTCGGCCTCGCGAGCGCGATCGAGGTGCTCGAGCACGTGCCCGATCCGGCCCACACGGTCGCCGAGATGGCGCGCGTGGCGAAGGACAATCTGCTCGTCTCGGTCCCGCGCGAGCCGCTCTGGCGCGGTCTCAACATGGCCCGCGGCGCGTACCTGAAGGAGCTCGGCAACACGCCCGGGCACGTCAACCACTGGTCCAAGAGCTCGTTCGTGAAGCTGCTGTCGCGGCACGGCGACGTGATCGAGGCGAAGAGCCCGTTCCCGTGGACGATGCTGCTCGTGAAGCTCCGGTAGCGCTTGTCCGTTTCAGAGCGCGCTGAGGGAGGCGGCCGCGGTGGCCGGAACGGCCGCCTGCTGCTGACCGCCGGGATCGCCTCCACGGGCGCGCTCTCGTTCCTCTACCTCGCGCTCGCCTCGCGTGAGCTGAGCCCGACCGACTACGGCCACGTCAGCCTGCTGTGGTCGATCGCGTTCGTGATCCTGTCGGTGATCTACCGGCCGATCGAGCAGCTGCTCTCGCGCACGATCGCCGACCGCCGCGCGCGCGGGATCGCGCAGCACTCGCTGCGCACGCCGGCGCTGATCCAGGCCGGCTTCGCGCTGATCTTCCTCGTCGTCGCGCTGATCCTGCGCACGACGATCGAGGACGACCTCTTCGGCGGCAACGCGTCGCTCTACTGGATCCTCGTGATCGCCGTGCTGGCGTACGCGGGCAGCTACTTCGCGCGCGGCTGGCTGGCCGGCCACGAGCGCTTCGCCGGCTACGGCGGGCTGGTGCTGCTGGAGTCGACCTCGCGCTTCCTCTTCGCCGTCGCCGCGGTCGCCGGGATCACGTCGGGCCAGACGGCGATCGCGGTCGGGATCGCGGTCGCGCCGTTCGTCTCGATGGTCGTCGTGCCGTTCGCGATCCGGCGGATGGCGCGCGGGCAGGCGCCGGTCGGCGCGGGCGGGGACGCCGCCGACGCGCTCCACGACGTGGCGGTGCTCGACGCGGCCGGCGAGGGCCCGGCGCATGCGGAGATCGAGGAGGCCTCGGCCGACCTGTCGCTGCGCCACGGCACCGGCTTCGCGATCGCCGTCTTCGCGATCATGCTGGCCGAGCAGACGCTGATGAACGCCGCGGTGCTGATCGTCGAGCACACGTCCGGGCCGGAGCTGGCCGGCTTCGTCTTCAACGTGCTGCTGATCGTGCGTGCGCCGCTGCAGCTGTTCCAGGCGGTGCAGACCTCGATCCTCCCCCACCTGACCGCGCTCGACGCGCGCGAGAACACGCAGGCGTTCGCGAGAGCGATCCGCACGACCGTGCTCGCGATCGCCGCCTTCGCCGGCACCTGCGCGATCGCGCTGGCGGCGATCGGCCCGTGGGCGATGGAGCTGCTGCTGGGCGACAAGGGCTTCAGCTACGAGCGCGGCGGCCTCGTCCTGGTCGCGCTCGGGATGGGCTTCCACCTCGTCGCCGGCACCCTCAACCAGGCCGCCCTCGCCCGCAGACGCGCCCCGCTCGCGGCGGTCGCCTGGCTCCTCTCCGCGGCGCTGTTCGTCGCCTGGGTCGCCTCCCCCGTCGTCAGCGACGAGGTGATGCGCGTCGAGACCGGCTACTTCGGCGCCGCTCTGATCCTCAGCTGCCTGCTGTTCGGCCTCTACCGCCGCCCGGCGGACTGACACCGCCCGGCGACGGCGCAGCTGCGCCGCCGCCGGGGCGGGATCACTCGTACGCCAGCGCTCTCAGCACGTCGAGCTTGGCGGCGCGACGGGCTGGGAGGACGGCGGCCAGGACGCCGGCGACTGCGGCCAGGACCAGCAGGATGACCAGCGTCAGTATCGGGATCGAGAGGGCGAAGCCCTCGGACTTCAGCGGGATCGTCACGAGGACCGCGAAGATCACGCCGAGGACGACACCGAGGACCGCGCCGATCAGGGCGGTGATGACCGACTCGTAGCGGACGATCTGGCGCACCTGGCGGCGTGAGGTGCCGATCGCGCGCAGCATCCCCAGCTCGCGCGTGCGCTCGTGGATCGAGAGCACGAGCGTGTTGACGATGCCGAACAGCGAGACGATCACCGACAGCGACAGCAGCACGTAGACGAGCGTGATCAGCTGGTCGATCTGGCCCGCCTGTCTGTCGACGAAGCCCTGCTTGGTCAGCACCTCGACCGTCGGGTAGTCGGCCGAGATCGTTCTGTCGGCGACCTTCTGGACCGCGTCGGCGTTCTCGCCGGCCCGCGTCGTCGCGACGACGAACGCGTCTCTGGTCTGGTTGAAGCTCGTCGCCAGCGTCTCGTTGGCGAGCGTCACGTCGGCCAGCAGGCCGGAGTCGTCGTCGTAGATGCCGGTGACCTCGATCGGCACTCTCTCGCCGGTCGGCGTCAGCACCTCGAAGCTGCTCCCCACTCTCAACGAGTGGTCGGAGGCGTAGCCCTTGGAGACGACCGCTCTGCCGCCGCCGAGCGCTCTCAGCAGCTCGTCCGAGCCGTCCTTCCAGCCGACCGTGAAGACGTCGCCGACGGTCGCCGGGTCGACGCCGGAGATCTGCACCTTGTCGCCGCCGTCGACGACCTGGCCGACGCCGAAGCGGACCGGCGAGACGACGCCGACGCCCGGCACGTCCGCGAGCGTTCTCGAGGCGCTCTGCGGCACCGGCTGGAAGGTCTCGCTCTGCACGACGAGATCGCCCTTCAGCCCCTTGTTGACGGCGTCGTCGATCGACGCCTTCAGGCCGGAGGCGAAGATCGCGACGAACGCGACCAGCGTCACGCCGATCATCAGCGCCGACGCTGTCGAGGCGGTGCGGCGCGGCTCGCGCGCCGAGTTCTCGCGCGCCAGCCGGCCGCTGACGCCGAAGGCCTTCTCCAGCGGCCCGCCGACGAGCAGCGACAGCGGTCTGACGACGTGCGAGGCGAGCAGCCCGACGCCGACGAAGACGACCGCCGCGCCGATCCCGATCAGCGCCGCGCTCTGCGTCGCGGAGCCGCCGCCGAAGAGGCCGAGGCAGATCAGCACGGCGCCGATCGCGGCGACCGCGATCGACAGCGGCGTGCGCAGCCGGCCGGTTCTGCCGCGCGTCAGCGAGGCGGCGTCCTGCAGCGCGGCGATCGGCGGCACGCGCGTCGCGCGCAGCGCCGGGCCGGCGGCCGACAGCACCGTCACGACCGTGCCGATCAGCAGCGAGACGATCACCGTGCGCGGCTCGACCGGCAGGCCGGCCGTCGGCAGCTCGGCGCCGAACGAGCTGAACAGCCCGCGCAGGCCGAGCGCGATCACGATCCCGAAGCCGAGGCCGATCACGGCCGCGACGAGCCCGACGACGAACGCTTCGCCGAGCACCGCCCGCAGCACCTGCCGGCGCGAGGCGCCGATCATCCGCAGCAGCGCGAACTCGCGCATCCGCTGCGCGACGGTGATCGAGTAGGTGTTGACGATCAGAAAGGCGCCGACGAACAGCGCGATCGCGGCGAACGCCAGCAGGAAGGTTCTGAGGAAGCCGAGCTGGTCCTGCAGGTCGGAGGCCTGCGAGCGCGCCTCCTGCTCGCCCGTGCGGACGGTGAACAGCTCGCGCGGGAGCGCGGCCCGCACTCTCGCCGCGAGCGCGTCGTCGCTGACGCCCTGGTCGGCGACGATGTCGATCGAGTCGTACTCGCCTCTCTGGCCGAGCAGCTCCTGCGCGACCGGCGTCTGCACGATCGCCAGCATCGCGCCGGCGATCGTGTCCTTGTCGCCGAACTTGGCGATGCCGACCAGTCTGAAGTCGCGCGCCGGGCCGTCGGCCGACACCTTGACCGTGTCGCCGAGCTTGAAGTCGCCCTTGTCGGCGGTGCTCTTGGTGACCGACACCTCGTCGGGCGCCGTCGGCTCGTGGCCCTCGACGTAGTTGAGCGGCGTCAGCTCTCTCGGCGTCTCGCCGTTGAGGATCATCGGCGCTCCACCGCCGCTGATCAGCGGATCTCTGCCGTCCTTCGTGTAGATGACGGCCTCCGACGAGCTGACCGTGCCGACCGCGAGTCTCACGCCCGGGACCGCCTGCGCCGCGCTGACCGCTCTGTCGGACAGCTGCACGTTGCCGGCGCCGGAGAACTGCTCGCGCGGCGTGACGCTGACGTCGATGTTCTCGTTCGCGGTCTGGAAGACGTCGTCGAAGGCGTTGTTCATCGAGTCGGTGACGACGTACGTGCCTGCGACGAGCCCGACGCCGAGCACGACCGCGAACATCGTCAGCGCCGTTCGCAGCTTGCGCGAGACGAGCCCGCGCAGGGAGAGCGACAGCATCAGGCGACCGTCCGCATCAGGTCGAGCACGTCGTCGGTCGTGCCGGCTTCGCCGTCATGGACGATCTGGCCGTCGGCGAGCACGACGATGCGGTCGGCGACCGAGGCGGCGTGCGCGTCGTGGGTGACCATCACGACCGTCTGCCCGAGCTCGTCGACCGAGCGCCGCAGCAGCCCCAGCACCTCGCCGGAGGACTGCGAGTCGAGGTTGCCGGTCGGCTCGTCGGCGAAGACGACGGCCGGCTTGGAGATCAGCGCGCGGGCGACCGCGACGCGCTGCTGCTGGCCGCCCGACAGCTCCGACGGGTGGTGCGTGCGGCGGTGGCCGAGGCCGACCGTCTCTATCAGCGTCTCCAGCCACTGCTCGTCGGGCTTGCGGCCGGCGATCTTCAGCGGCAGCGTGATGTTCTCCTCCGCCGTCAGCACCGGCAGCAGGTTGAACGACTGGAAGATGAAGCCGATCTTGTCGCGCCGCAGCTGCGTCAGCTTCTTGTCGTCGAGGTTCGCCAGCTCGGTGCCGTCGATCACGACCGAGCCGGAGGTCGGCGTGTCGAGCCCGGCGAGGATGTGCATCAGCGTCGACTTGCCGGAGCCCGACGGCCCCATCACGGCCGTGAACGCGCCCGGCGGCAGCTCCAGCGTGACGCCGGCGAGGGCATCGACGGCGGCCTCGCCTTGGCCGAAGCGACGGCGCAGGTCGACGGCGGTGACGATCGGGGGCACGTTCACGGGGATGGGGTTCCTTTCGAGTTCAGGACAGTCGGGTTGGATGCTGCCCACAGCCTGGCGTCCGCCGAACCTGGCGGGAATCCGGATGGCCCGTGTCAGCCGCTACGGCTACCCGCACCACCGGCGCCGACGTAGCGCAGCACCGCGAGCACGCGGCGGTGGTCCTGCTGGGCGGGTGCGAGGTCGAGCTTGCCGAAGATGCTCGTGACGTGCTTCTCGACGGCCCGCTCGGTGACGACCAGCTCGGCCGCGATCGCGCTGTTGGAGCGGCCCTCGGCCATCAGCCCCAGCACCTCGCGCTCGCGCGGCGTCAGCGCCTCCAGCGGATCGTCGCGGCGACGCCGCCCGAGCAGCTGCGCGACGACCTCGGGATCGAGTGCCGAGCCGCCGTCGCAGACGCGCGCGACCGCGTCGACGAACCGCTCGACGTCGGCGACGCGATCCTTCAGCAGGTAGCCGACGCCGGCCGCGCCGCCGCCGATCAGCTCGTGCGCGTAGCGCTCCTCGACGTACTGCGACAGCACCAGCACCGCCGTCTCCGGCACGCGCTCGCGCAGCTCCAGCGCCGCTCTGAGGCCGTCGTCGGTGTTGGTCGGCGGCATCCGCACGTCGACGATCGCGATGTCGGGCTTGTGCGCCGCGACCTTGCGGACGAGGTCGACGGCGTCGCCGGCCTGGCCGACGACCTCGTGGCCGGCGTCCTCCAGCAGCCGCGCGATCCCCTCGCGCAGCAGCACGCTGTCCTCCGCGATCACGACGCGCACGGCGCCGCCCCTTCGATGTCGGTCAGAGCGAGCATGGGATCTCCGCCCGGATGGTGGTGCCTCGTCCGGACGGGCTGAAGACTGCCAGACGGCCGTCGATCGCGGACAGCCGGTCCTCGAGGCCGCGCAGGCCGGTGCCGCCGGCCGGGTCGGCGCCGCCGACGCCGTCGTCGCTGACCTGCACGATCGCGTGGCCCTCCAGCCGCTGCACGCTGACCTCGGCGTGGGTCGCGCCGGCGTACTTGGCGACGTTGGCGAGCGCTTCGGCCACGACGAAGTAGGCGGCGCCCTCGATCGGCGCCGGCAGCCGCTCCTGCGGCACCGTGCTCAGCTCGACCGGCAGCGGCGCGCGGCTGGCGAGCGCCTCCAGCGCCGGGCCGAGGCCGCGGTCGGTGAGGATCGCCGGGTGGATGCCGCGCGCCAGCTCGCGCAGCTCCTCCAGCGCCAGCCGCGCCTCGTCGCGCGCCTCGCGGATCAGCGCGCGCGCCTGCTCGGGGTCGGCCTCGACCTGGTTCTCGGCGATCCCGAGCGTCAGCGCGAGCGCCACCAGCCGTTGCTGCGCGCCGTCGTGGAGGTCGCGCTCGATCCGCCGCCGCTCGCGCGTGACGACCTCCAGCAGCCGCGCCCGCGAGGCGCGCACCTCGGCGATCTGCACGCGCAGCTCCGCGTCGAGCCGCTCGTTCTCCAGCGTCAGCGCGGCGGCGGCGCCGGCCGCCCGCACCAGCTCCGGGTCCTCGTCGAGCGAGGCGTCGTGGATCAGCGCGGCGACGCGGCGGCCGTCGTGCTCGACGAGCGTGAAGGAGCGGCCGCTGCCGGGCTCGGGCAGCGCGACCGGCGCGCCGTTGGCATCGACGTAGCGCCCCTCCCCCGCCGCTCTCGCCGGGCCGCTCGTCGGCAGCCAGTAGGCGATCGCGAGCGAGCGGTCGCGCAGCGCGCTGGCGAGCGCGTCGCGGAGGCGGTTGGGACCGCGGCCGGGGCCGTCGCCGAGGCGCGCCACCAGCCGCCCGACCGACTGCCCGCTGGAGAGGTTCTGGCGCACGATCCCGGACAGGAACGCGACCGGGACCGAGGCGAAGATGAAGAGGCCGGTGAAGTCGAAGACGTTCAGCACGTCGTCGGGCAGGTGCGCGAGCTGGCCGGCGAGCGAGAGGCCGAGCGCGGCGGTCGTCGCCACGCCGCACCACAGCACCGGCGCCAGCAGCCGCCGCTGCGGGCTCGTCGCCCGCTGCCAGCGCGCGACGAGCATGCCCGTGACGACGATCGCGACCCCCAGCAGCGTCGCGCGCAGCAGCGTCTGGCCGGCGTCGGAGAGCCCTTCGTCGGGCGTGACGAGGAATATGTTGCGCGGCAGGTCCGCGGGCGTCGGCGTGACCGACAGCAGCAGCAGCGGCCCGATCAGCACGATCGCATAGGCGACCGCGATCACCCGCCGCTCGGCGCGCGTCTGCAGCCGCCCGGTCGGGAACGCCAGCAGCGTGTGCGCCATCAGCGCCGCGTAGAGCGAGTTGAACGCGTAGCCGAGCGAGAAGATCACGTCGTCGTCGGAGGCGGCGAGCGAGACGAGGAACCAGCTCAGGCCGGTGAGGCTCATCTGCAGGCCGAACCACGAGTCGGGCCGCCGCGCCCAGGCGTACATGCCGGTCGCGGTGAAGAAGATCCCGATCGTCAGCAGCAGCGTCAGCGACAGCCAGCGCGGATCGGCGCGGCTGCTGGTGAGGATCGCGACGATCGTCCACGAGACGCCGAGCAGGGCGACGAAGCCGATCGCCGTGTTGGCGGCGCGCTTGGCGGGCGTCAGCCCGGCGCCGCTCATGGCAGCAGCGCGGTCACGGCGTCGCCCGACAGGTCGGCCTTCGAGACGAAGCCGCAGGCGCCGCAGGCGGAGACGAGCGGCCCGAAGTCGCTCGAGTCGCGGCTGGAGACGATCACGATCCGCGGAGGCTGGTCGAGCGCGTTGATGCGGTCGGCGACGACGAAGCCGTCGAGGTCGGGGAGGCCGACGTCGAGCAGCACGACGTCCGGGCGCAGCTCTCTGACGGCGACCAGGCCGGAGGCGCCGTCCTGCGCCTCGCCGACGACGAGGAAGCCGCCGGCCTCCATCACGCGTCTGGCGCTGGAGCGGAACGACGGGTGGTCGTCGACGATCAGGAGCGTACGAGCCATCAGGCAGATGATTGTGGCCGACCGTTGCACGAGCAAGCGTACGGGTAGCCCCCGTCAGCGAGACGGGGCTCCCGGCGGGCGGCTCAGGCGGCGTGCGCGGCGGCGGCGATCGCCGCGTAGGCGGCGGCAGGATCGTCGGCGCCGAAGATCGCCGAGCCGGCGACGAGCACGTTCGCGCCATGTCTGGCGCAGGCGGCCGCGGTCGTCGCGTCGACGCCGCCGTCGACCTCGATCGCCGCCGTCTGCGGCAGCAGCGCGCGCAGCCGCGCCAGCTTGTCGAGCGAGGCCGGGATGAACGGCTGCCCGCCCCAGCCCGGGTTGACCGACATGCAGAGCGCCATGTCGAGCAGCTCGCCGACCTCGGCCAGGACGCTGACCGGCGTGCCCGGGTTGATCGCGGCGGCGGCGTTGGCGCCGGCCTGCTTGATCGCGCCGAGCGAGTAGTTGAGGTGCGGCGTCGCCTCGGCGTGGACGGTGATCGAGTCGGCGCCGGCCTTCGCGAACTCGGCGACCTGCCGCTCCGGCCGCTCGATCATCAGGTGGACGTCGAGCAGCGCGCCGGCGGCGTGGACCTCGTCGGCGAGCGCCGAGACGACGATCGGCCCCATCGTGATCGGCGGCACGAAGTGGCCGTCCATCACGTCGACGTGGATCACGCGCGCGCCGGCGGCGATCACCTCGCCGACCTGCGCGCCGAGGCGCGCGAAGTCGGCCGACAGGATCGAGGGCGCGATCCGCGTCGCGCTGAGCAGCTCGCTGGCGTTCGGTCTCGGCATCAGGCCGATCAGTCTTGCGGATCGCGCCCGAGGGCGTCAGCTCGTCAGCTCGCCGGCACGAGCGTGAACGGCTTCGTCACGACCGGCACCGAGCCCGCGTCTCTCAGCGGGATCGCCGTCGTTCTGGTCGACGAGTTCGTGCACGTGCCGCTGGAACGATAGGACTGGAAGGTCGACTCCTCCGGCACCGCCGCGACGCCGATCCAGATTCTCGTGCCCGGGAGCAGCTGCGTCTCGCCGTAGTACGGCAGCTGGATCGGGTAGCTGGAGCTGTACGAGCCGTACGCCGGGCCGCTGCACGAGGTCGCTCTGTAGAGGATCTGCGACGCGTTGTAGTACGTCGGGTAGTTCGTCGACGTGCTGCTGTCGTAGACGAGCAGCGCGCCCTCTCTCGTCATGACCGTGATGTAGCCGCTGGAGAAGAAGCCGGCGAAGACGCCGAGGTTGCGGCCGGCGGCGTCGGCCACGTTGAAGGCGCCGGGCGCGCCGACGGCGCCGGGCGCGCCGTTGGCGCCGGCAGGCCCCTGCGGTCCGGCGGCGCCGGCCGCGCCGTTGGCGCCGGCGGCGCCTCTGGCGCCTCTCGCGCCGGCGGGGCCGCGCAGCGATCTCTTCGCGGATCTCGTCAGCTTCTCTGCGCTGACGCTCCCTCTCGCCAGCTCGCGGCCGGTGATCGTGCCGGCGGCGAGGTCTCTGCCGGTGATCAGCTTCGCGGCGGTCGCGAGGCCGCCGGAGACGACGAAGGCGGCGGCTGCGGCCGCGGCGACGAGGATGACCAACCGGCGACTGCGTCCACGCATCTGCTGCTCCCTTGTCCGGATCGGTGCCGGGTGGCACTCAACCGGAAAGCGGCGCGGGCGTCAGTGTCGGATCGGTCTCAGACCGGTGTCAGCATGCTGCCCTTGCAGTGGTTGCAGATGACGATCGCCGTGCTCGACATGCGCACGATCGTCGAATGCTCACCGCAGTTGGGGCAGACCGAGACCAGCTCGTAGCGCTTCAGGCAGTAGACGCAGCGGTAGCGGCCCGGCATCGTCGTCGGGCGCAGCCACGGCTCGCCGCAGCCCGGGCACTCGGGGCCGAGTCTGGCCGGCTGCTCACTCATGTCCGAAACCTCGTCCGCACCCCTCCGTGATAGCGCATCGGGCGGATGGGCGCGCCTGCCGAACAGCTCGAAATGGCATCAGCTCGCCTTCTCCAGCCGCGCGATGAAGAAGCCGTCGGTGCTGTCGCGATGCGGCAGCAGCTGCAACGTGCGCGGCTCGATCCGCGACCGCAGCGACGGTCGCGCGCTGCCGAGGTCGGCGAGCGCGAAGCCGGCGCCCGCGGGGTCGGCGAGGAAGCGCTGGACGACGCGCTCGTTCTCTCTGGGCGAGATCGTGCAGGTGACGTAGAGCAGCGCGCCGCCCGGCCGCAGCGCCGCCGCGCCGGCGGTGAGGATGCGGAACTGCAGCTCGGCCAGCTCGTCGATCGCCTGCTCGCTCGCGCGCCAGCGCAGATCGGGCCGGCCCTGCAGCGTGCCGAGGCCCGAGCAGGGCGGATCGATCAGGACGGCGTCGAACGGCTCGTCGTCACGCGGACGGGCGGCGTCACCGGCCTCGACCTCGACGATCGACTGCGCGCCGAGCCGCTTCAGCGTCTCGCGCAGCGCGGCGGCGCGTCTCGGGTTGCGCTCGACGGCGACGACCGCGCCGTCGGGGCCGACCAGCTGCGCGAGGTGACTCGCCTTGCCGCCGGGGGCGGCGCAGAGGTCGAGCACGCGCATCCCCGGAGCGGGCGCCAGCAGCCGCGCCGCCGCCTGCGCCGCGCGCGACTGCGCGACCAGCTCGCCGGCCGCGAAGCGCGCGTCGCCGCGCAGGTCGAAGGCGTCGTCGGCGACGAGGCCCTCGGGCAGGTCGAGGCCGTCGAGCGCGGCCGCGTGGGTCTCGACGCCATCGGCGCGCAGCGCGGCCGCGACGGCGTCGCGGGCCTCGCGCGGAGCGGGCGCGTCGGCGCGTGCGGCGTCGGCCACGACCTCGCGAGCCGCCCGCAGCGTGTTGACCCGCAGCGCGCTCTCGGCCGGCTCGTTGACGCGCGCCAGCAGCGCGCGGGCGTCGTCCGGGCCGATCGCCTGCCACCACAGCCGCGCCAGCCAGTCGGGCACGGAATATCTGAGCGCCGCCGTTCTCGGTCTGCCGTCGCCGAGCTGCGCCAGCATCCGCGGCCCCTCGCGCTGCGCCCGCCGCAGGACGGCGTTGACGAGCTTGTAGCCGTGGCCGCCGCCCGCCTTCGCCAGCTCGACGCTCTGGTCGACGGCCGCATGCGGCGCGACCCCGTCGAGGAACAGCAGCTGCAGCAGCCCCAGCCGCAGCGCGTCACGGACGGCCGGATCGAGCTGCTCGACGGGCCGTCTCGTGAGCCGCTCGATCAGGTGGTCGAGCGTGCGGCGACGCTGGACGGCGCCGTAGGCGAGCGCGGTCGCGAAGCCGTGGTCGCGGTGGTCGAGCCCGGCGCGGGCGGCCTCGCCGGCGAGCGCGCGATCGGCGTACGCGCCCTCCTCCTGAACCCGTCGCAGCACCGCGGCGGCGACCCGGCGGGCGGGCGAAACTCCATTTTCGACCAGAGGCACCCGCCCATCGTGGCATGATCCCCGCCAGTGGCCCTTCTGGAGACGATCACCGCCGCCGTCCAGCTGACCCCGGTCGAGCAGGACCACCTCGACCAGGCGCGCCAGATGCAGGCGATGTCGTTCGCCGTCCACATCCCGCTGACCTGCTTCGGCGTCGCCTTCCCCGCGCTGATCCTGTTCGTCGAGTGGCTGCACCTGCGCACGGGCGATCCGGTCTACCGCAGAATCGCCCGCCGCTGGTCGCGGATCATGGTCGCGCTGTTCGCCGTCGGAGTCGTCACCGGCACGATCCTCAGCTTCGAGCTGGGGATGCTGTGGCCGAACTTCATGGGCTCGTTCGGCGACGTCTTCGGGCTCGGCTTCGCGATCGAGGGCTTCGCCTTCTTCCTCGAGGCGATCTTCATCGCGATCTACGTCTACGGCTGGGATCGCATGAAGCCGCGCCATCACTTCCTCAGCGGCATCCCGATCGTCCTCACCGGCATGCTCGGCGCGGCGATGGTGATCGCCGTCAACGGCTGGATGAACCACCCGGGCGGCTTCGACCTCGCAGGCGGCCAGATCGAGAACGTGCGCCCGTGGGCGGCGCTGTTCGGCAACACGTTCTTCTGGCACGAGCTGATCCACATGTACGTCGCCGCGTACATCGTCGTCGGCTTCCTGCTCGCCGGCGCCTACGCGTGGGGCAAGCTGAGAGGCAGATGGGGCCGCTACGAGCGGATCGCGCTGACGATCCCGCTGACGGTCGCGGCGGTCGCGGCGCCGGTGCAGCTGCTCGTCGGCGACTGGGCGGCGCGCGAGGTCGCCTCGCACCAGCCGGTGAAGCTGGCCGCGCTGGAGGGTCTGCAGGAGACGACGAAGGGCGCGCCCGAGCACATACTCGGCTGGTACGACAAGGACACCGGCGAGATCAGATGGGGGATCTCGATACCGAAGCTGCTGTCGTTCCTCTCCTACCACGACCCGAACGCGACCGTCAGAGGGCTCGACGCGGTCCCGCCCGACGACCGTCCCGGCCCGATCAACACCGTCCGCTTCGCCTTCCAGGGGATGGTCGGGATCGGCACCGGCCTCGCGGCGCTGGCCGCGCTCGTGCTGTTCTTCCGCTGGCGCAAGAAGCGATTGCCCGAGTCGGTCTGGTTCGACCGCGCGCTCGTGCTCGCCGGGCCGGGCGCGGTCGTCGCGCTGATCTGCGGCTGGGTCGTGACCGAGGTCGGCCGCCAGCCGTGGATCGTCTACGAGGTGATGCGCGTCGACGCGGCCGTCACCGGCGCCGGCGGCGTCCCGGTCGGCTACGGGCTGCTGGCGCTCGTCTACGTGGGGCTGCTGGCCGCGCTCGCGTGGATCCTGCGGCGGCTGTCGAAGATGCCGCTGCACGACGACGCCGAGGTGCTGACCTGATGCACCTCTACGCCGTGCCGCTGCTGTTCGCGCTGATCGGGATGGTGCTCTATGTCGTGCTCGCCGGGGCCGACTTCGGCGCCGGCTTCTGGCAGCTGGTCGCCGGCCGCGGCGAGCACGGCCGACGTGTCCGCGAGCACGCCCACGAGTCGATGGCGCCGGTCTGGGAGGCGAACCACGTCTGGCTCATCTTCGTGCTCGTGGTGATGTGGACCTGCTATCCGGAGGCGTTCGCGTCGATCGCCTCCACCCTCTCGATCCCGCTGTTCGTGGCGGCGCTCGGGATCGTCTTCCGCGGCGCCGCCTACGCGCTCCGGGCCGGCACCGCGCAGGCGCGCGAGCTGCGCGTGATCGACAGCGTCTTCGCCGTCGCCTCGATCCTGACGCCGTTCGCGCTCGGCACCGTCGTCGGCGGCATCGCCTCCGGCCGCGTGCCGGTCGGCAACGCGGCCGGCGACCAGTGGTCGAGCTGGCTCAACCCGACCTCGGTCACGATCGGCCTGCTGGCGGTCGCGCTGTCGGCCTACCTGGCGGCCGTCTACCTCGCCGCAGACGCCGTCCGCCGCGGCGACGCGGAGATGGAGCGGGCCTTCCGCCTGCGCGCGCTGGTCGCCGGCCTCGTCGCGGGCGGGATGGCCGCCGGCGCGCTCGTGGTCCTGCGCGACGACACGCGCACGCTGTTCGACGCGCTGCTGTCCGGCGCCGGCCTGGCGGCCGTGATCGTCAGCGCGCTGGCCGGCCTCGGCACGCTGCTGCTGGTGCGGGCGCGCAGCTACGAGTACTCGCGCTACAGCGCGGCGGTGGCGGTCGCGGCGATCGTCGCCGGCTGGGCGATCGCGCAGTCGCCGGAGCTGCTGCCGGGCGCGATGACCGTCGAGCAGGCCGCCGCCGGCGACGACACGCTGATCGCCGTCGTCGCGGCCGTGCTGGCCGGCCTGGTCGTGCTGGCGCCGTCGCTGGGGCTGCTGTTCACGCTGACGCTGCGCGGGTCGCTCGGGCACGGCGGCGACGCTCCTGCGGGCGCGTCTGGCGGAGGCGCCGGCCTGACCGACGAGTGGCCGACGCCGGTCCACGCGCTCAGCGCCGCCCGCAACGGCCTGCTGGCGCGCGGGGCGATCGCCTTCGCCGTGCTCGGCTTCGCCTTCCTGACGGTCGCGAACGCCGGCTGGGCGCACGCGATCGGCGTCCCCTGCCTGTTCGCCTCCGCGCTGCTCGGCTTCCGCGCAGCGGTGCCGAGCGACTGATCCCCGTGAAGTTGCTGGTCTCCTGGACCAGCAGATTCACGGGGATCGGCTAGAGCGCGCGCCCGCGCAGGTAGTCGGCAGCCGCCATCGCTCTCTTGCCGGGCGGTTGGACGGTCAGCAGCTCCAGCACCGTTCCGCCGGCGGCGCCGAGCAGCAGGCGGCCCTCCTGTCCCTCCAGCGCGCCGGGCGCCAGCGCGGCGCCGTCGGCCGGCTGGGCGCTGAGGACGCCGAGGAACTCGTCCCCCAGCGGCAGGCGCGTGCCGATGTGCGGGTGCAGCGCGCGGATCGTGCGGTCGAGCTGGGCGGCGTCGTCGCGCGCCGGATCGAGCGTGCGGTCCTCGGGGCCGATCTTCTCGGCGTAGGTGAGACCCTCCTCGGTCTGCTCGACGTACGGCGGGCGCTCGCTGAGCGCGCGCACGAGCAGCTCGCCGCCGATCGTCTCCAGCCGCGCGGCGAGCGCGCCGTAGTCGTCGCGCGGGCCGATCGGCGCGCGTTCGACGAGCGCGACGGGGCCGGAGTCGAGCCCGGCGGTGAGCTGCATGATCGCGACGCCGGTCTCCGCGTCGCCGGCCATGATCGCCCGCTCCAGCGGGGCCGCCCCGCGCCAGCGCGGCAGCAGCGACGGATGCACGTTGACGATCTCGTGCTCGCTCAGCAGCGGCTCCTTGATCAGCGCGCCGAAGGCGCAGACGATCACGGCGCCGGGCTCGGCCGCCGAGATGCGGGCGCGCGCCTCCTCGCCGTTGACGTCGGCCGGCTGGTCCAGCTCGATCCCCAGCTCGCGCGCCGCGTCGGCGACCGGCGGCGACTGCAGCCTGCGGCCGCGCCCCTTCGGGCGGTCGGGCCGCGTCACGACGAGCTGCGGGCGGTGGGGGCTGTCGGCGAGCCGCCGCAGGATCGCGGCGGCGAAGTCGGAGGTGCCGAGGTAGACGGTGCGCAAGGCAGCCCTACGCGACCGCGTCCTCGGCGGCCCGCTCGCGCTCGCGCAGGATCTTCATCGCCTGCTTGCGCTCCGAGCGCGAGGTGCGGTCGAGGATCAGGACGCCGTCGAGGTGGTCCATCTCGTGCTGGATCACGCGCGCCTCGAGGCCGCTCGCCTCGACCGTGATCCGCTCGCCCTGCTCGTCCTGCGCGCTGACGCGCACGTTGACGGGGCGCTCGACCTCGACCAGCACGCCCTGGAGGCTGAGGCAGCCCTCCTCGACCGTCTCCAGCTCCTCCCCGGACCACTCCAGCTGCGGATTCACGAGCGCTATCACCGGCGAGTCCTGCTCGACGCGATAGACGAGCACGCGGTTGAGCTTGCCGAGCTGCGTCGCCGCCAGGCCGATCCCGAGCGAGTCGTTCATGATCTCGCCCATCCCCTCGATCTGGGCGCGCAGGTCGTCGTCGAACTGCGTCACGACCATCGCCTTGCTCTTCAGCACGGGATCGCCGAACTGGCGCACGTATCTGATCGCCTCGTTGCGGCGGGCGGCTGTCTCGGGGTCGAGGCGCGGGGCCTCGCCGATCTCGGTCTCGTTGTCGCTGTCGTCTCGCTCGGCCATATCGCTGCTGGAGTGTAGAGCGGTCATTGCGGATCGACGTCGGCGGAGAGGCTGACGCGGCGGCCGATCGCGGTTCTCGCGACCGCGTCGACCGCCGCCGCGACCGACTGCACCGCCGCGCGCCGCTGCGTCGCCTTGACGACCAGCTGGCTGCGCTCTCTGCCGCGCAGCCTGAACAGCGGCGCGGGGCCGAGCACCTGCGCGCCGGGCGCGTCGATCAGTCTCGCGACGGCGTCGGCGGCGGCGTGCGCGTCGCTCAGCTGCTCGGCCGAGCAGACGACCCTGATCAGCGAGGCGAACGGCGGATAGCGCAGCAGCTCGCGCCGCTGCAGCTCGCCCGCGACGAAGCCGTCGCTGTCGTGCTCGGCGGCGGCGACGATCGCGCGCTCCTCCGGCGCCAGCGTCTGCACCAGCACGCGCCCCTCGCCGTGCTGGCCGCGGCCGGCGCGGCCGGCGAGCTGGGCGATCAGCGAGAAGGTCCGCTCGTCGGCGCGGAAGTCGGGGAAGCGCAGCGTCTGGTCGGCGTCGAGCACGACCCCGAGCGTCACGTCGGGGAAGTCGTGGCCCTTGGCGACGATCTGCGTGCCGACGAGCACGCCGGCCGGGGCGGCGTCGAACCTGCCCAGCGCCTTCGCGATCGCGCCCTTCGTCGCGGTCGTGTCGGCGTCGAGGCGGAAGACCGGGAACTGCGGGTCGCCGATCGCCTCGATCAGCTCCTGCTCGATCCGCTCGGTGCCGGCGCCGTGGCGCGCGAGCGTGACCGAGCCGCAGTCGGGGCAGCTCGACGGCACCCGCTCGGCGTGGCCGCAGTGGTGGCAGGTGACCGCACGCTGGCTGCGGTGGAGCACGAGCGCGACATCGCACTGCGGGCACTGCCAGACCTTGCCGCAGGAGCGGCAGGAGAGGAAGTTCGACCAGCCGCGGCGGTTGACGAGCACGATCGCCTTACGGCCCGCGCGCCGCACGTCGCCGAGCGCCTCGCGCGTGACCGGGTGCAGCGGATGCTTGGCGTCGCGCATGTCGAGGATCTCGACCGGCGGCAGTGGACGGCCGTCCACGCGTCTGGAGATCCGCAGCCGCCGCAGCGCGTGGACCGACTCCGGCCGGGGCGTCGCGGAGCCGCTCAGCAGCACGGCGCCGGCGTCGTGAGCGCGGCGGGCGGCGACGCGGCGGGCGTCGTAGCGCGGGTCGCCCTCGTGCTTGTAGGCCGACTCGTGCTCCTCGTCGACGATCACCAGCCCGACCTGCTCCAGCGGCGCGAAGACGGCCGAGCGCGGCCCGACGGCGATCCGCGCCTCGCCGCGCCGCAGCCGCATCCACTCGTCGTAGCGCTCGCCCTGGCCGAGCTGCGAGTGGAGCACCGCGACGGTGTCGCCGAAGCGCGCCTCGAAGCGCGCGACGGTCTGCGGCGCGAGCGCGATCTCCGGCACGAGCACGATCACGCTTCTGCCGGTCTGCAGCGCCGCGGCGGCCGCCTGCAGGTAGACCTCGGTCTTGCCGGAGCCGGTGACGCCGTGCAGCAGGAAGCGGCGGTCGGCCGGGTTGAGCGTCCCGTCGGGCGCCTCCAGCGCGGCGATCAGCGGCTCCAGCGCGCGCTCCTGCTCGGCGGTGAGGCGCGGCGGCGTGGCGCTGGCGCGCTGGCCGATCGCAGCGTGGACCGGCCGCCGCCGCTGCTCGCGTCGCTCCAGCAGCAGCAGCCCGCGCTCGGCGAGCCGTCTGAGCGTGCCGTGGTCGGCGCCGGTCTGGGCGGCCGGCAGCGGCCCCGCCGTCTGCAGCGTCGAGAGGATCGTGTGCTGCTTGGGCGTGAGCCTGACCGGCTTGGCGGTCGTCGCCGCGCCGCTGCCGGACGCACCCGGCGCCGGCTCGCCCGGCAGCGGCGCGCCTTCGGCCGCGAGCGCGAGCGCCAGCCGCCCGCTCGCCGTCAGCTCGGCGACGAGCGCGGTGCGGCTGGAGACGCGCGGTCTCGTCGCGCGGCCGGCGCCGGGCGGCAGCACGAGCCCGAGCGCGCGCGCCGGCGTCGAGCAGTACTCCTCGGCGATCCAGTGCGCCAGCGAGACCAGCTCGGCCGGGACCCCGGGCCCCGACGCTGAGCGCGGCTGCGCGAGCTTCTCGGCCGGCACGTCGGTCGTCTCGGTCCGCTCGACGACGACGCCGACGACGTCGCGCCCGCCGAACGGCACCACCAGCACCGCCCCCGCCTCGACGTCGGACAGCTCCGGCGGCAGCAGGTAGTCGAACGGTCCGCGCAGGGCGCGCGCCGTCGTCAACGGCTCGATGCGGGCGATCGGCGGCACGGGAGCAGGACCCTACGCGCGCGGGCGGGAGAACAGCAGCACGCCGCTCAAGGTAGACGCCCGTGATGAAAGCGCGATCGACCGCCGCCTGGGGCAGTACGCTCCCGCTCTATGGCACTCGAGCTCCATCAGGAAGAGCACGTCATCTTCGCCGGGCACCCGTCGTGGCGGGGGACGCTCAGCTTCTACGTGCGCGGCGCGGTCATCGCGCTGATCGGCGCGGCGATCGCCGCAGCCGTCACGGCGATCGGGAGCGGATTCTCGGTCGGGGTCGTGATCGCCGTCTTCGTCGTCGTGATGGCGCTCGTGATCCTCGCGGGCTTCCTCTTCCGCTTCTCGACGACGTACACGATCACCAACCAGCGCCTGACGATCGAGCGCGGGATACTCGCGAAGCACATGCAGCAGACCCGCGTCGAGCGCGTCCAGAACGTCAACACCGACCAGACGCTGCTCGATCGCCTCCTGCGCGTCGGCCAGGTCGACTTCGACACCGCCGGCTCCGACGACTCCGACTTCACCTTCCGCGGCGTCGCCAATCCCGACCAGGTCGTGCGCGCGGTCGACAGAGCGCATCGCGACCGCGAGTCGCGCGGCGCCCGCGAGAACGACGACCCGACCATCGGCGGCGGGCTCTAGCGCGAGCGCCGCGGCCGCCCGGCGCGCGGGCGCGGGCGGCACGGACGCGACGCAGGGATCCTCGTGCGCAGCGCGCAGATCGGCTACGAGACGGCCGTCCACGACCGCGGCGACGGGCCGGCGGTCGTGCTCGTCCACGGCACGCCGCTGGACGCCGGCAGCTGGCGCCTGATCGCGCCGGCGCTGGCGCAGGCCGGCCGGCGCGTGCTCGCCTACGACCTGCGCGGTCACGGCAGCGCCGCGCCGACGCCGCTGCCGCCCGACTACGCGCTGCTGGCGGCCGACCTCGGCCGTCTGCTGGACCTGCTCGCGATCGAGCGCGCGCACGTCGTCGGCCACTCCTTCGGCGCGCAGGTCGCGCAGACGTTCGCGCTCGAGCTGCCGGAGCGGCTCGCGTCGCTGACGATCGTCTGCGGCCGGCTGGCGCCGTTCCCGCCGTTCGAGCAGGTCGCGGCCAGAGTCGAGGCCGACGGCATCGAGCCGCTGGCGGAGGGTCTGATGGAGCGCTGGCTCGGCGCCGGCCACGTCGCCGCCGGCGGCGCCGCGATCGACTACGTGCGCGCGACGCTGGCGCGTGCCGACGCCGCCGCCTACGCGACCGCCCTGCGGATGATCGCTTCGTATGACGGCCAGCAGCGGATGGCCGAGATAGCCGCACCGGTGACCGTCATCGCCTGCGAGCGCGACGGCGTCGCGACGCCCGAGCTGGCCCGTGAGGCGGCCGCGCTGGCGCCCTCAGGCCGCTTCGAGCTGGTGGCCGACTGCGGCCACATGCTGCCGCTCGAGCAGCCCGAGCACCTGCTCGGACTGCTCGACGGGATGCTTCCTCGCGCCTGAGCTACGCGGCGGCGCTGATGCCGGCGGCGTCGCGGAGGGCGTCGGCCTTGTCCGTCTTCTCCCACGTGAAGTCGGCGTCCTCGCGGCCGAAGTGACCGTAGGCAGCCGTCTTCTGGTACACCGGACGGTGGAGGTCGAGGTACTCGCGGAAGGCGCCCGGACGGAGGTCGAAGTGCTCGCGCACGAGCTGCTCGATCTTCGCGCGGCCGATCTTCTCGGTGCCGAACGTCTCGACCATCACCGAGACCGGGTGGGCGACGCCGATCGCGTACGCGACCTGGACCTCGGCGCGGTCGGCGAGGCCGGCGGCGACGACGTTCTTGGCGACGTAGCGGGCGGCGTACGCGGCCGAGCGGTCGACCTTCGACGGATCCTTGCCCGAGAAGGCGCCGCCGCCGTGGCGGGCAGCGCCGCCGTAGGTGTCGACGATGATCTTGCGGCCGGTGAGGCCGGCGTCGCCGACCGGGCCGCCGATCACGAAGCGACCGGTCGGGTTGACGAGGAACTCGCCGCGCAGCTTGCCCGCGTCGAACAGGTCCTTCGGCAGCACCGGCAGCACGACGTGCTCCCAGAGGTCGTCCGGGATCAGCGACTCGGCGCCCTCGGCGTGCTGGGTCGAGATCAGCAGCTTCTCGATCTCGACCGGCTTGCCGTCGCGGTAGCGGACGGAGACCTGCGTCTTGCCGTCCGGGCGCAGGTAGTTGAGCGTGTCGTCCTTGCGGACGTCCGCGAGGCGCTTGGCGAGCTTGTGCGCCAGCGCGATCGGCAGCGGCATCAGCTCGTCGGTCTCGCGCGTGGCGTAGCCGAACATCATGCCCTGGTCGCCGGCGCCGGCGACGTCGAGCTTGTCGTCGTCGGCCGGGTCGGTGCGGGTCTCGTAGGCCTGGTCGACGCCCTGGGCGATGTCAGCCGACTGTCTGTCGATCGCGTTGAGGACGGCGACGGAGTCGGCGCTGAAGCCGAGGTTGCCGTCGACGTAGCCGATCTTCCGGATCGTCTCGCGGGCGATCTCCTGGATGTCGACGTAGGTGGAGGTCGAGATCTCACCCGAGACCACGACGAGGCCCGTGTTCACGAGCGTCTCGCACGCCACGCGGCCGTAGGGGTCGTCCTTGAGGACGGCGTCCAGGACCCCGTCGGAGATCTGGTCGGCGATCTTGTCCGGGTGACCTTCCGTCACGGACTCCGACGTGAACAGGAACTCGTTGTCGCTAAAGGTGCTCATGGGATCTCGAACGTCAGCTCCGCGGTCGATTGTGCCTTCTCGCCCGTCGAGGTGAGACCGACTGCGCGTACGCGCTGCAGATCCGCGCCGAGGCCCGAATCCGCGGTCAGTCCCAGCGGCTCGAAGAAGGTGAGAAGCTGGCTGAAGTCAAAGAAGACTATCGAGGTCAACTCTGATTGGGAATCAGGGATTACCGCCTTGTAATCCGGATTCTCGTCAATCGACCCCTGCGGTCTCAGGACGGCTGCGAGCGGCGCGGCGCCCGTGGAGAGCGCCAGCATGCCGTCTGCAAGGGCGTAGTCGAGCTCCACGCCGCCGCCCGCGTCGAGTCTGCGCGCGGCGATCCCGCCGACCGGGGCGTCGGCGAAGGCGGGCGCGGCGCCGTCCGCCGTCGCGAACAATCTCGCCAGCGCCGGCTCGAGTCTGCGCAGCCCGGCCGCGCCGGCGGCCTCGTCGCGGACCTTCGCCAGCAGCACCAGCGACGGCGTTCTGCCGACCGGCACGATCGCGACGGCGACCTCGCCGCCGAGCAGCGGCAGCAGGTCTCTGCCGAAGTCGACGCCCTGCGCTCTCAGCGTTCTCTCCGCCGCCTGGACCAGTCTCAGCGTCTCGGTCGCGCTGCCGCCGCCGACGCCGCCGAGGCTCAGCAGCAGCGGCGCCGCCTTCGCGAGGCCGGGGAAGCCGAGGTAGCCGATCGTGGCGCGTGGGAGCGCCTTCATCAGCGTCGGCGCGAAGGTCGCCGGTCTGACGCGGCTGCTGGGATCGAGATCGGAGCGGATGCGGACTCTCATGCTCGTGCCGGCCGCGCTGACCGTCAGCGCGACGGCGCGCAGCGACGGCTGGTCCAGCAGCGCGCCGAGCAGACCGAGCGGGCCGCTGCGCGGCGCCAGCAGCAGCCGCACGCCGGCGACGGTCGCATAGGCGTCGAGCGCGCGGTCGGCGGGCTGGCCGGCGGTCGCGCGGCGGTAGGCGGGATCGTCGGCGAGCGTTCTGGCGCCTCTGACGCCCTCGACGCGGTCGAGCGCGCCGCGGACGGTCGCCTGCTGGCCGACGAGCAGGAACCCGTCGGCGAAGGCGGCGACGGTGCCGTTGCCGTAGCTGGAGACGGTGTGGCCGCGATAGCTGCCGCGTCTGGCCGGGCCGGCGGTGCGCGAGAGGAAGCGGCGCGCGCCGTCCTCGTCGGCGACCGCGAGCAGCAGCAGCGAACCGGCCGTGCCTCTGCCGCTCTGGGTGAAGGCCAGCGCCGCCTCGTCGCCGAGCCACGGCCGCACGTCGCGGGCGAAGTCGACCGGCTGGCCGCCGCCGCTGCCGAGCAGGCCGCCGGCCAGCTCGCCGAGCGTGCTGTCGAGGCCGGCGCGGCCGGCGAGCGTCAGTGCCTGCTGGACGGCCTCGCGGTCGCCGTCGGTCGAGAGGTGGACCCAGGCGAGCGCGTCGGCCGGCGCGAGCTGCGCGGCGCGATCGGCGGCGGGGCCGCCGCCGTCGGAGCCGCCGCCGAGCAGCACGACCGCCAGCACGACGGCGACGATCAGCGCGAGCAGGCCGGCGCCGGCGCGCCAGTCGCGCAGGACCGGCGGGAGCGGGCGTCTGGCCTGCCGCCGCGGCGCCGCCGTGCGCGGCGGCCCGGCGGGTGCTCTGCTCCTCGCGGTGCCCATCGGCCGGCGAGTCTGCCAGACGGCGCGGCGCGCCGCGTCAGCCCGCCGCGCGGCGGCCGTCGGGAGGCGGCGTCGGCGACTGCGTCAGGCGAACGAGTCGTCGCCGTCGAGCGCGTCGAAGGTGCCGCCGGCCGCTTCCTCGCGGGCTCTGGCGCGGTCGCGCCGGCTCTCGCCGCGGGCCGGGCGGCCCTGTCTCTCGCCGCGCCGCTCGCGCCGCTCGACGAAGTCGATGATCAGCGGGATCCCCTCCATCCGGTAGCGCTCGCGGAGGCGGTTCTCGATGAAGTAGGCGTAGTCGCGCGTAACGCGGTTGCGCGAGTTGATCTGGATCGAGAAGCGCGGCGGCCGCTCGCTCGTCTGCGTCATGTAGATCAGCTTGAGGCGGTGGTTCTGCTTCGCCGGCGGCTGACGGATCTCCTGGATGTCGGAGAGGAAGCGGTTCAGCTGCGGCGTCGGGATGCGGCCGGAGGTGCGGTCGGCGAGCGCGACCGCCTCCGTCAGCAGGCGGTGGATGTGACGGCCGGTGAGCGCGCTGGTCGTCAGCACGCGCGGGCGCAGCCGCAGCTTCTGGTTGACGCGGGCGCGCTCGTGGTCGAGGTCGAACTCAGGCTCGTCCTCGCCGCCGGTCAGGTCCCACTTGTTCAGCACCAGCGCGGTCGCGCAGCCCGACTGCATCGCCAGCTCGGCGATCCGCAGGTCCTGCGCGGTGACGCCCTCCTGCGCGTCGCAGACGACGAGCGCCACGTCGGCCCGCTCGGCGGCGCGCCGCGAGCGCAGCGCGGTGTAGTACTCGACCGAGTCGCCGACCTTCGCCTGGCGGCGCATGCCGGCGGTGTCGACGAGGATCAGTCTGCGGTCCTCGAACGTGAACGGCAGGTCGATCGCGTCGCGCGTGGTGCCGGCGACGTCGGAGACGATCACGCGGTCGTTGCCGAGGATCTTGTTGACGATGCTCGACTTGCCGACGTTCGGGCGGCCGATCAGCGCGAGCCGGACGAGGTCCTCGTCCTCCTGCAGATCGTCCTCGTCGGGCAGGTGCTCGACGACGCGGTCGAGCAGGTCGCCGGTGCCGAGGCCCTGGACGGCCGAGACCGCCGTCGGCTCGCCGAAGCCGAGCGCGTAGAACTCGGCCGCGAGCACGAGGTCCTTGACGGAGTCGATCTTGTTGGCAGCGAGGATCACCGGAACTCTGCCGCGCCGCAGCAGGTCGGCCATCTCCTCGTCGCCGGGGCGGATGCCGGACTGCGCGTCGACGACGAACAGCGCCAGCTGCGCGTCGGCGAGCGCGGCTCTCGCCTGCTCCTGGATCGACCGCTGCATCTCGTTGCGGTCGTCGAGGTCGACGCCGCCGGTGTCGATCAGGATGAATCTGCGCCCGTTCCACTCCGTCGGGAGCTCCTTGCGGTCGCGCGTGACGCCGGGCCGCTCGTGCACGACCGCCTCGCGCGTCTGCGTGAGGCGGTTGACCAGCGACGACTTGCCGACGTTGGGGTAGCCGACGACGGCGACCTTCATACGGTGCTCCTCAGATCGATCACTTCGATGCCGGGCGCGTCCATGCGGACGATCTCCGGGTCACCGGTGTAGATGGCGGTTCTGTGACGCCGCGCGGTCGCGACGCAGAACGCATCAGCATAGGAGAGACCGCCGCCGGCCTTGATCTCGGCGGCTGCCATCACGAGCGGCGGGTCCGGCGTCTCGACGCGCACGCGGCGCTGGATCGCCTCGATCGCCACCCGCGCCTGCGGCTCGCCGCGGCGGCGCATCGTCTGGTAGTAGACCTCGCCGAGGTTGATCCACGACATGACGGCCGCTCCGTCGTCGATGACGGCGGCGACACGGGTCGCGGCGGGCTCGTCGTCGAGCAGCGCCATCAACGCCCAGCTATCGAGCGTGGCGCGCAGCATCGCGAATCTCCAGTTCCGCCTCGCGGAGCGCGTCGTGCGCGATCTCCCAGCGGTGCTCGGCCTCGACGGCGCGCGTCAGCGGAACCGGATCGCCGTCGTCGCGCAGCAGGCCGCGCAACTCGACGAAGACAGGGTCGGCGCGGCGGATGCGGATCTCGCCGTCGGCCTCCTCGACGTGCACCTCGTCGCCGGGATGGATCCCGAGGCGTTCGCGCACGGCTTTCGGCAGGACGACCTGTCCCTTCGGTCCCACCTTGTAAGTCATACCGGCGAGTATAACCGCAGAAGCCCCGCTAGCGCGGGCCGGCGGCGAGGGCGCTGTTGGCGATCGCGACGAGCTTCTGCTTGTCGGTGCCGCTGCCGGCGGCGCGGAACTGGACGTCGTAGAGGACGTCTCTGAGCTTCCACTGGATCTCCGGCGGCGAGCAGGAGGCCCCGCAGGTGGAGGGCTTGTAGCGGCCGATCACGCCGCCGTGCAGTCTGACGCGGCTTCTGAACGCCAGTCTGCCGCCGCGGGTGCCGGTGAACTGGCCGACGAAGCAGGCGTTGGCGCCGCCGCAGCGGGGGCCGATGCCGAGCGAGATCTGCCAGCCGGGCCTGTTGGCCGACCACTTCTGCTCGATCCCGTGGCCGTTGGGGACGTCGATCAGGACCTCGTCGGGCAGCAGCACGGGCACGGTCGTGTGGCGCTCGATCGCGGCGATCTGGCGTCTCAGCCCTCTCGCGAGCGCGAATCTGCGGATCGCCGCTCTCGACGCCGCCGCGGAGGCGGCGAGCGGGGCGACGGCGGTCGCGGTCAGCGCGGCGGAGGCGGTGACGGCGGTGATGAGTGCGGCGGTTCGGCGCATCACGACTCCTGGCGGTCGTTGACGAGCGCGGTGACCCGCGCGACCACATCCTCCAACTTCAGGCCCGTCGTGTCGAGTTCGACCGCGTCGGCGGCGGCGGCCAGCGGTGCGACCGCGCGCGTCGAGTCGCGCTCGTCGCGGATCTGCTGCTCGGCCAGGACGGTCCGCACGTCGGCGCCGATCTGCTCGGCGCGGCGGCGGGCGCGCTCCTCGGCGCTGGCGGTCAGGAAGACCTTGACGGCCGCGTCGGGCGCGACGACGGTGCCGATGTCGCGGCCCTCGGCGACCCAGTCGCCGGCGCCGACGATCCGCTGCTGCTGCGCGACCATCGCGGTCCGCACCGCCGGGTCGGCGGCGGCCCGCGAGGCGCCCTCGGAGGCCGCGGGCGTGCGGATCGCGTCGGTCACGTCCTCGCCGTCGAGCAGCACCCGCTCCCCCAGCTCGATCTCGATCTCCCCCGCGACCGCCGCCGGCGCGAGCCCGCGCCGCTCCGCCGCCAGCCCGACGCAGCGGTACATCGCGCCGGTGTCGAGGTAGGTGAAGCCGAGCGCGGCCGCGACGGCGCGCGCGACCGTCGACTTGCCGGCGCCGGCCGGTCCGTCGATCGCGACGACCATCAGCGCCCCAGCAGGGTCGCGAGGTCCTCGGTGAAGCGCGGGTAGGAGACGGCGGCCGCCTCCATCTCCTGCACCTCGACCCCGTCGCGCGAGGCGAGGCCGGCGATCGCGCCGAGCATCGCGAGGCGGTGGTCGCCGTGGGAGGAGATCGACCCGCCGCGCAGGCCGCCCGTGCCGCGCACGACGAAGCCGTCGTCGGTCGCCTCGATGTCGGCGCCCAATCCACGGAGTCCCTCCACAACCGTGGCAATGCGGTCGGACTCCTTCACCTTCAGCTCCTGCGCGCCCGTCACGACCGTCTCGCCCTCGGCGAAGCAGCCGAGCAGCGCGACCAATGGCAGTTCGTCGATCGCCAGCGGCACCTCCTCCGGCGCCACAGTCGTGCCGCGCAGCGGGCCGTGGGAGATCTCCAGCGACGAGACCGGCTCGCCGGGCGTGAACGCGCCGTGCTCCTCCAGCTCGCCGCTGACGAGGCCGCCCATCCGCTCGACGATCCGCAGGAAGCCGGTCCGCGTCCAGTTGACGTTGACGTCCTCCAGCACGATCCTCGAGCCGGGCACGAGCACGGCGGCGGCGACCCAGAAGGCGGCGCTGGAGAGGTCGCCGGGGACGGCGATCGACTCCAGCTCCAGCCGCTCGACGCGGCGCACGGTCACGCGCCCGCCGTCGCGCTCGATCGGCACGCCGGCGGCGGCGAGCATCCGCTCGGTGTGGTCGCGGCTCGGCTTCGGCTCGACGACCGTCGTCTCGCTCGTGCTCATGCCGGCGATCAGCACGCACGACTTGACCTGCGCGGAGGCGACCGGCAGCACGTACTCGATCCCGCGCAGCTCGGCGCCGTGGACGGTGAAGGGCGGGAAGCGCTCGGCGGTCGCGTCGATCGTCGCTCCCATCTCGCGCAGCGGCACGGCGATCCGGTCGACCGGCCGTCTGCGGATCGAGCTGTCGCCGTCGAAGGTCCAGCTCGTGCCGGGACGCGCCGCGAGCCAGCCGGGCAGCAGCCGCATCAGCGTGCCGGCGTTGCCGACGTCGATCGGGCCGGCCGGCGGGCGCGGGTCCTGCAGGCCGGTGCCGTGGATCCGCAGCTCGCCGGGGCCGAGCCGCTCGACGCGTGCGCCGACCGCCTGGACGGCGGCGAGCGTCGAGTTGGTGTCGGCGGCGTCGAGGTAGTTGGTGACGTGCACCGACCCCGAGGCGATCGCGCCGAAGATCGCCGAACGGTGCGAGATCGACTTGTCCGGCGGGACGCGCAGCGTGCCCTGCAGCCCGGCGGGGGCGGGATCGAAGCGGACCGTGCTCATGCCTCGGCCACCGGGAAGCCCTGCTGCTCGATCAGCGCGAGCGCGCGCTCCGCCGGTTCGTCCCCTGCGATCCACAGTGCCACGACGCCCTCCGCTTGGTTCGGCGCCGGATACAGCGCCATGTCGGTGATGTTGACGCCCGCGCGTCCCAGTTCCAGCGCCAGGCGCGCGATCACGCCCGGCTCGTTCGGCACGGAGGCGCGCAGCTCGTGCAGCGGGCCGCCGGCCAGCTGCGCCTCCAGCAGCCGGCGGCGGTCGTCGCGCGCGCCGTCGTTCCAGGCCGTGACGGCGCTCGCGTCGCCGTCCTCCAGCAGCCTGCGGAACTCTGTCAGGCGGCGCGTCGCGTCGTCGATCCGCTCGATCAGCGCGTCGCGGTTGGCGAGGTAGATGTCGGTCCAGATCGCGCTGTTGGCGCCGGCGACGCGGGTCGCGTCGCGGAAGCTGGGGCCGGTCGCGGGCAGCTGCTCGGACTCCTCCTCCAGCGCGCGCGCCGCCTGCGCGACCATCACGTTCGCGATCGCGTGCGGCAGGTGGCTGACGGCCGCCAGCATCGTGTCGTGCGTGGCGGCGTCGATCGTCGTCGGCAGCGCACCGAGCCCGCGCAGCAGACGGTGGAGCCGCTCGAAGCCGGTGCCGGTCGTCGCGTGCGTCGGCGTCAGGTACCAGACGGCGTCCTGGAACAGGTCGCCGCGGGCGTGCTCGACGCCGGCCGTCTCGGCGCCCGCGAGCGGGTGGCCGCCGACGAAGCGCGGATCGTCGATCGCGGCGACGACGGAGCGCTTGGTCGAGCCGACGTCGGTCACGACGCAGTCGGCCGGCATCGCCGCCAGCACCCGCTCGACGGTCGCCGGCAGCTGGCCGACGGGGGCGGCGGCGAAGACGACCTCGGCCGCGTTCACCGCCTCCTCCAGCGAGGCCGCGCCGCGGTCGAGCGCGCCGCGCGCGCAGGCGGTATCGAGCGCGGCCGGGTTCGGGTCCCAGCCGGTGACGTCGGCGCCGAGCCGCTCGCGGGCCGCGAGCCCGATCGACCCTCCGATCAGGCCCACGCCGACGATCGTGATCCGCAAGCGGCTCGTGCTCCTCTCAGGCGGCGGCCTCCGCCGCCACGTTGGAGATCGTCTTGCCGACGACGGCCGCGGTCTGCGCGACCTTCTCGGCGTAGGCGGCGAACTCGGCCGCCACCAGCTGCTGGGGACCGTCGCAGATCGCCTCGTCCGGGTTCGGATGGACCTCGACGATGATCCCGTCGGCGCCGACGGCGGCAGCCGCCAGCGACAGCGGCTCGACGAGGTCGCGCCGGCCGGCGGCGTGCGACGGGTCGACGATGATCGGCAGGTGCGTCAGCCCCTTCAGCACCGGGACCGCGGTCAGGTCGAGCGTGAAGCGGTAGGCGGTCTCGAACGTGCGGATGCCGCGCTCGCACAGGAGGACGTGCTCGTTGCCCTCCTTGAGGATGTACTCGGAGGCGTTCAGCAGCTCCTCCAGCGTCGCCGACAGGCCGCGCTTGAGCAGCACCGGGCGGCCGGCGCGGCCCAGCTCCGTCAGGAGCGTGTAGTTCTGCATGTTGCGCGCGCCGATCTGGATCACGTCGGCGACCTCGAGGACCGCGTCGAGGTCGCGCGCGTCCATCAGCTCGGTGACGATCGGCAGGCCGGTCTCGGCCTTCGCCTCGGCCAGCAGCTTGAGGCCCTCGACGCCGAGGCCGTGGAAGGCGTACGGCGAGGTGCGCGGCTTGTACGCGCCGCCGCGGAAGAGCGTCGCGCCGGCGGCGGCGACGGTGTGGGCGGTGCCGAGCGTCTGCTCGCGCGACTCGACCGTGCAGGGGCCGGCGATCAGCGCGAAGTTCGTGCCGCCGATCTTGCGGCCGCCGATCTCGAAGACGCTCGGCTCGCCGTGTCGGATCTGCGAGGAGGCGAGCTTGTAGGGCTTGAGGATCGGCACCAGCTTGTCGACCCCGGGTGCACCCTCCAGCTCCAGCCGCTGGACGTGCTCGCGGTCGCCGAGGACGCCGAGCACCGTCAGCTCCTCGCCGTTGATGCGGTGGGTCCTGGCGCCAACGCCCTCGACACGCTCGACGACAGCCTGGATCTCGGCTTCGGTCGCGTCCTGCTTCATCACGATCATCATTGCTTCACGGGTCCTCTCGGCCTGGAATCTACGGAACGGAGCGGCACGGAGCCGTGCCGGCGGCGGGAGTGGCGCCCGACCCCACGAGGACCCACGACGGGTGGGTGCATCGGTGGACGATCTGGCCGGACGCCTAGATAAATCGCCAGGCGGAGAGGCGCCAGAGGCTGGCGTACGACGCATAGCCGGCATAGGTGCCGGCCACGGTGAGGGCGTCGATCGTACGGTCAGCGGGGTTCATGGCGCTGCGGCCATTGTGGCAGAGCGCGACCGCCGAGGGCAAGCCCGGCGGTCGCCGCACCTGCCGTCTGCTCAGCGGGCGCGCGCCGGCAGCTGCACGATGCGGCTGATCGCGACGCGGTTGCCGGCGCCGTCGCGCACGACGACCCGCACGGTCGCGCGGCCGGCGTGGAGGCCGGAGCCGAGCGGCAGGCGCAGCGTGTGCGTGCCGGCCTGCAGCGCTCTCCGGCCGCGCCGTTCGAGCGTGCGCGAGCCGCGCAGCAGCCGCACCTCGACGGTCGTCGCCTCGCGCGTGCGCAGGCGCAGGTCGAGCAGCCGCACGCCGCGCACCGAGCGCTTCCAGGAGAGGCCGAGCAGGCGCGCGGCGACGGTCGTGTCGTCGCTCGTCGCGGGTGTGGTGGTCGCGGCGCCGGTGCTGGGCACGCCGCTGAGCCCGAACGTGAAGCTCGCGGCCCAGCCGTCGCCGGAGCGGGTCGGCTGCAGCCTCGTGCTCGACCCGCCGCCGTTGTAGATGTCGTCGGCGGCGTTGCGCGTGTCGCGCGTGCCGCGGGCGGCGTACGGCGCCGCCGCGAACACCTCGTCGGTCAGCGCGTCGTCGAAGAACAGCTGCGAGGTGAAGTCGTAGGTCGCTCTGCCGGCGGCGTCGAAGGTCCGCACCCGCACGTGGATGTGGACGGTGCGGCCGCGGTACCAGCCGGGCCAGATCGTCTTGAAGGCGACGCTGCCGGCGGCGTCGCTGACCTGGTAGCCGCGCAGCCACGTCACGCCGCTGGTGCCCTCGACCTGCTCGTCGCTGTACTTGCCGCTGGGGGCGGCGTGCCAGACGTCGACCCAGGCGCCCGCGACCGGCGCGCAGCCGTCGTCCTCGTCGACCAGCCTCAGCGTCAGCGCCAGCGGCGTGCCGGCGAGCGCGCTGCCGGTCGCCTGGTCGGTCGTGATGTCGGAGCGGTTGAGCTGCTCCTCGACGAAGTACGGCCCGATCGTCATCTCGGGCGTCAGCGAGGCGCAGCTCGCGGCCTGCGCGGGATCGGCGCCGAACAGCGCGGCGACCGGTGTGCGCCCGAGCAGGAGGCCGCCGCCGGCAGCGGCCCCGGCGGCGGTGAGCGCCTGCCGGCGCGTGAGGGACGACGTTCTCTGGCTCATGCGCGGCAGCCTCCCGCGCCCGCCTGGGATTCCCCTGAGCGCGCGCTGGGAGCTGCCGCGACCGCGTCAGACCGGCTGCTGGACGAGCTCTTTGAGCGCGTCGAGGAAGCGGCGGTTCTCGGCTGCCGTGCCGATCGTCGTGCGCGACCAGCCGGCGCGGCCGAGCGCGCCGCCGGAGCGGACGAGCACCTTGCGCTCTCTGAGGCCGGCGAGGATCTCCTGCTCGTCGCCGTCGCCGAGCGAGTGCCAGATGAAGTTCGCCTGCGAGTCGGCGACCTCCAGGCCCATCGCGCGCAGCTCCTCCTCCAGCGTCAGGCGGTTGGCGACCGTCTCCTCGATCCGCCGCGTCAGCTCGTCCTGGCGCAGCAGCGCGGCCTCGGCGGCGGCCTGCGCGACCGAGTTGCAGAAGAACGGCTGGCGCACCTGCTCGACCGCGACGCGGAAGCGCTCGTCGCCGCAGAGCGCGTAGCCGACGCGCAGGCCGGCGAGGCCGTAGACCTTCGAGAAGGTGCGCAGGATCACGAGGTTGCTGTAGCGCTTGAGCAGCGCGAGCGACTCGTCCGGGTCGTACAGCGTCGAGAACTCGCAGTAGGCCTCGTCGAGGATCACGCAGACGTGGCTGGGCACCTCGGCCATGAAGCGCTCGATCGCCGGCAGCGCGTGGGCGGTGCCGGTCGGGTTGTTCGGGTTGCAGATCAGCACCAGGCGCGTCGCGGCGGTGATCTCGGCGAGCATCGCGTCGAGGTCGTGACGGTGCTCGGCGTCGAGCGGCACTCTGATCGCGCGGGCGCCCGTCGCGGCCGCCATGTGCGGGTAGACGGAGAACGACGGCCACGCGTAGACGACCTCCGCCCCCGGCTCCAGCAGCGCCTCGGCGGCGCTCAGCAGGATGTCGCAGGAGCCCGCGCCTATCGCGATTCTCATCGGGTCGTAGTCGTACCGGGCCGCGAGCGCTCTGCGCAGCCTCATGTTCGACGGGTCCGGATAGCGGTTGGCGGTCTCGACGGCCGCCGTCGCCGCCTCCAGCACGCCCGGCATCGGCCCGAACGGCGCCTCGTTGCTCGCCAGCATCGCGAAGCCGTCGAGCGCGTAGCCGCCGGCGGTCGGGTAGACGGGCAGGCGGCGGATCTTGTCGGTGAATTCGATGGCCATGAGTGGGCCTATTGTGCCAGCAGCTCGAACAGCGAGTCGGCGTGCTTGTCGACGAACGACGGGCCGATCCCTCTGATGTCGAGCAGCTCGGCGGCGGTCGCCGGCTTGCGGCGGACGATCTCGCGCAGCGTCGCGTCGGTCGCGACGGTGTAGGCCGGCTTGCCGTCGGCGCGCTCGCGGCGCCACTCCTTCAGCGGCGCCAGCTCGCCGTCGCTGACCGGCGGGCCCTCCTCCTGCGCCGCGGCGGCAGCGGCGCGCGCCTTGCGGCCGCCGGCCGTGACGGTGATCGGCGGCAGCCAGTCGACCGCGTCGTGGACGTCGCAGCAGCGGCCCAGCGGCGCGACCGGCGTGTCGTCGCCGAAGTGGTCGAGCAGCTGGCGGCGGCGGCAGCGGTCGCCCTCTCTCGAATAGGCCTCGATCGAGCGGTAGGACTGCCAGCGGCGGTCGGTCGCGGCGCGGCACAGCTGCGCGACGCGGCCGCGGTCCAGCCCGCCGTCGTTGAGGCTGACGTGCAGCCGCCCGCCGGCGCCCGGCTCCAGCCGCAGCGCGCCGGCCCGCTCGGCGACGGCGAGCGCGATCCGGTCGTTCTCGGCGCCGGCGTCCAGCTCGACGCCCTCCGCGCCGGCCTGGTGGCGCAGCCGCTGGACCAGCCCGGCGACCTGCTCCGGCGTCACCTCGGCCTGCTGGATGAAGCGCACGAGCCGGCCGAGGTCGGCGCGCGAGGCGAGCAGGACGGCGCGCGAGGGCTGGCCGTCGCGCCCGGCGCGGCCGGCCTCCTGGTAGTAGGCCTCGAGGCTCGACGGCAGCGCCCAGTGCCAGACCGAGCGCACGTCGGCCTTGTCGACGCCCATGCCGAAGGCGTTGGTCGCGACGACGACGTCGACGTCGCCGCGCATGAAGGCGTCCTGCCGCAGCGAGCGCTGCTCGGCGTTCATGCCGGCGTGGTAGGCGACCGTGTTCATGCCGGCCTCGTCGAGCAGCACCGAGATCTCCTCGGTCGATCTGCGCGTGCCGCAGTAGACGACCGCGGGGCGGTTCTCCGCCATCGTCACGCCGGCCACGAGCGTCGCGCGCTTGCGGGCGACGCTGCCCTCGCCGTCGAACGGCAGCACGTCGAAGGAGATGTTCGGCCGGTCGAAGCCGGAGCGGACGCGCTCGGGCTCGCGCAGGCTCAGGCGGGCGACGATCTCCTCCGCGACCTTCGGCGTCGCGGTCGCCGTGCAGGCCATCGTCGGCGGGTGGCCGAGGTCGGCGATCACCTGCGCCAGCCGCAGGTAGTCGGGGCGGAAGTCGTGGCCCCACTCGGAGACGCAGTGCGCCTCGTCGACGACGAAGAGGGCGATCGTGCGGGCGGCGATCGCGCTGCGGAAGGCGCTGCTCGCGAACCGCTCCGGAGCGGCGAAGACGACCGTGGCGGCGCCGCTGCGGATGTCGTCGAGCGCGCGGCGATTGGTCTCCGCGTCGACGCCGGAGGCGAGCATCACGGCCGGGTGGCCGAGGTCGGTCAGGCGGGCGCACTGGTCGCGCATCAGCGCGATCAGCGGCGAGACGACGACGGTCAGGTCGTCGCTGGCGAGCGCCGGCAGCTGGTAGCAGAGCGACTTGCCGCCGCCGGTCGGCATCACGACCAGCGCGTCGCGGCCGTCGAGCGCCGCCTGGACCGCCTCGCGCTGGCCGGGCCGGAAGCTGGAGAGGCCGAGCAGGTGCAGCAGCGAGGCCGGGTCGGCGTCGATCGCGGCGCGGGTGGGGCGCGGCGGGGCCGTCACGGCGGCGGGCGCCGGCGCGGAGAAGAGCGTCGGCTCGGCGCCGGGGGCGGCGGCCGTCGCCGGCGGCGGCGCGGCGGCCGGCGGCGCGAAGGCGGCCGGCTCGAAGCGGCCGGGATCGTCGTGCTCGTCGGCGGGGCCGCCGAGGCTGTCGAGATACGAGAGGTGGTCGTCCTCGGCCGGCGGCGACGGCGGCTGCGCCGCTCTGATCCGCTCGGCGGCGAGCTTGGCGAGCGGGGTCAGCGCCGTCCGCTCCTGCTCCCCCAGCTCGCGCCAGCGGGCGCGCAGCTCAGCGAGCGCGGGGGCGGCGCCGGGGGCGGCGGGATCGGCGAAGACGGTCTGGAGAGAGCTGAGCGCGCGCTGCATGCAGACGACGGTAGCCGACGACTACTGCGCCGACTCGAGGTCCGTCCGCAAGACGCGGGCTCCGCGCAGGTAGACGTGCTGCGGAACGTGGTCCTCGGCCGCGTAGTAGTGGACCATCACGCGGATCACGAGCGGCAGCGAGCCCGGCACCGGCACCTCGCGGGCGCACATCAGCGGCACGTTCGAGAGGCCCATCCTGCGCGCCGCGACCGCCGGGAACTGCGCGTCGAGGTCGTCGGTGTTGGTGAAGAGGCAGGAGACCATCGCGTCGGCCTCCAGGCTGTTGCGCGACATCAGCTCGCGCATCAGCTCATCGGTCGCCGACAGGATCTGCTCGGCGTCGTTGTCCTCGACGGTGATGGCGCCTCGAAGCGCGAAGAGCCGCATAGGCGGCGGAAGTGTAGATGGTCACCCGGCCGGCCAGTCGGCCAGGTGCACCTCCCCCTCCAGCTCGGCCCGCGCCAGCCCGAGGAAGGCCGGCGAGGCGTTGACGAGCACCGCGACCTCGGCCCCGCGCAGCAGCGGCAGGTCGACGGCGTGGTCGCTGTAGGCGACCGCCCACGGCGCACGCACCCCGTGCGCCGCGAGCTGGCGCGGCTTCTCGGCGCCGAGGTTGTGCAGCGCGACCTGCCAGCCGCGGCCGGCGCGCACCAGCCGCGAGGCGACCAGCTCCGCGTCCGGCAGGCCGGCGGCGTCCAGCAGCGCCCGCGCCAGCGCGGTCTCGGAGGCGGTCGCGAAGACGACCCGCGCGCCGGCGTCGAGGTGCGCGCGCGCCTGCTCCACGCAGCCCGGCTGCAGCGCGCCCGGCGTCGCCGCCAGCTCGCGCGCGAACGCCGCCGCCTCGGCCTGGTACTGCGCGACGGTCAGGCGGATCAGCGAGATCCGCACCGCCGCCGTGATCGCCCAGCGGCGGGTCGCCGGCAGCAGCATCAGCGGCACCAGCGGCAGCACCAGCGCGACCCGCAGCGGGCGGCGGCGGAAGCGGCTCACGACGAACAGCGTGAAGGTGTCCCGCCGCGTGAGGACGCCGTCGAGGTCGAAGACGGCGACCTCGCGGGCGTCGTCCATCAGGCGGTGCCGGCCGGCTCGTGCGCCGCCGCGGCGAGGTCTCTGATCTCTCTCGCGGTCAGGCGGCGGCTGCGGCCGGGCTGCAGCTCGCCGAGCCGCAGCGGGCCGAACTGGACGCGTACGAGCGCTCTGACCGGGTGGCCGACGGCGTCGCACATGCGCCGCACCTGGCGCTTCTTGCCCTCGTGGATCGTGATCTCCAGCACGTGGCCGGAGAGCCGCTGGACGCGCGCCGGCGAGGTCAGGCCGTCCTCCAGTCGCACGCCCTCGCGCAGCTGCCGCAGCGCGCGGTCGGTGATCGACGGGCCCTTGACGGTCGCTCTGTAGGTCTTCGGCACCTCGTAGCGCGGGTGCGTCAGGCGGTTGGCCAGCTCGCCGTCGTTGGTCAGCAGGATCAGGCCCGTCGAGTCGGCGTCGAGCCGCCCGACCGGGTAGAGCCGCAGGCCCTGCGGGACGAGGTCGGTGACCGTGCGGCGGCCGTGCGTGTCGGACGCGGTCGAGACGACGCCGGCCGGCTTGTTGAGCGCGTAGACGACCCGCTGCTCGGCGCCGCGGATGCGATCGCCGTCGTAGCGGACGTCGTTGTGCTCACCGACGTCGAGCGCCGGATCGGTCGCGGTGCGGCCGTCGACCGTGATGCGGCCTTCGGCGATCAGGAGCTCTGAGGCGCGTCGCGAGGCGACGCCGGCATGGGCGAGGAACTTTGCAAGTCGCACGGGCCTGCCACCATAGAGGGCTGCGATGGATCTCGACCTGCTCGACAGCACCCTCTCTGACCTCGGCCAGCCGGCCTTCCGCGCCAAGCAGGTGTGGGAGTGGACCGCCAGAGGCGCCTCCTCCTACGAGGAGATGACCAACCTCCCGGCCGACCTGCGCGCCACGCTCACCGAGCGGGTGCCGTTCTCCTGCCTCAGACTGGAGCGCGAGCTGCACGCCAGCGACGGCACCGTCAAGGCGCTCTTCTCGACGAGAGACGGGCGCGCGGTCGAGGCCGTGCTGATGCGCTACAGGGACGGCCGCCGCTCGCTCTGCCTCTCGTCGCAGTCGGGCTGCCCGCTGACCTGCACCTTCTGCGCGACCGGCACGATGAAGTTCGGCCGCAACCTGACGCGTTCAGAGATCCTCGACCAGGCGCTCCACTTCCGCCGCATCGAGGAGGTCGACCACTGCGTCTTCATGGGCATGGGCGAGCCGATGATGAACCTCGACCACGTGCTCGCCGCCTGCAGACGGCTGCCGTCGGTCGGCATCACGCACCGCCGCACGGCGATCTCGACGGTCGGCTGGATCCCCGGGATCGAGCGGCTGACGGCGCAGGAGATGCCGATCCGCCTGGCGCTCTCGCTGCACTCGCCCGACGACGCGCTGCGCTCGCAGATCATGCCGGTCAACGACCGCTACAGACTCGCGGACGTGCTGAGAGCGTGCCGCGACTTCTACGAGGTCAAGCGGCGGATGGTCTTCATCGAGTACGTGATGCTGGCCGGCGTCAACGACTCCTACGCGCAGGCGCTGCAGCTCGCGAGAACGCTCGAGCCGTGGATCTTCAAGGTCAACCTGATCCCGTACAACCCGACCGACTCGATCTACGACGGCTCCTCGCGCGAGGCGATCGAGACCTTCCGCGCGGTGCTGGAGGAGCACGGGATCTCCGCCACGGTCCGCCTGACGCGCGGCCGCGACATCGACGCCGCCTGCGGTCAGCTGGCCGTCAAGGCTGCTGCGGCGGGCTGATCGGGATCACGTCGGCGCCGGCCGGCTCCTGGTCCGGCTCCTCCTCCGGCGGGACGTCGGCGCCCAGCGCGCCGAGCGCGTCGCCGGCGGGAACGGCCGCCTCGGCGCCGCCGGGACGCTCGGTGCGGCCCTCGGCCGGCTGGGCGGCGGTCGGCACGCCGAGGCGCGCCTCGCCGGCGCGCAGCAGCCGGTCGCGGATGTTGGCGGCGACCTCGGGCGACGGGTCCCAGGCGCTGACGTCGGGCATGTCGTCGAGCGATCTGAGGCCGAACAGGCGCAGGAACAGGTCGGTCGTGCGGTAGAGGACGGCGCCGAACTGCGAGCGGCCGCCCTCCTCGATCACGCCGCGCTCGATCAGCGTCGCCGCCGCCGACTCGGCGTTGACGCCGCGGATGCGGGCGATCTCCGGCCGCGAGACCGGCTGCAGGTAGGCGACGACCGCGAGCGTCTCGGCCTGCGCGGGCGTCAGCGGCGGCGTGCGCGGCTTGCCGAAGAGGCGGCGGGCGGCGTCCTCGGCGAGCGGGTTGGAGGCGAGCACGAAGCCGCCGGCCAGCTCGCGCACGACGATCCCGCGGCGGCGCTCCTCGAGGTCCTCCCCGAGCGCTCTCAGCGCGGCCTCGACCTGCGGCACGTCGGCGTCGGCGGCGTCGGCGAGCTGGTCGGCGCTGACGGGGTCGCTGGAGAGGAACAGCAGCGCCTCGATCAGGCGCTCCAGCTCGGAGGTGTCGAAGTCGGCCGCTGCGGGCGCGGGCGCTGCTGGCGCGGGCGCCTCGGCTTCGGCGTCGGGCGCGTCGGGCGGCTGCTCGTCGGCCATCAGACCGCTTCGGCGGTCGCCCACGGGTTCTCGGCGCGCGCCTGCACCGTGATCTCGGCGAACGGCTCGTCCTGCTCCCAGGTCGCCTCGCCGCGCTTGTACAGCTCCAGCAGCGCCCAGATCGTGACCGCGACCGTGACGCGGTCCGCTCTCGCGACCGCCTCGTCGAACGAGAAGCGGCCGCGGTGCAGCAGCGAGCGCAAGTGTCTCAGCCGCTCGACGACGGTGACTCTCTGGATCGTCACGTGGCTGAGCGAGATCTCGGCCGGCATCCGCAGCAGCCCGCCGATCGCGCGGCCCAGCTGCGCCGGGTCGTAGACCGGGCGCGAGTCGTCCAGCGTGCCGCGCCGCAGCGCGGCCGGCAGCGGCGCCTGGCGGAAGCGGTAGCCGGTCTCGGCGGCGAGCCGTCTCGTCAGGTAGTCGGCGGCGCCGCGGTAGCGGTGGGCCTCCAGCAGGCGCGCGAGCAGCTCCTCGGCCGCCTCGCTCGGCTGCAGGTCGACCAGCTCCTCCTCCTCGCCCGGCAGCATCAGGCGCGACTTCAGCTCCAGCAGCGCCGCGATCAGGACGAGGAACTCGGTCGCCAGCTCGAGGTCCAGCTCGCCCTTCGCCTCGAGGAAGTCGATGTAGGTCAGCACGACGTCGGCGAGGTCGACCTCGAGCAGGTCGACCTCCTCGCGCAGGACGAGCGTCAGCAGCAGGTCGAACGGCCCTGCGAAGACGTCCAGGTCGAGATCGAGATCGGCGGCGCGCATCTGTTCGAACACGCTAGCGGCAGCACCCGACGCCTCCGTGCGCAGTCGCGCCGGCTTCCTGCTTCTCCCTGCTCACCGCGCTCATCTGTCAGGCTCATGACATGTCAGGGAGCTTCAAGCACCGGGTCGTGCGCCCGTTCCAGAACAAGCTGGTGAACCCGCTGATCAAGCGCCTGCTGGCGCGCGGCTGGCTCCCGCCCGGCTACGCGCTGCTGGAGACGACCGGCCGTAAGAGCGGCCAGCCGCGCCAGACGCCGGTCGGCGACGGCCTCGTCGGCGAGCAGTTCTGGATCGTCGCCGAGCATGGTCCCAATGCCGCCTACGTCAAGAACATCGCCGCCGACCCGCGCGTGCGTGTCCAGGTCCGCACGGGCGGCAGCAAGCAGTGGCTCAGCGGCACCGCCACCGCCCTGCCCGACGACGACCCGCTCGAACGGCAGAGATGGCTGGCGACCACCGGCAAGGGCCGCGGCGCCAACGCCCGCGCCGTGCGCGCCTTCGGCAGCGAGCTGCTGACGGTCCGCGTCGACCTCGACCCGCGCTGATTCAGCGGGTCGGCCCGCCGAGCCGCAGGAACGACTCCGTGCGTCTGCTCAGGGGAAGCGTCTCGTAGACGAGGAAGCGCAACGTCGTATGGCCCGTGAACCGCGGCGGCTGTCTCGGACTCTGCGGCAGGAAGGCGTATCGGCACTCGATCTCGAATGGCACGTAGCTGTCGGGATCGAGCAGGAAGGTCGACCGTGTCGCCGGCCAGAAGCCGTTGCCGGGCCGAGTGCGGCGCGCAGCCGTCTCCCCTGTGAAGCGCAGCAATCGCCGTCCGTCACGGATCGTCTCGCCTGCCGCACGAATCTCTCGGCGCGCGATCATCGCTTCAATCGCGCCACGTGGATCGGGAACTCCGGCGATGAACGCGCGACCCGCGTCGGTGTGCGCCAACGGCGAGAGGCCGTTCAGCAATGCGATATTGCTGCCGAAGGTGGCTCCTGACCTGCCGGGGTCGCGTTGGACGCGCACTCTTCGGCTCCACGATTCGCGCGTGCGCTCGACGTTCTTCTCGAACGCGGTGTCGATCGTCCCGCCCGGCAGCCCTCTCGCGCGGCTCAGCGTCGTCCGTTCACGCCAGCGCTGACCGCCGACGTCGCTCCAGCGTTCGACGGGGCCGTCGAGCCTCCCTCGGTTTCTGCCCTCGCCTATCTGAATCACGGGACCAGGCTCGACGGCGTCGACGACGACATGTACGACGACCGGCTGCTCGCTGTGCGCAGGGACCAACCCGTCCTCGTCCTTCCCGCCCCCGAGCACGGCGACGGCGACGAGCGCGAGGGCGATGAGGCAGGCGAGGGCGACGGCGACGGCTATCGGGCCGCGGCGACGGGGGCCGGGGGCGCGGTGCGGGCGGCGGACGCGGCTGGGTGGCTCGGGCTCCGCGTCGAGCAGCGCGCGCAGCCAGCCGAGCGGGGGCGCGCCGGAGCGGCCGTCGGGCTCGGGGTCGAGCGCGCGCAGGCGGTCGATCACGTCGCTCATGTGCGTGCCTCCTCGATCGATCCGCTTGCTGCCGCGGCGTCCGCGTCAACGCCGCCGCCTGTCGCGCGGCCTGCGCTCGCTTGGACCTCTGCCGCCGCGCGTTCGCGCTCCAGCGCCGCCTCCAGCCGTCTGCGGGCGCGGTGGAGGCGGACGTGGAAGGTCGCCTTCGTGCAGCCCATCGCGGTCGCGGCGCGGGCCGGCTCCAGGCCCTCCCACGCCGTCAGCAGCAGCGCCTCGCGGTCGGCCGGGCGCAGCGCGGCGAGCCCGCGCAGCAGCCGCTCTCCGTCGTCGCTCAACTCGGTCCCACCGGCTGCTGCGCCGCCGATGCCGGCGACGACCGCCCGCTCGCGCCCGACGCGTGCCGCCAGCGCAGCCCGCCGCGCCTCACCGCGGCGGTGGTTGGCGAGCAGCCGGCCGGCGGTCGCGTACAGCCACGGGAGCGCGTCGGCGGGGACGCGGTCGAGCCGGCGCCAGGCGACGAGGAAGGTCTCGGCGACGAGGTCCTCGGCGCTGGCGGGATCGGTCCGGCGCCGCGCGTAGGCATGGACGGCGACGGCGTGCGCGACGTAGAGCGCCTCCAGGCGGGCGCGCGCCGGGTCGGCGCCGCCCGCAGGCGGAGACGGGGCGGCAGCGGGCGCGGCGCGGTCGGCGGGAGCGGTCACACCCCCATATGTCCAGACGGGCGCGCCCGCTTACAAACGGCTAGGGGACGGCGGCGCGGTTGGGCCCGACGCCCATCAGCTCGCGCACGTCGGCGAGCGTCTCGCGCGTGATCGCGCGGGCCTTCTCGGCGCCCGCGGCGAAGATCGCCTCCAGCGCGCCCTCGTCGGAGCGCAGCTCGGCGTAGCGCTGCTGGACCGGCTCCAGCCGCTCCACCACCGCGCCTGCGACCGCGACCTTGAAGTCGCCGTAGCGGGCCTCGGCGAACTCGCGCTCGACCTCGGCGAACGACAGCCCGCGCACCGCCGCGTAGATCTCGATCAGGTTCGCGACGCCCGGCTTCTGCTCGCGGTCGTGGACGATCTCGCTGCCGGAGTCGGTGACGGCGCGCTTGAACTTCTTCTCGATCGTCTTCGGCTCGTCGAGCACGAGCACGGTGCCCTGCTCGGTGCCGCCGGTCGTCGACATCTTCCGCGTCGGCTCCTGCAGGTCCATGATGCGCGCGCCGACCTCGCGGTAGACGCCCTCGGGCACGACCAGCGGCGGCGTCCCCGCCTCCGGCGCGAAGCGGGCGTTGAAGCGCTCGGCGATGTCGCGCATCAGCTCGATGTGCTGGCGCTGGTCGTCGCCGACCGGGACCTCGTCGGCGCGGTAGGCGAGCACGTCGGCGGCCATCAGCACCGGGTAGGTGAAGAGCGAGGCCGAGACGAGGTCGCGCTGCGCGCCGGCCTTGTCCTTGAACTGGTGCATGCGGTTGAGGTCGCCGAACGAGGTGACCGCCGCCAGCAGCCAGCTCAGCTCGGTGTGCTCCGGCACGTCGGACTGGCGGAAGAAGATGCAGCGCTCCGGGTCGAGCCCGGCCGCGAGCAGGATGCACGCCGTGTCGTAGACGCTCGCGCGCATTCTCGCGGACTCGTACGGCACGGTCGTGGCGTGCAGGTCGACGACGCAGTAGATCGCCTCGCCCCGCTCCTGATGGACGACGTAGGGCTCGATCGCCCCGATGAAGTTGCCGAGGTGCTTGCGACCCGTCGGCTGGATCCCAGAGAAGATGCGCACGATGGCTTGAAATCTATCGGTCCGGCGGGATCAGTCGCAGCCGTGGAACGCCCTCGAAATCTCTGACGTTGCGCGTCATCAGGCGCAGACCCTGCGTGACGGCCGTCGCGGCGATCAGCGCGTCTGCGATGCGGACCCCGCGCTCCCGCCGCAGACGACCGGCCAGCTCGGCGACCGCACGATCCACTGGCACCTCGCGGAAGGGCGCGAGCAGTTGCACGACGGCGCGCTCCTGGCTCGCGCGACCGGCGAACAGCTCGGTCCGCGTCACGACCGAGTAGGCGACGTCACCGCGCGGCGGTCTGAAAGCGTGCGCGCCGCGCAGATGGTCGATGAAGACGTCGCTGTCGACGAGGACGTCAGGCACGATCCCACTCGTCGCGGGCTGGGACCGTGAGGTCGGGGACTGCGCCGAAGGTCGCGTCGAGCGCAATCTGGGCGTCGGGCGCGGTATGTGCGAGGTACTCGTCGACGGCGGCTCGCACCAGCTCGGCCAGCGGCTTGCCCTCCCGGCGACCGATCTCGTCCAATCGCTCGCGCTGGTCCGACGTCAGATAGATCTGTGTGCGCAGAGCAGCCATATACAGCACAGCATACAGCAGTAGGTCTACCGCCCTATGGCACCGGCTGCTCGGCGCCACCGGGGCGTTCGCCGGGCGGGTCATCCGACCAGCTGGCGACGATCGCTTCGACGATGCCGCCGCCGGCCAGGCCGTCGATCCCGGGCGGGACCTCGATCGAGGCGTCGAGGCGGGCGGCGGCGAGCAGCGCGGCGACGAGCGACTCGGCCAGCACGGCGACGAGCTGCTCGGCGGTCACGTCGCCGTCGCTGGCGATGAGCTCGCGCGTCGCCGCCTCGACCGAGCCGATCCAGGCGCGGGCGGTCGCGCGCGCGAGCGGCGAGGAGCCGCCGGCGCCGGGCATGCCGGCGAGCACGCGCTGCGCGAACGCCTCGCGGTCGCGCGCGACGATCGCCGCGACCTCCTCGTCGGCGGCGGCGACGCCCAGCAGCAGCGTGTGGGCATCGGCGTGCTGCTCGATCCCGGCGAAGTGGCGCTGCAGGCCGGTCAGCAGCTGGGCGGTCGGCGGCAGCGTCAGCTCCGGCTCGATCTCCTCGTGCAGCCGCTGCACCGCCCGCTCGACGGAGGCGACGTAGAACTCGCGCTTGCCCTTGAAGTAGTGGTAGAGCAGGCCGCGCGAGACGCCGCAGGCGGCGGCGATCCCGTCGATCGAGACCTCCTCCCACGACCTGCGCGCGAACAGCTCGACGCCGGCGTCGAGCAGCTGCTCGCGGCGGACGTCGACGTCGAGGCGGGTGCGGACGCTGGCCATCGTCCAGGCGAGTCTAGGGCGGTTCCCGCTTGAGCGAAGCTATTGGACTCTGATTCAATAGCTCCCATGGCCACGCTCGCCCCGTCCTGCGCCGACGACGTGCTGATCGGCGAGGCCCCCTCCTCTCCCGCCGGGCCGCTCGCATCCGACGACCGCCGCCCGCCTGCGCTGCCGCCGCTGATCGCGCTGCCGCGCGCGCTGCAGACGCTGCGCTTCTCCGTCCGCCAGATCGAGTTCGTCTTCGCCGCGCAGCGCCGGTATGGCGAGACGTTCCGCTTCAGCGGGATGTTCGACCGCGACGCGACCGTCGTGATGACGAGCCACCCGGACCACGTCAAGTCGCTCTTCACCGCCAGAGCCGACGACGCGCCGTCGCTGACGGGCGAGTCGCCGCTGCGGCCGATCGTCGGCCCCAACTCGGTCCTGACCGCGGTCGGCCCGCGCCACATGCGCCAGCGCAAGCTGCTGCTGCCGCCGTTCCACGGCGAGGCGGTCGCGCGCTACGCGGCGATGATCGCGGAGGTCGCCGACAGAGAGATCGACGCCTGGCCGATCGGCGAGCCGATCCGGCTGGCGCCGCGGATGCAGGCGATCACGCTCGACGTGATCATGGCCGGCATCTTCGGGATCGAAGGGCTGCCCGAGAAGGGCACGCCGGAGCGCAGCCTGCGCGAGGCGATCCGCTGGGGGATCGCGCTGTCGGTGCGGCCCGAGGCGCAGTTCTTCGAGCTGCTCAACATCAACCGCGAAGAGCCCGCCGGGCCGCTGAAGCGGCTGCTGGCGAGACTCGACCGCTACATCTACGCCGTCATCGACGCCCGCCGCGCCGCCGACGACGCCGCCGAGCGGACCGACATCCTCTCGCTGCTGCTGCGCACGACCGCAGAGGACGGCACGCCGCTGACCGACAGAGAGCTGCGCGACGAGCTGGTCACGCTCGTGCTCGCCGGCCACGAGACGACCGCCAACTCGCTCGCCTGGTCGTTCGAACGGCTCGTGCGCACGCCGGCGGCGTACGACCGCCTGCGCGAGGTCGCCCGCTCCGGCGGCGCCGAGTTCGCCGACGAGGACGGCTGGATCGAGGCGACGATCCACGAGACGATGCGCTCCCGCCCAGTGATCCCGATCATAGGCCGGCGCGTGAAGCGGCCCTGGCAGCTCGGCGAGCACGTGCTGCCAGCGGAGTCGGAGCTGCTCGTCAGCATCCTGCTGCTGCACCACCGCGCGGACGTCTACCCCGACCCGTTCGCCTTCCGCCCCGAGCGCTTCCTCGGCGTCAGACCCGGCACCTACACGTGGATCCCGTTCGGCGGCGGCATCCGCCGCTGTCTCGGCGCGGCGCTGGCGATGGCCGAGCAGCGCGTCGTGATGCGCGCGATCGCCCGCCGCACCGATCTCGCGCCGGTCGACGCGGCGCCCGAGAAGGCCCGCCACCGCAACGTCACGATGATCCCGCAGGAGGGCGCGCAGGTGATCGTGACGGCGAAGCGGCCGGCGTGAGGATCAGCCGACCTCGACCGGGAGATCGGGGTCGGCGGTCCACTCGGTCAGCGAGCCGTCGTAGAGCTTCACGTCGTCGCGGCCGGTGCGCGCCCAGGCGAAGACGTCGACCGTCGCGGAGATGCCGCCACCGCAGTAGGCGACGACCTGCTGGCCCGGCTGCGCGCCGGCGGCGTCGAGCGCGGTGCGCAGCTGCGGCAGCGGGCGGAACCGGTTCGTGCCGGGGTCGACGAGCGTCGCGTGCGGGAGGCTGACGCTGCCCGGGATCCGGCCCGGACGGCTGTAGGAGCTCGGGCCCTCGCCGCGGAAGACCTCGGGCGAGAGCGCGTTGACGAGGCAGGCGGGCGTCTCGCCGCGAGCGATCGCCTCGACGTCGGCGCGGGTCGCGAGCAGCTCGGGGCGCGGCCGCGCGGTGAACGTCGCGGGCGGGTACGGCGTCGCGGCGGTCTCCAGCGGGAGGCCCGCCGCCCGCCACGCCGGCAGGCCGCCGTCGAGCACGCTGACGGCGTCGAAGCCGAAGTAGCGCAGCAGCCACCACAGCCGCGTCGCCCACATCGTCGCGCTCTGCGCGTAGACGACGACGTGCGCGCCGTCGCCGATCCCGAGCGCGCCGGCCGCGCGCGCGAACCGCTCGGCGCGCGGGAGCGTGAAGGCGAACGGCGCGTCGGGGTCGGCGAGGTCGGCGGCGAGATCGGCGAAGGCGGCGCCGGGGATGTGGCCCTGCTCGTAGCCGGCACGGCCGCTGACGACCTCGTACGGCCCGCCCTCTGGCGGCCGCTGCAGCAGCACGGTCGTGTCGAAGATCCGCAGCTCGGGATCGCCGCGGTGGGCGTCGAGCGCGGCGGCGTCGATCAGGGCGGGCAGCAGCGGCGTGGCGGTCATGCGGACGATCCTCGCTTCAATCTCGACTCAGTGAGTCGAGATTAGCGGGCGATGACAGCCGCCCTCGCGCCGCGCTGCGATCTCATCCCCGCCTGAGCGGGTAGCTGTCAGACCCATATGCGCAGGTCTCTGCGGATCGGCAAGCGCGCGCTGATCGCCTTCTACGACGACCAGATGACGCAGCACGCCGCGGCGCTCACCTACTACGGGCTGATGTCGCTGTTCCCGGCGCTGCTGCTCGCGGTCTCGCTGCTCGGCCTCGTCGGCCAGTACCCGACGACCTACAACGCGATCATGAGCTACCTGCGCGAGGTCGCGCCGGCCTCCGCGCTCGACCCGCTCGACAGCTCGCTGCGCAGCGCCTTCCAGCACAAGGGCACCGCGGCGACGACGCTCGCCCTCTCGATCGTGATCGCCTTCTACGGCGCCACCGGCGTGCTGGAGTCGGCACGGCGCGCGCTGAACGTCGTCTTCGGCGTCAGCGGCGGACGCAGCTTCCTGCACCGCAAGACCGTCGACGTGCTCTCGACCGTCGTGCTGATGACGCTGATCCTCGTCAGCCTCGTGCTCGTCTTCGTCGGCGGCCGCTTCGCCGAGGACCTGCTGGGGTTCGCCGGCTTCGGCACCCAGGTCGCCGACGTCTGGAACCTCGCCCGCTGGCCGGCTGCGGTGGCGGTCGCGGTGCTCGTCTTCTCGTTCCTCTACACCGTCACGCCCGACCTGCGCCAGCGCTCGTTCCGCTGGCTGACACCTGGTGCGGGCGTCGGCGTCGCGCTGTGGCTGGGCGCCTCATGGGGCTTCGCCACCTACATCTCGCGCGTCGCCGACGTCGGCGCGCTCTACGGCGCCTTCGCCGGCGCGATCGTGCTCGTCGGCTGGATCTGGCTCTCGAACGTCGCGCTCCTGCTCGGCGCCGAGCTGAACGCCGCGATCGCCGCGGACGCGCTACAGCTCGCGCGAAGACCAGAGAAGCGCGGCGAGCACAACCGTGACGAGCCCGATCACGAGCCCGGTGGTCCAACCGGCGACGTCCTGCGAGACGAGGATCGCGCCGAGCACGACGGCGATCGCGACGATGCCGCCGGTCGCGATCAGCCGCACGAAGATGCGCTCGACGGCGAACCGCCGGTGCTCCCGCGCGGGCACCATCCCCTGCGCCTGCGGACGGCCCCCGCGCCGCTGCTCGCGCTCCAGCCGGCGCTGGGCGCGCTCGTCGGCCTCCTGCACTGACGGCCGCTCGGGCGGCGGCGGAGGCGGGACGAGCGCGGCGTCGGGCTCGTCCGCATCGACGGCGCCGCCGGCCGCGAGCGCGTCGCCGGGTGCCGGCTCGGCGCCGGGCTCGGGCCGCTCCGCCTCGAGTCGGTCGCTCGCGCCAGGCGCGTCGCCCGCCTCGTCCGGTCGCGCAGGCTCGTCGGGCAGGTCTCGCGGGGGAAGCTCGCTCATGTGAACGAGGCTACCCACCGCTTTCCAGATACATCCGCGGCCGAGCTCGGCGGCGGGCGCGCCGCGGACGACCGCGGGCGGGCAGCGCGACGCGGGCGCCTCGTCGCGCGCGCGATGCGTCAGCGGATCGTCAGCGGCGCGCGCGAGGTGACGCTGCGCCCGCCCTCGCTCCACCGCAGCGTGAGCGTGCAGCGACCGGCCGCGAGCCGCGCGCCGCTGCGCAGCTCCAGGCCGCCGCGGGCGCTCGCGCTGCCGCGCGCGACGACGCGACTGCCGCGCGCAAGCGTCGCCGACGCCTTCGCCGCCGTCGTGAACGTCACGCTGCCGGAGATCGTCTTCGTCGTGCAACGTCTGCGCGACTTTCTGCCCCTCGCCTTCTGCACCGTGCACGTCACAAGCTGGATCGACCCCGCTCTCCCCTGAGCCCCGACCGGCCCGGCCGCGCCCGTCTCGCCCTTCGGCCCGGTCGCGCCCGCGTCGCCCTTCGCCCCGGCGACGCCCGTGCCGGCATCGCCCCTCGCGCCGGCCGCGCCCGTGTCGCCCTTCGCACCCGCCGCGCCGGTGTCGCCTCTCGCGCCGTCGGTCCCGTCGCTTCCGGCCGGACCCTGCGGCAGCGGCCCGGCGGTCCCGCTCAGCGCGATCGGCGCCAGGCCGGCCGCGTTGGAGAGGACCGTCAGCGTCGCGGCGCGCTCCCCCTGCGCTTGCGGCAGGAAGCGCACGCGCAGCTCGCAGCTGCCGCCGGCGGGGACCGCGGCGCGGCAGCTGTCGGAGGAGAGCGCGAAGTCGTCGGGATCGTCGCCGCCGAACAGCAGGCCGCCGACGCGCAGCGGCATCGGGCCGTCGTTGGTCAGCGTCAGCGTCCGCGTCGCGCCCGCCGTCCCCTGCGGGACCGGCGCCTGCGCGCTGCCGAACGTCGGAGGTGATCACGTCGTCGTCGCCGTCGCCGTCGAGATCGGCGACCGCGACGTTCTCCGGAAAGGCGCCGACCGCGATCGACGTGACGGTGAAGCCGCCGGCACCGTCGCCGAGCAGCACCGACGCCGCGTTGGCGAACGGGTTGGCGGTGACGAGGTCGAGCGCCGTCGCCGTTGACGTCACCCGCCGCGATCGCGTAGCTGCCGGCGCCGATGTCGTGGCTCTGCGGCACGCCGAAGCTGCCGTCGCCGGTGCCGCGCGCCACCCAGACCGCGTTCGACTGGTAGTTGGAGGTCGCGAGGTCGACGTTGCCGTCGCCGTCGAGGTCGGCGGCGACGACGCCGGTCGGGAATCTGCCGATCACGACGGTCGAGCCGCCGGAGAAGGTGCCGAAGCGGGTCGACAGGCGCACGGCGACGCTGTTGGTCCCGCCGAGGCGGAGACGGTGCCGGCGACGTCGGGCAGCCCGTCGGCGTCGAAGTCGGCGACCGCCAGCGCGTTCGGCGTGCCGCCCATCGGCACGGGGCCGAGCGCGGAGAACGAGACGGCGGCGGCCGTCGCGGGCAGCAGCAACGCTCCCGCCAGCGTGAGCCCGGCGGCAGTACGGCGAACAGCTCGGCGATGCATGCGACCCTCTTCCTTGGGAAACGTCCTGCCCGGCTCTTCGGCCGGACAGGACGCTCCTTGACGGCGCGGGCGCTACAGCGGCTGCCGAATGACCGGCTTCTTCGCCGCGCCGGCCTCGTCGAGGCGGCGGACCGGCGTCGTGTACGGCGCGTTGCGGGCGATCTCGGGATCGGCCTTCGCCTCCGCCAGGATCTCGGCGATCACGTCGGCGAAGTGGTCGAGCGTCTCCTTCGTCTCCGTCTCGGTCGGCTCCAGCAGCAGCGCCTCGTCGACGAGCAGCGGGAAGTAGACCGTCGGCGGGTGGACGCCGTGGTCGAGCAGGCGCTTGGCGAGGTCGAGCGTTCTGATCCCGAGGTCGCGCTTCATCGGCGCGCCCGACAGCACGAACTCGTGCATGCAGAGACGGTCGAAGGCGGCCGGCAGATACTCGGCGACGCCCGCTCTTCTGAGCAGCGCGAGCAGGTAGTTGGCGTTGAGGACGGCGATCTCCGACGCCTCTCTGAGCCCCTCCGCCCCGAGCGAGCGGATGTAGGCGTACGAGCGCACGAAGACGCCGTAGTTGCCCTGGAACCCGCGCAGCTTGCCGATCGACTTGGGGATGTCGTGCTCGAGGTCGAACGTGCCGTCCTCGCGCTTGACGACCTGCGGCCGCGGCAGATACGGCGCGATCCGGTCGGAGACGGCGATCGGGCCGGCGCCGGGGCCGCCGCCGCCGTGCGGCTGGGTGAATGACTTGTGCAGGTTGAAGTGCACGATGTCGAAGCCCATGTCGCCCGGGCGCGTGATGCCCATGATCGCGTTGAGGTTGGCGCCGTCGTAGTAGAGCGTCGCGCCGACCCCGTGGACGATCCGCGCGATCTCCTCGATCTGCGGGTCGAACACGCCGAGCGTGTTCGGGTTCGTCAGCATCAGGCAGGCGACCGAGTCGTCGGCCTTCGCGCGCAGGTCGTCGACGTCGACGCCGCCGTCGGCGTTGGTGCCGACCTTGACGACCTCGTAGCCGGCCATCGTCACCGTCGCCGGGTTGGTGCCGTGCGCGGTGTCGGGCGTCAGCACCTTCGTGCGCTGCTCGCCGCGGTCCTCGTGGTACGCGCGCGTCAGCAGCAGGCCGGCCAGCTCGCCGTGGGAGCCGGCCGACGGCTGCAGCGAGACGTGCGGCATGCCGGCGATCTCGCCGAGCGACTCCTGCAGGCCGTGCATCAGCTCCAGCGCGCCCTGCGCCCGCGCCGGGTCCTGCAGCGGGTGCAGGCGGGCGTTGCCGGGCAGGCCGGCGACGCGCTCGTGCAGCTTCGGGTTGTGCTTCATCGTGCACGAGCCGAGCGGGTAGAAGCCGGTGTCGAGGTCGAAGTTGCGCTTGCTCAGGCGGTTGTAGTGGCGCACGATCTCCGGCTCGGAGACCTGCGGCAGCTGCGCCGGCGTGCTGCGCCGCAGCGCGGCAGGGATCAGCTCGTCGAGCGGCTTGACCGGGACGTCGAGCGGCGGCGCGGCAAAAGCGCGGCGGCCCTCGACCGAGCGCTCGTAGATCGTCTTGATCTCGTCGCGCTGCATCGGCAGGCCCTCGACCGGCTGGGTGGGGACGGTCGCGCTCATGCCTGCGCCCCCGCTCCGGCGCCGACGGTGGCGGCTCGCTCGGCGACCAGCGCACGCTCCAGCGCCTCCGCGAGGCGGTCGATCTGCGCCCGCGAGCGCTGCTCGGTGATCGCGATCAGCAGCCCGTTCTCGTACTCCGGATAGTCGGTCGCGAGCATGTAGCCGGGGTTGATGCCCTCGGACACGAGCCGCTCGACGACGGCGCCGACGGGCGCGTCGAGCGCGACCGCGAACTCGCGCACGACCGGCGCCTCGTGCAGCAGCTCGACGCCGTCGATCTGCGCCAGCCGCTCGCGCGCGTAGGCGGTCCGCTGCACCAGCAGCTCGCCCAGCTCGACGAGGCCGTCGCGGCCGAGCCACGACAGATAGATGACGCCGGCGAGCGCGTTCAGCGCCTGCGCGGTGCAGATGTTGGAGGTCGCCTTCTCGCGGCGGATGTGCTGCTCGCGCGTCTGCAGCGTCAGCACGAAGCCGCGGCGGCCGTCGACGTCGGTCGTCTCGCCGGCGATGCGGCCGGGCATGCGGCGGATGTGCTCCTGCGCGGCGGCGAAGAAGCCGAAAGAGGGGCCGCCGAAGTCGAGCCGGTTGCCGAGCGTCTGGCCCTCGCCGACGGCGATGTCGACGCCCTGCTCGCCGGGCGGCTGGAGGATCCCGAGCGGGACCGGGTCGCAGGCGCAGATGACGAGCGCGCCGTGCTCCTTCGCGGCGGCGGTGAGCGCGGCGACGTCCTCGACCGAGCCGAGGAAGTTCGGCTGCTGCAGGACGACCGCGGAGACGTCGTCGGCAAGCGCGGACTTCAGCGCCTCGATGTCGGTGACGCCGTCCTTCAGCGGGATCTCCTCGACCGTCTGGCCGTAGCCGTGCGAGAGCGTCGTGAGCGTCTCGCGGCTGTGCGGATGGACACCGCGCGAGGCGAGCACGCGCGGGCGGCCGTTGGTCAGCTTCGCGAGGTAGCCGGCCGCGCCGACCGCGCTCGGCCCCTCGTAGACGGAGGCGTTGGAGACCGGCAGGCCGGTCAGCTCCGAGATCGCCGTCTGGTACTCGAACATCACCTGCAGGCCGCCCTGCGAGATCTCCGGCTGGTACGGCGTGTACGGCGTCAGGAACTCCGAGCGCAGGATGATCGAGTCGATCAGCGCCGGGACGTAGGCGTCGTACATGCCGGCGCCGAGGAAGCTGATCTCGTCCTCGGTCGAGACGTTTCTCGCCGCGAGCGCACGCAGATGCGCGTACACCTCCTGCTCGGAGAGCCCCGCGGGCAGGTCGAGCCCGCGGTCCAGACGCAGGGCGGCGGGGATGTCGGCGAACAGCGCTTCGATCGAGTCGACGCCGATCGCGTCGAGCATCGCGCGCCGATCGGCGTCCGTTGCGGAGGTGTACGTGCTCATATGACCTCTGTCAGACCCGTCTAGCCGAGCTGGGCGGTGTAGTCGGCCTGGCTCAGCAGCGTCTCCGTCTGCGACGGGTCGCTGAGCTTGACCTTGACCATCCAGCCTTCGCCGTAGGGGTCGTCGTTGATCTGCTCGGGGGTGTCCTTGAGGGCCTCGTTGACCTCGACGATCTCACCGCTGAGCGGGGCGATCACATCCGAGACGGCCTTGACGGACTCCACCTCAGCGTAGCCCTCTCCGGCCGTGACCTGAGCGCCGACCGCCGGCGGGTCGAAGAAGACGACGTCGCCGAGCGAGTCCTGCGCGAACCAGGTCACGCCGAAGGTGGCGACGTCGCCGTCGATCTTGGCCCAGTCGTGCTCGGCGTGGTAGAGCAGGTCCTCGGGATAGCTGGCGTCGGCCATTAGCTGCCCTTTCTGAAGAGTGGCTTTTCCTTGACGACGGCCGGGCGCAGCTTGCCGCGCACGTCCACTTCGATCTCCGTGCCGGGCACGGCCTGCTCCACCGGCAGATAGGCCATCCCGATACCCACCTCGAGAGATGGCGAAAGCGTTCCGCTGGTGACGACCCCGCCACCGACGACCGGATTGCCCTGACGCGGGATGCCCGCGCCGGTGAAGACGAACGGCGTCAGCTTCTCGCTCGGGCCCTCGGCGCGCGCCTTCGCGACGGCCTCGGAGCCGATGAAGCCGGTCGCCTCCTTGCAGCACCAGCCGAGACCGGCGGCGATCGGGCCGCGCGTCGTCATCAGGTCGTTGCCGTAGAGGTGGAAGCAGACCTCCAGCCGCAGCGTGTCGCGCGCGGCGAGGCCGACGGGCGCGGCGCCGGCGGCCAGCACGGCCTCCCAGACGGCCGGTGCGTCGGCCGGAGGGACGAGCAGCTCGACGCCGTCCTCGCCCGTGTAGCCGGTGCCGCAGACGAGCGCGTCGACGCCCGCGACGCGGCACTCGCTGACGCGGAAGCGGCCGGGCAGCGCGTCGGCGCCGCCCTCCGTCAGCACCGCGACGAGGCCGCGCGCCTCCGGGCCCTGCACCGCCAGCATCGCGAAATCGGCCGCGCGGTCGATCACCTCGACCTCCTCGAACGCCTTCGCCTGCTGCTGGAACCAGGCCAGGTCCTGCGCGTGGTTGGCGGCGTTGGTGACGGTCAGGTACCTGTCCTCGCCGAGCCGGTAGGTGAAGAGGTCGTCGAGGACGCCTCCGTCCTCCTGGCAGAGGACGCTGTACTGCGCGCCGCCCTGGTCGATCTTCTCGACGTCGTTGGAGAGGATGCGCTGCAGGAAGGCGAGCGCGCCAGGGCCGCGCGTCTCGATCTCGCCCATGTGCGAGACGTCGAAGACGCCGACGGCGTGGCGCACCGCGAGGTGCTCGGCTCTGATCCCGGCGGGGTACTGGACCGGCATCTCCCAGCCGGCGAACGGCACCAGCTTGGCGCCGGCGGCTTGATGCGCGGCGTACAGCGAGGTGCGGCGGAGGGACGTCTCAGGGGCGCTCATCGAGCGCGGGAATCTAGCAACGTGGGCGGCCGTTCCGAGGGCCGCCCACCCCGCCCGTGCGCCCTATCGGAGGAAGCTCGGGATGTCGATGTCGTCGTCGCTGATCTCCAGCGACGAGCGCTGCCGGTCGTCCATCGTCACGTCACGCCGCCTGCGCGTCGTTCTGGCCGTCTCGCGCGCCTCGTTGGTGGCGCGCTGGACCGGGCCGCCGCCACCGTGCTCGAAGCCGGTCGCGATCACGGTCACGCGCACGTCGTCGCCCATCGAGTCGTCGATGACGGCACCGAAGATGATGTTCGACTGCGTGTCGGCCGCGGCCGAGACGATCTCGGCCGCCTCGTTGACCTCGAACAGGCCGAGGTCGTGGCCGCCGGTGATGTTGAGCAGGATGCCGGTCGCGCCCTCGACCGAGGCCTCCAGCAGCGGCGAGGAGACGGCCGCCTTGGCGGCGTCGACCGCGCGCGTCTCGCCGGAGCCCGTGCCGATGCCCATCAGCGCCGTGCCGGCGTTGTGCATGATCGTGCGCACGTCGGCGAAGTCGAGGTTGATCAGGCCGGGGATCGTGATCAGGTCGGTGATCCCCTGGACGCCCTGGCGCAGCACGTTGTCGGCCTCGCGGAACGCCTCGATGATCGTCGTGCGGCGCTCGACGACGCCGAGCAGCTTCTCGTTCGGGATCACGATCAGCGTGTCGACCTGCTCGCGGAGGCGCTGGATGCCCTCCTCGGCCTGCCGGTTGCGGTTCGCGCCCTCGAAGCTGAACGGCCGCGTGACGACGCCGACGGTGAGCGCGCCGATCTCGTTCTTGGCGATCTCGGCGATCACCGGCGCGGCGCCGGTGCCCGTGCCGCCGCCCTCGCCGGCCGTGACGAAGACCATGTCGGCGCCCTTCAGTGCCTCCTTGATCGCGTCGCGCGACTCGGCGGCGGCGCCGTGGCCGACCTCGGGGTTGGCGCCGGCACCAAGGCCTCTGGTCAGCTCATGGCCGATGTTGAGCTTGATGTCGGCGTCGCACATCTGCAGCGCCTGGGCGTCCGTGTTCGCAGCGATGAACTCGACGCCGCGCAGGCCGGCGTCGACCATGCGATTGACCGCGTTGGTTCCACCGCCGCCGACACCGACGACCTTGATGACTGCGAGATAGCTGCCGCTTTCCATGAGGGTTACCGTCCGAGGCTGGAGTTAGCGTTGAGAGTTTGCCCCACGCCAGTGACTGGATTGTCGCACGTTACGGGCTTTTTCGGCTGGGTGTCAACGAGGTCTGCCGCACGCAAGATGCGTTGCAGAATGCCGAACTCTCTAGCAGTTGTGGAGCGTTTTCTGCGCTCCGGCCAAGGGCTCGACCTCAGGTTGACGGTTAGGTCAGGGGGTGGTCTCCGCGGTGGGATCGGGCGTTGCCGTGTCCGTGCTGGAGGAGGAGTCGTCGGCGCCAAGATCGAGCAGGGCGCCGCTTTGCGGGTCGACGGTCGCGCCGTCGGGCAGGTCCGGGTCGTCGCTCTCGCTCGTCGCCGGAGCGCCGTCGGGCAGTCCGCCGACCGCCGGGCGCTCCGGCGCGGCGACGTCGACATAGGCCGCGCCGGCCGCCTGCGGGTCGGCGAGGACGGCGGCGACGGCCGCCCACTTGGCGGTCAGCCGCTCGCGATCGCCGAACCACAGCGCCGGTCCGTCGCGCAGTTGCAGCTCGAGTCCGTGGGCTCTCGTCGTCGCGACCCGCTCGACGCGGTGGCGGAAGGCGGTCGGGGCGGCGCCGAGGACCGCGAAGGCCGCGATCGCCTCGCCCTCGTTCAGGCGCGAGCCGGTCGGCGTGCCGTGGAGCGGGACGAGCGGGAGCGTGTCGGCGGCGGCGACGTCGCGCAGGAGCGTGCCGTCGGCGGTGACGGGGGTCCGTCTGCCGTCGAGCTCGACCGCGCCGACGGCGACGTTGGAGACGACGTGGACCCTCATCCCGTGCGGGAAGTCGGTCGTGACCTCGATCCGCTTGACGATCGAGAAGGGCGCGACGGCCGAGTCGAGCGCGTCGCGACGGACGTGAAGGGTGGTCATGCTGCGGCCGGCGTTGTCGAGCGCGCGCTCGATCTCCTGGGCCTGGCCGCCGTTGAGCCCGGTGACGGTGACCGTGCGGACGCCGACGAGCGAGGAGTCGCGCAGCCAGAACCAGCCGGCGACGAGCAGCGCCGTCGCGAGCAGCGCGACGACGATCGTGCGCAGCCGCGGTCGGCGCGGGCGGACGCGCGTCAGGCTCGCGACGCGTGCGCCGCGCGGCGGCCGCGGTGCGGCGTGCGCGGGCGCGCCGTCGCGCACGATGCCCAGCTTGCGCAGCAGCGGCAGGCGCGCGGACGGTGGGGGGGCGGATCGGGACATGCAACCGAGGGGTTCGACCCAGAGCCCGCGACGCCTGCTCGAAATCGCCTGAGCGGACGTTTCGCCGACAGGCAGCGCGTCCGAGCCGGCGGCCCTCCCCCGCGCGACGGCCGGCCCCAGACGCCCACGCGACGCGCGGCGCCGCTACCCGACGAGGCGGCGGCCGAGCGCGTTCACGTCGCCGGCGCCCATCGCCAGCACGAGGTCGCCGGGGCGCAGGGCGGTTCTGAGGTAGGCCTCGGCGGCGTCGAAGCCGGGCAGCCAGGCGACGCCGTCCGCCGGGCCGTCGCGGCGCGCGTCGGCCGCGGCGGCGGCGATCAGGTGGCCGCTGACGCCGGGGAACTCCTCCTGACGCTCGCGCGCCGGGTAGACGTCGAGCACGACGACGAGGTCGGCGGCGGCGAGCGCGGCGCCGAACTCACGCGCGAACGCGCGCGTGCGCGAGAAGAGGTGCGGCTGGAAGACGACGACCACGCGGCCGGGCGCGAGCGTGCGCGCAGCCGCGACCGTCGCCGCCACCTCGGTCGGGTGGTGGGCGTAGTCGTCGTAGATCCTCGCGCCGCTGGCGGCGGTGCCGAGCAGCTCGAAGCGGCGACCGGCGCCGCGGAAGTCGGCAAGCGCCGCTGCGGCCTGGCCAGGGTCGGCACCGGCGAGCCGACAGGCCTCCAGCGCCGCCGCCGCGTTGAGCGCGTTGTGAGCGCCGGGGACGGTCAGCCGCACGTCGTGCCCGCGCCAGCCGAAGCTGATCCCGGTCGCGTCGAGGATCGGCTCGGGCACGTCGTAGGGGACGACCGCGATGCCGCCCGCCCCCGCCTCGCCCGCGCCGCCCGCGCCCGCCTCGCCCACGCCGCCCGCGCCCGCCTCGCCCGCCCCCGCCTCGCCCGTCGTCTCGCCGCGCGCAGCGGCCGCCTCCCCGCCGGGCGCGAGCGCGACCAGGTCCGGGCGATCCCAGACGACGACGCCGGCTGACGCTCTGCCGAGGAACTCGCGGAAGGTCTCGTCGACCTCCAGCCGCGAGCCGTAGGTGGCGTGGTGGTCGAGCTCGGCGTTCGTGAGCACCGCGACGTCCGGGTGGAGTCTGAGCAGCGAGCGATCGGACTCGTCGGCCTCGACGACGATCAGCTCGCCGCCGCCCCAGCCGGCGTTGGAGCCGGTCGAGCGGACCTCGCCGCCGACGAGGTAGCCGGGGTCGAGCCCGCAGCCGATCAGCGCGTGGACGACCATGCTCGATGTCGTCGTCTTGCCGTGCGTGCCGGTGACGGCGATGCAGCGGTGGCCCGGCAGCGCGGTGATCTCGCCGAGCAGGTCGGCGCGATGCAGCTCGACCAGCCCCCGCTCGCGCCCGGCGGCGCGCTCCGGGTTCTCGGCCGGGACCGCGGTCGAGTAGACCAGCTCGACCCCCTCCCCCGCCGGCACGTTCGCGGCGTCGTGCCCGACCGCGACCGTCGCCCCGCCCTCGCGCAGCTTCGCCACGGTCGGCGAGTCGGCCCGGTCGGAGCCGCTGACCTCCGCGCCGAGCGCGCCGGCGACCAACGCCAACCCGCTCATCCCAGCGCCGCCGATCCCGATGAAGTGGAGCCGCCGCCCGGCCCAAGGTCTCACGTCCGTCACGGCCGAAGACCCTAGCGACCGACCCCGCCCCCACGCGCCTCGCCCCTACGTCAACGACCCCGCCGGCGCCAGCCAGACGCTCTTGAAGTCCAGCACCTGCGACAACCGATCGAAATGCTGCGTCGGCTGTGCGCCGACGCATCGATGAGGACGACGCCGCATCTCGTCGCCGTCGATGTGGTCATGCCGCCTCCTCCAGGTGCAAGCCGTTATCGGCGATGCGGTTCCATCGCGCCGCGAGATGGCGCTGCTCGTACGGATCGTCCTCCTCGCCTGCCGGATCCTCGACCGGAACGCCGCGAGCTCGCAGCTCGTCAATGTGCTCTTTCGCCTGCACCACGGTCCGGCGCAGTCTTTCCGCATCGAGCGGCTCGCGTCCGTTGTGCTTCGCCACGCGCCGGTCGGCCTCCACGAGCTCCGGGAGGATCACGAGCGGCGGGCGCTGACTGTTCGCTGTGATCGTCATGCAAACCACCGTACGAACGGGCCGATCCGATGTCTACACACCGGATCTTGTATCGCGGGGAATCAGCTGTCGCCGGCGCCGAGGAAGGCGAGCACGGCGAGCACGCGGCGGTGGTCGTCGTCGGTGGCCGGGAGGTCGAGCTTGGAGAAGATGTTCGAGACGTGCTTCTCGACCGCGCCCGGGGTCACGACCATCGCGCGGGCGATCGCGGCGTTGGTCTTGCCCTCGGCCATCAGCGCCAGCGCCTCGCGCTCGCGCGGCGTGAGGCCGGCGATGCCGCCGCTGTCGCCGGCGTGGCGGGCGCGGACCAGCTCGGCGACGACCTCGCGGTCGAGCGCGGTGCCGCCGGAGGCGACCCGCTCCAGCGCCTCCACGAACGCTCTGACCTCGCCGACGCGCTCCTTCAGCAGGTAGCCGACGCCGCCGTCGCCGGCCGCCAGCAGCTCGGAGGTGTAGACCGGCTCGACGTACTGGGAGAGGATCAGGATCGCCAGTCTCGGGTCGCGTCTGCGCGCCTCGATCGCGGCCCGCACGCCCTCGTCGGTGAACGACGGCGGCAGGCGCACGTCGACGATCGCCAGGTCGGGCTTGTGGCCGGCGGCGATCCGCAGCAGGCCGTCGCCGTCCTCCGCCTGTGCGACGACGTCGATCCCGCGCTCTCTCAGCAGCGCGACCAGCCCCTCGCGCAGCAGCAGGTTGTCCTCGGCGATCACGACGCGCATCGGCACTCTTTCTATCGACATGGCAGCTCCGCCCGCACCGCGGTCCCGACGCCCTCCGGCGAGGTGACGCGCAGCTCGCCGTCGAGCGCCTCGACGCGGTTGCGCAGCCCGGCCAGGCCCGTCGAGGACCCGGCGGCGCGCGCGTCGTCGGAGGAGTCCAGAGCAGCCCCGCCCGGCCCGTCGTCGGCGACCTCGACCACGAGCCGGTCGTCGCGCTCGGCCAGCACGACCCGCGCGCCCGCCGACGGCGCGTGCTTGGCGACGTTCGTGAGCGCCTCCGCGACGACGAAGTAGGCGGCCGTCTCGACGACCGGCGGCAGCCGCCGCTCGATCCGCGCCTCGACCGTCACCGGCACCGCCGAGCGCTGCCCGAGCGCCTCCACCGCCGCCACCAGACCGCGGTCGGCCAGCACCGGCGGCGCGATCCCGCGCGCGAGGTCGCGCAGCTCCTTGATCGCCGCGCCGGCCTCGCCGCGCGCGGCGCGCACCAGCTCCGCCACCTCCGGCTGATCCTCCAGCCGCTCCTCGGCCCGCCCCAGCTGCATCGACAGCGCGACCAGCCGCGCCTGCGCGCCGTCGTGCAGGTCGCGCTCGATCCGCCGCAGCTCGGCGGCCTGGACGTCGAGCGCGCCGCGGCGCGTGCGCGTCAGCTGGTCGACGCGCTCGGTCAGCTGACGCTCTCTGCGCGTCGGCAGCCAGCCGCGGTTGAGCACCATCCAGTGGACGGCGAGCAGCGAGCCGAGCCCGACGATCGGCCAGATCGGCCAGAAGTAGCCGCCGCCCGACATCGCCCATATGACGATCTCGAAGGCGCAGACGACGACCGTCACCTCGACGTGGAAGACGAACGGCCGCAGCCGCCCTTCGAGCGTGTCGACGAGATGACGGCCGAGCGCGTGGACGGCGAGCGTCACCAGCAGCCCCAGCCACGCCCACATCGGCCAGAAGGAGCCGGCGCCGGTCGCGGCCCAGACGATCGTCACGACCGCCCCGACCAGGCCCGCCATCGCGCCGTGGAGCGCGAGCGTGACCTCGTAGTCGTCGGAGGGCCGCGCCTCGCTGTCGCGGTCGGTGCCGGGCATCGCAGGGAAGATCATGCACGAGATGGTGGTCGCCGACAGGCCCGGCGTCATTGGAGCGGATCGGTCAGCGCGCGGCTGCGCGCACCCGTCCCGATGCGGGGGCTAGCCCCACCGCGCCGGCCCGCCCGACCGGCGTACGGTGTCATCCGCGCGGCGTACGCGCGGACGCGGAAGATCGCCCGCACGGCCGTTTCGCGAACGGCGCGCCGGACCTAACGTCGCCAGCCATGATCGACGTCACCGACCTCACCAAGCGCTACGGCGACCGGCTCGCCGTCGACGCGCTCAGCTTCCGCGTCGAGCCCGGCAGAGTGACCGGCTTCCTCGGCCCCAACGGCGCCGGCAAGTCCACGACGATGCGGATGATCGTCGGCCTCGACGCGCCGACCGCCGGCACAGCGCGCGTCGACGGCCGCGCCTACCGCGACCACCGCGCCCCGCTGCGCGAGGTCGGCGTGCTGCTGGAGGCGCACGCGATCCACCCCGGCCGCAGCGCCCGCGACCACCTGCGCGCGCTCGCCGCCACGCACGCGATCCCGCACGCCCGCGTCGAGCAGGTGATCGACCTCGTCGGCCTCCGCCAGGTCGCCGGCAAGCGCGCCGGCGCCTTCTCGCTCGGGATGGGCCAGCGGCTGGGGATCGCGGCCGCGCTGCTCGGCGACCCCGGCACCGTGATCCTCGACGAGCCGGTCAACGGCCTCGACCCGGAGGGCGTGCTGTGGGTCCGCACGCTGCTGCGCGGGCTCGCCGCCGAGGGCCGCACGATCTTCCTCTCCAGCCACCTGATGAGCGAGATGGCGCTGACCGCCGACCACCTGATCGTCGTCGGCAGAGGGCGGCTGATCGCCGACCTGCCGGTCGAGGAGCTGACGCGCCGGGCCGCGAGCGACCGCGTGCTGGTGCGCACGCCCGACGCGACGACGCTGCGCGAGCGGCTCGCCGGGCCGGGCGTCGCGGTCGCCAGCGGCGCCCGCGACGAGCTGGAGGTGAGCGGCCTGACGAGCGCGCAGATCGGCACCGTCGCGCGCGACCACGGCCTCACCCTGCACGAGCTGACACCGCAGCGGGCGACGCTGGAGGAGGCGTTCATGGAGCTGACGCGCGACGCCGTCGAGTACGAGGCGGTGGCGGCATGAGCGCCCTGCGGCAGACGCCCGCGAGCGCCTCGGCAGTCAGCTTCCCGCGCGTCCTGCGCTCGGAGTGGATCAAGCTGCGCTCGCTCCGCTCGACGACGCTCACGCTCGCCGCGGGCCTCGCCGCGATGGTCGGGATGGCGGTGATGGTCGGGCTGATCCGCAACCATCAGTGGGCGACCATGAGCGATCTCCAGCGGCAGTCGGTCTCCGTCTCCTACGACGTCCACGTCGGCGGCCGCTTCCTCGGCCAGCTGCTGCTCGGCGTCGCCGGCGTGCTCGTCGTCACAGGCGAGTACGCGACCGGGATGATCCGCGCGACGCTCGCCGCCGTCCCGCGCCGGCTGCCGGTCCTGACCGCGAAGCTGACGCTGCTGACGCTCGTGCTGGGAGCGACGACGCTCGCCGCCTCGTTCGCGGCCTGGTTCCTCGGCAGCGCCGTCATGTCGGCCCACTGGCACGCGAGCCTGTCGGACCCGGGCGTGCTGCGCGCGGTGGTCGGCCAGGCGGTCGTGCTGACCGCGACCGCGCTGCTCGGCGCCTCGCTCGGCTTCCTGCTGCGCAACACCGCGGCGGCGATCGCGACGCTGTTCGGGATCGTGCTGGTGCTGCCGATCGTCGGCGAGCTGTGGACCGCGGTCGCGCCGTACCTGCCGTCGAACGCGCTCGAGTCGGTCGCGCTCGCGAGACCGGATCCGGACGCGCTCGCGCCCGGCGCCGGCCTGCTGCTGTTCGCCGCCTTCACCGCGGTCGTGCTCGCGGGCGGGATCTGGTCGCTGCTGCGAAAGGACGCGTGAGCGCGAAACCACTCGGCCTGCGGCCTCGGGTTCCGTCGTGAACGCTCGCCTTGCGGCTCGCCTTCCCGGCCGAGGCTGCTTCATGAGCATGCTCGAGCGCGCCCGCGCCTGGGCCGCGCGCCACCCGCTCGCGGTCGACGGCCTCGGCCTGACGCTGCTGCTGGCGCTCGCCGTCGCCTGGGGCGAGCCGCGCCCGCCGCGCGCCGGCTGGCTCGTGCCGGCGGCGATGGTGCTGCCGCTCGCCGTCCGCCGCCGCTGGCCGGTGCCGGTCTTCGCGCTGGTCGCGATCGCCGCGTTCGTGCAGTGGCTGACGCTGGAGATCTCGATCGCCGACCTGTCGCTGCTGATCGCGATCTACACGGTCGCCGCGCACGAGCGGCGCCGCTGGCTGGTCGTGGCGGCGGTCGCGGTGCTGGAGCTGGGCTGCCTGCTGGCGGCGGCGAGATGGTCGGGCGCGGGCGCGCTGTCGCCGGCCTTCCTGACGCTGAGCGCCTGCACCGTCGCCGCGACCGTGCTCGGCGTCTACGTCCGCACCCGCCGCGAGCAGCTCGCCGCGCTGCACGAGCGGGCCGCCCAGCTGGAGCGGGAGCGCGACCAGGAGGCGGCGCTGGCGGCGGCGGCCGAGCGGGCGCGGATCGCACGCGAGCTGCACGACGTCGTCGCGCACAGCCTGTCGGTGATGGTCGCGCTCGCCGACGGCGCTCGTCTCACGCGCGCGAGCGACCCGGCGCAGGCCGACGCGGCGGTCGCGAACGTCGCCGCGACCGGCCGCGAGGCGCTCGGCGAGATGCGGCGGCTGCTGGGCGTGCTGCGGCGCGACGGCGACGCGCCGCTGGCGCCGCAGCCGGGCCTCGCCCAGTTGGAGGCGCTGCTGGAGGACTCGCGCGCCGCCGGCCTGCCGACGCGGCTGACGGTCACGGGCGAGCCGCGCCCGCTCGGGCCGGGCGCGGAGCTGGCGCTCTACCGCGTCGTGCAGGAGGCGCTGACGAACACGCGCAAGCACGCGCGCGACGCTTCGCGCGCGGAGGTGACGCTGCGCTGGGAAGATGACGCGGTGACGGTCGTGGTGAGCGACGATGGCGCATCCGCGCTTCAGCCGGAGGGAGGCCACGGCCTCGCCGGCATGCGCGAGCGGCTGGCGCTGTTCGACGGCACGGTCGAGGCGGGGCCGCGGCCGCAGGGCGGCTGGTGCGTCTGCGCGGGCCTGCCGCGATGAGCGTCCGCGTGCTGCTGGCCGACGACCAGGCCCTGCTGCGGGCCGGCTTCCGCATGGTGCTGAGCGCGCAGCCGGGGATCGAGGTCGTCGGCGAGGCCGGCGACGGCGACGAGGCGGTCGCGCTCACGCTGCAGCTCGATCCCGACGTCGTGCTGATGGACGTGCGGATGCCCGGCACCGACGGGATCGAGGCGACCCGCCGGCTGGCCGAACGGCAGGTCCGCGCGCGCGTGCTGATCCTGACGACCTTCGACCTCGACGACTACGCCTTCGCCGGCCTGCGCGCCGGCGCCAGCGGCTTCCTGCTGAAGGACGTGCCGCCGCAGCAGCTGACGGCCGCGATCCGCGCGGTCGCGGCCGGCGACGCGGTCGTCGCGCCGCGCGTCACGCGCGCCCTGCTGGACCGCTTCTCCCACCAGCTCCCCGCCGAGCCGCAGCCGAGCGTCTCCAGCGAGACGGACCCGCGCCTCGCCGCGCTCACCCCGCGCGAGCGCGAGGTGCTGCTGGAGCTGGCGGCCGGCCGCACGAACGCCGAGATCGCGGCGCGGCTGGTGCTGTCGGAGGCGACCGTCAAGACCCACGTGGCGCGCGTGCTCGGCAAGCTCGACCTGCGCGATCGGGTGCAGGCGGTGATCCTCGCCTACCGGCTCGGGCTCGTGCGGCCCTGACCCCGGGGGACAACCCCACCACGATCCGGTGGCGGGCACTGCTCCGCACCGCCGCCGGACCCGCCATGATCCGCTTGTGACACCGACCATGAACAACCCCTGGCGCGCTGACGTCGCGCCCTACGCGACGCCCGATCGGGGCCGGGCGCTGCTGGATCTCGCCACGTCCGTGGTGCCGTATCTGCTGTTGTGGCCGGTGATGGTGTGGGCGCTGAACGACGTCTCGTTCTGGCTGACGCTGGCGCTCGCGGTCCCGGCCTCGGTCTTCCTGCTGCGTTCGTTCATCGTCTTCCACGACTGCGGCCACGGCTCGTTCTTCGAGGCGAAGGCGGCGAATACGTGGCTCGGCCGCTTCACCGGCCTGCTGGTGATGACGCCGTACGCGTCGTGGCGTCACAGCCATGCGGTCCACCACGCGACCGCCGGCGACCTCGACCGCCGCGGCGAGGGCGATGTGCCGACGATGACGGTCGCCGAGTTCAACGCCGCCAGCCGCGGCACGCGGATCGGCTACCGCATCTTCCGCAGCCCGTTCGTGCTGTTCACGCTCGGCCCGCTGTGGTCGTTCACGATCCAGCCGCGGCTGTGGAACAGATCGATGAGCAGACGGATCCGCCACAGCGTCTGGATGACGAACGTCGCGGTCGCGATCGCGGTCACGGGCATGTGCCTGCTGGTCGGCTGGCAGCAGTTCCTGATCATCCAGGGCCTGCTGATCCTGTTCGCGGGCGGCGCCGGGGTGTGGCTGTTCTTCGTCCAGCACCAGTTCGAGGACACCTACTGGGAGTCGAGCGACACGTGGACGTACGCCGACGCCGCGCTGCGCGGCAGCTCCTACCTGAAGCTGCCGCAGCCGCTGCAGTGGTGTTCGGGCAACATCGGCCTCCACCACGTCCACCACCTCTCCGCGCGCGTGCCGAACTACAAGCTGCAGGCGGCGCACGACGGGCTCGACGTCTTCCAGCAGGTGCCGGTGCTGACCGTCTGGGACGCGCTCAAGGCGCCGCGGCTGAAGCTGTGGGACGAGCAGCGCGGCCGGATCGTCACCTTCCGCGAGGCGCGCCGCCCCGCCGCCGAGCCGCTCGCCGCCTAACTGAACAAAATTCCAACAACGGGGTTTGTCGCCCCGCCTCATCGTGGTATCCCCCATCAGCGCTTCGGCGTGAGCCGGGGCGAATCACGGGGAGGAGACCTCGATGTGGGGAGACATCAGCCCGCGCAGCGTGCGCGGGGTCACCTGCGCGCTCGCGTTTGCGGGCGCCTGCGCCGTTCCGGCCGTCGCGCACGCTGACGGACCGGGCGTCGGCACGCCGAACGTCGTCACGCTCGGCGACTCGGCGATCTCGGGCGAGGCCGGCCGCTGGGCCGGCAACACGAACGACGCGTCGTCGAAGATCGACGCGCTCGGATCGACCGCCTACTGGGACACGCCCAGCGGCGAGGCGATCAGAAACTGCCACCGCTCCAGAAGCGCGCAGGCGTTCATCGGCGGCGGCGTGACCGGCGTCAACTTCGCCTGCTCGGGCGCTCAGACGAGCACCGTCGGCACCGGCTCGGGCCAGGACTTCAAGCCCGGCGTCGACTTCTACAGCGACGCCTCCGGCCGCAAGGGCCAGGCGCTGCTGCTGCAGGAGTACGCCGCGACGCACAACGTCACGGCCGTCGTCGTGATGATCAGCGCGAACAACTACGGCTTCGCCGACGTCGTCACGCGCTGCGTCGAGAACTGGCTGACGTCGCCGTCGTGGTGGAAGAACTACTGCTCCGACGACTCCGACATCGCCAACCGCTTCACCGCCGCCCGCCAGGCGACCGAGACCGCCAACGTCCGCGACGCGCTGCTGCGGGTCGCGCAGGCGATGAGAGCGGCCGGCTACAGCACCTCGCAGTACACGATCGTCGGCCAGACCTACTGGGATCCGATCCCGCGCAGCGACAGAGCGCGCTACCCGGAGACGGGCTTCACGCGCCAGACGATTGGCGGCTGCGGCGCCTGGAACCGGGACGTCAACTGGGCCAACGACGTCGTCGTGCCGGCGATGAACAACACGATGCGCAACGCGCTGCCGGCGAGCGGCCTGCCGAACACGAGACTGCTCGACCTGCAGCAGGCGTTCGACGGCCGGCGGCTGTGCGAGAACACGGTCGGGCTGCTGGAGGAGCGCGGGATCGCGAACTGGAGAAGCGCCGGCGCGGTCGACAACAGCGAGTGGGTCAACCAGATCCGCACCGTCACGACGCTCGTCGGCCCGTACCAGCTGCAGGAGAGCATCCACGCCAACTACTGGGGTCAGCTGGCGATGCGCAACTGCCTGCGGCTGGCGTACAACGGCGGGGCGGTCAGAGGCGGCACGTGCGTGCGCGTCGCCAACGGGCTGAACGCCCAAGGGGAGCCGAACATGGGGCTGCAGTAGGACCGCAGCCGCCTCAGCCGTGCCGGCGCATCCGTGCGGCGGCTCCGCATCCCCCGCGGAGCCGTGCGCCGGCCGCGCCGACGACCGCCGGTCGCCCTGCCGCCCCGCGTCCCGGGCAGCGCGACCGGCGGTCGTCAGCGCCCTCGCGGGCGTGCGGACGCGCCGTCGCGCTCAGCGCCCGGCAGCCTTGACCAGCTCGTCGCTCGGCTGAGCTGCTCAGCGCGCGTCGGCGCCCGCGCGAGCCGCCGTCAGCAGCTCTGCCGCAATCGCCCGCGCCGCGTCCGGCCGCGCCAGCGACGCTGAGGCGGCGGCCATCTGCTGCAGCCGCGCGCGGTCGCCGACCAGCGCGGAGACCTCGCGCGCCAGCCGTTCCGCGTTCAGGTCGGCGTCGGCGACCACCACCGCGGCGCCAGCCTGCTCCATCCAGCGCGCGTTGGCGGTCTGGTGGTCGGCGGCGGCGTGCGGGTACGGGATCAGGATCGCCGCTCTGCCGGCGGCGGCGATCTCGAAGATCGAGCCGCCGGAGCGGGCGACGACGAGGTCGCTCGCGAGCAGCGCCTCGCCGAAGCCGTCGATGTATCTGCGCAGGTCGTAGTGGTCGCCGGGCGATCTGAGCGAATCGAAGTCGCGCGCGCCGGCGGCGTGGACGATCCGCAGCGGCTGCCCGTCGAGCGACGGCGCCGCGAACGCGCTCAAAGCGGCCGTGTTGATCGAGCGCGCCCCAAGCGAGCCGCCGAACACGACCACGGCCGTCTCTGCGTCGCCGAGGCCGAAACGGGCCCGCGCCGCGGCGCGATCGGTCGCCGGCGGCGGGACCGGCCGCCCGGTCACGAGATACTTCTCCCCCTCGCGCCCGTCGAGCGGGAAGGCGAGGCAGACGCGTCTGGCGAAGCGCGCCAGCGCCTTGTTGGAGATCCCCAGGTGCGAGTCGGCCTCGGTCAGCACGAGCGGCAGCCGCAGCGAGGCGGCCGCGGCGCCGACGGTGCCGGCGACGTAGCCGCCGCCGCCCATCACCGCGTCGGGCCGCAGCTGCTGCAGCAGCGCGCGCGCCTTCACGACGCCCGCGCCGGCCTTCACGACCGCCCGCGCCGCCTTCAGCGGGTTGGAGCGGCTGATCCCCTCGACCGCGAGCGTCTTCAGCTCGTAGCCGGCCGCCGGGACCAGCTCCCGCTCAGCCCGCTCGCCGCCGATGAAGGTGACCTCGGCGCCGTCAGCCCGCAGCGCGTCGGCGACTGCCAGCGCCGGCACGACGTGGCCCGCCGTCCCGCCGGCGGCGATCACGATCCGCAACGGGGCGCTCACGCGGCTCGCGATCCGTATCGACCAGCCGCATGTACGCGCGGTTGCGGTCGGCGAGGTTCAGCAGCAGCCCGACGGCGGCCAGGATCACGATCAGGTTGGTCGGCCCGTACGAGACGAACGGCAGCGGGACGCCGGTCAGCGGCGCCATTCCGAGCACGACGAAGATGTTGAGCAGTGCCTGACATGCGATCAGGGCCGTGAGGCCGGTGGCCAGCAGCTTTGCATATTGGTCGCGCGCGCTCCGTGCGATCCGCAGTCCGGACCAGACGATCAGGCCGAACAGCGCGATCACGACCGAGACGCCGACCAGCCCCAGCTCCTCGCCGATCACCGCGAGGATGAAGTCGGTGTGGGCCTCCGGCAGGTAGAAGACCTTCTGCACCGACTGGCCGATGCCGACGCCGAACAGCCCGCCGGAGCCGAGCGCGATCTGCCCCTGCACCGACTGGAAGCCCTCGCCGGACTTGGCCGCCCACGGGTCGATGAACGAGGTCAGGCGGTCCTGCTGGTAGGGCTGCAGCAGCACCAGGATCAGCAGCAGCACGAGCCCGATCGCCGCGCAGTAGCCGAGGTACCTGATCGGCACGCCGGCGACGATCAGCATCGAGGCGACGATCCCGACGATCACGATCGTCGTGCCGGTGTCGGGCTCGATGATGACGAGGAAGGCGGCGGCGCCGGCGACGTAGCCGACAGGGCTCATCATCCCTCTGAAGGTCTGGATCCGGCGCGGGTGCGCGGCCAGGAACTGCGCGCAGTAGAGGATCAGCGCCAGCTTCATCAGCTCCGACGGCTGCGGCGAGAAGATGCCGGGGCCCAGCCACGAGCGGGCGCCGTTGACCTCCGTGCCGATGCCCGGGATCAGCACCAGCACGAGCGCCGCGAACGAGCCGAGCAGCAGCAGCGGCGTCAGTCTTCTCAGAAGCTCGACGCCGTGCCGGGCCATGATGTGCATCCCGGCGAGCGCTATCAGGCCGAGGCCGACGTAGCGGATCAGGTAGCCGGTGCCGGAGCCGCCCGCCTCGAGCAGGTTGCGGGCCGAGGAGGCGCTGTAGACCATCACCGCGCCGATCGCGATCAGGCACAGCGTCGCCGTGATCAGCACGCGGTGCTCGATCGGCCGCGGCTGCGTCGGTACGCGGTCGCGGCGCTTCATCTGACGAGGTCGACGGCGGCATCCATCCAAGACAGCTTCGACGGGCGCGCCGCGGACCCTGCCGCGCGAGCGCGCCGGTTCAGAAGCCGCTCAGCGGATCGACTGCTGGTAGATCGTGAAGCCGATCGCGGCGCAGACCGCGGCGATGATCCAGAAGCGCAGGATGATCTTCGTCTCCGACCAGCCGCGCAGCTCGAAGTGGTGGTGGATCGGCGCCATCAGGAAGACGCGTCTCCTGAAGGTCTGGAAGGCGAACACCTGGATCGCGACCGACAGCGTCTCGATCACGAAGATCCCGCCGAGGATCACCAGCAGGATCTCGGTCTTCGTCATCACCGCGAGCCCGGCGATCGCGCCGCCGAGCCCGAGCGAGCCGGTGTCGCCCATGAAGATGTTGGCCGGGAACGAGTTGAACCAGAGGAAGCCGACGCAGGCGCCGACGAGGCAGGCGGCCAGCAGCGACAGCTCCTGCTGACCCGTCGTGATGTAGGTGATGCCGATGAAGGCGAGCAGCACGATCGCGGCGCAGCCGGCGGCGAGGCCGTCGAGGCCGTCGGTCAGGTTGACGCCGCTGGTGGTGCCGGCGACGACGAGGTAGATGAAGACGGGATAGAGGATCCCGAGGTCGATCTGCGCGTCGACGATCCGCAGCCGCAGCGTCGGCTGCAGCCCGGCGCCTCTGGTCGCGGCGAGCCACAGGCCGATCGAGATCGCGATCGTCGCGATCAGCTTCGTGCGCCCTCTGACGCCGAGCGAGCGCTTGTGGATCACCTTCGTGTAGTCGTCGACGAAGCCGATCAGCGCACAGGCGATCGCGGTCCCGAAGACGCCGATCGCGAGCCAGTCGTACTCGGTCAGGATCAGGAACGGGATCGAGACCGCGAGGAAGATGATGATCCCGCCCATCGTCGGCGTGCCGGCCTTCGAGTGGTGGCCCTGCGGGCCCTCGGCGCGGATCTGCTGGCCGAACTCGCGCTCGCGGATGAAGGCGATGAACTTCGGGCTGAGGAAGATGCAGAGCAGCAGCGAGGCGGTGCCCGCGATCAGGATCCGTCCCATCGCTCAGGCCACCCCGTCTCTCAGCGCCCGCAGCGCCTCACGCGCGACGGTGACGTCGTCGAACGGCGTCTTGCGGCCGCCTTCGAACTCCTGCCCCTGCTCGTGCCCTTTTCCTGCGATCACGACGACGTCGCCGTCGCGCGCTGCGCCGATCGCCGCGCCGATCGCCGTGCGGCGGTCGACCTCGACGTGGACGTGCGGGCCCGTGCCGGTGCCCTCGACGACGTCTCTGAGGATCGCGGCCGGGTCCTCCGAGCGCGGGTTGTCGGAGGTCGCGTAGGTCTCGTCGGAGAGGCGCGCGGCGATCTCCCCCATCAGCGGGCGCTTCGTGCGGTCGCGGTCGCCGCCGCAGCCGAAGACGCTGATGACGCGCTGCTCGGTCAGGCCGCGGGCGGCCTGCAGCACGTTGTCGAGCGAGTCGGGCGTGTGGGCGTAGTCGACCAGGACGGCGAACGGCTGCCCCTCGTCGACCGGCTCGAAACGGCCGGGGACGCGCCCGGCCTGCGGCAGCGCGGCGGCGATCTCGGCGAGCGGGACGCCGAGCGCGCGCACCGCGGCGACGGCGCCGAGCACGTTCTGGACGTTGAAGCGGCCGGGCAGCGGGGTGCGCAGGTCGAACGCGCCCTCCGGCGTCTGCGCCGTGAAGGTCGAGCCGGTGAGGCTGACCTGCAGGTTCGAGGCGCGGTAGTCGGCCTCGTGATCGATCGCGATCGTGACGAGGCCGGCGCCCTCGGCGCGCAGCTCCTGCGCCAGCCGGCGGCCGTAGGGGTCGTCGACGTTGACGACCGCGACGCCGTCCAGCAGCGCCGGCTCGAACAGCCTGCGCTTGGCGAGGAAGTACTCCTCCATCGTCGGATGGAAGTCGAGGTGGTCCTGCGTCAGGTTGGTGAAGATCGCGGCGGCGAACAGCGTCGCGTCGGCGCGATGCAGCTCCAGCGCGTGCGAGGAGACCTCGATCGCGGCCGCGACGTCGCCGCCGTCGAGCATCGCGCGGAAGTCGCGCTGCAGCTCGATCGCCTCGGCGGTCGTGCGCTGGACCTCGCGCTGCTGCCCGCCGACGATCGCGGCGACGGTGCCGAGCAGCCCGGTCTGGCGGCCGGCGGCCTCCAGCAGGCCGCGGACGAGGTAGGCGGTCGTCGTCTTGCCGTTGGTGCCGGTGACGCCGACGACGTCGAGCGACTCGCTCGGGCGGTCCTCGAAGTTGGCGGCGAACTGGGCCATCGCGGCGCGCACGGAGGGCACGAGCACCTCCGGCACGCCCAGCCCCAGCGGCCGTTCGACGACCAGCGCGGCAGCACCGCGCGCGACCGCGTCGGGGGCGAAGTCGTGTCCGTCACGGCTGAAGCCGGGCACGCAGAAGAAGAGCGTTCCCGGCTGGACCGTCCGATTGTCGTAGGCGAGCGCGGCGATCTCGACGTCGCCCTGCGGGGCGGCGAGTGGAGAGGCGTCTGCGCTGCCGATCACGTCCAGCAGCTTCATCGGGCGACGAGTGTACTCGGGCCGCCCGACCCTTCCCCTCGCGAGCGTCCGCGCGCCATTCAATTCGGCTGCACGCCGAAGTAGGGCAACGCCCACGCCGCGATCTTCTGGAACGCGGGCGCGGCGACCTGTCCGCCGTAGATCGAGCCCTGCGGCTCGTCGACGACGACCGACACCAGCAGCTTCGGGTCTCTGACCGGCGCGAAGCCCATGAACGAGGCGATGTAGCGGGATCTCGAGTATTCGCCGGTGTCGGCGTCGACCTTGTTGGCGGTGCCGGTCTTGCCGGCGAGGTCGTAGCCGGGGATCGCCGCCTCGGCGGCGGTTCCGCCGGCCGACAGGACGCCCTTGAGCATCTCGCGCACCTCGGCGGCCGACTGCTGCGAGAGGATCCGTCTCCCTCTCGCCCCCGGCACGGCGACGCCGCCGACCTTCTCGATCATCCGCGGCTCGCGCAGGACGCCGCCGTTGGCGATCGCCGCGTACGCCTGCATCATCTGCATCGGCGTGACCGCCTGGCCCTGGCCGATCGGCAGGTTCGCGATCGAGGAGCCGGAGTAGTCGTCGTAGGTCGGCACGAGGCCGATCTCCTCGCCCGGCAGCGAGACGCCGGTTCTGTGACCGAAGCCGAAGCGGTCGACCCACTGGCTGAAGCGTCTGGCGCCCATGTCGAGCGCGACTCTGACCGCGCCGATGTTGCTCGACTCGGCGAGGATCTGCGCGACCGTCGCGGTCTCCTCGCCGCGCGCGTGGTCGTCGTGCAGGATCCGGTCGGCTATGTGCAGCTCGGTCGGCAGGTAGTAGGTCTTCTCGGGGGTCGCGGTGCCGTCGTCGAGCGCGCCGGCGACGGTGAACGCCTTGAAGGTCGAGCCCGGCTCGAAGGTCATGCCGACGGCGCGGTTCTGCTGCGCGTAGGCGGGCGCGCCGCCGGGGTCGTTGGCGTCGACCCGCGGCCAGTTCGCGAGCGCGAGGATCTCGCTCGTCTGCGGGTTCATCACGATCGCCGTCGCGCCTCTGGGCCGGTAGGTCTTGCCGACGCCCTCCAGCACCGACTCGACCTTCTCCTGCAGGCCGGCGTCGAGCGTCAGCTGGATGTCTCTGCCGGGGACGGTCGGCCTCTCGTCCTTGACCGAGATCGCCTGCCCGAGCGCGTCGTTGACGATTCTGCGCACGCCGTCCTGGCCGCGCAGGACTCTGTCCTCGCCGTATTCGAGCCCGCTGCCTCCGCCGGGCTCCTCGCTGGCCGAGCCGAGCACCTGCGAGGCGAGCCAGTCGCGCGGGTAGCTGCGCAGCGTGCTGGGCGTGAGCGTGACGCCCTCGATCCCGAGTCTCTTGATCGCGTTCGCGCGCGCCGCCGGCACGCGCCGGGCGAGGTAGACGAAGCCGTTGTCGCCGTTGAGCTTTCTCAGCACGTCGGCCTCGTCCTGCTGCAGCAGCGGGGCGAGCGCGGCGGCGGTTCTGTTCTTCTCGCTCGGTCTGACGAGGTACGGCGTCGCGGAGATGTCGCTGGCGGCCTCCGAGAGCGCCAGCACCGCGCCGGTGCGGTCGGTGATCGTCCCGCGCGGGGCCGGCAGCGTGACCGTCTGGATCTGCTGGGTGGCGGCGGCCTGCTTGAGCGCGGGAGCCTTGACGGCCCCCAGCCAGCCGGCGCGCAGGAACGCGGCGCCGAGCGCGAGCACGAAGACGAGGAACAGCAGTCCGATGCGGCGGTCGGTGATCGAGGGCATCAGGAGCGGCTCCCCGGCGATGCCGCCGTGGCCTCACGCCGGCCGCCCGCCGCCGCGCGCGACGCGCCCTCACGGCCGGCGTGCGCCGCCACGCGAGTCCCCCGCGCCGAGGCCGCTGCCGCCATGCGCGTTCCCAGCGTCGCGGCCGCTGCCGCCACGCGAATTCCCAGCGCCGAGGCCGTTTCCGCCACGCGCGTTCCCAGCGCCGAGGCCGCTTCCGCCACGCGCGTCACCCGATCGGGGCGCCGCCGCCGCTGGCGTCGGTGCTGCCGGTGGGGTCGGTGGTCCCGCTGTTGGCGGTGCCGGTCGGCGCGGCGCCGGAGCCGGCGCTGTCCGCGCCGGTCGCGTCGGTGCCCGTGCCGGACGTGTCGGTGCCGGTGCCGGTCGTGTCCGTGCCGGTCGCGGTGCCGTCGGTCGCGGTGCCGGTCGCGGCGGTGCCGGTCGCTGCGGTGCCGGTCGCGGCGCCGCTCGTGTCGGTCGGATCGGACGTGCCGGCGACGCCCGCGGCGCTGCCGTCGGTCGTCGTGTCGGTCGAGGTCGTGTCGGTCGACGTCGTGTCGGCGCCGCTGCCGGTGGTGCTCGCGTCGGTCGTCGTGCTGTCGCTCGTCGATGCGTCGGTCGCGCCTGCGGCCGACGCGGCAGCGGCAGCCGCGGCGTCGGGCGCTCTGATCGTGCGGATCGCGGTGCCGACGTCGCTGCCGGCGGTGTGCAGGAACCGCGGCGAGCCCTGCGGCGGCATCACGAGGCCCATCTTGCCCGCCTCGGCGATGACCCGCTCGGAGTCCGACAGCTGCGAGTTGGAGAGCCGCAGCGCGCGGTTCTGCTCCTCCAGCTGGGCGCTCTTCTGCACCGCCTCGCCGATGCCGGCGTTGAGCTTCAGCAGCGACAGCTGCAGCGTCACGAGCCCGACCAGCAGCGTGCCGATCAGGACGATCCACAGCCGGCCGCCGATGAGGCGGTCGAGCAGACGATGGTCCGGCAGCGCCCGCACCCACGCGACGAAGCGCGCGCCGAGCGGCAGATCGCTGCGCGCCCCGCGCGCAGGGCGCGGCGCCGGAGCCGGACGCGGCACCCGTCGCGGCGCGGGCGGAGCGGTCTCACGCAGCGGCAGCGCGGTCGCAGCAGCGGCTGCGGCGACCGCCGCGACACGCCCGGTCAACGCGCCCGCGCTTCCAAATCCACCACGCCCGCCGACGCCCGCAGCACCGCGCGAGCCCATCCGCGGACCGACGTCACCGCGCACCGACGCGCCCGCGCGAGCCGGCGAAACGGCGCGCGCCTCCGTACGGACTGCGTCCGCCTTGCGCTCCTTCATCGCCGCCCGCATCGCGGCGACGCCGACTCCGCCGCCGGACCCGCCGCCACGCGGCGCCCCACCACGCGGCGCGGACGTGCGCTTGCGCGGCGCAGCCTGCGCAGAACGCGGCGCATCTTCCGCAAACCGCGGCTCGTCTTCCGCATAACGCGGCTCGTCTTCCGCAAACCGCGGCGCGGACGTGCGCTTCACGCGCGGCGTGCGCGCCGTCTCGACGCGCTCGTACAGCTCTTCCGCGATGCTCGGCGCGGCCGTGTGCAGGCCCGTCTCGGGCAGCTCGTGGGCCTCGGCCGCGCGTGCGGGCGCAGCCGGGCCGGAGACCCGGCGGGAGGGCGCCGCGGGGTTGCGTCGCGACGGTCCTCCGTCCCCGCTTGCGCCGCCGGGGCCGGCAGCTCGACGACGGGCGGCGGCAGTGGCGGGCGCCGGGCTCACGACAGCTCCTTCAGCTTGCGCGCACCACGCAGGTGCGCCGACTTCGCGCGCGGGTTGTGTGCGACCTCGCCCGCGCTGGGGGCGATCGCGCGACGGCTCAACAGCTCGCCCTCGGCCGTCCGTCCGCAGGCGCAGACGGGCAGGTCGGGCGGGCAGATGCAGCCCTGCGCACGATCGGCGAGGAAGCGCTTGGCACGCCGGTCCTCGAGTGAGTGGAAGGTGATGACGCCGAGCTTGCCGCCGACCGAGAGCAGCTCCCATGCGACCGGCAGCGCCTCGTCGACCTGCTCCAGCTCGGCGTTGACGGCGATCCGGATCGCCTGGAAGGTGCGCTTGGCGGGATGGCCGCCGGCGAACTGCGCCGGGACCGGGATCGCGCTCTTGAGCACCTCGACCAGCTCCTGCGTCGTCTCGATCGGCGCCTGCGCGCGGGTGCGGACGATCGCGCGGGCGATCTTGCTCGCGTAGCGCTCCTCCCCGTACTCCTTCAGCAGGCGGGCGAGCTGGCGCTCGTCCCAGCTGTTGACGATGCCGTGGGCGGACAGCTCCTGGTCGGGATCCATCCGCATGTCGAGCGGCGCGTCGTAGGCGTAGGAGAAGCCGCGCTCCCAGGTGTCGACCTGCATCGAGGACATGCCGAGGTCCATGTAGACGAGGTCGGCGCGCTGGCGCTCGTCGCGCAGCAGCTCGAGGCCGGCGGCGAAGTCGGCGCGGATGAAGCGGGTCGCGCAGGCGACCTCGTCCGACAGCTCGGCGAAGCGCTGTTCGGCGATCGGATCGCGGTCGATCGCGATCAACGTGCCGGTGGGGCCGATCAGGTCGGCGACGAGCCGCGCGTGGCCACCGCCGCCGAAGGTGCAGTCGACGGCGACCTGGCCCGGCTGCGGGTCGAGCAGCTCGATCAGCTCGCCAGCGAGGACGGGGATGTGGATGCCGGTCATGTCAAGCAGTGTGGCCACTGGTTATGGAAACTGTTCAGCCGCCGGTCGACTGCAGGCCGGCGGCGATCTCCGAGACGTTCTCCAGCACTTCGCCGTTGTACGCGGCCCAGCCCATGCGATCCCAGATCTCGAGGCACTCCCCGGCCCCGACGACGCTGACGTCCTTCGTCAGCTTCCCGCTGTCGAGCAGGAATCTGGGCACCATGACGCGCCCCGCGCCGTCCAGCTCGGTCGGATGCGAGTTGGCCGTGAAGTGGCGCTTGAGCTTGCGGAACTCCGGCGAGAGCGGGCTGTGCCCCTCGAGCGCGGACGCCGTCCACGCGTCGTAATCCTCGGGGCGCCAGATCGCGACGCAGTCCTCGAGTCCCGCGGCCAAGACGATTCCCTCCGCAAAAGCGGCCCGGTATCGCGTCGGAACCGTCAGCCGGTTCTTCGCGTCGAGCGTGAGGTCGAAGGTGCCGCGGAACGTCAAGGGTCATCGCCTGAAGAGATTCCGAACCGGAGTGGCTGGGTGGGAGGAGCCCTGCCACTCCGGTCCGTGTGCCGAGCAAGCTAACCCACTCTCTCCCACTTTGCAACTCATCTGCCGCCCTTTCACCCACCGGTCACAGCTGTGAGTTCGCCGACCTCCCGATTTCCCCTTCAGCACGGGTCATCGCGCGGTGGGGCGGAGTGGGAGGCCTCAGCGGCGGAATCCGCACAGCCGCATGCAGCGCCCAGATCTGGGCGTCGTCTTGCAGGCGAATGCCGGGACGGTGGGGTTTCCGTCCGTCAGGTGTGCCGAAGTGGGACGCCCCACGCTCCCCCACGCAGCGGTGGGAGGCGGTGGAGGCAGCGTCAGTGGGTGGCGCGGCGCGGCAGCAGCGGGCGCGCGCGGCAGCGGCGCGCGGCAGCGGCGCGCGGCGTCGCGCGCGGTGAGCGGCGTCAGGCGCGAGCGCGGGCGGCGGCGTCAGGCGCCGAAGCGGGCGGCGGCGGTGCGGAGGGCGGTGCGGGCGTCGACAGCGAGCTGGGTGACCAGCTCGCCGGCCGGGCGGGCCTCGGCCAGCTCGTGGGCCTGGCCGGCCCACAGGTTGATCGCGTCGGCGTCACCGTTCGCGCGGGCGGCCGCGCGCAGCGGCGCGGTCAGGTGATGGATCTCGGGATAGGCGCGCGGCGCGGCGGCGTCGTGGTCGCGCATGAAGCGGTTGACGATCCCGCGCGCGCTGCGCCCGCTGAAGGCGCGCGTGAGCGCGGTCGGCGCTGGGTCGGCGAGCGCGGTTCGGTGAGGCGCTGAGGTGCCGGCCTCGGGCGTCAGCATGAAGGCGCTGCCGAGCTGCGCGGCTGCGGCGCCCGCGGCAAGCACCGCGGCGACGCCGGCGCCGTTGGCGATCCCGCCGGCGGCGACGAGTGGCAGGCCGGGCGACTTCACGGCGCCATCCGTCACGCCCGCGCCGCCCGCCGTCAGCGCCGCGACCCCATCCGTCACGCCCGCGCCGCCCGCCGTCAGCGCCGCGACCCCATCCGTCACGCCGGCGCCGTCCGCCGTCGGCGCCACGGCGCCATCCGTCACCCGCGCGCCGCTCGCCGCCTCTGCCGTTGCGCCGTCCGGCACGCTCGCGTGGCTCGCCGTCGCGGCGGTGACGAGCTGCAGCAGTGGGAGCAGGGCGATCTCACCTGGCTCGGCGTCGTCGAAGGTGCCGCGGTGGCCGCCCGCCTCGGCGCCTTGGACGACGAGCGCGTCGGCCCCGGCAGCAACGGCGGCGCGGGCCTCGCCCGGCGTCGTGACCGTGATCCAGACGGCGCTGCCGACGGCGTGCAGGCGTTCGACGACCCGGGCCGGCGGCAGCGCGAAGGTGAACGAGACGACCGCCGGCCGTGCCTCGATCAGCAGCTCGACCTTGGCGGCGAACTGATCGTCGTCGAAGCGCGGGCTGCCGAGCGCGACCCCGAGCCGCTCGCTCTCCCCCGCCAGCTCGCCGGCGTAGCGCTCGACCTCCGACGCAGCAGCCGGCGCCCCGCCGCCGGCGAAGACGTTGACGCCGAAGGGAGCGTCGGTGAGCGCCCGCACCGCAGCGACGTCCTCGCCGACCGCCTCCGGTGTCTTGTAGCCGGTGGCGAGAAAGCCGAGCCCGCCGGCCGCCGAGACGGCGGCCGCGAGCGCCGGCGTCGACGGCCCGCCGGCCAACGGCGCCTGCACGATCGGATGGTCGAGATCGGTGAGCGCGAAGCGGTCCATGCAGCCCAACCTACTCGCCCCGCCGCGCACCGTCACGCCGCCGCCGGACGCGTCACCACCCTCCCCGCCGCCGGCCACACCATCACCCGTCACGCCGCCGCCCGCCACCCCGCCGCGCACGCCACGCCGCCGCCCGCCGCGCACGCCACGCCGCCACCCGCCGCGCACGCCACGCCGCCGCCCGCCGCGCACGCCACGCCGCCGCCCGCCGCGCCCTCATCCGCCGGCGAACGCGGTCAGCAGCGCCGCGGCGACCAGCAGCAGGACCGACGGGACGAGCAGCAGCGCGACGACGAGCTGGATCTTCGGCGCGGCGCGGGCGGCCGCCTCGTTGAGCCGGCGGGCGTTCGCGGCGCGCGCCTCGGCCGCCTGGGCGAGCAGCGCCTCGCCGAGCGGGGCGCCGTGACGGGCGGCGCGGTCGAGCGTGCGCACGAGCGCCGCGACGCCATCGCACGCGCAGCGCTCCCCGAAGCCGGCGAGCGCACGTTCGCGCGGCACGCCGAGTTGCACCTCGGCGGCAACTGCCCGCCATTCGCGCGCGAGCAGACCGCTCGCGCGCCGGCCGACGTCGCCGATCGCCCGTTCGAGCGGAAGCCCGGCGGCGAGCGCGACCCGCAGCAGGTCGAGCAGGTCGGGCAGCTCGCGCTCGACCACTCGCCCGCGCGCACGCGCGCGACGGCGCAGCCACAGGTCCGGGGCGAGAAATGCAGCCGCCGGCAGCGCGACCGGCGCGAGCAGCGCCAACCGCCCCGGCAGCAGCGCGCCGAGCAGCAGCGCGACGCCGAACGCCAGCACGACCGCGCCGCCCTTGACCGCCATCACGTCACCCGGCCGCAGCCCGAACGGAGCCCCGGCCGCGGCGATCCGCACCCGCAAGTCGCCCGGCGCTGCCGGCGCACCGGCGCGGCGCCCGAGCCGGGCGAGCAGCCGCAGCAGCGCGCGCCACCACGCGCTGCGCTCCCCGGTGGCCCCGCCATGCCGCGGCAGCGCCACGACCAGCTCGACGGTCCCAACCGCCGCGCAGACGCCGGCCAGCCACCCCAGCAGGACCGCCCGCGTCACGAGCGCGCCCGCTCGTCACCTGCATCGGAGCTTGAGCAGACATCGGGCGCGGCGGGCGCAGCCGCGCCACGCGCGTCACCCGAGGGGCCTACGGCTTTCGCAGGCCGTCTCACCTTCTTGCGTACACCCGTCCACTGCCGCTCCGCTGCGGAGATCGGGCGGGGTCTGGGAGTGGCGGTCGCCTTGCGGCCGCGCATCGCGCGCGCCTGTCGTGCCGACAGCGGCGCGGCGTTCATGCGATCACCCGCGCCAGCCGGCGGATCGCGACCAGCGCGGCGAACTGGAGCACCAGCGCGAACAGCGCCATCCAGGCCGCGATCGGCACCGCGGCGATCTCTCCGAGCGTGCCCGGCCGCGCCAGCTCGGCCAGCGCCGCCGCGCCGGCCGGCAGCATGCCGACGACGAGCCCGGTGAAGCGCGCCTGGGCGGTGACCGCACGGGCGTCGTCGGCGAGCCGGGCCGCCTGCTCCTGCGCCGCCGCCAGCTCTCGCAGCAACGTCGCCAGGTCGCCGCCGGCCTCGCGCTGGAGCAGGATCGCGGCGCAGAGCGTGTCGAACGCGCGGCTGCCGGCACGTGTCCGCAACTGCTCCAGCGCCGCTTCCGCAGGCGTCCCGAGCGCGAGTGCGGCGGCGATCGCGGTCAGCTCGACGGCGGCCGCCCCGCTGGCGCCGTCCGCGGCCTCGCTCAGCGCCGTCCCGATCGAGTGCCCGGCCCCGAGCGCGTCGGCGATCGCACGCGCGACCGCGGGCGCGGCTCGTTCCAGCTCGGCGCGGTAGCGCCGCTGCCGGGCTCGCAGCAGCGCCGTGACCGCGAACGGGCCGCCGGCACCGCACGCGAGACCCGCGACCGGTCCGGCGAGCAGCCAGCCGCCGGCGACGAGCGTCGCCGCGCCGACCAGCGCCAGCCGCCGCCGCTCCGGCGTGCTCGGCTCGCGCCCGCCGCGCGCGACCGCCGACAGCGGCGCCAGCGTCCGCTCCAGCCAGTGTGCCGGTGCGAGCGCCTCCGCCGCCGCGACCGACTCCCACAGCGCCGCGACCGCGATCGCCGCGGCCGCACCAGCCAGTGGCGCCGCCGTCATCGGCCCGTGCCGCCGCTCGCGACTGCCCGTCGCCTGCGCCCACGCGCTGTGGGCGCCTGCCGCCGCTCCGTCACCGCGCTCACGCCTCCACCCCGCCCCACCCCGCGTCGCCCAGCCGCTCGGCGAGCGCGAACGGGAGCGGGGAGTGCCAGCGTGCGACGCCGTCGCGCAGCGAATACACCGGGCGGACGCCGATGCCGCCCGCCACCCGCTCGACGGCGCTGACCTCGCCGACGCGGCGGCTGCCGTCGGCCTGGCGGCGCTGCTGGACGACGAGGTCGATCGCGCTCGCGACCTGCTCGCGGATCGCCGCGTGCGGCAGCGCGACGTCGGCCATCAGCGCCAGCGTCTCGACCCGCCGCAGCGCCTCCTCGGCCGAGCCGGCGTGGACGGTCGAGAGCGAGCCGTCGTGGCCGGAGCTCATCGCGCCGAGCATGTCGAGCGCCTCGCCGCCGCGCACCTCGCCGACGACGATCCGATCGGGCCGCATCCGCAGCGCGTTGCGGACAAGCCGCCGGATCGTCACCTCGCCGCGCCCCTCCAGCGACGGCGGCCGCGCCTCCAGCCGCACGACGTGCGGCTGCCGCAGCCGCAGCTCGGCGGCGTCCTCGATCGTCACGATCCGCTCCCCCTGCGGGATGAAGCACGACAGCGCCCCGAGCGTCGTCGTCTTGCCGGAGCCGGTGCCGCCGCTCACCAGCAGCGTCAGCCGTGCGCGCACGCAGGCGCGCAGGAAGTCGTGCAGCGAACGGTCGATCGTGCCGGCGGCGACGAGATCGTCGGGGTCGAAGCCGCGACGGCGGAAGCGGCGGATCGTCAGCAGCGGGCCGTCGAGCGCCAGCGGTGGGATCACGACGTTGACGCGCGACCCGTCCGGGAGGCGCGCGTCGCAGAGCGGAGCGGCCTCGTCCACGCGGCGGCCGAGCGGGGCGAGGATCCGCTCGATCGCGTGGCGCAGCTCCCGTTCGGAGGCGAACGCCGCATCCGTCTCCTCAATCTGTCCCGCCCGCTCGACCCAGACGCGCTCGGGGCCGTTGACCATCACCTCGTCGACGGTCGTGTCCGCCAGCAGCGGCTCCAGCGGCCCGAGCCCGAAGGCGCGCTCCGCGACCCGCCGGCTCAGCTCTCCGCGCTCGGCCGTGCTCAGCAGCGCGCCGTCGCGCGCGACCAGCGCCGCGATCCGCTCCGGCGCCTCCCCGCCGTCCTCCCCGGCCCGCTGCACCAGCTGCCCGTGCAGCGCCGCTGCCGCCTCATCCAGCGCTTCCGCTCGTCCGCTCATGAGGGGGTAGAGCCCGCTGAACGAAAATTTCGCCCCCTGAAGACGCAAGTTGCGGCGATTGCGGCCGATCAACTGGGAGATGAGCGTCGAGCTCGCCGACCACCCGTTCCCATCCGCCGACGGAGACGTCGCGATCGCGCGCCAGCCGATCCACGATCGCTGGATGCGCGTCGTCGGCTACGAGCTGCTGTTCCGGGGCGCCAGCGGCCGTGCCGGCTTCGACGAGGAGCGCGCCACCGCGAGCGTGATCGTCGAGACCTTCACCGGTCTCGGCGTCGGCGTCGTCGTCGGCCGCCAGCCCGCGCACGTGCGGCTGTCACGGCGGTTCCTGCTGGAGCTGCACGCCTTCGCGCTGCCGGCCGACCGCGTCGTGCTCGAGGTCGCCGCCCCCGACTCGGCCGACTCCGCCGTGCGCACCGTGCTGGAGCGGCTGGCCGAGCAGGAGTACCGCATATCGCTCGCCTGCGACCCGCTCGGGCCGCTGCCGGACGCGCCGCTGGCGCAGCTCGCCCACAGCATCAAGCTCGACGTCTCCAGCCTCTCCCCCGACGAGCTGGGCGACGCCGCCGACCGCTTCGGCGCGGCGACCACCAACCTGATCGCCGCGGGCGTCGACACGCCCGCCCTGCTGAAGCGCTGCAGAGACCTCGGCTTCCACGGCTTCCAGGGATTCTTCTTCTGCACGCCCGACGTCGTCCGCTCGCACACGCCGCCGACGACGAGGCTGGCCGAGCTGCACTCGCTCGCGACGCTCTACTCGCAGACGCTCTCGTTCGAGGAGTTCGAGAGAGTGATCACGCGCGACGTCGGGCTCAGCTACCGGCTGCTCTGCTACCTCAACTCGGCCTTCTTCAACCTCCCGCGCCACGTCGCCTCGGTGCGTGAGGCGCTGATGATGCTGGGGATGAAGGCGGTCCGCCGCTGGGCGACGCTGATCGCGCTCTCCGGCGACGAGGAGAAGCCCAACGAGCTGACCGTCACCGCGCTGCTGCGCGGGCGCCTCTGCGAGCTGATCGGACGTCGCCGCCCGGCGGCGACGGTCGGCTCCGACGCCTTCTTCACCGTCGGCCTCTTCTCCGTCATGGACGCGATCATGGACGCGCCGCTCGACGAGGTGCTGGAGGCGCTGCCGCTCAACGAGGAGGCGCGCGTCGCGCTGCTGGACCGCAGCGGCCCGATGGGCGACGCGCTCGCCGCGATCATCGCCTACGAGCGCGGCGACCTGCGCGAGGTCGAGCAGCGTCTGCCCGGCCTCAACATGACCGAGCTGTACATCGCGGCGCTGCGCTGGGCCGACGCCGCCTGCGGCGCGCTCGACGAAGAGGCCGAGACCGACGCCGCCGCTCAGGAGAGCGACGACGACGGCGACGACGAGCTGACGTCGATCCCCGCCTGAGCGAGCTCGCTGGCCGGCAGCCGGCGGCCGTCGGCGACCGGGACCGCGTCCTCTGCGCTGCGCATCGCCTCGCGCATCACGACGCGCACGATCGCCTCGACGACCTCGGGCGCGAACTGCTGCCCCGCGTGCGCCCGCAGCTCGTCCAGCGCGGCCTCGGGCGAGCGGGCGCAGCGATAGGAGCGATCGGTCGTCATCGCGTTGAAGGCATCGCAGGCGGCGACTACGCTCGCCTCCTTCGGGATGCTGCGCTCGGCGAGGCCGTCGGGGTAGCCCCTGCCGTCCCAGCGCTCGTGCGAGGCGCGCACGATCCGGCCGATGTCGGCGAGCGGGCCGCCGACGCGGTCGAGCATCCGCTGACCCTCGATCGTGTGCGTCTTCATCAGCTCCCACTCGCTCGCGTCGAGCGGGCCGGGTCTGTTGATGATCTCGGTCGGGATCACGATCTTGCCGATGTCGTGCAGCAGCGCCGCGAGCTCGACGTTGTGGCGCTCGCGCGCGTCGAGGCCGAGCTCCTCGGCGACCTCCAGCGACAGCGCGACGACGCCCTTCGTGTGATCGCCGCCGGTGTACTCGTCGGCGTCCTCGAGCAGGTCGCCGAGCAGCATCGCGATGCCGCGGTAGGCGTCGCCCAGCTCCAGCGCCTGCTCCAGCCGCTCGTTGCGCTCGCGCGCGAAGACGGTCAGCAGCAGCGCGAGCGGCAGCACCAGCAGGAAGGCGTAGGGGCGGTCGACGGAGGCGATCGCGGCGAGCACGCCGGCCGGCGTCAGCAGCGCGTCGACCAGCCAGACCCATTCGAGCGCGCGCAGCTGGTCGCGCAGCGGTATGTCGAGTGCGAGCTTGGAGCGGATCGCGGAGACGACCAGCTCGATCGCGAACTGGGCGACGAGCGCCGGCGCGAGCCAGATCCAGTCGCCGCCGGTCGCGTCGACCGCGCCGGCCGTCAGCAGCACCAGCGCCGGCCCGACCGCGTGCCAGGCGTCGCCCGGGAGCATCAGCGCGCGCCCCGGATGGAGCTTGCCGCGAACGTAGTCGGGGACGTTGCCGACGATCATCCCGATCAGCACCAGCAACGGCACGAGCTCGGTCGGAAGCGTGTAGAGCATCGTCACGAAGACGAGCTGCGTCGGCACCGTGTGGCCGGCGCCGGCATAGAAGCGGACGTGCGAGAGCGCGCCGTAGGCGAGCACCAGCAACACCGCGGGACCGGCCTCCAGCGAACGGCCGGAGTCGAACAGCAGCGCGATCGCGATCGCTGCCGCCAGGAACGGCAGACCGATCGCCAGCTCGGCCCGGATCTCGTGCCGCGAGGGCGCCTCGGCCCGCTTCACGCGACCGTCACCCACGACGAGCTGGCCGTGCCGGACGACGGCACGACAACGGTCGCCGACGCGATTGCGGCGGCGGGCACGACCCCGATTGGCGACAGTCTCCGTGACATGCGCTCTGCGGGAGGATCGGCGCGAGGGAGCGATCCCTTGAGTCCGGGTTGCGGATGACGCCGTTGGAGCGGACGGATCGCTCTGGCGCGCTGACCTCCGGCTCCCGGCACCATGCCCGCTGCGCGTCTCGCGCACGCGCGAGGCGCGCGCGTCCAGAACGCTCATCTCAGCCGCTCGTCGATCGCGAGCCCGAGCCGGCCGTGACGTCGGTCGGCCGCGGCGCGCGGCAGCAGCCGCAGCTCGCGCGCGAAGCTCTGCGCGGCCGTCAGGAAGACCGCTTGGCGCACGGTCACCCGCAGCGTCGCCGAGACACGCGCACCGGCTTCCGCGCCGCCGCCGGACGGAGCGATCTCGGCTCCGGCGACCGCTGCTGCGGCGAGCACCTCGACGTCCTCCAGCGCCAGCACGGTCGAGCCAGGGCGGCCGTCGACGCCGTCGCGCGTCACGAGCACGTCGACCCGCCCGCCCGCGACGATCGCCTCCGGGTCGCCGCGGGCGACGATCTCCGCCGCCCGCTCCCCCGGCCCGACGGCCGGGGCCGCCGCTCCGGGCGTGCGCAGCACGGCGCGCGTCACATAGGCGCCGGCCGGCAGCGCCACAGCGGCCTGCGCGCCGCGCAGCAGGCCCGGATCGGTCAGCGCGTCTGGCGGCGCCCAGCGGCGCGGGAGCGCGCGCAGGAGCGGCCGCGCGTCGGCCAGCGCGGCGCCGGCCGCGACCGGCGCCGCCGTCACCAGAACCGTCGCCGACGGCCCGACCGCTGCGTTCAGCGCCGCCTCGCGCCGCTGCACGCTCGACGCCGCCAGCAGCCCCAGCAGCAACGCCAGCGCCAGCAGCAGGAGCGCTCGTCTGCGATGGCTCATCGCGCCACCGCCGTCGGCAGCTCCAGCACCATCCGCGCGCCCTGATCGGTTGGCGCCACCGCCAGCCGGCCGCGATGGCGCGCGGCGATGTCGGCCGCGATCGCGAGCCCGCGGCCGCGGCTGCGACGGCCGCCGCGGGGCCGTCTGCGGACCAGCTGCGGGACCGGCGCAGGCAGCCCGGGGCCGGCGTCGAGCACCTCGATCCGGACGGTGTGGAGGCCGGCCCGCGCTCGCAGCACGATCTCCCCGTCGTCGTCGGCCGGCGAACCGTGCTCGATCGCGTTCGCGAGCAGATTGCCGCAGGCCTGCCCCAGCCGCACGCGGTCACCGTCGACCAGCACGCGGCCGACCGGCTGGTCGACCTTCAGCCGCACGCCCCGCTCGCGCGCCGCGGCCCGCCACGCCTCGGCGGCGTCGACCAGCAGGACGCCGACGTCGAAGGTCGTGATCCGGTCGGCGGCGCGGCGGCCGTGCGGTGCCTCGGCGAGGTCGCTGAGGGAGAGCCGCGCCCGGTCCAGCTCCAGGCCGATCCCCTCCAGCGCGTCGCGGAACGGCTGCGGGATGACGCGCAGAGGGCGGGCCGGCGCAAGCCCGCCGCGGCCTCCGACGGCCGCCTCCGGCCGTGTCACGCGCAGCGGCAGGTCGCCGCGCAGGTACAGCTCGGTCGCCAGCCGCGCCGCGGTGAGCGGCGCACGCAGCTCGTGGGCCGCCCGCGCGACCAGCTCCATCCGCCGTGCCAGCACGAGTCGGCCCGCGCCGGTCGCCGCAAGTGCTGCGACCCAACCGCTGACTGCCACCACGACGCTCATCGCGCCCCCACCGGTCCGTCACAGAGGCGATAGCCGATTCCCCACACGTTGATGACGAACTGCTCGCCGTCGCGTGCGAGCTTGTGGCGCAGGCGACAGGCGTGCGAGTCAAGCGTGCGTGTCGATCCCAGCACACGTACGAACTTCCCATACGGTCCTGAGTCCTTGTTACCAACGGTACTTCGTGGAGCGGCACTAAGTCGCGCCGCTCGTCCGAGCGGCTACCGCCGACGCGAGATCGCCATCTCGACGAGCCCCGAACTGGAGCGGTCGAGATGCTCGACGGCGACTTTGCCGCCGTCGAGCGCGTGCGGTGGGAGCTTGGCGAGCAGCTCGTCGGCAAAGGAGGGCGCCAGGGCGACGACGCCGGAGAAGTCGAACACGACTCGCTCTCCGGCCTCGACGCGCTGCTCGACGTCGCGCCGCAGGTCCGCGGCCTCGTCTCGACCAACGAGAACCGGCCCGAACAGGTCTGCTGGTCTGATGGTGGTGTGTGTCGTGCTGACGCCCATTTGGCTTACAGGATAGAGGCAGATCAGGAGGCGACCGCTCGCTTCGGCAAGTGCCTGCCGCAGCCCGCGACGGTCCTCGGCCGGCGTATCGGGGCTGCGAGCCGGTACTCGCCTTGGCCGTCGCGGCAGGGCGCGGCCGCCAGTGCGACGACTGTGACCGATCGGGCGCCAGCAGCTTCGAGGGCTTGCCGACAGTCTCCAGATTGGGCGCCTGTGCTGATCACGTCGTCGAGCAGGAGGCAGTTGGCACCAGCTACGTCACGAGCAACGAACCTGCCTGCTGAGCACGCGATCCGGTCTCTGCGCCCCATCCGCTTGTAGTCGGGCACGAGCCACCGCATGCTGAGCGCGTCGGCGCCGTCTCGGGCTCCGCATCTGGCGGCAACACGCGACCGGGCGGCCGCGAGCCGGTCGAATGCCTGGCCCGGACGGGGTGGCACCGAAACCACGATGTCGGGAGATCCGATACTGCCGAAGAGCTGGGGGACGGTCGTCGCAAACAGGTCGGCAACCAGCTCGCAAGCGCGCCAGTCGCGCTTGGCCGCGCGAACGAGCCGGGTCAGCCCGTGGACAGTGTGGAGTGCGTGCTTGCGCGGGAAGTAGCGTCCGAGTGCGTAGGTGGCCGGCCCCAGATGCAGGAACGGCACCGTCTGTTCGTCGACCGAGTCGCCAAGCAGCACGCGCTCGGCGTAGGTGTCGCGTGCATCGAGATCCTGAGTGGCGGGAGTGCCCACCGAGTCTGCCGGCACTGAGGCACGCTCGGTGGCGAGATGCACGCCCGAGACTGTCTGCGCCCTGGCCGGCTCATTGATCTCGCCGTGACCGAAGCCCTGCTGCCGCATCCGCAACTCGAATGCGTCGTGCAGCACGTCGTAGACGTGTTTGATCGACAGGGGGCTGTCGGTCGCGATCCGCAGCGCCACGATGGTGCCGCGCAACTCGCCCGTGGTTCGCACCGCCCGCTGCGTCATTCCGTCTACGCTGACCGCCCCTCGGCCTGACCGGACGCGCAGCGAGGCCTCGTGCGCTTGGGCGAGTCCCCGCGCGACGGCAAGCCCGAACCCCCCGTTGGTGCGCGGTCGCCCGGTGGCATTGGGCTCCAGAGCCGTGGTGATTGCCGCAACGTCATCCTGCAGGGTGGCGTAGGCGGGATTGCGTTGCAGCGAGGTGCGGATCCCGATGCCGGTGTCGGCGATTGCGATTTCGAGCGTGCTGCTGTCGCTGTCGTGACGGACGGCGATCATGCCGCCGGCAGGCGAGCCGGAGTGGGCGACGACATTCTCAGCCAGTTCGTCGAGACAGACGCGAAGGCTGCCGGCGGCCGCGCTGTCAGCGCCGATACGCTCCGCCACTTCCTTCACCAGGCCGGGCATGATCCGGCGCAGGTCCGGGTTCGACGCGAACTCCTCCACCTTGCGGAAGGTTCCACCAGCGCCGGGATCCGCCCCGCCTGTCGCTCCGCCGAGAATGGTGCTGTGCAGGACGAGGTCGAGGAGCTGTGCCCGGCCGACGACGGCTGTCAGCCAGGCGGACGCTGGCGCGCTGAGGTCGACCAGTTCGGTGAGGTCGAGCTCGACGGTCGCTGGTTCGCCCAGGACGGCGAGCGGGTCGAGGTCACTGCGCAACCGCTCGACGTCGTCGAAGCCGTAGACGCCTGCGAGCTTGACGCGCACGTGCGGCACACGGCTACGCATCGTCGCCCTCAGCGGTGAGGTGCTCGGGGCGGCGCAGCTCGTAGAGGGAGATCACCTCGGAGAGCGGCAGACTCAGTCCACCAGCGACCGTCAGCAGCGTGCGGAAGGTCGGATTGATCTCGCCGCGCTCGATCGCGCCGACGTAGTTTCGGTGCAGACCGGAGTGGAACCCAAGCTGCTCTTGCGAAAGGCCGCGGCGTGCCCGCAACTCGCGGACAGCACAGCCGAAGATTCTCTGCTCGACCAGAGCAGCCGTATCCGACGGCGAAGTACGATGAAATGGCATAGGAGCTAACGCCTCCTGTGTAGGCCCGGGCTTGGTGTTGGCGCACCGACCCGGGCCGCTTTATGTTGTACGCAGAACTCTACGTGTGTTGATGTTGCGAATCAATACGCAAACAGCACCAATTCACCGTATAAAGTGTAACAAAAGTGAGGAGCGGCGACGGCCGACGCCACCATGACTAGTAGCCGACGACGGTAAACCGAACGCCGTCGCAGAAGCGGCGCAGCTTGACACCTATCGTCGCACCGGCACCGCGGTTCTGAGCAGACGGAACGTAAGCGACGTGCGTTCTCCAGCTGCGTCGCGCCATCGCCATCGGCCACTCGTCGCGGTCGTAGCCCGGCTTGGTCGGCCAGCCTCTGAGCGCTCTCTGCCGCCGCTGCTCGGCGCCCCTGCGGTTGATCTTCAGCACGCGCGGCCAGCCGGCCGTCACGGCAGTCTCGATATGGGCCAGCACGGCTGGATATCGCGTCGAGCTGATGCCGACCTCGACGGTTCGCCGAGCACGCTCGCAGCTCTGCTCCCCCCTCCCCAGCCCAGCCGACCTCTCATCCGTCGCGCCGAGACAGGGACACGGCAGCGCCTCGCAGTACACCCCGTCACCGTCGGCATCAACGGTGTCAGCCTCGCGCTGCGCCTCTGCCTGAGTCCGGTAATCAGCGCACGTCGCGCTCGACCGGGCGCCCGGCTGCTCGGCGATCGCAGAGCCGACAAGCACGACCAGTGCAATCAGCGAGAAGATCACCGGCCGACGGGTCGTCACGGCCGGCGACGGTAGCGACGCCGTCGGTCAGAGCGCTCCGCGCACTCCAGCTAACGCTCGCGTTCGCTTCGGCGCCGCGTAGCTACGCAACGCGGCCCTCACAGCCGCGCCTCGTCCTACGCCGGCGGCAGCGCCGCGAGATTGCGCACCCCTTGTTCGATCCGTCGAGACCAGCGACCGACAGGCGGAGAGCGAGGGCGCCGCCCGTCCCGAGTGTTGAACGCCGGACGCTTCAACACTTCAACCCACGGCACACCAGAAATTTATGGACATGACGGAGCAGCGGTTGTGTGTGAGAACGACGATCACTATCCTGGCGCCGACTTGGGGCTACGTCTCGGTACCAGCCGAGACCGGACAGAGATTGAGGTCTAGAGATGCGAGCACGGATGCGTCGCGGCACCGCCACGCGGCAGATCCGAGGCGAGGAGCGAGTAAGGCGGGTCCTTCTCGGTCTGCTGCTTGCCCTGTCGTCGGCTCTGCTGCTCGCAGCGGTCCAGAGTCCCCTTGCTCAGGCCAGAGTCGTTCTCGACGAGTCCAACGGAGAAGTCTGGGCAAACTGGGAAGGCTCGGCGAGCGGCGGCGCGATAACCAACGTCTCGATCTATTCAGGCGATCTCAGTTGGTCGGGTCGCGATCCTGATGAATGCACCGGATACAGCTTCCCCTGCGTTTTGCGCCTCGACGGCTCAAGCGGCGTCCTGGCCTTCTATTTCGATGACAGAACCGTGGAGTACGCAGCGCTCGGCGGCGCGTCCCTGCCCGACCCCGAGCCGGAACCGGAACCCGAACCCGAACCGCCAAGATCTCCGCCGAACATAGGTGTCAACCTGTTCGCGTCTTTCAGCAACGGCACCGTCAACCTGACGAACTTCGGTGCTGCTGACGCCCTGATCACCAGAGTCGAGGTAGCCGATGGCGACCTCGACTGGGGTGGGACTCCGAGACCCGACAGCTGCACGGGGCATGCTCTCCCGGCCGCGAGAAATAGAGTCCTTGGAAGCCCATGTACCGTGACCCTCGAAGGCACCAGAGGCAGAGTCCGCGTCTGGAGCGAGGGTGAGATCTATCGGGACGTCCCCATCGATCTTCAAAGCCTTCAGCCGATCCCGATCGAGGTGCCGGACGCCGCCACCGGCCCGTTCCTGCAGGTAGGGGCGAACTCAACCTGGATTACCTCCAACGGGTTCGCGGACCTCGAAATCGAGAACATCGGCGCCTACGCTGCTTCGATCGAAGGCATCGACTTCGTTTGGGGCGAGTTGTCGTGGGCAGGCCGAGATCCCGACGAGTGCTCCGATTTCGGCGTGGCTTCGGGTGGCACGTGTCACCTCCGCGTGAATATGGACAGCGCAGGAACGCTGCGGTTCAGACTTGCCAACGGTCACACCCAAGACCTTCTCATCGGCGACGTGCCGATGAACAGCACCGGCGACCCCAGCCAGGGGCCGACCATGGTCGATTCTCCCCCGAGTGCGGTCCTCTACGGCCCCGACGGCAACCAGGTGCTGTCGGGCGGCCCGGTGGCGCTTGCTAGCGGCAACTTCAGCGTCCGCGCTTGGGGTTCAGACGGCGGATGCGGCGGATCTCTCAACTGCACAACGCCAGGAATGACCGGTGGGATTGACTCGATGACGCTGTTGATCGATGGGAGAGGCAGCGGCACTCAAGCCGGCTGCGCCACCTCCGGGTGCTACCGCACCGACTGCGCCAGCGTCCTCCGGCTCGACCAGTCCAGAGTCTGCTACGGCTGGTGGAGAGGGAGATTCGCCTTCTCCAACTCCGCCAGATTCGAGATCGACACGAGAAGACTTAGCGAGGGCACCCATACCATCGAGGTGCTGGTCTCCGCCTCGCCAAACCCAACGAAGACTGCACCGCTCGTCATCAAGGTAGATAACACGCCTCCGTTCACGGCAGCCAGCGGGGGGCTCTGGTATGCGGGAAGCAGCGACCGTGTCGCGTCGGGTTCAATCCGAGTCATGACCGACGACTCCGGGTCCGGTGTGAGAACAATCGACTTGTGGGAGCTGCTGTTGAGCCCGCCGCATCTCCTGCTCGGGCACAAAGAGCGCGTCTGCGGCCCGCTCTCCTGCTTGCCAACGGCTCTCAATGCGGACTTCACTGTCGATCCGCTCGCGCTCGGATGGACCGACAGCGTCCATCACCTGCGGGTAGAGACGAGCGATCTGGCGACCAACGTGGCAAGAATGGACTGGGATGTCACGTTCTACAGAGCCGCGTGGCTCTATGGCGGCCTCGATGATGCGATCGACTTCCAGCGGCTTGAGAGCGACCTCTGGACGAGCAGCAATCCAGAGACGATCTGGGCGTTGCTCCGTCAGATGGACAAGGATCGCGTTCTCGCCGACTGTTACGGCTCTCTGATCCGTGAAAGAAGCGATCCCGCCGTGTATTACATCGCGAGATCTGCGCGCCACTGGGTTCAAACTCTGCAGCCGTTCGGGATCAGCGGCAACGCGGTCCGCGTCCTTCCGGACGGTGCGCTCCAGTCACTTCCTCGCCTCGGCGACATCGTTGGTGTGTCCGAGAGCGTGCGGACCAATGGAGAAGCGGCCGTATATCTTCTTCGCGAGGGTGTGCGACATCACGTCACATCCGCCGCTGTCGCCACTCAGCTCGGCATCGATCTGAACGCGACCGAAGTAGTTCCGCAAGGGTTCCTTGATCGGACGCCCATCGGAAGCCCCCTTACGTGGGACGGAGTTGCAGGAGTCACGTACCCGACTTCGTGGCGATTCGGTGGAAGCAATCAACACGTCGACACCACCGCTGAACTCATAAGACTCCTCGTCGCTATGGGCGCAACAACAGACCCCGGGCGCCAGTCCAATTGGAGGAATCTCGCGCCGACGGACAGAGGATATTATGAGGACTCTCTGACAGCCGACGCCCGACAAGCCCGCTGGGATTTTGGGTTGGATTCAAGCGCCTCCGCGACGCACAGCGCGTTCGCAGACCCAACAACCCACCAGACGATCTACCGGTTCGGCGCACCGATGACCGCACCCGAACGAGCCCAGATCGCGACCGATGGTCCTGACGGCCCGACGGACGAGACGCCTATCGCAGAGGCATCGCAAGCGGACGACCCCCCGCTTCCTGGCGAGGAGACGGGCGGTGCCCCGGAGCGCTACAACGACGGTTCGGCCGCAGGCTGCGATCCATCATCGGATCCGTCCTGCCAAATCGGCCGGGCGCTGACAGACAACAACGGGGGCGCTTCACCTCCTGCGCCTCCGACCCCAAGAGCATCGAGCTCAGGAGCATCGAAGTTCAACCGTCTGGGAGTCGTCGCAGACGCCAACGCACACGCCTTGTCGCCTCGGACCGGGCTGTTCGCTGGATTCGAACTGAACGACTGCACCAACTTCGTCAGCCAAACCTGGCACTTCGGTGGCGGTCTGAACATGACGGAGAAGTGGTTCATGCGCCGTATCTCATGGGAACGTCGGTATTCGGGAAGTTGGGCGCTTGTCCGAGATTTCGACTATTACATGCGAAACACACGCAGAATCGCGTTCCTTATCAGAGCCAGACCTGGGGCCGCAAAACTGTCTCCGCGAGCAGAACTGGGGGACGTGGTCGAATACGACTGGGGGACGGGCCACGGCTGGAGCCATCTCGCGGTTATCGTCAAGGTTGACGGCACCAATACGAAGATCTCGCAGCACAGCACCAATCGGAAAGAAGAGACATGGCGCACAGGATGGAACAATCAAACTAGCGCCATCGCGAGAGATAACATGAGAACCCGCGTCATCCACGTCAGACTGAGATAATGAGACTAAGCTGCGTCATGATCGCCGCAGTCGCGTCGGCAAGTCTTCTCGGTTGCGGCGGAACCGATCACGCTAGACCGATGTCGGCCACGAGCGGCGTGGCCCAAGCTGATGCGCGCAATGCGAGCGTCAGACTCGTACTCGCAGACGTCAACGCGACTGCGTTGCCCCGAGCCTATGAGCCTCAGGTTCTTCGGAACCGGATGGAGCGCTACGTCGCGAATGGTTGGGTTGAGAGACGGACAAGACTGGTTTCGGACGCGATCGCCAACGTTGGCGGCAGGGCCTATACACAGCCGTGGACGGAGGCCATTACGGTCGGTCAATGGAAATCGACGAGGCTCAAGAGCGGACGCGCGGACGTGAAGTTCATCGCGATGGAAACGCTGTCGCAGAGAGGCAGATTGGTCTCGCTGCCGCTGGAGCAATACACCGTTCGCATGGCTCACGAAAGAGGCCGGTGGATGCTGGTGACCTACGACAAGAGGTGGCTCAGACCCGAGGGTCCGATGGCACCTAGCGGCAGGAGAGACCTCGCGAGACTGCCCGAACACGTGGTGTTCAAAAATCCGCGGCTCTAGCGGTCTGCTGGCGCCACGAACAGCGCCCGAATGCTCAGCTTGACCGTCTGAATCGGGGCTGGCGTCCGGCGCGGCTGCGTTTCATGCCCGGCCAACCGGCGCACCCAATGCGCCGACTACCGCTCGAACCGACCGTCGCCCGCCTCGGCCAGGACAATGAGATCGTCAGCGTAGTCTCGAGATCGACCGGCTGCGTCGCCGCGAGCCTCGCCGACAGCGACGTTGGAGCCTGGCGAGACGCCGCGGCCATCTCGCGCCCGCCACCCCAGCCGCGGGGTCCTCCGCACTCCGTGCATCTAGTCTGTCCGTGCTTCTGGGGATTCCTCGGCTGCTGGGGGTCGACGGGAGGTGTCCTGCGCTGCGGCTGATGAGTACGGTGCGGCGTTGCGCGTTCCACGCGCTAGCGGTGGTTGTTGCGGCTCAGCGGGTGCGTCGGGCGATGGCTTGGAGCCAGCCGCCGAGGGAGCGCAGTTCGTGCGCGAAGGCGAGTTCCATGCGGGGGTCGCCGTACTCGCCGCCGTCGAGCTGTGCGCGCCAGACCGTCAGCGCTGCGAGCTGTTCGGCGACGGCACGGTCGGCGAGCAGCTCGTCGGTGAGGTGTCTGAGCTCGCGCGGGTAGCGGCCCCGCAGCGCGCCGATCGCGTCGCTGTGGTTGCTGGGCGGCAGCCACAGCGCGTCGGCGTCTGCGGGCTCAGCGGCAGGCGACGACGCCGGCGGGCAGGGTGGCGCGGGAGGAGCGGTGAGAGCTGTGCAGAGGATGCGCGCGGCGGCAGTGGCCTCGGGCTCGTTGGCGCGGCGCGCGAGCAGTGCGAGCGTCTCCCGCTCGCTCGGCCCCAGGACGAGCTGCAGCCGTGGGCTCCGTCTGCTCGCGCTCACGGCTCGAGGCCCGGCGTCCGGTCTCGCATCGTGTCGAGGGCCGGCTCCGCAACGGCAGCGGCAAGGCGCTCGATGTGCAGCGCCTGATGGGGATCGCCGCTGGCCCGCCGATGGTCGATCAGCTCGCTGGCGAGCGAGGGCGTCTGCGCGCGGCTGGTGCTCATGCGTCGCGCGAGGTGGCTGACGCGGTCGGCGTCGTGGTCGCCGTCGAGGTCGTCGCGGGCGATGTGCCAGTCGACGCCGTGGGTGGCGCGGGTGCTTTCGACGTAGGCGGTCTCCTGGGAGGTCTGCCAGCCGCCGGTGATGACGACGGAGCGTCTGACGGTGGCGCCCTGCTCCCGCACGACATGGGTCGCGTAGCCGAGTCTGACGATGTCGAGCCGCCCGCTGGCGACCGTCACCTGGCGCCCGTCGCCGTCGAGTGCAACGACGAAGCCGCCAGCAGCCTGGTCGATGTCGACGATCTGACCGCGGTGGCCGTTTTCGACACGGGCAGCGCCGGGGACCGCCATCGGCTGGGTCCAGATGATGCGGTCTCCGGCGTGGAGGTGGTGGCCTGCTGGATGCGCGACGCGGTCGTTCGACAGCTCGTTGCGGGCGCGGCGCAGTGCTTGGATGCGCAGGTTCAGGTGGTCGATCTCGATGTTGCTGGCGTCGCTCATCAGCGCGACGCGGTCGTGGCCGTGCTCGGCGGCGAGCCGGTCGTAGGCCTGGGCGGCTTGTTCGGCGGCCTCGGTGCGGGTGTCGCTGAGGTGGACGTGCCCGTGCGCGCGGTAGTAGTCGAGGGCGGTCTCGGCGTTGCCGTCGCGCATCGCGCTCCAGGCGGCGAGCTCCGCGGGATCGCTGGCGCGATGGACTTCGTGCAGCTCGACCGTCGGAACGGTGCCGGCGAGCCGTTCGAACATGCCGCCGGCGCCGATCGCGGGCAGCTGGCGCGGGTCGCCGATCGCGACGATCGCCCCGCCGCGCTCCTGGACGAGTTCGGTGAGACGGTGCAGGCGGTTGGTGTCGGCCATTCCCGCTTCGTCGACGTAGACGGTCGCATTCTCGCCGAGCGGCGTGCGGCCGTGCTCGACGGAGGCGATGAACCCGTCGATCGTCTTCACGCGGCTCGCGAGGGCGGGCGCGCTTTCGCCGAGGCGCTGGGCGGTGCGGCCGGCGACGGCGACGCCGTAGACGTCGCGGCCGGCGGCGCGCTCGCTGTGGGCGGCGGCGTCGATGACGACGCCCTTGCCGGTGCCGGCCGGGCCGATCAGCAGTGCGGCGCGGCCGGCGCCGGTGATGCTCGCTACGGCGGCGCGCTGCTCGATGCTCAGCGCCGCGGCGAGCCGCTGCTCGACGATCGCGATGCCGGCCTCGCGGTCGCGGTCGCTCACGTGGCGCGAGGCGTCGGCGGACATCGTGCGGAAGCTCATCTCGATCTGTGTCTCAGCTTCCCGCACGAGCGCCGTCGTCATCTGCCCGTCGGCAAGGTCGAGCACGCGACCCGCCGCGCGCAAGTTGTCGGTCGACGCGAGCGCCGCGCGCGGTGCGAGGCCGTAGCCGGCTGCCTGCTCGAGCGCAACGGTGCGCAGTTCGCGCTCGTCGAAGACGGCGCGCTTTGCGGTCACCGCCAGCTCGACGGCCGCTCGCCAACCGGCCGTTCGGTCCGGCGCGTCGGCCGGTTCCCCGTCTCGCAGCGCCGCGACGTGCTGGCGGGTGAGGCCATGTGGAGCGGCGGTCGCGATCCAGGTCTCGTCGAGCTCGTGACGGGTGTGGGGGTGCTTGTCGGAGCGGGTGCGGAGTGCAAGTGCCCGGAGCTCGCCGCGCTCGGGCTCGCGGCCGTGATCCGCGCGAAACTGCCGTGCCGCCTGCTGCACCTCCGCCGCACGCTTGGAAAAAGCCTGCTCGGCCTCCGTCGAGATCCCGGCGATGCGGAAGTAGCGGCCGTCCTGTCCGGCCGCGACGATCTCGTAGCCAAGCTCGCGGAGCTGCTGCGCGAGCTCGGCGCGGTAGAACGCGCCGCCCTCTCGTGCCGAGCGCAGCAGCGGTCGCGAGCGGATGGCGGTGAGTCTGCCGTCGTCGCGCTCGGCGCTGGTGATGATGACGTGGCTGTGGATCTGCGGGTCGGGGGCGCTGGCGCCGACGCCGCGCGCGGTCGTGTGCAGGAATTCGGCCGTGTGCAGGTGCGCGGCGCGAACGGGTCGCGACCGTCTGCTTGCCGGATCCCAGCGGGCGCTCAGCTCGACGCGCTCGCGCAGGTAGTCGACTGCGCGTTCGACGGCAGCGTGGTGGGCCTGCTCGATCTCGCGACGTTGCACAGGATCGGCGAGCGCCCAGGCGATCGAGAGCGACTTCGGCGCCGAGAAGGTGACGTCGATGCCCGCGGCGCGCGTGCCGTTAGGGCCGGCGACTCGCAGGAAGCTCTCCGGCTCGCCTGGACGGCGGCCGGCCATCAGCGCCCGCAGGTCGAGCGCCTCGACACGTCCCGGCGTCGCGCCGGTACGCGCGAGCGCGTCGGCGTTGCCGATCCAGCGTCCTGGCGCCTCGGCCGGTGTCCCGCCGGGCCCAAGGTAGTAGTCGCCCTGCTGCGGCGCGACCGTCTTGCCATCGAGGTACTCGGCGTAGTCGCAGGCGGCCGACGCAGGGATGCTGGCGGCCGTCATCACCGCGACGGAGCCTCACGTTCGTGCGCCGCTGCGGCGGAGCCGGCGCCCTCGGCCTCCCACCAGAACGGCAGCGTCACCTTCGCTGGGAGGTCGCGGCCGTGAACGACGACCGCAACCCCCTCCGGCAGCCGCAGGAGGTCGTCAGCGGAGAGCTTCGGTCGCGACCGCTGCTGCCGTGTTACCGACCGGGTCGATCCCCATGTGTTCGCGGTGCGCGAAGTCTCGTAGCGTTGCTCGTCGCCGAGGAGCGCGACGAACTCGTCGCGCGTCATTCTGTCGAGCACGGGCGCCATCGCGCCGCGCAGCTGGAGGTTGGCGAGGACGGTGTCGGCGTCGCTGCCATAGCGCTGGCGCAGCTGGGCGACTGACTGGTAGACGAGCATCCAGCGCACGCCCCAGCCGCCGCTGACGGCGAGGTAGGTCGGGAGCTTCCGCAGCGGCGCGAGGTTTGCGGCCTCGTCGACGACGACCTTGACGACGGGCACCTCGCGCGGGTCGTGCGCGTGCTGGGCGGCGAGTTCGCAGGCGCGCAGCAGCTCGCCGAGCAGTCCGCCGAAGATCGGCGCCATCAGGTCCTGCTGGCTGTCGGGAGCGATCAGATAGAGCGTCCCGCCGTCCTCGACGAGTCGTCCCGGGTCGAAGTCGTGCTGCTCGTGTGCCTGAACGTCGGGCATGCGATAGGCGCTGATGAGCTGCGCGGCCGAGATGAGCAGGTAGGAGCGGGCGCGCTCGTCGAGCTGCTGCACGTCGGCGAGCGCACGTGCCGCGGCCGCCTCGGCGTCGTGGGCGAGCAGGATCTCGCGGGGTTCGTCGAGGCCGTCGAGTCCGCCGCGCAGCCAGCCGAGCACCTCCCCCATCTGCCGGTCGTCGAGCGCGGCGGCGTGCAGGAGCGCCGGCATCAGTGTCTCGACCGCCTCGCGGTTGTAGAAGCGGGCGCCGCTGGAGCCAGCGGACGTCGCCGAGGCGGACGGGTCGGCATCGAAGATCCACTGCGCCATTGCCAGCGCGCCTCTCCACGACTTGCACGCCGTCAGGGGCGTCCACCCGCAGCATTTGGCGCGCAGCGCCGACAGGTCGCTCGCCGGCGCGAAGATCCACACCGGTCCCCGCTGACGGCGGGCCGCGATCGTGTGGATCACGACGTCGAGCTTGTTCGACATCACCACGAGCCGTCCGGGATGCGAGCGCACCTGCGTGATCAGCGCCCGCATCGTCTTCCCCGAGCGCGACGCCGCGAACAGACCGAAGTGCATCTCCCTCCCCGACCAGACCGCGGCGCCGCGCAGCCGACCCAACGACCAGCGGTCGCGCGGATCGGGTTCACGCCACTCGCCGACCACGGTCCGCAGCACCGCCGTGACCGTCCGGCGGACGACGCCGGCGCGTGCCGCGTCTCGCGGCTGCAGGTGCAGCCAGTCGCGCGGTTTCGCCCACGCCCGCGGCGACACCCTCCGCCGCAGGCTCCACGACGCGGCAGCGGCATGGGACTGACCGCGCCAGCGGTCGACGCGGACCCAGGCGACCAGCGCGAGGGGCGAGAGCAGCCCGATCACGACCAGCATCCAGGGCGAAGCCGCAACGCCCGCCCCCGGCGAACTCCGCAGTACGCCGTCCAGCACCCTCCAGGTGATCGAGTTCGCCGTCGCCGCCACTCCTACGACGCCGATCACGAGGAGCAGGAGCATTCGGCTCCAGCGGCTGGTGCCCATGGTCGTCTCCTTTCTCAGAGGTGCGGGACGGCCCAGGTCTCCAGCACGGCGGCGCCGGCGAGCAGCAGCAGAAAGCCGACCACGAGCTCGACCGCCTGGTTGCGGGTCGGCCCGGTCGCACTGGCGTGGAACCACGCTGTGCTGACGAGCGCGAGCGCGGCCCATTCGACCGGCAGGTGGATGAGGTAGGGCAACAGGTCGACGCCGCCGACCGCGCCAGCGGCACCGACAAGGGCAGCGTTGACGAGGAGGAACCCGGACACGAGCGCGTTGCCGAGGACGCGCAGGTCGCGATCTCGGTGGCAGCCGAGCGCGACGAGCACCAGCGGCCAGATCGCGACGCGAACGTTGTAGACCAGCGTCGCCACCGCGGCCTCGACCGTCGGCACGGCGTGCGGGTAGAGCTGCAGCCGATCGCCGATCCACAGCTCGGCCGCTGCGCCGAGCGGCGGCACGATCGCGAACGCGAACGCACTGCCGACCGTCGCTGCCGACAAGAGCGCGAAGACAGCGCCGAAGGTCGAGATCGGGCTGCGAGCAAGACGAACGCGGCCGGCGCGAAGGTGGGTGCGGGCGCTCATGACTGCGGCTCCCAGGCGCTGATGACCCAGCCGCCCGCGATGCGGCGGGCAACGGCGAACGTGACATGGGTCGCCGGCCTGAGGCCGTCGTAGGCGGCGCCGCCGGTCGTCAGCTCGAGCGTAACGACGACGAACCGCCGTGTGACTGCAGTTGCTTCGACGCCGCGGTGTGGGGCGAGCGCGACGATTTCGCCGCGGTTGGCGATTCTGCCTCGGCGCAGCTCGTAGTCGTCGTCGATCCGGGCGGCGGCGCGAGCGTTCATCGCTGAGGCGGCGCCGACGGAGCTGGCGGCGAGCTGCTGCTGAACGCGCTTGAGCGAGCGGTAGTCCCAGTTGATGTAGCGGCGGCCGTAGCGCTGGACCGCGACGACCGCCGTCGTCGCCGGGTTCGCGACCGGCGTCGTCGGCCCCTGCGCGGATCCCGGCAGTTCGTTGTCGACCGGGACCGTCGCCGGAGTGTCGGCCGCGAACTGGTCGTTGAGCGGATCGCTGAGGCCGCAGCCGGTCACAGTTACGGCGGCGAGCACGGCGGTGAGGAGTGCGGGAGGTCGTGGCATGCCTAGAGTCCTTTCGGGTGGCGGGGTGTGAAGGCGTGGTCGTCGCGGCGGCCGGTGTGCCAGCCGATGCCGGCGACGCCCTGCTCGCCGGCGACCGCGTTGTGGGTGTCCCAACGCAGTCCGGCGACGTAGGCGTAGACGTGACCGCCGTTGGCGAGCACGCTCACCCAGCGGCCGTAACCGGGCAGGCCGAGCGAGGTCGCCATCTCGCCGGACGGCGGCGTGTCGTTGACGTCGACGAGCCCGGCGCCGTAGAGCAGGAAGCTGACGGAGGAGGAGCAGTCGTAGGCCGGCATCACGACGCTGAGCGGGCTGCCGTGAGCGCCGCCGTAGAGGTACGGCTTGCCGACGATGCGGTTGCCGGCGGCGATGATCTCCCGGACGGCGCGCGGCGCTCTGCGCGGCGCGGCCGCGAGCCCGCTCGGCAGCAATCGCGCCCGTTCGCCGGCGGTCAGCGGCAGCGGGCCGCTTCCGCCGGTCGGCTGCTGCAGCATCGCCGCGCAGTCGGCGCCGGCGAGATCGGCGCCGTCGGTCTGGACGCTGTCGGGCGTCTCGCCGAGTGTCGCGCCGGCACCGGTTCTTGGGGCGAGGGCGATCTTCACCTCGTCCTTGGTGACGCCGAGTTCGTCGGCGGCAGACTTGAGGAGGTCGATGCGGAAGCGCTCGCCGCTGGCGGTGACGTCGGTCCCCTGGCCGTAGCCGACGTCGCGCTTGTAGACGACGAGGCTGCGGTCGCCCTTGGCGACGCGCAGCGCAGTCATGAACGGCAGCGTGCCGAGCGCGTTGGCGTCCTCGAACCGGAACGTCCGTGTGTTTGCCGGGTTGGTCGGCGCCAGCGACAGCTCCGCGAAGCTGTCCGGATGCTGCGTGAGGTCGCTCTGCCGGGAATCCGGGATCGCGCCGGTGCCGTCGGGGAACCAGGTCGCGCCGGTGCGGTACCAGCGGCCGGGCTCAAGCTGCAACGGCTCATGGAAGCGAGCCCGAGCGCCGGGGCTCAGCCCGGCAGGCATCCCGCCGCCGACGGCTGGCCCGCCGGCTGCGCCGGCCTGCTCGCACCTCGTGGCGGCCGCCTGCCGCTGCGTGCCGACGACCGACACGACGGCCGTGACCAGCAGCAGCGGCACGGCCGCGAGCAGCACGGCCGCGACAGCGAGCAGCCGGCCGGCGCCGCTGGCGACTGCCGTCGCCGCCCGCAGCCGCAGCGCGTGGACGAGCGCCACTCTCACAGCTGCGCCTCCCGTCGGTCTCGCCGGGCGGGGTCGGCGAGCAGTTCGAGCGCGCGCCAGGCGCGCGCCCAGCCGTGGCCGCCGACGTCTCGCAGGGCCTGCCGACGCATCGGTTCGTCGCCGACGGGGTCGGAGGTTGCGCGCCAGTATTCCCACGCTCCTGGCATGACGGTCACGACCCCTTCGCCGCGGCTGCCGTTCTGCACGTAGATCTGGCTGTAGTGGCGCTTGACCGTCTGCAGCTCGCGGAGCAGCTCGACTGCGGCAGGCGCGAGCCCGAGCCGTTCGGCGAGCCGGTCGAGCTGCCCGGCGCTCTGCCGCACGACGAGTCGGATCGAGCTTTGCGAGATCAACGCCTCGGCCTGCGGCCCGTCGAAGTCGCCGAGCTGCTGCGAGATCGCCACCAGCCACAACGCGAGGTGACGGCTACGGCGCGCGAGCTCGTTGACCCAGCGGCCGGTCGAGGCGCGCTTGACGAGCTTCCACACCTCCTCGAAGACCAGGAACGCCTTCCCCGCCCACGGCAGCGGCGCCTCGGCATGGTCGGTCGCGAGGAACCGCTCGCGCTCCTCCTCGATCCGCCGGACGATCGCCTCGCAGATCACGAACATCGCCGCCGGCGCCTCGCTGTCCGGCAGGGTCCGGGTGTCGTAGACGGTCAGCGGCGCATCGACGTCGACGGTCGTCTCGTGATCGCACAACCAGGCGTAGGGGCCGTCGCCGACGTAGTTGTGCAGGCTCTCGGCCAGCAGCCGCAGCGTGCCGGCCAGCTCGTGTGCGCCGTCGGCCTGCGCCTGGCGCTGGCGGCGCAGCAGTTCCTCCTGCAGCAGCGTCTCGCGCGGCGTCTCGCAGCTGATCGCGCAGCGCCGATAGACCGACCGAATCGACAAGCCCAACAGCGACTCCTCCAAGGCGCCGAGCGAGCTGACGGACGAGTCGGCGTCGGTCAGGATCAGCTCGTGCAGCGCGACGAGGAAGGCGACCTTCGCACTCGTCGGCGGCCCGTCCCACGCGTTGAGACGGTGCTCGCCGACGCCGCCACCGATCCGCACCGCCGCAGCCCCCGGCACGGTCTCGACCAGGAAGTCCCAGTGGCCGGAGCGGTCGATCACCGCCCCCGTCGCGCCCTTCGCGAGCGCGCGACCAACGAGCAGGTTGACGGCCATCGTCTTGCCGCCGCCGGACTGGCCGCTGACGACGGTCACATGGTTGGGATGATCGCTGTCGAAGGGGTCCATCCACACCAACTCGCGGCCGGGCTGCGCGAGACCGAGCGGCATCGCGGTCGGGCTCGGCGGCGAGCCGCTGCCGGCGCCGATCAGCGGCCAGGTGTCGGCCGCGTTGAGCGAGAGGTAGCGGCGCCCGCGGCGCGGCTCATCGATGCCGAGCGGCAGCGTCGCCCGCCACAGCGGCAGTTGCGCGAAAGGGCACTCGTTGACGACCGCGTCGGTCGCGGCGGTCAGCTCCCGGCAGGTCATTCTCAGCTCGTCAGCGAGCCGCGCGAGATCACCTCCGGGCTCACGCATCGCCAGGTAGACGCAGACGTCGTAGACAGTCGATGCGGCCTGCCGCTTCAGCGTCGCGGTGACCTCGCGCGCCTCAGCCTCAGCGTCTTCCCGGTCAGGGTCGACGAGCTTGCCGAGCCGCTCCTGCCCGCGGTTGGAGGCCCAGATCTGCTTGTAGCGGCGCTTCTGCCGCGACCGCTCACGGAAGCGGTCGCGGCCGTGGAAGTGGACCGCGAGCGTGAACGGCAGCGTCGCCAGCGTCAGGTACTGGGTCCACCCCAGCCAGGTCTCGTCCGGGACGCTGCCGAGCCGCACAACCCGCTCGACGCACCGCTCCCAGCTCAGGTGGCTGCGCCCGCGCGCGTCGAGCTGCTCGTCGCAGATCGCCGTCTTCAACGCGATCGTCGCCTCGTCCGCACGTTCGACGGTGTCGATCGGCGCGAGCAAGCCGGTGTCGGTCGGGCGCTGGCCCGTTGACGGCGCGCTCGGTGAGCAGCGTTCGCGCAGCAGGTGGACGAGGTCGGCGGCGCTCAGCTGACGCACGCCGAGGCGCATCGCCTGCAACCCCGCCAAGACGGCGGCGATGTAACGCTCGTGTTCGGCGACGGTTGCTGCCAGCGCGTCTGGCGCGATCCGCGCGATGCTGCCACGACGGTCTCGGCGCGGTCGCGAGGCACGCTCGGGCTTCGTTGGACAGACGACGTAGTAGCGCAGCCGGCTCGCGGCCGTGTGCTGCCGGAGCGTGTCCGCTTGTGCGTGGGCGAACAGCCGCGTGGCGGCCGCGAGCTCTGGCCGGCCTTCCTTCGTGATCTCACGCGCGACGCGGTCGGCGCTCGCGTTCTGGTCGCTGTTCAGCTCGTCGACGTCCAGTCGGTCGGAGTCAACGTAGAGCGACAGCTGCTGCCCTGCGGGGACGCGCGCCAGCAGCTTGTGCACCTGCCCGGCCAGCTGACCGACCCGCTCCTCGTCAAGCACGAGCGGATCCAACGGCTGCACCGCGAACGCCGACACCACCGTGCCGTCCTCCAAAAGCGCCCGCTGCTCGCCGTCGAACCCGACGAGCGGCAGCAGATCACCGACCTGGGCCGCGCGACGTCTGGCGCCTAAGACGACCGCGGTCACCGGTTGCCTCCCCGAGAGCTCGATGCGACGGGCTCCCCTTCGATCAGGAGTGACGCCGGTCTGCCGGCGCCCGGGGCGTAGCGGCGATGCCCGATGTGGCGGATCGCGTCGAGGACGAGCTCGCCCGGCTCGATCCGTCCCGACTCGCCCATCAGCCACCAGATCGCCGGTACGCCGACCAAGAGCGTGCCGATGAAGCCGCCGAGCTGGATCCCGACCTCCAGCTCGCGCAACAGGGCGATCAGCCCGCCGCCCCCGAGCAGCAGCGTCAACCACTGCCAAACGGTGAACCCGCCGATCTTGTACGGCTCGTCGAGCCGCCGCGCGGTCGGATGGAACATCGCTCAGCCCTCCCGCCACTTCCGTCGCACGCGCCGCACCGGCGCTGAACGCGGGGCTGGCGGAACCGGCGACGGGGGTCGCGGATCACGAGACGGTACGTTCGCGGGCGCTGCCGCGCTCGGGGCGACCGGGCCGCGGCTCGACGCAGGCGTTGGCGATTGCATCGGCCGCGCTGCCCCTGGTGGTGCCGATGAGATCGGCGCGGGATCGCGCGGCGCAGGGGGCGGGCGCCAAACCGGACCGACGGCGCCAGCGCCGCGCCGCGCCGCGCCGGCTGCGCGTGGCGACGGCTTCGCACCGGCCCCGCCGGCTTTGTGCGGGATCGGTCCTTGGGCCCATGGCGCCGCCGACGGAGTCGCCGTCGCTCGCGACGGCGTTGCGGCCCTACCGGCCAATCTGCGGTCGTCACCTGCGGCGGGCGGTGGCGGTGTCCGGTCGCTTCTCGACGTCTGGGCAGGTCTGAGCGCTCGCCGCGACGTTGGACTGGCGGCCCTCGTCGGCGGACGTTCGCTGCTGTCTGGCTGCCGGCGGTTCGTACCGCCCGCGCCAGCGGGCGTGGCCTGCGCCCTCGCTTCACCCGGGCCGGGCACGTTCGGCGCAGCAGCGCTCGAGCTAGGCGATGCCGCACGGCTGCGCGGAGCCGCGCCGGCAGGAGCACCCTCAACCGAGGTCGTCGTCGCGCGGCTGGTATCGCGCTGCGCTGCCGTCCCGTCTCTGGCAGGCCACTCTCGCTGGCGCGCGCCGGCTCCAGCAGGCGCGCCCTCGGCGGTCCTGCCGGTCGTGCTGACAGACCGCCGGGCACCAGCCATCGCGAACGCCGGCTGGACGCCCGCTGCTGCCGTCGCAAGCTGCGTTGCCGGGCGAGTCGCAGCGCGCACCAGCGCGGCGCGAGCGACACGCGCGCCGCCGCGAACGGCGGCGCTTCCCCCGATTTCGACCCGCGCGGCGGGGCCGACGGTCGCGAGCGCGCCCGCGATTCTGCCTTTGATCCCGCTCCACAGCAGCAGCGGCCACCGCACGGCGAGCAGCAGGATGACGATCGCCGCCAGCACGCCGACGAACTGGGCGCCCAGCTCGCCAGAGACGCCCGCCGACCAGCGCGTCATGTCGGCTGTAAAGGCGCCGGCCGTGGTGAACAGGACGCACCAGCCGACGGGAACCAACGCGGCGCTCAACAGCGTGTAGCGCCAGGCCGCCCAGATGCCGTGCGTCTCATCGACGACGGAGCTGACGATCGCCAGCGGCGCCGACACGTACAGCAGGGCGAACAGCACCAGCAGTCCGACGCTCATCATCAGCAAGCCGACCGCCAGAACGACTGCGGCGATCCCGAGCAGCGCCAGCAGCAGCCCGTTGCCGGACAGCAGGCTGCCGGCGAAGACGAGCCCGACCATCCGCTCCAGTCCCTCGGCAGCCGCCGGTGAGGAGAGCAGCGCGGCGCTGACGCTGTTAGTCAGCGCGACCGCGTTGCCGATGAACGTCGGGTAGGCGACGAGCAGGATCGCTGCCAGCGCCGTTCTCGTCAGCGCCTGCTCGAACGCGACCGCGCGTCCCGCGAACTGCTGCAGCCACTGCTGCGTCCACGACGCCACCGACGCCAGGGACAGGAGCGGGATCGCGATCCAGCGAACGCCCTCCGACAATGTCGCGAGCGTCGGCCACACCTTCCGGTCGGTCGGGTCCGGCACCGTCACCAGCCGGCGGATCAGGTCGACAGACCCGTCGCGCAGCCAGTCCGGCACGAGCGCGTCCAAGAACGACGAGAAGAAGAACTTCACGACGTCCTGCACGATCTCCTTGACCGACGGGAAGTCGAGCAGTGCCGCTGGCGTCGCCGCCGCCGCCGGCGCGGCGACGACGAGCAGAACGCCGACAGCTCCGACGCTGATCGCGGCGGCGCGACGCATCGCCTAGGCGACGAGCCCGGTCGCGGCGACGAGCATGAAGACGCCCTTGACGACTCTCAGCGTCTTCTCGTGCGCGCGCTCGTCGCCGTAGATGTGGCCGGCGGCGAGACCGACGATGACGAGCACGATCGTCGCGCCGATGAAGCCGAGCAGGTTGTTCGTCAGCGCCTCGGTGATCGCCTTGACGGATCTGATCATCGACTGGTTGGCGCCTCTGCCGAACGCTCCGGCGGCACTCAACGCGCCCACCTGTGCAGACGAAGCAGCGGTGAGCCCGAGGAGAACGAGCGCGATCAGTCGCGAGCGGGCCGCTCGCGCGGTGTGGAGACAGGAGTTGTGTAACACGTCGGCACCTTTCGTCAGGGGTGTTCGAAGCAGAGCTCGCAGGGCGTCGGAGGCGCCGGCGGCAGCTCCGAACGAGGTGACGGCGTCGGTACACGCGAGGGAACTGTCGCTTGCTGTTGAGCGGGCGCCGACGGACGTCTCGACGCTCGATGCGGCTGAACGCGCTTCGGACGACGCTTCGCTCGCGGTTTCAGCGTGCCGCGCTTCTTCGCGATCGGTCTCGCCGGCGCTGTCTCGATGACCGTCTGCACGCGCGGCTCCACAGCCGCCTCGGGTGAGCCTCCACGAAGCGCTACGACCACGAGCGTGGCGGCTATCAACGCGCCGCCGACCCCTACTGCGCTGCGACGCCAGTCCACCGGCCACCATCGGGATCGAACGGCTGGCGCTGGCAGTTCAGTGGAAGGGCTGTCGTCGCGCCCGGCAGCGTCGTCGAGATCGGTCTCGCTGAACAGCAGCGTAGCCGGCAGCTCGTACCAGTCGTCGCCAGCGTCATCGATCGGGGGCGAGTCCGGGATAGTGGGCTCGTTCGCGGCGTGTGCGACACGCCCAACTACGAGCGTCACGACATCGCCTCGCCGAGCGGCTTCGCCCGCACCCGGGTCCTGGCCAACGACCAGGCGATCACTAGCGGCGTCGTTAGCGTCTTGTTCCTCAAGCGCCGGCACGAGGTCGAGCTGCCGCAACTGCTCGATCGCCGCCGCCGGGGTCTCGCCGAGCAAGTCGACGATTTCAATCCGAGGTTCGTCCGCCGGTTGAGCGGCACGGTCGCTGGCGCTCCGCGTCATTTCAGCGTCCCGGCAGCCGGGTCCACGTTCGGTGTGGTCATTTCCATGCCGCTAAGAGGCCGACGGCGTCAAAGTTCGCCCCCCTTTGGGGGGGGACGAATCTCTCGCGCTACCGGCTCAGAGCACGCATGCAGATGTCATCTCGCCATTTCGAAGCGCCAGATAGAGCCGTCGACCGCCTGCTCCTCGCAGCGCGAGAACTTGAGCTCGCGGCCTCGCGGCTCGCACTCGCAGGCTTCCTCTCCTCGAGTCCTACCGAGCGGGACGCGACGTGGACGTTCAGCTCGCCGAGCGGATCCGTCGTCGTGCGTGGCGGCCGCGTCGAGATCGGATCGCCGACGTGATCGGCGCCGGCAAGGAGGGCCCGTCAGAGCAGGGCTCTCTCCAGTAACGAGGCACCGAGATTTGAACTCCATTGAACAGGTGCTCGCAGGCGCATTCGCTGCTGTGTCGGGCTCTGAGGTGCCCTGAGGTAGCCTCGGATCGGCGCAGAATGGCACCTACAAAGGCACCTGCGTCGCCTACACAAGCAACAGCGCCGGTGCCCCTACCGCGGATCCGACTTTGCTTGAGCGAAGCTCACGCCAAGTCCGACCGCGTCTTTCCACCGATGTGCTTGTAGTTGGTCATGACGCCGTCGGACCACGTCGCTTCCCAGCAGGGTCCAGGCGGCAGGCACGCTTCTTTCCGCGACTGGCTGTCCACCATGAGGAGACCGCAGCTCGGGCATGTCGCTTCGTTCAGAACCTGGCCACCCTCCGCGGTCAGGACGGCATGCTGTACGACGCCATCTGCCCGCATCGGCGGATCGAGCGTTGCCCAGCCGGCCTGGACCGCGGCCCTGACCGCGTTGGGCATCGGCAGCCAGCCGTCGACGGACTCGTAGGTGATCGGCGCCTCCTCCCCGACGTTGATCGCGCGCACGAGCGGGCATCGGCCCTTGCTCGCCATCTTGAGAGCGCGGAGCTCGTCCAGATTCGGTCGCCTCTCGGCAGGGAGCTGCCGAGCGGAGTGGCGGCGAGCCGCGGCGCGCTCGGCGAGCAAGGCGCGGCGAGCCTCGGTGTACTTCTCACCGGTGCTCGCGGCTCGAGCGCGCACGGCCTTCTTGAAGGTACCGTTCTCCGTCATGGGAACTCCTGTCCCTGGCCGGACCCCACGCGTCACGACCGCTTTGATCGGAGCGACTAACCCGAGCCCGTGGGCCCTTGCTCTTCGTCGCCGGCGCGTGCGTGGGCCGCGCATCGGCTCTGAGGAGGCGCCGGGGTGGCGGCGCTCCTAACAGGATACCGCCGACTCCCGACGGCCCACATCTGGTCGGCGTTGCCCGGAGTTAGGGCTGGTTCAAGTTGGCGGTGACCGACGTCCTGACCTCGCTGCGCCTGATAAGACCAAGCGGTGCTCAAGCTCACGCAGGAGTTGCTCGACGTTCCTATCGACCAACTCGGCCTGATGGTCCTGAAAGACTTTCTCGACAACGACGGCTGGAACAGATCCAGCTACGTCGGCGAGGCTCGTGGCGCTGGCGCATCGATCCAGATTCAGCGCGCCTTGGCAGAAGCGTTCTCCTGGCTGGAAGGCCGCGGTCTGCTTGCGCTCGACCCATCGCAGTCTTCTTCCAACGCGGTGTTCGTGACACGCATCGGCCGCCTCGTCGCAGAAGACGGTCCCGACGCGTTCTATGCGACCGAGCGACTTCAGCGCAACTTGCACCGAGCGATTGAGCGGGTAGCCCGGCCTCAGTTCTTGATCGGCGCCTACGAACAGGGCGTGTTCGTCGCGATGAAGGCGGTCGAGGTGCGCGTCCGCGCGCTGTGCAGGCTCGGCGACGAGGTCGTCGGTGTCGACCTGATGAACAAGGCCTGGGGCAGAAGCGGCCTCATCACCGACCCGGACGCAGTGCCTGGCGAGCAGGAAGGCACCCGTGCCCTCTTCGCCGGCGCCTACGCGGTCTTCCGCAACCCGAGCGGCCATCGCGAGGTTGATTACGACGACGTCGTCGAAGCCGCCGAGATGGTGCAGCTCGCAAGCCTGTTGATGCGCATTCTCGATCGCACTGAACGCCGGATCTCGTCCAAGTAGGCCGCGTCTCGCTGGAGCGGTGGGCCCGCTCTGGACCAAGCCTGAGTCCTTCTATAGGGTCCGAGGTGCGCGATCCTCTCGCGCACCCCCTGAGTCGAAGGCGCCCCGCGCGCGCTCGGCGCAGATGGGCAAGAGACGGAGTCTCAGAGGTCGAGTACGCCAGCACGCCGAGATACAGGGCGTGGCGCGCGGGGCTACGTCCGGAATCGAGTGTCGTGACTGGTCATCTGAAGCGTGCCGTCCGAGAGCGCATGGCGGCGACGGGCGAGAAGTACACGCAGGCGTACCGTGCCCTGACCGAACCGGACGACGGCTTCATCCCTGAGGTCGTACCCGGGAAGGTGACCGCCGTGATGTCCTCCGGCGGTCACCTGAACCTCGACCTGATCGCACCCGCGCTGACCGCCGCGCTGGCGACCGGGCAGCGGCTCATCGTCGTTCCGTACGAAGGCCGCACGGTCTACAGCCTGCCAGGCCTGCTCGACCTTGCCGTCATGCGCGGGATCACCGACGACGACGCGATCGCCGAGATCTTCGCCACCAGAGACAGAGCCCGGCTCGCGAGGATTTTCGAGGCGGTCGACGACATCGAGTTCTGGATGCCGAGAGTTCCTCAAACGAGATGGGAAGAGAAGCTCGACAACCAGACCGTCGTGTGGGTCCAGGATGTGCAGGCGGCGGCGCCGCTGGGCGGAGTCGAGGGCGATCCGTTTCGCGATCACGGGATGCGGGCGCAGCTGACGACGTTGCGGCGTATCGCTCGCGACACCGGCGCCGGCGTCGCGATCGCCAACTGCACTGACATCCAGAAGGACTGGAAGCTGGTCGCGGAATGCGTCGACACCGCCTACGGCGTCGAAGTGCTCGACCGGCTGACCTACCAGAGCGGCGGCGAGCCTCGCGACCTGCGGATCCACTGCTACGACCGTGGCCACAGAAGCTGGCAGGCGCGACGAACGGCTCCGGCCCGCTCGGTCACGACATGGCGGCCGGTCCTCTACACCTGAGTACCGCCCTGGCGCCGGTCCCAGCGGGTTGTGGGACCGGTAACGCCCGGATATGGAAACCGCGCAGCTGGGAGATCAACGACCTATCTGATCAGGCAGATGCAACACCCGACCGAACTGATGCGCCACCAAGCAGAAGCGAAGGCGATCGGCCTCGCGACCAACGAAATCATCCGCATCGACGACTACGAGCCAGAGCCGGACCGCTGATCCTCCTACGACTCACCGCTTGAGGGACTCTGCCACGAGCAGACGAGCCGTTCTCGCCACACGCTCCGCGCCTTCCCGCGGTCTGATGCCCTCCAACGACTCCTTCTCGCTTTCGGCGGTCGCTTCCATCACGACGCGGAGTTTCGAGTCTATGAGAGCGAGGAAATCGAGATTCATCACAAAGAGGCTGTCCCAAGCGCTCGTGTAGACACCGTCGTTCGGCTCGCAGTTCATCACGGCTGCGACAAACATATTCGCCGTCGTATCCCACTCGTTGCCGACCACGTGATGACTGAGCGCACCAACGAGCGAAGCCGCGTACGCGCGTGCGGCCGGATCTCTGGCGCGAAAGCGATTCGCGAACGCACGGAACAGCATCATTTGATCTCTAGGGCCAACGACACCGAAGACGGTCGGCACCAGCATGAAGTAGCGCCCTCCGCCCGTGGCTCTCCCATCTACGCGACGCGCTTCTCGGGTATCTCTTACGAGCGCATTGACGACGTTCGCTTGATGGCGAACCGGCAGCATGGTGAACACGACGCCGTTGAGCAAGGCGATGCCGATGTCAAACGTTCTGTCGTCAGCGAGGTACCTCGCGCAGATCCTTGCGGCTCTTCTGAGGATCGGTCTATTTGCAGCGTGCAGTTCAAGCGTCTCGATGTAGACCTGCCGCAGGTTCGTCGCTTTGCCCGCATCCTCGCTCTCGAACGCTTCACGGAAGGCGGTCGCAAGGGCGCCAACGAGCGCGGGCAGCTGCGCGGCCGGAAGCGATCCGACAAGGTCCGCGATCGCTTCGCTGGTCGCGCTGAAGCGGCTCTGTCCCGCCTCCGCAACGATCTCATCGACCGTCGTGGGGTGCGCAGCGATCGCGAGATGCCGAGCGCACAAACTCATGATCGCGAGGTACTCGAAGCAGCGAATGGGATCGTTCGCATACGGCGGGCTCGCGTCATGCGCCATCGGATTTCGGACGTAGAACACGATGCCTGCCAGGAATCGCAGGATCCCCCGATGCATGCTCTGATCGGTCTCGGTGACGAAGTCGGTCAGCTGAAGTCTTGGATCGCTGTCGGCGATCAGATTGACAAGTCTGGCTCCGTCCGCTTGGGAGTCGAGCAGGTCCCGCAGCTCGTCTCGAAGCGAGTACCAAGCAGCCTCAACCGCGCCACCGTAGTCCATCTGCGCCCAAAGCGGATCCGCTGCTCTCGCGATCAGCGGATGCAGCTCCGAGAGCGTCAGCTGACCGTGGGATGCGGAGGCGACGTTATCGTCGGCTGTGATGTCGAGGTCTCCCGGCTCCACGGCTTCCATGATGACTAGAACAGCGATCGCGGGTCGGCCCCGAAGTCTTCGCTTTCGGCTCTGTGCAGCGCATTCCAGCTCTGTGATATGGAAGGTTCGATCGCGCCTTTCAGCATTTCTGTAAGTCGTCCGTTACGCCGGGTACGCTGCTGCGCCCCTCATGAAAACGGACGAGTTTCTTCTCAGAGAGCTGATCATCCACCGGGTACCGGACAAGAAGGTCGGTACCGAAGCGAGAGGCCCTGTCCTGTCTCAGGTCGCGGGCGATCACCCGAAGGACGTGCGCGCATATTTCCAGCGCCGTCTGCGGAGAGTCCTGAACGACCGCGGCCAAGACGTGGTGGTGGCCGCGGACGGCGACAAGCGGACAACGGACGCGATTAGAGCGATCGCGGAGAAGCCGAAACTGTTCGTCGAGCAGTCGAAGGTGCTGGCGCAGCTCCTCTACGACGTGCAGAACGGACGGAACTCGGCCGGCATTCTGGTCGTCTGCTTGGGCAGCATCGAGGACCGCACGGCGGTCGGGCTGCTGAAGTTGGAGAACGAAAGAGGTGTTCGAGCGCAAGAGCAGCAGACCGACGCAGGCGAGACGTTCTTGCAGGTCACCATTCTCAGCGACCTGCTGCTCACCGACAGAACCCGCGTCTTCAAGGCGGCGGTGTTCGGCGCCTCGAAGAAGTCTCAGCAGCTGCGCGGCGTTGCCGCTGACGAGCAGGTCGAGCGCAACCTCGCCTCGTTTTTCCTCAGAGACTTCCTCGGCTGCGAGCTGAAGTCGAGTCCTGCCGTGCAGACCGAGAGATACTTCACCACCGTCGAGTCCTACCTCGGCAAGATCGCTGACGGCGAAGAACGAGCCCGCTGCGAAATCGCGCTGCTGAACCAAATGCAGTCGAGACTGATCAGAACGATCGACCCGGTCCAGTTCGCGAACGAAGCGCTCGGCGATGCCACCCATCAGCCGTTCCTCGACCACCTTCAGGAGCACGGCGTTCCGGAGCAGGTGTTCCCGAAAGACACCAGCACCATCGAGAGCCGCATCCGGCGTGTCGCCTACGGCTTCGAGTCGGGGATTCAGCTGATGGGCAAGCCGGAAGCCATGGACGAGCACGTCACCTTCGGCGAGAAGGAAGGCGACACGTCGAGAGTGATCATCAAGGACAGAATCGTGGATGTCGGATCCCGGCACTGACTCGCCGTACGCCCAGCTCCGCGACCAGTACGCCGAGCGCTACCCGCGCAACGAACAGCTCGCCGAGCACATCAGCGCCGCGATCGACAGAGAGCTGACACGCCTCTCGGTCTACGCGACAGTCAGCCACCGCGCGAAGGATCCCGACTCGTTTGCGACCAAAGCGATGCTTGGCGGCTATGAGGACCCGTTAGAGCGCATCGGCGACCAGGTCGGCGTACGCGTGACTGTCCCCTACCTCGCAGACGTGGACCGCGTCGAGCAGGTCGTCCGCGGCCTCTTCGAAGTGATTCGCGTCGAAGACAAGCTCGACGCGCTCGGCTTCGACAGAGTCGGCTACCTCGGCCGGCACGTAGACCTGCGCCTGCCGGCGCCCGACGCTCGCGCGCTCGGCGACCGGTTCGTCGGCCTGAAAGCCGAATTGCAGATCCGCACCACGGCACAGAGCGCGTGGGCTGACGTCACCCACGACCAGCTCTACAAGCCGGCCGCGGAAGCTCCCCCGGAGTTGAGACGGCGGATCTTCCGCCTGGTCGCGCTCGTCGAACTCTTCGACCAGGAAGTTGCCGCGTTCGCTAACGAGGTCGGTTCCACGCCCGGGTTCGCTGAAGCTGTCGCGCTCAAGCCGCTCGCCGACGCGCTCCTTCGCGACTTCGACGACCGACGGAAGCCGAACCGGCAACTGTCATCCACCATGGCCGCCGCGCTCGTCCCTCTCTACGGCCAGCCGGCGGACGCGATCTACGAGAGCGTCCTCAAAGCGTTCGTCGTCGAGCACGGCGACAGATTCCGCCGCATCCTCAGCGAAGCCGTCGACGAAGGCGACCCCAACCCGCTCCTGCACCAGCCGGAGATCTTCGTGCTGCTCGAACGGCTCACCAACGACCGCCTTCGCGTGCAGACCGCATGGCCACAAGAAGTGCCGGAAGAATGGCTTCACGACGCCGCCGACCGGTGGGACATCCGTCTGCCTGACGCATGATGTGAGCCAAAGCACACGTCATGCGCGTAGGGTTGGACAAGTGGGGAACGACCGGACAAATCGCGACGGCCTGCGCACTTGTGCCTGCAAAGCGAACGATTTTGCGTCCGCACGGGCCGCGCTAGTCCGCCGGCTCGCTCACGAGGTCGCCGAGCTTGGCGGCCGTCCCACGGTCGGCGGCGACAGCGAGCTGTTCGATGTCTTACTTGGCTTGTACGACCGCTCTCCCGATGAGATCTGGTCGGAGGTAGTGAGTCCGTGGCTCGACGCGCGTGACAGCAAGCTCCAGCTGGTCTACGCCGAGCATCAGGCGCTTGCCGATGACACTCGGCTGCTTGATCAGCCGCACGCGCCGATGCTGCTCGAACGCCTTGAACATGACCGTGCCAGGGTCATCGAAAGGTGGCCGTACGCGATCAGCGAGCTTGAAGCGCTCCAGGACGTGTGGGGAATACGTCTGCTTCTGTAGCCGCTGCACTCAACGTCGTTCGTGTCGTGCCGACGTTCTAGGTCGGTGAGACTTTCAGGGGCTATCGGTAGGGGTCGTGGGGACGGCTATGAGACGCATCCGAGAGCGCGGCGGGTGCCGAGACGCTCCCCGGAGCAGGAGGAGGTCTGGCAGGAGGTCCGCCAGATCGTTCTCAGACGCGACAGCTGGACGTGCGTCGAGTGTGGTGAGGAGGATGTCCCCCGCTCCGAGCTGGATGTCCATCATCTGATTCCGCGGTTTGCTGGCGGCCGGGACGAGCCGAGCAACTGCGTCACGCTCTGCGATGGCTGTCACGCCGGTCACCATCCCGGCTTGCAGGTGTCGTTGGCGAAGCGGACTATTCAGCGGTGGGCGGTGCGGCTGGCGAAGCTGTTGGACTGGCGCCGGCAGCTGCCTGAGGAAACCGATCAGCTGCGCGCGGGGTTGGATCTGTTCGGGCTCAGAGAGTTCCGTGAAGGTCAGATGGACGCGGTGATGGCGGCGCTGCGCGGTGAGTCGGTGCTGGTGATCCGTCCGACGGGCGGCGGCAAGAGCATCTGCTTTCAGCTGCCGGCGGTGCTGAAGGGCCAGCCGACGTCCGTGGTGATCTCGCCGTTGCGGGCGCTCATGACCGATCAGGTCAAGGGCCTGCACGCGAAGAAGATCCCGGGCACGTACGTGAACAGCGACCTGAGCCGGCGGGAACTGGGGCTGCGGCTCGAGCTGCTCGACCAGGGCGCGTGGTCGTTGATGTACATGGCGCCGGAGCGGTTTGGGCAGCGGAGATCGGCGGCGGCTGAGCAGGAGCTGATGCGGTTGCAGCAGATGCGGCCGAACTTCCTGGTGGTTGACGAGGCGCACGTGATCGACAGCTGGGGCGATTCCTTCCGGCTCCAGTACGGCCGTCTCGGCGAGATCCGCCAGGCGCTCGGCAACCCGCCCGTGCTCGCGTTCACGGCGACCGCGAGCCCGAGAACGCAGCAGCGGATCCTTGACTCGCTCGGCGTGCCGGACGCGAAGGTTCTCGCCGTCGACGTCGACCGCCCGAACATCACGATGGCTCGCGTCCGAGAGCCTCAGGCGAGACAGCGTGCGGAGATCATCGCCAGGCTGCTCGCCAGACTCGACGCCGCCGGCAGCGGCCGGCTCATGGTCTTCATCCCCACCGTCAGAGTCGGTCGCGAGGTGAGAGATCTGCTTGCCGACCTCGGCTACGACCTGCCGCTCTACTACGGCAGACTCTCGGAAGCCGACCGCGAACTGCTGGAAGGGCGCTTCTCCGGCCGCCTTGGACCGGATCTGCGAGCGATCATCTGCACCAACGCCTTCGGTATGGGGCTTGATGTGCCCGACGTGCGGGTGGTCGTCAACTGGCAGACGACCTCCTCGATCGAGGACTACGTACAGGAATTCGGCCGCGCCGGACGCGACGGCCAGCCGGCGCTCTCGATCCTTTTCACGGGCGGCCACAAGGAGCGCGGGCTGCTCCAATGGCTGGCGAGACGCAACTGCGACGACCTCGTCGAAAGCGGCGACCGCACGCAGGCTGAGACCGCAGCCGTCCTGGAAGACAAGCACGCTCGGATCCGAGAGATGTACGACGTCTCCCACAAGTCACAGGAGTGCTTCCGCTACGCGATCTTCGACCACCTTCAGGCACCGAGACCGCGCCGGCCCCGCGGACTCTCCATGCGGATCCTCAGCCGCACCTTCAGCGACCGCAGCAGACCCGTCCCCATCTACGAGTGCTGCGACGTCTGCAATCCCGAAGTCGTCGAGCTGCTCCGCGCCGGAGAGTACGAACCCGGCGCGCTCGCACAAACACCCGACCCCGATCAGCAGCCGGCGACGCCTGAGATGACGACGCAACCGCAGCCGGCCACGCCGGCGGTACGCCCGGCCCCAGCGCGGCGGCCTCGGGCACGCCGCGGCGGCTTCTCCGTCCCTCCGGCAGTCAAGCGGCTCGTCGTGATCGCCGTCGCCCTGCTCGTTGTGGTGACCTTCGCCCCGATGATCCTCAACAGATCAGCTGACGACCGCGACCAGGACGCGAGTCGCGCCGCCCAGCTGCTGCGCAGAGACATCGCGCGTATGAGAGAGCCGATCCGCTACAGACAGATCCAGGTCAAGCCAACGCGAAACGGGACCTATCGTGCGTGCGCGACCGGACGGATGCGCGGCGGCACGCCTGCTGAGACCTGCATGTTCATCGATCTCGACGGCCGGTCAGGACGACGCGCCGTCGGCCGGTTCGAGCGGCGCGGCGGGCAACTGCGGTGTGAGGGGGTTGCCCGGCGAGCGGTCGAGCGGTGTCGAAGGTGAACGGTTCGATCCAGGTCAGTTTTGGTGTCGCGGCAGAGCCTTCGCCAGAGCAGCGTCAGGCCGATGGCCCAGGCTCCGGTATGCGACCTTTCGAAGGGATCAGTCGCGAGCGCCGGGCGCGGCCGTCAGGAGAGTTCCGCGAGCGTCAGCAACAATGCGACCACGCGCATGCTGTGGCGACGTCCGGCCGGCGACGGTGCGGCGCGTTCGAGCGCGCTTCAACCTCACGGAGAACGAGGCGATGGCGGTCGCTGTGCGGGCCGTGCACGAGGCTCGCACCGAGCCCTGACCTCCGACAAGCCGCCCCGCACCAGTCCGGGAGACCGGAAGGCATGAGGTGGGCTCGGTTGGTAGAACAGCAGCTATGCGCCTAAATCTTGTCGATCAACATGCCCGCCGTCCTCGACTGACGCGCGAGGACGTCATGACTGCCAGGGAGGTCGCCGAACTGCTCCAGCTACCCCCTTCCACTGTTTACCGGCTCGCTCGCCAAGGCGTGCTTCCGTGCGCGCGTCTCGGTCGCACAATTCGGTTCGTCCGCCAGGAGATCGAGGCCACGCTGCGCACCACGACGCCGAGCTAGTGGGGATTCGACGACCTAAACGGCAAGAGCCCTGTCGGCGACGACTAGCCGCAGGTTCCCAAGCGATGCCTCCAGTGCGGCGTTGACCGCGGCGATCTGGCCGCGCGGCCCTCGCTTAGAACACAGGCCGAGCGGATGCTCGGCGCCCGTCGCCGCCTGGAAACCGCGTTCCCGCCCGTGAGGCTTCGATCGCCGAGGTAGGACGAGCCAGGACACAGGCCAGTCTCGGTAGCGCCGAGCCGAGAGCGGCCATTCGAGCATGCTGTTCAAGGGGCTCCGTCGCGCGAACTTGCTCACCCGCCGAACACGTGCGGCCGGTTGACCAAGCGCCGCAGGCCCGGCCCGGCTCGAACCCAGCCTGCGCGTCGAGCGCGTCCAAGAACCGTTGCGCCTGCGTCTCGTCGAGAACAATCGAGGACGGCAAACTGGCCTGTGCCACGTGCCCACGTCGCGACGCGATGACGTGCAGCGCCTGCTCGCCCTCCACGTCCGTCAAGTCATCGACGAGCTTATGCAGCCGCTCCTTGGTCGTCATGCCCCCGACGGTATCGTCAGCGACGTTGTGGGCGGCGTCATCTGCGGCGACGCTACCGCCTGCTGCCGGCGCCCGGCGCCGGTCCCATCGGTAGCCGGACCGGAAACCGGCACCATCGAGGCGGCGTCGCCATAGGATGTCGGCGTGACTGCCGCTCTTTTCGGCCTTCTCGGTGTGATCGTCGGCGGTGTCCTGAACGCTGGCATCGCTCTTTACCTTGAAGGCGTAGGCGCCCGAAGGGAGGGGACCGTCGCCGCGCGACTCGTGGGAAGCGAACTGGAGCGGCTCGTCACCGACTTCGAACTGTGGTGTGAAGGCAACGCGGAAGCCCCATCGGCCCCGGTCCGAACGCCTGTCTGGCGACGCCACGAAGAGACCCTCGCGCGGGCGCTCGACGACCCTGAGTGGCAGATCGTCTCGGCGGCTTACTTCTGGATGGACCTCTACAACGACGATCCGACAGCCCATCCGCCAGATTCCGAAGTCTGGGAAGATGTGATTTCGGAAATGCGCGGCGGTGTCGAGGCCATCCGCGACGTACAAGGAAGACACTCAAGACGAAGACTGCGCAGACTTCGGAACTTGAGCAGCACGGACCGAGATGCGCTACGGGCCGAAGGACGGTTCTAAGAGCGATGGCGAAGAGGGACGACAGCGTTAGAGCCCACATCTTCCCCCCTCACGCGCGCCGGAAGAAGGCGCGAGTGACGGGATTTTGGTCCGAGACCCGCCTCTTCCGCATGATCAGACCTAAAGCGCGCCGACGCGCCAACCGTGCGCAGCCCATGATGCCCGCAGTACTTGAAGTTCTGCCGCATGCCAGCAGGCCGCGTGCGAGACGGCCGCTTGGTTGTGGTCCAGGCGGTCGCGGGTTCAAGTCCCGTCACTCACCCCTCAAGAAGCCCCTGCTAGCGCGGGGGTTTCTTCGTTTCTGGGGGCGTTGCGAATCGCCGGTGATCGCCAGGCAATCTGCAACTAGTTGCAGTTTTCGGGGCGATCGGTGGGGATGCCCGTGGATTCCGCCGGATTCCTGGTTGCTTGGCGCCGTGCGTCGAGCTACGGTCGCCCGGTTCTACTAGGTGGCCCCGGCGGCGCGGTAACGCCCCGGGGCCTGGCACCGGAGCAGGAACTCCGGTACCGGCTGATTGTCGCGCACGCCGTCTCGGTCCGTGCCGCTTCGGCCTGTGCGTGGTTTCGCGTGCCGGTGCCTCCGACCATCAGGAGGCAGTCATGCCGGTCATCAGATCCTCGAAGAGAGGCAGGCCGCTGCAGAGCGCCGAGCTGGGCGTGCTCGGCGCCGCGGTGCGAGAGACCCGCGCCCGCCGCCAGCTGTCGCAGGAGGGCCTCGGCTTCGCGGCGAGGATGCATCGCAACTACGTCGGCGCGATCGAGCGCGGCGAGATCAACCCGACCTGGCGCGTCCTGCGCAAGCTCGCGAGCGGCCTCGACGTCCCGCTCTCCGAGCTGATCGCCCTGTTCGAGCAACGCTTCGGCGAGGGCGCGTCACGCCGCCGCCGCTCCTCGTCGAGAGGCGGCCGCAGATGATCTCCACCACCGTCCGCTTCGACAGAGACGCCTGGTCGAAGCTCAGCCTCCACGCCGACCGCCTGGAGATCGCCAAGGCGGCTCTCGTCCGCGACGCCACGCTCGTCCACCTCGCCCGCATCGAGGCCGACGAGAGCCTGCTGCGCGAGCACGTCACCGACCTGCTCGCCGGCTTCAGCGTCCGCCTCGACCACGTCGAGCAGTGGATTCGGCGAGGGCAGCGCTGATGTCCACGCTCGAAGAGCCAGGCCGCGTGCTGCGCGTGCCGTTTGCGGCCGAGCTGCTGCCGATCGTGCTCGTCGCCGTCATGGGCGAGTACGACGACGCGACCACGCCGCCCGAGCTGCCGTGGGCCGACCACGACGACATCGACCCCGACGTGCTCGATGGTCTGCGCGTCCGTCATGAGCAGATCGTCGCGCTCGGCGGGGTCATCGCCCGCCTGACCTGGGCGAACCCGCCGACGACGACCGAGGCCGCGTCCCCGCACCTGGACGCCCCGGCCGCGTTGCTGGAGCGCGTCTTCGCCCGCGCGATCCGCGACACCGTGCTGCTGCTCAGCAACACCGCCGACGACAGCCACGACCTCCTCGACACCGACCGCCTCCACGCCCTCACGGACACGATCAAGGCGCTGGCGCTGAAGGTCGAGGAGATCCGATCCGCGGCGTCGGCTCCGCTCGACGCCGAGCCAGTAACCATCCGCAACCCGTTCGCGGGCGGCGCGGGCGAAGGCGGGACGCCCTGATGCGCACTCTCCTTGCGATCCCCGCCCGCCTGACCCCGCTCGTCGTCGACGCCTTGATGACGAACTACGCCGCCAAGGCCGAGACGATCTCCAAGGCGATCGTCAGCGAGCCCGGCAGCGGCCAGTTCGCGCCGACCCGCGCCCACCGCGATGCGCTGCTGGAGGTCGACGAGCTGCTCGACCAGCTCGACTTCTCCCCGGCCCGCCGCCCGATCGAGATCGCCGGCGAGCGCGACGTGCTGGCGACGGCCGTCCACGACGCCCTCACCACCACGATCGCCCTGCTCGCCGCCGAGTGCGACGACTACTGGCGCGGCGCCGCCGGCCTCGAAGACATCGCGACCGCCAACAACACCACCCGCGAGCTGCTGCGCCTGCTGCGAGCGATCGAGATCGACGCCACCGCCCCGACCCCGGAGCCGCCGTCATGAAGGCGATGACGCTCCGGCTCAACGACACCGACGCCGCCACCCTCGCCCTGCTCGCCCGCGTGGACGAGCAGTCCCGAGCAGCCGTCCTGCGCCACGCACTGCGCCGCCACGCCGAAGCCCGCCGGTCGACGCCCGACTTCACCGCCCGCGCCCAGCAGCTTCACGCCGACGAAGCCGACGCCCTCGGCCTCACCATCAGCTTTCAGGAGCCGACCTCATGACCGGCGACGACCACATACCCGCCCGCCCGCACTACCTCGAACTCGACCTCTCTGACGGCCCCCAGCGCATATACCTCGGCCACTTCCACAACGACGGCAAACCCACCCCGCCGCCCGAGAGGTGGAGACAGATATGCCAGTGCCAGAAGAACTACGTCCCCCGCCAAGGCGCCCTCTGCCACGAATGCGTCGCCATGTACCGAGCCGCCGCCGACTTCGCACGCGAGATGACGCGGGAGGAGGATGACGACGGCGACGAATGCTGAGCCGGGAGCCGCCCTCGACCCGGCCGCCTGTGGCCGTTTCAGGCAGTTCGCGCGCCGGTTCGCTCACCAGTTCGTTCCCTATGTTCGCTCGCCAGTTCGGTTACTGGCTCGTTTCGGCCAAATTCAGTTCGCTCTGGATTCTAGTCAGAGACACCGAGATCGCCCGCCACGCGGGCGATCTCAGGGTGTCGCAGCCCGGCGACATCTCTCTATGGAGAGTACCTCTGTTGTTCTTGCCGATTGGCGCTGCTTCGGGAGCTGCCCGTCCAGCGTCTAAGCCGCTGCTGCCGGCGCAGCGGTCAACGTCTGTGCGCGGCTTGCTCGGTCGCTCGGACCATGCCCTCGCGAAGTTCGGAGGCGACCTTGTTCCAACTGATCGCGAGTTCAAGACGCTCGGCCATGGAGCGCTCACGAGCGGCGATGATCGCGGCCGGATTGGCGAGCGGGTCGCGGACGAAGTCGCCGGGGGCGGCTGGTGGCCTGTCGCGATCCGGGCGGCTCACAAATCCAGCGTACTCAGCTCCGCTGCCGATGCTGCGCTCCGAGCCGGCTCGGCGCAAGGCCGGTTCGCGCTGCGAGCGAACAGCGGGGATCCCACATATCTGCTGTTGACCAGCGTGAAACGTACTGCCATAGTGAGTACATGGCCACGGTCAAGGACGAGCGCCTCCAGATCCGCGTCGACCCGCAGCGAAAGCAGCTGCTGGAGCGCGCGGCCGACGCCACCCATCAGAACCTCTCGGCGTTCGTGCTTCAAGCCGCCGCTCAACACGCGGAGGAAGTGCTCGCCGAGCGGACGGCGATCAAGCTCTCGCCGCAGGCGGCCGAGGCGTTCAGCGACGCGCTCGCCCAGCCGGCGAGGGTCAACGAGCGGCTGGCTGCCGCGCTGGACCGCCCGCGCGGCTTCCGCTGGATTGACTGATCTCCGGCGTCCCGAGCCGCTCGACCCCGCGCGACACGATCGCAGCGGCTTTGACTCCGGCGAGCCCGCCCTCGACGACTGGCTGCGCCGCTACGCCGGCCAGAACCGTCGCCGCCACACAGCGGCTACCTGGGTCATCGCCACACGCGAAGACACCGTGGTCGCGTACGCGAGCCTCGCCATGACCGCGATCGATCGCAGTGCAGCACCCGCTGCGGTTGCCAAGCACGCTCCTGATCCCGTCCCCGCGCTGCTGCTGGGTCGTCTTGCCGTGGACGCAACGCACGCTGGGCTCGGCGTCGGCACCGCGCTCGTCGCGCACGTGCTCGCCACCGCGGCCGAGATCAACACCAAGGCGGCCTGCCGCGCCGTCGTCGTGACCGCCCTCCATGCTCGCGCCCGCCAATGGTGGGAGCGCCTCGGCTTTCAGTCGTTCCATCCCGACGACCCAACCGACACCGACCTCTACCTCCTGACCAGCGAGATCGACGCGACGCTCGACGCCATCCAGACCCGGGCCTAGCCGACGAGAGCGCCCGCGCGGCGACTTGGGCGTTCTGACAGGACCGGGGGTGGTGCGTGTGGTGGATTGGTCCAACGCGGCGGCGCGTGGCCGCTACGTGGGGTTCTGACACGCCTCGGCGCCTCCCCGCCGGGATGCCGTGGGCTGCCTAGTGCGCGTGCCACCAATCCCCGTGCATCCATGTTCGTGAAACGAATAATCGGATGCCCGGGGATGCTGTCGAATTGTCGTGGATTCACTGAAATAGCGCTTGGCTTCGGGGCTGCGTCGAGCTAAGCTCGTTGTACGCTGAAAACACGGTCGGGACGGGGCGAACGCCCGGCCACCAAGGCGATGAACCAGCCGATCGGATAGGCCGCTGCTCCTTCACGGCCGCTCGATCGGAGTCTCGGTTCTCGCGAGTTCAACCGAATAGGTGGTGAGACGCGAATGAGTGTGAGAGAGCGCCGAGTTGCGCGTGGAGTGTTCGAGCGGTCCTTCGACGGCGGCTCGGTCTACGTCCTGCGGTTCACCTCCGAGGGCGAGCGGCACTACGTGACGCTCGGCACCCGCACAGACGGCTGGGATGACCGCAGAGCGACCGAGGAGTACGCCAACGTGATGGCCGACGTGCGCCGCAGAATCTGGCTGCCGCCGGACCGCACGAAGGCCAAGCGCGCCCGAGAGCGCGTCGAGGAGAGAACGATCCCGACGTTCGAGACGTTCGCCGCCGGCTACCTCGAAGGCCGCGTCGGCGAGGTCTCCGAGCGGTCGGTCGCATTCGAGCGCTGGGCGGTCGACCTGCACCTGCGGCCGTTCTTCGGCAACTACGTGCTGGACGAGATCGACACGCAGCTCGTCGACGACTACCGCCGCCACAAGGTCAGCCAGTCCCGCGCCCGCGGCGCGGCGATCGAGGCCGGCAGACCGCTGACGGCGAGAATCCGCAGACGCGAGTACGTGCTGCGGCCGTTGGGCGCCACGACGATCAACAAGACGATCGAGATCCTCCAGACGATCCTCACGCAGGCCGTCGAGTACAAGCTGATCCCCGAGAACCCGGCGGAGGGGAGACGCCGTCGGCTCGCCGTCCCGCCCAAGCAGGCCGCGCACTTGGAGAGCGTCGATGAGATCGAGGCGCTGCTGCAAGCCGCCGCCGGCCTCGACCGCCAGCCCCGCTACCGCATGGCGGGCCGGCTGCCGTCGATCGCGACGCTGATCTTCGCCGGCCTGCGCGCCCACGAGCTGTGCCTGCTCAGATGGCGCAACGTCGACCTCGCCAACCGCAAGCTGCGGATCACGAGATCCAAGACCAAGGCCGGAATCCGCACCATCGACCTTGTCCCGATCCTCCACGCCGCCCTGACCGACTACAAGGCCGACTGCGACTACACCGACCCCGACGACTACGTCTTCCCAACCGGGACCGGCGGGATCCGCGACAAGGACAACGTCCGCAACCGCGTCGTCGAGCCCGTCCTGAAGGCCGCCGACGAGCTGCTGATCTCCAAGGGTCGCAGCCCACTGCCCGAGGGGCTCTCACCGCACAAGCTGCGGCACGCGTTCGCGTCGATCCTCGCCGCGCTCGGCACCGACCCCGTCACGTCCAAGAGACAGATCGGCCACACCCGCTACGAGTTCACGCTCGAGGTCTACACCCACGACATGGCCACCGACCCGACCCAACGCGCTCGCCTGCGCGAGCTGGTCAACAGCACCCCGCCCAGACCCGCACCGACGAGCCGCCGAACACCCTCGCCGCCTAACCCAACCCAACGCCGAGGAGGCAGACCATGCAGGTCATCGACGACACCCTCACCACCCTCAAGACCCAGCGCGACACGATCGAGACCGAGATCACCACCGAACGCGCCGCCGTCGAGCACAAGCTCGCCGACAGAATCACCGCCCTCGCCGAGCTGAACGCCGTCATCAGAGCCATCGAACGCCAGCAAAGCGCCGGCGCCACCAACGGCACCCGCACCACACGCAGCCACAACCGAGACAAGATCCTCGCCGCCATCGCCAACGGACCCAGAACCACCAGAGAAATCTCGGAGGCGACCGGCATCGGCCGCGGATCGGCAGACCGGACGCTCAAGCAGATGGAGAAAGCTGGGGTTGCCAGAAAGGCTACGGACGGATGGCTCGCGGCCTCGGCGAGCTGAGGGATCAGAAAGGGATGTCGTCGTCCGATGTTTGGGTTTCCCTTGATTCGTCTGCTGGCGAAGGGAAACCAGTCTCCGATACTGCGACGGCTGCCGCCGGAGCATTCTGAACCGCCGGCTCACTGGCGGACTGATGAGTCCGGCCGTCCCTACCGGTTCGCCAGAGCTTCACGAGCGAGATCGTCTCGTTGTTCGGGAGGTTCTGCGGCGGAACCGCGCCGAACTGCACGAGCACCGGGAACGGCGTGAACTGGCCAGCGAGGACGGCGGTTCCGGTCGGCAGATGCGGCAAAGCCTCAATCGTCGCGCGGTCCGCGTACGCGACCGCGTTTCGGACGGCCTCGATGTCTCGCTCGTTCATCAGCCGATGCAAGACGTAGTTGTGGAGCTGCGAGAGGATTGTTTGCGAGATGTCCTGCGGGCGTTGGCTAGCAAGAAACAGGAAGGTCCCGAACTTACGTCCTTCCTTGACGATCTCCTCGAAGACCTCAAGCCGATAGTCCTTCCACGTTTCCGCTTCGCGCGCAGAGGCCCAGGACAACACGTTGTGAGCCTCGTCGATGATGAGGTGCAACGAGCTTTCGCCCCGGACAAGTCTCTTCTGGCGTTCATACTGCTCTTGCGCGACGAGGAGAGCGACGACTTTACGAAGTTCTGGACGAAGGTCTTTCAGCGACACGATGGTAAGCGAAGTCGCACCAACGTCGGTGCCGCCATCGTCTGATGCAAACACACCTTCGAGTTCGGTGCGCCGAGTGGCCAGCCGTGTGATCAGCGGTTTGATGTGATTTTGTTGGATCCAGCCCATTGCCGTTTGGCCCCAGTAGCTGAGGTAGAACATCCGGACAATCCTGGCGACGCCGCTTACAGGACCGGGGCCATCCTGTCGGAGATTGCTCACGATCTTCTCGGCCATCACTTTGGCTCTCTCGCTGTTATCTCCATAGTCGCCATCAAGCGTAAACGTGTCACCACGCGCGCTATGACCGATCCGGTTTGCGACGGCAAGTGCCTCGCCAAAATTTGAGAATGCTTTTTCGCCTACGAGATCACGGAGCCCTTGGACGAGGTCAGCGAAGAAGCCTTGATCGATCGAGTTGGATGAAGCTCGTATCGCAGTGCCGACGATACGCCGTATCTCTTCGACAAAACCCATCCCAGAAGTCTTGTTGGTGAGATAGTCGCTCGCGAGAGTCCGCTTCAAAAAGGGCGCTTGTGTCTTTTCGGTCGCATCAAGCAAGACTTCCCAAAACTCTGCTGTATGGAGATAGTCGTCGCTCACACGAATGCGATCCCCACCGGTGCCGCCTCCGAGAGTGATGCGAGTTACGCCGGCCTCAGCGGTGATGGGCTCGATCAGTTCCCCGGTGTCTCTGTCAGGCCAGCTGACGTACTCGCCGTTGAAGTCCAGAACCACGAAGCGGGAAGCTTGGAAGCCTGGTGCCGCGTGCCAGTCAGAGAAGACCTCATGAAGGAGCTTCACGAGGGTGTAGGACTTGCCGCTACCGGTATTTCCAAAGATCCCCGTATGGTTCGCCAAGAGCGCATTGACACCGATGCGGATCTCTTCTCCAGAGTCATCAGCCATCGTCCCGACCGTGACGGGCTCGTCGCTGTATCCGGCTCGCTCGACCCTCTTGACGAACGAATACAGCGCAATACGTTGGTCCCTGCTCGGGAGAAACGCCTCGCTACCAATGAGCGGGAAGTCACGAACTCCGACTCTGAAGCCGGCCCCTTCAAGTGATCCTACAAGTCTCAGCGAGAGTGCTCGCTCGGTTTCCCATGGTCGGTCTTTGCGAGGCCGCAACTCCTCATCTTCGACAACGCCAACGAGACGGTCGAAGCCTTTTTCGATGATGAGCCACGAACCGACCGAGACATTGCGAACCATCTCGCCCTGGTAAGCGAGATACGGAGTGTTCTTCTGCGCGTCGACCAGCACCTGCACTTTGCCGCCGCGTACAGCGACGACCTCTCCGACGCGGAAGATTGCCGCCGCGAGCGCGAGATCGCGGCCACCATCGTGTCTGGCACTCACGCTGTTTCTGCCTCGGCCTTCTCGGGAACGCTCGCGGGGTCGGCGACGGATCGCAGCAGGTGTCCGATGTCCCTGATTGTGAAGGTGTTGCCCTCGCCGGGGTCGATAATGACGATGTTGCGGTTCGGAATTTCGCATCCGGCAAGTGCGGCGCGCAGCTCGTCAATCTGCTTTGTCATATACGCGAAGACGAGAACAGTCAGCGTCGGGTTCTGACGGGCCGACCGTTCCAGCACGGTCCGGATGTGTTCATCACGACACGAAAAGCCCGCGACGATCAGGAGGGTCTCCTCGTACTCCAGCTCGTTCGCGAAGATCCGAAACAGATCGAAATAGGTCTGGTCGAGGACCGTATCGCCGAACTTCTGTTTGGTCGGGTTGATGATTGGCAGCTGTCTGTACGCACCCTGAAATTCGGCCCATTTGTCCAGGGTGTCCGGATCTGGCGCCCACGCCCGCAACGTCTCCAAGACCGGCTCAGAGCGATCCAGCGTTTCGAGACCAGTGGTCGCTCTGAGGTCGCTCCACCCGAGCCCCGTCAGCGCGTCACGAGCAGCATCAACGTGTCCGAGCGACGGATCACGACGTATATGGCGAGAGCCCTCCCCAGCCGAGAAGGCCCACGACAACGATCCGTGAATCTTGACGAGGTTGAAGACAGGTACGGTCGCGCGGTGCCGATAGAGACGGCTGACCCGCTCCATCACCGTCCCGTAGTTCGAGGGCGAGAACTGGGGATCGAGCGTGCCAGAAAAGCCGTCGTTCAGTTCGATTCCGATCTTGTCGGCTGCTGCTTCCACTGCGATGTCAATGTTCGTGGAGAAGAGATTCACGAACGCATCTCGCCCTCGCCCGCGGCTCAGGATGACGTGGTTGAGATCAGTCAGAAACGACTCGTACCCCGTGCGGACCTCACCTGCTTCTTCAGCTATGGATGCGCGAAGGTGGGCGCTGGCCTGGACTACTTCCACGAAAAACTGGGCGTAGACCGGCCAAGTCGCCTGTTCCTGGTCGGCAAGGTCAGTCAGGACTTCCTCGACAGATCCAAGGGGCCTGATGTATGGCGCAGATGCCCCAGCCCCGATCAGAACGTTCAGGTTGCAGCTCGTCAGGGTTCTCCGCAGTCTGGCTTTGAGATCCTCGCGCGTGGCTGTCCGGACTCTTGCCCCGTCCCCTATTCCCGGTTCCATATCCGAACCGTATCTGAGGTACGCCCACGGGCGGCACTCCAAACCGATGGGAAACCGAAAACCAGACTGGCCTTCGCACTAACATCCTTGCTGTGGAGCAACGAACAGGTGGCGGCGGCCACCGCGCGACGGCCTGGCCGGCGCCGATTTCTGCAACTTCACGCCGTCGAGTTGCAGAATCGCCGTGGATCGCCGGTTATCGACGATGATCCGCGCCGCCAGGCGCCGTACGGAGCACCACCATACGACCCATAAAAGCCCTGCAAATAAGCACTTCCAGACCCGATAGACCCCACGTCGAGCTGCCGATTGTGGTCCAGGCGGTCGCGCCGGCGTGTCACCGGCGCGACGCCGCTGTGCCTCGGCTACCTGCCATCGGTATGTGGGACCGGTAGCGGTTGAAGATGGAGACGACCCACCGCCCGGGGAGCCGCCCCGCTCACCGCCCCGCGAGCGCCCCGAGCACCACCGTCGCCACGAACGCCACCACCGCGACGACCCGCAGCAGCCACCCGCGCCGCGCCTCGTCGCGGCCGACCACCATGTCGCGGATCACCGTCGCCATCGCGACGACCGCCACCACGCACAGGACGATCGCGACCGCTTTCATGCAGCTCATCTACCCGCGCGCCGACGGAGCCGCCCGCGACCCAGCGCCAGGCGCAGCGCGACCGCGCGAGACAGAGGGCGCTGCCGAGACCGCCGCCGTCGCCGTGCGAGACGCTGCAGGCGGCCGAGGCCGGCCTCGCGCAGCAGCACGCCGCAGTCGACGCCGTCGAAGTGCAGCTCGCCTTCGCCGCACTGGAACGGGAACGGGCCGAGGGTGAGGGTCAGCTAGTGCGTCGTCGCCGGCGGCGCCGGGCCCAGCGGGTTGCGGGACCGGTAACGGTCACTTATGAAAACGCCTCTCCGACAGACGGAGCTTGGCTACGACGCTGACTTCTCGGCGCTGTTAGGGGTTGTCGCCTCGACGCTGGCGCGTCTCGTCCTGGGCACTTGCGACTATGCTCGCGCCGATGACTAGTACGCCCCCACTCGAAACGGATGACGCGATCGTTCTCGTCCTCGGGGCACCCGGCGGCAGAGAACCACCCGGCCGCCTCGACGGCGTCACGCGGCTTGAGAAGCTGATCTTTCTTCTCGAGCGAGAGACACCTGTCAGCAAGTGGATGACCGAAAGAGCTGATTTTCGGTCGTGGCGGTTCGGGCCGTTCTCCGCGAAGGTCTACGAGGCCGCTGACAAGTTGGCCGCCTATGACCTCCTCCGCGACTCGGCCAGACAAGCGAAGAGCGCTGAAGACGGCTGGGAATCGGTCAGCGCGCTCATGGACCGCGGTGACGTCGACCCGTACACCACTCGCGACTTCGAGTTGACCGAGCGCGGCATGGACTACTACAGAGCACTGTTGTCGGAGTTGCCGCCGGAAGCCGAGCTAGTGCTTCGCGACTTCAAGAAGAGATTCGCGTCGCTGCCGCTGCGCCAACTCGTCCGCTACGTGTACGAGCGCTATCCGCAGTTCACAGACAAGTCAGAGATCCGAGACGAGATCCTGGGACGTTGAGCCTCGACTCGGGGGAACAGGCCGGCGTCATCTGGGGCGGCGTCGCGGCGGTGCTGGTGTTGGGCGCGGGCATCTTCAAAGCTGCAAGAGCCCGAGGCGACATCCACAACGAATGGGACGCGCGCGTGAGACTCGCCGCCGCGGTCTTGAACGACAAGGCTGCCAACGAACTGCGAGAGCTCCGTGACGAGATCAACGAAATCCTTCCGCCAGACGAAGCTCCCTTTGACCCAGTCGACGTGATCGCCGATCTCAGCCCTCTGATCGCGCGAGCCGAACAGGCGACCGAGTATGGCGATGCTCGTGACAGGATGCTCAAGGCCCTGGACCGAGCAAAGAAGGTGGTCCATGTGCCGCTTATCGCGGGACTCACGTTGCTCCTCGTTGGGCTTGTCGCGCTCACCGCTTTCTATGCTGACGCGATCGACGTCCCGGGCATCGTCCGCCCGGTCGGCTTTGCCCTCGTCGGCGTCAGCGCTTTGATACTCGCCTTCGTCACCGGCATCTACACCGTCTGCCAGTCGCGCCTCTCTCGCGGAGAGATCCTCGCCGGCACTAGCGGGACCGACGCCGGAAGTCCGTCATGAGCCCTGAAGCGCAAGCGTTGCTCCTCCATCATCTGCCTCGGCCGAGCGACTTCAGCGAGGGCGAGTCCGCCTTGATGCCGACCCTCATGCGGTGGCTCGTCGCGACCGGCCGCCTTCGAACCCGAACTCTTGTCGCGCATGAGGTCCCGTGGCTCGGTCGTCGCGTCGACCTCGCTCTCCTCACGCAACGCGGTATGACCACTGCGTTCGAACTGAAGATCGGCCGCCTTCAACGCGTTCTGGAGCAGGGGGCGTACAACCGCTCCAGCTTCCACCGAAGTTGGGTGGTCACGGGGAACCGGCCCAAGCCCGACGGCATCGAGTGGGCACGAGAACTGGGTTTGGGTCTCATCGTGATTCAGAATGATGTGGCGATGCCGCTCGTCTCCCCGCTCCTACAGTCGCCGCCGGCGGCGGTAACACAACGCCTCCGCACGGCGATTCGATCACGAGCGGGCGAGCACTTCGCGTGACGCCGTTCGAGCATCCCTATGCGCATTACGTCGCGTACGGTTCGACGGACCAATCGACGTTTATCGCGCTTCGGCGAAGATACGACGGGCTCGTCGTTCCAGCGACTATCGCCGCGTACCAGCGGCACGGCACCGGCGGGTTTGTGCTCACGCTTTCGGCGACTTCGGACTCGCCGCCATACGTCATAGATCCTCGGTTTCCGCTCTTTCAACAAAAGCTGGTAGCGCCGAAGAAGTCACACGAGGCGTTAGCCGAACTGCTGGACGATCCTTCATTGGTCGTGGATCGCGGCGCGCCGCCCGCGACGAGCGCCTTCCCGGACGCGCGAGTGCAGCAGATTGCCCGAAAGTGGGTGGAGTTCAACACGGCGTACGAAACGGCCAATACAAACTCGTTCAGCAAGTACGCCAGACGGCTGAAAGAGCCGGTGAGAGAGGCAGACGCCAAGGGTCCGGAGGCGATCCTGCCGCCCTACTTTGCCTGCGGTGGGGTTGACGATCCGTGGTGGGAGCGGTCGAAGCTCTTATATGCCGAGACGTGCGCGGCAGCGAGAGAGACGGCATTGCCCTGCTATCGCGTGGTTTGCGCTGTCGACAGCAGCGTGTTGGACAGCCTGATCTCCGAACTCGCAAGACCGGAGCGGATCGTGCTTTGGGCGTCAGGTCTCGACGAGCACAACGTCGAGCCAGCCAAGTTGGTCGCCTATCGTGACGCGATCGTCAACGCCGCCGCACAGGGCCACGCGCCGTTCGGCCTCTACGGAGGGTTCTTCAGCGTGCTTCTCGGAACGTTCGGGCTGCGCGGCTCATCTCACGGAGTGGGATTCAGCGAGCATCGAGCCTGGGAGGAACTGCCTAGCGCGGGCGCAGCTCCAGCTCGCTACTACCTGCGCCGAGCCCACCGATATGTGATGCAGGATCTCGCTCAGCAGCTGCATGAGGCCAGCCCCGACCTCACCAGCTGCCCATGTCCTCATTGCAACGACCGCGCGCCCTTCGAGCTTGACTATCACGAGTTGATGAAGCACTCGGTCTGGTGCCGCGCCGAAGAGATCGCCGTCTGGGCGGCGATGGATACAGCGACTGCGGCGGATGCGTTGCAGAACGAATTTCAAGCGCTGACGATTGAGATCAACCAGGCGCAGGGCATAGCTCCGGCCACCAAGAAAAAGGCGCGGAGATCAATCGAGCACCTGCCTAGATGGGTAGCCGCGCTCTCGTGATGCCCTACGGACTGCCTCCGCTGCCCAGACCCGCGCTGCGGGACCATCCAGCAGTACGCGCCTTGGTCGCAGGCATCGTGCCAGATGCCGAGCCGGTGGTGCTTGAGCCAAGACCCTTTAGAGGCTGCAAGCCGCGCGAGTGCGTTTTGAATGCCGCCAGTTGCGCCAGAGAACGCGGCGGAGCTGTCGAGTACGGCTGGGCTCTCTGGGAGACGTTTCCAGGAGTCATGATCGAAGCCGAGTTCCATGCGGTCTGGCGCGACTCGCGAGGGCGTCGTCGCGATGTGACGCCACCTTCAGTCCCAGTTGGACGCGTTGTTTTTCTGCCGGATCCGCAGCTCAGCTTTGACGGCCGACAGATCGACAACTTCCGAGTCTCGCTCGTCGACGACCCGTTGGTCGACGACTTCATCGCGGCGGCAGAAGCGTATTTCGAGGTAACGAACAGAGGCAAGCTGGCAACCGAATACGGCAGACTTAGAGTGACCCCGGAGATCGCGGCAGCTAGAGAACGCTGGTGGGCAGCCGAGCGTCGAATGGTCGCCAAGCACTACGACGTCACGTTGCCGGAGAACATGCCGTAGCCCGGCTCGCGCGCGAGCTGCGTTCGGCGGCAAAGCCGAAGACGATCTACGCCGATCAGGTCGCTGAAGCGGCGCGTCAGCCCTAGTCGCGCACTGCCAGCTCGGTTTGTCGCATCGTGGAAGAGACGATCATCGATCGGCGAAGCCGGCGAGGTGTTCTACGGAGTCGGGTTTACGACGCGCGCGTCGAGCTGCCTGAATCGAGCGGTACTGCATCCGCGTAGGTATTCGCTAAAGTGTTCTCATGCTCGCTCGCCGACGCCAACCTCGCGCCGACTCGCTGCCGACCGCGATCGGCGAGATCCTCGACAAGTTCGAGGTGCCGATCCCGACATCCGCCATGCGGTTGCTTCTCGGCGCGCGACTCGGCGAGCCGGTAGCCGCAGGCCGCCTCTCGCGCATCGCAGCGTTCGAGCGTGACGCGTTCCTGCGTACCAATCTGCCGCCTCGGCTCTGCTGCGCGATCGACGCCGACGCGGCCGCGATCTCGCCACGGATCTGGGCACGTGGCAGCTGGCGCCTGCAGCGGCGCGTAATGACCGACGACGTCGTCTCGATCTGGAGTGCCGCCCTCGCGGAGCGCCTCTGTGCTGACCTGAGCCAGCAGACGGGCAGCGTCGACGGTCAGCTCGCCCAGCTCGCGGTCGCCGCGGCCGCGCGTGTGATCGGCCCCGCCCGCACCTTCGCGCCGACGAGTAGCGACGAGTGGCTCGAACTGCGCGCCGGCGTCGTGCAGGCCGAGGGAAGCGTCATCAACAACCGCGCCGGCGCCACACCGCAGCAGGTAGGCGCCGAGACGGCGTTCCAGAGAGCCAACCTGCCGGGGGTGCGGCTCTACTTCGGCACCGAACTGCCAAGCTGAACGTGGCAGGCCGATGCCAACAGCCCGCAACGCCGGCGAGCTGAGGAGCGGTGCCGGGCGAGGACGCGATCTACGCCGCGCCGCCGGACGAGTTCGTCGCGGCACGCGACGCGCTCGTCAAGCTGTTCCGCGCGGCCCGTTCGACCCCGGCGCGCCGCTCGAGGACGGCCGGCCTCTGTCGCAAGCCGCGGCCGAGGCGGCGGGCTCGCCGGCGCGATGCGAGAGTGTGAGCGAGCCGAGGCCGGCTTTATCCTGTCCCGATCGTCGTCGAGAACGACGAGCACGTCGACCCGTTCAACTACGGCGTCCACGCCTCGTGTCATCGGGGAAATCGTCCAGTCGCACCGCCGAGTTTCCCGGTATACACGAGAAAATGACCGCATCTGCGTCCCGCTCCTGCGCCACAATGTCAGGAGTCCTGAGCATTGGGCTCGGGCGATCGAAGGGGACTCTCGATGTTGGTGGAACCGAACTTCTGGATGGCCGTCTGCGTGCTCGCTCTAGTCGGCCTGCCGCTCCTCTACAAAGGCTGGCGAGAGAGCCCGCGCCGTTCTCTCGAACGTCATCTTGTCGAACGCGCCAAAGCGCGCGACCGACCACGCCTAGGCCCCTGACGCCAGCCCACACAGCGGCGGTTCCCGCCCGGCCCCGGCGCCGGGCGGGAACCGCCGCAGATTGCCGCGGCGCCGCAGCACGCGCCCGGCCGGCGGCCCTGCCACTCTTGGCGCGGAGTGGCAGAATCGCCCACAATCGCCATGAATCGGACAGCATCCGACCGAACCTGCAGCACGCCCGAATGAACCGAAATTCCTGCAAATCAGGACTTTCTGATCACCGCGAGCGGCTAGACCGCACCCAGGAGGTCGTGCACCGCGGGACAACGCGAATGTTGCGCACGGGACTGGGGGGCGAAGTTTGAGTGCATCGCCCTCTATAGAGCGTGTATTCCCACATACGCCCCGATTTTGAGCAGCAGAGGTCGCGTCCTTTAGATCGCCGAGAGGCCGAGCGGTCACCCTCGTCGAATCAAGCTTCGGAGCCGATGCCTCCAGACGTGATGGGGCTGCTTGCCGAGCTGATGACGGCAGCATCTCCAGGTGTGCGCTTCACGCCGGTGTTGCGACGGTCGTCACCACGTCACCGGCGTGGGTTCAGCGCGTGAAGCACCGTCCGGTTTGTCGTGTGGGTTCCTGGAGTCGATGTACTCGACCAAGAGCCGCTCGGACACGTAGGCGCCGGCTGCTGGCCCGCGCACCCGGCTCGGTCTGACCCAGATGGCGTGGATCGCGGCCTCGGCGATCTGACGGCGAGCCGTCCACTCAAGGTCGTCCAGCCGCACCTCGAGATCGGAGGCGATCTCGGCAGCGTCGCCGAGCCGTGCAGCACGCGCGGTTGCGAGCGCGTCTTCGGTCTCGTCACGCCGGCGAGCGCGTGCCTTCAACCCTTCTCGATAGTCAGCGTCTCCGATCACCTCACGAAGGTCGGTGTCGTCGCGCCAGGCGACGAACTCTTTTTCGGCCCGATTCTTGTCGGCTGCGAGCTTCTCGATCGTCCCGTCGTCGTCGCGCTCTGCTCTGAGACGCCACCATGCGAGCCGCGCGTCGAGGAGTCTCGTCACGTAGTCGTCGAGCAGGTGAGCACCCACTGCGACGGCTCTGCAGCCGACGATCGCGCACCCGTAGCTGACGTATCCGGTGTTGTTCACCTCTCGGGTGAGCACGCGCCTGCAGCGAGCGCAGCGAGCGAGCCCGGCAAAGGTGCGGTCGTTGTAGGCTCGAGCGTCGTCTCGTATGCCTCTGACGGCGTTCGCCTTCTGCCACAGGTGGACGTCGACGATCGGCTCCCAGGCATTCTCGAGCCGGAGGCCGAACGGGCCGTTCCAGACGCCAATGAGGGACTCGCTCTGAACGATCCCAATGAGCGTCGTCTTCGACCATCGTGTCTTGCCAGTCGGTGTCGGAATCTCATCGCGGGTGAGTTGCGCCGCGATGGCTGCCCAGCCTCTGCCGGAGGCGCGCAGCGTCACGATGCGTTGGGCGACGAGCACCGTCTCGGGATCGTGGACAAGACGGCCGGTCTCGTCCTTCATCAGACCGTACGAGGTCCGTTTCGCGAAGAGTCCGCGCTCGGCCGCGTTGCGGATGGCGAGCTCGAACGACTCGGCGGCGGTGGCGCGTTGCCATTCCGCGATGACCAGGATCAGGCCGAGGTGGAGCCGGCCGGTGGCGGAGTACGGATCGACGTGTTCCTTGACGCTGACGACGCGGCCGCCGAGTCTGTCGATCTTCTCGATCGCCGCCATCCCCCCTACGGCGGTCCGGGAGAACCGGTCGAGGCAAGCCACGACGATTCCGCCGGTCTGCCCCTTCTCCAGGCGGTTGATCGCGGCGCGGAGGCCTCTGCGTTCCATCGTGCCGCCTGAGCGGCTCATATCGGTATGCCAGCGGAGGATCCGCGCGTCGTTCTCGCGAGCCCACCGCTCGATCGCCTTTCTCTGCTCTCCCGGAGAGATGAACCGCTCGCCTGTGCGTCTCCCACGTCGGCTGACGCGTATGTAGCCGTCGAGCGTCGAGTTCGTGGTCATCGTCCTGCGGTCTTCAAGCTGCAACATCGCCGCTCCCGCCCCTTATGGGGTGCGTGTTCGGTTGCAACCCAGCTGTCTGAAGCCCCAGATCGTCTTCAGCAGCTCGTCCTTCGTCCAGACACGGGTGGCATCCGAGACGAGCGTGCGCAGCAGCGCGTACTCCTTCTGCGACAGCGGCAGCAGCCGGCCGTTGAGGTGGACCGTGCGCGCCGCCGGGTCCAGCTCCAGCGGCCCGACGCGCAATCGGCCGGCTCGTGACCGTTCCGTGCGGCGCAGCAGGCCGCGCACGCGCGACAGCAGGGGCTGCTTCTAAGTTCGCGTTCCCCGCCGCAGCGAACGTTTCAGGTAGGAATCACAGTCGAAAATCGTGCTCCCCACAAACGTTCACAGGTTCTGCTGCGATATCGGCTGCTTATCCACAAGTCACGGGACGGGCCGGCGCCGTCTCGGGCCGTGTTCAGGATGGTCCCGCATCCACGCTTCCACCGCGCTTGGCTCCCACCAGATTGCTTTGAGCCTTGGCTGGCTCGGTGGAGGAAGAGTTTGCGGTGCTCGGCTACGTCGGTGGCGGATTGCGTCAGGGCTGATTCTGAAGCGGTGCGCGAGGTCTTCAACCGTAAGTACGCGGGTAGCGAACTGGTCCGCCGTACTGGTGATGGGTTCGCCGCGCTGGAAGCGGTGTACATCATCGAGAAGCCAAAGCTTCTGGATGCCGATTCTCGCTACCGACGGCGGAAAGCCCTCTCGTGTCGTGAGCCCGCGAGCGTCGGGGCGACTTCGGTTGGTCAGCCGGGCGATGCCGTCCAGCGTTACCAGCTCAGTGCCGTCGACGGTGATCACCGTGCCGTCGAGTATGTCGGCTGGGGCGTCGCCTGCCATTTCGCGTTCAACAGTCTCGACCGCGAGCGGGAATCGCATTCCGCGCGCTGCTTCGATGCCGCCGCCGAGAAGGTGTTTCAGCTCGTCCCCTCGTATCTCGTTCTGGCTTTCCGCCCAGCGACTGTACGAACCCATGCCCCGATGTCTCGGCCCGGATTCGAGCCAGAGACGCAGCGACTCGCTCGCCGGCCGGCGATCAGTGCTCGCGTGATCTCGAACGATCTTGAGTGCGCGATCACCGGGAAGAGAGTGCGCCTGCCCTCCGAGAAAGACACGCATGGCGGTCTTCCACGAGCCCCACGCGCGGTTGACTCTCTGCCAGTTCCAGTCCAACCCGAGCTGGCGATTGGCGGCGTTGAACTGCTTGGCCGTGATCGGTCTGTCCAACGGCAGATCAAGCGCCTCGTAGACATCGAAGATCGCTTTATAGGCCGCCGCCATCCGCTCAGCCTGAAGCCGCTCCGCTGACTTCTCCGGCCGATCAGCGAACGCATTCGCAAGCCGCACGAGCACCATGCCCTGGTCATGCAGCGGCAGCAGCTCGATCCGCCGCAGCACTTCGGACAGCTCGCGCGAGTCTCGCGGTCCCAGGCCCTGTCTGCGGTGTTGTCTGCCGCTGCTGCTCATGCCGGCGCACAGCATGTCGAGTCGGGCTGAGCAGCGCAGCAGGTTTGCTGGCTTTACCTGCTTACAGGTAACCAGGTGCCTTCCACCCAGCCTGCTTCTCTGACGCCGGTCCCGAGCGGCCACGCGACCGCGGTTGACGCGCTGCTGATCCTGTTCGAGGCGCTGTCACCCGCCGACCGCGACGACGCGTTCCGCCGCCTCGCGATCGTCCACACCCGCCACCAGGCCGAGACCGACACCGACACGCAGCGGATGCTGCGCTCCCTGGAGCTGGTCGGACAGGCCGCCGGACGCACCCCGCCGACGATCACCGACTACCGCAGATACGGCCCGAGACTCGCTGCCGACGGGCTGCCGGTCGTGGCGTTCAACGAGCTGTACGCCCACTTCGACCGCGCCTGGCCGCGCGTCGAGTACGCCTTCGGCCTCATCAGAACCACCAGCCCCCGCCGCATCGAAGCCCGCCTCCTCGCCCGTCGCACTGGCAAGGTCTGGCGTTACACCGAACACCATCTCGCCGACGCGCTCGACGCCTGCTCGCAGTGGTGGGCGGCCCGGGCCGGACTGTCGGCCGGCGAGAGATTCGCGCCGCTGGTCAGCGAGTTCGAGTTGTGGCGCGAACACGAGCTGGAGTTGGCTCGCGGTCGCGGCGACCACGGCCATCATCTCCCCAGCCCCAGCCCGTACCGCCGCCGCTACGACAGCTGGGAGAACGCGCTCGTGCACTTCGGCTTCACCCCCGACCAGCTCGCCGAACGCCTCGCCCGCATCCCTGAACCGGTCGCCCCGGTCATGCCGACCCGCCCGATGCCCGACGGTCTGCCCGAGCCCGTCGAGCTGCCCGACCACACCCCCGACGGCCTCGACCCCGCAGCCGTCGACGCGGTCCGCGCCGCCTACCGGGAACTCCCCACCCGCAGCCGCTACGTCCTCACGCAGCGCCTCGGCCTCAGCGTCCCGGCGAGAGAGCTGAAGGAGGTCGCGCCCGACCTGAATCTGACTCCAAGCGGCGTACACGTGATCGAACGCAAGGCGCTGGGACTCCTTCAGGCGGCGTGCTCGAAACCGGGCCAGCTGACCGACAGAGAGTGGGTCCGGCACGTCCTGCGACAGCTGACCGCGTAGACGGCGGGTCGGGACTGCCGGCGGTTCGCCGCCGTGGGACTCGTGGTTGCTGCCAGCCACGGCGTCTTCGTTTACGGAAATCGTCGCTGCGAAGCTGGACGTGATCCACCCATTCCGGTGTCTTCGTCGCTGACGAGCGAGCGGATCTTCGGGGTCAGATAGATCCTCTGGCCAACAGCACAAGCGAAGCTTCGTCGTCCCCCAGCGCTGCGAAGCTGTCCGGCTCAGAAAGCCGTTCAATGCGCTGTTGCAGCCAGGTGTGGCCGCACAACTTCTCAAGCTCCTCCCACCAGAGCTTGTGGACGGTGCCGTCCTGTCCTTGGAACGAGATGACGGGCAGTTCGGAGAGGATCCGCACCATCAGCGTGTTGTCTTCAAGCTTGGGCAGGACCCGAGCGGAGTCACCGTCTACGACTTGCAGGAATCTGAGCAGCTCGAACGCCGCAGGCTCGGCAGCCAGATCTGCGGGCACGACGCCGTGCATCTCGTCGCGAAGAGCTTGCCGACACTCGACATCCGTTCTGTCAGACAGCGTCGGATCGTCCACTGGCTCGTCTTCGGCTGACGGCATGCCACGACCGAACCACTCGATCACGCAGTATCTCGCGCTCAGAGAAGGGGCCGCGTAGAACAAGCCACGGGCGTTGTCCTCAAGGGACTCCATGTCGTTCGTCAACAACTGCTCGATCGCGTCAGACAGCGGTCGCACCATGATGCGGCTCGCCTGAGCTGCCGGCGACAGATGATCGCCGGCTGACCTCAGCACCTCAACGGCAAGGGCCACACCCTGTCCTATGGAGAAGTGCTCGCGATAGTCGAGGATGCTCGCGATCGCATCGCCAAAGGCATCGGGGTTGGCGGTAGCAAGCGCCGCGCCGAAGGCTGACGGATCGTCAGCCAGCGAGAACAGATGGTCCGTGAAGTCGGCGGAAAGCTGATCGTCAGCAAGCGACGCGTGGATGTACTTGCTGAAGACATCTCCGTCAGACACACGCCGCTCTCGACGCTCCGTCAACGACATGTCGCGACCGGTGCCGAGGTCGAGTGCGATCGCTGGGAACAGCTGTCCCAGCAGATCTCTCGACGTACCGACGTACGTGGACGCGGCAAGCAGCTCCTCCAGCCGCCGCTCGCCTTCTGCATCGCCTTTTCTGATTCCCTCACTGAACAGATCCGCCAAGAACGGCAGCTGAGCGTGTACATCCGGCTCCAGGACCCGCAGAGCTTCCAGGAGGATGATGTCCGCGAGCGCAATCTCGCTGCCGTGGAGATAGACGCCAGCGGCGACCGCGTTCGCCACCCGCTTTGCCTCCCGAGGAGTGCCAATCCGCTTGATCAGGAGCACCATGATGGTGCTCCATTCATGCTCGGCGGTCTGCGGTCCGCTGTACTCGACGCACGCTGCTTCGAGTTCGTCGAGCACGAAGTCCCACATCTCGCCCCTGCGTGCCAGCGGCACGCTGTGCTCGCTCTGGACGATCTTCTCCATGTACGCACGGCCTCGCTCACGCGCCCGAGCGGGATCGGTCTCAGGAGAGCCGAGCACCTGCTCGACTCGCTCCTTATCGAAGGAAAGGATGTAGCTGATCCGCGGCAGGTCTCCGACGACCTTGACGAGCCGAACGACCGCGCGGATATCGTCGTCGGACAGCCGGTCAATGTCGTCGAGGAAGACGACGATGCGACCGTCAAACTCTGTAAGGGCCTCGATCAGTCTCTCGCGCTGATCATCAAGCGTCGGGGTGTCGCCTCTGGCCGTCGCCTCTGCCATCTGCTGCACGATGCTCAGCGCCGCCTCACCCGGACTGCCCACAAGCGGCACGAACTTGGCGGCGCTGGAGAGCGCCCCAGCATACGCAGCAACGCGCTCCGCCACTCTCTTGAATCTCTGGTCCCGTCTGCCGAGAACGCCGCCCAGCTCGATGAAGAACCGAAGGATCAGGTCATCTGCGCCGAAGAACGTCCATGGGTTGAAGCTGATGGGCACACACGTCGGGTCGCCTCGAAGCTCCTCCATCGCCATGTTGGCGATGGAGGTCTTCCCAGATCCCCATGCGCCGCAGATGGCGATCACGTTTCCGCCCTCTGCGGAGGCCACACGAGCCTCCGCTGCGATCCGCGCGGCGATCGGACCACGACGGAACCGATCCTGCTTCTTCCCGCGGATCGCGGCGTCGCTCAGCGAACGCGCGCTCTGAGACTCAGCGCTCATCCGACGCTTACTGCAAGTGCCAGCGGCCCCGGCGGTCCTTCTTGGAGCACGAGTAGCCGTACTTGCGGTAGTCGCTCTCGTAGCGCTTGGCGCAGTACTGGCCGCGGGCGATGCATCTGGACTGCCCGCCGATCTTCGCGCGCGTGCATGCAGCCTGCGCGACCGGACTGTCCTTCGACGGCGCGGCTGCGACCGGCACCGCCGGCACGACCGCGATCAGGCTCGCGCCCGCGAGCACCCCGATAAGACGACGACGCATCCCTGCCCCTTCCCTGGTGTCCCGGCGCGCCTGGCAGCACGCCCGTTCACCAAAAATCTAGGAGTCAGACCGCGCCGCCGCAACCAGGAACCGACATTCCACTCACACTCTCTCCGTGCGGTGCGTCTCCCAGGTCGTCGTGATCGGCTTGCAGCGGAAGATCGGCGAGCTGGTCGAACGGCCGTCGTAGAGGCCGGCGGTGATCGTGATCCGCCCATGCGCGGCGCCCGAGTTGATGTTCGTGAAGCGGCCCCGGACCGTCCAGGTCCAGCGGCCGTAGGCGCCGTCGTCGCTGGCTTTCATCCAGCCGTCGCCTCTGCCGGAGAACGCGCCGCGACGGTCGAGTCTCAGCCACTGGTCCGATATGACGGTGCTGGTCCAGAAGGGGCCGGCGATCGGCCCGCAGGGGCCGTTGCCGGCGCCGACGAAGTAGCCCGGCTCGACGTTGACCAGGTGGCGGTCGGCGGTGGTGTACAGCCAGAACGGCGGGCGATGTCTGCCGTAGTGGATGCCGCCGCCGTGGGCGTCGGTGGCGACGGGGCCGCGTCGTCTGCCGCCGGCCGCGCTCGCCGGCACGGCCGCCAGCAGCAGCACGACGAAAGCGGTCATGAAGGCGGCGATGCGGTGTCGGGTCGGGTGGGTCAAGTCGTCCTCCAGGTGGGTGTTCGAGCAGGGGGTGTCGTGCCGACCGAAGCACGCCCGCGCAGGCGGTGCGCCGGACGGCACGACGGGTGTGGTTGGTTGCCAGGTGGGGCTGGCAGACGGGTGTCAGCGCGGCGGTCGGCCGCGCTGTTCGAGGTAGTCACGCAGCACCCGCGCGAGCGTGTTGCTGCGCGTCTGGAACGCGAGCTGGGCGAAGTCGTCCAGCTCGCCCAGCCCCAGCTCGGTGACCATGACGCCGAGGTCGGCGGCGCCGTCGGCGCGGAAGACGACGGCGTCGGCCAGCTCGATCACCGCGAGCGAGCCGAAGTCTCTGGACTGGCGTATCTCCCACAGCACAGCCAGGCGCCGGCGGTCGGGGAACAGCAGATCCAGGCGCACGAGCGCGGGGCGGTCGGGGTCGGGCTGGTCGAGGACGAGCATGCGCCAGTCGGCGACCATCGCCGCCAGGTCGCCCGGCGTCAGGTCTCGCACCCAGGCCGCTTCGGCGGGCAGTCCGACGACGGGCACGACGGCGCCCGTGTCCTGCAACTCCGACGCCCCGGCCGGCACGGTGTTGTCGCGCATGCCGGTGACGCTGCTGTCGTACTCCAGCGGCGTGACGGTCATCGGCTCGTCTCCGAGCAGCCACAGAAGGCGGCGCAGTCGGTGAGGGTGCTGAGCAGCAGCGGCCCGCGCATCAGGGCGGCCAGCTCGTGGTAGGCGTCGAACTCGCCCAGACACAGCCCCTTCACCGTCAGGCCGGTATGGGCGTCCTGGGCGTGTTTGAAGCCGACGACGCCGATCAGCGCGATCAGCCCCAGCACCACGAAGTCCTCCGGCGCGCGGACCGTCCACAGCACGGTCAGGTGGCGGGGGTCGTTGGGGAAGGTGAGGTCGAGGCGGACGAGCGCGGGGCGCTGGAGGTCGAGCTGCGCGGGGATCAGGATCCGCCAGTCGCCGATGGCGTAGAACGCGTCCAGCATCGCGATCTCGCCGATCCACTCGGCCTGCGGCGCGAGCCGCACGACGGGTACGGCGGCGAGGATGTCGCTGGCGGCGACCAGTTCCCAGCTCAGCGCCGGCAGCGTCTCGGCGCGCAGGTCCGGCGCCTGCTGGTCGTAGCGCTCTTCAGACACGGTGGCGCTCATCGGGCCAGGCCTCGCTGGGTCGGGATTCCGATTCGGCCGGCTCTGGCGTCTCTGCGGACTTCGCTGTGGCAGATGACGAAGAGGTTCCAGACCTCGTGCATCGGGATGCCGAGGGCTACGAGGAGTCGGGTGACGCTGCCGAGGTTGGGGTTGGTTTCGGCGCGCTCGACGCACCCGACGTAGTTGCGATGCAGGTTCGCGCGATAGCCGAGCGCCTCCTGACTGAGCCTTCTGCGCGCCCGCAACGCACGAATCGTGCGACCCAACGCAAGCGCGAACGCCTGCGACGGCGTCAGAAAGACAGGCGGCCCTCCGCTGCGCCTGCGCGCAGCACGTCTCGACGACATGGCGGCCCTCCGGGACCTTGAGATGAACGGGTTCGCCACGCGCCGGCCGGCAGCAGGCCCGCCAGTGATACCGCCCCCAACTGGCACCCCACCAGCCCCACAATGCAGCCATTTCGCCCGTCGTACGACCCACGAACACGCACCTGCCGGCCAGCCCATCCCACCCGGTCTGCGCAGGGACGCTTCCTAGCTTCCCTGGGTGCCGGAACCGTTCAGACGCAGACCCAGTCCGGACGGCGCTCCCGGCCTGCTGACCACCACCTGCCGCTTCGATCGCGACCTGTTCGCCCGCATCGAGCAGGAGGCCGGACGGCTCGGCGTCTCCAACAGCGAGGTGATCCGCCTGCACGTGCGCGAAGGCATCGAACGCCGCGCCGCCGAGCGCGCGGTCGGCAGACAGCTGGCCGACCACGCCACCCGCATCGCCCGCCTCGAACGGATCATCCGCTTCATCACCACACGCGGCCGACGCCGCTGACGGGGGCGAACTTCCGCTCCAGCGGGCTCTACACCACGACAACCACCATCACGATCACCGGAGGGACTGTTTGTTGACGACGTTGGGGATCTCGTTCGGGCGCTTCTCGCGCCACGCCACCTGCTGCACCATCCAGTGGCCCGGCGGGCTCGGCCTTCCCGAGACGCCGAAGCTCGGCGTGCCTGACGAAGCGCTCGTGCCGCGCATGGAGGCCGCCGACTGGACGGCAGTCACCGGCGCGCCGTTCGGCTTCCCGGACGCGATGCTCGACGCGATCGTCAGCTACGCCGAGGACGGCCGCTGGGAGCGGCCCGCCGACCCCGAGTTGCTGCACCACCGCCTCACCGACCGCTTCGTCATGGAGCTGCTGGCAGAGCGCGGCACCGAGCTGTACCTGCCCCCGGCCACCGACCCCGACAGCCTGCGCGACGCCGGCCGCATCGCCCACATCCTCACCGAGCACGCCAGCCGCGCCGATCAGCCGCTGGATCGCATAGGCGTCCCCGGCTCGACCGGCATGGACGGCCCGCCCGACCTCCCACGCGGCCTGGTGCAGTTCCCGACCGGCGGCGTGATCGAGACCAGCGCGGCGGCGGCGCTCGCCGCCTGGGGACTGCCGTTCGACGGCTACAGTCCCGCCGACGCCTATGACAGCACCGGCACCCGCGCCGTGCGCGAACGGGTCCTGCACGGCCTCGAACACGAGACCGGAGTCAGCATGATCGTCTGCGGCGACGTGCGCGCCGCTGCCGCCGTCTCCTACGACGCCCTCGAAGCGCTCATCGCCGCGATCGTCGCCTTCGCGGCGGCGACCGACGAGACGATCAAGCCGACCCTCACTCAGCGCGGCGCCGCGCGGCGTGAGGGTTGGATCCACCTGCCTTCTTGAAGGCTCATTCCTGGGGCTGACGGTCGCGAGTTGACGGACAGCGGACTTTTAGTGAGGATTTGCACGAGTTTTCTGTGTCTCGACTTCAGGGAGGAAGCCGTGTCGTGCCGAAGGGGTCCGGGGCTGTGTCGCTCTTGCCAATGAGCTGACGCGTGGAAGTACGTCATCTGAGAATCGAGCGGTTCCGCGGGCTGGAGTACGCGGAACTGATACCTGCTCGGCGAAACGTGCTGCTTGGGCCGAACAACGCCGGCAAGAGCACCTACCTCGAAGCTCTTGACCTGGCGCTGCATTCCGGGCTGGGGCGGCCCCGCCGTCCCCCGGACGAGTTGGAGTACTACGGTCGAACGCCCGCGCCAGATGGCTTTCGGATCGAGGTGACGCTGGGCGCGCTTGATCGGAGATTCATGGCGGCAGTCCGCAACCACCTGGAGGGTTGGGACGAGAGAGCCAACTCCGTCGTCGCAGAAGTCGATGGAGCCGGCATCGAAACGGTCGTCCGTGTGCGGGTGTGCGGCACTGAGGACTTCGATCTGATCCACGAGTTCGCGAAGGATGAATCAGAGAGCGCGCGGTTCGGACCGAGACTGCGAAGAGAGATCGGATGGATGTACGACGGACGCTCTCGCGATCCGGCGTGGCAGATGACCTTCCACCGCGGCGGCGTCCTCGACCGGCTCTTCGATGACACCGAGCTGGCGGACGCGCTCGGGATCGTGCGGGAGGCCATGAGAGACGGAGCGACCGGCTTCGCGCACGATAGAGCCGTAGAGGACGTTCTCAAGGAGGTCGGGGCTGACCTCCACCGACTGTCGTTGCTGGCTGCCGAGCTGCTGCCAGGGTTCGAGCTGGGTGGCGTGTCGGAGCGCGAGATCCTTCAGATGCTGCGGCTGGCGCTGCCGGACCCGGCCGGTTTCAGAATCCCGCTGTCTCGACAGGGTCGCGGGGTCCAGCGGCTGCTGCTCGTCGCCAGCCTGCTGCGACTCGCCAGAAGTGACACGGAGCGACCGCCGATCGGTGCGTTCGAAGAACCAGAGGAAGCGTTGGAGCCGACCCGGCAGGCGCAGATGGCGGAGATGATTGTCGGCCTCGCAGACCAGGGCGGGCAGGTCTTCGTCGTCACGCACTCACCGGACATCGTGCGGGCGTTCGGCGCCGACGACCTCATCCTTGTCTCTGATCAGCCGCGTGGGCAGGCGACCCAGTTGCGCAACACGCTCGGCACGCGCTCACGTCGCGGGTACGAGCGGTTCCTTGACGGTGCAGTCGCGCGCGCCCTGTTCTGTCGTGTTCCGGTGCTGGTGGAGGGGCCTGGAGACTGCGCTGTGATGGGCGTCTTCTGGGACGCGCTGGCTCGTGAGGGGCACGTTGGTGGGCGTTATCCGCTCGGATTGGAGTTCGTGAACTGCGAAGGCGCTGGTAACCAGCCATCCCTGGCGCAGTTGCTGTGCGAGGCCAGAAAGCCGGTTGCTGCATGGATCGAACTCGACCGAAACGACACGATCAAGGCAATCCGCGACGGCGGACACTGCGCGGCGGTAGTCCTGTACCCGCACGACAGACGATTCCACAAGCTGGAAGGCGCGCTTGTCCACGCGTACCCGGTTGACGCTCTGGCGCATGCCATGTCTGCGGTCGCGCACGCCCGTGGCATTGCCGGAAAGGAACAGCGCGATGATCTCTACAGCCGTTTCCCGCACGAGGATCTGTCAGACGAGATCAAGAGCACAGCCAAGAGCGCGAATGGCATCGCGCAGATGCTCGGAGTGCTGTCTGAGGAGGCCGCGCGGGACCTGATTGCGGAAGCTCTCGTTAGTGACGGCAGATTCGCACCGTTCGAGATCAAGAATAACCGCCAGGCGCGCCTGTTCGCCGAGGCGCTCGTCAGCAGAGCCGGTGTCGCGGATGCCTTCCGAGCCCCGATGGTCTCGCTCGACTCCTGGATCGCCGGCGGGTGCAGACCGAAGAGCGACGAGATCACGATGCCCCTGTCGTGAGGACGGATCCCAAACACGATGCGGTGCTCGAATGCACCGAGCGACATCAGATCGTTCTTGCGCCGCCGGGTGCTGGCAAGACTCATGTCTCGGTGCGGCTCGCCGGCCACCTTGCCAGCACGCTTCCCGGTCATTCGCGGGTCCTGTTGCTGACGTTCTCGCGGCAGGCGCGATCTCAGCTCGAACGCGAAGCTGCGGCTCAGCTCCCGTCGCAGGTTCGTCAGCGGGTCGAGATCACCAACTACCACCGCCTGTTCTGGACGGCTGTGCGGTCGTATCGACGACTGCTGGACTTGCCGATGGCTCTCGACATCGGCTCAAGAAGACGCCGAGGAGAGGCCCTCGCGAGAGCCTCTCCGGAGGCTGTGGTGGCGCTGGAGCGGCACAGCGGGCTGCTGGAGAGCCTTGCTGACCATGCCTTCCCGGCTTTCCGCGACAGGCGAACGCCCAGAGACTCCCTCGAAGTCCTGCTTGACGCGATCGAGGCCGAGTATCGCGCTGGCTTTCTCGTATTCGATGACCTCGGCGCGCTCTTCTGGCGCTTGCTCGAACAGCATCAGCCGGTCGCTGATGCTTACGCCGAGCGCTACCCGATCGTCATCGCCGACGAGCACCAGGACGCGTCAGCGTTGCAAGACGCCGTAGCCCGTCGCTTTGGGCAGCAGCGACTCGTCGTACTTGGCGACACCATGCAGCTCATCCACGAGTACCGCGGAGCAGACAGAGATCGCTTCGTGAAACACCGACAAGAGGCGGCGCGGGAGCACCAGCTTGTCACGCCCCACCGCTGGGAGCGGGTGAATCCGAGCGCGGGCAGGTGGCTGACACAGGTGCGAAATGCGCTCTATGGCCGACATGCCACACGGGGGTTGCGGCCGGACGCTGTCGTGTGGCGCAACTACCCGGAAGCCTGGGAAGGCAGAGGCGTCGCGAATCGCGTGGTGCAAGAAGTGCGAGACGCCAGAGCAACCAGAACGATCCGCTCCATCGCGGTGCTCGTGCGAAGACGAGACGACATCAACCCCATCGAGAAACAGCTTCTGACGGCCGGCTACTTTCCGCGACGGGTCAGCGGAAGCGAGTTCGAGGACGCCCGGCGCGAGATCGAAAAGCTGCCCACCCTCAAGACGATCGCGACCGTCCGTCGGTACGCCCTGGAGCGCCTGAGAAGGCTCTGCCCGACCTTCGACTCAGACCTGATGCGTCAACTGAGAGATCGCCTCAGAGTCAGAGAGATCAAGCCCAGAGGAGCCGCACCGCGCGCCCTTCCGTTTCTCCGCGCGATGCAACCGATCTACGAACACGGGGCGGCCGGCTACCTCCACTCGATGAGTGCGCTGCTCGCGGCTTCCAAGGACGCGGGCTTTTCATGTCCCCGCTCGCAGCAGGCGCGAACGATCCGAGACGCCGCCGCCCAGCTCGAACCCGGCTGTGACCTCCCTACCGCGCTGGCTACCTACGCGGACATCGTGCGTCGTGCGGCGATGGCACCGCAGCCGACCGACCGAGGGATCTTTCTGATGACTGCCCACCAGTCCAAGGGCAAGGAATTCGACGCAGTTGTCGTTGCGCGCTTCAGCGAAGAGCGATGGCCAGACGACGAGGAGACGAGACGGCTGCTGTACGTCGCCCTGACCCGCGCAACCCGCCGGTGGTGCTTTGTTGCCCCAGACAGAAGTCCTTCGCCGCTGGGAGCGCTACTGCCTTGAACCGATTGCAGCGGATGAGTCTTCAGCCGTGCCGGTACTTGGATCGGACCGCAGCTGCGATGGATCTCGAATGGGACGCCGCAGACCTCGCCGATGCCTGCGGCGGATGTGGTACCAGGGCGTCCGGTCCCTAGCGAACGCGAATTACCATGATGAGGATCAGAAGCAGAACTGCTGCGACGACGGTGGCCTGAGACGCGACGTCTCCGCTCCTGCTGAGAACGAGAATGAAGGAGACCGTCGCTGTTACGGCTGCCAGGGCAAGCGCCGCTTCGCTGATCCATCGCTGCCTCCGTACCCGCCGTTGTATCGAGGCGACGGCGGCACGTTCCGCCTCGCCTCGTCTCCGCGTCCATGGCGAGCGGCCGTCAGCCTCATTCCGCTGCCGCCACGCGTCTTCGACCGTGTGGGTGAAATGGTGATCGATGACCCACACGGCATCGGGGCTTTCGCTCGCCGGCTCGTACTCCATCCGCGTCGCGAGTCTCTGCTGTGCAGCCAGAGGCGCATCGAGCATTTCGGCCAGCATGAGAAGAGTTGCTGACGGTTCGTAGAAACGAGCAAGCCTCCTGGGCGTGAGCCCCTCGATCTCCGGATACTCGGGCCAGATACCCTCGGCGAGCCAGACCTGAGCAACGTCACTCACGACATCGCGTCGCGCAGCGACTGCCCGAGCGATAGCAACCGGATCCGAGGACAAGTCCCGCTCCTCCTCAAAGGCCGCTGCCAGCCGGGCAGTGAGATCGAAATAGCTCATGAGCTAGGCGCCGACGTACCTACGAAAGTATTCGAGCTGGACGCGCGCCTGTACATGGCGAGCGTCCACTTCGATTGGACTGTAGAAGTAGCGCACAAAGTTCTTTGCGTCTTCTCCGATCCGATGGATGGCATACCCCCACCATCTCGCTTCGATGGGGTCCCGCCATTGCAAGCCATCGAGCACGACCTGATGTTGCACGGCGTGGCGGTGCTCGTGCACCAAAGTACCGAGTGCCTGGGTCGGATCTGATGTCTCAAGCCGATGAGTGGCCATCACGATCTGCCTCATCTGGTGCGAGTATCGCCCATGGGTCCATCTGAAAGAGGTCGACGCCCACACGAGTCTGAGGCTCTGTGGCTGCTCCCAGAGGATCTGAAGCGCCTCGTGAGCTGCCCGCAGTAAAACGGCGCGATCCTCAAGCTTGGAACCCGCCCACTGGTCTGGGGAAACCACCTGTAACAGAGCGTTTGCAGTCGCCGCAGCGTTGTCTATGTCGGAGGGATGCACTAGCGCGCCTTGTGCTCGATGGCGCCCGATCCTAGTGCGGCAACGCTCCGTATTACGCCAGTAGCAAAGGCGCGTGGCTGCTACCGCCTGTTGGAAATCTCGCCCGGTTTGCGGCCAACGGAGGTCTACGTCTATCTGACGGATGGCGTCCTCTCGCTCAGATATTCAGGCGCATCATCGAGAGGTCGCCCGCAACGTCGCCGAGATCCTGGAGCTGTTCCCGGCCGCTGACCGGGCGGATCTCACTGACGAGGAGTTGGCTGACGAGCTGGCGTTCGCCGGCCGCCGGAACCCGAACGCTCCTGACCTCGACACAGATTCCGACGCCTCAGACGGCAAGCAGCTGGACCCGTCGCTTGACGGCGTGCTGCTGGCCAAGCGCGTCTCCTACTCCCAGTTCCCACAGCCCAACCCCGACGCCAGATTCCCGCACGCCCGCTCACACCCGGCACATGCGGGTCGCACGGCTGGGGAGATCACGGCGGCGATCCGCACGACGGTCGCCTGGCAGGAAGAGATCGCCGCGCCGCTGGCGGTGCGTGACGCGGCGAAGCGGTTCACGGCGGATGGCAGACGCCGTCCAGGGCCGGCGCCGCTGTTCTCCTATGAGGAGATCGAGGTGATGGAGCTGTACCGTCGCGTGGCCGGCGCCACCTCGACGTCGCAGGCGTTCACGCTGCTGGCCCGATTCGAGGCCGCGCGCGACCGCAGACTGCTCGGCTTCGACCGCCAGCGGTTTCGTCCTCGCCGGGGCGAGGAGTGGAGACAGCGTCAGCCGGGGATCCCGTCGGACGCGACGATGAGCAAGTTCCGCTGCGAGCTGGGCGAGGAGTACCGCGAACAGCTGTGGTCAAGACTGCTGGCCCGCCAGCGGCGCGAGTACGTTGCCGCCAGCGACGACGACAGCAGCCGCATCCTCTTCATGGACGGGACCAACATTCACGTAACAGGTGTCTGTCCGATCGTGGACGGCAACGGCGAGCTGCGCAACAGCGTCGAGAAGATCACCGTCCCGACCGGCGGCTTTCAGAGACGCTTCCGCCTGAGAAAGGGCGGCCACGGCTTCAACGCCGTGATCATCACCGACGAGGTCGGCGTGCCGCTGGCCGACAGCCTCGACCGCATACAGACCGACGAGCGCAAGCTCGCGATCCAGGCGCTCGAAAGCTGGACCGAGAATGCACGGCCGGCCTACCCCAGCGAGACGGTGCGGGTGATCGTCGCCGACTCCGGCTTCACGGGCGAGCGCGTCCGCAGAGCGTGCCGCAGAGCCGGCATGATCGAGAACATCCACAGCGTCTCCCACGGCACCGCCGAGGAGTCCAGAGCCCGCGCGAGCGCGTTCAACCGTGCGCGCATAGCGATCGAGGACAGCGACGCCTTCGCCCTCAACGGCCACCGCGAGCTGGTCCCGCTGTGCGGGTGCGGCAGAGCCTCCATGGAGCGCCAGGCGTGGCTGGACAGACACGGCGTGGCGCATGCGCGGCTGAAGGGCCGCTGCGAGGCGTGCGGCGCCAACGTCTCCCTGAAGGCAGGGCGCATGCGCAGAACAACCGACCGCGCCAACCCGTCGGTTCTGCCGATGACGCCGCGCGATCAGGAGAGACTGCGCGACAGCTCGATCGGCAATCCGCTGACCTACAACGATCCCGCTGCAAGAGCCTACGGCGGCGCGCGATTCGCCAGAAACGAAGGCTTCAACGGCATGCTGGCAACCACCTACAAGCTCAACGGCGCCCCACGGAAATTCCGCTCCAGACGCCAAGTCCAGCTCGAAATGAACATCGTGTTTGCCGTCATGGTCAGCCTCGCCATCGAAGGCCGCCAAGCCGAAGCCGACGCCCACGCGAGCAGCGTCCAGCTCGTCGCCTGACGGATTCCGACGCGCGCGGGAAACTGCCGCGCTCTCGAATCGGCCAGCCGCCGTAACCGCAGCCCACCATCGCGAGCAGCCCGACAGCGCCGCTTCGCTGCACCGGCTGACGAAGAGCCGACCGCCGTCGTCACCAGCCGGATCTGAGCTGGCCGGCAGACGCCCTGACCTGGCAGAAACGCCCGCCCCGGCGACGAATACCGGCTGCCAGCGAACTTAGAACTTCGACTTAGAAACAGGCCCAGCAGCTCCGCGTACTCATAGGGTTTGCAGAGCGCGTCGTCGGCGCCTCTGTCGATCACGCGGACGCGGGTGATCGGATCGTCGGCGCGGCCGCTCAGCACCATCAGCGGGAGGTTCGGGTCGAGCCGGCTGGTGATCCCGTCGGCATCGCGAACCTCGCGCACGAGGTCCAGGCCGTTGCGGCCAGGAAGGCCGAGATCGAGCAGGACGAGGTCAGGACGGCGGGTCGAGAAGGCTGCAAGCGCCTCCTCGACGGACTCGACCGTGAACGGCTCGAAGCCGTCGGCGGCGAGGTTGTCGGCGAGGAACGTGCTGTTGGTGCGGTCGTCCTCGACGATCATGATCATCGGGCTGGCGTGGGTCATGGCGTACAGAGCCAAAACCAGCGCGTGTTTCGCCCCCTTCTGCCCAGTTTTGTGTCGTTCGTGGACGGGATTGCGCCGTTTGGGTATGTGGGAGCCCATGGAAGCGAGACGAGAGCTGCCCGCGATCGACCTCGACAGAGCGCTCTACACGGCCGAGGCGACCGTCCGCGGCGGGCGCTCGGGGCAGGGTCGCACCAGCGACGGCGCGCTGACCGTCGAGCTGCGGCCGCCGCGCGAGATGGGCGGCGACGGCGAGCCGGGCACCAACCCCGAGCAGCTGTTCGCGATCGGGTACGCCGCCTGCTTCGAGGGCGCGCTCGGGGTCGCGGCGCGGCGGCGGGCGCTCGACGCCGACGACGCCTCGATCGACGCGCGTGTCCATCTGCTGCCGACCGGCGACGGGCGCTTCACGATCGCGGTCGACCTCGACGTGACGCTGCCGTCGGTCGGCTCGGTCACGACCGCGGTCGAGCTGACCGCGGCGGCGCGTGAGATCTGCCCCTACTCGAACGCGACGCGCGGCAACGTGCGGCTGCGGCTGACCGCCAACGGAGCAGCGGTCTGAACGACGGTCAGAGCACCTCGACAGGGTCGCCGACGGCGACCTCGCCGGGCTCGATCACCCAGCAGTTGAGCGCGAAGCGACCGTCGTAGTCGCGGTTGATCGTGCGCAGCACGTCGGGCGAGACCGCTTGCGTGTCCGGGTCGAGCGTCGTCATCACGCAGCGCTTGCAGACTTTCTCCACGTCGAGCAGCGCGCCGCCGACGCGCAGCCGCCCGCCCGGCCAGTCGCGCTCAGCAAGGCCCTCGACGCCGCCGATCAGCAGATTCGGGCGCAGCCGCCGCCGGTCGACGCCGAGCGCCGCGACGGCGCCGTCGGTCGCGACCAGCAGCGCCGTGTCGTCGAAGCGGGCGTCGCCGTCCATCTCGATCAGCCGCGCCTCGTCGTCGGCGACGATCTCACGGACCGCCGAGAGCGCTTCCGGGGTGCGCCACGGACGGCCGTCGATCAGCGCCTCCCCGCGCTCGTCGAGCGTTCCCGCAAGGCTCAGCAGACGGTGGCGCGTGCGCGCCGTGACGAGCCGGTCATCGCCATCTCGCACCTGCACACGACGATCTCCCGGAATTCCGTCTGCGGTGATCGTGGCGCGCTCGAGCGGCTGTCCGGCGAGCGACTTGACCGGGTAGACCCACAGCTCGGCGACGTGCATCGGATCGTCATTCTCACAGACCTGGCGAGCGGGAGGCGGACCCTCGGGCGATCGTCCGGAACCGCTTGCAAGTTCGCGTGCAGGCCATCCGCAATTGGAGGAGTGCTGCATATGATGCCGACGCCGAACGGGCTGCCTTTGCCGCCCTGCCCCGACCCGGCACTCACGGATGATCGAACGCGGAAACTACAGCTCAGGCGATGACTTCGTGCTCGAATACGGAGAGCTTCGCTTCACCTTCAACGAGCGAGACTTCGGCGAGCGCTGCGAGCAGGCTGCCCGCAAGCTCGGCTTCGTCTCGGGCCAGCTCGAGCAGCAAGAGGCCGAGGATCTCGTCAACCTCGTCGTCAACGGCGAGGTGACCGACCCGGCCTCAGCGCTCGGCGAGCACGTCAACGACTGCTGGCCAGAGCTCGTCGGCCCCTCCGAGCGCTCGCTCGTGCACTGGCTGCGACGGCTGATCTTCCGCGGCGCCTGGCTCGACCAGCGCGTCAAGGAAGGCGAGCTGGACGTCGCCTTCGACGGCGACACGCATACCTTCGCCTACGTCCAGCCCGATCGCGGCAACGAGCCGATCGAGCTGGCCCCCGAGCCCTCCTGGGGCCGGGTCGCCTACCTCCCCCGCTCGCTGTAGCGAGCGCACAGACGCAGAACGCCCCGCCCCGGCGAACCGGGACGAGGCGTCGGAAGCGTGCCTGCGGGCCGGCTAGCGGGCCGCGTCGCGAGCGGCGGCGATCGCCGCCGCGCCGGCCGCGCCGATCAGCAGCTCCGGGCGGAGCGTGCCGCTCTCCAGCAGGTCGAGCGCCGGGTAGCGACCGGTGCCGGCGATCTCGGCGTCGAGCGCGATCGTCGTCGTCTCACCGCCGAACGGGATCTCGCCGGTCGCGACGACCGTCAGCGAGCCGCCGTCGACGATGTTGCGCGCGGCGGCGAGCGCCTTGCGGGCAGCCGCCGGGTGGACGCCGTCGAGCGTGTCGACGAGCACGACCGCGTCACCGCCGCGAGCGGCGATCCGCTTGCCGTTGTCGATCGCGCGCTCGAGCGCCTGCGACTGCGCGTCGGGCGAGGCGGCGAAGCTGAGGTCGGCAGCGACCTCGGCCTTGCCCTGCTTCCACTCGGAGATCTCCTCCGGGCGGGCGCCGACGAGCGCGACGCTGACCTCGACGCCGTCGAGCTTCGCCAGCTCGCCGGCGAGACGCCGCAGCGCCTCGGTCTTGCCGGCGCGCGGGCCGCCGACGATCACGACGCGCGAGCCGCGGCCGAACGGGGTCAGCCACTCGATCGCCTTGACCGTCGGATCCTCCGAGCCGAACGCGAAGCGCTCGTTCGCGAAGGCCGCGGGCAGCTCGTCGAACTTGACGCCGTCGGTGCCGGCCTCGTCGGCCGCCTTGCCGTTGATCGTGTCGATCCGGACGAGCGACGGGTAGCGCTCCGAGCGGCGCGGCGCGCGCACCGGGCCGGCGACCTTGTCGCCCGCCACCAGCTCGCAGCGGCGCACCTGCGCGGCCGAGATGTAGACGTCGCCGTCAGAGGCCTCGGGGCCGTTGACGCGGACGAAGCCCGAGCCGTTGCCGAGCAGCTCGACGACGCCCTCGACAAGCTCACCCTCGCGCGGCTTGCCGGCGCCGCCGGCCTCGGGCTTGCGGTCGCGGCTGTCACGCCCGCCGCGCTCGTCACGGCCGTTGCGCTCCTCGCGCCCGCCGCGCTCCTCGCGGTCGCGGCCGTTGCGCTCCTCGCGATCGCGGTCACGGCCGCCACGCGGGCCGCGCTCCTCGGTCGGCTCCTCGGCCGCGTCGTCGCGGTCGCGATCACGGTCGCGCCCACGGCCGCCACGGCCGCCGCGACGACGACGCGAGCGGCCGCCCTCGTCCTCCGCTGCCTCGGGAGCGTCCGCCGGAGCGCCGCCGTTGCCGCCCTGGCGGGCGACGATCGCGTCGATCAGGTCGGGCTTGCGCAGACGGCGGAAGCCGTCGATGCCAAGCTCGCCCGCGATGGCGTGCAGGTCGGCGAGCGGACTGTCCGCGAGCGCGGAGCGATCGAGCACTGACAAGAGATGGTCCTCCTGGGGATGGATGATCGGTGGGCTCCGGCCGCGTTGGGACAGCGGCCGGCGAACGTTGCGGGCAGAAGGCTAGCGCGTCAGCGAGCGGAGGCGTCGTCGCGCGCGGCCAGCGTGAGCGGATGCTCCGCCATCCGGTGCAAGACGCCAGCCGGAACGGCCGCGTTCTCGGCGCCCAGCCGCGCCGCCAGCACGACCTGCTGCGGGCTGACGATCCCGCCGGCGAGCACCTGCGCGGTCGTCTCGCCCGTGTGCAGCGACTCGACCATCGCCTGCAGCGTCTCGCCCGCGTCGATCGCCGCCTGCTCCAGCCGTGTCAGCGAGGTCGACACGAGCGCGGCGCCGGCCTCGGCCGCCAGCAGCGCCTGCGCGGCGCTGAAGACGTGCGTGACCTCGACCGCCAGCTCCTGCTCCTCCAGCGCGCTCGCGGCCGCCAGCCCGGCCGGGCCGAACGGCAGCGCCGCGACGGCGTGCTCGTGCAGGTCGGCGAGCGCCAGGCCCTGAGCGGTCAGCGTCGCGGCGTCGGGACCGTCGAGCAGGACGGTGACGGTCGCGTCGAGCAGGTCGCAGAGACGGACGATCTCGGCGTCGGAATCGGCGGCGCCGGCGGCGGCCAGGCCGGCGCGGCTGGTGCGGATGCCGGCGAGCACGCCCCAGGCGGCGACCGCCTCGGCCTCGGCGGCGGAATCGGTGTCGAGCAGCAACTTCATGATGCTGAGGCTACTGCTGCCGCTCCCAGCGGAGTCTGTCGGAGAGGCGCGCGTCGGCGGCCAGCTCGCGGCGGCCGGCGAGCACGTCGCGGACGGCGAGGTACTCGGCCGCCGCGGCGATGTCGTGGATGCGGAAGATGTGACCGCCGGCGTCGGCGCCCCAGCCGAGCGCGGCGAGCGTGCCGGCGAGCCGCTCGCGCGGCGGGCGGCCGGTGATCGCGCCGATGAAGTCCTTGCGCGACAGCGCCATCAGCACCGGGCGGTCGAGCGCGAGCACGTCGTCGAGCCGCCGCAGCACCTCGACCGTCTGCGCGGGCGTCTTGCCGAAGTCCGGCCCCGGGTCGAGGATCAGCTGCTCGTCGGCGACGCCGTGAGCGCGCGCCAGCTCGATCCGCTCGCGCAGGAAGCTGACGACGTCGGCGGCCATCCTGCCGTCCATGCCGGGGTCCAGCAGCTTCGTCTTCGGCGCCGCGCGCGTGTGCATGATCACCAGCGCCGCACCGGTTCGCGCGCAGACGGCCGCCAGCTCAGGGTCGCGCAGGCCGCTGACGTCGTTGACGATCCGCGCGCCGGCGGCGATCGCGGCCTCCGCGACCGCCGGCTTGTAGGTGTCGACCGAGACGAGCGCGCCCAGCTCGCCGGCGACCCGCTCGATCAGCGGGATGACGCGGGCGATCTCCTCCTCGGCAGCGACCGCCGGTCTGTTCGTGACGCCTGACTCGCCGCCGATGTCGATCACGTCGGCGCCGGCCGCCAGCAGCTCCCGCGCCAGCACGACGCGCTTCTCCAGCGTCGGGTAGTCGCCGTCGTCTGAGAACGAGTCGGGGGTCGCGTTGACGATCCCCATCAGCCACGGCCGCTCGCCGAGCCGCAGCGTGCGGTCGCACGCCCGCACCTCCAGCAGCCGCGGCGGTGCGCTCATCGGCGCGTGACTCTGGCGTCGCCTCTTCTGCCTCTGCCTCTTCTCGGCTTCGGCGTGACGAGCGTCAGCGGCGTTCTCGTGACGGTGCGGTTGCCGGCGGCGTCGAGGACCGTCACGAGCACCGTGTAGCGGCCCGCTCTGGCGTAGGTGTGCTGGGCGCCGCGCTTGATCGGCTCGCGTCTGCTCTTGTCGCCCCAGTCGACGATCGCGCTGGCGACGCCGGAGGTGCGCGCGGTTCTGACGCCCGGCGCGGGCGCCGGCGCGGCGTCGACCGCTCTCAGCGCGAGCTTCAGCGTCGCGCCCGGCCGGCGGGCGCCGCTGACGCGCACCGACGCGGTCGGCGCGACGGTGTCGACGCGGACGGTGCCGACACGCGTCTGCGCCGTCTGCCCGCGTCTGTCGACGGCGGTGATCTGCCAGCTGTGCTCGCCCTGCGCCAGCGAGGACTTGAGCTTGTACGACAGCCGCGGCGTCGTCGCCACCTCGGCGCCGTCGACGGAGACCTTGTAGGCGAGGCCCCAGCCCTCCCTCGAGCGCGTCCAGGCGAGCGCCGGTCTGTCGGTCCGCTCCCACTTTCTCGCGCTGGGGGCGGGCGCGAAGCGGCCCGGCGGCTGGTCGATCGTCGCGACCGCGATGCTGTTGCCCTGCACGTAGGCGATCGCGAGGTCGCCGTTGTCGTCGCCGGCCGCGTCGAGGCCGCGGACGGCGTCGGTCGGGCCGAGGCCGGGCTGCGACAGCACCGTCTCGGCCTCGAAGTCTCTGCCGTTGTAGAAACGGCCGCGCACGTCGGTCGCGCCGTCGGCGCCGGTGTACTGCCAGGCGACGATCATCTTCAGCGGCGTCGCCGTCGCCGGGACGGCGTAGGTCGGCCCGCTGCTCTGCGCGACCGAGTCGACCTGCTGGATCGGGCCGGCGAGCAGGTCGGCCCGCATCAGCATCGCGTAGCTGAGGTTGGTCGTATCGCTGGAGCCGAGCACTATCCCCTGGCCGATGCCGCCGTTGGAGATGTGCGGGCGCACGGAGCTCTGGCCGGTCGCGAACGGCGTCGCGTCGACCGCGGCCGGGCCGTCGAAGCGCGAGCCGCGCAGGCGCCGGTAGACGACGCGCGAGCGCTCCGCCCCGTTGATCGTGAAGACGGCGCGGAAGACGATGCCGGTGAACGAGTCGTCGTCCTGGACGCCGACCTCGGGCTGGTCGGCGCCGCCGACGCCGAGCCCCTCGACCTGCAGGCCGTCGTTGGCGTTCGCGAAGACGGTGCTCGGGCGCGTGCCCATCACGCGCCGCGCGATCACCTGGCCGGCCTCGCCCCAGGCGACGACGGCGACGCCGTCGGCTGAGGCGCCGACGCGCGCGCGGCCGCCGCCGACGCCGGCGTCGTTGGCCGGGTTGGCGTCGAGCGGGGCGTCGACGAGCGCCCACGGGGCGGCGTCCTTGGAGTACGCGATGCGGATGTCGTGACCGCCGGCGCCGGGCGCCGCGAAGACGAGATAGCCCTTGCGGTTGACGCTCAGGTCGATGTGCGGGTCCGACGCGCCGCCGCCGCCCCAGACGGTCTGCTGCGCCCAGGCGGCGCCGCCGTTGGCGCGCGTCGCCGTGTAGATGTTGCCGCCGTTGACCCAGGCGACCTGGACGCGGCCGCCGTCACCGGTCGAGACGACCGGCTGGCTGGAGCCGCCGGGCTGGCCGCCGTCGACCCGCTCCGGGCTGAACCAGCGGCCGTCGACGAGGCGCGAGACGTAGGCGTGGGTGCCGTCGCCCTCGGCCAGCAGGTACGTGACCGCTCCGCTGCCGTCAGGAGCGAGGTCGATGTTGCCGAGCGCGGGGATCGCGCCGCTGACGACCGCCTCGCCGGGGAAGGTCCCGGCGTGGGCGGGCGCGGCGGCGAGCGGCGGCGCGAGCAGCGCGGCCGTGACGACGGCTGCGGCGCGCAGGCGCGGGCTGGAGAGGCGGAAACGTGAGGGCATCTGGAACTGACCGGTTGACGGCATCGTGCATCTCAACCGGCGAGGATGCTCAAAGTTACGGAATCGGCCGGACGGGCGATCCGCCGGCGGCGCGAAGCGGGGTGGTGTGCGGGACCGGCCTCCGCGGTCCCGCTCCACCCCATCCCCCTCTGATCCCGACACGCGCGACGCGGCGCGCTCCGCAATCGCACCGGACCGGTTCCCCGACGGGCCGATGCGCTCGGTTGCCCCGTAGCGCACGTGACCGTCGCACACGCACGCGCACGTCGAGCAGCATTGGTAAGAACGCTGACGTTCATCCGAGTCGCTGGGCGCCAGGCACACCGCCGACGCGCCGCTAAAACGGCTTTGCGGCCGGAGTCAGCGGCGTCTCGCGCGCAGCGCCCCGACGCCGCCCGCGAGCCCGGCGACGACCGCCAGCGGCACGATCACCGCGGCGGTCGGGAAGCCGCCGCCGTCGTCGGTTGGCGCGTGTGCGCTGCTCTTCGACGCGGGCGCGGTCGGGGCGGTCGCGCGGCTGCGCGTGCGCTGGGCGGGCGGGAGCGGGAAGCTGCTGCCGGCGAGCGCGACCAGGGCGGTGCCGGTCGTCCAGACCGGCGTCTGGCGGCTCGTGCGCGAGAACTGGACCGCGCCGCTCGGAGCGACCAGCGATCTGAGGTACGCGAGCGCGCTGCGGCCGCCGGGTCTGCGGCGCACGCTGCTCGGTCTGGTGCCCGCCGCCGCGAACGCCTGCAGCGCCCAGCCGGTCGACTGGGCGTTGGAGCCCGAGTCGGGCAGCAGCGGGAAGCCGCCGTCCGGGTTCTGCTGGCGGCGCAGGAAGACGAGCGCTCTGGCGGTCTGCGGGGCGGCGCGTCTGCCGGCGGCGATCAGCGCCTGCACGGCCGCCGCCGTGTCGTCGACGTCGGAGCCGCCGCCCCTGGTCGCGAACGACCAGCCGCCGTCGCGGTTCTGCTGGCTGGCGAGCCATCCGGCAGCGCGAGCGATGTCGGGATCGGCGCGCGGGACGCGCGCGGCGCGCAGGGCGAGGATCGCGAACGCGGTCAGGTTCGACTGCTCCAGCACGCCGCTGCTCGTGACCTGGCTGCGCAGCGCCTGGACGAGGTCCTGACCGGCGAAGGCGCGCGGATCCTGACCGGCGGCCGCAACGACCATGATCGTGCGCTCGAGGTCGCCGACGCTGCTCGGGTCCTCGCCGCCGAGACCGCTGGCGTGGGCGCGCGTGTAGTCGAGCAGCGTTCTGCCGCCGTGCCGGCGAACGTCAGCCGGGTTGCGGCCTTGCGCGGCCAGGCCGAGCGCCGCCCAGCCGCTGAAGAGGTCGACCGAGCGCTGGCCGGGCGCGCCGCCGAAGCCGCCGTCACGGTTCTGGGCGGCGAGCAGGTAGCCGACGGGGGTCGTGGCGGCGGCTCGCGCCTGCGGCAGCACGGGCGCCGCCGCGAAGCCCGCGAGCGCGACCGCTCCCAGCAGCAGCGCGGCGAGGCCGCCGCGGGCCGCGGGCGGGGCGGGTGCGGGCCCGGCCGGGGGGCCCGTGCTCCAGCTGAACTCGAAGCGGGTGCGGAAGCGGCGCAGGATCCGGATCAGCGCGGGGCCGAACAAAAGAAAGAAGACGACGTTGCCGGCGGCGTGCGCGAGATCCCACGGCAGCGAGGTCGACTGGTAGGCGAGGAAGCGGCCCCACAGGTCCTCGTCGCTGACGGTCACGACGCTGCCGAAGTTGACGACGACGCCGAAGGCGAGCCCGCAGAGGCCGCAGGCGACCGCGAGCGGGATCCGTCCCAGCCGGCCGCGGCTGAGCTTCGCGAGCGTCGCGCCGACGACGCCGACCCCGCCCCATGCCGCCATCTGCCACGGCGTCCACGGGCCCTGGGTGAAGAAGAAGTTCGACGCCAGCGCCGCGACCGCCCCGACCGCGAAGCCGGGTGCGCCGCCGAAGACGTAGCCCGCACTGAGCACGATGTCGGTCGTCGGCTTGACGTTCGGGACCGCCGCGAATGCGATCCGCCCCAGCACCGCCAGCGCCGCGAGCGTGCCGACGAGCGCCAGCACGCGCGCGCTCGGATGCGACCGCTCGTACCAGACGAAGCCGGCCAGCAGCGCGAGCGCGAGCAGTCCGAAGGAGGCGAGCTGCCAGCTCATCGGGGGGCCTCGGTGGGGGTCGGGGCGGGCGGCGCCGGGGCGGCGGGGGCGGGCGCACGGGCGGGCGCGGGCGAGCGGGCGGGCATGGGCGAACGGGCGGGCGCGGCTGCGCGGGCCGCGAGGCGGGCGCGGATCAGCGCCGCGCCGCTGACAGGGTCGAGCGCGCCGGCGGCCCCGCCGAGGATGCGCGCGGTCTCGGTCGCGAAGTACCAGCCACCGGCGAGCACCTCGGCGACCGGGCCGTCGGCGATCGGCCGGCCGTCGCCCAGCAGCACCACCCGCTGAGCGAACGAGGCGGCGAACTCGGGATCGTGCGTGGCGACCAGCAGCGCGGTGCCGGCTGCGGCGAGCCGGTCGAGCAGCCGCGCCAGCTCCGCCTTGTGCGTGCGGTCCATCCCCCGCGTCGGCTCGTCGAGGCAGAGGACGGCGGGGAGGTCGCCGCGCGCGGATGCCGGGGCGGAGGCGGCCGGCGCGGCCGCGGCGCCGGCGGGGGCGGACGTGGCGCCTGCCGCGGGGCCGCCGAGGTCGAGGCCGCCGCCGAGCACGATCGCCAGCGCGAGGCGCTGGCGCTCGCCGCCGGAGAGGTCGCGCGGGTGGCGGTCGGCGTGGTCGGCGAGGCCGGCGAGCGCGAGCGCGGCCCGCGGGGCCTCGTCGCGGACCTGCTCGTGGACGAGGTAGTCGTTCGGGTTCTGCAGCAGCAGCGCGACGCGGCCGGCGGCGTCGATCGAGCCGCGGGTCGGCTGCTGGAGCCCGGCGAGGTGGCGCAGCAGGGTCGACTTGCCGGCGCCGTTGCGGCCCATCAGCGCGACCCGTTCGCCCGGCCGCAGCGTCAGCTCGACGGCACGCAGGATCGTCGGCCCGGCCGGCGGCTCGACCCACAGGTCCCGCACGCGCAGGGCGGCGTTGGCGTCAGCGCGCGAACCGCGGAAGCGGTGCTTGGGGGGCGAATCGGGGCGCGGGGCGGCTCCCCGGGTGGGTGGGAGTGTGACTTTGTCTTCGCGGCTCGTCTCGGTTCGGTGGCGCTCGACGATCGCCGCCTCCTCGGCCTCCGGAAGCGGGTCGAGGGCACCGGCGCTGCGGAGGGTGGCGCGAGCCGCCTTGACGCCGACCGGGGGCGGGCGCAGACCGGCCCGTGCGAGCAGCGAGGCGCCCGGCGTCTGGAGCGCGGGCGCCGACTCGGCCGCCCAGGCGAGGAACGCGCCCGGCTCCGCGTCACAGGCGAGGATGCCGCCGGCGAGCGCGAGCACGCGGTCGGCGGCGGTCAGGCAGCGTTCGAGGCGGTGCTCGGCCAGCACGACCGTCGTGCCCCACTCTTCGTTCAGCCGCCGCAGCAGGCCGATCAGCTCGTCGCCCGCGACCGGGTCCAGCTGCGAGGTCGGCTCGTCGAGCAGCACCAGCCGCGGCCGACCGGCCAGCGCAGCGCCGAGCGCGACCCGCTGCAGCTCGCCGCCGGAAAGCTCGTGCGTCGGGCGCTCCAGCAGATGCGCGATCCCGAGCGCCAGCGCGGCCTCCTCCACCCCGCGCGCGACCGCCGCGCGCGACTCGCCGCGGTTCTCCAGCGGGAACGCCAGCTCGCTGCGGACCGTTCCCATCACGACCTGCGTCTCGGGATCCTGGAAGAGCGTCCCGACGACCGCCGCCAGCTCGCCGGGGCCGTGGTCGCGCACGTCGAGGCCGGCGACCGTCAGCTCGCCCGCGACCGCGCCGCCGTGGAAATGCGGCACGAGCCCGCAGCCCGCTCGCAGCAGCGTCGACTTGCCGCCGCCCGAGCGCCCCGCGAGCAGCACGAACTCGCCCTCGCCGACCTCCAGCGACAGCTCCGTGAGCGCCGGCCCCGGCGCGCCCGGGTAGCGGTAGGTGAAGCGGTCGAAGCGCAGGACCGGCTCGCTCATCGCGCCGCCTCCCAGACGGGCGGCGCGCTGGCGTCGCGCGCGGGTGTGCGCAGCTCGCGGGCCGCAGGCGCGAGGTCGCGCAGGGCGACCGCGTCGCGAGCGGGCGCGCGCGGGGTGCGACCGCCGGGCGGCGGATCCGCGATCCCGCGCCGGTCGAGGAACGGCAGCAGCGGGACGACGGCCAGGACGAGGCAGAAGAGGACGGTCGCGGCGCTCCACGAGGTCGCCAGCGACGGATAGACCTCGAAGCCCGCCACGCCCGCGATCCGGCCGCCGACCGCCAGCAGCGCGAGCACGACGGCGGCGGCGCAGAAGGCGCGGTCGTGGCGCGACCACGGCTCGCGCCAGTCGCCCCGCGGCGGGCGCCGGGCCGCGCCGTAGCCGCGCACCTCCAGCGCCGCGGCGACATCGGTCGCGCGGTCCAGCGCGCCAGACGTCACCGCGCGCACGAGCGCAAGCCGCGACGGCGGCGGCCCGGGACGGCAGCGCTGCGCGTCGGCGATCCGCTGGCCGTCGCGCTGCAGCACCGGCACCATCCGCGTCGCCAACGTCGCCGTCAGCGCCGAGCGGAACGAGACGCGGCGGAACAGCCGCAGCAATCTGTCGGGGTCGACGACCGCACTGAAGAGCGCGAACGCCATGATCAGCGCCAGCGCCCGCAGCGCCAGCACGAGCCCGTAGACGGTCGCCTCCAGCGTGACGTCGCGCTGACCCAGCAGCGGCAGCTCGCCGAAGCGCCAGATCACCGTCACGCCCTGCTCGGTCACGAGCGGGTTGATCAGCGCGATCACGAGCGCGAACGGCAGCGCCAGCAGCAGCGTCCGCCGCAACGCGCGGCCGACGCCGGCGAGCGCGCCCGCCGCCAGCGCAGCGGCCAGCGCCGCGCTCAGCACGAGCGGGTCGTCGTACAGCAGCGCGACCAGTGCCAGCGCGCAGCAGAGCCCGCTCCCGACCGCCGCGCGGACGACGTGCAGCGGGCTCGAGCGACGCTGATAGCCCATCGGCGGGAGGTTACGCCCCTGGCTGTCTCAGGACCGGCAGCGAGACGTCTCTGCCGCCGTCGATCGCGAGCGCGAAATGGTCTCTGAGCCGCTGCATGTCGAGCGACTGGGCCGCGATCTCGACGCCGTCGAGGTCGGTGCCGGTCAGCGCCCAGGTCGGCACCTGGTCGCCGAGCTTGACGGCCGCGACGAGGCCGGCGCCGGTGCTCGCCGTCACTCTCGTGTCGCCGTGCTCGTCGAGCAGGTCGAGATTTCTGCCACTGTCGTCGAATCTGGCGAAGACGCCGGAGGAGGCCGGGCCTCTGTCGATCAGCCGCAGCGCCTGGTCTCTGCGCAGGTCGCTCCAGGTGCCGACCATCACGCGCAGCACCTCGGTCTCGACGTTGGTCCCGAGCGTCTGCCGCGCGGCGCTGACGCCGATCGCCGACAGCTGCTCCTGCGCCGTCTTGCAGGCCGTCTCCGCGGAGGAGGCGCACTGCAGCACGACCGGGTAGCGCTTGCCCTCGGCGCCGTGCGCGAACGGCTCCGGGAACTGGCCGACGACCGCGCCGATGCGGTCGGAGCCGCTCCAGTCGTGGTAGTCCCACCAGACCTGGTCGCCGCCGTGCAGGTCGACCTCGTCGGCGCCCTTGTCGCCGAGGATCCCGTTGACCCAGTAGAACCAGTCGACCTTGCCGTCTCTGCCGCCGCCGGCGGCGCCCTCGATCGACTGCACGAAGCCGCCGCCGTAGCGCGTGTCGACTCTGAAGTTGCGCTCGGTCAGACGCATCACGGTCTCCGACTCGGGCAGGTCCTGCTGGATTCTGGCGCCGATCACTCTGCTGCCGAAGTCGTGCGTGACGAGGATCCGAGCGTCGCCGCTCTTGTCCCCGGCGCCGGCTCCGCAGCCGAGTGCGACCGGCGCCAGCAGGGCGGCGGCCGCGGCGAGTGCGATCTTCTTCATCTTCATCGCGGCAGGCTCTTCTCGCAGGCGCTCGCCTGCTTGCACCAGAACCAGACGACCTGCTGGCCGCGCTTCAGCGGACCGCTGCCGAACGGGCCGGCCGGGTCGGCGGCGCCGGCCGTGCCGAGCCTGCCGCCGACGGCGAAGACCCAGCCGGCCTGGCCGGCGGCGCGCTTGCCGGCGACCGTCGTCACGTAGAGGCCGCTGCCGTCAGCGGCGCGACGGCCGCAGGAGCCGAAGTCGGCGAGCCTGACCGACGGGCTGCCGCGGTGCGCGACCGCGAGCAGCGCGGCGAGCGGGGTGCCGCCGGCGACGGCGCAGCGCTTGCCGCCGACCGAAGCGGTCGTCCCGCTCGCGGTGACGGTCGTGCGCGCGAGCGTGCGGCCGGAGGAGCCGACGACGCGCACGCCGACACGCGGCGCGGCGGCGGCGCGGGCGTCAGCGGCGGACGCAGCGGCGAGCGCGCCCGCGCCGGACGCGGCGGCGGCCGTGGCGGCTCCTGCGACCGTGAAGCGGACCGTCAGCGGCTTGGAGGCGTTGCCGGCGCCGTCGCTGGCGAGCACGCCGAGCGTGTAGCGACCGGGCGCCAGGCGCGCCGGCAGCAGGTACGACCAGCGCGCGCGATCGGCCGCCTGGAACCACGAGGCGCCCTTGGCCGGGCAGCGGACGAAGTCGTCGAGCCTGCCGACGTAGGCGAAGCAGCGACCGTCGATCCGGCGCGTCAGTCTCAGCTCGACGATCCCGCCGTCGAGGCCGCCGGCGCTGCCGCGCAGCGTGCGCGGGCCCTTCCCGGAGGCGAAGACCTGCCCGTTGCGCAGCCCTCTGAGCGCGACCCGGGGCGGCGTCGTGTCGCTGGATCCGCAGCGATCGGCCGAGCAGAAGAGGCGCGCCGACGGGGTGCTGCCGGCGCGCGTCGCGCGCAGCGTGCTCTCGTCGCCCTTCAGCGTCACACGCGCGATCCCGCGCGCATCGCTTCTGACCGGCGCGGCGCCGCCGCTGACGGTCACTCCAGGCGCCGGGGTCGTTCTGCCGTCGGCGGCGTAGGTGACCACTCTCAGCGTCTGCCGTCTGCCCCGCGTGCGGTCGGCGACCAGGCCGAGCGGCGCGTTCGTGCAGTTGTAGTCCGGCCCGCTGGCGCAGACGAACAGCAGCACCGCGTCGCCTCTCTGCAACTGCGTGTCGCAGAGGCCGGTCGACGACGATCTGCCGTTGACCCACAGCGTCCAGTAGTCGTTGGCCGAGGCCGGTCTGACGCCGTCGATCGCCTCGACGGCGTAGCCGAGGCCTCTGAAGTACGTCGCGGTCCAGTTGCCGTCGGTCGCCTGCTGCAGCGCTCCGGCAGCGCTCGTGCCGCTGCAGGCGTGCGTTCTGTCGCCGTCCTTGACGACCGCGGCGCGGGTCGTCGTCAGGGTCGTGTCGACGAGCGTGGCGCGCGGCCCCTCGACGCGGACCGAGACCTGCGCCGGGCCGGCCGCGAGCGCGGCTGGTGCCGCGAGGGCCGACAGCGCGAGCGTGCCGAGGAGGGAGCCGAGGAACGTGCGAGGCATTGCGGTGCGCCCCTTTCCGCGTGGGCGTCTGGTCAAGCGGCCGGGGCGGCCGTGAACGAGCGCGGATCGTAGCGTGGCACCGGCCCGCATGCGCACCCCACGGCCGCCGGCGACCGGCCGCCGCTCAACGACGCGAGTGCGGGCGCGCCGGCGATCACTCAATCGAGCCGGCGGCAAATTGAGGTGACACGACCGGGGTCGATCGACGCGCGCGAGCGCTAGTGTGAGGCGCGTGACGGTCAATCTGACGCGCATCTACACGCGCCTCGGCGACAGCGGCGAGACGCACCTCGGCGACATGAGCCGCGTGCCGAAGACGCACCCGCGGATCGAGGCCTACGGGACCGTCGACGAGCTGAACGCCCACCTCGGCGTCGCGCTCGCGACGCCCGGCCTGCCGGAGCAGTACGGCGCCTGGCTCGCGCGCATCCAGAACGACCTCTTCGACGTCGGCGCCGACGTCGCCGTGCCGCACGGCGGGGACCGCTCGCGCCTGCGCGTGACCGAGGCGCAGACGACCTGGCTGGAGGAGCGCTGCGACGAGGTCAACGCGACGCTCAGACCGCTGCGCTCGTTCGTGATCCCCGGCGGGACGATGGCGGCCGCGCAGCTGCACGTCTGCCGCACCGTCTGCCGCCGTGCCGAGCGGGCCGCGATCACCTGCGGGGACGAGCTGAACGAGCAGGTCGTGCGCTACCTCAACCGCCTCTCAGACCTGCTCTTCATCCTCAGCCGCGGCGCCAACGGGCCGGACGAGCCGCTCTGGCAGCCCGGCGCGAACGCCTGATCAGCGCCTCGGCGCGCGCAGCGTCAGCAGGCTGAGGCCGGCCGCGAGCGTCAGCGCGACGACCGCGAGCGCGCCCGCGCCGACGACGAAGGCGGTGTGCTCCTGCGCGTAGGCGACGACCTGCGCCGGCCGCGCGATCAGCACCATCGCCGCCAGCAGCGCCGCGCAGGCGGCCGTCACCCCGCTCGGCGCGAGCGCCTCGCGCAGCGGCGGCGGCTCGACCCGCTCGCGCCGCTCGGGCCAGCGCGCCTGCGCCGCCGACAGCGCCGCGACCGCCAGCTGCGTCCACGTCGCTGCGACGAGGAAGCCGCCGAGCACGTCGCTCGGGTAGTGCCAGTCGAGCGTCAGGAACGAGAAGGTGACGGCGACCGCGAAGACGGCGCCGAGCGCGGCCGTCCACGGCCGCAGCCGCGCCGGCGCGACGAGCACCGCGCACAGCGCCAGCGACATCGAGGCGGTCGCGTGCCCGCTCGGCCACGACGCCGGCAGGATCTGGCCGACGTCGTCGAGCAGCGGCGAGACGCGATCGCTCGCGAGCGCCGGCTTCAGCAGCTGCGTGGTGACGTTGGCGCCGAGCAGCACGATCGCGACCGCGGCGGCCGTGCGCGGTCTGCGCCGCAGCAGCGCGACGGCGATCAGCGCCGCCACAAGCCACACGAACGTGTCGGGATCGCAGAGCGTCGCGATGTCGATCGCGAGCGGCTCCACGCGCGGCCCGTTGAGGTTGGTGAAGCCGTTGAGGATCGCGGCGTCGAGCCAGTGCACCGGGCCGAGGTGCACAGCCGTCAGGTAGACGAGCGGCAGCAGCGCTGCGGTCACGGCGGCCCCGCGCAGGGCGAGCGTGGTTCGGCGATCCATCTCCACCAGGCTACCCAGGTCGATCATCCGGCCCCGATCGTGACGCACGTCTAAATCGAGCATAAACGTTCGTTACGCCACGAATGAGAATGAATCGAACCGGCGCATGGAGTGGCTTCGCTCCGGTACATTCCGGCCGTGACCACTGCCCGAGCAACCCGATTCCTCGCGGTCGGCGCCAGCGCCGCCGCACTCCTCTTCGCCGCCGGTTGCGGCGATGACGACAAGTCGTCGACGACTGCCGCCGACACCGCAGCGGCCACCTCGACGAGCGCCGCCGACACCACCTCCACGACCGCGTCGACGCCCGCCGATCCTGCCGCGACGCCGATCAGAAACCCGTTCAGAAGACCGGTCCAGACCGCTCACCCGGGTGCGAGAGTCGACCAGCTGCAGATCAGAGACGTCACGGTCGGCGACGGCGAGGAGATCCAGGCCGGCGACACCGCGATCGTCGACTACTACGGCTCGATCTACCAGTCCGGCAGAAGATTCGACTCCTCCTGGGACGCCGGTCGCGAGCCGCTCGAGATCAGAATCGACAACGGCGGCGTGATCGCCGGCTGGTGGCAGGGCATCCCGGGCATGAGAATCGGCGGTCGCCGCACGCTCGTGATCCCGCCGGCGCTCGGCTACGGCGCGCAGGAGCAGAACGGCATCCCCGCCAACTCGACGCTCTTCTTCACCGTCGACCTGCTCGGCATCAGACGCGCGACGCCCACCGGCGCGACCGATCCGGCCGCCGCCGCTCCCGCCGGCTGAGCACGCGTCAGGCATCCGCCCGGCGGCGCGCACCGCGCGCCGCTCGGGCGATGAGCCATCCTCTGCGACATGACGACGATCGCAGAGCAGTTCGTGCAGGTCCTGCGCCAGGCCGGCGTCGAGCGGATCTACGGCCTCGTCGGCGACAGCCTCAATCCGGTCGTCGACGCCGTCCGCCGCACCGACGGGATCGAGTGGATCCACGTCCACAACGAGGAGGCGGCCGCCTTCGCCGCCGGCGCCGAGGCGCAGCTGACCGGCAGACTCGCCGTCTGCGCCGGCTCCTGCGGCCCCGGCAACACCCACCTGCTGCAGGGCCTCTACGACGCCCACCGCAGCGGCGCGCCCGTGCTCGCGCTCGCCTCGCAGATCCCGGCCGCGCAGATCGGGACGCTGTTCTTCCAGGAGACCCACCCGGAGCGGCTGTTCCAGGAGTGCTCGCACTACTGCGAGCTGGTCTCGACGCCGGCGCAGATGCCGCGCGTGCTGCGGATCGCGATCCAGACCGCGCTCGGCCGCGGCGGCGTCTCCGTGCTGGCGCTGCCGGGCGACCTCGCCGCCGAGGAGGCGACCGAGCCGACCGGCGAGAGCGTGATCGCCGAGGCGGCCGGCGAGGTCGTCCCCAGCGACGCGCAGGTGCGCGCGCTCGCCGACGCGCTCAACGCCGCGCAGACCGCGACGCTCTTCTGCGGCGCCGGCGTGCGCGGCGCGCACGCCGAGGTGATGGAGCTGGCGGAGACGCTCGCCGCGCCGGTCGGCCACGCGCTCGGCGGCAAGGAGCACATCCAGTTCGACAACCCCTACGACGTCGGCATGAGCGGCCTGCTCGGCTACGGCGCCTGCTTCGAGGCGACCCACGAGGCCGACGTGCTGGTGCTGCTGGGGACCGACTTCCCGTACACGAACTTCCTGCCGCAGAAGGCGACCGCGCAGGTCGACCGCGACCCCGCCAAGCTCGGCCGCCGCACGCGCGTCGAGTGGCCGGTCCACGGCGACGTCAAGGCGACGATCCGCAAGCTGCTGCCGCTGCTGGAGCGCAAGCGCGACCGCGCCTTCCTCGACCGGATGCTGCGCAGACACGCCGACACGCTGGAGAAGGTCGTCTCGGCCTACACGCGCAACGTCGAGAAGCACGTCCCGATCCACCCCGAGTACGTCGCCGCGCAGCTCGACGCGCTCGCCGCCGACGACGCGATCTTCACCGTCGACACCGGCATGAACAACGTCTGGGCGGCGCGCTACCTGACGCCCAACGGCCGCCGGCGCGTGATCGGCTCGTGGCGCCACGGGACGATGGCCAACGCCCTCCCCCACGCGATCGGCGCGCAGGTCTCGCACCCCGGCCGGCAGGTGATCTCGCTCAGCGGCGACGGCGGCCTCGCGATGCTGCTCGGCGAGCTGCTGACGGTCAAGATCCACAAGCTGCCGCTGAAGGTCGTCGTGATGAACAACGCCTCGCTCGGGATGGTCAAGCTGGAGATGCTGGTCGAGGGCCTGCCCGACTTCGAGACCGATCACGAGCCCCACGACTACGCCGCGATCGCCCGCGCCGCCGGGCTCGACGCGATCCGGATCGAGCAGCCCGGCGACGTCCGCGACGGCCTCGCGGAAGGCCTCTCGAAGCCGGGGCCGGCGCTGATCGAGGTCGTCACCGATCCCAACGCGCTGTCGATCCCGCCGAACGTCACCGGCGCGCAGGTGCGCGGCTTCGCGATCGCCGCCTCCAAGCTCGTCGTCGACGGCGGCGTCGGGCGGATGATCGACCTCGCCCGCTCCAACCTCCGTAACATCCCGCGTCCATGAACGGGCGCGCAGGGGTTCAACGGCTGTGACGAAGGTCGTCATCGCAGGCGGCGGGGTCGCCGCGGCGGAGACGCTGCTGGCGCTGCGTGCGGCGCCGCGCGGCGCCGAGCTGGAGATCGCGCTCGTCAGCCCCGGCGAGCAGCTCGACTACCGTCCGATCTCGGTGCTGGAGCCGTTCGGCGGCGCGCCGCGCAGGCGCTTCCCGCTCGCGCGGATCTGCGCCGAGCACGACGCGACGCTCGTCGCCGACGGGCTCGCCGCGGTCGACGGCGCGCGCAGAGCGATCGTGCTGCGCAGCGGCGGCGAGCTGCCCTACGACGCGCTCGTGATCGCCGTCGGCGCGCGCCGCGAGCCGGCGATCGAGGGCGCCCTCACCTACCTCGCCCGCGACGACGAGATGCAGTGGATCGTGCGCGAGCTGGAGCAGCGCGACGTGCGCACGATCGGCTTCGTCGTGCCGCCGCAGAGCGGCTGGTCGCTGCCGCTCTACGAGCTGGCGCTGCTGACCGCCCATCATGCCGCCGCGCGCGGGATCGGCAACATCGCGCTGACGCTCGTGACCTGCGAGCCGGAGCCGCTGGCGGTCGTCGGCGGCGACGCGACGCGGGCGGTCGCGCGCCTGCTCGGCCGCGCCGACGTGCGCGTCGTCACGGGCCGCCGCGTCAGCGGCTGGGAGCGGCGCACCGTCGCGCTCGACCCGCCCGACGCCGCGGGCCCGCTCGTCGTCGACCGGCTCGTGACGCTGCCGCGCCTGGTCGGCCCGGCGATCCCCGGCCTCCCCTGCGACGCGCAGGGCTTCATCGAGGTCGACGACCACATGCGCGTGCCCGGCCTGGAAGGCGTCTACGCCGTCGGCGACGCGACCACCCTGCCGATCAAGCAGGGCGGCCTCGCCGCGCAGCAGGCCGATCTCGCCGCCGCGCTGATCGCGCGCGCCGCCGGCCCCGACGCCAGCCAGTGGGTGCGGCTGCGGGCGATCCTGCTGACCGGCGCCAGACCGCTCTACATCCAGGCGCTGATCGAGGACGGGCGCCCGCGCGCCTCGGGCGTCTTCCAGACGCCGCCATGGGAGCCGGCGCAGAAGGTCGAGGCGCGCTACCTCTCGCCCTACCTGGCCGGCTGGAGCGACTAGTACTCGTCAGACCGCGATCGCGCCGGCGACCTGGCGGGTCGCGGCGTTGAGGCGGTTCCAGACATTGATGTTCGCGATCGCCAGCAGCAGGCCGGCCAGCTCGGCCTCGTCGTAGTGCTCGCCGGCGCGCGCCCACAGCTCGTCGGAGACCGGGTCGGGGCGGTCGGCGAGGCGCGTCAGCACCTCCGCCAGCTCCAGCGCGACCCGCTCCGCGTCGCTGAACCAGGGCGCGTCGCGCCAGGCGCCGACCGCGAACAGCCGCTCGTCGCTCTCGCCCGCTCTGCGCAGCGCCTTGGCGTGCATGTCGACGCAGACGCTGCAGCCGTTGATCTGGCTCGCGCGCAGGTTGACCAGCTCGGTCGTGCGCGCGTCGAGACCGGTCTTCGCGGCTGCGCCGTGGAGCGCGTAGAGCGCCTGCATCGCGCCCGGGGTGCTGACGGCGGGATTCTCCATCCGTGCCTGCATGAGCTTCACTCCTGTCACATCGATGGGGTGTGTGTCGTCAATGCCATGACGGATCGCGACCGAGGAATGTGACGAGATGGACGAGAACGACCGGCTGGCAGCGCTTTTCGAGGACCACCGCACCCACCTGAAGGCGGTCGCGTACCGGCTGCTTGGCTCGCTCAGCGAGGCCGACGACGCGGTCCAGGAGGCGTGGATCCGGCTCAGCCGCGCCGACGCCGGTGCGATCGACAACCTCGGCGGCTGGCTGACGACGGTCGTCTCGCGCATCTGCCTCGACCTGCTGCGCAGCCGCGCGGCGCGGCCGGAGGCGACCGGCGACCCGCTCCCGTGGATGCCGGACCCGCTGCTGGCGCCGGCCGGCGGGCTCGACCCCGAGCAGGAGGCGCTGCTGGCCGGCGACGTCGGGCTGGCGCTGCAGGTCGTGCTGCAGCAGCTCGCGCCGCCGGAGCGGATCGCCTACGTCCTCCACGACGTCTTCGCGGTCCCGTTCGAGCAGGTCGCCGAGATCGTCGAGCGCTCGCCGGCTGCGACCCGTCAGCTCGCCAGCCGCGCCCGCCGCCGCGTGCGGGACGAGGCGCCGCCGCCCGACAGCGACCTGACGGCGCAGCGCGAGGTCGTCGACGCCTTCTTCGCCGCCGCCCGCGAGGGCGACTTCGAGGCGCTCGTCGCCGTCCTCGACCCGCAGATCGTGCTGCGCGCCAGCGACCTGCGCGGCACCGGCCTGATCCGCGGCGCGACGACCGTCGCCGGCCGCGCGCTGACGTTCGCGAGACTGTCGCCGCACGTGATCCCGGCGCTCGTCAACGGGGCCGCCGGAGTGGTCGTGGCGCCGGGCGGGAGAGCGGTCTCGCTGATGGCGTTCACGGTCCGCGGCGGGCGCGTCGTCGCGATCGACGCGATCGCCGAGCCGGCGCGGCTGGAGGCGCTCGGCGCGGTCGCGGCGGTGCGCTGACATCAAGCGCCGCGGCGGCGGCGTCGATCACGGGGGCATGGTCGCCCGTCGCACGCCGCTCGCCGTCTCGCTCTGCACGCTGCTGCTGCTCGCGCTGCTCCCCGCCGCCGCTGCCGAGGCCTGGCCGCACGCGTTCGGCCCAGTCGCCGGCAACCCCGCGAACAAGCTGCTGGCGGTGCCGATCGAGGACTCCGTCTACGACCCGGCGACGCGCTGCACGAAGCGGGAGCGGCCCGGGACGGAGGCGCTGATCGCCTGGCTGGAGGAGCATGCCGAGGGCGAGTCATGGGGCAGCTACCGCTGCGAGCGCTGGGGCAGGCACTCGGCGTCGCTGCACGCCGAGAACCGCGCCGTCGACTGGCACCTCGACGCCTCCCGCCCCGCCGACCGGCGCGAGGCCGACCGCCTGATCGCGCTGCTGCTCGCGCCCGACCGCGCCGGCAACGCGCAGGCGCTCGCGCGCCGCATGGGGGTCGAGGAGATCATCTGGAACTGCGGCTACTGGGGCGCTGGGATGGACGGCCCGCGGCGCTATTCGGCCTGTCTCGACCGCAGGGGCCGCATCAGCAGAAGGGTCGACCCGACGACCGCCCACAGAGATCACGTCCACCTCGGTCTGACGAAGGCCGGCGCGGCCGCGAAGACCTCGTTCTGGCAGCTTCACCAGGCCAAAACCCGCAATTTCGATCATGTTCACTACCATCGTGAGGTATCCGGGGTTCGACCACTACTGAGAAGGGACGTTCGATGGGTTTGACGATCGGCGATACCGCTCCTGATTTCACGGCGCAGACGACTGAGGGCGAGATCAGCTTCCACGACTGGATCGGGGACAGCTGGGCGGTCCTGTTCTCCCACCCGCGCGACTTCACGCCGGTCTGCACGACCGAGCTGGGCTACATGGCCTCGATCAAGCCCGAGTTCGACAAGCGCGGTGTGAAGATCATCGCGATCTCCACCGACCCGATCGACAACCACGCGAGATGGGCGTCGGAGATCGAGTCCTCGCAGGGCACCGCGCCCAACTACCCGATCATCGGCGACAGCGACCACGCGATCGCGAAGGCCTACGGGATGCTGCCGTCCGACGTCGACGGCGACCCGACGGCGCGCACGCCCGCCCAGAACGCGACGCTGCGCAACGTCTTCGTGGTCGGGCCGGACAAGAAGGTCAGACTCGTGCTGATCTACCCGATGACGACCGGCCGCAACTTCGACGAGGTCCTGCGCGTCATCGACTCGCTCCAGCTGACGGCCAAGAACCAGGTCGCGACGCCGGCGCAGTGGAGACAGGGCGACAAGGTGATCATCGCCGGCTCCGTCTCCAACGAGCAGGCCAGAGAGCGCTACCCGGACGGGTGGGAGGAGCCGCTCCCCTACCTCCGGATCGTGCCGCAGCCGTAATCGCGTGACGCGCGGCGCCGGGCTGGCTCAGCTCGGCGCCGCGGCGTCCAGCTCGTCGAAGACGCGCTGGGCGACCGCGAAGGCGCGGTTGGCCGCCGGCACGCCGGCGTAGACGCCCGTCTGCAGGAAGACCTCGCCGATCTGCTCACGCGGGAGGCCGTCGGCGACGGCGGCGCGGATGTGCATCTCCAGCTCGTGCTCCTGACCGAGCGCCGCGAGCGTGCCGAGCACGAGCAGCCGGCGCGTCGGGCGGTCGAGCCCCGGGCGGGTCCAGACGCTGCCCCATGCGGCGCGCGTGATGTATTCCTGGAACGGCTCGGTGAACGGCGTCGCGGCGGCGATCGCGCGGTCGACGTGGGCGTCGCCGAGCACCTCGCGGCGGACCTTCATGCCGGCGTCGTAGAGCGGATCGCTCATGCGGGCTCCATCGGGTCGGGGGTGACTGCTTCGAGCTGGGCGCGCAGCAGCGCGGCGACGGCCGGCGCCTGCTCGACGGCGCCGATGTGCGCGGCGGGCGACAGCAGCCGGAGGGTCGCGTGCGGGATCGCGGCGGCGAGCTGCTCGCCGTGGGCCGGCGGGATCGCTTCGTCCTCCTGCCCGGCGATGACGAGCGTCGGCGCCTGGATGCGCGGCAGGTCGCCGCGCAGGTCCATCGCCGCGATCGCCTCGCAGGCGTCGGCGTAGCCGTCCGGCGGCGAGGCGAGCAGCATCTCACGGAGGGTCTGCGTCGCTTGCGGGTGCGCGTGCTGGAAGGCGGGCGTGAGCCAGCGCGCGAAGACGGCGTCGGCAACCGGGGCGGTGCCGCCGGCTGCGCGGACGGTCGCGGCGCGGGCGCGCCAGGCGCCGGCCGGCGGCAGCTGGGCGGAGGTGCAGATCAGCGTCAGCGTCTCGATCCGCTCGGGCGCGTTCGCCGCCAGCCAGATCCCGACCATGCCGCCGATCGAGAGGCCGGCGTACGACGCTCTTCGCAGGCCGAGGCGGTCGAGCAGGGCGAGCACGTCGGCGCCCATCGCGGCGATGCTCGGCGCGTCGTCGCCGCCGCGCGGGGAGCGGCCGTGGCCGCGATGGTCGAACGGGATCGCGCGCAGCGGCGGGCCGGATGTCTCGTCGAGCGCGGTCAGGAGCGGCTCCCACATCGCCAGCGTCGTGCCGAGCGAGCCGCCGAGCAGCAGCGCCGGCGCAGCGGCCGGACCAGCCGGCTCCGCGTGCAGGGCGACCGTCATCGCGCGGTCGTGAGGGTCGCGAGGGCAGCGTCGGTGGCGGCGGCTGCTGCGGCCACGGCGGCTTCGTCCTTCACTGGGAGGTTGGCGGCCATCCGCGCGGCGTCGACCTCGAGGTTCTCCAGCAGGTCGCGGGACCAGGCGGCGGCGGAGCCGGTGAGGGCGAGCAGATCGGTGAGGGTGGCCCACTCTGCCTGCCAGGCGCCGGCGGCACGCTCGTGCTCCTGCTCCATCGCGGCCAGCAGGGTCGTCGCGAGGCCGGGGACGCGGCGGGTGCAGGCGAGCACCGAGACGGCGGCGACCGGGTTGCGCTTGTGGGCCATCGCGCTGGAGCCGCCGCGGCCGGGCGTGCCCTCGCGCAGCTCGCCGAGCTCGTTCTGCGCCAGCAGCGTCACGTCGCGGGCGAGCTTGCCGAGGATGCCAGCGAGCGTCGCGGTCGCGCCGGCGACCGCCGCGACCGGCAGCCGCAGCGTGTGCCAGCAGAGCGGCGGCGCGGCGAGGCCGAGGTCGGCCGCGAGCGCGGCGGCGACGGCGGGATCCTCACGCCCGACCGGGCCGCCGAGCTGCGCCCACAGCTCCTGCTCGCGCACCGCCCGCAGCCGCGCGACGGCGCGATCGATCGCGACCGCCCACCCGGCCGCGCGCAGGCCGAAGCTCGTCGGCAGCGCCTGCTGCAGCAGCGTCCGGCCGATCATCGGCGTCGCGCGGTGGGCGCGCGCGAGCGCGGCGGCGGCATCGCGGGCGGCGGCAGCGTCGGCGAGCGTCGCGGCAAGCGCGTCGCGCGCGATCAGCATCGCGGCGCTGTCGAGCACGTCCTGGCTCGTCGCGCCGAGGTGGACGAACGGCGCGTCGTCGGCGCCGACCGCCTCCCGCAGCGCCAGCACGAGCGGGATCACGATCGTCGCGTGGTCGGCCGCGTCGCGCGCGAGGGCGGCGGCGTCGAAGCGCGGGGGCGGCGTGGTGGCGCCATCGGGCGCGGGCGCGGCAGCGGTGGCGGCAACAGGCGCGGGCGCGGGCGCGGCAGCGGCAGGGGCAGGCGCGTCGGGGACGCAGGCGGCCGCGATCCGGGCGGCGGCGTCGGCGGGGATCTCGCCGCGGGCGGCGCGGACGCGGGCGAGGGCGGCCTCGACCTCCAGCAGGGCGCGCAGCCAGGCGTCGTCGCCGACCGCGCGGGCGGCCTCGCCGCGGCAGTAGGTGCCGTCGAACAGCATCAGCGCTCGCTTCCGGCGCGGGGCGGCGTCAGCGGGCGCGAGCCTCGCACGGTGCCTCCGGCGCGGAGTGGCATCAGCGGGCGCGGGTCTTGCACGGTGCCTCTGGCGCGGGGCGGCGTCAGCGGGCGCGGGGCGGTGGCGTCGAGTGGCCGCATCAGAGCGCGAAGAAGACGGTCTCGCCGTCGCCCTGGAGACGGATGTCGAAGCGGTAGCCGCCGTCGCCGTCGGGGTCGGCGAGCAGCGTCGAGCGGCGCTCCGAGGGGACGGACGCCAGCACCGGATCCGAGGCGTTCGCCTCCGCCTCGTCGGCGAAGTAGATGCGCGTCACGAGGCGGTTCAGCAGGCCGCGGGCGAACAGCGAGACGAGCACGTGCGGGGCCTGCAGCTCCCCGCCGGGGCCGGGCACGCGGCCCGGCTTGACCGTCCACAGCGCGTAGCTGCCGTCTCCCTCCTCGTAGCCGCAGCGGCCGAAGCCGCGGAAGCCCTCCAGCGCGGATGGCCCATCGGGGCCGGCGCCGTGCATGTCGGCGAAGCGGCCGTCGGGGTCGGCCTGCCAGGTCTCGATCAGGTGGTCGGGGATCAGCGCGCCGCGACCGTCGTACACGCGACCGTGGAGACGCACGCTGCCCGGCGTCCCCTCCGGCACGACGAACGGGCCCTGCGGCCATGGCAGCCCGATCGCGTAGTACGGGCCGACCGTCTGCGACGGGGTCGTCGGGAAGATCACAGCTCCTCCTCGAACGGGGTCGCGGCCGGGCCGCGCAGCACGATGTCGAACTCGTAGCACTGCGCCCACTGCGGCACCGTCTCGTGCACGTTGAACGCGGCGATCAGCCGCTCTCGCGCGCGCTCGTCGCGGACGGCGTTGAAGATCGGGTCGTAGGGGAAGAAGGGATCGCCCGGGAAGTACATCTGCGTCACCAGCCGCTGGGCGAAGGCGCGCCCCAGCAGCGAGAAGTGGATGTGCGCCGGCCGCCACGCGTTGTGGTGGTTGCCCCACGGGTACGGACCGGGCTTGACCGTCACGAAGCGGTAGCGGCCGTCGTCGTCGGTCAGGCAGCGCCCGGCGCCGCTGAAGTTGGGATCGAGCGGCGCGTCCCAGTGGTCGCGCTTGTGCAGGTAGCGACCGGCCGCGTTCGCCTGCCAGATCTCGACCAGCGTCCCGCGCAGCGGCTTGCCCTCGCCGTCGAGCACCCGCCCCTGCACGATCAGCCGCTCGCCGATCGGCGCGCCGGCGTGCTGGCGCGTGAGGTCGTGGTCGAGCGGGCCGAGGCGCGCGGCGGCGCCGAGCGCCGGCCCGCTGATCTCGCTCAGCGTCTGCGGCAGGTACAGCAGCGGCGCTCTCGGGTGGCGCAGCAGCGTCGACTTGTAGGCCGGCGAATCGAGCGGCGGGTGCGTCTCGTCGCCCTCGCGCAGGTAGGCGACGGGCGTGTCGGCGATCGGCTGCCAGGCGACGGTTCTGCTCTCCATGCCGGACAGCATCTCGCCGCGCTCGCCAGAAGTACAATGCCAGTATCGACGGAACTTCCACCGATCCGCTCATGTACCCGCCGCTTGACCTGCGCCAGCTCGCCTGCTTCGTCGCCGCGGCCGAGAGCGGCACGATGACCGCGGCCGGCGAGCGGCTGCGGCTGTCGCAGTCGGCCGTCTCGCTTGCGGTCAGAGCGCTGGAGCGGCGGCTCGGCGCACAGCTGCTGGTCCGTCGCAGCGCGCGCCAGCTGCTGCTGACGCCGGCCGGGGCGCGGCTGCTGCCGGCCGCGCGCGAGCTGCTCGCGCACGCCGACGAGGTCCAGCGCGCCGGCCGCGCCGGCCCGAGCGGCGCGATCGCCGGCCCGCTGACGGTCGGCTGCTTCCGCACGATCGCCCCGCTCCTGCTGCCCGGCCTGCTGCAGAGCTTCGACGCGCTCCATCCCGCCGTCGAGCTGGACTTCCTCGAAGGTCCCGTGCCCGAGCTGGAGGCGGCGATGCGCGACGGCCGCTGCGACCTCGCGATCGCCGACGCGCTCGCCGTCAGCGACGAGATGGAGCGCGACAGCCTGTTCGCGACCCACGCCTACGCGCTGTTCGCCGCCGACGACCCGCTCGCCGCGCGCACAGAGATCGCAGTCGCGGAGCTGGCCGAGCGCGAGCTGATCCTGTTCGACCTGCCGCCGAGCCGCGAGCTGCTGCTGCGGATCCTCACCGACGCGGGGATCGAGCCGCGGATCCGCCATCGCACCTCCAGCCACGAGCTGGTGCGCGGGCTGGTCGGCCGCGGGCTCGGCTACGCGCTGCTCGTCAGCCGCCCGGCGCACGACCTGACGCACGAGGGCCTGCCGCTCGCCGCCGTCCCGCTCGCAGGCCCCGTGCCCGAGCACGAGTTCGCGCTCTGCTGGCCGCGCGGCGCGCGCCTCACGCGCCAGGCCGCCGCGTTCGCCGAGCACTGCCGCGCGCACGTGCGCGCGCAGGGTCCCGAGCTGCTGCGGTAGCGGCGCACGACACTAGTCAGGGATTGAGCACGGTTGCTAGCCTGGCCACCGTTCCAGGCCGGCCCGCGGAGGGGTGTCGGCACCCCACCACGATCACCGAGGTGACCACCGCATGGCAGCAGGAAGACTGATCGGGACGCTCGCGGCCGCGGGCGTCGCGCTGGCGCTCGCGGCGCCGCTGGCGTCGGCCGACGACATCAGAGTGCAGAGCACGTCCGACACGACCGATGCCGGGCTCGTCGAAGGGCTGCTGCGGGGCGCGTACGCCGCCGTGCAGCCGGGTGACACGCTCGCGTACAACGCCGTCGGCACCGGCAAGGCGCTGGAGAACGCGCGCGCCGGCCAGGCCGACGTCGTCATCACGCACGCGCCGTCGCTGGAGGCGCAGTTCGTCGCCGACGGCTACTCGCTCGAGCCGGCCGGGCGCGCGATCTTCTACTCCGACTACGTGGTCGTCGGCCCCGCCGACGACCCGGCCGGCGTCGCCGCGACCGCGCCGCATGACGCGGTCGCGGCGTACGAGGCGATCGCGGCTGCCGGCGCCGACGGCAGAGCGACCTTCGTCTCGCGCGGCGAGGACTCCGGCACGAACGTGCAGGAGCAGATCATCTGGGGCCTCAGCAACGTCACCAAGTCCGCCGCCAGAACCGCCGGCAGTGACAGAACCCGCTTCGAGCCGACGAGAACGGCCGACACGGTCGGCGACTACCCCGCGTGGTACGTCAAGACCGACAAGAAGCAGGGCGCCAACCTGAGAGACACCGACGCCTGCGTCCATCCCAACGGCGGCTGCTACACGATGGTCGACCGCGGCACCTTCAACAACCTCCTCGACAGAGGCGAGATCACGAGACTGAAGGTCCTCAGCGAGAACAACAGCGCCGAGGCGCGCGGCGGCAAGGACCTGCTGATCAACCCGTTCAGCGCGTACATCGTCAACCCGGACAAGATCCCGGCCGTCAACGTCGCGGCGGCCAGACGGTTCATCGACTTCCTCGTCTCGCCGGCCTTCCAAAGCGCCGTCGACGTGTGGCCGACGGCGACCCAGCCGGCCTTCCGCGCCGACGCCTTCCCGTCTGTCAGAGCGACGCTGCCGCCGACCGCGACCGCCGGCGCGGCCGCGTCGTTCACAGTCGCGTTCGCGAACAAGCAGCCCGGCGCGCCGGCCGTCGTCGGGATGCCGGTGCAGCTGCAGCAGTCGACCGACAACGGCGCCAGCTGGAGCGACGCCGGCGCGCCGGCGCTGACCGACGGCACGGGCAACGCGAGCTTCGCCCCGACCGTCAACGCGACGACGCGCTACCGCGTCAGCCTCGGCCTCTTCAAGGCGACCTCCTGGAACGCCTTCAGCCCGAGCGTGCAGGAGCTCGGCACGATCGGCGTCACGCCGGTGCCGGACCCGACACCGATCGACAGAAGACCGGCGCTGGCGAAAGACACGGTCAAGCCGAAGGTCTCCAAGCCGGCCTTCACGAACCGCTCGCTGACGCTGACGGTCAGCGAGGCGGCGACGGTCAGAGCGACGGTGCGCAAGCGGACGGTCAAGCGCGTGCGCGTGAAGGGCAAGCCGCGCAACAAGGTCGTCTGGGTCGCCGTCCGCAGCCTCAGCGGCCGCACGACGAGAGCCGCGCGGCTGAAGCTGACGTGGAAGCGCCCGCTGCCAGGCGGCACGTACCGTGTCGGCGTGCGCGTCACCGACAGAGCCGGCAACTCGCGGAGCCAGACGCTGGCGCTGCTGACGGTCCCGGCCAAGAAGGCCGTTCGCCGTTGAGCCGCGACGGTCGTCGCCTCGCTACGGTCGCGGCGATGACCGTCGTGCTCGTGACGCCCTGGGCGCCCGCGACCCGCTCCGACGCCGCTGCCGGCCCTGGCAGCGGCGTGCAGGTCACGGTCAACGAGCGCGCGGGGCGCTTCCTCACGATCGCGGCGCTGCAGCAGCTCGCCGACGTCGCCAGACGCCCGCTGGACGAACGCTCGACCAGCGGCAGAGCCGGCTCCAGCCTGCGCGGCGGCGTCTCGGCGGCGGCGCTGACGATCGCGGCCGGCGTCGCGCCGGCGCACGTGACGAGATTCGTCGTCGTGCTGCCGGGCCGCGCGCCGGTCACGCTGACGCCGGCCGAGGTCGCCGACGGCGTCAGCGGCCCCGAGGGCGTCAACGCCGCCACCTTCGACCCTGACTACGCCTCCGGCGACAGCGCCGTCGCCGTCTTCTCGCGGCCGATGCGCTCAGGCGACGACGCCAACCTCGCCGACGAGCTGATCCCGCCGATCGGCCGCCCGCTGACGGTCGCGATCACGACCGACAACCCGGAGACGCTGACGATCGACGCGCAGCGCAGCGCCGGCGAGGTCGACCCCGGCGAGCGGGTGAGCTTCAGCGCCGCCGTCGCCGCCGCGCCCGGCGCCCAGCTGACGTGGCAGTTCGGCGACGGCTCGACGCCGGTCACCGGCGCGACCGTGAGCCACGCCTACGACGTCGCCGGCACCTATACGGCGACGGTCACCGCCGTCGCGGAGGACGGCCGCAGCGGCGCGACGGCGGTCGCGGCGGTCGTCGTGCGCGGCGCGGCGGTGCCGACCCCGGGCGGGAACGACGCGGGCGGTGGCGGCGGAGGCGGCGACGGTCTCGGCGCGCCGTCGGGCGCGGGCGGCGGCGCCGGTGGCGGGAACGGCGGACGCGGCTCGGGCGGCGCCGGC
>NZ_JAUTDN010000050.1 GCF_030646155.1 Conexibacter sp. CPCC 205762
GCCGCGCCCGCGCTCGCCGCGCCTGCGCCTGCGCCCGCCGCGCCCGCGCCCGCCGCGCCCGCGCCTGCCGCGCCTGCCGCCATGGAGCCACTGCGATGACCGACCTGCACGCGATCCCCGCGATGGCCAACGCCCACTCGCACGCGTTCCAGCGCGACATGCGCGGGGCGGCCGAGCGGCCGGCGCCGGAGGCGAACGCGCGCGACGACTTCTGGAGCTGGCGCACGGCGATGTTCGCCGCCGCCGACCGGCTCGACCCGGAGCGGATGCGCGACGTCGCCGCGCGCGTCTACGGTGAGATGCGCGCCGCCGGCTACGGCGTCGTCGGCGAGTTCCATTACGTCCACCACCAGCCCGACGGCACGCCGTACGCGGAGCCGAACGCGCTCGCGCACGCCGTCGCCGAAGGCGCGCGCGACGTTGGGCTGGCGATCGTGCTGATCCCGGCCGCCTACCACCGCAACGGCTGGGACGGCCGCGACCGCCCGCCGGCCGGCGGCCAGCGGCGCTTCTGCGATCCCGACGTCGAGCGCTTCCTCGCGCGCGTCGACGCGCTGCGCGGGTGGGCGGCGGGGCGGCCGGGCGTCAGCGTCGCGGTCGCGGCGCACAGCGTGCGGGCCGTGCCGGCTTCGTGGCTGGAGGCGATCGCCGCCTACGCGGAGGCGCACGGCCTGCCGCGTCACGTGCACGCGCACGAGCAGCGGCGCGAGCTGGCGGAGTGCGCGGCGGAGCACGGCTGCTCGCCGATCGAGCTGCTGCGGCGCAGCGGCTTCCTCGGCCCGTCCACGAGCGTGATCCACGGCGTCCACGTCAGCGCCGCCGACGTGCGGGCGCTGGCGCAGACCGACACGATCGTCGTCTCCTGCCCGACGACCGAGGGCAACCTCGGCGACGGGCACCTGCCGGCGATGGTCTACCGCGAGGCGGGCGTGCGGCTCGCGATCGGCTCCGACTCGCAGGTGCGCGTCGACCCGTTCGAGGAGGTGCGCGAGCTGGAGACCGGCGCCCGCCGCGAGCGCGAGCTGCGCGCCGGGCTGCTGGCCGGCGCGCCCGGCGGCGACCTGTGGGCGGAGCTGGTCGCCAACGGCCGCGCGAGCCTCGGCCTCGACGCCGCCGCGCCGCCCGTCGGGATCGACCTCGCGCATCCGCAGATCGCCGGCATCGCGCCGGAGGACCTCGCACGCGCCTGGGCGACCTGCGCGTCGGCGTCGGTCGTGGGGGAGCCGGCGCCGGCGCCCTAGGAGGCGATCCGCCCGTGCATCCGCCCGGCGATCGCGTCGGCGGCGGTGACGATCTGCTGCGCGAGCGCGCGGCGGGCGGGCTCGTCCACGTCCGCCGAGGGGAAGGTCAGCGCCACCGCCGCCTGCGGACGGCCGGTGTGGTCGACGACCGCCGCCGCGACCGACGCGAACGCGGGCGTGACGGAGCCGTCCTCGACCGCCCAGCCGTTGCGGCGCGTCTCCACGAGCGCCGCCCGCAGCTCGGTCAGCGACGCCGGGCCGCTGTCGTGCCGCCGCACCAGGTCCCGCCGCGACGGCCACATCGCGCGCACCTGCTGCTGCGGCAGGGCGGCCAGCATCGCGAGGCCGCTGGCGGTCAGCGTCGCCGGCAGGCGCACGCCGACGTCGGTCACGAGGCTCGGCCGGCCGGGCGCGCGCTCCTCCAGCAGGTAGAGCGTGTCGCGCCCGTCGAGCACGGCGAAATGCCCGCTGTGGGTAGTGTCGTGGACGAGCCTCGCAAGCACCGTGCGGGCGATCCAGCGCAGCGGCTCCTGGCGCGCGTAGGCGGAGCCCAGCTCGTACGCCGCGGTGCCGAGGCCGTAGCGGCGCTCCTCCGGCAGGTGGACGACGAAGTCGCGCTCGCGCAGGACGCCCAGCAGGTGGTAGACGGTCGAGCGCGGCAGGCCGAGGTCGCGCGCGATCGCCGACGCCGGCATCGGCGCGACGTGGCGGCCGAGCAGCGCGAGCAGGTCGAGCGCCTGGGCGGCGGCGGGAGCGTTGGCCATCGCCTCGCGATCATCTCAGATACGAGACACAACCCGCCGCGGGCGGATGACAGCGCGCTCGCGCTCGCCTTCAATGCGGCCATGGGAACCACGACCGCAGCGGTGACCGTCGGCGTCGGGCCGGTGACGCCCGACGAGGTCGTCGACGTCGCCCGCCGCGGCACTCCGGTCGTGCTCGCGGACGAGGCGCTGGAGCAGATCGACCGCAGCCGCGCGGTGATCGACGGGCTCGCCGGCGATCCGCACCCGCACTACGGCGTCTCGACCGGCTTCGGCGCGCTCGCGCTGCGCCACATCCCCGCCGAGCTGCGCGTCCAGCTGCAGCACAGCCTGATCCGCAGCCACGCCGCCGGCAGCGGCCCGGAGGTCGAGCGCGAGGTCGTGCGCGCGACGATGCTGCTGCGGCTGTCGACGCTCGCGACCGGCCGCACCGGCGTGCGGCGCGAGACGGCGAGCGCCTACGCGGCGATGCTCGCCGCCGGGATCACGCCGGTCGTGCACGAGTACGGCTCGCTCGGCTGCTCCGGCGACCTCGCGCCGCTCGCGCACTGCGCGCTGGCGCTGACGGGGGAGGGGCCGGTGCGCGACGCATCCGGCGAGCTGCGCGAGGCCGCCGCGGCGCTTGCCGAGGCCGGCGTCGAGCCGGTCACGCTCGCCGAGAAGGAGGGGCTCGCGCTGATCAACGGCACCGACGGGATGCTCGGCATGCTGCTGCTCGCGCTCGCCGACCTGCGCACGCTGCTGAGCACCGCCGACGTCGCCGCGGCGATGAGCGTCGAGGGGCTGCTCGGCACCGACGCGGTCTTCGCCGCCGACCTGCACGCGCTGCGCCCGCAGGCCGGCCAGGCCGCCTCGGCGGCCAACATCCGCGCGCTGCTGGCCGGCAGCGCGATCGTCGCCAGCCACCGCGGTGTGGAGGACACACGTGTCCAGGACGCCTACTCGCTGCGCTGCGCGCCGGCCGTCGCGGGCGGCGCGCGCGACACCGTCGACCACGCCGCGCGGGTCGCGCAGCAGGAGCTGGCGGCGGCGGTCGACAACCCGGTCGTGACGCCCGACGGCCGCGTCGAGTCCAACGGCAACTTCCACGGCGCACCGCTCGCCTACGTGCTCGACTTCCTCGCGATCGTCGCCGCCGACATCGCCAGCATCTCCGAGCGTCGCACCGATCGCTTCCTCGACGCCGCTCGCAGCCACGGCCTGCCGGCCTTCCTCGCCGAGCAGCCGGGCGTCGACTCGGGCTACATGATCGCCCAGTACACGCAGGCGGCGCTCGTCTCCGAGCTGAAGCGGCTGGCGGTGCCGGCGTCGGTCGACTCGATCCCCAGCTCGGCGATGCAGGAGGACCACGTCTCGATGGGCTGGTCGGCCGCGCGCAAGCTGCGCAAGGCCGTCGACGCGCTCACGCGCGTGCTCGCGATCGAGCTGCTGACCGCCGGCCGCGGCCTGCGCCTGCGCGCCCCGCTGGAGCCGGCCGCCGCGACCGCCGCGGTGCTCGCGGAGCTGGAGACGCGGATCGCGCTGACCGGCCCCGACCGCTTCCTCGCGCCCGAGATCGAGGCGGCGGTCGAGCTGGTCCGCGACGGCCGCGTGCGGGCGGCGGCGGAGCGCGTCACCGGGCCGCTGGCCTGACGCGCGGCGCCGGCCGCCTCAGCGCGCCGAGCCGCCAGCGGACCGCAGCAGCTCGCTGACGCTCTGCTGGAACGTCTGCGCCACGCGCGCGGAGTCGCCGAGGTGGCCGCCGACCATCGCGCCGTCGCGCAGGATCACGTACTGGAGCGCCGCCTCCTCGGGCTGGGAGTGGCCGGCGGCGGTGAAGGCGTCGCGGATGGCGCCGAGGAACCAGTCGCGGTGGGCGACGACGGCGCGGCGGATCGGGTCGTCGGGATCCTCGAACTCGGCCGCGGCGCAGATGAAGGCGCAGCCGTGGAAGCCGGGCTGCTCGATCTGCCGCGCGATGTCGGCGGCGACGGCCTCCAGCAGGCGCTCCGGCGCGTCGTGCGCTGCGGCGAGCGCGGCGAAGCCCGCCTCGATCGCGTCATGTGCCGCCTGCAGATAGGCGAGCACCAGATCCTGCTTGCTCGCGAAGTGGCGGTAGAAGGTCGCGCGCGTGACCGCGCCCTCCGACACGATGCGGTCGACGCCGACGCTGTTGATCCCCTCGGCGTAGAAGATCGCCGAGGCCGTGCCGAGCAGCCGGTCGCGTGCCGCGGAGGCCTTGGCCGGTGGGAGATCGGCGATCTGCATCGTGCGGCGACGTTAGCAGAGAAAGAACGATCGTTCTTGACAGGCGAGCGTGCGCCTGCTTCTCTGTTGGGCAATAGTAGAACGAACGTTCTTTCTTTTATGCGAGGAGTGCTCATGGCCGTATCTGCGCCCGTCCAATCGTTCAACCCGATCGCCCTGCGGATCGCGCCGGTGCGGGCGGCGATCGCGCTCGTGTGGGCGGCGGCGCTGGTGCTTGCGGTCGGCGACCGCGTTCCGACGACGGCCTCCGAGCTGCCCGTGGCGGTGGCGCTGCTGCTGACCGCCTATCCGCTCATCGACGCGGCCGCGTCGCTCGTCGAGGCGCGCTCGCGGGCCGGCGGCTCGGCGCGCGTGCTGCTGCTCAACGCGGGGCTCGGCGCCGCCGCCGCGGTCGGGCTCGCGCTGGCGACCTTCACGGGCGACGCCGGGGCGGCGCTCGTCGTCTTCGGCGCCTGGGCGTCGCTGTCCGGCGCGGTCCAGCTCGGCGTCGCGCTGCGGCGCCGCCGCGACGGCGGCCGGCAGTGGCCGCTGATCGTCAGCGGCGGGCTCTCGACCGTCGTCGGCCTGAGCTTCGTCGCGGCCGCGGGCAAGCACGACGCGCAGCTCGCGATGCTGGCCGGCTACGCCGCGTTCGGCGCCGTGCTGTACCTCGTCTGGACCGTCCGCGCGCTCAGCGGCGGCGGCCGCCGCTGACCGTCACGCGCGCCGTCTTCACGACCGCTCTGCCGCCGCTGGGCGTGAACGTCACGGTCAGCGTGACCTTCGCCGCGCGCACGCCTCTGAGGGCGGCCTTCGCACGGCGGCCGGGCTTCAGCGTCAGGCGCTTGGCACCGGCCGTGGCGACCTTCGCGGCCGCGCTGCCGTACGCGATCCGCTTGCCCTTCAGCGCGACCGTCGCGGTGACCTTCACGCGGCCGGCGCGCGGGAGCGTCAGCGCCAACGCGATCGCCGTCCCTCTCACCGTCGGCTTCGCGAGCGAGAAGGCGCTCGCCGGGACCGCCGGGGTCGGTGTCGGGCCGGCGGGCGTCGGGCCGGGCGGGGCCGGGTCGGTCGGCGTCGGGGCCGGCACCGGGTTCGTGGGGGTCGGGCCGGGCGGCGTCGGGTCGGTCGGTCTCGGGTCGGTGGGGTCCGTCGGATCGGTCGGGTCCGGATCCGGGTCGGGCGCGGGCACGCCGGTCAGCGTCTGCACGGCGGAGTCGTCGCTCGTCTCCGCGACGCCGTCGACCTCGGCGGCCTGGTGGAAGACCGCCGTCTGCGCGCCCGTGCGGACGCTGACGGAGAGCGACCAGGCGCCGTTGCCGTCGGCCGTCGTGCTCTTGGCGGCGCCGTCGAAGCTGCCGCTGACGGTCGCGCCGGGGCGGGCGCTGCCCGTGATCGTGAAGGCGCCCGTGGTCGCCGTCGCCGGCAGCGTGAACGCCGGCGGCGCGAGCAGCGGCGTCGCGGTCACGACGACGTCCGGCCGCGACGGCAGGCTGATCGAGCCGGCGCCGCCGGGCTGCTGGCGCGCGCTGAGCGTGTTCACACGCGATGCGGCGCGGAGTGTGCGGCTCCACTCGCCGCTGATGGCGTCGGCGGTCGTCGTGAAGGTGGTCACGACGCTCGCGCCCGCGCTGCGGGCGACGGAGACCGTCGCGCCCGGCTCGGCCGTGCCGGAGACGACGATCGGGTCGCCGGCCGCGACCGTCGCGGCGCTGTCGAGCTGCAGCGTCGGCCGCGCCGGCAGCACCTCGACGCTGCGGGCCGTGCTCAGCGGGCCGGACAGGCTCCCGCCGACGCGCTGGGAGGCCGTCACCGTATGCACGCCGCGTGTCGCAGCGAGCGTGACCGCGAACGCCCCGTCGGCGCCGGCGGTCGTGCTCTGCGCGGACGTCGCGCCGCCGTCGAGGAAGAGGTCGACCGCGGCGTGCGGGTCGGCCGTGCCGGCGACCTCGATCGCGCCGTCGCCGAGCTCGCTCCCGTCGGGATGCGTCAGCGTCGGCGCGGGCGGCACGACCGTCACGGCGAGCGAGGCGTCGGCGCCGCTGACCCCGTCGAGGCGCTGACTGATCGAGAGCGTGTGGTCGCCGTAAGCGAGCGGCGTGCTCGTCGTCGCCGACCACGCCCCGCTCGTCGCGTCGGCGGTCGCGGTCGCGAGCGTCGTCGCCCCGGCGGCGACGGTCACCGTCGCGCCGGGCAGCGCGTCGCCCGCGACCTCGAAGGTCGCCTGCACGAGATCGCCGGAGCCAGGCGACGACACGCTCGGCGTGCCGACGCCGGTCGCGTGCGCCGCGGCCGACTCGGCCGACTCGCCGGGGTCGGCGCCGGCCAGTTCCTGCGTCGCCGTGAAGGCGTTGTCGCCCGCGTGCGTAGTCACGGACGCGGTCCAGTCGCCGCTCGCGTCGGCGACGGCGTCGCCGGCCGCAGCGCCGTCGTGGCGCAGCAGCACGACCGCGTGCGGCAGCGCTCTGCCGGCCAGCGCGACGGTCGCGCCCGGAAGCACCGTCGCCGGGCCGTCGAGTGCCAGGGTCGGCGCGGCCAGCAGCGGCGCGGCGGGGTCGACGACGACGGAGAGCGCCGATCTCAGCACGAACGCGCCGTACGTCTCGAGGATCGTCAGCGTGTGCGGCCCGTCTGTGAGCGGCGCGGTCGTGCGCAGCGCCCACGCGCCGGTCGCGGTCGCGGTCGCAGCGGCGATCTCGGTGTCGTCCTCGTCGAGGACGGTCAGCGCCACGTCGGAGTGGGCGCTGCCGCGGATCGAGAAGCGCGGGCGCACGTGCGCGCCGGCGAGCGGCAGCGTCACCTCCGGCGGGACGGGCACGACCGTCACCGCGACCGTCGACTCCGCGCTCTCCACGCCGTCGAACGTCTGCGTCACGTGCAGGGTGTGCGGGCCCTCGCTGAGTGGATCGAGCGCGACGGCGAAGCTGCCGCCCGGCGCGACGGTCCCGCTGCCGATCGGCGTCCCGCTCTCGTCGGCGACCGCGATGGCGGCGCCTGCCAGTCCGCTTCCCTCGACGGTCGGCGTCGGGAAGACCTCGTCGCCGGCCTGCGGGGAGCTGAGCGGCGGGGCGTAGACGCCGACGACGGTCGGGCCGTCGGCGACGAACAGGCCGCGCTGGACCTGCAGCGCGTTGTCGCCGTCGACCAGCGTCACGCTCGCGCTCCAGGTTCCCTCCGGTGTCACCGTGACCGGCAGGCCGACGGCGGCGCCGTTGACCTTCACCTGCACGGCGGTGCCCGGGTGGCCGGTGCCGGAGACCGGGAGGCTCGTGCCGCTGCGGGCGGCGGTGACGCCGCCGTCGGCGGCGATCGTCGGCGGCGCCTCGGTGACCTCGAGCGGGACGTGGACGGTCTCACCGTCGAGCGTGGCGGTCATGTCGGCGGTGCCGGTCGCGAGCGGCGTCGTCAGCGTCGCCGTCGCCGCCCCTCTCGCGAGCGGGGCCGACGCGTGGCCGAACGTGCCGAGCGTCGTCGCGAAGCCGACGCTCGCGCCGGGGAAGTCGGTCGCGAACGGATCGCCGGCGCTGTCGTGGTCGAGCGCGGCCGTCACGGTGGCCGTGGAACCGGCGGAGACGGACGCTGGGTCGACCGAGGCGCCGAGCACGAGCCGCGGCGCGATCGTCGTCTGGTTGACGGTTCCGGGACCGGTCAGCGTCGCGCAGCCGGGCCCGTTCGGCCCGGCGTTGCAGCCCCACCAGTTGCGGCGGGCGTCGACCGGGCCGCCGTCGTTGTAGAGCCCGTTCGCGATCGACGGCGAGAAGCTGTTGCCGGTGAGCGTGGCGAGGTTGGTGCCCGCATAGGTGAGGAAGCCGTATGTGCCGCTGGTGAAGCTGCTGTCGGTGATCGTCAGCGGGCCGTTGCCGCCGCTGATCAGGCCTGCGTAGGCCGCGGCCGGGGAGAAGGTCGTGTCGCTGATCGTCGCCGAGTCACCGGTGAAGTACATCGCGTCGTTGATGGTCTCCAGCAGCAGGCCCGAGGTGACGATGCTCGAGCCGGCGTAGACGCCGGTCCGCAGGTGCGTGAAGACGGAGTTGCGGACAGTCGTCGGGTTGAGGCTGTAGAGGCCGAACGAGCCGTCGGCGGCCGCGTAGTTCTGCGACTGGAAGGTCACGCCGTCGAACGCGATGTCGTCGGCCTGGACGATGAAGCCGAAACCGCCGTTCGTGACCGCGATCCGCGCCGTGTCGCCGCTCTGGCGCTGCGCCGGCACGCCGGCCTGCGGGCCGGACCAGGTCACCTTCGCCACCGTCATGAAGCTCGTGTCGGGCAGGTAGTCGCCCGCCGTGAGGTGGACGGTGTCGGCCTCGGGCGTGGCGCTCGCCTGCGACTGGACGTAGTTGAAGCTGCCGCACGGCTGCGCCTGCGTCTGGCAGTTGCCGCTGTTCACCCCGGTGGGAGAGAGATAGAGGTCCGCGGCCCCGGCGGCGGATGCGAGCGGACCGGCGCACAGCAGCGCGGCTGCGGCGGCGATGGAGGAGAGCAGTCGAGCGGCCATGTGTGCGCCTAACGTCGTCAGGTCGGTCGCGCGACTTGAGCGCGCACGCGTCATCCTCGTCGGTTGCGCAGCGGCGCCCGGCGCAGGATGGCCGGAAACGGCCATCCGCAGTTGGCCCGAACGGGCGAAGTCGTGGCGGCGGCGTGCCAGTTGAATCGGCGCCATGCCGATCGCCGCCGTCATCCGCTCCGTCCTGCTCGCGCTCGTCCTGCTGCTCGCGGGCGCCTTCGCCGCGTCCGCCGCCGAGCTGCGGCAGACGCGGCTGGTCGACCGCCCCGACGGCGTCGGGCCGCTGCCGTTCGACGGCGTCAGCGGCGCGCAGCTGGGGCGCCACGCGCTCTCCGCCGACGGCCGCTTCGTCGTCTTCTGCTCGAGCAGCGACGTGCTGCTCGACGGCGACGACGACAGCTCCCGCCACGTCTACCGGCTCGATCGCGCCACGGGCGCGCTGCGGCAGGTCGACACGCGGCCCGACGGCGGCCAGCTTCCGTCGCTCTCCGAGCTGTCGGACGCGTCTGTCAGCGCCGACGGCCGCTTCGTCGCGTTCCAGTCGTGGACCCGCGACGGGCGCGTCGTCGACGTCAAGGACCTCGTCAGCGGAAGCCTCACCACGGCCTCGCGCGGCGACGGCGCAGACGGGGCGCTCGTGCAGTCGCCGTGGGCGCCGGAGATCTCGGGCGACGGCCGCCACGTCGTCTTCCTCGCCGACAGTCCCGTCCACGCGGCCAACGGCGACGGCGGCAGCGACGGCTCCGACGCGTTCGTGCGCGACCTCGACGCGCAGCGGACGTGGGTGGTCAGCGTCAGCACGAGCGGCGCGGTCGGCGGCCAGGTCGACGCCGCGGCGCCGCCGGCGATCTCCTACGACGGCAGCACGGCGGCGTTCGTGACTGCGGCGCCGCTGGTCGCGAGCGACGGCGACGCGCTCGCCGACGCGTACGTGCGTCAGAACATCGGCGGCGTCGCGGTGACGTGGCAGGCGAGCAGCGGGCTGCCCAACGCCGCGGAGCAGGTCGACGTCGCCGGCGACGGCGGCATGATCGCGCTGGAGAGCTCCCGTGCGATCTACCAGGCGTCGCTGACCGCCTCCGGGGTCGGCCCGCTGACGCGCGTGTCGCTGCCGCGTCCCGGCGTCACGGCGCCGGCCGAGGGGGAGGCGCCGCAGTTCGAGCCGGTCGCGGCGGCGACGCAGGCGCCGCGGCGGCTGTCCTTCCTGTCGTCGCAGCGGCTCGATGCCGCCGACCGCAACGACGCCGACGATCTCTACACGGTCGATCAGGCGCAGGCGGGCAGCGGCGCGGCGGTGCGGCTCGCGACCTCCGGCACCGCCGCGCACGACGTCGCGACGGGCGCGACCGCGGACGGCGGCGCCACGATCGTGTTCGAGGCGCCGGCGGCGGACCTGCCGGGCGGCGGCGACAGCTTCGGCGAGATCGCCCTCCGCACCGGCAGCGGCGACGTGCTGCTGTCGCGGCCCGCCGGCACGCCGCCGGGCGCCGTCGCGGGCGCGGACCTGTACTCCGCGCAGGCGGTCAGCGACGACGGGCAGACGGTCGCGTTCGTGGCGGCGGGCAGCGCCTTCGGCAGCCCGCCGGCCGCGCCCGGCGATCAGCAGCCGCCGCGGCAGGTGCTGGTCCGGCGGCTGGACAAGGGGCGCACGATGCTCGCCAGCCACACCACCAGCGGCGCCGGAACGGCCGCCGGCGCCGACATGCCGCAGCTCGACGCCGCCGGCGACCGGGTCGCGTTCCTCAGCGCCGGCGCCGACCTGGGCGCCGCCAACCCGACGCACCATCTGCAGGCGTGGGTGAGCGACCTCTCCAGCGGCCGGGTCGAGCTGGTCAGCCGGACCGCCGCCGGCCAGCCGCTGCCCGACGGCGTCCAGCGGATCGCGCTGTCGGACGACGGCACGCACCTCGCCTACCTCAGCAGCAGCGGCGGCCGGCCGGGCGTGCCGGACGACAACCTCACGCACGCCTTCGTCGTCGACCTGCTCAGCGGCGCGACGCAGCTCGCCGACCGCGCCGCCGGCGCGGCCGGGGCGCTCGCCGACAGATCGTCGCGCTTCCTCGCGCTCGACGGCGACGGCGGCCGCGTCGCGTTCGGCTCGAGCGCGAGCAACCTCGGCGCCGGCAGACCGCCGACCGGCCTCGACCTCGTCTACGTGCGCGACCTCGCGGACGCCACGACGACGTGGGTCTCGCGTCCGCAGGACGGGACGCTCGCGCACGCGGACAGCAACCGCGTCGCGCTCGACCGCTCCGGCACCCGCGTCGCCTTCGACCAGGACAGCGGCGGCTTCGGGCACGGGCAGCGCGACGGCACGGTGGCGATCTTCGTCGCCGACCTGGCGGCGGGCACGATGACGCTCGCATCGCTGGACCCGGCCGGCGGGCAGGTCGGTCACGCCGCCGAGCTGTCGCTCAGCGCCGACGGCCGCACGATCGCGTTCACCGAGGTGCGCGACGTCGGCTTCGTCGTCTACCGGCGCGACCTCGCCGGCGGCGTCACGACCGCGGAGTCGCTGCGGCTCGACGGCTCGCTCCCGCTCACCGGCACCGGCTGGGCGAGCATCAGCGGCGACGGCCGCTGCGTCGCGTTCGCGGCGCAGGGGACGGGCTTCGAGGCGGACGGCTACGGGCCGGACTTCGCGCACGTCCACCTGCGCTGCCCGGCCGGCGCGCCGCCCGGCGGTGAGCTGCGCCCGCCCGCGCCGCCGGCCAGAGCGCCGCCGCCCGCGCGCCGGCCGGACCGCACCGCGCCGCGGATCTCCAAGGCGCGGCTGACCCGCACCCGCTTCGCGACCGGCGGCCGCGCGCGCCGCGGGCGCGCCGTCGGCAGCGCGTTCGCGTTCACCCTCTCGGAGGCGGCCACGATCAAGATCGCGATCACCCGCCGCGCTACCGGCCGCCGCAGGGGCGCGCGCTGCGTCGCACCGCGCCGCGGACGCGGCAGACGCTGCACGCGGACGCTGACCGTCATGCGCCTGAGCAGGAGCGCGCGGCGCGGCTCCGTGCGGATCGCCTTCCGCGGCCGCGCCGGCCGCACGACGCTCGCGCCCGGCCGCTACCGCGCCGCGCTGGTCGCGCGCGACGCCGCCGGCAACGCCTCGCGCCCGGTCACGCTCGCGTTCACGGTGGTGCGCTGATGCGGGGCGTGGCTCTTGCCGCCGTCGCGCTCAGGCCGTCGCGCCCTCGTCGTGGACCTTGTGGCGGCCTTCGGCGAACTCCTCGACGAGCTTCGCGCAGAAGGCCGGCAGGTCGTCCGGGTTGCGGCTGGAGACGAGGCCCTGGTCGGTGACGACCTCCTCGTCGACCCATCTGCCGCCGGCGTTGACGATGTCGGTTCTGACGCTCGGGTAGGAGGTGATCGTGCGGCCGCGGACGAGGTCGGCTTCGACCAGCGACCAGGGGCCGTGGCAGATCACGCCGACCGGCTTGCCGGTCTTGAAGTACGCCTGCAGGAACCTGATCGCGGTCTCGTCGACGCGCAGGTTGTCAGGGTTGGCGACGCCGCCGGGCAGGACGAGGCCGTCGTAGTCGGCCGGGTCCGCGTCGCCGACGAGCTTGTCGACCGCGAATCTGCCGGCCGGGTTGATGTCGTGTCTGGTCGCCTGGATCTCGCCGTCGTGGATCGACAGCAGCACCGTTCTGGCGCCGGCGTCGGTGACCGCCTTGCGCGGCTCTTCCAGCTCGACCTGCTCGACGCCGTCGGCGGCGAGGATCGCGATCGTCTTGCCGTTCAGTTCGTTGGCCATCGTTCGTTCGCTCCTGATCTCGGGTCCGCTGCTCCGCTACCCGGCGGTCGGCCCGACTACGCGACGAGCTTCGGGGGTAGCGGACGGCGATGAACACCGTGATGCCGACGTGCTGACGATTCGATGAGCGAGCGCCACGGGCTGCTGGCGATCGGCGGCGGCCCCGCCGCGCTGGCGGCGGCGCGCGCGTACCGCGCGGCCGGCGGGCGCGGCGCGGTCGCGCTCGTCGCCGACGAGCAGACGATCCCCTACCAGCGGCCGCCGCTGACGAAGCAGCTGCTGCGCGGCGAGGGCGACGAGCGCGAGCTGCCGCTGGAGTCCGAGCAGTGGCTGCGTGAGCACGGGATCGCGCTCGTCGCGACGCGCGCGCTGGCGCTCGACCCGGCGGCGCGCAGGGTCGCGCTCGCCGACGGCCGCGAGCTGGCGTACGAGCGCTGCCTGCTGGCGACCGGCGCCGAGCCGGTGCGGCTGCCGGTGCCAGGCGCCGACGACCCGCGCGTGCGGGTGCTGCGGACCCGCCACCAGCTCCACCAGCTGCTCGCCCGGCTCGACGCCGGCGCGCCGGTCGTCGTGATCGGCTCCGGCTTCATCGGCTGCGAGGCGGCGGCGTCGCTGCGCCGCCGCGGGAACCCGGTGACGCTCGTCTCGGCCGAGCCGGCGCCGCTGGCGGCACGGCTCGGCGACGCGGTCGCGGCACGGCTGCGCGGCTGGCTGGAGCAGGAGGGCGTCGAGCTGGTCGTGGACGCCGAGGTCGAGCGGATCGAGCACGGCGAGCAGCTCGCGGAGGTGGTCGCCGGCGGGCGGCGCTGCAGCGGCGCGGTCGTGCTGATGGCGGCCGGGATGCGGCCGCGCGCCGAGCTGGCGCGCGCCGCCGGGATCGTGCTGGAGGAGGGCGCGGTCGCCGTCGACGTGACGATGCGGACGTCGGCCGGCAGTGTTCTCGCGGCCGGCGACGTCTGCCGCGCCGAGCACGCCTTCGCCGGCCGGCGGCTGCGCGTCGAGCACTGGGGCGACGCGCTCGCGCACGGTGAGATCGCCGGCCGCACCGCCGCCGGCGCGCCGGCCCGCTGGGAGGCGGTCCCCGGCTTCTGGTCGACGATCGGCGATCGCACGCTCAAGCACGCCGCCTGGGGTGACGGCCACGCCGAGGTCGAGCTGCGCGACCACCCGGACGGCGGCTTCACCGCCTCGTATCGCGACGCCGCCGGCCGGCTCGTCGGCGTGCTCGCGCACGACGCCGACGACGACTACGAGCGCGGCCGCGACCAGATCGTCGCGGACGCGCGCGAGTGAGCCCGATCGTCCGCGCTGCGAGACCCGCCCGCGCCGGGCCTGCGCTCCTCAGCTCCTCTCGCAGACGCGCGGTTTCGGCCCCCGCAGCACGGGCAGATGGGCACCGATGATCAACGCCATGAGAGCCACGCTGCTGAACTGCACGCTCAGAAGATCGCCGGCGCCGTCGAACACGGAGCTGCTGCTGTCGGTCGTGCGCGCTGAGCTGGAGCGCGGCGGCGTCGAGACCGTCAGCTTCCGCGTCGTCGACGAGCAGGTGCTGGAGGGGGTCGCCTCCGAGTCGCAGGGCGAGGGCGACGGCTGGCCGGCGATCCATGACGCGATCGTCGCCGCCGAGATCCTCGTGCTGGCGACGCCGACCTGGGTCGGCCAGCCCTCCAGCGTCGCCAAGCGGGTGCTGGAGCGGATGGACGGGATGATCTCCGAGACGCGCGAGGACGGCCTGCCGATCGCGACCGGCAAGGTCGCCGGGTTCGTCGTCACCGGCAACGAGGACGGCGCCCACCACGTGATCGCCGAGCTGGCGCAGGGCGTGATCGACATCGGCTTCACCGTCCCCGGCCAGGCGTGGACCTACTGGAACAAGGGCCCCGGCCCCGGTCCGTCGTACAGCGAGACCGACGAGGGCCACGAGTGGTCGCGCAGAACCGGCGAGACGGCGGCGAGAAACCTGCTGCGGACGGCGAGGGCGCTGCAGCCGCGGTGAGCGAGCGCCCCGGAGGGGGACCGGGGCGCTCGCCGCGGGTCGGTGGCGTGCGGCCCAAGGCGTGAGCCCTGCCCGTCCCCGACACATCGAATTACGGAAATTCGCAGCGATTGGTTCACTCGCGCATGTGTTGGCGCGAAGGCGGGGACCGTGCTCGAACATGCAGACCGCTGCAGAGGCGCGATGGCGCCCTCCGTCCAGACCGGTCGCGGCCGGCGCCGGTGCGCGCGCGGGCCGCGCGAGATCGGCGGCGCCGATCCTCGAGCCGCGAGCCGGCGGGCGGGCGCAGCAGGTCGCGGCCGCGCTCGGCGGCGTCCATCCCGCGCTCGCCTTCCTCGTCGTGCTGCTGGCCGGATTCGCCGCGGTCACGGCGATCTCGACGCTGCTGGGCCTCTTCGTCGTCCACGTGCTGGTCGGCGGGCTCGGCCTCGGCGGCGCCGACAACAGCCTGACGCAGAGCCTCGCGGGCGACCGCACCGCGACCTGGACCGATCTCTCGGCGATCGGCTCCGCGATCGGCGGTGCGCCTGTGCTGCCGATCGTCGCCGCGCTCGTGGCGCTCGCCGCCGCGTTCGCGCGGCAGTGGCGGATCGCGGCCTTCGCCGCCTGCGCGCTGCCGCTGGAGTCCGCGGCGTATCGCGTCACGGCGACGATCGTCCAGCGCGACCGGCCCGGCGTCGTGCGGCTGGAGGACCTGCCGGTCGCGCACAGCTATCCGTCGGGGCACACCGCCGCGTCGGTCGCCGTCTACTGCGGCCTGGCGCTGCTGCTGACCTCGCGGATCGCCGATCGCGCGGCGCGCGCCGCGATCTGGGCGGTCGCGATCGCGCTCGTCGCCGGGGTCGCGCTCTCGCGCATGTACCGCGGCATGCATCACCCGCTCGACGTCGCCGGCGGGGTCGTCGTCGGCGTGCTCGCGGTGGCCGTCACCGTGTTCGCCTGCCGCGTCGCGGGCGCCGTCGCAGCGGACCGGAGCGGCAGATGAGGGTCGGTGTGATCGCCCGTGCCGGCAAGAGCTTCGGCGGCGGGCTGCCGGCGCTGCGGCGCGCGCTCGCCGCGGCGGGTGTCGCGGACCCGGTCTGGTGCGAGGTGCCGAAGGGCAAGAAGGCGCCGAAGCAGGTCCGCAGGATGGTCGCGGAGGAGGGCGTCGAGCTGCTGTTCGCGTGGGGCGGGGACGGGCTCGTGCAGCGCTGCGTCGACACGATCGCCGGCGACCGCCTGCCGGTCGAGCTGGCGATCCTGCCGGCCGGCACCTCCAACCTGCTGGCCGCAAACCTCGGCATCCCGACCGAGCTGGAGCGGGCCGTCGAGATCGGCCTCCACGGCGCCGGCCGCGCGCTCGACGCCGGCCGCTTCAACGGCGAGCGGTTCGCGGTGATGGCGGGCGCCGGCTTCGACGCGACGCTCGTCAAGGAGGCCGACGACCTGAAGGACCGCCTCGGCCGCGCCGCCTACGTGATCGGCGGGGCGCGCAACCTCGCCGCCGAGCCGTTCGGCGCGACGATCGACGTCGACGGCGTGCGCTGGTACGACGGCCGCGCCACCTGCGTGCTGCTCGGCAACGTCGGCGCGCTGTTCGGCGGGGTCGAGATCTTCGAGGACGCCGCGCCCGACGACGGCCTGCTGGAGCTGGGTCTGCTGACCGCCGAGACGCGCGGCGAGATGGTGCGGGCGGTCGCTCGCACGGCCGTCGGGCCGGCGCAGCGGTCGCCGTTCGTGCGTGTCACGAAGGCGCGCACGGTCGCGGTCGCGCTCGATCGCAAGGTCCGCTGCGAGCTCGACGGCGGCGATCGCAAGAAGGTCACGTCGTTCACCGTCGAGGTCGAGCCGCGCGCGCTGAAGGTCCGGGTTCCGCGTGGCTGACGCCGAGCAGCTGACGCGCTCGCGCGGCTTCGAGGCGCTCGCCCGCTTCGGGCTCGTCGCGCGCGGCGTCGTCTACGCGATCATCGGCCTGCTGGCGCTCCTGGTCGCGCTCGACGCCGGCGGCAGAGCGACCGATCAGAGAGGCGCGCTGGCGACGATCGCGCACCGCCCGTTCGGCACCGCGCTGCTGGTGGTGACCGCGATCGGCCTCGCCGGCTACGCGCTCTGGCGGCTCAGCCGCGCGCTGCTCGGCCATGGCCCCGAGCAGCAGGACAGCGCCGCCGACCGCGTCGCCGCGCTCGCGAGCGGGATCGCTTACAGCATCCTCTGCGTCACCGCCGTCGGGATCGTCGCGGGCGGGGGCGGCAGCGGCGGCGGGCCGAAGTCGACGACCGGCGGCGTGCTCGGCTGGAGCGGCGGCACCTGGCTGGTCGGCGCGGCCGGCGTCGTGCTGATCGGTGTCGCCGGCTACCAGGCGTACAAGGGGCTCGGCCGCAGATTCCTCGACGACGCGAAGACCGGCGAGATGAGCGCCCACGTCGAGCGCGCCTACACCGCGCTCGGCGTCTTCGGGCACGTCGCCCGCGCGGTCGTCTTCGCGCTGATCGGCTACGGCCTGATCCACGCCGCCGTCAGCTACGACCCGAACAAGGCGATCGGCCTCGACGGCGCGCTGCGACAGCTCGGTCGCGCCGCCTACGGCCCCTGGCTGCTCGGCCTCGTCGCCGTCGGCCTGATCGGCTTCGCCGCCTACTCGATCGCCGACGCCCGCTACCGCAAGGTCTGAACGACGATCGAGCGGGCGGAGCCGCTCATCGGCGCGCGTCAGCCCGGCCTACGGCTTCAGCACGACCTTGAAGCAGCCGTCCTGCTTCTTCTGGAAGATCTCGTAGGCGTGCGGGGCCTGGTCGAGCGGGACGCGGTGGGTCGCGTATTCGTCGACGCCGAGCGGGTCGTCCTCGCCGGACAGCAGCGGCATGATGTCGTCGATCCAGTGGCGCACGTTCGCCTGCCCCTGCCTGATCGTGATCTGCTTGTCGAACAGTTGCAGCAGCGGCATCGGCGAGGCGGCGCCGCCGTAGACGCCTGAGAGCGACAGCGTGCCGCCGCGGCGGACCAGCTCGATCGCCGTGTGCAGCGCGTTGAGGCGGTCGACGCCGGCGGTCGTCATCAGCTTCTGCGCGGCGGCGTCGGGCAGCAGCGCGGTGAGGCGGTGGGCGAGCTTGCCGACGGGCGAGCCGTGCGCCTCCATCCCGACCGCGTCGATCACACTGTCGGGTCCGCGGCCGCCGGTCAGCTCGCGCACCTGTTCGGGCAGGTCGTCGCCTGCCTCCTCGAGGTCGAGCACGACGACGCCGTGGGCGCGGGCGCGCTCGATCCGCTCCGGCACGAGGTCGACCGCGAGCACCTGCCCGGCGCCGCGGTGCTGCGCGATCCGCGTGCACATCTCGCCGATCGGGCCGAGACCGAGCACGAGCACGCTGCCACCCTCCGGCACGTCCGCGTACTCGACCGCCTGCCAGGCCGTCGGCAGCACGTCGGAGAGGTAGAGGAAGCGGTCGTCGGGCGGCCCCTCGGGCACCTTGATCGGGCCGTACTGCGCCTGCGGCACGCGCAGCAGCTCGGCCTGCCCGCCCGGCACCTGGCCGTACAGCTTCGTGTAGCCCAGCAGCGACGCGCCGGTGCCGTACTCGCGCGTCTGCGTCGTCTCGCACTGCGACTGCAGGCCGTGGCCGCACATGAAGCAGTGGCCGCAGGAGACGTTGAACGGGATCACGACGCGGTCGCCCGGTCTGATGTGGGTGACCTCGGCGCCGACCGCCTCGACGATCCCCATCGGCTCGTGGCCGAGCACGTCGCCCGCGTCGATGAAGGCGCCGAGCACTTCGTAGAGGTGCAGGTCGGAGCCGCAGATCGCGGTCGACGTGATCCGCACGATCGCGTCGGTCGGCTGCTCGATCGTCGGGTCGGGGACGGTGTCGACGCGCACGTCGTGGGTTCCATGCCAGGCGACGGCCTTCATCGTCGGGCTCGCTTTCCTCGGGGGACAGTGGACCCCTGTTTCCCCATACGCGCGTCGGGAAGCTGTTCTGGTCACCACACCGAACCGAGGAGTTCCGACATGGCCGATCTGACCCCGCTCGACGAGAAGCTGGCCGAGGTGCTCGGCCTCGCGCAGGCCGCACAGTCGGCGACCAAGAGAGTCGCGACGATGGAGGACGCGGACAGATTCGAAGCGCAGCTGGAGCGGATGAGTCGCGAGGCGGCCGAGACCGAGCGCCGCACCGATGCGCTGATCGACGGCCTCGACGGCAAGAAGACGGCGATCCGCGAGATGGCCCGCGAGACCAAGGGCGAGGCCATCGAGATGATGAGAACCTACCTCGCCGACGAGGAGGAGGCGCTCGATGGCTTCGAGTTCCTGTCGATGGCGGAGGCCGGCGAGCTGTGCCACTGGGAGATCGTCCAGCAGATGGCCGCCACCGCCGGCCTCGGTGAGGTGCGCGAGCTGGCCGACTGGGCTGTCGAGGTGCAGCGCAGACACATCGAGCTTGTCAGAGCGGCCTCGCTCGAGCTGGCGCGCGAGGAGATCGCGACGGCGGCCTGATGGCCCGCAGCGAGATCGAGACGTCGCCGCCGCGCCGGAGGCCGTCTTCGACGTGCTGAGCGACCCGCGCGCCTACGCGCGCTGGGTCGTCGGCTCGCTCGCGTCGGCGCGACCGGTCGCGAGGCGCGCCGGCCGCTGCGGCTCGTCGCCGGCGTGGGAGAGCGTCGTGAGCGCGCGGCGGAGGATCCGCGAGACCTGCATCTGCGAGCAGCCGATCCGCGCGGCGATCTGGGTCTGCGTCATGTCGTCGTCGAAGCGCAGGTGCAGCACCTCGCGCTCGCGCGGCGGGAGCGCTCTGACGAGCGGGGCGATCGTGACGCGATGATCGACGAGGTCGCAGCCGGCGTCGGCCGCTCCGATCGCGTCGCCGATCATGCCCGCCTCGCCGTCGAGGCTGCCGAGCGGCCGGTCGAGCGAGGAGGTGGCTCCTTCGCGAGGGGGACACGACGAGAAACGGATCGCCTGCCGCGATCACTCGTGGACGGCGGCGAGGCGGGGTAGGGCTGGAGCGTGGCAGCGTCTCGCGTGCGCACCGTCTCTCTGCTGGACGTCGATCCGGATCTCGGTGAGCTGATGACGGCTGGGGAGCGCGAGGAGGCGCGCCGGCTGATGCGGGCGCGCGTCGTGCAGCTCGCGCGCGGCGTCGCGACCGAGGCGGTGTACGACAGCGGCGCGTCGGCGCTGCACGGCCTGCTGCTGCTCGACGGGCTGGTCAGCCGCACGATCGCGCTGACGGACGCGACCGCGGTCGAGCTGCTCGGTCGCGGTGACCTGATCGAGCCGTCGGCCGACGCGCTCGGCAGCCGGCTGGTGCCGATCGACGTCAGCTGGGCGGTGCTGGAGCCGGCCGAGGCGGTGATCGTCGACGACGACCTGCTCTACGACGCGCGGCGCTGGCCGCAGCTGGTGGCGGCGCTGTTCGAGCGGCTCGCCAGCCAGGCGACGCGCCTTGCGACGCGCTGCGCGATCTCGCAGCTGCCGCGCGCGGAGGAGCGGGTGCGGATGCTGCTGTGGTTCCTGGCCGAGCGGTGGGGGCGGATCGGCCGCGACGGGATCGTGCTGCCGCTGCGGCTGACGCACGAGATGCTGGGGCAGATGCTCGGCACCCAGCGCCCGACCGTCAGCCTCGCGCTCAGACAGCTGGAGCGCGACGGCGCGGCGCGGCGGCGCATCGACGGCGCCTGGCTGCTGCCGCTCCCGCGCGAGGAGATCGGTCGTCTCGTCCCGCATCCGAGCGGCGGGATCCGGCGCCTCGCAGCTCAGGAGGCCGGCGGCGGGTCCGACGCCGACCTCGTCGCCGCCGTCGGCGCGGCGCCGACCTCGCGCTCCGCGCAGCTCGCCAACGAGCAGTTGCAGATGCGGATCGAGCGGCTCGAGGCGATCCACGCCCGCGAGCAGAAGCGGATCGACGCGGACGAGCCCTGACGCGCGTCCGGTCCTGCTCACAGGCGGGCGAGGTCGGGCAGGGCGTGGCCGGGCTGGGTCTCGGCGCAGAGCGTGGTCAGCAGCCCGTCCAGGCCCGAGCTGGCGTGGACCGTGCGCTGGCGGTCGGCGCTCGTGCCGTCCGTCAGCAGGCGCCGGACCTCGTCCAGCTCGTCCTGGCAGCCGAGATCGGCGGCGTAGGGGCGGGCGCACGCGAGCGCCTGCTCGACGACCTCTGCGAACGGCTGCATGCGGCCGTCGAAGTGCAGGACCGCGTCGCTGCCGTGGCGGATGGCGCGGAAGCAGCACTGGTCGAGCGCTTCCGGCGCCGTCTGCTCGATCGGCGGGTGCGTCGCGGCGTCGATCGCGAGGCAGTGCGTCAACGCGACGATGCCGGTGAGGTCGCGCAGCGACGACTGCGCGTCGGAGGCGCGCACCTCCAGCGTGCCGTGGCGGGGATCGATCCGCAGGTCCCACCAGATCCAGGCCGGGTCGGGCAGCGCGCCGGCGGCCTCCACCTCGGCGACCGTCGCGAGATAGTCGTCGTAGTCGCGAAACGGGCGCGGCACGCCCGAGCGCGGACAGCTGCGCCGGAGCGCGCCGCGGGCGCTGGCCAGGCCCGCGTCGCGCCCGTGCCAGAACGGAGACGAGGCCGAGAGCGCCAGCAGCGGCGGCACCCAGCGGCGCATGCCGTTGAGCGCGTGGACGGCGATGGCGTGGTCGGGCATGCCGACGCGCACCTGGATCCCGCACGTGGGCGTGCGATCCAGCACCCCGCCGCAGTCCTCGGCGACCCCGGAGTAGAAGCCCTCGTGCGGGTGCGTGACCTCGCCGAAGGCGCCGTCGGGATGCAGGCCGGCGCCGAGGACGGTGATGTCGGCCGCGGTCAGCCGCTGACGCAGCCCCGTCAGCGTCTCGTGCGCGTCGCCGGCGTGGGCGAGGGCGGGCGTCGTCAGCTCGACCGTCGAGAGCGCCAGCGGCTCCCGTCGCTCGCCGTGCGGCTGCTGCTGCGGGAACCGACCCGGTGGAAGGTCGACCAGCCGCAGGCGATGCGGGTCGACGGTCAGCAGGTCTTCCCCGACACCGAGCGAGAACGGCGTCGGCGCGCCCCGCTCGACTCCCGCTCCAAGCTCCTGCTTCGCCATATGCCCGTCCCTCCGCATCCACTCAACGTGCTCACGCCGCGCGGCCGCAGGCGGTTGCCACCCCAGTCACGCGCCGCGACCGTACAGCGCAGGCGGACCAGGTTCACCTTCGTGGTTGGAAACCAACAGACCGGCTTAAAGGCTTTCGGGTCGGCCGAGTTCTCGTCGAGATGTGGCATATTCTGCCATAAGGCATAAACTGCCAAAAGCTGATCGACCCGAGCAGGCCCATGACTGAGACCACACAGACGCTTGACGGCGACGCCGTCGCCCCGGCACCTACGACCCCGGCCTGGGAGCCGCAGCAGATCGCCGCGCTGGCGGTGATCGCGGTCGTCGGCGTGATCGTCGCGCTGACGCAGACGCTGCTGGTGCCGGTGATGGGCGCGATCCAGGCTGACCTCGGCAGCTCGACTGCGGGCACGCAGTGGCTGCTGACCTCGACGCTGCTGTCGGCGGCGGTCGCGGTGCCGGTCTTCGGTCGTCTCGGCGACCTCTACGGCAAGCGGCTGATGCTGATGGTCGCGACCGGGGCGCTGGCCGTCGGCTCGCTGGTCTGCGCGCTCACGAGCGACCTGACCGTGATGATCGCCGGGCGCGCGATCACCGGCATGTCGGCGGCGGCGATCCCGTTGGGGATCTCGCTGATCGGCCAGATCCTTCCGCGCGAGCGGGCCGGCGGCGGGATCGCGCTGGTGAGCGCGACGCTCGGCGTCGGCGGCGCGCTCGGGCTGCCGCTGGCGGCGCTGGTCGCCGAGCACGCCGACTACCACGTGCTGTTCTGGATCTGCGCCGCGGGCGGCGCGCTCGCCGTCGCCGGGATGCTGTTCTTCGTCTCCGAGCCGGCGGGCCGCGCGCAGGGCCGGCTCGACCTCGTCGGCAGCGTGCTGCTGGGCGCCACGCTGATCGCGCTGCTGCTGCCGCTGTCGCAGGCGAAGGCATGGGGGTGGGGCGATCCGCGCACGCTCGGGCTGCTGGCCGCGGCCGTCGTCGGCCTCGTCGTCTTCGTGCTGGTCGAGAAGCGGATCGCCTCGCCGCTGATCGACGTCGTCGCGAACGCGCGGCCGGCGCTGCTGCTGACCAACGTCGCCTCGATCTGCGTCGGCTTCGCGCTGTTCGCGTCGCTGATCGGCACGGCGTCGTTCGTGCAGGCGCCGCCGGAGGCCGGCTACGGCTTCGGCTCCTCGGTGCTGGAGGGCGGGCTGGCGATGCTGCCCTCGGGCGTGATGATGCTGCTGCTGTCGCCGGTCTCGGCGAAGCTGTCGGCGCGCTTCGGGCCGAAGGTGACGCTGGCGCTCGGCGCCTCGATCGTCGCGCTCGGCTTCGTCGTCCGGATCGTGCTGGTCGACGCCTACTGGCAGGTGCTCGTCGGCACGACGATCGCGGGCGCGGGCACCGGCATCGCCTATGCCGCGATGCCGTCGCTGATCCTGCTCGGCGCCAAGCAGTCCCAGCTCGCGGCCGCCAACGGCCTCAACGCGCTCTGCCGCACCACCGGCAGCTCGCTCGCGAGCGCCGCCGGCGGCACCCTGCTGGCGTCGATGACCGTGACGCTCGCCGGCAGCGAGCTGCCGTCGCTGGCCGGTTACCGCACGCTCTTCGCGATCTGCGCCGGCGCGGCGCTGGTCGGAGCGCTGGTCGCGCTCGTGATCCCGGCGGCGACGGAGCGGGAGCTGGGATGACCCGCCTGCGCTCTGGGGGGTCCTGACAGGACCCCTCGGCGTCGGCGCCGGGTCGCTTTCCTTGGAGAATGTCCCCCGTGCTCTCCGAGGTGTCCCGATCCGATGTCGCAGTCCGTTGACGTGCCCGCGCAGCATCAGCCGCTGAGCTGGCGGGGTCCGCTCGCCGGCAGCTACTGGGCTGCCGTCGGGCTGGTGCTGTGCGCGCTGACCCCGTTCCTCGTGCTCAGCTCGGCGACGCCGGCGCTGGAGGGGCTGATCTCCGGCAGCGTCGGGCTCGGCCGGACCGGGATGGAGATGAGCGCGGGGATGGCCGACGCCGCCTACTGCTTCGGCACCGTTCTCGCCGTCCAGCTGATCTCGCGGCTGCCCGGCCGGCGGCTGCTGGTCGGCTTCGCCGCGCTGTTCGTCGTCGCCTCGGTGCTGACGGCGGCGGCCAGCTCGCCGCCGCTGTTCTTCGCCGGCCGGATCCTGCAGGGGATCAGCACCAGCCTGATGCTGATCACCGCCGCGCCGGCGCTCGTGCTCGGCTTTCCGACGCGGCGGATGCGCTCGACCGCGATGGTGATGAACATGGGGATCTTCGGGGCGGTCGCGCTCGGTCCCGTGATCGGCGGCGCCTTCGCCGGCCTCGCCGACTGGCGGCTGCTGTTCTGGATATCGGCCGGCGTCGGCGCCGCCGCGCTGGCGCTGGTCGTGCTGACGTTCACCGACGCCCCGCCGACCGACCGCGAGCTGAGGTTCGATCCCGAGTCGCTCGCGCTCGCCTCGATCGGCTGCACGGCCGCGTTCTTCGGCGCCTCCAGCCTCGTCGACCACGGCTTCACCGACGCGATCGTGCTGGGCCCGCTGCTGCTGGGCGTCGCCTGCATCGTCGGCCTGATCGTCCATCAGACGTTCGTGCGCGATCCGCTGATGCCGGTGCGGCAGCTCGGGCACACGATCCCGCTGGCGGCGATCGCGCTCGCGATGGTCGCGGGCGCCGGCTCGGTCGCGCTCGTCGGCCTGCTGCAGCTGACGGTCGCCGAGCACGGCCTCTCGACGGCGCTGTTCTGGCCCGAGTTCGGCGGCGCGGTCGTCACCGCGCTGCTGTTCGGCACGCTCTTCTTCACCCGCTGGGTGCCGCTGCTCGCCTTCGCCGGGCTGCTCGCGCTCGCCGGCACCGGCCTGCTGCTGACCGGCGCCGCGGGCGGCGACAGCACGCTGATCGCGATCGGCGCCGGCGGCGTCGGCCTCGGCGTCGGCGCCTCGGTCGCGCCGGGGCTGTTCGTCGCCGGCTTCGCGCTGCCCTCGCGGCAGCTGCCGCGCGTCTTCGCGCTCGTCGAGCTGCTGCGCGGCGTCGCCGCGTTCCTGACGGCGCCGCTGCTGATCCACCTCGCCCGCACGACCGGCTCCGACCTCCCCGACGGCGTGCGGACCGCGACCTGGGCGACCGTCGCGCTGCTCGCCGCCGGGATCGTGCTCGTCGCCGCGATCGCGCTCAGCGGCCGCGTCCGTCTGCAACGGCCGCGGATCGAGTCGTGGCAGCAGGGCGAGGGGACGGCGCTCGACTCGGCGCCGCTGGGCGCGGCGCTGCGCCGCCGCGGCTGACGCGCGAGACGCTTCACCCCGGCCCGGCCTCGGTCACCGGTCTGACCGCCGCCGAGTCCCGCGCGCCGCTGCGCGAGCTGAAGGGCCGATGACCGCGCCGGCGGAGCCGTCACGGCGCCGCGCGGTCAGGCGGCAGCGTCGTCGCTCGCTTCCCTGAGTGCGAGCGCCGCGAGCGCGCCGAGCACGAGCACGGCGGGCATGAGCCACAGCACCTTGCGGTAGTCGTCGAGGTCGGGCGCGCTGTCCAGCGCCCAGCCGGGGACGGCTTGGAGCACGCCGCCGACGATGAAGCAGGTGCCGTTGACGATCGCGGAGGCGCTGCCGATCAGGGCCGGCGGAACGGATTCGCCGGCGATCGTGAAGCCGAGCATGTGGGTGCCGGCGAAGACGCCGACGGCGAGCATCACGACCATGCTGGCGCCGGTTCCGTTGCTGGGGCCGTATATGAACAGCGCGACCGCGAGCGCCTGCAGCAGCATGCCGACGACGGCCGGCCACTTGCGGCTTCTCCAGCGGTCGGAGACGACGTTGACCAGCGGCGCGCCGAAGGCGAGCCCGAGCCAGGCGAGCGCGGACAGCACGGCCGCGAAGCCGGCGGTCGCGCCGCGCGCCTCCTGCACGCGCGGTCCCCACAGCACGCCGACCGCGAGCATCGTGCCGAAGGAGGCGCCGGCGAACGCGGCGGCCAGCAGCACCTGCCGGTTGGTGAGGCAGGTGCGGAGGTCTCTGACGATCTCGCCGAGGACGTTGCCGTGGTGCGCGGCGGCCTCGGCGGCGGCCTGCTCCGGCGTCGAGACCGGGTTGCGCACGAGCAGCACGAACGCGACCGTCAGCAGCACGCCGAAGGTGCCGAAGCCGGCCAGCAGCTGCGACCAGCTCATCTGCTTCAGCAGCGCGCTGATGACCGGCTGGCCGACGGCGGAGCCGAGCGAGGCGAACATCTGCACGAGCCCGAACATCAGCCCGTACTTGGCCGCGTCGAACCATTTGCCGCCGATGTAGCCGGCGCCGACGAACCCGAACGAGGCGCCGACCGCGAGCACGATCTGCGCCGCGACGAGCGTCGCGAAGCTGGTCGTGCCGGCGAACAGGAACGCCCCGGCGGTGACGAGCGCGACCGCGATCGCCATCAACGGCCGCGTGCCGTAACGGTCCAGCAGCGAGCCGGAGAAGAACTGGACGATCGCGAAGGCGACCGTGTAGACCGAGGCCGCGGAGCTGATCTGCGACAGCGTCAGGTCGGCGTCCTTCTGGATGTCGGGCGAGACGATGCCGTAGCCGGTCTGGATCGCGAACAGCCAGACGACGAAGATCGTCGCGAGGATCCAGATCGTCCATGCCTCGGGTCCGCCCTGGCGCGCGCGGTCTCTGCCGAAGAACGACGTCGTCGCGTGGGCGTAGCCCGCATGTCCGCTCGACATCAGACGCTCCTCTGGTAGGCGGGCGCGCCCGCGACGTAGGTGGCCGCGACCGCGCGGTCGTCGGCCATGATCGACAGCACGAACATCAGCTCCTCGGTGTCCTTGGCGCGCTCGCTGCGGTAGGCCAGCAGCGGCGTCGCCTGCGTGTCGAGCACGACGAAGTCGGCTTCCATCCCGACGTCGAGCGAGCCGATCCTGTCGGCCAGGTCGAGCGCCTCGGCGCCGCCGCGGGTGGCGAGGAAGAACGACTTCTGCGCGTCGAGCGGGTAGGCGTTCAGCTCCGCGACCTTGTAGGCCTCGTTCATCGTCTGCAGCAGCGAGAAGCTCGTGCCGGCGCCGATGTCGGTGCCGAGCCCGACGTGCATCGGCCGCTTCGGGTCCTTCGCCGCATGGACGTGGAAGAGGCCGCTTCCGAGGAAGAGGTTGGAGGTCGGGCAGTGCGCGACCGCCGAGCCGGTCTCGTGCACGCGATGGCGCTCTCTGGCGGTCAGGTGGACGCCGTGCGCGAGCACCGCGCGACGGCCGAGCAGGCCGAAGTGGTCGTAGACGTCGAGGTAGCCGGCGCGGTCGGGGAAGAGCTGGCGCACCCACTGGATCTCGCCGACGTTCTCCGACACGTGCGTGTGTATGAAGGTGCCGGGCGACTCCTTCCACAGGGCGCCCGCCAGCTCCAGCTGCGCGGGCGTGCTGGTCGGCGCGAAGCGCGGCGTGATCGCGTACATGTTGCGGCCGTTGCCGTGCCATCTGGCGATCAGCGCCTTCGAGTCGTCGTAGCCCGACTGGGCGGTGTCGAGCAGTCTCTCGGGCGCGTTGCGGTCCATCAGCACCTTGCCGCCGATCATCCGCGTCCCGCGCCGCTGCGACTCCTCGAAGAAGGCGTCGGCCGAGCCGGGGTAGACGGCCGCGAAGGTGACCGCGGTCGTCGTGCCGTTGGCGAGCAGCTGGTCGAAGTAGAGCTTCGCGACGGCGTCGGCGTGGGCCTTGTCGGCGAACGCCTGCTCCTCGATGAAGGTGTAGTTGTTGAGCCAGTCGATCAGCTGCGAGCCGAACGCGCCGATGATCCCCGTCTGCACGTAGTGGATGTGCGTGTCGACGAAGCCGGCGCAGATCAGCGCATCGGGGTAGTGGACGACCTCGACGCCGTCGGGCACCTGGTCGCGCAGCTCGGCATACGGGCCGAACGCCGTGATCACGCCGTCGCTGGAGACGATCAGCGCGTCCTCGACGTCGACCAGCGCGTCGTCGACGAAGAAGGGGTCGCCGCGGAAGCTGATCGCATGCCCCCGCACCGCTGTGGTCTGCGCCATGCCAGTGGTTCCCTCCGTCCGGACGACCCGAGCGCGCCATGCTGCTCCGCGGCGGGGTGAGGCCGCCTCACCCCGGTGGGGTGAGGCGCCCGCGTCCTCGAGGCCGCTTGCGCCGGGGGTGCGCACGCAGCTTCACCCCGTGACGCGCGGTGGCGGCGTGGGCGGTCGCATCCGCGTCGAGTGCCTGGAGCAGGTCGAGCACATGACCGCGTTGGGCGAAGAGGTCCTCGGCCGAGCGGTCGAACTGCTGCTCGAGGCCGGCGAGCTGCTCGGGGTCGTGCGCGCGCCGTACGAGCGCGGGGGCCATCCAGAGGTATTTGAGGACCGCGGAGGCCGCGATGCCGCAGCGGACCTGCGCAGGGTCGCCGTCCCAGCCGGCGCTGGAGAGGCCGTCGAGGTAGCCCGCCACCGTCAGCTCGTGCAGCTCGCGGACGGCACCGCCGTCGACGAAGCAGTCGAGGACCGCGTCGGGGACGAGGTTGCCGACGTCCTCGCCGAGCGCACCGATGCCGGCGTAGGCCCAGTCGATCGCGATCGTGCGGTCGTCGCGGTCCGCGAACAGGTTGGGCGGCCAGACGTCGAGGTGGCACAGCGTCTGCGGCAGCTCGGCCAGCAGCGAGAAGAGCATGGCGCGGCGGCGCCAGACGTCGGCGACCCAGCGGTCGAGCGGCTGCGGCATCGCGATCCGCACAAGCGGATGGCGCCACGCCTCGGGCGGCAGCGGAGTTGCGATCTCGCCGGCGCGGCGCTCGACGTAGGCGCGCAGCCAGCCGCGGCTGAGCCAGCGCGGTAACTCGCCGCATCGGCTCACGAAGCCGGCCTGGGCGGCACCGAGGTGCCGCGCCGCGACGGCGTAGCGCGCGAGCGGCCAGTCGCCGGCTGGGACGGCGCCGCCGACATCTTCGAGCCACAGCGCCACGTGCTCGTCCGTGCGCTCGGCGACCAGCAGACAACGCGGCGCGCGCAGCCCGCCCGACAGCTCGTCCAGCAGGCCGGAGCCGTAGAGCAGCGCCTCGTGTTTCCAGTACATCGGGTCCCGCGGGCTTCTGCTGGAGCGCCAGTGGCGGTGGCCCGCGTCGGAGTGGACGACGAGCTTGAGGACGGCCGACCAGGGCTGTGCCGCTCCCGGAGCGGACGCGACGCGCCAGAGGCCGCCCGTGGCGCCGCCGGGACCCGCCCCATCCAGTGGCGCGACGACATGCGGCTCGGGCGGGGCCGAGCGGTCGCCGGTCAACCGCGCGACGACGGTCGAGAGCTCGTCGCGGTCGAATGACGGAGCGGGCAACGGCATCGAGGCGACTACTCTGACAGCGTCTGCGTGCCGTCGATCGCGGTCAGCGTCCGACTGTCAGCGTGTGAGCGGCCGAGGTCGCCGTCGCATGGGTGTTGGAGCCGGAGTACCTGACGGTGAGGCGGTGTCTGCCGGGCCGCAGCGGAGGGAGCCGTATCGTCCGGGCAGCGCGCGCGACCGCGACGTGCCGGATCGTCGTGCCGTCGACGGCGATGGCGAGGCTGCCGGTCACCGGAGGCCGCGCGGTCGCGGCGACGGCGTCGACGCGGACCAGCGCGCGGTCGTGCGGTCCGATGCTCGCGCGCAGCAGCCGCAGGGTCGCTCGCACCGGCGCCTTGCGGCGGATCGCGGTGACGGTCGCGCGCGAGCCGCGCAGGCGGTGGCTGCCGGTGTACTGGACCGCGAGGCGCAGGCGCCCGGCCGGCAGGCTCGCCGGCAGTCGCACGGTCGCGCGGCCGCCCCTGAGCGAGCTGGCGGCGAGCAGCTTCGGCCCGCGGCGGACCTCCACCCGCCCGTCGGCCGGGAGGCCCGGTGAGGACGTCGCGACGGCGATGCGGACGACCGCGGCCTGGCCGACGGTGGAGCGGGCGACGCTCGCGGTCACGCGGGTGGCGGTGAGCCGCGATCCGCCGTCGGCCGGGGCAGGCGGCAGCGGGAGCGGGGCGACCGGCCCTGGCGCGTCAGGCGGGGGCGGGGCGTCGGGCGCCGGAGGCGCGGGGAGGACGGCGGCGGTGGCTGCGGAGGTCGTCGGCGCGACCGGCTCGGCGCCGTCGACGACACAGGTGACGCGGACGCTCAGGCGGGCTCCCTGCAGCCCGGCGTCGAGCGTCAGCGCGGCGCCGGTCGCGCCGGGGATCTCGACGGCGTCGGCGAGCCACTGGTGCTCGCAGCGGTCGGGGGCCGGTCTCCAGCCCGTCACCTCGGCGTGGAGCGTCTCGCCGACCTGCGCGCGGCCGACGATGGTCGGCGGCGCGGTCGCGGTGATCCGCGTGCGGTAGACGGTCACCTGCACGTGCGCCGAGAGGCCGGGCGCGATCGCGCCGACGTCGATCCGCAGCCCGCGGTTGGGGGTGAACCAGGTCGTGTGCGCGCCGAAGTTGCCGGTGCCGGCGGCGAGGTCGTAGATCCAGACGGGCATGCGGGAGCCGCCGGCGCTGGTCAGCGGCGGGTCGGCGTCCTCCTGGATCGCGACGCCGGGCGTCATCGTGACGGGGAACTGCTGGCCGTCCGGGCGGAACGGCTCGATCGTGCCGCCGCCGGCGTAGAAGGCGCCGGCGTCGAGGCCCGTGCCCGAGCGATACTCGAGCACGTATCTGCGGCCGGTGTGGGGATCGCTGACGCGGACGGACCGCAGCCCGGCGGCGTCGGCGCGCGGGCGCAGCTCGTAGTCGAAGCGCGACCGTTCCGGCTCGGCGCTCCAGTCGATCGTGAGCGACTCCCCAGGCGCTTCGAGGCCGAAGTGGTCGCGGAAGACGGCGCCGAGGACGGGGAGCGGGTGGTCGCCGATCGTCGGCGAGGAGCCCTCGTTGCTCATCAGCTCCGGGTAGCCGAAGTACTCGTCGACGCGGCAGGCGCCGCTCTCGCCGTCGCCGGGGATCCCGCCGCAGACGCCGCCGGCGGAGTGCGAGAGGCCGAAGTTGTGCCCGAGCTCGTGGACGAGGATCTGCTGCGACTTGCCGGCGCTGCCGGCGGTGGACGCGACGACCACGCCGCCGGAGGCGAAGCGCGCGACGCCGAGCGTGCCGAGGCCGTTGCGGCCCTGGCAGCTGTCGGGCAGGAGCACGACGAGGTGCTGCGGTGCCTGGGAGGGCCCCGTCGAGAAGCGGCTGGCCGGGTAGGCCTGGCGCGCGCCGGTCATCAGCGCGTCCAGCTCGCAGGGGTCCGAGTAGCTCTCGGGCGGCAGCGCGTCGACCGTCGGGTCGACCGTGAACGAGCTGATCTGCCCCTCGCTCAGCTCGCGCCAGTGGTCGGCGGCGGAGGCGACGAGGGCGATCAGCTGCTCGTCGCTGGCTGTGAACGGCCGCGCGGCGTCACGCGGGACCGCGATCTGCAGCGTGTGCGGCCGCGGCGACACCGGCGCCGCGGCCCGCGCGGCGGCCGGCGCCGCCAGCGCGAGCGCGGCCGCCGCCACCGCCGCGGCCAGGGGCCGGTGTCGCGCGCTGCTCATCGCACGACGGCCGTGCTCGCGGCGACGTTCGCGTCGCCGCCGTAGGCCACGGTCAGGCGGCGGCCGTCACGGATGCCCGGCAGCCTGATCGTCGATGTGCCGCCGCGCGCGGCCGTCAGCGTCGCGTTCGCGACGCGTCTGCCGCCCGCGCGCACGACGATCCGGCCCGCGGGCCGCAACGACGCCGGCGCGCCGACGATCGCGACGCGCACCGTCACCGTCGCCGGCCGCGTGCGCGTCGCCGGCGAGACCGTCGCGACGACGCGCGCGGACGCCTTGGCGATCCGCAGCCGCGCACCGCCCTCGGAGCCGGCGACCGCGCCGCCTCCGGCGAACGACGCCGTAACCGCCCGCGCTCCGGCGCGCAGGTCGCGCGGCAGCGCCACGCGCGTCCGCCCAGCCGCGTCGAGCGCCCGCGTCGCGACCGCTCTGCCGTCGACCTTCACCGTCACCGGACCGCTCGCCGGCATGCCGTCGGCGCGGCGCACCGCGACCGTCACCGACCGCGCCGCGCCGTAGCGCGACCGCTGGGCGGAGAGCGACAGGCGCGTCGTCGTGGTCACCGGGACGGCCGCCGGCGTCGCCGGGGGCGCCGGCGGCGCGATCGGCGCCGTCGGCGTCAGCGGCGGCGCGACGGGCGGGTCGACGGGCGGGTCGACCGGCCGCTCCGCGACCGTCACGGCGAACGGCAGGCTGAGTCTGCTCGTCACGCCCGTCGCGGTCACGGTGTAGGTCCCGGGCGGCGTCGTCGCGGGCAGGCGGAAGGTCTGCTCGAGCAGCCGGCCGCCCTCGCCGTAGGCCGCGACGCCGAGGCTCTTGGCGGCGATCGTCAATCCGGGGACGTCGGTCGTGAACCCGATCTGCTCCCCGAGCGCGGTGTTGAAGTACCACGATGAGAGCTTCACCTCGTCGCCCGCGAACAGCGGTCCGGGCGTGACGTTGGCGAAGATCCGCCGCTGGTCGTCGGTCGGCTCCGGCAGGCCGCTGCCGGCGAAGCTGAGCGGGATCAGCAGGTCGGGGATCCGCGCCGGGGTGAACGCGAGGTACGACTGCGTGCCGATCGCGTCGACGGTCCCCAGCTCGCCGTACCGCTCTGTCCCGGCGAAGAACCGCCCCTCCGGCACGGTCGCGCTCACCTCGACGACGTAGCTGCCCTCGAAGTTGACGTCGTAGATCTCGTTGACGTCGGCTGGGAGCAGGTCGCTCGCGGCCCAGAAGCCGTCGTGCAGCGACGGCGCCAGCGCGTGGACCGGCAGCTGCGGCAGCTGCACGCCGAATCTGTTCGTCGGGTTGTCGGTGTAGGTGACGAAGAGCCGCTCGCCGGCGGGATCGAGGTCGCGGGTCTTGGAGACGGTGATCCTGACGCCGGTCCGCGGGTCGGTGACGGTTCTCGCGGAGGCGTCGGCGGTCACGCCGGGATCGAGCACGTCGAGCGTCGTGACGCGCTCGATCCCCGATCTCTGGCCGGTTGCGGTGAGCGTGTAGCGCCCCGGCTGCGACGGCACGTAGAACCCCTGGTTCGCGCTGAAGCTGTCGGCCGGGTCGTAGGGCAGCGCGCCGAACGTCGTGGGCGCGCGGGCGAGGTCGCGGACGGTCGCCTCCTGGCCCGCGGGGTCCTTCAGCGCGTAGCTGACCGTCTCGCCCGGCGCGAAGCCGGCGGTGGTCGCGTAGTTCCCGTTCGGCGCCGTGCTCGCCGGGTGGGCGAGCGAGAGATAGATCGTGTCGATCTGCCGGTCGGCGTCGCCGTGGTCGGGCTGTCCCGTCGCGTACACCGGCACCAGCACGTTGTCGTACGATGCGCTGGTGCCGGTGCGGGGCTGCTGCGGGCGCTCGCTCGCGCCGCGGTCGCCGACGTTGACGTACAGCTGCCGTCTGAGCGGGTCGCCGAAGCGGGTGTCGAGCGTCAGCGGGAAGGTGACGCCGGCGGCGGTGGCCGCGGCGGCGGTCTCGTCCTCGTCGAACGTCTTCGGCGCGGGGCCGCCGAAGTAGGACGTGAGCCCGCCGGGGCTGAAGCCCGCGACCGGCGAGCGCATGCCCTCCGCGAAGTCGCGGACGGTGACGCTGATCGTGTCGCCGTCGGCCAGCCCCTCGTATCTGCTGAGCGTGACGCTCTGGCCGTAGGCGCCGGTGCAGGTGATGCCGGCGGCGCCCTCGGTCTGGCAGTTGGCCGGGACGCGCTGCGCGGCGGCGGCCGGCGCGGCGCCCGCGGCCAGCGACGCGGCGGCGGCTGTCGCGGCCGCCGCCCCCGCGGCGAGCGCG
>NZ_JAUTDN010000051.1 GCF_030646155.1 Conexibacter sp. CPCC 205762
CGCCGCGCCCGCCGCGCCCGCCGCGCCCGCCGCGCCCGCCGCGCCCGCCACGCCCCACGCGTCCGCCGCGCCCCAGCCGCCGGCGGAGGTCTCGCGCGCCGTCTATCGGATCGCGCAGGAGTCGCTCACGAACGCCAGCCGCCACGGCGCCGGCTCGGCGCGGGTCGCGCTGACGCTCGGCCCCGACGCGCTGGAGCTGGTCGTCACCAACCCGCTCGGCGCCGACGCCGGCCCCCGCCCCGGCGGCGGCCGCGGCATCGCCGGCATGCGCGAGCGCGCGACGCTGCTCGGCGGCTCGCTGGACGCCGCCCGCGACGGCGACCGCTTCGAACTCCGCGCGCGCCTCCCCTACAGTCGGGCGCGGCGATGAGCGAGCGGATCCGGGTGATGCTGGTCGACGACGACCACCTGCTGCGCAGCGGCCTGCGCGCGATCCTCTCCAGCGACGAGACGATCGAGGTCGTCGGGGAGGCGGAGGACGGCCGCCTCGCGGTCCAGCGCGGGCGTCACCTGCAGCCCGACGTGGTGCTGATGGACGTGCGCATGCCCGACCTCGACGGCATCGCCGCGACCGCCGAGCTGCTGGCGGCGGCGCCGCAGACGAAGGTGATCGTGCTGACGACCTTCGAGGTCGACGAGTACCTCTTCGGCGCGCTGCGGGCCGGCGCCAGCGGCTTCCTGCTCAAGCGCAGCTCGCCCGAGCAGCTGATCGCCGCGATCCACGCCGTCGCCGACGGCGACGCGCTGCTGTCGCCCTCGGTCACGCGCCGCCTGATCGAGCGGGTCGCCGCCCAGCCGCTGCTGCAGCACGGCGCCGACGCGCGCCTCGACGAGCTGACCACGCGCGAGCGCGAGGTGCTGGAGCTGGTCGCCCAGGGCCTCTCGAACGCCGAGATCGCGGCCGCGCTGACGCTCGAGCGCACGACGATCAAGACGCACGTCCAGCGGGTCCTCGCCAAGCTCGGCGCGCGCAACCGCGTCGAGCTGGTGATCGCCGCCTACGAGTGGGGCCTGATCGCTCCAGGCATGAAACGGCGCTCCTGACGAGGGCAGGCTGGTTTCCTTTCGTATCGCCTGTCTCTATCCGAGGCAGCCGCGGCGGGGGAAACGCCCGTAGGATCACTGTTCTCAAAGCCGGAATGTCGTTTTCACGAGGAGTCTGAAATCTCGATGCTCATCGGAGTGCCCCGCGAGACCAATGCAGGGGAGACACGTGTCGCGGCGACCCCTGCGACGCTCAGACAGCTTGCGGGCCTCGGCTACGACGTCGTGGTCGAGGCGGGTGCCGGCGCGCTCTCCAGCTTCGGCGACGACGCGTACGCGGCGGCAGGCGGGACCGTCGGGACCGCCGAGCAGGCGTGGCAGGCCGACGTGGTGCTGCGCGTCAACGGGCCGACGGTCGAGGAGATCGCGAACCTGAAGGACGGCGCGACGATCGTGGCGCTGCTGCAGCCGGCGCTGAGACCGGAGCTGGTCGAGGCGCTCGCGCAGCGGCCGATCACGGCGCTCGCGATGGACGCCGTCCCGCGCATCAGCCGCGCGCAGTCGCTCGACGTGCTCTCCAGCATGGCCAACATCGCCGGCTACCGCGCCGTGATCGAGGCCGCCCATGTCTTCGGCCGCTTCTTCACCGGCCAGGTGACCGCCGCCGGCAAGGTGCCGCCGGCGAAGGTCCTGATCGCCGGCGCCGGCGTCGCCGGCCTCGCCGCGATCGGCGCCGCCAACTCGCTCGGCGCGATCGTGCGCGCGACCGATCCCCGCCCCGAGGTCGCCGACCAGGTCAGATCGCTCGGCGGCGAGTTCATCTCCGTGATGGAGCTGGAAGTCTCCAGCGACGGCTACGCGAGAGCGACCGGCGAGGACTACAACCGCCTCGCCGCCGAGATGTACACGGAGCAGGCGAAGGACGTCGACATCATCATCACGACGGCCCTGATCCCGGGCCGCCCGGCGCCGAAGCTGATGACCGCCGAGCAGGTCGCGCTGATGAGACCGGGCTCGGTCATCGTCGACATGGCGGCCGCGATGGGCGGCAACGTCGAGGGCTCGGTCGCCGGCAAGGCGATCGTGACCGACAACGGCGTCACGATCATCGGCTACACCGACCTCGCCGGCCGTCTGCCCGCGCAGGCCTCGCAGCTCTACGGCACGAACCTCGTGAACCTGATGAAGCTGCTGACGCCGGAGAGAGACGGGCAGGTCGTGCTCGACTTCGAGGACGTCGTGCAGCGCTCGATGACGGTCGTCCGCGCCGGCGAGAGAACCTGGCCGCCGCCGCCGGTGCAGGTCTCCGCCGCGCCGGCCGCGAGAGCCGCGCCCGCGAGAGTCGAGGCGCCGGTCAAGGAGCCGCGGCCCGTGTGGGTCAGATACGCCGTGATCGCGGCGGGCTTCCTCGCGCTCTGGCTCGTGAACGCCTTCGCGCCCGACCCGCTGCCGAGCCACTTCACCGTGCTGATGCTCGCGATCGTCGTCGGCTACTACGTGATCGGCAAGGTCCACCACGCGCTGCACACGCCGCTGATGTCGGTCACGAACGCGATCTCGGGCATCATCGTCGTCGGCGCGATCCTCCAGCTCGGCGAGCAGGACGACGCCAAGGTGCGGGTGCTCGCGACGGTCGCGATCCTGCTCGCGTCGATCAACGTCTTCGGCGGCTTCGCCGTGACCCGGCGCATGCTCGGCATGTTCAACAGAGGCTGATCCATGACTGATTCTCTCGTCATCGCCAGCATCGACTGGCACTCGGTCGCGACGGCCTCCTACATCGTCGCGGCGCTGCTGTTCATCCTCTCGCTCGCCGGGCTGTCGAGACACGAGTCGGCCCGTCAGGGCGTCGCGTTCGGCATCGCCGGCATGGCGATCGCGCTGGCCGCGACGATCGGCGTCGCGACCGAGCACGCCGAGGCGGTCGCCGTCGTCCTGCTCGTCGCCGCGGTCGCGATCGGCGCCACGATCGGCCTCTGGCGCGCTCGCGTCGTCGAGATGACCGGCATGCCGGAGCTGATCGCGCTGCTGCACAGCTTCGTCGGCCTCGCGGCCGTGCTGGTCGGCTGGAACGGCTACTTCTCCGTCGAGGACAACGCGGGGCAGACCGAGGTGCTCGGCTCGCTGCTGGACATCCACCACGCCGAGGTCTTCATCGGCATCTTCATCGGCGCGGTCACCTTCACCGGCTCGATCGTCGCCTACCTGAAGCTGTCGGCGAGAATCAGATCGGCGCCGTTGATGCTGCCGGGCAAGAACTACATCAACGTCGGCGCGCTCGGCCTGTTCGTCGTGCTGACGGTGATCTTCGTGATCTCGCCGAGCCTGCCGCTGCTGATCGCCGTCACGGTGCTCGCGCTCGCGCTCGGCTGGCATCTCGTCGCCTCGATCGGCGGCGGCGACATGCCGGTCGTCGTCTCGATGCTCAACTCGTACTCGGGCTGGGCCGCGGCGGCGTCGGGCTTCCTGCTCAACAACGATCTCCTGATCGTCACGGGCGCGCTCGTCGGCTCCTCCGGCGCCTACCTCTCCTACATCATGTGCCAGGCGATGAACCGCTCGTTCATCTCGGTGATCGCGGGCGGCTTCGGCATCGAGGCCCCGGCCTCGGCCGACACCGACTACGGCGAGCACCGCGAGATCGACGCGGCCAGCGCGGCCGAGCTGCTGACCGGCGCCAGCACGGTGATCATCACGCCCGGCTACGGCATGGCCGTCGCGCAGGCGCAGTACCCGGTGGCGGAGCTGACGCGTCAGCTGCGCGACCGCGGGATCGAGGTCCGCTTCGGCGTCCACCCGGTCGCCGGCCGCCTCCCGGGCCACATGAACGTGCTGCTGGCGGAGGCGAAGGTCCCGTACGACATCGTGCTGGAGATGGACGAGATCAACGACGACTTCGGCGAGACCGACGTCGTGCTCGTGATCGGCGCCAACGACACCGTCAACCCGGCCGCGACCGAGGACCCGACCAGCCCGATCGCCGGCATGCCGGTGCTGAAGGTGTGGGAGGCGAGCAACGTGATCGTCTTCAAGCGCTCGATGGCCTCCGGCTACGCCGGCGTCCAGAACCCGCTGTTCTTCCGCGAGAACACGCAGATGCTGTTCGGCGACGCGAAGGCGAAGGTCGACGAGATCGTCGGCGCCCTCGCCGCCGACCGCGTCACCGCCTGAGGTCCGCATGCGGCGCCTCACCCTCACCCGTCCGCTCGTCTCGCTCGTCCTCGCCGCCCTGCTGGCGGCGGGGGCGGCGGGTGCCGCCGACGCCGCGAGACCGAAGTGCAGAGCCGGCTACGAGCTGAAGAAGAAGCGCGGCGCGTACAGATGCGTGCGCAGACCGAAGCAGCCGAAGCCGCCGAGAGACGCCGTCTACCCCAGCTCGATCGAGCTGATCGTCGCGACGCTCAAGGAGAGGCGCTTCGGCGCGACCGGCTTCATGAGATTCAGCGCGCCGGTCACCGGCACCGCCTACGGCAGCTGGATCGTCTCCAACGGGATCACGCGCGAGCGCTTCCCGTTCACGCTCAGACACATCACCAGAACCGACTACATGCCGTTCACGATCGGCTATCCGATCGAGACGGCGATCAGCGGCAAGGCCGTGACGGTGACGCTGGAGATCGGCAGAGTCCGCTCCAACGCCGCCGCCGCGAAGCAGTGAGGCGCGCGATACTGGGTCGCGCATGAGCGACGCCCAGCATCCGCACGACGACCCCTCGGCCGCCGGCCTGCGGCGGCGGCTGCGCGAGCTGGCGGTGTTCGACGTCGAGCTGCCGGCGTTCGACCCGGCGAGCGCGCCGGAGCGGCCGGAGGAGCTGTTCGCCGCGTGGCTGGGCGGCGCGATCGACGCGGGCGTGCGAGAGCCGCACGCGCTCGTGCTCAGCACCGTCGACGGCGACGGCCGGCCGGACGCGCGGACGCTGATCCTGAAGGGGATCGCCGACGGCGGCTGGGAGTTCGCGACCAGCCGCTCCAGCCGCAAGGGCCGCGAGCTGGAGGCCAACCCGTGGGCGGCGGCGGTCTTCCACTGGCGCGAGCAGGGGCGGCAGGTGCGGCTGCGCGGGCGGGTGCTCGACGCCGGCGCCGAGGCGAGCGCACGCGACTTCCTCGCCCGCTCGCCGTCGGCGCGGGCCGAGACGCTCGCGGGCAGCCAGAGCGCGCCGCTGCGCGATCCGGCCGAGGTCGAGACGGCCGTCGCCGAGGCGACCGAGGCGCTCGCCGCCGACCCGTCGCTGGTGGCGCAGCAGTGGGCGCTCTACCGCCTGCTGCCCGACGAGGTCGAGTTCTGGCAGGCCGACGCCGGCCGCCGCCACGTGCGGCTCCAGTACCGGCTGCTCGACGGCGCCTGGGAGCGGCGGCGGCTGTGGCCGTGAGCGTCCCGGTCGATCTCGCCGACCCGCGCGGCTACCTCGCCGGGCGCTGGAACGTCGCGCGCGAGCTGCGCGACGGCGGCGAGACGGGGAGCTTCGAGGGCGTCGCCGTGTTCGCGCCCGACGCGGCCGGCAGCGGCCTGGTGTGGGACGAGGAGGGCGAGATCGCCTTCGGCGCGATGAACGGCCGCGCGCAGCGCCGCCTGCTGGTCGTGCCGGGTCCGGACGGCTGGGAGGTGCGCTTCGACGACGGCCGCCCCTTCCACCCGCTCGACCTGACCAGCGCGCCGCGCCCCGTCCGCCACGACTGCGGCGAGGACCTCTACATCGGCCGCTTCGACCTGCACGCCGCCGGCGCCTTCGACGTCACCTGGACCGTCACCGGCCCGCGCAAGGACCAGCTGATCGTCAGCCGCTATCGGCGGCTTGCGCGCTGACCGCGGCGCTCGCGGTAGCGTGGTCGGCGGACCTGACGACGAAGGGGAGGGATCAGCGTGACGTTTCGCGAGGCGGTCGAGGCACGGGACCTGGCGGCGGTCGAGGCGATGCTCGCCGACGACGTCGTCTTCCGCAGCCCGGTCGCGTTCAAGCCGTACCCCGGCAAGGCGATCACGGCGGCGATCCTGCGCGCCGTGATCGAGGTCTTCGAGGACTTCCACTACGTGCGTGAGATCGGCGATGCCGACGGCGTCGACCACGCGCTCGTGTTCGAGGCGAGAGTCGACGGGCTGGCGATCACCGGCTGCGACTTCCTCCGCTACGACGACGACGGCAGGATCGCCGACTTCATGGTGATGGTCCGCCCGCTGCGCGCCGCCGAGGCGCTCGCCGCGAGGATGACCGCGCGCTTCGAGCAGATCCAGCGGGCGGCGACGGGCGCTTCGCACGGCTGAGGGGAGCGTCAGCGCGCAGTATCCGGCGCGTGACGATACGTGGCACCACCGATGCGGAACGGCCGATCGGGTGTCATCGTGCGCGGGATGCGATCACTGCTCCTCGCGCTCGCGCTGGCCGCTGCCGGCGCAGGCGCCGCGGCCGGGACGGCCGCCGCGACCCAGGTCTCCTACGTCGACGGCGGCCAGATCTGGATCGCGACGCTCGACGGCGCCGCCAAGCGCTCGCTGTCGGGTCCCTCGCCGGACTCCTACACCTGGTCGCAGGCGGCGCAGTCCGACGACGGCTACGTGATCGCCTACCGCTGGATCCCCGGCAACTTCGTGCTGACCGGCAACGCCGGCCAGGAGTGGGGCCCGGACGGCACGCCGCAGACCACGGGCGACAACGTCGCGCAGTACCTGACCGGCTCGACCGGCGACATCCTGCCGGTGCGGATGAACCTCGCTCCGGGCGGCAGGTTCTTCAACTACGGCTACTCGAACTACACCTACGGCTTCCCGGTCGGGACGCTCAAGACCGGCACTTGGCTGCGCGGCGTCAGCTGGGTGATCAGACCGGCCGACCTCTCCGACGTCGAGTGGCCCGGGATGGCGGGCAACCAGGTCGTCGGCGTGCAGGGCGGGCAGGTCGTGGTGCAGACCTCCGGCCCGATGACGCCCATGGTGAGAGCGTGGCCGGGCTTCAGCGTCCCCGCCAGCTACGACGCCAACGGCGTCGACGCCTCGGCCGACGGCAAGGTCGTCGCGTTCGCGATCGCGCCGCGCAGAGGCAGCGACCGCGGCGACGGCATCATCGCGATGCAGCCGGTCTCCGGCGGCCTCGGCGCCCAGCCGACCCCCGACGACGAGCTGAACGGCTGCCTGCTGCCGGTCCAGGGCGACGCCGACGACGTCAACGTCTCCGGCGACGGCAGATGGATCGCCTGGCATGACGCGCGCGGCGTCGTCGTCGCGGGCGCGCCGGTCTGGTTCCCGTCGGCTGACGTGACGACCTGCAACCTCTCCTCGCCGGCGGTCGTGATCTCGGCGACCGGCACCTACCCGCAGCTCGGCGCCTCGACGGCCGCGACGCCGCCGGTGGTCCCGCCGCCCGGCGGCGGAGGCGGTGGCGGCGGCGGCGGTGGCGGCACGCCGACGAGACCGACGACGCCGACGAGAACGACGCCCGGCAGCGGCGGCGGCGACACGCCCGGCGGCGGCTCGACCGCCGGCAAGCCGAAGGTGACCGTCGCCACGACGGTGAGAGCGGCGTCGCTGGCCAAGGGCCTGCCGCTGACGGTGAACGTCCCCGCGAGAGGCACCGTCACCGCGACCGCCAAGGTCGGCGGGACCGTGCTCGCGAAGACGACGAAGCAGGCGAAGAGAGCGGGCAAGCTGACGCTCTCGCTGAAGGCGTCGAAGAAGACCGCCGCCAAGCTCAAGCGCTACCGCGGCAAGACGCTCACGATCACGATCAAGGCCCCGGGCGGGACGGTCGCGATCAGACGCAGACTGCGCTGACGTGAGAGTTCCGGCGCTCCCGCTGCGATAGTGCGCCGATGGGCGCGATCGACCTCTACTGGCTGCCGCTCGGCGCGGGCGGGCGGTTCGTGCGGCTCAACGGCCGTCTGTTCGAGACGGTCGTCGCCGCGCGCGAGCGGCGCCGCCCGCAGGCGCTCTTCCACAGCGCGCTGCGGATCGAGGCCGCCGGGGCGACGTTCGTCGTCGAGCAGACGCCGGCGTGGGGCGCGCACGACAGCGCCCGCGGTGTCGTCGTGGAAGGCCCGGTCGGCGCGCGCTGGGCGGGCCGCTGGCTGCTGTTCCGCTACGAGGTCCGCCGCTGGCGAGACGGCACGATCCCGGATCTCGCGGAGGCGGTCGAGAGCCCGCGGCGCGTGAGCGCTGAGGAGGACCGCGCTGCCCGCCTGCTGGAGCTGGTCGAGCAGCTGCCGACGCCGACGTGGGGGCGCGACGAGCTGCATACCGGCGAGATGTGGAACTCCAACTCGGTGATCGCCTGGCTGCTCGCGCGCAGCGGCGTCGACGCTGAGCGGATCTCGCCTCCGGCCGGCGGGCGCGCGCCCGGCTGGCGGGCCGGTTTGGTCGTCGCCGCGCGCTGATCGCGTCCGGGATCTCCCGGAGTCCCGCTGCGGGTGATCCCGTCTTGTGGCATGCCCGGGGCGCCCGCACAATCGACTGACTCCTGACCTCCGATCGACCGGAGTCACCATGAAGCAGTCACGCCTGCCGGCGACGGCGGTGGCGGCGTTCGCGCTCGCCGCCGTCGCGCTCTACGCCGTCCTCACCCTTGTCACGCCCACCGAGCCGTCCGCCGCCCGTCGCGGGCCGACGCCGCGCGGCCTGCCGCCGCACGCCGCCGCGATCGTCGCCGACGCCGCCAGCGGCACCGTCTACTACGGCGACGGCGAGCGCCGCGCGCTGCCGATCGCGAGCGTGACGAAGCTGATGACCGCGCTGGTGACGCTCGAACGCGAGCCGCTCGACGCGCTCTTCACCGCGCCGCCGTATCCGAGCGACGGCGACGAGTCGCGCATGTGGCTGGCGACCGGCGAGCAGGTGACGGTGGGCGACCTGCTGCGCGGCCTGCTGCTGCCGAGCGGCAACGACGCGGCCGCGGCGCTCGCGGTCGGCGTCGCCGGCTCGCGCGAGGCGTTCGTCGCGCTGATGAACGCGCGGGCGCGCGAGCTGGGCATGCACGACACCCGCTACGCCGACCCGATCGGGCTCGACGACGGCAACCGCTCCAGCGCCGCCGACCTCGTCACGCTCACGCGCGCGCTGCGCCGCCACGCCTTCTTCCGCGCGACGGTCGCGACGCCGCACCTGACGACCGTCAGCGGCGCCTGGGCGCGCAGACTCGACAACACCAACGACCTGCTCGGCGGCCCGCTGCACGTCAACGGCGTCAAGACCGGCCACACGAAGGCCGCCGGCTACGTGCTCGTCGGCTCGGCGACGAAGCGCGGGCGGACCGTGATCTCGGTCGTGCTCGGCACGCGCAGCGAGCGCGACCGCGACGACGCGACGCTGCGGCTGCTCAGATACGGCCTCAAGCGCGACCGGTGACGAGCGCACCTGCGTCTCCGGGAGATCCCGTAGACGCGCCCGGTGACATCCCGGATTGCGAGAGCGCGGCGACGGCGGGCAGAATGGAGGCGGTGTCCGCAGGTCCGTCCCACCCTGGCGCGCTGCCGCAGCCGCTGCGTCGCGCCCGCGACGGCGCCTGGCTCGGCGGCGTCTGCCGCGGGATGGCCAACCGCTGGTCGACGCCGGTCGCGCAGCTGCGCGCGCTGTTCGTCGTCGCGAGCCTGTTCGCCGGCCTCGGCCTGCTCGCCTATGCCGCCTGCTGGCTGGTGCTGCCGACCGACGCCGACGAGGACAGCCCGTCGCTGCTGCGGGGCGTCGCCTCGGTCGCGCTGCTGATCGCGGCGCTGGCGGGGCTGGCGACGGTCGCCGCGGTGACGGCGGCGGCGACGCTGTTCGGCTTCGGCTGGGCGATCGCGGTCGCGCTCGCCGCCTTCCTGCTCGGGGCGCTCGTGCTGCTGCCGTCGGTCAGCCCCGCGTGGGTGCTGCCGCCGCTGCTGGCGGCCGCGCTGCCGGCGGTCGTCGTCGCCGCCAGCGGCGTGCGCGTCGAGCCGCAGGCGGGGCTCGTGACCGAGCGGCCGCAGACTGCCGCCGAGATCCCCGCCGGCGGCTACCGCACCGGCCTGGGCGACCTCTTCGTCGACCTGCGCGAGCTGCGCGCCGCGCCCGGCGAGGTCGTGCCGCTGAAGCTGGAGACGGGCTTCGGCCGCACCGTCGTGGCGCTGCCGCGCGACCGCTGCTTCGCGGTCGAGGTGCGCTACGAGGCCGGCGTCGGCGGCTGGGACTCGGTCCGCTCGCTGGCGCAGAGCGTGCGGCTGCGCAGCCCGGTCCGCAGCCGGCCGGCGGTGGTGCTGTTCGGCGACCCGCGCTTCGGGCGCAGCGGCGCCTGGAGACGCGCGGTGGTGCGCAGACACGTGCCGCTGCTGCGGGTCGACTACAGAACGGTCGGCGGCGACCTGTGGCTGCGCGACTACCCGTCCGGCGTCGGCCCGCTCGCCGATCCGTGGTGGTCCGACGTCGCGGGCGGCGGCGATCCCTGCGCATCCACACCCACCCTCCACCGGAGGGGAGGGAGCAGATGAGCGGCGCCGCGCGCTGGCGCGATCCCGCGTGGCGGGCGACGGCGCTGATCGGGCTCGTGCTGCTGACCGCGCTCGTGCTCGCGCTCGCGGCCGAGCAGCGCTCCGCGCGCCTGCTGGCGGTCGGGCTCGCGCTCGCCGCGGTGCCGGGCGTCGTCGTCGCGCTCGTCCCCGCGACGGTGCGGCGGCTGCGCGGCCCCGAGGGGCGCTCGCTGCTGTTGGGGATCCCGGTCGCGCTGGCGGCGCTGCTGCTGCTTGCGGTCGTCGGCGCCGACCACCGCCGGCTGCTGCCGCTGACGGTCGCGCTGCTCGGCGCCGGCGCCGGCCTCGTGCTGATCGGCAACGAGCTGCGCCAGCGCACCGCACGCGCCGGCGCTCGCGCGGAGCGCTCGCCGTGGCAGCAGATGACGGCGGTCGAGCGGGTCCGCTCGCTGCCGTGGCAGGCGGCGGTCGGGGCACTGCTGATCGGCTGGTCGACCCTGCTCGGCCTCGGCGCGGTCGGCCCCTACCTCGCCGACACGGGGCTGACGGTGGCGCTGCTGGTTGTCGTGCTCGTCGGCATGGGCGGGCTGGTGCTGGTGCTCGTGCCGCTGCTCGTCGGCGCCGCCGCCCGCGGCGACCGCGACCAGCTGCTGCGGGCGCGCGAGGACGAGCGGCTGCGCGTCGCCGCGCATCTGCACGACTCGGTCCTGCAGACGCTCGCGCTCGTGCAGCGCCAGGCCGGTGATCCGGCCGCGGTCGCGCGGCTGGCGCGCAGCCAGGAGCGGGCGCTGCGGGCGTGGATGGCCGGCGAGGCGGAGCTGGGAGCGTCGACGCTCGCGGGCGCGCTGCACGCGACCGTCGAGGAGGTCGAGCAGGAGCACGCGATCGAGGTCGAGGTGACGGTGCTCGGCGATCGTCCGCTCGACGAGCCCGGCCGCGCGCTCGTCGCGGCGGCGCGCGAGGCGCTGCGCAACGCCGCCCGGCACGCGCGCGGCAGCGCGGTCGTCGTCTTCGCGGAGCTGTCGGAGGGCGGCGCCGCCGTCTACGTGCGCGACGAGGGCGACGGCTTCGAGCTGGAGGCGGTCCCGCGCGAGCGCCGCGGCGTGCGCGACGCGATCGTCGGGCGGATGGCGGGAGCGGGAGGGACGGCCAGCATCGACTCGGCCGCCGGAGAAGGAACCGAGGTCGCGCTGCGGCTCGGCGACGCGATCGAAGGGAGCGCAGGATGAGCGAGCACGAGGCGGCACGCGCCGCGGGCGGCGATGCGGCGGCGGGCGACGTGGCGGCAGGCGACCGCCCGGTCGTGGTGATCGTCGACGACCACCACATCTTCCGCGCCGGCGTGCGCGCGGAGCTGGCCGAGAGCTGCGCGGTCGTCGGCGAGGCGGCGACGCCGGCGGAGGCGATCGCGGTGATCGCCAAGAGCTCGCCCGACGTCGTCCTGCTCGACGTCCACCTGCCCGACGGCGGCGGGATCGCGGTGCTGGAGGCGTTCCGCAGCGAGGCCGACGCGCCCGCCTTCCTCGCGCTGTCGGTCTCCGACGCGGCCGACGACGTCGTGCCGATGGTGCGCGCCGGCGCGCGCGGCTACGTCACCAAGACGATCGACACGCCGGCGCTGCTCGACGCGATCAGGCGCGTCCGCGACGGCGAGCCGTACTTCAGCCCCCGCCTCGCCGCCTTCGTGCTGCAGGCGTTCAGCAGCCCGCCGCAGCCGGCCGCCGCCGACGAGCTGGACCAGCTGACCCCGCGCGAGCGCGAGGTGCTCCACCACCTCGCGCGCGGCTACGCCTACAAGGCGATCGGCGCCCGTCTCGGGATCAGCCCGCGCACCGTCGAGTCGCACGTCGGCTCGGTGCTGCGCAAGCTGCAGCTCTCCTCCCGCCACGAGCTGAGCCACTGGGCCGCCACCCGCGGCCTCGTCGACGAGTGACCGCAGCCGCCGGCCCGCAGCGGCGAGATGGGGTCGCGAGTGCATGTCGCCGGCGCCGCGCCCGGCGTAGCCTCGAACCGCGTGACCGCAACACGCAGCCCCTCGTCCGCTGACCCCGCACTGGACGCGATCTTCCAAGCCGTCCTCCGGCGCAGCCCCGCCGAGCCGGAGTTCCACCAGGCCGTGCAGGAGGTGCTGGAGACGATCGGCCCGGCCGTCTCGCAGCATCCCGAGTACGCGCGCCAGAAGCTGCTCGAGCGGATCGCCGAGCCGGAGCGCCAGGTCATCTTCCGCGTCCCGTGGGCTGACGACCGCGGCGAGGTGCACGTCAACCGCGGCTACCGCGTCGAGTACAACAGCGCGCTCGGCCCCTACAAGGGAGGCCTCCGCTTCCATCCCTCCGTGTCGCTCGGGATCGTCAAGTTCCTCGGCTTCGAGCAGGTCTTCAAGAACGCGATCACGGGCATGCCGATCGGCGGCGGCAAGGGCGGCGCCGACTTCGACCCGAAGGGCAGGTCGGACGCGGAGGTGATGCGCTTCTGCCAGTCGTACATGACCGAGCTGCATCGCCACATCGGCGAGCACACCGACGTGCCGGCGGGCGACATCGGCGTCGGCGAGCGCGAGCTCGGCTACCTCTTCGGCCAGTACAAGCGGATCACCAACCGCTACGAGTCGGGCGTGCTGACCGGCAAGGGACTTGCCTGGGGCGGCGCGCGCGTCCGCCGCGAGGCGACCGGCTACGGCACGGTCATCTTCGCCGCGGAGATGCTGCGGACGCGCGACCAGTCGCTGAGCGGTCGCGTCGTCGTCGTCTCGGGCTCGGGCAACGTCGCGATCCACGCGATCGAGAAGTGCCGGCAGCTCGGCGCGCAGGTGATCGCCTGCTCGGACTCGACCGGCTACGTCTGCGACCCGCAGGGCATCGACGTCGCCCTGCTCAAGCAGGTCAAGGAGGTCGAGCGCGCGCCGATCGTCGCCTACGCCGAGCGCCGCGCCGGCGCTCGCTTCGTGCCGGGCCGGCGCGTGTGGGAGCTTGCGTGCGAGGTCGCGCTGCCGTGCGCGACGCAGAACGAGCTCGACGGTGACGACGCCCGCGCGCTCGTCGCCGGCGGCGTGCTGGCGGTGGCCGAGGGCGCCAACATGCCGTGCACGCCGGAGGCGGTGCGGGTGCTGCGGGCGGCGGGCGTGCTGTTCGCGCCCGGCAAGGCCGCCAACGCCGGCGGCGTCGCGACGAGCGCGCTGGAGATGCAGCAGAACGCCTCGCGCGACTCGTGGAGCTTCGAGCACAGCGAGGCGCGGCTGACGGAGATCATGACCGGCATCCACGCGCGCTGCGCGGCGACCGCCGAGCAGTACGGCGCGCCCGGTGACTACGTCCTGGGCGCGAACATGGCCGGCTTCGTCCGCGTCGCCGACGCGATGCTCGCGCTCGGCCTCGTCTGAGGTCCGGTCCCGGACGGGGCCGCCGCACGGTGGCGGCCCCGCCCAGGACGATTTCAGCCGACCGAGATCAGCTCGACGGCGCGGACGCCGCCCGGCGTGAGCACCTCGACGACGTCGCCGGCGCGTCTGCCGACGAGCGCGCCGCCGATCGGCGAGACGACCGAGATGTCGCCGATCGCCGGGTCGGCCTCGGCGGCGCCGACGAGCCGGCAGTCGCGCGAGCCGCCGCCGCCGATGCGGATGCGGATCGGCTGGCCGATGCCGGCGACGCCGAGCTGCGGCGGCGGCGCGATCTGCACGTGCGCCAGCGTCACCTCCAGCTCGGCGATGCGGCGGTCGAGCGCGTCGCCGTCGCCGTGCGGGCGGGTCCCGCGCAGGCGCGCGAGCTCTGCGCTCAGCCGCTCGTGTCCCTTGCGCGTGATCAGCTCGGGCGTGGCGGCAACGGACGACATGGGACTCCTTCGGAGAGGGTTGACGACGACGGGACGACGCGCTGCGGAGGCGCGTCGTCCCGTCGCAGACCATCGTCGTCCGGCCGCTGCGCGAAGGCCATGCACTCGCGGCCCCATCGCGCCGCGGCGGCGGCGTCAGGGCTCGACCAGTCTGCGCCGCACGGCGTAGCGGGTCAGCTGGACGCGGTCGTGCACGCCGAGCTTGTCGAGGATGTTCGCGCGATGGCGCCCGACCGTCTTGGCGCTGATCCCGAGCGCGCTCGCGATCTCGTCGTTCGTGCGCGCCTGCGCGATCAGCGCGACGATCTCGCGCTCGCGCGGCGTCAGCGGGTCGACGCGCACCCGCTCGCCCCGCCGCGCGCGTTCGAGGTGCTCGCGGACGATCGCCCGCACCGCGCTCGGGTAGAGGAACGGCTCGCCCCGCAGCACGGCGCGGCAGGCCTCGACGAGATCGCGGTCGACCGACGTCTTCAGCACGTACCCGGACGCGCCCGCGGCGAGCGCGTCGAACAGGTACTCCTCGTCGTCGTACATCGACAGCATCAGCGTCCGCGTCGACGGGCTCCGCGCCGCCAGCGCGCGGGCCGCCTGCAGGCCGGACGTCCCGGGCATCGCGACGTCCAGCACCGCGAGGTCGACCTGCTCGGCGACGGCCAGGTCGGCGGCGGTCGCGCCGTCGGCGGCCTCGGCGACGACGGTGAAGTCGGGCCGCGCCTCCAGCACCCGGCGGACCCCGTCGCGGACGATCGGATGGTCGTCGGCGATCAGCACCCGCGCGGTCAGCGGGACGGTCATGGCGCCGCGCCCGGCACGAGCAGCCGGACCGTCGTCCCGCGGGGGCGCGCGGGCGACAGCGTCAGCTGCGCGCCGATCAGCATCGCCCGCTCGCGCATCCCCGGGATCCCGTCGGAGGAGCCGGCGGCATCAGGCGGCAGGCCGCGACCGTCGTCGCTGACCTCCAGCACGACCGCGCCGCCGGCCGCGCGCAGCGAGACGGCGACCTGCTCGGCGCCGGCGTGGCGCGCGACGTTCGTCAGCGCCTCCTGCGCGACGCGGTAGACGACCAGCTCGTGCGCCGGCTCCAGCTCGACCGGCGCGATCCGCCGCTCGACCTGCAGCCCCGTCTGCTCGGCGAACGCGGCGACGAGCGCCTTCAGCGCGCTCTGCAGGCCGAGGTCGTCGAGCAGCTGCGGGCGCAGGCGCGCGGCGATGCGGCGCACGTCGGTCGCTCCCGCGCGGGCGGTCTCGCGCAGCTCCTCGAGCTCGGGCTGCAGCTCGGCCGGGATGCGGGCGGTGAGCGTCTCGATCTGGAGCATCATCGCGGTGAAGATCTGGCCGACCTCGTCGTGCAGCTCGCGCGCGACGCGCCGCCGCTCGTCCTCCTGCGCGCTCAGCGCGCGCTGCCCGCTGGCGCGCCGCTCGACCTCCAGCCGCTCGAGCATCTCGTTGAACGCCTGCGCCAGCTCGGCGACGTCGGGCACGCCGGTGACGGGCACGCGCTGCCCCGGCTGCAGCGGGTCGATCCGCCGCATCGTCGACGTCACCGCCACCAGCGGCTTGAGCGCCGGCCGCAGCAGCACGAACGTCAGCGCGAGCATCGCCGCCAGCCCGCCGGCCAGCACCGCCAGCTCGGCCCCCGCGATCGGGATCGAGACCGTCACGGGCGCGAACACGAGCAGCACGAAGACGAGCGCCAGCACCGCGACGTCGATCGCGAACACGCGCCAGAACAGCGGCAGGACGCGGATGCGGCGAGGCATGAGATCCACTGTGGCAGCTCCGCGCCGGCGCGGTTCGCCGATCACGGCTCCAGCAGACCGCGCCGGATCGCGAAGCGCGTCAGCTCGACGCGGTCGTGCATCCCGAGCTTCCTGAGGATGTTGGCCCGGTGGCGCTCGACGGTCTTCTTGCTGATCACCAGCTGCTCGGCGATCTCGTCGTTGGAGTACGCCTCCGCGATCAGCTTGACGACCTCCAGCTCGCGCGCCGACAGCTCGTCGCCGCCCGGCCCGACGTGTGCGCGGTGGTGCTCGCGGTGCTCGCGGATCAGCGCCTGGACGGCGGCCGGGTAGAGGAAGGTCTCGCCGCGCAGCGCCGCGCTGCACGCCGCCAGCAGGTCGCGGTCGATCGCGGTCTTGAGCACGTAGCCGCACGCCCCGACCGCCAGCGACTCGAGCACGTACGCCTCGTCGACGTGCATCGACAGCATCACGATTCTCGTGCGCGGCTGGCGCCGCGTGATCTCCTGCGCGGCCTGCAGCCCGGTCTTGCGCGGCATCGAGATGTCGAGGATCGCGAGGTCGACCGGCGTGCCGGCGGCGAGCGCGACCGCCTCGAAGCCGTCGCCGGCCTCGCCGACGACCGTGTAGCCGGGCTGCGCGTCGAGCAGCCTGCGCAGGCCGGCGAGCACGATCGGATGGTCATCTGCAACGAGGATCCGCGTCACCGCGACCCATGATGGCGGCTTCGGCCGCCGCGTCGCATGGGGCGGGGACCGCATCGCGCAGCCTCTTGACATTCGCGATTGTCAGCTTCAAGCTTTCTGACATTCGCGGTTGTCAAGAACATCGAGCAGCATGACGAGCGCTCCTGAGCCGGTCCGCCCCTGGCGCGGCGTCAGCGCCGAGCAGCGCGTCAGCGAGCGGCGTGAGCGGCTGCTGGCCGCCGGGCTGGAGGTGTTCGCGACGCGCGGCTTCCTCGCCTCGAAGGTGCGCGACGTCTGCGCCGAGGCGAGACTGACCGAGCGCTACTTCTACGAGTCGTTCGCCGACAAGGAAGCGCTCCTGCGCGCTGTCGCGGACGGGATCGTCGCGGACTTCGTGGCCGCGGCGGCGCCGAGCGTCGCGCTCGTCGGCAGCGACTTCGACGCGGCCGCGGGCGGCGCCGCGCGCGCCGTCATCTCGTCGTTGACCGACGACCCGCGCCGCGCGCGGATCCTCTTCATCGAGATCGTCGGCGTCAGCCCCGCGCTGGAGGACCGGCGCCGCGTGCTGATCGGCGCGCTGGTCGACGTGATCCGCGGCGCCGCGGCGACCGCCTTCGGGCCGTGGGCGCACGCGTCGGTCGAGGTCGAGCTGATCGCGCGCGCCGTCGTCGGCGCCGCGCAGGAGCTGCTGATCGCCTACGTCCGCGACGAGCTGCCGATCGACCAGGAGGGCCTGGTCGTCAACTTCAGACGCCTGTTCGTGAGCGCCAGCCCGGCGGTCGCGGCGACGGCGCGCGAACAGGCACGCGACGAGAGAGGGATCCGATGACGACGCAGGCAGGGACGCGCGAGCGGGACGCGGGCTACCAGGAGATGCTGCGGACCCTCTCCGAGGGTTCGGTGCACGTCCACTTCGACCCCTACGAGGACATCGCCTGGGACTCGCCGGAGCTGGCGATCGACCCGGCCGACCCCCGCTGGGTGCTGTCGCCGACGCACGACCCGCTCGGCGCGACCGCCTGGTACCAGGGGCTGCCGCAGGAGCGCCAGGTCGAGATCGGCACGGCGCGGATGATGAACGCGATGAAGGTCGGCGCCGCCTTCGAGAGCATGCTGATCCGCGGCCTGATGCAGTACGTCGTCGCGCTGCCGAACGGCTCGCCGGAGTTCCGCTACTGCCTCCACGAGATGACGGAGGAGTGCAACCACATCCAGATGTTCCAGGAGCTGGTCAACCGCGTCGGCGCCGACGTGCCCGGGATGCGCCGGCGGCTGCGGCTCGCCTCGCCGTTCATCGGCGGCGTGCTGGCGGCGCTGCCGGTCGCGCTGATGGTCTCGATCCTGGCCGGCGAGGAGCCGATCGACCATTATCAGAAGTCGCTGCTGCGCGAGGGCGGCGACGTGCCGCCGGCGGTCCTGCGGACGATGGAGATCCACATCGCCGAGGAGGCGCGCCACATCTCCTTCGCGCACGAGTTCGTGAAGCTGCACGTGCCGCGGCTCGGGCGCGCCAACCGCTTCGCGCTGTCGCTCTACTTCCCGCTCGCGATGCGGATCGCCTGCGAGGAGATCATGACCCCGCCGGGGTCGCTCGCGAAGCGGCTGGAGATCCCCCGCGACGTCTTCGAGCAGGCCTTCTGGCGCAGCCCGGTCTCGCGCCGGATCATGGCCTCGTACTTCGGCGACATGCGCGCGCTGGCCGAGGAGGTCGGCTTGATCAACCGCGCCAGCCGGCGGCTGTGGCAGCGGCTCGGCATCGACGGCGAGCGGTCGCGCTATCGCGGCGAGCCCGACCGCCGCGCCGAGCTGCTGGCCTGATGCCGCACGTCGTCACCCAGTCGTGCGTCGGCGACGGCTCGTGCGTCTACGCCTGCCCTGTCAACTGCATCCAGCCGACGCCCGACGACCCCGCCTTCGAGCACGCCGAGATGCTGCACATCGACCCGGCGGCGTGCGTCGACTGCGGCGCCTGCGTGACCGCCTGCCCGGTCGACGCGATCAAGCCCCACCGCCTGCTCGACGCGGGCGAGCGGGCCTTCCTCGCCGCCAACGCCGCCTACCACCGCACGCCCCGTTCGCGGCCGCTGCTGGCGCCGGTCCGCCCGCGACTGCGCGTGCGCGAGCATGAGCGGCCGCTGCGCGTCGCGATCGTCGGCTCGGGCCCGGCAGCGATCTACGCGGCCGACGAGCTGCTGACGATCCCGCGCGCGCAGGTCTCCGTCTACGAGCGGCTGCCGGTCCCGTACGGCCTCGTGCGCGCCGGCGTCGCGCCCGACCATCGCCGCACGCGGCGGATCGCGCGCCAGCTCGACCGCGTCTGCGCCGACCCGCGGCTGCGTCTGCGGCTCGGCGTCGAGGTCGGCAGGGACGTGACCCGCGAGCAGCTGCTGGCGTCGCACGACGCGGTCGTCTACGCCGTCGGGGCGGCAGCCGACCGGCGGCTGGAGATCCCCGGCGCGACCCTCCCCGGCACTGCCTCGGCGACCGAGTTCGTCGCCTGGTACAACGGCCACCCCGACCACGCCGGGCGCAGCTTCGACCTCTCGCACCGGCGCGCGGTGATCGTCGGCAACGGCAACGTCGCGCTCGACGTCGCGCGGATCCTGACGGTCGACCCGGAGTCTCTCGCCGGCACCGCGATCGCCCCGGCCGCGCTCGCCGCGCTGCGCGCCAGCAGGGTCGAGGAGGTGGTCGTCGTCGGCCGCCGCGGCCCGGCCGCGTCGGCCTTCACGCTGCCGGAGCTGATCGGCCTCAGCGCGACGCCTGGCGTCGGCCTCGCGGTTGCGGATGACGCGCGCGCCGGCCTCGCGCGCGGCGGCGATCCGAAGCTCGAGCTGCTGCGCGGCCTCCCGCCGGCGCGCGACGGCGCCCGCGGCATCACCCTGCGCTGGGGGCTGACGCCAGCGCGGATCGAGGGCGCCGAGCGCGTCACCGGCATCACCTTCGCCCCGACCTCCGCCGCCGTCGCTGCCGCTGCTTCCGACGCCGCCACCGCTGACGCCGCCGCGACCGCTGACGCCGCCGCTGACCCCGCCGCCGGCCGCGCGCTCACGACGCTCGACGCCGGCCTCGTGATCAGCGCGATCGGCTACCGCGGCCTGCCGATCGCCGGCATGCCGTTCGACGCGGCGAGCGGCACGATCCCCAGCGCCGACGGCCGCGTGCTCGACGCCGCCGGCGGCGCGGCGATCCCCGGCCTCTACGTCGCCGGCTGGATCAAGCGCGGCCCGACCGGCTTCATCGGCACCAACAAGTCGTGCTCGCAGGACACCGTGCGGGCGCTCGTGGACGACTTCAACGCGGGCCTCCTGCGGCCGGCGGCCGACCCCGCGCCGCACCGCTCCGCGTAGGTCCCAGCAGCGCGCGGCGGCGCGCGCACCACGCGCTGTCGACGCCGCAAGCAGCGCGACGGCGCCGTCGAGCAGCGCGGAGGTGCCGTGAGCAGCGCGGGGTGCCCGCAAGCAGCGCGACGGCGCCCGCGAGCAGCGCGGAGGCGCCCGCGAGCAGCGCGGAGGCGCCCGCGAGCAGCGCGGAGGCGCCCGTTTTGGAGGTCGCGGCGAGGATGTGGAATACTGATTCCACATTCTCACCTAAGACAATCGGGTTTATCTGGGATGTCCTCCTCCTCACCTCCGGCCGACAGGGCCGCCGCAGAGCTCTGGTACACGCGCTGCTCCGTGCCGACGGCGTTCTCGCTCGCGCTGCGCGACGGGCGGCTGCACGACGCGCTCGCGCGCGCAGGCGTCGCGCTGCGGTCGCTGGCCGAGTCGCCGGACCGCGCCGTGCGCCAGGCGCACTTCGACCACAGCGTCTCGGGCTTCTGGCGTCAGGGCGGCAACCTGCCGCCGCTGATCGCGCGCTCGCGCGGCGCCGACCTGCGGATCGTCGGGCTGACGGTGATCGACACCGTGCAGGCCGCGTTCGTGCTGCCCGACAGCCCGATCCGCACCGCTGCGGACCTCGCCGGCCGGCGGCTCGGGATCCCGCACCGCGTCGGCGACCCGCTCGACTTCTGGCGCGCGAGCGTCCTGCGCGGCTACGAGCGGATCCTCGCCAGCGCGGGCCTCTCGCTCGGCGACGTCGAGCTGATCGAGATCCCCGTGCAGCGCCACTGGATCGACGGCGCCGCCGGCGCGACCGCCGCCGACGCCGCCGCGCCGCTGTGGGACGCGATCGGCACCTGGAGCCACCAGCGCGAGGAGCTGATCGCGCTCGCCACCGGCGACGTCGACGCCTTCTACAGCGACGGCACGCTCGCCCCCGTCCCGGCCGCCGTCCTCGGCGCGCGTCCGATCACCGCCGCCCCCGCGCCCGCATCCGCCGCATCCGCGCCCGCATCTGTGGCATCCGCGCCTGCATCTGTCGCATCCGCGCCCGCCGCGCTCCCCGCCAACGGCTGCGTCCCGCTCGCGCTGAGCTGCTCCGCCTCGCTGATCGAGCAGCGGCCCGAGCTGGTCGAGCTGGTGCTGGAGCACGTCGTCGAAGCGGCCGCCTGGGCCGCCCGCGAAGCGGCCGCCGCGCGCACGCTCGTCGCCGCCGAGACCGGCCTGCCGGAGCAGCTGCTGACGCTCGGCTACGGCGCCGACCTCCACCGTCAGCTCGGGATCGAGCTGACGCCGCAGGCGCTCGACGCGCTCGCCGGCCAGATCGACTTCCTGCGCCGCAACGACTTCCTCGCAGAGCCGTACGAGCTCGCCGACGTCGTCGCGCCCGAGCCGCTGCAGCGCGTCACCGCGCGCCGCACCGCGATCGCGACCGCCGCAGCCGCGACAGCCGCAGCCGCCTGACTCACCCCACGCTCACGCCAAACCACCATCACGAGGGACCATCAATGAAGCAGTTCGCCTGCACGCTCGTCGCGCTCGCAGCCGCCGTCGCCCTGGCGGCCTGCGGCAGCGACGACTCCGACAGCGCGTCCGCCGGCAGCGGCACCGGCACCGCCGCCGCCAGCGCCGACACCCAGGCCGCCGCCACAGGAGAGACGACGAAGCTGAAGATGCTGAGCGTCCCCTACTTCGGGCTCGAGCGGATCGCGTCGGACCAGGGGATCTTCGCCAGACACGGGCTCGACGTCGAGTACGTCGACCAGACCCAGCAGGGCCTCGCCGGCATCCAGGCGGTGCTCGCCGGCCAGGTCGACACCGGCCAGAGCTTCGGCGCCTTCGTCCCGATCGAGACGAACGCGCGCGGCGGCAGACTGAAGGCGGTCGTCTCGGGCGCGACCTCCAGCTACGGCGAGAACCGCTTCTACGTCAGATCCGACAGCCCGATCGCGAGCTGCGAGGACTTCGACGGCAAGAAGGTCGGCATCGTCGCGCCCGGCTCGATGGGCGACATCGTGTTGAAGGCGTACCTGCAGAGATGCGGCCTGACGACGAGAGACGTGCAGCTGCTGAGCGTCCCGCCGAACACGATGTGCCAGTCGCTCGATCGCGGGCAGGTCGACGTCGTCGGCATGCTGAGCACCTCCTGGGGCCCGTGCGAGGAGTCGAGAAGAGGCGCGATCAGAGCGCTGTTCGCCGACAAGGACGTGCTGCCGACCGACACGCTCTACGCCGCGTACGACTTCACCGACAGATTCATCGACGAGAACCCGCAGACCGTCAGATCGTTCGTGGCGGCGATCAAGGAGGCGGCCGCCTTCGTCGAGGCCGAGCCCGAGCAGGCGCGCGAGATCATCGCGACGACGACGAGAATCCCCGCCAGACTGCTCGTCGTCCCCGACTACCCGGCCGGCAACTGCATCGACGCCACCGCCGCCGGCGAGTGGGTCAGCGCGCTGGAGACGATCAGAGACATCGAGCCCGGCTCGGTCGGCGCCGACGCCTGGTTCACGAACGAGTTCAACGCGGACTGCGATGGCTGACCGGCACCCCGCGGCCTGGCTGAAGCCGCTGCTGTGGCTGCTGCCGATCGTCGCCTTCGTCGCGCTCTGGCAGCTCGTCACCGAGGTCGACCTGGTCGACCCGACGCTGCTCAGCCCGCCGACCGACGTCGCGCCCGCGCTGTGGGAGATCACCAGCTCGGGCCAGCTCTTCAGCGACCTCGGGTCGAGCCTCGCGCGGGCCGGGATCGGTTTCGCGATCGCGGCCGTCGCGGGCGTCGTCGTCGGCCTGGCGATCGGCTGGATCCCGACGCTGCGCGCGTTCGTCTCGCCGCTGGCGGAGGTCTTCCGCCAGCTGCCGCCGCTGGCGCTGCTGCCCGCGTTCGTGCTGCTGCTCGGGCTCGGGATGCGCTCGCAGGTCGCGATGGTGATCTGGGCGGTCGTCTGGCCGGTGCTGCTGAGCACCGTCGGCGGCGCCGCCGCGGTCGACGCGCGCCTGATCAAGGCGGCCCGCAGCATGGGCGCGACCGGCTGGAGGCTGTACGCGAAGGTCGCCTTCCCGGGCGCGCTGCCGTCGATCGTGACCGGCCTGCGGCTGGGCGCCTCGTACGCGCTGCTGGTGCTCGTCTCGGCCGAGATGATCGGCGCCAGCTCCGGCATCGGCTACCGCGTGATGGAGGCGAGCAACACCTTCCGCATCCCGACGATGTACGCCTACATCGTCGTGCTGGCGGTCGTCGGCGTCGCGCTCAACTACGCGCTGATCGTGCTCGTGCGGCGGCTCTTCCCGTGGATGCCGCGATGAGCGCCGCCACGGGCATCGGCCAGGCCGTCCACGTGCGCGGCCTCGACAAGCGCTTCAGCCGGCGCGGCGCCGAGAACGTCGTGCTGGAGCAGCTCGAGCTGACGATCGAGGCCGGCGAGTTCGTCAGCCTGATCGGCCGCAGCGGCTGCGGCAAGTCGACGCTGCTGGAGCTGATCGCTGGCCTCCAGCAGCCGAGCGCCGGCTCGATCGAGGTCGGCGGCAGAGCGGTCAGCGGGCCGGGCCCGGACCGCACGATCGTCTTCCAGCAGTACGCGCTGTTCCCCTGGCGGACGGCGCTGCAGAACGTCATGTTCCCGCTGGAGATGGCCGGCAGCGGCCGCGCCGAGCGGCGCCGGATCGCGCGCGAGCGGCTGGAGGTCGTCGGGCTCGCGCACGCCGCCGACCGCTACGCCAGCGAGCTGTCGGGCGGCATGCAGCAGCGCGTCGGCCTCGCTCGCGCGCTCGCCTGCGATCCGCAGATCCTGCTGCTCGACGAGCCGTTCAGCGGCGCCGACGCGATCACCCGCGAAGGCCTCCAGCAGCTGCTCGCCGACCTCCACAGACGGTTCGCCTCGACCGTCGTGCTGGTCACCCACAGCGTCGACGAGGCGCTGCGGCTGTCCGACCGCGTCGTCGTGCTCGGCGGCAGACCGGGCCGGATCGTCGCCGAGGTGCGGCCGTCCGCGGACCGCGACGACGCCGCCGCCCAGCGCGAGCAGATCCTCGCCCTGCTCGGCGCCTGACCTCTTCTCCCCCTGACATCGGAAGGACCCTCATGGATCTCGAACTGCGCGGCCGCCATGCGCTCGTCGTCGGCGCCAGCCGCGGAATCGGCCTGGAGACATGGCGCCAGCTCGCCGCCGAGGGCGCGCTCGTGACCGTCGCCGGCCACCGTCGCGAGACGCTGGAGGCGGCCGCCGCCGAGCACGGCCTCGAACCCGCCGGCACGGTCGTGCTCGACATCGCCGACGAGGCCTCGATCGACGCCGCGCTGGCCGAGCTGGACGCGGCCGGCACGCCGGTCGAGATCCTCGTGATCAGCGTCGCGCGCCCCGGCTTCGACTCGATCTGGGAGTTCGACGTGACCGAGTGGGAGCGCAACCTGCGCACGAAGTACATCGGCCCCGGCCACCTCGCCCGCCGCGTCGCGCAGCGGATGGCGACGGCCGGCAACGGCGGCGTGATCGTGCTGCTGTCGGGGATCGCCTCGACCGGCGCGATGGGCGACACGCTCGCGACCGGCGGCGCGAACGCGGCGATCGACAACTACGTCAAGCTGCTCGCCTCCGCCGCCGGCCCGGCGGGCGTGCGCGTGCTGGCAGTCAGCCCCGGCACGACCGTCACGCCGCGCTTCGAGCAGTGGGCCAGCGAGGAGACGGTCGCCGCGATGTCCGACCTCGTCCCGCTCAGACGGCTCGGCAGCGCGGCCGAGCTGGCCTCCGTCGTGACCTTCCTCTGCTCACCCCGCGGCGGCTACGTCAACGGCACGACGGTCGTCGTCGACGGCGGCCTGACGAGCGCCGCCCGCTACCGCGCGACGCTCGGCGCGGCGGAGTCGCAGCGATGAGCGCCGCCATGCACCTCAACCTGTTCGTGCTCGGCGTCGGCCACCACGAGGCCGCCTGGCGGCTGCCGGACGCGCCCGCCGGCGGGACGACCGACGTCGCCTTCTACGCCGGCCTCTGCCGCCGCGCCGAGGCGGCAGCGCTCGACTCGGTCTTCTTCGCCGACCGGCTCGCGCTGCCGCCGAGCGCGCGCTACAACGCGGTCGAGTCGCTGGAGCCGCTGACGCTGCTGGCGGCGCTGGCGGCGCAGACCGAGCAGATCGGCCTGATCGGGACCGTCTCGACCACCTTCTCGGAGCCGTACACGGTCGCGCGCCAGCTCGCGACGCTCGACCACATCAGCGGCGGGCGGGTCGGCTGGAACATCGTCACCTCGATCGATCCGGCCGCCGCGCGCAACTACGGCCGCGACTTCCCCGACCACGCCGCCCGCTACGCCCGCGCCGCCGAGTTCACCGACGTGGCGCTGAAGCTGTGGGACGGCTGGAAGCCGGGCGCGCGGATCGACGACCGCGAGCGCGGCATCTACGTCGACGACGCGCGCGTGCGGCCGGCCGCGCACGCCGGCACGCACTTCGAGGTCGCCGGCGCGCTCAACGTGCCGCGCTCGCCGCAGGGGCGCCCGCTGCTCGTGCAGGCCGGCTCCTCCGAGGACGGCCGCGCGCTCGCCAGCCGCTACGCCGACGCCGTCTTCACCGCCCAGCAGACGCTCGACGGCGCGGTCGCCTTCCGAGAGGACATCCGTGCGCGCGCGGGCGCGCACGGGCGCGACCCCGACCGCGTCGTCGTGCTGCCCGGCATCTGCCCGGTGATCGGCGCGACCGAGGCCGAGGCGCGCGAGCGGGCGGAAGAGCTGGACGGCCTGATCGTGACCGAGTACGCGCTCCACCAGCTGCGCGAGTTCCTCGGCGTCGACCTCTCCGGCCACCCGCTCGACGCGCCGCTGCCGCCGCTGCCGGCGGCCGACGGGATCGAGACGCACAAGAGCCGCTTCGCGCTGATCGTCGAGCTGGCGCAGCGCGAGCAGCTGACGCTCAGACAGCTGATCGCCCGCATGGGCGGCGGCCGCGGCCACCGCGTGATCGCCGGCGCGCCCGAGCAGATCGCCGACGAGCTGGAGGCCTGGTTCAGAGCCGGCGCGGCCGACGGCTTCAACGTGATGCCGCCCGCGCTCCCGCGTGACGGCGTCGCCTTCCTCGACCGCGTCGTGCCGGAGCTGCAGCGGCGCGGGCTGTTCCGCAGCGAGTACGGCGAGACGAGCCTGCGGGCGCGCTACGGGGTCGGCGACTGAGCGCGCGACGAGCGGTCTCCGCGCGGGATTAGGCTGTCGCAGATGTCTCGTCAGCCGCAGTGGGCGCTGCGCCCGCCCGAGCAGCTCGCGCCGGACCAGCGCGCCGCCTTCCAGCGGCGGCGCGAGCAGCTGCTCGCCGCCGCCAGAACGGTGATCGCGCGGCTCGGCCCGGCCTTCACGATGACCGACGTCGCGCGCGAGGCGAGACTCGGGATGTCGTCGGTCTACCGCACGTTCGCGTCGAAGGACGACCTGCTCGCCGACCTGCTCGACGAGCGGCTGCCGGTCTGGCTGGAGATCTGGGCCAGACACGAGGGGCGCGCCGACGCGGGCCAGGCGCTGATCGACGCGATGTGGGAGTTCGCCGAGCTGGAGCACCGCGACCTCGGGATGGCCGCCGCGCTGCGCGGGCTGGCCTTCCGGCAGCGCGAGCTGGTCGAGCAGAGCGCGCGCGCCGGCGAGCGCCTGCTCGCGCAGGCGCAGGCAGCCGGCGAGCTGCGCGCCGACCTCGACTACGGCGATGTGCTGCGGATCTTCCTGATGCTGTCGGAGATCGCCGACGAGCACGAGTGGCGCCGCGGGCTGGAGATCTACATCGCCGGGATGCGCCCGCCGGCCTGACGCGCCCTTGCGGCGCGTCAGCTGCGGATCGTGACCGGCGTGCCGAGCGGGACCGTCTTCGCGAGCCGCGTGATCGTCGCGTTGGCGATCCGGACGCAGCCGTGCGAGACGTCGCTGCCGAGCACGCTCGGGGTGTTCGTGCCGTGGATGCCGATCTGCCCGTCGCCGCCGGCGAAGCTGGTGTAGACGGGCGAGTAGGCCGACAGGCCGAAGGCGTAGGGGCCGTAGAAGCCGTTCGGGTCGGGCGGGCGCAGCAGGTCGGTGACGAAGTAGCTGCCGGTTGGCGTCGGCGAGACCGCTCTGCCGACCGCGATCGGCGCGCGCAGCACGACGCGGTCGTTCTCCAGCAGCGTCAGGCGGTGGGCGCGGCGGGCGATCACGATCCGGTAGTCGCTGCGCGACAGCGTCACGTCGGCGGCGCGGATCCAGCCGCGCCCCTGGTTGGGGCGGACCGGCAGCTCGACCCGCAGCCACGGGCCGCGCTGCTGCAGCACGCGGAAGATCGCCGGCAGGTGCCGGCCCTCGACGCTGCGGCGCTCGACCCGCCGCGCGACCGCGCCGCCGGGGCTGCGATGAACGGCGATCGTCGCGCGCTTCCCACGCGCGACGATCGCCGTGCCCCTGCCTGGAGCTGAGGCTGCGGCGGCGGGATCGAAGTCGGTCGCGCCGCGTGCGGCCGGCGCGGCGGCGCTGAGCGCCCCGAGGTCGCCGCGCGTCTGCGCGTCCGCGTCGCCGCGGCCGTCGCCCCCGCCGCCGAGCCAGGCGCTGAGGCCGAGCCCGGCCGCGGCGGCGACGAGCACCACCGCGACGCCTGTGAGCGCTCGCCGCATCGGCTCAGCCGGTCATCGCCGGCTGGCTCGTCATCCCCTGCGACGGGGTCGCGCCGGCCATCGTCGAGATGAAGCCGGTCGATCTGACGACCGCCAGCACCTCGTCCATCGTTCTCGCCGGGTTGAACGGCTGCGGCGCGGGCGAGTTGGGCGACGTCCCGCCTCTGGAGGAGATCGACGCGATCCAGGCGGCGTGGCGCGCCTCGATCGGATGGATCGAGATCGCGGCGGTGAGGATGTCTCTGCTCTGGATGTTGACCGCCGCGCCCTGGTAGGCCTCGACGCCGGTGTCCTCCAGCGTCAGCGCCGTTCTCCAGAAGGCGTCCTGCGAGCCGGTCGTGCCCTTGAAGTCGAAGCTCGGTCTCTTGACCGCCTTGCTGCCGAGCGCTCTCTGCAGCGCCAGCACATGCGCGCGCTCGTGCCCGGCGACCGTTCTCGCGAAGGTCGCCAGCTCGCCGCTGAGCGCGCCTCTGGAGACGGCCTCGGCGTAGAACGCGGCCTCGAGGTATTCGAGCGTCAGCGCATAGTTGAGGATGTCGACGTCGCTGCCGCTCTGCGCCAGCGCGGCGCCGGGCGACAGGGCAGGCAGCGCGATGCCGGCTGCGGCGGCGCCGCCGGCGACCGCGAGCGCGCGGCGCAGGAACGAGCCGCGCGTGATCGGGTCGACGCGCGCGCCGGCTTCGCGCAGCGCGCCGTCGCGGTCGAGCTCGTCGAGGGTGGGGTGGATGTCGGCCATCGTTCGCGTCCTCCTCATTGGATGAAGCCGGTTCTTCTGACGGCCGCGAGCACGGCGTTCATGTCGAGCGCGGGGCTGAAGGCGTCGGGCGCGGGCGACGGGTCTGAGCCTCTGCCGATCAGGTCGGCGACCCAGGCCGCGTGCCGCGCCTCGACGGCGAGGATCGCCCCGGCCGCCGCGAGCACGTCTCTGGAGGCGATGTTCGGCGCCTGGCCCTGGTAGGCGGAGACGCCGGTGTCCTCCAGCGTCATCGCCGTTCTGAGGAACGCGTCCTGCGAGCCGGTCGCGTCCATGAAGTCGAATCTCGGTCTCTTGACCGCCTTGCCGCCGAGCGTTCTCTTCAACGCGTCGACGTGTGCCTGCTCGTCGCCGTGCGCCGTTCTCGCGAACGCGAGCACGTTGCCTCTCAGCCCCGCTCTCTTGAGCGCGTCGGCGTAGAACGCCGCTTCGAGGTACTCCAGCGTCAGCGCGTAATTGAGAATTCTCACGTCGCCTGAGGAGAGACCGCCCTGTGCGCCGGCGAGCGCGATCGGCAGCGACCCGAGCCCGAGCCCGGCGCCGACCATCAGCCCGCCGCGCGTCAGGAACGCGGCGCGTGTCGTGCCGCTGCTGCGAGCCGCGTCGGCCGCGTCTGCAGCCGTCTCGAGGATCGCGTCATCGCGGTCGAGCTCGGCGAGCTTCGCCCGGTGGAACATGCTGGGACCCCTTCCGAAGTCAGTAGGCCCTTAACTGCGGCGGACCTGCCGACCTGGATCACTCGTCGTCATGCGATCGAACCTGCCGTCACGACCGGTTTTCAGTCGGTCGCATGCGGGCAAGCCATCTGGACTCCGACGACGGTGGGTGACGTTTCGCATGCGCTACACGAGCGGCAACTACGAGGCCTTCGCGCGCCCGCGCAAGCCGGCCGGCGTCGACGGCAAGCGCGCGTGGTTCGTCGGCGCGGGCCTCGCGTCGCTGGCCGGCGCGGCGTTCCTGATCCGCGACGGGCAGCTGCGCGGCGAGCGGATCACGGTCCTCGAACGGCTGGCGCTGCCGGGCGGCGCGCTCGACGGCATCAAGGAGCCGAAGAAGGGCTTCGTGGTCCGCGGCGGCCGCGAGATGGAGGACCACTTCGAGTGCCTCTGGGACCTCTTCCGCTCGATCCCGTCGATCGAGGTCGAGGGCGCCTCCGTGCTGGACGAGTTCTACTGGCTCAACAAGGACGACCCCAACAGCTCGCTGCAGCGCGCGACCGTCGAACGCGGTCGCGACGCCGGCACCGACGGCCTCTTCACGCTCACCGAGCGGGCGCAGAAGGAGATCGTCGAGGTCTTCCTCGCGACGCGCGAGGAGCTGGAGGGCAAGCGGATCGACGAGGTCTTCGGCGAGCAGTTCCTGGGCAGCAACTTCTGGCTCTACTGGCGCACGATGTTCGCGTTCGAGCAGTGGCACAGCGCGCTGGAGATGAAGCTGTACCTGCACCGCTTCGTCCACCACATCGGCGGCCTGCCGGACTTCTCCGCGCTCAAGTTCACGAAGTACAACCAGTACGAGTCGCTCGTGCTGCCGCTCTGGAGGTGGCTGTTGGAGCAGGGCGTCGTCTTCCGCTTCGGCACTGAGGTGACCGACGTCGGCTTCAAGCTGGAGCCCGGCCGCAAGCAGGCCGAGCGGCTCGACTGGGTCCACGACGGCACGCCCGGCGGCGTCGACCTCGGCCCCGACGACCTGCTGTTCATGACGATCGGCTCCTTGACGGAGAACTCCGACAACGGCGACCACGAGACGCCGGCGAGACTGAACACCGGACCCGCGCCCGCGTGGGAGCTGTGGCGCCGGATCGCAGCCAAGGATCCGGCCTTCGGCCGCCCCGACGTCTTCGGCGCCCACATCCCGCAGACGAAGTGGGAGTCGGCGACGGTCACGACGCTCGACGAGCGGATCCCCAGATACATCGAGCGGATCTGCAAGCGCGACCCGTTCAGCGGCAGAGTCGTCACCGGCGGCATCGTCACGGTGAAGGACTCCAGCTGGCTGCTGAGCTGGACCGTCAACCGCCAGCCGCACTTCAAGCAGCAGCCGAGCGACCAGATCGTCGTCTGGCTCTACTCGCTGTTCGTCGAGACGCCCGGCGACCGGATCCGCAAGCCGATGCAGGAGTGCACGGGCGAGGAGATCGTGCAGGAGTGGCTGCACCACCTCGGCGTCCCCGACGACGAGATCCCCGAGCTCGCGCGCACCGGGGCGAAGTGCGTGCCGGTGATGATGCCCTACGTCACCGCCTTCTTCATGCCCCGCCGTGCCGGCGACCGGCCCGACGTCGTGCCCGCGGGGTCGGTCAACTTCGCCTTCATCGGCCAGTTCGCCGAGAGCAGCCGCGACTGCATCTTCACGACCGAGTACTCGGTGCGGACGCCGATGGAGGCCGTCTACACGCTGCTGGAGATCGAGCGCGGCGTGCCCGAGGTCTTCAACTCGACCTACGACGTGCGCAAGCTGCTGGCGGCGACGACGCGGCTGCGCGACGGCAAGGCGCTCCAGCTCCCCGGCCCCGGGCCGCTGCGCCGCTGGCTGCTGGGCAAGCTCGACGAGACCGAGATCGGCGCGCTCGCGACCGAGTTCGGCCTCGTCCCCGACGACGACGCCTGAGCGCAGGATCGGGCAGGCTCCGAATTCGATGTCGAGAAGCCGCGCGCGGCTCCGCTCACAGGGTGAACGCCGCCGACGAAGCGGCCCCGACACGAAGGAGACCACGATGCCCAAGTACCTGTTGCTCAAGCACTACAGCGGCGGCCCGGCGCCGCACCACCCGTTCCCGCCGCTGGACCAGTGGGCGCCCGAGGACGTCGAGGCGCACTTCTCCTTCCTGCGGCAGGTCAGAGCGCTGCTGGAGGAGAGCGGCGAGTACGTCGACTCGCAGGCGCTCTCGCAGGCGCAGACGTGGGTCCGCTACGGCGGGCCGGACGCCGCGCCCGTGGTCACCGACGGCCCGTTGCCCGAGACCAACGACCTCGTCGCCGGCTGGTACCTGGTCGACGTCGACTCGCGCGAGCGCGCGCTGGAGATCGCGGCCCACATCTCCTCCGAGCCCGGCCCGGGAGGCGGCCCGCTGCACGAGTGGATCGACGTGCGCGAGGTGCTGTCCGGGAGAGCCTCGAGCGAGGACTGACGCGGCCGTGACCTACGAGCCGGCCGCGGCCTGGGACGAGCGCGCGCTGCGTGCGCTCGTCCCCCGCGTGCTGGCCGGGCTGGTGCGGCGGGGCGAGCAGTTCGACGCAGCCGAGGACGCGCTGCAGGAGGCGCTGCTGGAGGCGCTGCGGGTCTGGCCCGAGCATCCGCCGCACGATCCGCGCGCCTGGCTGACGGCGGTCGCGACGCGGCGGCTGGTCGACGCCCGCCGCAGCGAGGCCGCCCGCCACCGCCGCGAGCAGGAGGCGGAGGCTGAGCCGCGCGCCGAGCCGGCGGCCGGCGAGATCGGCGACGACACGCTCTTCCTGCTCTTCCGCTGCTGTCATCCTGCGCTCGCGCCGGCCTCGCAGGTGGCGCTGACGCTGCGCGCCGTCGGCGGCCTCACGACGCGCGAGATCGCCGACGCCTTCTACGTCCCCGAGGCGACGATGGCGCAGCGGATCAGCCGCGCGAAGCGGACGCTGCGCGGCAGACGGCTCGACCGGCCCGGCGACCTCGCCGTCGTTCTGCGCGTGCTCTACCTTGTCTACACGACCGGTCACGGCGGTCGCGTCGACCTGGCGGGCGAGGCGATCCGGCTCGCCCGCCAGCTGACGCTCGCGACGGACGAGCCGGAGGCGCACGGCCTGCTGGCGCTGATGCTGCTCAACCACGCGCGCCTGCCGGCGCGGATCGACGCCGAGGGTCGGCTCGTCACGCTCGACCGCCAGGACCGCGGGCTGTGGGACAGACGCGAGATCGCCGAGGGCGTGCGCGTGCTGCAGGCGGCGCTGGCGCGGCAGACGCCGGAGCGGCCGCCCGGCCGCTACCAGCTCGAGGCCGCGATCGCCGCGCTCCACGACGACGCCGCCAGCGCCGCGGAGACCGACTGGCCGCAGGTCCTCTCCTGGTACGACGAGCTGGTCGCGCTCGTCGCCGACCCGGTCCGCGACGACCCCGCCGCCGTCCTCGGCCGCGCCGTCGCCGTCGGCCACGTCGCCGGCGCCGCCGCCGGCCTGCGCGAGACCGACCGCCTGCGCGAGGTGCTCGGCGAGCGCCATCGCTGGCACGCCGTCCGCGGCCACCTGCACGAGCTGGCCGGCGACCTCCCCGCCGCCGGCGCGGCGTACGCCGAGGCCGCCCGCCGCGCCCCGACCGTCGCCGAGCGCGACCATCTCGTCCGTCAGGCGGCGCGAGCGCGGGGGTGAGCGGGTCGCTCGCGCCATCGCCGCCCGCCCGCCCGGCTCTGCCCGCCCGCCCTGCCCGCCCGGCCCTGCCCGCCCGGCCCTGCCCGCCCGGCCCTGCCCGCCCGGCCCCGCCCGCCCGGCCCCGC
>NZ_JAUTDN010000052.1 GCF_030646155.1 Conexibacter sp. CPCC 205762
CCGGCGGCCGCCGCGCCCGCGGCGGCACCAGCGGCGGCTGCGCCACCGCCGCGCAGCACGCGCGTGGCGGCCGTGCCCTGCGGCAGGTGCGAGGTCGGGTCGGTCTCGGCGAACGGCGCCCGGCCGCGGGCGCCCTCGCGCAGCGCGCGGCCGAACGCCTCGGCGTCGTGGAAGCGGCCCTCGGGCTCCAGCGCGAGCGCCATCCCAACCGCCTGCGACAAGGTCGGCGGCACCGACGGGTTGAGGTCCTCCAGCCGCAGCGGCGCCTCGCGCTGCTGCTTCAGCGCGAGCTCCGACAGCGACGTCGCCTCGTACGGCAGGCGGCCCGACAGCAGCTGGTAGGCGACGACGCCGAGCGAATAGATGTCGGCGCGCGGGCCGGCCTCCTCGCCGCGCGCCTGCTCCGGCGCGAGGTAGGCGGCGGTGCCGAGCACCGAGCCGATCTGCGTGATGCTCGACTGCTCGGTCGCCTTCGCGATGCCGAAGTCGGCCAGCTTGACGACGTCGTCCTGCGAGCGCAGCAGGTTGCCGGGCTTGACGTCGCGGTGGACGACGCCGTTGCGGTGGGCGTAGTCGAGCCCGCGGCAGGCCTGCACGAGGATCTCGATCGCCTCGTCGACGTCGAGGTGGCCGCGGTCCCTGAGCAGCTGGGCGCACGACTGGCCCTGCACGTACTCCATCACGATGAAGTGCTGGTGCTGGGCCTCGTCGAGGCCGAAGTCGAAGACCTGCACGACGTTCGGGTGGACCAGCCGCGCCGCCGCCAGCGCCTCGCGGCGGAAGCGCGAGACGAACGACGGGTCGTCGGCGAGGTGCTCGGCCAGCAGCTTGACCGCGACGTGGCGCTCCAAGCGGCGGTCGAAGGCCAGCTGGACGGTCGACATGCCGCCGATCCCGAGGCGCCGCTCGAGCTCGTAGCGGCCGGCGATCACGCTGCTCACGGCGTCCCTCCCTGTCCGGGCGCGACGGCGCCGCCGGGGTTGCCCTGGTTCGGGTCCGTCCCATCGCTCGGCGCGCCGCCGTCGGCACCCGTGTCGGGCGCGCCGCCGCCGCTGTCGGGCGTCGTCGGCTCGGCGCCGCCGCCCGTGTCGGGCGGGGTGCTGCCGCCGTTGTCGGGCGTCGTCTGCGGCGTCGTCTCGGGCGTCGTCTGCGGGGGCGGCGGCGTCTCGGAGGTCGTCACCGGCGGCGGCGCGGTCGGCGTCGTCTCGGGCGTCGTCTCGATCGTCGTCTGCGTTCTGATCGTCTGCGTGTCGCAGCTGTCGGAGACGAGCTGCTCGAGCGTCGCGGCGCCCTGTCTGAGCCCTCTGATCAGGTTCGCGTCGACGGTCGCGGCACGCAGCTGCTGGATGTCGGCGTTGAACTTCGCGGCGGCCGACTGGGCACGCGCGATGTCGCCGCTCTGGCAGGCGGCGGAAACCCCATCGAGGGCGCTGCTGAGCTTGCTCGCCTGGTCGCCGGGGAGAAGACCGTTGCGGTCCCCACAGGCGACGAGGAAGGCGGCGGCGCAGCCCAGCACGCCGATCACGATGGCTTTGGGGGCACTGCTGACGGCAAAGCGCATCGACCCTCCATCCTACTGACCGTGCGGCAGACGGTCCGCAAGCGAGTCCGGAAGGCGTGCGCGGCGGATCGCGGCGGCGGCCGCCTCGACGTCGTATTCGGTGCGGTGGAAGGCCGCCGTCCAGGCGTCGGTGTCGAGCAGCAGCCAGGCGGCGCGCGGGTCGCCGTCGCGCGGCTGGCCGACGCTGCCGGGGTTCAGCAGCCACTCGCCGGAGGCGATCTCCAGCAGCTCGCCGTCGCCGCGCTTCTCGCCGGTCGCCGGCTCGCCGTCGCCGCGCGTGTAGGCGAGCGCGATGTGCGAGTGGCCGATGCACGCGACGCGGTGGCGCAGCACGTCGAAGCAGAGCTCGGCCTGCAGCGGCGAGAGGACGTACTCCCAGACGGGATCGCGCGGGCTGGCGTGGTAGAGGCCGACCGCCTCGTCGAGCTGCTGCGGCTCCAGCGTCCGCAGCCAGTCGAGCGCGGCGGGGTCGATCGTCTCGCGCGTCCAGCGGGCGGCGAGCGCCGCGCCGGGCGAGAACTCGTCCAGCGGGATGTCGCCGCGCACGGCGAGGTCGTGGTTGCCGGCGAGCGAGACGGTCGCGTAGCGGCGGATCAGCGCGACGCAGGCGTCGGGGTCGGCGCCGTAGCCGACGAGGTCGCCGAGGCTCCACAGCTCGTCGGCGGCCGCGGCCTCGACGGCGTCGAGCACCGCTTCCAGGGCCTGTCGGTTGCCGTGTATGTCCGAGACGACGGCGACGCGCATCGCAGGAGGGGAGTCTGTCGCAGCGCGGCGCGCGCGTGCGCTGGTGCTACCAGGCGTGCGCGGTGGGGCGAACCCGCCGCGCACGCGTGTCGTGGCCGGCGGCTACTGCTCGCCGCGCGGATCGTCGGGCCCGCCGAACTCCGGCAGGTTCTTGATGCCCTCGCTCGTCTGCCACTTCGAGTAGTTGTCCTCCATCGCGTCGATCAGCTCGCGCATGAAGCGGGGCGAGAGATTGACGCGCGAGACGACAACACCGGGGATCTCGTCGTCATCGACCTCGTGGTCGACGCGCGCGAAGGTCACGGTGAACTCATACTCCGAGTGGCTCACGTTGGCGAAGTTGGAATACACCCCCGCCATGATGTCCGGCGAGAAGTGGATGTTGATGTGGCGCTCTCGGTCGTCGTCCATGGGGCCTAGTATCGCAGTCGTGCGCATCATCGTCCTGGCCGTCGGCAAGCTGCGGCCCCCCTTTGCAGACGACGTCCAGCACTACCAGAAGCTGCTCGCGCGCCATGCCCGCGTGGAGCTGGTGGAGGTGCGCGAGGACGAGCAGGTCTCCAGACGCATTCCGGAGCGGGCTTTCGTGTCGCTGCTCGACATCGGCGGGCAGGCGTACGACTCGGTCGAGTTCGCCCGGTTCCTGGAGGATCGGCGCCAGGGCGGGCGCGACGTCTGCTTCGTCGTCGGCGGTCCCTACGGGCTCCAGATCGAGGCCGACCACAAGCTCTCGCTCGGCAAGCTGACGCTGCCGCACCAGCTCGCGCGCGTCGTGCTGCTGGAGCAGATCTACCGCGGCCACAAGATCCTCGCCAGAGAGCCGTACCACTACTAGCCGGCGCGTGGGCGGTCGCCGCTGCGGCGACCGCCCGATGCGCCGATCCCCGTTAGCGGGTGACCTTCACCGTGACCGTGCGGCTGACCTGACGGCCGCCGACCGTCAGGCGCACGACGACGCGATGGCTGCCGATCGCGGCCTTCGCGCCGACCTTCAGCGTGACCTTCAGCGTGCGGCTTCGGCCGGCGCCGACGCCGCTGATGCGGATCGTCTTGACCGCGCCCGCGCGCAGCGCTCTCGGCGCTCTCACCGTCGCGGTCGCGCGTGCGAGCGCACCGCTGGTGAGGTTGCGGACCGAGAACGCGATCTGCGCCGTGCGGCCGCGCTTGACGCTCGTTCTCGACTGGCCGGAGAGCAGCTCGATCGTGCCGTCTCTGCCGGCCGGGCCCTGGTCGCCGCGGTCGCCCTTGTCGCCCTTGGAGCCCGCGGCGCCGTCCTTGCCGTTGGCGCCGGCGTCGCCCTTGTCGCCCTTGGCGCCGGTCGCGCCGTCTCTGCCGTTGGCGCCGGTGTCGCCCTTCGCACCCGCGCTGCCGGTGTCGCCCTTGGCGCCGGGGTTGCCCGTGTCGCCCTTGGCGCCGGTGTCGCCCTGCGCGCCTCTGTCACCGGTCGCGCCTCTGTCGCCGGGGTCGCCCTTGTCGCCCTTCGGGCCCGAGGCCAGCTCGGTGCTGGTGCCGCTCAGCGCGACCGTCGCGCTGCCGCTGCCGGTGTTCGTCTCCAGCCGCAGCGTCGCGGTCGAGGTGGCGCTCGCGCGCGCCGGCGCGTAGCGGACGAGCAGCGTGCAGGTGCCGTCGGGGCCGAGCACACGGCCGCGGCAGCGGTCGTCGGCGACGATGAACTCGCCGGTCGAGCCGGCGTCGGCGGCGTCGACGTTGACCTCGCCGATCTTCAGCAGCTGCGCGCCGCCGTTGGTGACGGTGACGGTCTGCGCCGCGCCGATCGTGCCGGCCGCCTGCGCCGCGAAGGTCGGCGTCGTCGTGTCGGCCTGGGCGCCGACGCGGCCGGTCAGCGTGAACGTGTCCAGCCGCGACTTCTTGAGGCGGGGATCGCCGAGATCCTTGTTGTCGGTGCTGGTGTAGAGGCGGTCGTAGCCCTGGTCCATGACCAGCTTCAGCTCGGCGCCGGGCGCGAGCGTCGCCGGCATCTCGCCGATGCCCTCCCACGTGCCCTGGCCGTCGGAGAACACCTCGGCCGAGGGCGGCAGGACGGTGCTCAGCGCGATCGGTCTGTCGTCGCGGCGGCCGGTCCAGCTGAACAGCGACTCCTCGACTCTGCCCGTCGTGTCGTTGCGCTTGGCCGCCAGGATCAGGTACTGGTCGGCCGCGTTCTTGCGCAGCTCGCGGATCGTCATGCCGCCGAGGTCGAGCAGGATCGGCTCGTCGAAGACCGCTCTCGTGCCGTCGCCCTTCGTCAGCAGGTCGGCGTTCAGCAGCGGCACGATCACGGCGCGCAGGCCGTTCGGCGTCGTCAGGTTCGGCGAGCGGAAGCCGAGGTAGAGCGTGCTGCTGGAGCCGGGTGCGAACTCGGCGCCCTCGAGGTTGAAGCCGTTGGCGTCGTCGGGACGGACGCCGCTCGCGGTGCCGGCCTGGAAGCCGAGGCGGTTGCCGTTGGCGACGTCCCAGGCGACGAGGTCGGCGCGCAGGCCGCCGTACGCCTGGCCGACGCGCGTGACGGTCGTGTCGGCGCCGCTGCCGACCACTCTCGTCTCGATCATCGTGTAGCGCGACGTCTCGATCTGGCCGGCCTTGCGGTTGCCGTGCGAGCCGAACCAGTAGGCGGTGTTGCCGACGCGCGCGGAGGACTCGAAGTCGATCTCGCCGCCGCCGTCGGCCGACGGGCCGATGTTGAACTCCTTGACCGCCTCGCCGGAGCGGTCGGTGCGGAAGAGGCGGACTATGTCCTGCTCGTCGTCGGCGACGAGGATGTGGCCTCTGCCGACGCCGATCGCCGTCGAGGCGTCGCCGCCGCCCTGCAGCACGCGGCTCGTCGGCGTCGTCGCGTTGGAGGCGCCGTAGGAGAGGACGACCGTTCTCGTCTTGCCGTCGAGGCCGGTCGCCGTCAGCGTGACCGAGGCGTAGCCGCGGCCGGTCGGCTCGAACGAGACGGTGCGGGTCGCCCCCGTGCCCTCGATTCTGATCCCCGCGTTGGGGAGGATCGAGGTGCTGCTGGAGCTGGCGGTGACGGCGATCTCGCCGGGCGTCGCGGGGTCGCCGTACTGGTCGGACTGGCCGACGGTGACGGTGACCGTCGGGTTGGTCGGGTCGCCGATCACGCCCGACTGGCTCGCCTTGTCGAGCGTGATCGTCGGCACCGCGGCGCCGTTGGCGTCGGCGCTGCCGGTGATCGCGACGAACTGCGGGTTGACCGTGCCGCTGATGCCTCTCGCGACGTTGACCGCCGGTCGCAGCGTCTGCGTCGGCAGGTCGACCGACACGAGCGTGCCGGTGCCGAAGCCGCCGACGGCGGCGAGCTTGCCGCGCGGCGCGAGCGCGATCCCGCGCACGTTCGACGATCTGCCCAGCTCGGTCGTCTTGACCGTTCTCGTCGCGAGGTCGACCGTGATGACCTGGTTGGGATCGACGTACTGGCCGAGCAGCGCGTGCAGCTGTCTGCCGTCTCTGGAGATGACGAGGTTGAGCGGCGCCACGGAGCGGGAGACGTTGCCGATGCCGATGACCGCGCCGGGCGTGCCGGTCGCCGTGTCGATCGGCACGATCCCGACCGGGTCGGTCCACGGGTCGGCCGAGCTCTGCGTCACGTAGAGGGTGGCGCCGTCCGGGCTCATCGCGAGCTGCCCGGGGCTGCCGGTGAAGGTCAGGTCGGCGCTGACGGCGCCGGTCGCGAGGTCGGCTCTGCGCAGCGCGCCGCCGGCGACGAACCAGGCCGTTCTGCTGTCGGCGGAGGCGGCGATCGAGCCGCTGAGGGCGCCGCCGGCGGGGATCGGCGTGCCGAAGACGGGCGTCGTGCCGCTGACGTCGACCGGCAGCAGGTTGGAGCCGGCCGCGACCAGCAGCGTTCTGCCGTCGGGCGTCAGCTGCGCGCCGTTGATGCTCGTCAGCGCGGCGTTGCTGTACGTCGTCGAGACGGTTCTCGTCGCCGTGTCGACGATCGCGACGTACGGCGTGACGCCGAGCTGATCGGTGACGACGTAGAGCTTGCTGCCGTCGGGCGAGGGGACGATCGCTCTGGCGGCGCCGGTGCCGACCGCGATCGGCGTGCCGACGAGGCCCGTCGAGAGGTCGGTCGGGATCACCAGCGAGCTGCTGGGGCCGCCGGTCACCCAGGCGGTCGAGGCGCCGGCCGGGGCGGCTGCGACGGCGGCGAGGAGGCCGGCGGCGGTGAGCGCGGCGAGCGATCGGGACAGGGGAGTCTGCACCCGGCCGCGAGGCGGATGAAGGGGGCGGTGCATCTGTACGTCTCCTCGATAGATCTAGGGAAACGCTGACTTTCATGGCGCATGTGCGCTCTGGCGTGTTTCCCTTGTGAGCGTCGCGTGAACTCCTTGCGACCGGCTCGTGAACGCGGTGATATGTCAACTCGGCGGGGCCAATCGAGCGCCCGCGGTTGCCTCGTTCGGGCGTGCCCGCGGCCGGCTCGTTAACCTCAGGTCGCGTGACCCCGCTCGAGCAACTGAGAGCCGCAGTAGCCGACGCCTCGGCCGCGCTGCGCGGCGACGGCGCCGCCGGCGGCGCCCCCGTCCCGACCGTCGAGCGCCCCAGACGCGAGGGCTTCGGCGACTACTCGACCAACGCCGCGATGCTGCTGGCGCCGCGCGTCGGCAAGCCGCCGCGCGAGATCGCCGAGCTGCTCGGCGAGGAGCTGAGAGCGCGGCTCGGCGACACGCTCGAGCGTTACGAGGTCGCGGGTCCCGGCTTCCTCAACCTGTTCCTGTCCGACGGCTGGTTCGACGGCGCGCTGCGCCACGTGCTCGACGCCGGCGACCGCTTCGGCTCCGACGGCGCCACCGAGCGGGAGAAGATCCTCGTCGAGTTCGTCTCCGCCAACCCGACCGGGCCGGTCGTCGCGGCCAGCGGCCGTCACGCCGCCTACGGCGACGCGCTCGCCTCGATCCTCGCCTTCCACGGCCACGAGGTCGCGCGCGAGTACTACCTCAACGACGCCGGCTCGCAGGTCAGAAAGCTCGGCGAGTCGGTGCGCGCGCGGGCGCGCGGCGAGGAGGTGCCGGAGGGCGGCTACGAGGGCGAGTACGTCAAGCAGCTGGCGGTCGAGATCGGCGGCGCCGCCGACGGCGACCCGGACGAGCTGGCGACGATCGCCGTCGGGCTGATGTACGAGCGGATCAAGGCGACGCTCGAGCGCTACGGCGTCGACTACGACCGCTTCTTCAGCGAGAAGTCGCTCTACGACGGCGCGCCGAGCGAGGTCGGCAGAGCATTCGCGCGGCTGGAGGAGCTCGGCCACACCTACCGTCACGAGGGCGCGCTGTGGCTGCGCACGACGACCTTCGGCGACGACAAGGACCGCGTGCTCGAACGCTCCAACGGCGAGCCGACCTACTTCGCCTCCGACGTCGCCTACCTGCTGAGCAAGCAGGAGCGCGGCTTCACGCGCCAGCTCGACGTCTTCGGCGCCGACCACCACGGCTACATCGGGCGCCTGAAGGCGGCGATGGAGGCGCTCGGCGGGGATCCGGAGCTGCTGGAGATCCTGATCATGCGCTTCGTCAACTTCGTCGAGGCCGGCGAGCGCGAGAAGATGTCCAAGCGCCGCGGCGTCTTCACGACGCTCGACGAGCTGCTCGACGAGCTGGGCGTCGACGCGACCCGCTTCTTCATGCTGCAGCGGTCGCACGACACGACGCTCGACCTCGACCTCGATCTCGCGCGCAAGCAGTCGAACGAGAACCCCGTCTACTACGTCCAGTACGCGCACGCGCGGATCGCGTCGATGCTGGAGAGAGCGGGCGGCGACGCCGTCGCCGACGCGCTCGCCGGCGAGCTGGCGGGGGAGGGCGCGGCGCGCTCGCTGCCGCTCGATCCGGCCGAGCGGACGCTGCTGAAGAAGCTGCTCGCGTTCCCGGGCGAGATCGCCGAGGCGGCCGAGAAGCGCGCCCCGCACCGGCTGACCGCGTACGTGCTGGAGCTGGCGCAGGCGTTCACCGCCTTCTACCGCGACTGCCGCGTGCTGGGGGCGGAGGGCGACGGCGTCGAGGCCTACCGGCTGGCGCTGCTGGCCGCGACCCAGACGACGATCGCCGGGACGCTCGCGCTGCTCGGCGTCAGCGCGCCGGAGTCGATGGCGAGACTGGACGACGCGGCGGCCTCCGCGGAGACCGACGGCGACTGATCAGTCGTAGTTCTTAAGGTCGTCGTCGAGCCGGCGCGCGTCGGCCGGGTCCAGCTCGGGCCCGAGCGCGCCGGGAGCGCCCGCGAAGGCGCGGGCGCGTCTGCGCCAGCGCGGCAGGAAGATCGCCAGTATCGCGAGGCCGACGACGACGACGAGGATCGGCACGACGTAGATCGCGATGTTGAAGCCGTCGTCGTTGGGCAGCGCCAGCACGCGCTCGCCGTACTCCAGCACGAGCGCGTCCTTGATCTGGGCGGGCGTCATGCCCTCGCCGATCAGTCTCTGGATCAGCGCGCGCTCGGAGTCGGCCTGCGGGCCGTTGGCGACCGCCAGCGGCGTTCTGCAGGTCACGCACATGACCTGGCTCTCCATCTCGTAGAGCGAGGTCTTCGGTGCGCTGGTCTGTGCCGGCGCGACGGCGGGGGCGACGGCGGTCGCGAGCAGCGCCAGCAGCAGCGCCGCGATCGCGGCGAGGCGCCTCATCGCAGTCTCGCCAGCGTCGGATCGAGCGTTCTGTCGATCCATGCTCTCGTGATCTGCTGGCGTTCGAGCGCGAGGATTCTGCCCTGCGCGTCGACCAGGAAGGTCTCCGGCAGGCCCTTCAGCTCGAAGTCCTTCGACATCTTTCTGTCGATGTCGCGCAATATCGGATATCTGACGCCGTGCTTGGTCACGAACTCCTGCGTCCGCTCGCGCGTGTCGTCGACGGCGACGCCGAGGACGGTGCCGCCGCTCGCCGCCAGCGTTCTCTGCACGTCGTTGAGCAGCGGCGCCTCCTGGTCGCACGGGGCGCACCACGAGGCGAAGAAGTTGACCAGCACCACTCTGCCTCTGTAGTCGGCGAGCGAGCCGCTGCCGTCGCCGGCCAGTCTGCTCAGCACGACGCTCGGCGCGGCGGGCGCATCGCCCTTCGCGACGGCCTGGTCGATCGAGGAGTCGTCGGTCGTCTGCAGCACGCCGAAGATCAGCAGCGCGACGAGACCGATTGCGAGGACGGCGACGAGGCCGGGGACAGCGAGACGGCGCATGGCGGTCACTGAAGGGTAGAGGTCGCGGTCACCGGGGCGCGTCGTCGTGCGGCGCGTGCACCAGCGCGCGGTCGCCCAGCGGGGCGTTGAGCGCGGCCGTGGCGGTGCGCTTGAGGTCGGGCTCGGAGGGGCTGCCGCCCGGCGCCTGCGGACGCCAGCGCGCCAGCACCGTGACGAACACCTGCGAGGCGGTCTCGCGCACGTCGACCCGCGCCAGCTCCATCGCGGGGGAGGTGAGCGTGCAGTGGAGCTGCAGCTCGGTGGTCTCCGGCGGCGGTGGATCGGGGTGCGTCGACCAGGGGATCGAGAGGAAGCGTGCTCTCTCCGCGACGGCTGGCGCGGCGGTTTCCATAACCGGCGCGATAGTCGCGTCGCGGGCGTGGGTCTCAGGCTCGACCTGAGGCTGAGCTGTTGGGACGGGATAGCCCGTCCGCGCGGGGATCTCCGTTAGATCGACGGCCGTGACGGCCTGCGGAGCCCGCCGCCGGCGCTGAAGCAGAGCTATGAACCCAAGGGCGAGCAGGACGGCGGCTGCGGGGACGATCCGGCGGCGCATGCCGCGAAGCCTACGACCCCGCGCGGCCCCACCCGCTCCACGTGGGTAGAATCCGTTGCCACGCGGATGTAGCTCAGTTGGTAGAGCGTCGGCTTCCCAAGCCGAAGGTCGCGGGTTCGAGGCCCGTCGTCCGCTTAGATCGAAAGCCCTGCGAGAGCGGGGCTTTCGGCGTTAAGGGGTCTGCGGGGTGGGGCGTGGGCGGGGAGGCCGCATATGGACGCCTGCGCGCGACGCAGCGCGTCGGTCACGCTCGCGGCCTGGCCGGCGCGGGTGGCGCCCGGCGCGGGCGGGCGGCCGGGCTGGGCGGCGCGGCAGCGCAGCCGCCCGCGGCGGTCGCGCACGGCGACGAGTCGTCTCCCGCGGGCGCGCGTGAGCGGGATCGTCCCCTGCGGACAGCGCTGCTTCGCCGCGACCGGCTTGGCGACGGCCGCGGTCGCGACGGGGCCGGCGGTCGCGGACGACGGGATGACGGCGGCGGCACGCAGAGCCGGCACGAGCAGCGGAAGCGAACGGAGGGGGCGCACGGCGGGAGCACGGCAGCGAGCCCTCCTCTGCGGATCGGCCGCATCTGCTCTGCCGAACGTCTTCTTGTAAGGCCCGCCTGACATCTGTTAGGGTGCCCTAATACCGGAACCAAGGGGGCCGTCACGGCCTGGCTTCCGGGCATGGGGAACAACATCCGAAAGGACCGCATATGGCCCGTAGTACGAAGGTGCGCGCGCGGCTGCTGCTCGCGCTCGGCGTTGTGCTGTCGATGCTCCTGTTCGCGCTTCCGAGCGCGGCATCGGCGTCGTACGGCAGCGTCGACTGGACGCTGCGCTCGAGCTGGGTGACGTACATCACGACCAACTGGGCCGGACCGGGCACGCCCGGACCGGGCACGATCACGGCGATCTCGCCGGGCAGATACACGAGACCGGTCGTGCACGTCGAGCAGCCGTCGCCGATCGTTGGCACGCTCGCGTCGTACGACGGCGGCTTCCGTTCGCAGCTGCCGGCGCACTACATCGACGTCTCGATCGACGACATCAGAATCAACTTCACCAGCGGCGCCGTCTTCGCGACCGGCTCCTACGTCCCGCTCGGCGGCTCGGCGACCAGCTACAGCGACCAGCAGATAGCGACGCTGAGCGGCGGCACGCAGGACGGCGGCAGCAGACAGCTGTTGTGGTTCGACGCCGTGCCGAGACTGACCGCGTTCGGCGCGACGATCTTCAACGGCGGCAGCAACGGCAGCTACAGAACCGGCGACGCGTTCGGCACGCTGACCGCTGTCGGCGGCTGGTAGAGCGGCAGCAGCACCCGTGAGACAGCTCACGCTGGCCCTGGCCGCGACCGCTTCGGCGGTCGCGGCCGGTGCCGGTCTTCCCCCACTTGCAAGCGCCGCCGCCGGCTGGCAGCCGGCGACCTCCGTCGCGACCACGACGAGCGCCTCCGGCGCCGAGGTCGCGATCGACCGCGCCGGCGTCGCGACCGCCGTCTGGGCCGACGCATCCGGCCTGATCCGCGCCGCGACGCGCCCGCGCGGCGGCGACTGGAGCGCGCCGCAGGCGATCTCCGGCGCCCGCACCGGCTACGCCCCGAGCCTCGCGCTCGACCCCGACGGGCAGGCGACCGTCGTCTGGAGATCGGTCGCGACCGTCGACGGCGCCGACACGACCGAGGCGTGGACCGCCACCCGCAGCGACGGCAGATGGTCGACCGCCACCGCCCTCAGCGCGGCCGGCGCGACGATCACCGCCGACCCGTCCGTGCTCGTCGACGCGACCGGCACCGCGACCGCCGCGTGGGCGGAGAACTGCGTCGTGCAGGTCGCGACGCGGCCCGCGCGCGGCAGCTGGTCGGCCCCGAGAGAGCTGTGGAGAGACACCACCGGCACGTGCGCGCTCTACCGCATCGCCACGCCGGTCGCGCTCGGCGCCGACCGCTCCGGCCGCGTCACCGCCGCCTGGCAGGCCGGTCACCGGCTGTCGGTCGACGACGCCCGCCCGAGACGGATCCTCGCCGCCGCGCGCGGCATCAGCCCGACCTCCGACTGGAGCGCGCCGACGACGCTCGCGAGCGTGACGACGAGCGCGCTCGGCGGCCCGTCGCTGGCCGTCGACGTCGACGGCCGCGCGCTCGCCGCCTGGAGCGAGAACGGCGCCGGCGCGCGCGCCGCCACGCGCCCGGCCGGCAGCGACCCCGCCGTCGCCTGGAACGCGACCGCGACGCTGTCGAGCGCCGGCACGCCGCTGCTCGACAGCGCCTACGACGGCCACGGCCGCGGGGTCGTCGCGTTCGCGACGCCCGACCTCGGCGACGGCAGATCGCTCGTCCAGGTCGCGCGCGCGAGCGCCGCCGACGGCGCGCTGCAGCCGGCACAGACGGTCGCGACGCTGCCCGACGGCGTGTATTCCGCCGCCGCCCCGGCGCTCGCGCTCGACGACGAGGGCGCCGCCGTCGTCGCCTGGACGCAGAGCACCGCCAGCGGCTTCGCCGCGTACGCGAGCCGCGCCGCTGCCGGCGCCGGCACGTGGGACGCGCCCGTCGCGCTCGCCGGCGACCTCGCCGTCGAGGATGCGCCCGCCGTCGCGAGCGACCCGCTCGGCGACGTCGTCGCGCTGGCTGGCGGCGAGGGCCCGCTGCGCTCGCTGACCTACCTCGCCGAGCCGCCGCTGGCGGCCGAGTGGAGCGGCCGCGCGAGCGCTGAGGACGGCAGCCTGCGCTCCTGGGTCGACTACCTGCGGCGCACCTGGCCGTCGGCGATCCCGGGCGTCCCGTCCGGCGCCGGCGCGGTCGAGCTGAGCGACGGCGCGAGCTTCCCCGAGGCCGCCGACCCGTACAGCTTCCGCTTCGGCCAGGCCGACGCGTGGCGCGACACGACGAGCGGCGAGACGGTCGTGACGCAGCAGGGCACGGTGCGCTTCTCGCTGCCGCCGCACGCGATCGACATCCGCCTCGTCAACCCGCAGCTGCGGATCGCGCCCGACGGCGCGAGCGCGCGGCTCGTCAGCGACGGCTTCACGAGCGGCTCGATGGAGGACGCGCTCGCCGGCAGAACGAGCCTGACGCCGTACGTCGGCCTGCACGTGCTCGACGTCGACCTGGCGGCGGCCGGCGCGCGCGCCGGCGACCTCGTCGGGCGTCGCAGCTGGATCGCCGCGCCGGTCACGATGACCGACGTGGGCGGCAGAACGCTCGGCCTGCCGAACTACATCGGCCAGCGCTGGGGGACGATCACGGTGACGCTGCCGCAGACCGTCCGCGACTACACGCCGCCCGGCCCGCCGGAGAGACCGCCGGTCGACCCGCCCGCCGACCCGCCGAGACCGCCGGCCGAGTCACCGAGAGCGCCCGCCAGAAGCGGCGCGAGCGCCCCGCAGGTGAGCGGCCGCGCGCGCGTCTCCGTCGACCGCTCCGGCAGCGCCGCGGTCGCGACCGTCGTCTGCCGTGCGGGCGGCGCGAGCTGCCGCGTCGCCGTCCCCAGACAGGTGCGGGTGACGATCGCCGGCAGACGCTTCTGGGCGGCGGTGCTCGCCCCGAGAACGATCCGTGCCGGGAGACGCGGCGCGGTGCGGCTGCGGCTCACCAGAGCGGCGGCCAGACGGCTCGCCGGGCGCAGCGCCAGAGCGAGGCTGAAGCTCGTCGTCACGAGCGGCAGAGCGCGCACGGCGAAGACGCTGACGATCACGCTCAGAGGCGCGGCCGTCAGACGCGCGCGCCGCTGAGCGCGCGCCGCGCCCGCGATCGCGACGGCGCACAGACCCACCAGCAGCGAACGAAGGCCCCGCTACGGCGGGGCCTTCGGCGTCTTCGGGGCGCGGGGCGGTCGTCAACACGCGCCGAATCGCTTGACAAACGAAACGCGTTTCACGTACCGTCCTCGCTCAAGGAGGAGAGATGGAACGCATTCCGTCTGTCGAAATACCGCGGGTCGTGGAGAGCGAGCCCGCAACCAACCGATCGGTCGAGCGTGCCTGCACGCTGCTCGGAGCGTTCGCGCCCGAGCAGCCGCGGCTGACGCTCGGCGCGCTCGCCGCGAGCGCGGACCTGCCGAAGCCGACGGCGCACCGGATCGTCACCACGCTCGTGCAATGCGGCTTCATGTCGCAGCACGAGGACGGGACGTACGCGCTCGGCTTCCGGCTGCTGTCGCTCGGCGCGATCGTGCGCGAGAACCTCGACGTCGTGCGCGCCTGCGCACCGGCGATGGAGCGGCTCGCGCGGGCGACCGGCGAGACGGTGATCCTCGGCGAGGCCGACTGGGCCGCGCGCGAGGTGACGATCGTCCACCGCGTCGACAGCTCGCACACGCTGTCGGTGCTGTCGCCGATCGGCCGCCGCTCGGCGATCCCGCCCGGCGCGCTCGGCAAGGCGCTGCTGATCGGCCTCTCCGACGCCGAGCTGGACGCCGTCATCGCCGAGCTGCCGCTCGACGCCGAGACCGACCGCACCCACACCGACCCGGCGGCGCTGAGACAGGAGATCCGCCGCTCGCGCGCGCTCGGCTACGTCGTCGAGGAGGGCGAGTACCTGCGCGACGTCTCCGGCGTCGCCGCGCCGGTGCGGCTGGAGGGCACGCGCCCACTGGCCGCGCTCGGCCTCGTCGGCCCGACGACCCGGCTGCACGGCGAGATCGAACGGCTCGGCGCGCTCGTGCGCGACGTCGCCGGCGAGCTGAGCGCCTGACCCATCGCACTTCACCCCAGTCCCCCCGAGAGCAATCGAGAAGGTCGATGAGCACACCAACCAGAGAGACCGACTTCTACGTCGGCTCCGACATCGGCGGCACCTTCACCGACACCGTCCTCCTGACCGAGGACGGCGAGGTGCACATGGCCAAGAGCCCGACGACGAAGGAGGAGCTGACGCGCGGCGCGATCAGCGCGCTGGAGCTGGCTGCCGGCGCGATCGGCGTCGCTCCGGAGCAGATCGGCGACGGCCTCGTCTACTACGCCCACGGCACGACGCAGGCGACCAACGCCTTCATCGAGCGCAAGGGCGTGCGCACCGGCCTGCTGACGACGCGCGGCTTCCGCGACGTGCTGCGCAGCCAGCGCTCGACCGCGAGCTGGGCCGGCCTCGGCCACACCGCGCGCCACTACTCGGCGCGCACGCTGCCGCAGCCGATCGTGCCGCTGGACCAGATCCGCGAGATCGAGGAGCGGGTCGACTACAAGGGCGCGGTGATCGTCCCGCTCAACGAGCAGCAGCTGCGCGAGGCGGTCCGCGAGCTGGTCGCCGACGGCTGCGAGGCGATCGCGATCACCTTCCTGTGGGCCTTCCGCAACGACGTCCACGAGCGCCGCGCGGTCGAGATCATCGGCGAGGAGGCGCCCGGCCTGTTCGTCTCGGCGGCCTCGCAGCTGCTGCCGATCCTGGGCGAGTACGAGCGCACCTCGACGACCTCGATCAACGCCTACCTCGGGCCGATCATCGCCAGATACGTCACCAACCTCGAGGGCGAGCTGCGCGACTCCGGCTTCCGCGGCGAGCTGTCGATCATGGAGTCCGGCGGCGGCGTGCTGCCCTCCGGCGACGCCGCCACGCAGGCGGCCGCGATGCTGACCTCCGGCCCGGCCGGCGGCGTGCTCGCCTCCGCCGCGCTGGCGGCCGAGAAGGGCTGGCCGAACGTGATCACCTCAGACATGGGCGGGACGTCGTTCGACGTCGGCCTCGTCGTCGACGGCGAGCCGCTGCTGACGCGCAACGCCGAGGTCGGCCGCTTCCACGTCGCGCTGCCGATGATCGGCGTGACCGCGATCGGCGCCGGCGGCGGCTCGATCGCGAGAGTCGACGACGGCCACCTGACGGTCGGCCCCGAGAGCGCGGGCGCCCGCCCCGGCCCGGCCTGTTACGGCCGCGGCGGCACGCGCCCGACCGTCACCGACGCCGACGTCGTGCTCGGCATCATCGACCCCGAGTACTTCCTCGGCGGCAACATGGGCCTCGACCGCGCCGCCGCCGAGCAGGCGATCCGCGAGCACGTCGCGGAGCCGCTCGGGCTGAGCCTGCTGGAGGCGGCCGCCGGCATCCGCTCGGTCGCCGACAACCACATGGCCGACCTGCTGCGCAAGGTGACGCTGCGGGCCGGCTATGACCCGCGCGACTTCGTCGTCTTCGCCTACGGCGGCGCCGGTCCGACGCACGCCCACCGCTACGCGCTGGAGGCCGGCATCAGAACGGTCTTCGTGCCGGCGACCGCGGCCGTCCACTCGGCCTACGGCGCCGTCACCTCCGACCGCCATCGCACCTTCACCGTCGCCCACCACGCGCAGGCGCCGCGCGGCTTCGAGCGCGCTTCCGAGCACGTCTCGGCGGCCGAGATGGAGGCCGCCTTCGCGACGCTGACGCAGCGCTGCGAGCAGGCGATGGGCACCGACCAGCTGACGATGCGCCGCTATGTCGGCATGCGCTTCCGCCAGCAGGTCCACGAGCTGGCGATCGAGCTGCCGGCCGGCGCGGTCACCGGCGCGACGGTCGACCAGCTGGTCGAGGACTTCACCACCCGCTACGAGCACATCTACGGCAGAGGCACGGCGCTGCGCGTCGCCGGCGTCGAGTTCACGGTGCTGCGCGTCGACGGCCATGTGCCGGTGACGCGGCCGGCGCCGGCGCCGAAGGCGAGCAGCCTCGACCCGCTCGCCCCGAGCGGCAGCCGCGAGATCTGGTTCGAGGAGCGCGGCGCGCTCACCACGACCGCCGTCTACCGCCCGCAGGACCTCGCCGGCGGCGGCACGATCGCCGGCCCCGCCGCGATCGAGCAGGCCGGCACGACCGTGATCGTCGGCCCCGACCAGCGCGCGCTCGTCGACGGCCACGGCCACATCACCATCGAGATCCCGCAGGAGGACCAGTGACCGAGCTCGCGACCCCGACCGGCGCCTACGAGTACGCGCGTCAGGCGGTCGACCCCGTCACCTTCGAGGTCATCCGCCATCGCCTGCTGGCGATCACCGACGAGCAGGGCGCGGCGCTCGCCGCCGTCTCCGGCTCGCCGCTCGTCAACGAGGCGACCGACTTCAACACCGGCCTCTACCGGGCCGGCGGCGAGGTCGCCGCGATGGGGCAGACGGTGATCTTCCACGCCGCCTCCTGCTCGCAGATGGTCAAGCACGTGATCGCCGACTGCGAGGACGATCCCGGCATCGCCGAGGGCGACGTGTTCGTCGTCAACAGCCCCTACAAGGGCGCGCTGCACGCGCCCGACATGGGCCTGCTGGCGCCGATCTTCCACGACGGCCGGCGGATCGCCTGGACCGGTGCCGCCTGCCACCAGCTCGACGTCGGCGGGATGGTCAAGGGCAGCTTCTGCTCGGCCGCGACCGACGTGCGCCAGGAGGCGATGCTGCTGCCGCCGCTGAAGCTGATCGACGGCGGCGAGCTGCGCACCGACGTCTGGAACATGATCACCGGGATGTCGCGGCTGCCGATGAACCTCGGCCTCGACATGAAGGGGATGCTGGCCGCCAACAACGTCGCCAAGAAGCGGCTCGGCGAGCTGATCGACCGCTACGGCGTCGACGTCGTGCTGTCGGTGATGGACGAGCTGATGGACCTCTCCGAGCGGCGGCTGCGCAGCCGCCTGCGCGAGCTGCCCGACGGCGTCTTCAGCGCCCGCACCTACCTCGACCACGACGGCCACGAGGACAAGCTGCACCCGATCGAGGTGACGCTGACCAAGCGCGACGACACGCTCAGCTTCGACTACTCCGCCAGCTCGCCGCAGGCGAGAGGGTTCGTCAACTGCACCTACACCGGCCTGCTCGCGGGCGTCTACGCCGGCGTGCTGCCGCTGCTGGCGCACGACCTGCCGTGGACGGAGGGGATCTTCCGCGCGATCGAGGTGATCGCGCCGCCCGGCCTGATCTGCTCGGCGCAGTGGCCGGCGCCGGTCTCGCAGGGCCCGCTCGGCGCGATGTGGCTGACCGAGACGACCGCGACCGAGGTGCTGTCGAAGCTCGTCTCGACCTCGCCCGGCCACATCGTCGAGGCGCAGGCGGCGCCCTCCGGCGGCCCCGACATCTTCACCGTCGACGGCCTCAACCAGCACGGCGAGCCGGCGACCGGCGTGATGCTCGACCAGACGATGAGCGGCGGCGGCGCCTACGCCCACCGCGACGGCCTCAGCCCCCAGGGCCACCGCAACATCATCGCCGGCAAGGCCCCGAACGTGGAGTCGCTGGAGCTGATCATGCCGGTGCTCTACCTGCACCGGCGGCTGCTCGCCGACACGCCCGGCGCCGGCCGCAACCGCGGCGGCCAGTCCAGCGGCGCGGCGTACATGGTCCACGACGTCGACTCCTTCCGCGTGCTCGCCGCCTGCCACGGCTACACGGTGCCGACGGCGCCGGGGCTGTGGGGCGGGCTGCCGGCGGCGACCAACGTCCACCGCCTCTACCGCGACACCGACGTGCGCGCGAAGCTGGCGGCCGGCGAGCTGGTGACCGAGATCGACCAGCTGACCGTTGCGGAGGAGGAGCTGAGCGCGAAGCCGCCGATCTTCACGTTCGGTCGCGACGACGTCTACGAGTGGGGGCCGCAGGGCGGCGGCGGCTGGGGCGACCCGCTGCTGCGCGCGCCCGAGCTGGTCGCCGCCGACGTGCGCGACGACGCCGTCACGGTCGCCAGCGCGCGGCTCGTCTACGGGGTCGTCGTGAGCGACGACGGGACGCTCGACGGCGAGGCGACCGAGGCGCTGCGGACGCGCATGCTGGAGGAACGCCGCGCCTGGCCGGCCGCGCAGGAGCCGCTCGGCCTCGACGCGACCGCCGGCCGCACGTTGGCGCCGGTCGGCGACCAGCTGTCGATCGTCGAGCTGGAGGGCGAGCACTATTGGGCCTGCTCCTGCGGCAGCGCCTTCGCGCACGCGCACGAGAACCCGAAGCAGCGGCTCGGCGGCGCGCTGGCGGAGCCGCAGCAGATCGGCACGCGCGTGAGACTGCACGCCGAGATCGAGCTGCGCCGCTCGGCCTGCACGAGCTGCGGCCGGCAGCACTTCGCCGAGGTCGCGCGCCACGACGACCCGCCGTTGTTCGACGTCCGCGTCGAGGTCGCCTGATGGGTGCCGCGCCGCTGCTGCGGGCGTCGGGCGTGCGCAAGTCGTTCGGCGCGACGCAGGCGCTCAAGGGCGTCGACTTCGAGCTGCGCGCGGGCGAGGTCCACGCGCTGCTCGGCCCCAACGGCGCCGGCAAGTCGACGCTCGTGAAGGTGCTCGCCGGCGCTCACCGGCCCGACGCCGGCACGCTCACGCTCGACGGGCGCGAGCTGGGCCGGCTCGGCCCCGGCGCCGCGCACGCCGCCGGGATCGAGACGATGCTGCAGCAGACGGCGCTGATCCCGGAGCTGTCGGTCGCCGAGAACATCGCGCTCGGCCGCCGCGTCGGCCGCGGCGGGCTGGTCGACTGGCGGGCCGTGCGGCGTGACGGGGCGGCGGCGCTCGCCGCGCTCGGGCTCGAGCTGCGGCTGGAGCAGCCGGTCGGCGAGCTGTCGATCGCCGACCAGCGCGCTGTCGAGCTGGCGCGGGCGCTCTCGCGCCGCTGCAGCGTGCTGATCCTCGACGAGCCGACCGCGACGCTCGGCGCGCGCGAGGCGCAGGTGCTGCTGCGGCAGGTCCGCCGCACGGCCGCCGAGGGCGTCGGCGTGATCTACGTCTCGCACCACCTCGACGAGGTGCTGGCGGTCGCCGACCGCGCGACCGTCGTGCGCGACGGGCGCGTCGTGGAGCTGCTGGAGCTGCGGGGCGAGCGGACGGTGCAGGCGGGCGACCTCGTGCGCGCGATGCTCGGGCGCGAGGTCGTCGTCGCGGCGCCGCCGGAGCGCGTGGGGGACACGGGAGCGATCGCGCTGGAGGCGCGCTCGCTGACCGTCGGGCGCAGGCTGCGCGACGTCTCGCTGACGCTGCGGCGAGGCGAGATCGTCGGGCTGTTCGGCGCCGTCGGCGCCGGCCAGTCGACGCTCGCGCGGGTGCTGTCGGGGCAGACGCGGCCGGGCGCCGGCAGCGTCGCCGTCGACGGCGCGCCGCTGCGCGCGCGGACGCCGCGGCAGGCGCTGCGGCGCGGCATCGCGCTGGTGCCGGAGGATCGCCTGCGCAGCGGGCTGGTGCCGGCCTTCGACGTCGCCGAGAACATCCAGCTGAGCGCCCGCGCGCTCAGCCGCGGCGTGCTCGCGCGGCGGCGCCTGAGCGAGGCGCGCCGCTGGGTCGGCGACCTCGGCGTGCAGCCGGCCGATCCGACGCTGCCGGTCGCCGCGCTCAGCGGTGGCAACCAGCAGAAGGTCGTCTTCGCGAAGGCGGTCGCCAGCGGCGGCCGCGTGCTGATGCTGGAGGAGCCGACCGCCGGCGTCGACGTCGGCGCCAAGCAGGAGATCCGCGCGCTCGTCGGCCGGCTCGCGGGCGACGGCGCGGCCGTCGCGATCGTCTCGACCGAACCGGAGGAGGTGCTGGCGATGTGCCATCGCATCGTCGTGCTGCGCAAGGGCAGCGTCGTCGCGGAGCTGGAGCGCGAGCAGGCCAGCCGGCAGGCGCTGACCGAGCTGGCGACGGGCGCGGAGGCGGGGCGATGAGCGCCGTCGACTCGCTCCCCGCGGCCGCCGGCGACCGCCCCCGCGGTCCGCTGGCGCTGCTGCGGCGCCTCGGCCCGACCGGCTCGCACGTCGCCGCGCTGGCGCTCGTGCTGGTCGTCGTGGTCGTCGTCGCCTCGCTGCTGTCGGAGACGTTCCTGACGACCGACAACCTGCTCAACGTGACGCGTCAGGTCGCGGTGCTGGGGATCCTCGCCGGCGCCACGACGCTGCTGATGGTCTCCGGCGGGATCGACCTCAGCATCGGCGCCTGCGCCTCGCTCTGCGGCGTGATCGCGGCGAAGCTGCTGAACGGCGACGCGAGCGCGACCGTCGCGGTGCTGGCGGTGGTCGGGATCGGGATGGGCGTCGGGCTGCTGAACGGGCTCGCGATCGTCGCCTCCGGCGCGCCGCCGCTGATCCTCACGCTCGGCACGATGTCGATCCTCGAAGGCTTCTCGCAGGCGACCACCAACGCCGAGACGATCCCGGTCGGCAACTTCGGCTGGCTCGGCGCGGCGACGCTGCTGGGGATCCCGATGCCGGCGGTCGTCGCGGGCGTCGTGCTGCTCGCCTGCGGGCTGCTGCTGCGCTACACGCGGCTCGGCCGCGACGCGCTCGCGATCGGCGGCAACGAGCACGCCAGCTTCGTCGCCGGGATCGGCATCGGCCGCGTCAAGATCGCGCTCTACGTGATCGCCGGCGCGCTCGCCGCGCTCGCCGGCCTGGTGCTGGTCTCGCGCGTCGGCGCCGCCAGCCCGATGGGCGGCGTGGGGCTGGAGCTGCAGGCGGTCGCGGCGGTCGTGATCGGCGGCGCGTCGCTCGCCGGCGGCCGCGGCAGCGTCGCCGGCACCGTCCTCGGCGTCGTCCTGCTCGGCGTCATCACCAACGTCCTGAACCTGCTCAACGTGCAGACGTACTACCAGTCGGTCGCCACCGGCGCCGTCATCGCGATCGCCGTGATGTCGGGGCAGGCGGGCACCCGCTGGCGCTCGGATCGAGGCGCGGGCCACTAGCGCCCGCGCGAAGGAGGAGAGAGAGATGTTCGGTCGGTCCCTGCGGCGCCTCACGGCGCTGACACTCGCCGCTGCCGCGACCGCGGCGCTCGGCGCGGGCTGCGGGAGCAGCTCGGACGACGACGGCGGCTCGGGCACGAGCGCCGCGTCCGGCGGAGGCGGCGGCGACAAGCCGGTCGTCGGCTTCATCAACGGCAGCTCGGTCGAGTTCAACATGTGCGTCTCCAGAGGTCTGAAGGCGGGCCTCGGCGACGCGGCCGAGCTGAACGAGGTCAACTCGCGCGACGACGTCGGCGCGGAGGTCTCCAACGGCGAGGACCTGCTCGCGCGCAAGCCCGACGCGCTCGTGCTGCAGACGGTCAACGTGCAGTCGGGCGCGCAGATCGTCGACAAGGCCAACGGCGACGACGTGCCGGTCTTCCTCAGCTCGGTCGACTTCGTGCGCGACCCGAGCAAGGTCGCCGGCGCGGTCGTCTTCGACAACGGCGCGACCGGCGCGAAGATCGGCGGCTTCCTCGCCGAGCAGGTCAGAGCCGCGGGCGGTTCCGGCGAGGTCAAGGTCGGGATCGTCGCGGGCGCCCCCGGCGCGGCCTCCGACTTCCTCGTCAGAGGCTTCAAGGGCGCGCTTGCCGCGGCCCCGAACGCGAAGGTCGTGTTCGAGCAGCCGGGCATGTGGAACCGCGGCAAGGCCGCCTCGGTCGCCGAGAACATGATCCAGGCGCAGCCCGACCTCGACTACGTGCTCGTCTCCAACGAGGACATGGCCTTCGGCGTGCTGAAGTCGCTGCAGGCGGCCGGCAAGGACGGCCAGGTGAAGATCCTCACCAACGGCGGCACCGAGCTGGGGCTGAGAGCGGTCGAGGATGGCGAGTTCCTCTCGACGACCGACGCCTCGCCGTTCCAGATCGGCTTCCGCACCGGCAGAGCGGTGCTCGACCAGCTCGACGGCAGAAGCGCTGCCGAGCCGGTCCAGACGCTGCCCGTGCAGGTCATCACCAGAGACAACGCCGCCGGCGCCGCGGCCTACTGCGCGGCCTCATGAGCGCCGCGCAGGTCACCGCCCGCTGGGTCGAGTTCCCCAGCATCGGCGGCACGATCCGCGGCTACCTCGCGCTCCCCTCGGGGGGCGCGGGCCCGGCCGGCGGCTGGCCGGCGGTCGTGATGGCGCACGAGAACCTCGGCGTCACGCCGCACCGCGAGGAGGTGACGCGGCGGCTCGCGGCCGCGGGCTTCGCGACGCTGACGGTCGACCTCTTCACGCGCGCCGGCGGGGCGCCTGCCGAGTTCAGCTCGCCGTCCGACCGCCGCATCAAGGCGTTCCTGTCGGCGACCGACGACCAGGCCGTTCCCGACCTGCTCGCGGGCCTGCGCTTCCTCGCGACGCTCGACGGCGTCGACGCGGCGCGGGCCGGCGTGATCGGCTTCTGCATGGGCGGCGGCACGGCGATCGCCGCCGCCCTGCTGGGCGACGCCTTCAAGGCGGCCGTCTCGCTCTACGCGCTGCCCGTGCTGCTGCCCGAGTACGCGACCAGCGGCCGCTCGGTCGACCGGATCGCGCAGGCGCCGGCGATCCGCTGCCCGATCCAGTTCCACTTCGGCGAGCAGGACGAGGTGATCCCGCTCGACCAGGTGCGGCGGCTCGACGCGGCGGCGCGCACGAGCGGCCTGCCGGTCGAGACGCACACCTACGCCGGCGCCGGCCACGCCTACCACGACGACACGCACAGAAACCACGCCTCGGAGGCGGCCGCGCTGACGTGGGAGCGCGCGCTCGCCTTCTTGCGGACCCACCTGTGAGCCTCTGGACCGACTTCCTCGGGGCTCGCGTCGAGTGGGTCGAGGCCGGCGGCGTCGCGACGCGGGTGGTGACCGCCGGCGCTGCCGGCGGCGCCGCTCCGCTGGTGCTCCTCCACGGCCGCGGCGGCCACCTCGAATCGTGGCGGGCGAACCTCGTCCCGCTCGCCCGCACCCGCCGCGTGATCGCCTTCGACCTGCTCGGCCACGGCCTCACGGGCCGTCACGACGGCGGCTACGGGATCGCGGAGCTGGCGGCGCACGCGACCGCCGTGCTCGACGCGCTCGACATCGGTAGCGCCGTCCTCGCCGGCCAGTCGATCGGCGGCTGGGTCGGCGCGCGGATCGCGCTGGAGCGGCCCGAGCTGGTCCGCGCGCTCGCGCTGATCGAGCCGGCCGGGCTGCAGAGCGAGGCGCAGCGGCTTGCCGATCCGCGCGTCGCCGCCGCCTTCGAGCGCGGCGGGCGCGCGTTCGCCGAGCCGACCGCCGACGCCGTCCGCACGCGCCTCGCCGGCCTCGTGGCCGACCCCGCGTCGATCGACGACGAGCTGGTGCAGACGCGCCGGGCGCTCTACGCGCCGGAGGCCGCGCGCGCCGTCCACAGAGCGGTCCGCGCCGCCGACAACTCCGCCGCGCTGCTCGACGCCCAAGCCCTCGCCACGCTGCGCGAGCGCGGCCTGCCGCTGCTGCTGATCCGCGGCGAGCACGGCCACACGCCGGCCGCCGTGGTCGCGCAGGCGGCGCAGACCGCCGGCGCCCAGCTCCACACCCTCCCCGGCGCCAAGCAGTGGCCGCAGCTGGAGCGGCCCGGCGCCGTCAACGACCTGCTCGACGACTTCGCAACCACGCACGGAAGGACCTGACCCCGATGTCATTCTGGATCGACGCGCTCGGCACGAGCGTGACCTACCACGACGCCGGCGGGATCCGCACCCGCGCCATCCAGGCCGGCCCCGCCGACGGCGAGGTCGTCGTGATGATGCACGGCCTCTCCGGCCACGCCGAGGGCTTCGTGCGCAACGTGCGCGCCTTCGGCGAGGCCGGCTACCGCACCTACGCGATCGACGCGATCGGCCACGGCTTCACGGACAAGCCGACCGACGTCACGTACCACTCGCCGCTGTTCGAACGCCACCTGCTCGACTTCCTCGACAGCGTCGGCGCCGAGCGCGCGCACCTGATCGGCCAGTCGCTCGGCGCCTGGACCGGCTGGCGCGTCGCGCTCTCCCAGCCCGAGCGCGTGCGCTCGCTGATCTCGGCGACCGGCGCCGGCATGCTGCTGTCCGACGCGGCCAGCCAGGCCGAGAGCAAGGCGATCCACAGAAAGGTCGCGTCGGTCACCAACAGAGCGCTGGAGGCGCCGACGAGAGAGCGCGTGCGGGCGCGGCTGGAGTTCCTGATGGCGGCGCCCGAGAACGTGCCCGACGAGCTGGTCGACACGCGCTGGACGATCTTCAACCTGCCCGACAGCCGCGCCGCGATGCCGCAGATGACCGCCGAGCAGACCGGCGAGGACAACCGCGCGAACCTGATCGGCGAGGCCGAGCTCGCGCGCACGAGCGTCCCGACGCTGCTCGTCTGGACCGACAGAAACCCGACCGTGCCGGCGGCGACGGCGCGCAAGGCGGCGGCGCTCGTGCCGGGCGCGCGCTTCGAGCTGATCGAAGCTGCAGGCCACTGGCCGCAGTTCGAGCAGCCGGAGGCGTTCAACCGGATCGCGCTCGACTTCATCGGGAGCTGCTGATGGGCGAGGTCGTCTGGGCCGCCTGCGTCTCGCACGCGGGCGGCCAGCTGCGGGTGCGGCAGAGCGAGCGCGAGCAGGACAAGCTCGACCGCGTCTACGCCGGCTGGGAGCGGTTGCGCGACTCGCTGGCGCAGGCGCGGCCGGACGCGCTCGTCGTCGTCGGCAACGACCACATGTTCACGTTCTCCGAGGACCTGATGCCGACGTTCACGATCGGCCGCGGGGAGGGCTTCGAGACGTGGGGCGAGCTGGGCAACACGATCCGCCCGCTGCCCGGTGCCGCCGCGCTCGCTGACGAGCTGCACGGCGCGCTCGTCAGCGCCGGCTTCGACGTCTCCGGGATGCCGGGGATGCGGCTGGACCACTCCTACGCCTGCCCGCTGGAGTTCCTCGACCCGGCCGACGCGATCCCGCTCGTGCCGCTGTCGGTCAACACCTTCGTGCGGCCGCTGCCGTCGTTCGCGCGCTGCCGCCAGCTCGGCATCGCGCTCGCCGACGCGATCGCCGCGCAGACCGTCGCCGAGCGCGTCGCCGTCGTCGCGACCGGCGGCATCAGCCACTGGATCGGCGTGCCCGAGACCGGTCGCATCAACCCGGAGTGGGACCGCTGGTTCCTCGACCTGTTCGAGGCGCCCGACCTGGCCGCGCTCGACGGGATGAGCGAGGCGCAGTTCGTCGCCGGCGGCGGCCCCGGCGCCGGCGAGCTGCTGTGCTGGATGGTCGCGCTCGGCGCGGCCGGCTCGCACGGCGGCAGACGGCTGCTGTACGAGCCGGTCGAGGAGTGGATCACGGGGATCTCGCTCGTGGAGATGGAGCTGACATGAGCCGCACGCACCTGCAACGGGCCGCCTACCACCTGTCGCTGCCGGGGTCGCTGGCGGAGCGCCATCCCGGCGACCCGGCGGCCGCGCTCGCCGAGCTGCGGGCGATCACGCAGGGCGAGCCGCTGGCGTCGCTGCGCGGGATCGACATGCGGCTGGAGCTGACCGACGAGGAGGCCGGGCTGATCGCCGTCGGCGACGTCGCGGCCCTGTATCGCCGCGGCGTCCACCCGAACGTCGTGCGCAACTTCGCCGGCGTCTTCGGGATCGACTACGTCGCCGCCTACCGCGAGGCGGGGCTGCGCGATGACTGAGGCGCTGTCTGCGGAGGCGGTCGCCGCCGAGGCGCGGCTGCTGTGGGAGGCCGAGCGGACGCGCGTCGCGGTCGCGCCGGTGGTCGAGCGCCACCCGGGCGCGACGATCGCCGACGCCTACGCGATCCAGCTCGCCGGCCGCGCGCTGCGGCTGGCCGAGCCGGGCGCGCGGCTGGTCGGCCGCAAGGTCGGGCTGACGAGCGACGTGATGCAGCGGATGCTCGGCGTCGACCAGCCCGACTTCGGCTACCTGACGGCGGCGATGGTCTCGGGCGACGGCGCGGCGCTGTCGCCGGCGGACTTCCTCGCGCCACGCGTCGAGGCCGAGATCGCGTTCAAGCTGAAGGCGCCGTTGTCCGGCGCGGCGCTGACGATCGACGACGTGCTGGCGGCGACCGAGGCGGTCGCGCCGGCGCTGGAGGTGATCGACAGCCGCATCGCCGACTGGCGGATCGGGATCGCCGACACCGTCGCCGACAACGCCTCCTCGGGCCACGTCGTGGTGGGGGCGTGGCGGCCGCTGCCGGCCGGTCTCGACCTGGCGGCGGTCGAGGTGACGCTCGCGGTGTCGCCCGGCGGCGACGCGAACGCAGGCACCGGCGCGGCCGTCCTCGGCCACCCCGCGGCGCCGATCGTCTGGCTCGCGCGGGCGCTGCACCAGTACGGCGGCGGCGAGGGGATCGCGGCGGGCGAGATCGTCATCCCCGGCGCCGTCTCCAGAGCGCTGCCGGTCGCGCCGGGGCAGACGGCGCGCGCGTCGTTCGCCGGGCTCGGGGACGTGTCGGTCACGTTCGTCGCGGGGGCGTCGTGATGCCCGCGAAGGTCAAGGCCGCGATCCTCGGCCCCGGCAACATCGGCACCGACCTGCTGATCAAGCTGCTGCGCAGCGAGGTCGTCGAGCCGGCGCTGATGGCCGGCATCTACGCCGACTCGCCGGGCCTGACGCGGGCGCGTGAGCTGGGCGTCGCGACGAGCGCCGACGGCGTCGAGGCGATCCTCGCCGACGACGCGATCCAGCTCGTCTTCGAGGCGACGGCGGCGAGAGCGCACCGGCTCAACGCGCCGCGTCTGGAGGCGGCCGGCAAGGTCTGCGTCGACCTGACGCCGGCCGCCGTCGGGCCGTACGTCGTGCCGGCCGTCAACCTCGACCAGCACCTCGACGCGCCCAACGTCAACCTCGTCACCTGCGGCGGCCAGGCGACGATCCCGATCGTGCACGCGATCGACCGCGTCGCCGACGCCGCCTACGCCGAGATCGTCGCGACGATCGCCTCGGCCGGCGCCGGCCCCGGCACGCGCGCGAACATCGACGAGTTCACCGAGACGACCGCGCGCGGGATCGAGCTGGTCGGCGGCGCCGACCGCGGCAAGGCGATCATCATCCTCAACCCGGCCGAGCCGCCGATCCTGATGCGCGACACGATCTACGCGCGCGTGCGCAGACCGGACGCGGCGGCGGTCGAGGCGTCGGTGCGCGCGATGGCGGAGCAGATGCGCCGCTACGTGCCCGGCTACCGGCTGCTCGTCTGCGACAGCGACGGCGACCTCGTGACGGTGATGATCGAGATCGAGGGCGCCGGCGACTTCCTGCCGGTCTACTCCGGCAACCTCGACATCATGACCGCCGCCGCCGCGGGCGTCGGCGAGCGGCTGGCGCGCCGGCTGCAGGGAACGGAGGTGGCCGCATGAGCGCGCTGACGCTGCTCGACTCCTCGCTGCGGGACGGGATGCACTCGGTCCGCCACAGCTTCACGCCGCAGCAGGTGACGGCGGTCGCCGGCGCACTCGACCGCGCCGGCGTCGACGTGATCGAGGTGACGCACGGCGACGGGCTCGGCGGCTCCTCGATCCAGTACGGCGAGTCGCCGCACCGCGACGAGGAGCTGATCGAGGCGGCCGTCGCGGCGGTGACGCGTGCGCAGGTCGCCGTGCTGCTGCTGCCCGGGATCGGCACGCTGCGGAGACTGCGCGAGGCGCAGGCGCTCGGCGCGACGGTGGCGCGCGTCGCGACTCACTGCACCGAGGCCGACATCTCCGCCCAGCACATCGCGTGGGCGGCGTCGAACGGGATGCGGGTCGCCTCGTTCCTGATGATGAGCCACATGGTCGAGCCGGCCGTGCTGGCGGAGCAGGCGAAGCTGATGGAGAGCTACGGCTCGCAGTGCGTCTACATCGTCGACTCGGCCGGCGCGCTCGTGCCCGACACCGTCACGCCGCGCGTCGAGGCGCTGCGGGCGGCGCTCGACGCGTCGACCGCGGTCGGCATCCACACGCACAACAACCTCGGCTGCGCGGTCGGCAACGCGCTCGCGGGCGTGAAGGCCGGCGCGACCTGGGTCGACGGCTCCGTGCGCGGCCTCGGCGCCTCCGCCGGCAACGCGCAGCTGGAGGTGCTGGCGGCGGCGCTGGAGCGCTCGGGGACCCCCGCGAACGCGGACCTGTTCGCGCTGATGGACGTCGCCGAGACGGTCGTCGCGCCGCTGCAGCAGCGCCCGCAGATCATCGACCGCACCGGCCTGACGATCGGCTACGCCGGCGTCTACAGCTCCTTCCTGCTGCACGCCGAGCGGGCCGCCGCGAAGTACGGCGTCGACGCGCGCGACGTGCTGATGGAGCTGGGCCGGCGGCGGATCGTCGGCGGGCAGGAGGACATGATCATCGGGGTCGCGGCGGAGCTGGCGGCGTGAGCCCTCAGGAGGAGGTCGCGCGCGGCTGCCGGGTGCTCGGCGCGGCGGGCCTGGACGACCACGTCTGGGGCCATCTGTCGCTGCGCGACGGCGACGGGCGCGGCGCCTGGATCAAGCGCGCCGGGATCGCCTTCGACGAGGTCACCGTTGATGACGTGATGCTGGTCGGCTGGGAGGGTGAGGTGGTGGCGGGCGACGGCCCGCGCCACCAGGAGTGGCCGATCCACACCGAGGCGCTGCTGGCGCGGCCGGCGACGCAGGCGGTCGTCCACGCGCATCCGCCACATGCGATCGCGCTCGCGGCGGCGGGGCGGGAGCCGCTTGCGATCTCGCACACCGGCGGCGTCTTCGCGGCCGGCGTCGGCCGCTACGAGGAGTGGGCGGGCCTGATCGACACGCGCGAGCGCGGCGCGTCGCTGGCCGCCGCGCTCGCCGGCCACCGGGCCGCGCTGATGGTCGGCCACGGCGTCGTCACGGCCGGCGCGAGCGTCGGCCTGGCGGTGACGGCGGCGGTGCTGCTGGAGCAGGCCTGCGAGCTGACGCTGCTGGCCGACGCGGCCGGCGGCGTCGTCCGCCCGCTGCCGCGCGAGCGGGCGCTGGCCGAGTACGCGCACGCGCAGGCCGATGCGCACCTGGAGGGCGCGTGGCGGCGGCTGCTGCGGGCGGTCGCCTGAGGCGCGGCGCCGCGTGGGCGACGTCCCGCGCGGCGCGGCTCGCTACAGCGCCGCCGTCTCGCGCACGAGCAGCGCGCCGAACTGCTCGAGGCGGTCGTGCAGGCGGGTCGTCGGCCCGACGATGCCGATCGTCCCGAGTGGCCGCGTGCCCTCGCTGAGGACCGGCACCGCCACGCCCGAGACGCCGTCGAGGTAGCCGTCCGCGACGAGCGCGTAGCCGCGCGCGGCCGCCTCCTCCAGCTCGCGCAGGAAGGCCGCGGGCGAGCGTCTTCTGCCGCCGGCGTCTCTCGTCGTGCCGAGCCGCTCGGCGAACGCGCGCCGCTCGGCCGGCGCCATCCCGCTCAGCAGCGCCTGCCCGAGCGAGCCGGGCGCGATCGGCGAGCGCCTGCCGACGGGGGAGAGGATCGACAGCGCGTGCGCGCTGTCGCGCCGCGCGACGACGACGATCTCGGCGGTCGCCCAGTCGGGCTGCCCGAGCAGCACGGTCTCGCCGGTCGCGCTCGCGAGCGCCTGCAGCACCGGCCCGCAGACCTGCACGAGGTCGAGCTGCTCGCGCACGATCGCGCCCAGCTCCATCAGCTTGCTGCCGAGCGCGTAGCGGCCGTCCTCCGACTGCGTCATGAAGCCGCTCTGCACGAGCGAGCTGGCGATCCGGTACGCGGTCGGCTTCGGCAGCCCGACCCGCTCGGCCAGCTCACCGAGCGTCAGCGCCGGCTCGGCGAGCGTGAACGCGCTCATCAGCGTGCACGCCCGCTCGACCGCCCGCACGGGCGAGAGCGCGCTGTCCTCTCTGGGGCCTGACATCGACGCGAGAGCGTACTCGCTGCGGGGGCGCTACCGATGGGCAAGATTTGAGACTCGATCTCATTTTAAGCTACGCTCCCGGCCGATGGCGGGGACACGAGAACCGGGCGAGCGCGACCGCTGGCTCGACTGGGCGCAGGGGCGGCTGGCGCGGACCGGGCTGCGCGCCGGCGCGGTGCGGGTCGCGCTGCTGGAGCTGCTGGCGCGCGACGGCGACTGCCTGATCAGCGCGCAGCAGATCGTCGCGCGGCTGGCCGCGCGCGGCGTCGGCTCGCAGGCGTCGGTCTACCGGCTGCTCGACCAGTTCGTCGTGCTCGGGCTGCTGCGGCGGGTCGTCGGCCGCGACGGGCTCGCGCGCTACGAGAAGGCGCACCCCGGCCACAGCCACTACCACCTCGTCGACGCCCGCACCGGCGCCGTCGAGCCGTTCACCGACGCGCGGCTGGAGGCGGCGATCGCCGGCGCCGCCGAGCGCCACGGCTTCCAGCTCGACCGCTACGACGTCGTGCTGCACGGGGTGCGCGTGAGGGGCGGCGCGGCGTGAGGCGCCGGCGGGCTGCGGGCGTGCGCGCGGCAGCTCTGCGCGCTGCGGCGGCGGGTGTCGCGGCGGCGCTCGCGGGGCCGGGGTCGGCGGCCGCCGCGCCCGTCGTCCTCCAGGACGGCCACGTCGACTGGGGTGCGCGGCTGGTCGACGGCGCGCTGCGGGTGCAGGTCAAGGACGGCACCGCGGGCTCGGGCGCGGTCGTCTGGCGCGACCCGGCCGACGTCGTCTTCCACGTCCGCCCGGCCGCGCGCACGAGCGTGCCGGCGGGCGCCGCGTTCGCCTTCCTCGGCACGCCCGGCGCGCCGCTGTGGCTGCTGCCGCAGGTGCAGCGCCCGGGGGTCCTGTGGCCCGGCTGGAACACGGAGGAGATCGCCGGCGGGCAGGTCGCCGGGCCGCTGACGTGGACGCTCGACGCGGTCGACGGGCCGGGGCGGTTCGCGCTCTTCAGCTCCGGCACCTTCGGCGGCGCGACGACGCTGTTCGACAGCGGCGACGGGCTGCCCGACACGACGACCGTCCCCGCCGGCACGCACGCCCACGGCAACTGGGCCTTCGGCGCCGAGGGCCGCTATCTGCTGACGCTCACCACGCGCGCCGCGCTCGCGCCCTCCGGCGCGACGAGCGACACGCGCCAATTGCTCGTGACCGTCGGCGCCGTCGATCCCGCCAGCGGCGCGCCGCTGGCGGCGGCCGATCCGCCGCCCGGCGCGACGCCGCCTGCTGGCCCGACGCCGCCCGGCGGCGGCGCGTCGCCGACGCCGGCGCCGTCCCGCC